>NZ_JBEZGO010000017.1:0-133338 GCF_040650035.1 Actinoplanes sp. NPDC048796 | reverse complement strand
GGCGAGGGCGAGGGCGAGGGCGAGGGCGAGGGCGAGGGCGAGGGCGAGGGCGAGGGCGAGGGCGAGGGCGAGGGCGAGGGCGAGGGCGACGGCGAGGGCGACGGCGGCAGGGCGAGGGCGACGGCGGCAGGGCGACGGCGACGGCGGCAGGGCGAGGGCGACGGCGGCAGGGCGACGGCGACGGCGGCAGGGCGACGGCGACGGCGGCAGGGCGACGGCGACGGCGGCAGGGCGACGGCGACGGCGGCAGGGCGAGGGCGACGGCGGCAGGGCGAGAGGAGGGTGAGGGGTGAAGGGCCGGTGGGTCAGGTGACTGTGGCGAGCAGGACCAAGGTGCTGGCGGCGATTTCGAGTAGGCCCACCTGTTTGGGGGTCAGGCTGCGGCCGGGGAGCAGCCAGGCGCGCGCGAGCAGCAGGGTGAAGACGGCGGTGGGGAGTGGGCCCTGGGTGACGACGGCGGCCAGGGCTGCGGCGTGGTAGATGGCTGAGGCGGTTCGGTAGGACTGGCTGTCGCGTTCGCGGATCATTGTCTTGACGTAGAGGATCGTGCCGGTCAGGTAGAGCAGGACCAGCGTGAACGGGGTCAGGACGGTGCTCGGTGGTGCGCCGGCGACGGTGGCCACCACGAAGACCATCAGGCAGCTCTGCGTGACCGCGGCCAGGTCGTTGAGGAAGGCGCGTTCGCGGCGGCGGTGGGCATACCAGGCGTTGACGGCGACCAGCACCGCGAACGCGGGGGCGTAGAGCAGCACCGCGGGGCGCGCCACCACGACCGGTGTGGCCAGGAGCAGCGTGCTCAGCCCGTACAGCTGAAGCTGGCGCACGTAGCGCCGGGGGCGACGTGACTTGATCGCCTGGAAGGCGTAATAGGAGAGCAGGTAGCCGGCCAGCCAGGCGCCCAGCAGCGGCAGGTCGGGCCGGCGGAAGCCGGCGGCGATCACGCCGATGACATAGGGGAGCAGCAGCATCGCCCACGCACCGTGCTGAGGCGGCACGAACTGGCGGACGCTGCGGCGGCGGGTGATGACCGGCGCGGATTCCACGTTTTGGACGCTAGTGGGCGGCGCCCTGGGGGGACCAGGGACTTTGGTCTCTGGTGGGGTAATACCGAAGTATGGGTTGATCATGAGGGAGGTAGTGCTATGAGCGAGCAGGAGAACCTCTGGCTCCGCCAGGTGGCCGCGAATCCGGGGCATTCGCAGTGGTACATCAAGCGGTTCCAGGACATGGCGGAGCGCGGCGTCGACCTGAACGGTGAGGCTCGGATGATCGACGCCATGGTGCCGCGCGGGGCGCGGATCCTGGACGCCGGCTGCGGCACGGGCCGGGTGGGCGGCCACCTGGCCGAGCGGGGGCACGAGGTGGTCGGGGTGGATCTCGACCCGGAACTGATCGCCGCGGCGCGCAAGGACCACCCGGAGGCCACCTGGATGGTCGGTGACCTGGCCGAGTTGCGGCTCGAGGCGACGTTCGACGTCCTGGTCTGCGCCGGGAACGTGATGACCTTCGTGGCGCCCTCGACGCGCCGGACGATCCTCGAGCGGTTCCGCGCGCATCTGGCCGAGGGTGGCCGCGCGGTGGTCGGCTTCGGCGCCGGGCGCGGGTACGAGTTCGCCGAGTTCCGGAGCGACGCGGCGGCGGCCGGTCTGCGCGAGGACCTGTTGCTGAGCACCTGGGATCTGCGCCCGTGGACGCCGGAGGCCGACTTCCTGGTCGCCGTGTTCAATTGACAACTGACTATGCGGAAGGTGAGGTGAGGAGCGACATCCTTCGATGAAGCAGGAGGTTCGATGTCGTTTCGTCCCCGTTGGGCGGCCCTGGCCGCCGCCCTTGTCCTGATTGTCACGCCGATCCCGCGGGCCGCCGAGGCGGCTCCGGCGGGAGACCAGTTGAGCGCGGGGGAGTCGGCGCTCATCCGCTTCCGCCTCCCGGACGAGGCGATGCTGCGGCGCCTCGTCGCCGGTGGTGAGGACCTGGCCGCCCGTCCCCGTACGCAGAACGGCGCCGTCCTGGCCGACATCGTCGTCGACGGCCGGCGGCTGGCCGCGCTGACCGCGCACGGCGCCGAGCCGCTCCAGGTGATCCAGCGCTCGTCGAGCGGCGCCGCCCGCGCCACCCGGCTCGCCGCGCAGGCCGACACCCTGCACTTCCTGCAGGCCTACTGGTGGACCAGCAACGGCAAGACCTTCCTGCAGACCCAGGTCGCCACCACCGCCACCGACGATCCCGACGTCGAGATCACGGTCACATGGCGTACGGCCGACGGCGCCACCGGATCGTTCCCCCTGGTCCGCTTCGAGGATTCCGGGGAATACCAGTACCACTACGCCCTGCCGCAGCCCATGCCCGCGAAGCCGGTGCAGGTGACCGCGTCCTCGAGCCTCGGCGGCACCTCCCGGGCGATCACCCCGGCGATCTGGCCGGGCGCGACGCCACCCCCGGCGCCGACCGGTTACCAGAAGGACTTCGTCGACGCGTACATGACGCCGGTCGACATCAAGGCCCGCATCAAGCGGCTGGCCCGGCAGTACCCGAAGCTCGTCGACGTCATCAATCTGCCCAACAAGACCCAGGGCTACCGGCGTACGGCGGTCGCGTACCTGGGCGACCCCAACGCCGCCGCCGTGATCGTCGAGTCGGTCGCCTTCGGTGATCAGGGCATGAACGGCGTCCAGGTCCGGACCGTCGATCCGGGAGCCGCCAACCGGCCACTCTCCGCGACCTACAAGGACCGGGTTCTCACCGTACGTCTCGCGACCGACGGCACGGGCAAGACGATCAGCACCACCGACGACGTCGCCGCGTTCATCTCGGCCCGCTATCCGCAGCGGTTCCGGGCCGTGGTCGAGGAGGGCTCGACCGGCCTGCCCATGCCCGTGGCCGGCCCGGCCCGGCTCGACGACGGTTTGCTGGGCACCGAGGTGCCCCAGGGCCCGTGGACCGTCCAGGCGCTCCGCATCGGCAAGACCCGCGACGGCTCGAAGCCCGGTGTGCTCAGTTACAGCCAGGAGCACGCGCGCGAGTGGGCCACCCCGCTCGTGACGCTGGAGTTCGCCGAGCGCCTGCTCGCCAACTACGCCACCGACCCGGAGACCCGGTCCCTGGTGGACGCCACCGACATCTTCATCATCCCGACCGTCAACCCGGACGGCGCCAACTACTCGTTCAACGACTTCAACTTCCAGCGCAAGAACCTGGTCAACCACTGCACCGGCGCCACCCGCGACCCCAAGTACCGCAACTCGTGGGGTGTCGACGTCAACCGCAACTACACCGTCGGCTCCTACTTCGACGGTTACGTGGGCGCCAGCGCCAACTGCCTGTCCGGCACGTACGCGGGCACGGCCGAACTCTCCGAGGCCGAGTCCCGCAACGTGATCGCCCTGGCCAAGGCCCACCCGAACATCAACCTGGCGATGAACGTGCACAGCTACGGCGGCTACTTCATGTGGCCGCCCGGCGCCTACAGGGCGGACGGCCGGGTCACCCTGCCCCGCCCGTCGATCGACGAGTCGAAGTTCTTCCTCGATTCGGCCCGCCGCATCGTCGGCGCCATCGCCACCGAGCGCGGCACTGTCACCTGGCCCTCGTACACGGGCCCGGTCGCCGATGTCCTCTATTCGGCCGCCGGCAACTCGGCCGACCAGCTCTACTACGAGCTGGGCATCGACGCCTGGGACTTCGAGGTCGGCAACGACCGCTGGAACGAGGCCACCCAGCAGTGGGAGGGCGTCGGCTTCCAGCCTCCGTTCGACGAGGCCCACGCCGAGTCCCAGGAGTACGCCGGAGGCCTGCTCGAGCTGGTCCGCGTGGCCCGGGACCGGGCTGCGGCCGGACAGTAGAGGAGTCTCAGAACCAGGCGCTGGCCTCGAGCCGCCCCGTGTTGCCGAGGTCGAGGGGCGCCTCGAGGGTGACGAGCTGGCGTGGCTGTTTCGCCGAGACGGCCACCGCCAGCGACTCCCCGGTGTCCGACCCGCCGCTGATGTTGGTGACGGTGTTGCGCCAGGACAGCACCGATCGGGCCGCCGTGCCCGGCTTCAGCGTGAGACGCCGGGGCGCCGCGGTGTAGTGCGCGCTGCCCTCGACCGAGATCTTGAGCGGGCGGCCGTCCTCGTCGAGCACGACGATGTCCGGCCGCCCCTTCACCTCGTACGGCTCGGTCCCGCAGTTCTGTACCGTCAGCGTCATCTCGCGGTAGCCCATGGCCGACTCCCCGCGGTTCGCCGTGATGATCACTCCGGTCACCGCGCACGCGACCGCCGGCTCGAGCCCTTCCGGGGCGGCGGGACCGGCGGAGGCCGGAACGGCCGGCGGGGCCGTGACGCCGGGCGCGGTCGTCGGGGTGAGCCCGCTGGTGGCCCGCCACGACGCCGTGCACGACGCCAGCAACGGAACGATCAGCAGGAGAGACAACCGGCGCGGCCCGAACACGCCGCCGATCATGCAGCACCCGCGCAACCGCCGCGACTCAGCCCAGCGGAACGAGGCGGGACTGGATGCTGACCGCGGCCGCGCCCCGGGCCCACTCCTCGAACGGCAGCGGCCGGATGGAGAGCGGGCAGTCGGCGGCGGCGCCGAAGGCCTGCCGTTCGAAGCCGGCGCGGATGTGGGGTTCGAAGAGGTCGTACGCGGACAGGCCCTCACCGGAGACGACGATGTGGGCCGGGCCGACCAGGTTGGCCACGGCGGCGATGCCCAGGCCGATCGCCTCGCCGGCGCGGGCGAAGACCGCGGTGACCGTGGGGTCGCCGGCGCGGGCCCGGGCCACGGCGTCGTCGATGCCGCCGGTGCCGGCCGCGGCCACGATGGCGGACGTGCCGGCGATCGCCTCGACGCACCCCCGGCCGCCGCAGTGGCAGTCGGGCCCGGCCGCGTCGACGCTGAGGTGGCCGATCTCGCCGGCCACCCCGTGCGAGCCGGACACCGGGCGGCCGTTGACGACCAGGCCGCAGCCGATGCCCTGGCCGACCGTGACCAGGGCGAACGAGTCGGCGCCGGCGCCCTCGCCGAACCAGTGCTCGGCCGTGGTGAGCGCCTTCACGTCGTTCTCGACGGTCACCACCAGGCCGGTGGCGGCGGCCGCGAGCTTGCCCAGCAGCACGTTGTGCCAGCGCAGGAAGGGCGAGTAGCGCACCAGGCCGGACGCCCGGTCGACGTCGCCGGAGACGGCCAGCCCGAGCCGGCGGGTGCGCCCGCGGTAGTCGTCCGGGCCGTCCAGCAGTTCGCCGGTCAGCGCCGTGATCTCGGCCAGCACGTCGTCGACGGCGGCGGACGGCAGCGGCCGGTGGGCCACCGCGCGGATCTTGGCGGTGAGATCGCAGACGACGCCGATGAGCTCGTCGCCGGTGAGCTTGACACCGACGAAGAACTCCCGATCGGCCCGTACGGTGAGGGGGCTGGCCGGGCGGCCGGCGCCCGGCCCGGTGCGCTCGGTGGCGTCCAGCTCGCTGAGATATCCGGCGTCGATCAGGGGCCGGGCCGACTTGGTGACGGCGGCCGAGGAGAGCCCGAGCTTGCGGGCCAGGCTGACCCGGCTCTGCGGGCCCGAGGTGACCAGGGCGGTCAGGATCGCGGCGGACGCGGGGGACGAGGCGAGCGCGGTGTAGTCGTCAGCCGGGGACATGCTTCGCAAGTCAACCGTACCCACGACCTGAAAGCTAGGAGTATTAATTAACTTCGTCAAGTATTGATTTCGGCGCGCGATCGCTCATACGCTCGGCGCCACGTCACTACGGTGACATCGACGTGTAACCCCGAGGACTCACATGCACATCTCGTACGAAACCGACCAGCGGCTCTGGCTGCTGACCGGCGACACCAGCGCCTATGCCCTCCGGCTGGACGACGGCGACCGCCTGCGGCATGTGCACTGGGGCCCGAGGATCACGCTAGCCGAGGCGGTGGCGCTCGGCCAGGAGATCGCCGACCCGGCCGCCAGCAGCTTCGAGCAGGGCCCGGGCGCGGCCGAGCTCGCCGTCGAGGGCGGCGACCACTTCGGGCCGGTGTCGCTCCAGGTCCGCTTCGCCGACGGCACCCGCGGCGTCGAGTGGCGCTACCTCGGTCACGAGGCCGTCGGCAACCACCTGCGCATCGACCTGGCCGACCGGTACTACCCGCTCGAGGTCTCGCTCCACTACGCCATCCACGACGACGTGATCGAGCGCTGGATCGACGTCGTCAACAAGGGGCCCGAGGCCTTGGACGTGCTCCGGGCCGACTCCGCCGCCTGGCACGTGCCGAACCGGGAGAGCTACCGGCTCAGCCACCTGGTCGGCGCCTGGAACAGCGAGTTCCGCCTCCAGCGGACCGGCCTGCCGACCGCCGAGACCGTGCTCACCAGCCGCCGCGGCACGACCAGCCACCACGCCAACCCGTGGCTGGCGATCGACGACGGCACCGCCGGCGAGGACCACGGCGAGGTGTGGAGCACCGTGCTGGCCTGGAGCGGCAGCTGGCGGGTCAGCCTGCACCGCGACCCCGGCGGCCGCACCGGCTGGACCGGCGGGTTCGGCCACGAGGGCCTGACCTGGACGCTCGAGGCGGGGGAGACCCTGACCACGCCCGTGTTCGCCGGCGTGTGGAGCGGGTCGGGCTTCGGCACGGCGAGCCGCGCCTGGCACGCGTACGTCTCAAGCAAGGTCCTTTCTCATCCCGGAGAGGACCGCCCGGTCCTCTACAACAGCTGGGAGGCGACCGGCTTCGACGTCGACGAGGCGGGCCAGATGGCGCTGGCCGCGAAGGCCGCGAGTCTCGGCGCCGAGCTGTTCGTGATGGACGACGGCTGGTTCGGCGCCCGCCTGAACGACCATGCCGGTCTCGGCGATTGGGAACCGAACCCGCGCCGCTTCCCGAACGGGCTGCGCCCCCTGGCCGACGAGGTGCGCCGGCTGGGCATGCGGTTCGGCATCTGGGTCGAGCCCGAGATGGTCAACCCGGACAGCGACCTCTACCGCGCCCACCCGGACTGGGTCCTGCACCAGCCCAACCGGCGCCGCACCGAGATGCGCAACCAGCTCGTGCTGAACTTCGCCCGCCCCGACGTCGAGCAGTGGGCGCACGCCTGGCTCGACCGGCTCGTGGCCGAGCTCGACCTCGACTTCCTCAAGTGGGACTTCAACCGTGCCTTCACCGAGGCCGGCCCCGACCGGGTGTTCCTCGAGCACACCCGGGCCGTCTACCGGATCATGGACCGGCTGCGGGCCGACCACCCCGGCCTGCGCATCGAGGCCTGCGCCGGCGGCGGCGGCCGGGCCGACCTCGGCATCCTCGGCCGCACCGACCAGATCTGGACCTCCGACAACACCGACGCGGTCGACCGGATCGCCATCCAGAACGGCTTCAGCCAGTACTTCCCGGCCCAGGTCATGAGCGCCTGGGTCACCGACAGCCCGAACGTCACCACCGGGCGGACCACGCCGCTGCGCTTCCGCTTCCACGTGGCGATGGCCGGCGTGCTCGGCCTCGGCGGCGACCTGACCACGTGGAGCCCGGACGAGCTCAAGGAAGCGGCCGAGCACGTGGCCGCGTACAAGCGGATCCGGCCCGTCGTGCAGCACGGCACCGCGTACCGGCTCACCGGCGCCGGCACGCTGACCGGCGTCCAGTTCACGCACGGCGACGAGCACGTGATCCTCGCCTGGTGCCCGACGAGGTCGTACGGCTACCCGCCCGGCCCGCTCCCGCTGCCCGCCGTCCTGCCCGGCGCCGACTACCTCGACCTCGACACCGGCGTCACCCACTCCGGCGCCGTCCTGCGCCGGCGCGGGCTTCCCCTCGACCTGCCGTCCGGCGACCACGCGAGCACGCTCGTCCGGCTGCGGCGCCTGCCCTGACCCCCTGAAAGCGAGACCGTCCCGATGGCACACTTCGACCTCTCACCCGACCAGCTCGCGGTCTACGACCCGGACGTCGCGCCGCCGGCCGACTTCGACGAGTTCTGGAAACAGACCCTGACCGACTCGCCGGTCGGGGAGGCCACCTTCACCCCGTACGACGCCCTGCTGCCGGGCGTGACGATCTACGACGTCCGCTTCCCCGGCTTCGGCGGCCAGCCGGTCGCGGGCTGGTTCCTGGTGCCGGCCGGCGCCTCCGGGCCGGTGCCCTGCGTCGTGCAATTCATCGGGTACGGCGGTGGGCGCGGCCTGCCGCACGAGTGGCTGCTCTACCCGGCCGCGGGATACGCGGTGTTCGTGATGGACTCCCGCGGCCAGGGCGACGGCGACACCCCCGACCTGCCCGGCGTCGGCCCCGCCCACAAGGGGCTGCTCACCCGGGGCGTGCTCGACCCGGCCGACTACTACTACCGGCGCCTGTTCACCGACGCCGTCCGGGCGGTCGACGCGGTCCGGTCCCGCCCCGAGGTCGACCCGTCGAGGATCGTGGCCGCCGGGGCCAGCCAGGGCGGCGGCATCGCCCAGGCCGTGTCCGGGCTGCGCTCCGACCTGGCCGGTGCGATCATCGACGTCCCGTTCCTGACCCACTTCCGGCGGGCCACCGAGATCACCGACGCCTACCCGTACCGGGAGCTGCCGGACCTGCTGGCCTCGAACCGCGACTTTCTGGACCGGGTCTTCCACACGTTGTCCTACTTCGACGGTGTGAACTTCGCGGCCCGCGGCACGGCGCCCGCCCTCTACGCCGTCGGGCTGATGGACGCCATCTGCCCGCCCTCGACGGTGTACGCGGCCTACAACCGTTACGGCGGCCCCAAAGAGATCCGCGTCTGGCCCTACAACGGCCACGAGGGCGGCGGCAGCGTCCAGCAGGCCATCAACGTGCGCTGGCTACACGACCTGCTCTGACCGGCCGATCGGTGGCGGCGGAGCGGGCTCACCGGCCGCGCTCCGCCGCAACGCCGTCGCCGTCTCGTAGTCGACCTCGGCCCGCAACACCGGCCGGCCGTCGACGAGCAACGGAAAACGTTGCGGGCGCACGCCGACGTAGGCGAGCGGCTGCGGCACCCGGACGCCGTTCTCCAGCGTGACGGCGCCGGTGTGCAGCGCCTGGAGCGCGTAGACGCCCGCGTGCCGCCCCTCGACGGCGTCGAGCACGGCCAGCTGAGCCGGGACCACCATCGTGACGACCGCGGTCTCCCGGTGACCGGGCATCGCGGTCACGTCGACGGCGTCCGGCCGGCCCGGGTCCGGCCCGCGCACCAGACCGAGGCCAGCCCGGTCATCTCGCAGGCCAGGCTCACCACCGGCAGCGGCGTGCCGGTCAGCATCACCTTGCCGGGGCACGCGTTGGCCCCGTAACTCAGCAACGGCACCCGGTCCGCGAGCGGTGCCGCGTCATGGCGTACCAGCCAAGCGTCCAGACACTCCGCGCCCTGAACCGACCAGCCGCTCGGCATCGCGCCGTCCGGCCCGACCGGCAGGCACATGCCGTCCGCGTCGACCAGCCACGATCCGTCCGGGCGTTCGCCGGGGTAGGGGTCGACGAGAAAGTCCGCGGCCGGTCGCATCATGCCGCAAGTTACCATCGGGCCATGTCGCTGGCCGCCGAGGACGTCGCACGCTTCGAGTCGTCGCGCCCGCGGCTGCAGGCGATCGCCTACCGGATGCTGGGGTCGGCGAGTGAGGCCGAGGACGCCGTACAGGAAACGTTCTTGAAGTGGCAGGGGGTTGACCCGCGGCGCGTCGACGTGCCCGAGGCGTGGCTGACCAAGGTGCTCACCAACCTGTGCCTCAACCAGCTGGCCTCGGCCCGGGCGCGGCGGGAGACGTACGTGGGCCAATGGCTTCCCGAGCCGCTGCTGGCCGGCGATCCCATGCTGGGACCGGCCGACAGCGCGGAACAGAGAGAGTCGGTGTCGTACGCCGTTCTGGTGCTCCTGGAACGCCTCAGCCCCAACGAGCGGGCCGTCTACGTGCTGCGCGAGGCCTTCGCCTATTCGCACGCCGAGATCGCCGGGATCCTCGACATCAGCGAGGCGGCCAGCCAGCAGATCTTCCACCGGGCCCGCGGGCACGTCACCGAGGGCCGCGCCCGCCGCGAGGTCGACGAGACCACCGCCAGACGCATCGTCGAGGAGTTCCTGACCGCGGCCACCAGCGGCCGCACCGACCTGCTGGTGCGGCTGCTCACCGGCGACGCGACGGGTGTCGGCGACGGCGGCGGCAAGGTTCCGGCCCGCTCCAAGCCGTTCGTGGGGGCCGAGGCGGTCGCCAAGTTCTTCCGCGGCCTGTTCCGGCCCAGCGGCTCCAAGCGGGCCCTGGTCGGTGGCACACCCGAGATCTACGCGTCGACCGCGAACGGCGACCCGGCGGTGGTCGCGGTGCTCGACGGGCGGGTCGTCGGCGTGCTCTGCCTCGAGATCACCGCCGACGGCGTCGCCGCGCTCCGCGCCCAGGGCAACCCCGACAAGCTCGTCCGGGCCACCGAGCGCTGGGCCGCCACCGGCCACGGCGAGCCCCTGTTCGTCGCCTTCACCTAGGAAGTGATCCGCTTCACATCGTCACCTGTCAGGAAACCGCGGGCCGCCCGGTTCAAGAGGCGAACCCGCGCAGAACAGGAGCGACGCCATGCAGCACCGCATCATCGTCCTCGGAGCCGGATACGCCGGCGCCATCACCGCCGGCCGGCTGGCCAAGCGCCTCCGCCGCGAGGACGTCGCCATCACCCTGGTGAACGCCTCGCCCGACTTCGTGGAACGCGTCCGCAACCACCAGATCGCGGCCGGCGCTTCGTTGAAGCCGCGCCCGCTCACGGCGATGTTCGCGAACACCGGCGTCTGTCTGCGGATCGCCTCGGTCACCGCCGTCGACGTCGCCCGCAAGACCGTCTCTCTCAGCGACGGCGAGCTTTCCTACGACACTTTGGTGTACGCCCTGGGCAGCACCTCCAGCGGAACACCCGAGCACGCGTACGAGCTGGCCGGCCGGCCCGGCGCGCAACGGCTCCGTGAGCGTCTGGCCGCCCTGTCCCGCAACGAGACCGTGCTCGTCGTCGGCGGCGGCCTCACCGGCATCGAGGCGGTCACCGAGATCGCCGAGGCCCGCCCCGACCTCGACGTGTCCCTGGCCACCCGGGGCGAACTGGGCGACTGGCTGTCGGAGAAGGGCCGCGCCCACCTGCGCAAGGTGACGAACCGCCTCGGCATCGCGGTGCACGAGAACACGACTGTCTCCCACGTGGCGGAGGACCACGTCGCCGTGGCTGACGGCCGTTCGCTGCCGGCCGCGGTCACCGTGTGGACGGGCGGCTTCGCGGTCCACCCGATCGCCGCGGCCACCACCCTGGAAACCGACGCGGAGGGCCGGATCGTCGTCGACGGCACGATGCGCTCGGTCTCACACCCCGACGTCTACGCGGTCGGCGACGCCGCCCTGGCCACCGGCGCCGGCGGCAAGCCGATGCGGATGGCCTGCGCCTCCGGCGTCCCCCAGGCGTGGCAGGCGGCCGACTCGATAGCCGCCCGCCTGACCGGGGGCAAACTGCCGCACGCCCCGCTGCGGTACTTCAACCAGTGCGTCTCCCTGGGCCGAAGCGACGGCCTCATCCAGTTCGTCACCGCCGACGACATCGCCCGCCCCGGCGTCATGACCGGCCGGGCGGCGGCGCTCTACAAGGAACTGGTCTGCAAGGGCGCGTTCTGGGGCGTCGCCCACCCCACGCTCGGCCTCCCGGTCCGCCGCCGGTCCGCCACGAGCACGCTCCACGCTGGACTGGCACGATAGGCCCATGACCCACGTGGAGATCAACGGTGCACCGCCGTCCCTGGACGCGGTGCACCGGGCCGCCACCTGGAACTACGGCCACTTCTCGTCGATGCAGGTCCGCAACCGCGCCGTGGCCGGCCTGAACCTCCACCTGCGGCGCCTGCGCGCGGCCTCGGCGGTCCTGTTCCCCGGCACCACGCCACCGGCCGACGAGACAGTCGTGAAGCTGATCGGTCACGCCCTCGGCCACCGGCCGGACGCGTCGGTACGGGTCACGGTCCTTCCCGGTCCCGACGTGATGGTGTCGGTCTCGGACCCGGTCCCCGACACCCCACGCCCACCGCTGCGCGTCCGCACGGTCGTCTACGAGCGCGAGCTGCCCACCCTGAAACACGTGGCGACGATGGGCCTGACATACCACTACCGCGAGGCCCAGCGCGCCGGCTTCGACGACGCCCTCTTCCTGGGCGCGGACGGAGCGGTACGCGAGGGCTCGGTCTGGAACGCCGTCTTCTGGGACGGAGACCGCGTGATCTGGCCCGAAGCCCCCATGCTGCCCGGCATCACCATGCAGCTGCTCCGGCAGGGCCTGGAAAAGCTCGGCGTCCCCACAGCTCAGCGGCGGATCACGTCACTGAACGGCCTGCGAGCGGCCGCCGCCGCGAACTCCCACTGCCCGGCCCAGCCACTGGCAAGCATCGACGATGTGGATCTACCCGAGCACCCGGCTTTGACCGCCCTGCTGCAGCAGGCGTGGCGAGCGGTGCCGTGGGACCACCTTGTCTACGGATGATCCGCTGGATTGCCCAAACTGGCCCGCTCCTCCGCCCGGGTGGGTGCCGCCGCAAGGCTGGACACCGGAACCGTCGTGATGACCGAGGAGACCGCGCTGCTGCAGGAGGCGGGCGTCTACCGGTACCGGCATCCGCTCACCGACGCGGTCGCCTATCAGGCCGAGCTGTATCGCCTGCAAGATCGCGTCAAAGTCATGGCGAAGGCCGACGGGGGAGCGGTCCTCTCCGCCTCCGGGTGGACGGTGAACGGGTCGGCGTCGCAGGGACGCACCATGATCCGTGACTACTCGAAGTTGATGCTGCGCGCTTACAACGCGGAGGCGGACAACCTCGTACGCGGCCTGAAGCCCTACAAGCTGGATTCCGCCGTCGAGCGGCTCGACAAGGTGGCCGCGACCATCGCCCGGCTGGGCAAGACGATGAACATCCGCATCGCGGACGTGTACCACCAGCTCCGAGTGCAGGAGCTGACCCTGACCGCCGACTATCTGCAGAGGGTCGCCGAGGAGAAGGAGCGCGAACTTGAGGAGAAGGCCCGGCTGCGCGAGGAGCGGCGGGTCCAGCAGGAGATCGAACGCGAGCGCGCGCGGCTCGACAAGGAGCGTCAGCAAACGCGTCGGTGCCGTTCAACTTCGACGTGCACGCGTTGTTCTTCTCCGAGAACGCGTCCGGCATCGAGGCGCAGATGCACGCGAGGCTGGCCGACCGCCGGGTCAACCTGGTCAATCAGCGGCGTGAGTTCTTCTATGCGACGCCGGCCGAGGCCAAGGCGCACCTCATGGAATTGACCGGCAACCTACTGCAGTACGACGAGGTTCCCGAAGCACTTGAGTACCGCCAGAGCCTGACGCAGAGCGGAACTTAGCCCTCAACGCGGGCCGGGTGGCTCGGTTCACGTGGGGAAGCGCTCGTCACTTTCGGGATCCTTCCGGGGCCGTACGGGAGAAGTATGGGGCTCAGCCTTGGAAGGAGAAACGTGATGACGCCTCTCGGTGCGGTGATTCGGGGACTGGTGGCCGGCGCGGTCGGCACGCTCGCCATGGACTCGCTCTGGTATCTGCGGTATCGGCGCGGTGGTGGCAAGGACGGCTTCAAGACCTGGGAGTTCTCCTCGAGCGTCAAGTCGTGGGAGGACGCCCCCGCGCCCGCGCAGGTGGGGCGGCGGCTGTTCGAGGGGCTTTTCCAGCGCAAGCTGGACGACCGCTACGCCGCCATCGTCAACAACGTCACCCATTGGGGGTACGGGATGGGCGCCGGCGCCGTGTACGGCCTGCTCGCCGGATCGTTGCGTCATCCGCGCCCGGCGTACGGGCCGCCGTTCGGCGCCGCGGTCTGGGGCACCGGCTACGCGATTCTGCCCGCCGCCGGTCTTTACAAGCAGATTTGGGAGTACGACCGGAAGACGCTCGCCAAGGATCTGAGCGCTCACCTGGTCTTCGGCACCACCACGGGCACCGTCTTTCGCGCTCTTAAGGATATTTAAGGATCTGGGGCTTGCCGGGACATCGATGGACGGCTTTATTGTTAACCGTCTTGCCAATCCCCCGAAGGCAGGTTCCCCATGAACAAGCGCAAGTTCCTCGCCGTCGCGGTCTCGGCGGCCGTGGCCGGGACGCTGGGCGTCGTCGGCATCACGAACGCCAGCGCGGCCGCGCTCGACCCGTCACTGCCGCCCGGCGGCAACTTCAACCTGTCGGTGTGGCAGCTCCAGTTGCCGACCGGCTCGCCCGGCAAGCCGGACACGATCTCACCGGCGCGGCTCAAGGGCGCGAACGGGTACAGCAACCCCACGTACTTCTGGACCGACAAGAACGACGGGTCGATGACCTTCTGGGCCCCGGAGAAGGGAGTGACCACCCCCAACTCCAAGTACGCGCGTTCGGAGCTGCGTGAGATGAACGCCGACGGTTCGGCCGCCGACTGGCCGCTGGCCGGCAACCACACGCTCAGCGCCCAGCTGCGCATCCCGCAGGTCACCAAGAACGTCGCCGTCGGCCAGGTGCACCTGGGCTCCGGCGGCAGCTCGACCAAGCCGCTGCTGGAGCTGTACTACCGGCCCAACGGCGACATCTACATCGGCACCGAGAACTCACCGGCCGGCGGGCAGACCCTGCACAAGGTCGGCAACGTCGCCTTGGGCGTGAAGTGGACGTACGTCATCAACGTGAGCGGCAACAAGATCAACCTCACGGTGAACGGGTCGAAGACCAGCTATGCGATCCCGTCGTCGTTCAACCCGTACAAGCAGTACTTCAAGGCCGGCTCGTACAACCAGTCGTCCTCGGAGAGCACCAGCAACGGCGCCAAGGTCAAGTTTTACAGCCTGACCGTCAGCCACAGCTGAACTCAGGCGCCGGACCGCCGCTTGTCGGCCTCCACGTCAGCCTCGCCGACCGCTACCCCGTCCGAGTCACGGGTGGCGCCGGCGAGGTCGGCGTCCGCCCCCGAGCGGGCCGCGTCGGCCTCGGCGTCCGAGGCGCCGACCAGCGCGCCGTCCGCGCCGGGTCCACTGCTTTCGACATCGTCTTTCGTACGCTCGGCGGCCAGCCCGGCCGCGACGGGAAGTCCGGGTACCTGAGGATTCGTCATGTCCGGCGAGTACCCGCAATCGTCAGACTTGAACGCGCAGCGCCGCCCGGACCACCTTGCCGCCCGTCATCGGCAGCGTGCCCCAGCGCAGCGCCGCCGCGTTCACCACCAGCAGCCCGCGGGGCGCGGCCGGGTCGAGCGACCCGCTCGGCGGCAGCACGGGCAGGGCGCTGCTGCCGTCGCGCACGGCCACGATCAGGTAGCGCCGGCCCCGGGTCAACCGCAGGTCGATCATCGTGTTCGCGTGCGTGACCGCGTTCGTCACCAGCTCGCCCGTGATCAGGCCGGCCGGGCCGGTCAGGTGGTCGAGCCCCCACCGCAGGCACGCCTCGGTGGCCAGGTCGCGCGCGTGCCGGGCGGCGCCGGAGACCGGCAGCAGCATCTCGCTGATCGACGTGACGCGCCGCCGGGGCTCTATCGCCAGGGCTTCCTCGACCGTGTCGACCACCGCCACCCGGCCCTGGCCCGCGCGCAGGAGCCGGGCCGTGCCCGGGTCGGGCGCGACGATCAGCACGCCCGGACGGGCCGCGAATCACCTGGAGGACGGAACGGGTTCCCCCGTCGTGCGCTTCCCCCTGCCCGGGATGACGCCAGGGTCGGGGCGACGGAGCCGGCGGCCGCCCTCAGGAACAGTGGCGGGTGACCGGGGTCAGCCACTGTTTCAAGGTCGGGCCGAGGGTGGTGGTCACGTCCTTCTCGGTTTTGATGCCGGCGAAGAAGGCCGCGTCGGTGGACTTGGCGCGCAGCTGGTCGGCCGTCTTCTTGCCGTCGGCGCGCAGGGCCGCGTCCTGGCTCGCGCGGGTGGCGTCGTCGACGGCGGTGGCGAACGCGGCCAGCGACTCCTGTGCGCGCTTCCGCGCGTCCGGGGTGCCCTGGCCGACCAGCGTGGTGAGCGATTCGGCGAACGGGGCCATGCGTTCCCCGTAGGCCTGGCCGAGCGCGTCGCAGGTCGACTTGAGGGCGACCGGCACGCTCGGCGGCGCCGAGGCGGCCGGCGCCGGTTGGGCGGCCATGCCGCATCCGCCGGCGGCCGTGGCGGCCAGCAGGACAGCTGTCAGACCCAGAACGCCGCGCATGCGACACCTCCGAAACCGTGACGTCTGGGAGCGCTCCCACTCCCTAACTGCGTGACGATACGTCAGGAAGTGAGGCGTGTCGATGGCCGTACGCGAAGTAGACGATCAGGCCGACCACGAGCCAGGCCAGGAAGCGCAGCCACGTCTCGACCGACAGGTTGGTCATCAGGTAGAGGCAGGCCAGCGCCGACAGCACGGGGATCACCGGGGACAGCGGCACGCGGAACGGGCGGGTGAGCCGCGGGCGGGTGCGGCGCAGCACCGGCACGGCCAGCGACACGGTGACGAAGGCGAACAGCGTCCCGATGCTGACCAGGTTGGCCAGCGAGGACAGCGGCACGAAGCCGGCGAGCAGGGCGATACCGATCGTCACGCCGACCGTGATCCGGTACGGCGTACCCCAATGGGGGTGGATCCGGCCGACCGCCGGCGGCAGCAACCGATCACGGGACATGGCGAAACCGATCCGCCCGATCGCCACGATGTCGACCAGGATCACGCTGGTCAGGCCGGCCACCGCCGCGATCGACACCAGGTGGGCGGCCCAGCCCGCGCCCACGCTCTCGAACGCCGAGGCGATCGGCGCGCCCGGATCGATCTGCCGGTAGTCGACCATGCCGACCACCACGAACGAGACCGCCACGTACAGGACCGCCGACACCCCGAGCGTTCCGAACAACCCCAGAGGCAGGTCGCGGCTGGGCTTGCGGGTCTCCTCGCCCAGGTTGGCCACGGCCTCGAAGCCGGTGTACGCGAAGAAGACCACCGCCGCCGCGGTCAGCACCCCGGTGATCCCGAACGCCGACGGCTCGATCCCGAACAGCAGCTGCGACAGCGGCTGGGTCAGCCCGGACGCGCCCTCATCGGCGGGCTGGGCCGGCGGCACGAACGGGGTCAGGTGGGCCGCCTTCAGGAAGAACAGCCCGGCCACCACGACGAAGACGCAGATGCCGACCTTCACCAGCACCAGCGCGTTGGTCACCCGCGACGACTGCTGGATGCCGGCCGTGGCCACCGCGCCCAGCAGCAGCGTGATCACGATGGCGCCCACGTTGACCACGCTGTCCTCGCCGAACAGGCTCGGCGGCAGGTCGAGCAGCGACGCCAGATAGCCGGACCAGCCGCGGGCCACCACGGCCGCGCCGAGCGCGAACTCGAGCACCAGATCCCATCCGATGATCCAGGCGAAGATCTCACCCATGGTGGCGTACGCGTACGTGTAGGCACTGCCGGCCGTCGGCACCGAGGACGCCAGCTCCGCGTAGCAGAGCGCGGCCAGCAGGCTGGCCACCCCGGCCAGCACGAACGACACGGTGACGGCCGGTCCGGCGTGATCGCGCGCCTCGACCCCGGTCAGCGTGAAGATCCCGGTACCGATGACGATCCCGATGCCGAAGCCCATCAGGCTGAACGGCCCGAGCCGCCGCCGTAACTCGCCGCCGCGCGCCAGAACGTCCTCGACGGCTTTCGTCCGCAACATCGACATGATGCCGACGTCTACCCAGGGACCCCAGGATTAATCGGCGGGCGCCCGCGTGTTGAACCGGGGGTGACTCTCCGTTTCGCGATTCTGGGCGACTCCATCGCGTACGGCCAGGGCGCCGCCACCGGCCGGGACACGGCCGCGGCCCGCCTCTCGGCCGACCTGACCGCCCACGGCGTACCCAATGAGCCCCGCGTCTTCGCCGTACCCGGCGCGCAGAGCCGCGACCTGCCGGCCCAGGCCCGCCGGGCCGTGACCTGGCGGCCCGACGTCGTCCTGATCATCATCGGCGCCAACGACCTGACCCGTTTCGTGCCGCCCGCGCAGGCGGTGGCCCACCTGACGGCGGCCGTCCGCTCCCTGCGTACGGCCGGCGCCGAAGTGGTCGTCGCCCCCGCCCCCGACCTCAGCGTCGTGCCGTGGGTGCCCCCACAGATGCGCGCCCTGGTCCGGGCCGGCAGCCAGGCCCTGCACGACGCGCAGACCGAGGCCGTGCTGGCCGAGGGCGCGCACGTGGCCGACATCGGCATGACCTCCGCCGCCGGCTTCGCCGTCGACCCGGGCCTGTTCAGCGCCGACCGCTTCCACCCCTCCAGCGCCGGCTACGCCGTGATCGCGGCCGCCCTGGCCCCGGCGATCCGCCACGCGGCGAGCGTCGCCGCCGGGTGAGAATGCGGGTATGCGGCTGAGTGTGCGCGGCGAGACCGCCCTGATTTTCGACGACGGTTCGCCGGTGCGGGCCGCCTCGGCGGTCGCGCCGTTCGGCGACGGCTGGTTGATCGCGCAGGACGACGCCACCCACGCCGCCTGGCGCCGTCCCGGCTCGATCGTCCCGGTCCGGGTGCTCGACCAGGTGGAGGGCCTCGACGTCTTCAGTTCGGCGGCGGGCACCAAGCACCTCAAACCCGACTTCGAGGCCGCCTTCGGAGTGGGGGAGGGCGTGCTGCTTCTCGGCTCGGGCTCGACTCCGGCCCGCATGCGGGCCTCCCTGGTCACCGCCGGCGGCTTCACGGTGACCGACCTCAGCCCGCTCTACCACCGGCTGGCCGCCGCGTTCGGCGTCCCGCTGGAGCACCTCAACCTGGAGGGCGCCTGCGCGGCCGGTGACCGGATGCGCTGGTTCCATCGCGGGGCCACGACGTTCTGCGCGGACGTCGACCTGGTGGGCGGCCTCCCGGCCGAGATCGCCGGCGTACGCCGGTACGACCTCGGGCACGTCGGCGGTGTTCCCCTCGCCGTCACCGACGCGGTCGCGCTCGACGACGGGCGCGTGCTGGTCAGCGCCGCCGCCGAGGACACCCCGAACCCGGTCGACGACGGCCCGGTGGTGGGCGCGGCCCTGGCGCTGCTCGACGATCACGGTGTGCTCGACACCGTCGCGCTTCCGGAGCAGACCAAGGTCGAAGGGCTGGCTGTACGCGCGACGACCGCCGGCGGCCTCAGGCTGCTGGCGGTCGTCGACGCGGATGATCCGGTCGTCCCCTCCCGGGAACTGGACCTCGACGTGAGCTGGTGAGGCTCAGTCGCGGCCCGGGAAGCGCTGCGTGATCTCCTGCAGGAGCCACACGTTGCCGTCCGGGTCGCTGAACTCGGCGTAGCTGCCGTACGACTTGCGGTCGGGCTCGGGGCCGGCCACGCGGCCGCTGGTGTCCAGGCCGCGCAGGCCGTGCCAGACCTCGCCGACCTCGGCGCCCAGCGACTGAAGCTCCTTACGGGCGGCCTCGATGTCATCGACGATGAGCATGTTGTCGCGGGCCGAGCCGGGCTCCTGCGCGCTCAGGCCGGTGCCGAACTGGATCGACGCGGGCGACCCGGGCGGGGTGAACTGCACGACGCGCAGGTGGTCGCTGATCGGGAAGTCGGCGTCGAGACGCCAGCCGAGGCCCTGGTAGAAGGCCTTGGCCCGGTCGACGTCGCTGACCGGGATCACGGTGACCTCGAAACGGAAATTCATGGCGGACCTCCATCGGATTGGTGACACCAGACTGGCTCCACCACCGCACCCGGCGAGCCAGTGATAGTCCCTGGTCCGTTTGTTCCCGTGCCTGGGCCGGACCCTGGCGCGCCGACAATCGAGGCATGAGCAGTGTCCCGATCGCCGCGCACGCCCTGTTGTCCGACTGCCATTCGGCCGCCCTGGTCACCGACGCCGGCTCGGTCGACTGGCTGTGTTTCCCGCGCTTCGACAGCCCCTCGGTCTTCGGCCGCCTGTTGGATGAAACCGCAGGTCACTGGTCTTTGACACCCGTCGCGCAGTACGAGTCGAGCCGGCGCTACCTGGACGACTCGCTGGTCCTGGAGACCGAGTTCCGCACGGCCACCGGGGTGGTCCGGGTCACCGAGGCCCTGGCCATGGGTGACGGCAACCGCGGACACGAGCTGGGCCGAGGATCGCCCCATCTGCTCATCCGGTCCGTCACCGGAGTCTCGGGCGAGGTCACGCTCGCCATGACCTACCGGCCGCGCCCCGAGTACGGGCTCCTGCAACCCCTGCTGGGGTACGCCGAGGGTGGCGTCACCGCGCGCGGCGGCGCCGAATGGCTGGTGCTGACCACGCCCGTACGGCCGGAACTGAACGAATCGACGGCAACCGCGAGCGTCTCGCTCAGCGCGGGGCAGACCCTGGTCTTCGCCCTGCACCGGTCGACGCTGGAGGAGACGCCGGCGCACGTGTGGCCGCAGGCGGAACTGACCCGGCGGCTGGCCGACACCGTCGAGGCGTGGCGGTCCTGGTCGGCGATCCACCAGACGTACGACGGGCCGTGGCGTGACCTGGTGCGGCACAGCGGCCGGGTGCTGCAGGCCCTCACCTACCGGCCGAGCGGAGCGATCGTGGCCGCCGCGACCACGTCGCTGCCCGAGGCCCCCGGCGGCGGGCGCAACTGGGACTACCGCTATTCGTGGGTGCGCGATGCCAGCTTCACCATGGAGGCGCTGTGGGTGGCCGCCTGCCCCGACGAGGCCGGCGACTTCTTCGCCTTCATGACCACGGCCGCGGCCGGCGCCCCGATGCCGTTGCAGATCATGTTCGGCGTCGGCGGCGAACACGACCTGACCGAACGCACCCTCGGCCATCTGCGCGGATGGCGCGACAGCCGGCCCGTGCGGGTCGGCAACGGCGCCTGGGAGCAGCAGCAGATCGACGTCTACGGTGAGCTGCTGGGCGCCGCGCTGAAGCTGAAGGGCCAGATCACCGAGATCGACGAGGACGTGCGCCGCTTCCTGATCACGCTGGCCGACACGGCCGCGGCCCGCTGGCGCGAGCCGGATCAAGGGATCTGGGAGGTACGCGGTCAGCCGCGCCACTTCGTCTACTCGAAGGTGATGTGCTGGGTCGCCCTCGATCGCGCCCTTCGTCTCTTCGACGACCCGGGCCACTGGCGGGATGCTCGCGACGAGATCCACGCGACCGTCCTCCGGGAGGGCTGGTCGGCGGCGACCGGCGCCTTCACCCAGTCCTTCGGATCGGACGATCTCGACGCCTCGCTGCTCATGCTGCCGATCGTCGGCTTCCTGCCGGCCACCGACCCGCGCGTACGCGCCACCGTCGACGCCGTCGCCGAGAACCTCGCCGACCCGCGCGGCCTGATCTACCGTTATCGGGGCGCCGACGGCCTCGACGGCGGCGAGGGCACCTTCCTGCTCTGCACCTTCTGGCTGGCGCAGGCCCTGGCCCTGGCCGGCGAGCAGGAACGGGCACGCGAGGTGTTCGAACGGGCAGCCGCCCACCGCAACGATGTGGATCTTCTGGCCGAGGAGGTGGACCCCGGCACCGGTGATCTGCTCGGGAACTTTCCGCAGGCCTTCAGCCACATCGGCCTGGTCAACGCCGCGTGGGCGATCACCGAGGCGGCCCGGGACCACCCGGGACCCCCTGGTGGGGCCGCCCGGTGGTGAGCCAGGGTCTTGCACGGGTTCGGTGAACACCCTGGCCGCGCGAACGTTAGGGACAACGACGCCAACGGCATCTGGGGGGATCGACCGTGGTAATTCACCTTCGCGCGGACCGCAGCAGGAACCCTCTGCGGATCGGCACACATGAGATCGACGTCAACGGCGTCGCGCAGCGCTACCACGTCCGCGGCAGCGGCACGGAGGTCTGCGTGGCCGTCCCGGGCGGCCCGGGACTGTCCTGGGAGTACCTGCGGATGCCGGCGGTCGAGCGGCGCGTCCGGGTCGTCTACGTGGAGCCGCTCGGCACCGGCGCCTCGGGCCGGCTGCCGTCGCATCCGGACGGTTACACCCGGCCCGTGTACGCCGAGGCGCTCGACCGGATCCTCGACCGTCTCGGCCGCGACCGGGTGCACCTGCTCGGCCACTGCCACGGCGGCCTGGTCGCCCAGTACTACGCGCTGCGCCGGCCCGAACGCCTGGCCGGGCTGATCCTGCACATGAGCTCGCCGGTCACCGGAGAGGAACAGGCCACCGAGACCCGTCACCAGCTCGAGCGTTTCGTCCGGCGCAACCAGTGGAACCCGGCCCTGCCGGCCGTGCTCGACGCCCTGCACGCCATCCAGGACGCGGCCGACGACCGCGCGCTGACCGCGGCCACCCGCGACGCGCTGCCCAGCCAGTTCGCGCACTACTGGGCCCGCCGCGACGAACTGGCCGGCCTGCGCCCGAAGATCCGCCGCTCGTACCTGTCGGCGCCGGAGCCGGTCGACGACCGCGCCGACCTGCCCGGCCTGCGGGTGCCGACGCTGGTGACGGCCGGCATGTACGACATCATCGGCGGCACCCGCTGGGCCCGGGAATTGCATTCGCTCATTCCGTACGCCCGTCTGCTGCTCCTGGCCCGCAGCGGCCACCTCGGCCACATCGAGGAACCGGAGCGCTTCGCCGAGGGCGTGCTCGATTTCGTGGCGGCCACCCCGGCGACCGCGGCCCGGGCGGTGGCGGCCTGAGCGCTTTTTTCCGTCTGATGATTCCGGTGGTCCTGAAATCGTTTCGCGTTGCCGATTCGTGCTACGGTCGGCGTCTCATTTCTTCCGTCTGCGGTGGCCGACTGATGCAGCGGTCGCCGCAGACGGGAACCACCATGCTGGAACCCTCCGGAAATCGAGGAAGAAATGATCGTTGCAAGGCAGCTCATCGTCGATGAGCTGCGGCGGCGCGGCCAGGCCAGGCGGGCCGAGTTCGTCGAGGAGCAGTTGCCGGACGAGGTCGACTCCACACGTCACGGCGGTCTGCTGGCCACCCTGCGCATCGACCTGGCCGACTTGGCGGCCGCCGCCGAGCGCCGTACGACGGACTGAAATTGTTTTCTGTGCTAGCGTGGCCCGCGTTGCGGACTTGATTTCCCGTAGGCGTTTTCTTTTCATTCTTTCGCCGGCGTGATCAATTCGGTGACCCTTCGCATCATCCATGCCCGCAGGGAGAAAAGATCATGGCTACCGGCACCGTCAAGTGGTTCAACGGCGACAAGGGCTTCGGCTTCATCACCCAGGACGGCGGCGGCTCCGACGTCTTCGCCCACTTCTCGGCGATCCAGACGTCCGGCTTCCGCAGCCTCGAGGAGAACCAGCGCGTCGAGTTCGACGTCGCCCAGGGCGCCAAGGGCCCCCAGGCGGAGAACATCCGCCCGCTCTGACTTCCGTACGCACGACGGCCGGCCCCGACGGGACCCGGCCGTCGTCGTTTTCCCGGCCCGTTCTCGTCAGGTCCAAGCCTCGGCCGCGGTGACCACCTCGCGCCCGGCGCCGGCGGCCTCCTCGACGGCCAGCGCCAAAGCCTGATCCTGAAGACCCTCGGCCAGCGGGTACGGGGGTGGGCCCTCACCCCGGACCCAGGCGGCCATCGCGTCCAGCAGGGTCGCGGTGGCGATCTCGTCGTCGTTGAAACGGTGACCGGGATAGGGGTTGCGGTAGAGAACCCGATCACCGCAGAGAATCGTCTCGGTGTCGAAGCCGTTGAGGTCGAGATCGTGCCCGCTCTGGCGGCGGATCAGCGGGGTGCGGGCGATCGTGCGCGGCGCCGGCATGTGAACGATGTCGTCGTCGTGGAGCTCGCCGTGCGTGCCCCGGACCAGCAGCCGCCGGTGGCGCAGCAGATTGCGGGTCTGCCCGCTGGTGAAGTCGTAGACAGCGGAACGACCGTCGCCAAAGTCGACAGTGGCGATCGTGGTGGTGGCCGCCCTAGGCAGCGGATCATCAGTCCACCCGGACCGATCGAGCGGCGCGAGCAGAGGCGCGGTGGTACGCACGGCCCGCACGGTGGCCGGCGCGCGTCCCACCCCCAGCATCCCGCGGATGAGGGAAATCGCATGGTGCTGCTGAGTGGAGGAGACGTGCACCTGCGTGGCGGCCCCGATGATGCCCGAACGCACCGCGGCAAGCCGAGCAGCATGCGACGGCACAAGCAGATATTGCTCGGCGACTTGCACCATCCCGGAGTCCCCAACTGCCGCCCACAGCGCCCGCAGCCCCGCCAAGCCGTATTCACCGCCCGCCGTCCCCGACGTCCGCAGACCTGGTAGGCCGGTTCCGCCGCTTGCTGTCCCGGTAGTTCGTGGATCGGATGGGCTGGTTTCGCTGCTTGCTGTCCCGGGCGCCCGCAGACTTGACAGGCCGGATCCTCCTCCTTGGTCCGCGGGCGGACCCGGCGGGCCGGATTCGCTGACCGCTGCCCACGGCGCTCGCCGACTCAGCAAACCCGAAATATCGGAAATGTCGGGAAGAAGGGGCCCTGCCGTGGGCGAAGGCAGCGCCGTGGCCGAGGGCAGCGCCGTGGCCGAGGGCAGCGCCGTGGCCGAGGGCAGCGCCGTGGCCGAGGGCAGCGCCGTGGCCGAGGGCGCGGCTGTGGGCGAGAGTAGCGCGCCGGGCAAGGGCGACGCGGTGGGTGAGGGTGGTGCGGTGGGTGAGGGTGGCGCGCCGAGTGAGGGGAAAGCGGTCGGCGACGGCGACGCTGTGGTCGAGGGCGACGCTGTGGTCGAGGGGAAAGCGGTGGGCGAGGGTGAGGCGCCGGGCGAGGGGAAAGCGGTGGGCGAGGGTGGTGCGGTGAGCGAGGGTGGCGCGCCGGGCGAGGGGAAAGCGGTCGGCGACGGCGACGCGGTGGGCGAGGGTGGCGCGGTGAATTGGAGTGCGGGGTTGGCCGGTGGAGTTTCGGCCAGGACCGGGAGGTTCAGCGCTATGGCTTCGAGGATGAAGGTGGGGTTCGCGGAAGGTGGGACCGCCGTGACCAGGAAGTCGGGATGGGTCTGGCGTACGCACTCCGCCAGCGACGTGAAGGTGGGCAGCGGCATCGGGCGGGATGTCCGCACGACCGCGCCTACGCATTCGAGGCCCGGCAATGCTTGCGCCAGCCGGTAGTAGGTGGCAGCCCGGAAGCCGAAGCCGGCCAGGACGAAGGAGGTCATAGGGCGGCATCCGGGTGAGGGGCCGCCGGGAAGGCCGGGATGGAGGAGCTCATAGGGTGAGGGGCCGCCCGGAAGGCCGGGATGGAGGAGCTCATAGGGTGAGGGGCCGCCTGGAAGGCCGGAGTTGGCGAGGTCATAGGGCGGCGGCCGGGCCGGTGGAGTCGCGGACTATCAGCTGGTGGCCGGTTCGGCGGCGGCGGGGGCGGGCCGCCCGTGGCTTGAGGGCCAGGTCCAGCGCCATTCGGCCCATGTCGGTCATGGGGAGGCGGATCGTGGTCAGGCTCGGGGCCAGGTCGGCCGCCACCGAGACGTCGTCGAAGCCGACCACCGACATGCGGGACGGGACCGGGATGTGGTGTTCCCGCAGGGAGGACAGCACGCCCATGGCCATCGCGTCGTTCAGGGCGATGATCGCCGTGGTCGACGGATGGTCGCGGAGGATCTGTTCGGTCGCCACCCGGCCGCCCTCGCGGATGAAGTCGGTGTGCAGTACCGGCATCGCCGCCGGGTCCAGGCCGTGGGCTCGCATCGCCGCCGCCACCCCGGCCATGCGGTCGGTGACCGTGGTCAGGGCGGCCGTGCCGGCCACGACGGCGATGTGGCGGTGGCCCAGGCCGATCAGGTGCTCGCCCAGCGCGAACCCGCCCGCCTCGTTGTCCGGCAGCACCGCGTCGGCGCTCAGGCTGTGCCGGCCGATCACCGCCAGCCGGCCGCCGTCACGCTCGTAACCCTCCAGCACCGAGCGGGACTGCGACTCCACCTGGGGGTCGCTGTATCCGGAGCCGGCCACGATGATGATGCCGACCCGCTGGGCGATGAGGCTGCGGATCTGGCGCAGCTCGTGGGCGGGGTCGCGGCCGGAGTGGCAGATCTGCACGAGCAGGCTCTGTTCGCCGGCCAGCTGGATGACGCCGCCGGCGATCTCGGAGAAGTACGGGTCGTCGACCTGGTGGACGACCAGGCCGACGGTCGAGCTGGCGCCGCCGGCCAGGGTGCGCGCGTACGGATTGGCGACGTACCCCATCTCGAGTGACACCTGCCGGACCCGGTCGGCCACTTCCTCGCTGACGCCGTCGCGCCCGGACAGGGCGCGGGACGCGGTCGCGAGGGAGACGCCCGCTCGTTGCGCGACATCGATGAGGCGAAGCCCGGGGCCTGGTTTCGGCATCGTCAACTCCCCAGCTATTGCCAGTGATCTATGGCACAGGTTAGCGTACGTAAGCGCTTTCGGAAGCGCTTTCGTACTCGGTGCAGAGGAGCGTCCGAGGATGCCGATAAATTCTTTCCGCGCCATGACTACCGCAACCGCCGTGTTCGCCCTGGCCGTGGGAGCGGCCGGATGTTCCGGAGATGATCAAGGAAGCAAGGGCGGCAGCGATCCCATCGTCGTGGGTGTCTCCCTCCCGCTGACCGGCGACTTCTCCGAGCCCGGCAAGGGTGTGCAGGAGGGCTACGAGGCCTGGGCCAAGGTGGTCAACGACAAGGGTGGCCTGCTCGGCCGCCAGGTCGAGCTGAAGATCCTGGACGACCAGTCCAACGCCGACCGGGTCGTCGCCGACTACGAGCAGCTGATCGGCAAGGACCAGGTCGACCTGGTCGTGGGCCCGTTCTCCACCCGCCTGGTGGTGCCCTCGGCCCGCGTCGCCGAGGAGTACGACATGCTTTTCGTCGAGCCCGCCGGCGCCGCCAAGGAGGTCTTCGAGCAGGGCTTCAAAAACCTGTTCTACGCCGCCCCGGCCGTCGCCAACGACCACTACAACCACCTGGCCGAGCACATCCTGGCCCTGCCGCCCGACCAGCGTCCCAAGACAGCCGCCTACGCGGCCATGGACGACCCGTTCGCGCAGGGTACGGCGTACGGCCTCAAGGAAAAGCTCGAAGCCGGCGGCGTCAAGACCGTCGTGAACGAGGTCTACCCGCCGAACACCACCGACTTCAGCGGCATCGCGGCCAAGGTGGCGGCGGCCAAGGCCGACGTGCTCGTGGGCGGCTCGCAGTACCAGGACGGCGTCAACCTGATCGTCGCGCTGCAGCAGCTGGGCTATCAGCCCAAGCTGGCCGCGTTCTCGACGGCTCCGACGAACCCCGAGTTCGCCAAGGCGATCGGCAACAAGACCACCGGTATCCTGTCGCCGACCGGGTACAGCCAGGACGCCCCGTACGAAAGCAACAAGGAGTTCGTCGAGAAGTTCAAGGCGCAGTTCGGCAAGGCGCCCGAGGAGGATCAGGCCAACGGCTACACGACGGGCCAGGTCGTCGCGGCCGCGGTCACCGCCGCCGGCTGCGCCGAGCAGGGCGAGTGTCAGAAGAAGCTGGTCGACTGGCTGCACTCGAACAAGGTGGACACCGTCGTCGGCCCGCTGAGCTGGGACGCCACCGGCAAGCCGCAGGGCGCCCACATGATCCAGCAGTGGGTGGACGGCGACATCAAGATCGTCCTGCCCGCGGACGTCAAGGAGGCCGACTTCGTCTACCCGAAACCGGCCTGGTGACCACGATGCTCCTCTTCCAGAGCATCCTGCTCGGCCTGCTGCTCGGCGGCCTGTACGCCCTGCTCGCCTCCGGGCTGACGCTCTACTTCGGCATCATGCGGGTCGTGATGATCGCCCACTCGGCGTTCCTCATCCTGGCCGCCTATCTGGCCTGGTGGATGCACGACCGGGTCGGCATCGACCCGCTGCTGTCGATGGTGGTCACGGTTCCGCTGTTCTTCGCGGCCGGTGTCGGGCTGCAGCGCCTGCTGCTGACCCGGCTCCGGCCGGCCACCCTCACCATGATGTCGGTGCTGTTGACCTTCGCCATCGCGCTGACCGTCGAGGGCCTGCTCGGCTACGCCTTCACCGGCACGCAGCGCCGGATCCAGCTCGGCTACAGCTCGGCCAGTCTCGAGATCTTCGGGGCCCGGGTCGCGGTGGTCAAGCTGATCGCGTTCGTCCTGGCCGTCGTGGCGCTTTCCGGGCTGTACGTCCTGATGAAGCGCACCCGGTTCGGATGGGCGCTGCGGGCGACCATCCAGCATCGTGACGCGGCCCGGCTGCTGGGCATCGACACCGAGCGGGTGGCCGGCTACGGCTTCGGCATCGGCCTGGCCACCGCGGCGATCGGCGGCACGGCGCTGTCGCTCGACACCACCATCTACCCGTCGCTGCACTGGCACTGGATCGGCCCGCTGATGGCCATCATCGTGGTCGGCGGCCTGGGCAGCGTGCCCGGCGCGGCGGCCGCGGCGATGGTCCTCGGGATGGCGCAGAGCCTGCTGCAGATCCCGATGGGCACGACGTGGGCGCAGACCGTCTTCTACGTGGCCCTGTTCGCGACGCTCGCGTTCCGGCCGCAGGGATTCTTCGGAGGCCGCCTTGCCCAACGCTTCTAAGAAAATTGCCATGGGTACGGCGATAGCGCTGCTCGCCGCCGCGATCCTCGTGTTCCCGAGCGTCGCCCCCAACCCGTACATCCTGTCCTCGGGTGTCCTGGTCCTGAACTACGCGGTTCTGGCCACCTCGTGGAACTTCGTCGGCGGCTTCACCGGCTACATCTCGCTCGGGCACGGCGCCCTGGCCGGTCTCGGCGGGTACGCGACGGCGCTGCTGGTCGTCAAGGCCGGGCTGCCCTCGTTCGCCGCGCTGGCGGCGGCCGCCCTGCTCGTGGCGGCGCTGGCCGTGCCGCTGGGCATGGCCGCCCTGCGGGTCCGCGGCGCCTCGTTCGTCATCGTGTCGATCGCGCTCGTGCTCATCCTGCTGCTGGTCTTCCAGAGCTGGGCGTCGTTCACCGGCGGCTCGCGCGGTCTCGTCGTGCCACGGCCGTTCGACCTGAGCCGGCCGGAACACCACCGGGTCTTCTACTACCTGTTCGCCGGGCTGCTGGCGATCGCGGTGCTGGCCTGGTGGCTGATCGACCGGTCGCGCTTCGGGCTCCGGCTCAAGTCGATCCGTGAGGACGAGGACAAGGCCGAGGCACTGGGTACGCCGACCTTCGCGTACAAACTGATCGTCTTCGTCGTCTCGGCCGGGTTCACCGCGCTCGCCGGTGGGCTGTACGCGCTGTGGTTCGGCGATCTCGACCCGGTGTTCCAGTTCTCCATCCTGACCGGCTCCTATCTCGTGCTGATGGCGCTGCTCGGCGGCGTACGCAACCTGTTCGGCCCGGTGGCCGGGGCGATCCTGGTCGGCACCGCTCTCGAATACTTCAAGGTCGAGTACGGCGACACGCCGCTGCACCTGGTCGCCACCGGCGTGCTGCTGGGGCTGGTCGTGCTCTTCATGCCCGACGGCGTTCTCCCGGCCATCGGTGATCTCTTCAAGCGGTTCGGCCGTACGAGGAGTTCCTCCATCCGCGAGGTGACAGCAGCCGAACTGGCCGAGCAGCGAAAGGCGGCGGTATGAGTCTCGCGACGCACGAGCTGCGCAAGGCGTTCGGCGGCGTCACCGCGCTCGACGGCGCCACCGTGGAGTTCCACGAGGGCAAGGTCAACGCCCTGATCGGGCCCAACGGCTCGGGCAAGACGACCTACTTCAACTGCGTCACCGGCATGATCAAGCCGGACTCGGGGCGGGTCACCTACCAGGGCCGCGACCTGACCGGAAAGGCGCCGCACCGGATCGCCCGGGCCGGTCTCGGCCGTACCTTCCAGCTGTGCCGCACGTTCCCGCGGATGACCGCCCTGGAGAACGTGCTCGCGGCCGTCCCGCGCGGCGGCCTGCGAAGCGCCGGAAGCCGGGCCGACATCGAGAAGGCCATGAGCTGGCTGACCCGGCTCGGCATCGAGCATCTCGCGGGCAGCGAGGCCCGCGACATGTCCTGGGGCCAGCAGAAGCTTCTCGAACTGGCCGGGGTGCTGATGGCCGAGCCCGAGACGGTCCTGCTCGACGAGCCGGCCGGCGGGGTCAACCCGGCGCTGCTCGACCGGATCGGCACCCTGATCCGCCAGCTGAACGCCGAGGGGCGCACCTTCGTCATCGTCGAGCACAACATGGACCTGGTCATGAGCATCAGCGACCACATTGTGGTCTTCGACCGGGGCCGGCCCATCGCGGAGGGACCGCCCTCGGTCATCCGCTCCGATGAACGCGTGCTGGGGGCGTACCTTGGCGTCTGAATTCGAATTCGAACTGGTCGATGTCCAGGCCGGCTACGGCCGGGCGGCGCCGGTGCTGCGCGGCTTCAGCGTCGCGGTGCCCGCCGGATCGATCGTGTGCCTGGTCGGGCCGAACGGCGCCGGCAAGTCGACGGTGCTGAAGGTGGCCGGCGGTCTGCTCAAGCCCCGCGACGGCCGCGTGATCGTGGCCGGGAAGGACGTGACCGGCGCCGGGCCGCAGCAGATGCTCCGGCATGGAGTGTCGCTGGTCCTGCAGGGACACAGCGTGTTCCGCGAGATGACCGTCGAGGAGAACGTGCTGCTCGGCGCGTACACCCTGCGGGACGCGGGCAAGATCGCTGAACGCGCCGCCTTCGTCAAGGAGATCTTCCCGGTGGTGGCCGACCGCTGGGGATCGCTCGCCGGGCTGCTCTCCGGCGGGCAGCAGAAACAGGTGGAGTTCGCCCGGTCGCTGATGGTGGATCCGAAGGTCGTCCTGCTGGACGAGCCCTCGATGGGACTGGACCCCAAGGCGACCAGCACGGTGTTCGAACAGGTCGTGCGGATGCGCGACGCCGGAACGGCGGTGCTGCTGGTCGAGCAGAACGCCCGGCGCGCGCTGGAGACCGCCGACCTCGGGTGCGTGCTCGATCTCGGGCGCGTGCACATCTCCGGGCCTGCCCGGCAGCTTCTGGCCGATCCACAGCTCGGGGAGCTCTACCTCGGCGGCCGTCCCGCCGAGCCTGTGCCGGATATCTGAAAGGTCGTCCTCTGTGAGACGAACTGGAGGAATCGCTGTCGCTTTGGGAATCGCGCTAGTGGCAGCGGGATCACCTGTAAGCGCGGACGCACCGGGTCCGCATGACGTCCATCCGTCCCTACGCTCCTCGGTAGTGGCTCTCTACGATTTCGATCACCCGGTGCCTGGGGACGCGGCCCTCGAGAAAGATCAAGGCCGTTCCGGTACGGAGATCGAGCTGATCAACGGGGGCGCGGCGCAGCGCGTGCGTGACGCGGCCTACCGCGGCGCCGGCCGGGCGCTGCAGACCCGCCAGATAAGTCCGTCTACATCGGGAAATGATGACTGGAAGGCCGGGATCTACGCGCAGCCCGGCGTGCGGACGCTGCGAGCCTTCAACGCGGTCGGTGGCACGACCGTCATGGGCTGGTTCAAGCGCTCCATGGACGGCCCGGCGCCGAACACGGTCACGGCCGATCCGGCCGATCTCTACAACGCGATCGGGCTGGCCGGGTTGCTCACCGGCGACTCCGACGGGCACGGCGTACGGGCCCTGCTGGAACTGATCGACGTGAACGGCACCCTGCGGCTGGTCGCGCTCGGCCGGCGCCTCGACGGCGGCAATTCGCAGACCTTCGCCGCGAACGAGGACTGGAAGACGCTGCTGCCCAAGGACCAGTGGGTGCACCTCGCGGCCACCTTCGACTTCAACGCCGGAACGATGGCGCTGTATCGCGACGGCAAGCCGGTCGAGGGCTTCTACACCCGCACCGACGATCCGTGGCTGGTCGCCGGGCCGGGCCCGCACGTGACGACCGCGAGCGATCCGCGCGGCATCAAGATCGGCGGGAGCTTCCCGCAGAACACGGTCGAGCGCAACCCGTGCGACTGCCGGATGGACGCGCTCGCGTTCCTCGACCGGTCGCTGACCGCGCGCGAGGTCGCCGCCCAGTACCGCTACTACTTCCGACGGGGCTGACTCATGAGACGTTTCCTTCTGGCGGGCATGCTCGCACTGTCCACATTGCTCGCGGCGCCCTCCGTGGCGCTGGCCGCTCCGGCCGGCGAGCCGATCGACGACCCGATCCCGGTCGAGCCGGTCACCTCGTCGCTCGGGCTCGAACTCACCGAGTACGCGTCGTTCCCGCAGTCGTTCACGGTGCCGCCGCTGACTGACCAGCGGCTCAACCGGGTCGCCCGGATCAACACGATCCTGGAGGTGCCGGACGGCTCCGGCCGCCGCGCCGTCCCCGACCTCAACGGCAACCTCTACCTGGTCGAGAACGGCGTGCCGCACGTCTACCTCGACGTGCGCGCCCAGTTCCCGTCGTTCTTCTCCGGGCGCGGGCTCGGGCAGGGCTTCGGGTACGTGACGTTCCACCCGGACTTCCGCCGCAACGGGCTGTTCTACACGATCCACACCGAGCAGGCCGCGCAGACCACCGCGGTGCCCGACTACCAGCAGCCCAACACGCTCTTCCACGGCGTCATCAACGAGTGGACGGCGACCGACCCGGCCGCCGGCACCTTCGCCGGCACCCACCGGGAGATCCTGCGCATCGGGTTCGCCGGCCAGATCCACGGCATCCAGGAGATCAACTTCAATCCTACCGCGCGCCGGGGCACGGCCGAGTACGGCAAGCTCTACCTCGCGGTCGGCGACGGCGGCCAGGGCTTCCGCAACACCGACCCGCAGAACCTCGCCCTGCCGCACGGCAAGCTGCTGCGGATCGACCCGAGCGGCACCAACGCCCCCAACGGCAAGTACGGCATTCCGGCCGACAACCCCTTCGTGGGGCGCGCGGGGGCGCTCGGGGAGATCTACGCGATCGGTTTCCGTGACCCGCACCGGTTCAGCTGGGACCGGGCCACCGGCCGGATGTACCTCGGGCACATCGGCGAGAAGTCGACCGAGGCGATCTACGAGGTGCGCGCGGGCGACAACATGGGCTGGAGCGAGCGCGAGGGCCGGCTGGTCTTCGACCGCGACGCCACGAACGTCTGCGACCGCCTCTACCCGTTGCCGGCCGACGACGCGAAGTACGGCTACACCTATCCGGTCGCCTCGTACGACCACAACCCGGCGCCCGGCTGGAACTGCACCGACGACGTCGGCGTGGCCGTCGCGGGCGGCTTCGTCTACCGCGGCACCGACATCCCGAAGCTGCGCGGCAAGTACGTCTTCGGCGACCTCGTCGCGGGCACGGTCTTCTACACCGAGGTGAGCGAGATGCGGCGCGGGCAGGCCCCGGCCACCATTCACCGGCTGCACCTGTTCACGCCCCAGGGCCAGTCCGTACGGATGCGGGACCTCTCCTCGCCGGGCGCGCCCGGCGACCCCAACCGCGTCGACCTGCGCTTCGGCACCGACGCCCGGGGTGAGCTCTACATCCTGGCCAAGGCCAACGGCAAGATCTGGAAGGTGACCGACGCCGCGTACTTCGCCGACGAGAAGGCCGGCCACACCCGGGTCACGAACACCGCGGCCGCGGGCAACTGGGCGCCCGTGACGCCGTCGAAGTGGAAGTTCGAGAACGGCCAGGTCATTCTGGCCGAGGCCGGCGAGGCCCGGCCCGGCCCGCGCCGCCCGTTCGAGTACGCGGTGCTCACCAAGGGTCCCGCGTTCTCCAGCGTCGAGGTGACGGCCCAGGTGCGCCTGGACGAACCGGTCGAGATAACGAACCGCGACGTCATCATCGTGTTCGGCTACAAGTCCGACACCGAGTTCTACTACGCCCACCTGTCGACCGACAACACGATCTACCCGCACAACGGCATCTTCAAGGTCGACAACGCCGACCGTGAACGCATCGACTACCAGTGGAACGGCCGCTCGCGGGGCGCCAACCCGGCCATCGTCGACACGGCCTGGCACAACGTCCGCCTCAAGCACGTACCGTCCACCGGCGAGATCGCCGTCTACGTGGACGGCGACTGCGACCCGCTGATGACCGCCCGCGACACCACGTTCGGCTCGGGCCGCGTCGGCTTCGGCTCCTTCGACAACATCGGCCGTACCCGCAACTTCACGGTGGTGGGCACGCCCGCCGCCTGACCGTTTCTCACATGATGCCGACGTGAGCCGGAAGGAACACCGGCGGGCCGGGGGAGACCTCGCCCGCCGGCGGCGGTTCGACGGCCACCGGCGTACCGAAATCGGAGAAGGTCATCTCCAGGAAATCCCCGGCCGTGGCCCGCGTGAACCGCCCGGCCTCGTCGAGGCTCAGGGTGAACGACTCGTCCCGCAGCCGGCCCGTGTACGTCCGGTCACCGGCCGCGGTGATCCCGGTGCCGGTCTCGGCCGCGGTGCGCGGCGCGTTCCACGGGAAGCCACCCTTGAACGAGGTCTGGTCCAGATAGTTCAGCGGCGCCTTGACCCACGTGTTGATCTGACTCTCGGGAACCGCGCCGAGCTCGTCCGGCTTGGTCACCTTGACCCAGACGTCATCGCGGACGCGCCGCAGCACCCAGCTGTCCCCGGTCGCCTCCCACGTGGTCCCGGCCGCGTCGACCACAGCGGTGTACTTCACCTCGTACGTGGGACTCCCGGTGAACCGATACCCGACCCGCACCGACTGCGTCCCGGCCTTCCCGCTGCCCACGGCAAGAGCCGCCTTCGGATCGGCCGGCAGCGAGACGCTGGGCGCCACCTCGGGCCGGGGCACCTCATCCTTCGGCGCCGCGCAGGCGGACAGCCCGAGCACCACCGCCAGACCAACAGCCAAGTACCGCATAGCCCCGTGCTTTCTCCACGCTGACGACAAGCCGCAGAAGTCAACCACAGTCGATGAGGTCACCGCATCGGGGATAGCGCGTTCAGGCGGCGCCGGGCCGCGTCGCGGGCTTCTGGCATCGCGGCCCAGCCCGCGGCCACAGCCGCCAGCTGCCGTCGATGGCGCACGGCGAACGCCCGCACGGCCGGGGCACTCACCGCGGCCGCCAGAGAGGCGTTGGCCGCGCGGCACCTTCCGTCGGCGGCGGCGCTGCTCACCTCGTACGCGGAAGCCTCGTTCCACGCCGCCCCACCGGCCGGGCCGGCCGTCGCGAACCTTCGCTCGACCCGCTGCCGGGCGTCGCCCAGGCTCTCGGCCGGCGTACCGGCGGCGGCCATGCACTTGGCGTAGGCCGCGCTCAGCCGGAGCGCGTGCTCGGCGCGAACGTCCGCCAGCGCCCAGTAGAAGCTCTCCACAAGGCGCCCCTGCCCGGCCGGGAGTGCGAGGGTGTCCAGCGGCGCCGCTTCCACGTCGCACTTGCCGGACTTGGTGATCAGGGCGTTGCGCTCGGCGGCGGTCAGGTCGTCCAGGACACTTCGTCCCGCGGCTTTCCCGAGACGCCGAGCCCGACATGGACAACGCGCCGGCCCCGGCGGCGTGGCGGCGGCCGGGCCGGGAGGTCTTCCGCGGGTACGTATCCTGACGTCCGTGCTTGATCATCTTGCTGGGTGTTCGTGTTGTGGGGCGCCGCTCGACGCGCTTGATCTCGATGTGCGGTCGGGGGTGCCGGACGCACTGCTCGACCTGTCGGCGGAGCAGCAGGCGAAGGTCTGGGGCAACAGCGACCTTCAGCGGCTCGAGGGGGTGGGCGGCTTCGTGCGCTGTCTCATGCCCGTCCGCCTGACCGGCGGCGGCAGCGTGACCTACTCGGTGTGGCTGAAGGTCGACGACGACCAGCTGCGCCACGCGAACGCCGTGTGGAGCGCACCGGCGTACGCCGATCTGGTCCTGAACGGCACGGTGGCCAACGCCGTCCGGCCGTGGCCGGAGATGCTGGGGGAGGCGGCGCGGGCCGAGGTCCGCGACGAGGGCACGTTGCCGTACCTGGCCGGGGCCGGCGGCACTCTGCTGTCGCGGGTCCTCACCGAACAGTGGGACCGCGACGACGTGCTCAGCCGGATCGGGCACGCGCTGCCGGCGCCGGTCCGGCAGGCCGTGACCGGCGAATGGTCGATCGAGCGCAGCGCCGGGCTCGAGCCGCGGGTCGCGGACGGCGTCCTGATGTTCGCCGGGCCCGGCCGGACCGTGCACGTGGAGGTGTTCGACCTGCGCGACGGCACGACCCCGGAGGCGGCCATCGCGCGGTTCACGAAGGGTGCGCCGGAGCCCGCGGGTGAGGTCTCGGAGCGGGACGGCGACGTGGCCCGGTACGCCTTCTGGCTGACGGCGGCGGTGCGGGGGCGGGAGCAGTTCGAGTTGTACGGCTACGCGGCCACCGCCTCCAGCGTCGCCGCCGTCACCTGCATGTACGACGACGCGGCCGATCTCGGCTGGGCGCAGGAGGTCTGGCGGTCGCTGCGGCGCCACGGCTGATTCGTCTGCTAACGGCAGATCGGCTTGGTGCGCCGGGCCGGCGGCTCCCATGGTGGAACCAGCGACGACGAGAGCTGGGAGAAGAACATGAGAGCCGACGCCGGGGTGGCGCCGTGGACCGCGGGGTCCATCGACGATCAGGTGGCCGCGAGGCTGCTGCATCAGCGCATCATCGTGCTGGGGTCCGAGGTCGACGACCAGATCGCCAACCGCCTGTGCGGGCAGCTGCTGCTGTTGTCCGCCGAGGATCCGCGAAGCGTCATCAGTCTGTACATCAACTCGCCGGGTGGGTCGGTCAGCGCGGGGCTGGCCATCTTCGACACCATGCGGCTCATCCCGAACGACGTCAGCACCCTGGCGCTGGGGCTGGCCGGCAGCATGGGGCAGTTCCTGCTGACCGCGGGTACGCCGGGCAAGCGGTTCGCCCTGCCGCACGCGCAGGTGCTGATGCATCAGGGGTCGGCCGGGTTCGGTGGCACGGCGGCCGACGTCGAGATCTACGCCGAGCAGCTGGAGCGGGTCGGCACGACGCTGCTGCGGCTCACGGCCGAGCACACCGGGCAGCCGATCGAGACGGTCGAGCGGGACAGCCGTCGCGACCGCTGGTTCACCGCCCAGGAGGCGCTCGAGTACGGGCTCATCGACCACATTCTGGACAGCGTCGACGACGTACGGCCGGCCCTGTCCCGTCAGCCGATGGGGTTGAGCGCATGAGCCAGTACACGATTCCCACGGTCGTCGAGAAGACCCCGAACGGCGAGCGGGCGTACGACATCTACTCGCGCCTGCTGTCGGACCGGATCATCTTCCTGGGCACCGAGATCGACGACGGCGTGGCCAACGTGGTGATCGCCCAGCTGATCCACCTGGAGTCGGCCGGCGAGCAGGAGATCGGCCTCTACATCAACTCGCCGGGTGGCTCGTTCAGCGCCCTGACCGCGATTTACGACACCATGCATTTCGTACGGTGTGACATCGCCACCATCTGCGTCGGCCAGGCCGCCTCGGCCGCGGCGGCGCTGCTGGCGGCGGGTACGCCCGGGCGGCGCTCGGTCCTGCCGCACGCCAAGGTGACCCTGCACCAGCCGTCGAGCCAGGCCCGGGGCACCCTGCCCGACCTGGCGGTGGAGGCCAAGGAGGTGGCCCGGGTGCGAGCCGAGATGGACGCGATCCTGGGGCGGCACACCGGCCATTCCGTCGAGAAGATCCGAGCCGACACCGACCGCAGCATGACGCTGTCCGCCGCCGGCGCGGTCGCCTACGGCCTGGCCGACCGAGTGATCACCAGCCGTCCGGAGCGCGCGTACCGGTTGTCAGCGGCCAGCTGACCGCCGCCCGCCGGGCCGAAGCGGGCGCGCCGGGCACGACGCGCTGGAGGCGGCCAGCTGATCAGGCCGCGAGGAGCATGACGTCGCCGGAGCGGTGTGGTGGCGCTGTGGGCCGGCGCACCGGGCGCAGGACGGGGGCGACCGGTGCGACCGGGCGCAGGCGGAGGACCGGGGCGCGGTGCTCGGCGAGCTCGCGTCCCACCTCGGCCAGCAGGTCGGACAGCTCGATCCGGAGCGCGTCGCAGACGGCGGCCAGGATCTCGGAGCTGGGCTCCTTGCGGCCGCGCTCCACCTCGGACAGGTACTGCACCGAGACGGCGGCGTCGCGGGCCACCTCGGCCAGCGTCCGCTCCTGGTCCAGCCGGTGGCGGCGCAACACCCGGCCGACCAGGGTGCGCAGCAGGGGACGCGACCTGTCCGTCATGCCGTCACCGTACCCAGCGCCGGCGGTCCGGGGATACCGGTTCAGCCCGGAGCGTAGAGGCCGCGGTGGTAGGTCAGCGACACCACGTCCTGCCGGCGCTGACCGAGGTACCAGTCGGCGGTGCGGGACAGGTCGATCGTCTGCCGGAGCAGGCCGGGCCGGCCGGCGGGGAGTTCGGCGAGCACTTCGCCGCGAGGGGACACCACCATGCTCGGGCAGTGCTGGGCCGGGCCGGGGATGTTGGCCGAGACGAGGTGGCGCTGGTTCTCGGCGGCCCGGCTCACCAGGTGGCTGCGCCAGACCCCGTCGGGTTCCCGGGGGTTCGCGGCGTTGGTGAGGTAGACGAACAGCTGGGCGCCGGCGGCGGCGAGGTGTTGCCACTGCTCGGGGAACCGGATTTCCCGGCACAGCTGTACTCCGGCGGTGACCGTGCCGTGCGGCTGCGGAATCCCGTACGTCGGCAGGTCGTCGCCGGCCCGCAGCGGGCCACGTTCGTTCATGGCCAGGTTGATCTTCCGGTAGACCGCGGGAGCGCCGCCGTCCCCCGAGAAGAACAGCCCGGCGTTGTACCAGTCGCCGCCGGCCGGCAGCAGCGCGCCGCAGAAGACGGACACCCGCTTCTCCGCGGCCAGCCGCGCCACGTGGGTCACGGCGCCGGTCACGGCCGCCGGGTCCAGCGTGTCCAGCGGCGTCAGATCCTCGCCGTAGCCGGACAGCAGCCCCTCGGGGAAGACGACCACGTCGCCGGGCTGTGTCTCGCCCAGGGCGTCCCGCACAGTGGCCAGGTTGGCCTCGACGTCCCAGACGGCCGGCACCTGCGCCACCACGATCGACATCAGCATGGCGACGATCGTGCATCAGGGGTTCAAGCCGCGACCAGCTCCTCGCGGGCGGCGCCGCGGAACCGGCCGCAGTTGGTGCAGGCCACGAAGTGGCGGGCCGGGCGGACCGGGAACAGCGGGACGAAGAAGAGGCTGAACTTCGACGTACGCCGGATCAGGGTCTGCGCCGCCGTGGCGCCGCAGACCTCACACCGGCCGAGCCGCGACCCGAGGATGGTGTCCTTGCTACGAATTCCGAAGATGAACAGCACACCATCAACAGTACGGGTGGGAGTCAGCCACCGCCCGCCGACGACGTCGCCGGGGTCTCGGCGCCCGCGGGGGCCGGGGAGACCGGTACCGGTGGCGTCTTGCCGCGGCGGCTCCGCAGGGCGCCGACGGCGACGTCGACGAGCAGGAACGCGGCCAGGGGGATGCCGAGCAGCGGCACCACCCAGCCCAGGGCGATGACCACCGGCACGCCCACGACGATGCCCCACGAGGGGATCCGCTGCCACGCTCCGCGGGCGGCCGGCGGCGCGCCCACGGGCGCGCGGCGGTCGGCCCGGGTGGGGCGGCGCTGCCACCACATGCGGTAGCCCCAGACGATCACGCAGAGCAGGCCGATCGCGAGGGCGGCCAGCAGGATCTGGTTGGGCAGCCCGAACAGCAGTCCCATGTGGGCGTTCACGCCCCATGAGGTCAGCTTGGCCAACAGCGGCCAGTCGGCGAAGTCCACCCGGTCGGTCACCTCGCCCGTGGCGGCGTCCACGGCGACGCTGTCCGCGCGGACCGGCCACCGGCTGTCGTCCTGGCTCACCTGCCAGGCCGCGGCGCCGTCGGCCGGCACGATCACCTCGACCGGTCCGTCCAGGCCGTTGTCGCGGGCGGTCGTCAGCACCCGGTCGATCGCGTCCGGGTCGGCCGTCGACGGGCCGGAGGCGCCGCCGCTGCTGTGGTGGCCGCCGGAGGCCGCGGGCGCGGCGCCGGTGAGGTCGGTGCTCACCGAGGGACGGCTGCCGTTCATCGCGTCCAGGGCCTCGCCGAAGTTGCCGCCGGCGTAGCGCGACCAGGTCAGGCCCGTGACCGAGAGGAGCAGCAGGCCGATCGAGAGCCACACCCCGGTGGCCGCGTGCCAGCCCCGGGTCCGGCGCACGCCCTTGCTCGCCGACAGGTCAGGGGCCAGGAGCTTGCGGGCCGTACGGTGACCGCGCTGCCGCCGCCACCACAGCAGCAGGCCGCCGAGCACGATGACGGCCAGCCAGCTCGCCGCCAGCTCCGAGTAGTGCCGGCCGGCCACCCCGAGGTGCAGGTTGCGGTGCATGTCGTCGAGCCACGTCCGGGTCGGCGTGTAGGAGAACCACGTCGTCAGCTGCCCGGTGACCTCGCCGGTGTACGGGTTCACGTACGCGGTCCGCGCGTGCTCCTCGTCCAGTGTGGGCAGCGCGAAGTCGACCTGCGTGGTGGCCGTGCCCTCGCCCGGGCGCAGCGAGATGAGCGTGCCGTCCGGCACCGCCGCCCGGGCCGCCGCGATCTGCTCGGCCATCGGCTTGGTGGCGCCGCCCGGGTCGTCGGCGACCAGCTCGTCCGCGTAGACGACGCGGTCGATCTGGGGCGAGAAGACGTACGCGAGACCGGTCAGCGCGGCGACCAGGAGGAAGGGCGCGACGAGGATGCCGGCGTAGAAGTGCAGGCGCAGCAGCAGCGGACCGAACGATGAGGCGGGGCGTGAAGGCGGCGCGGCGGTGGACATCTGTTCTCCGTCACAGTCGTCGGGGTGGCACTCGCAGCGTTGGTCGCCGCCCACCGCCGATTGGTTCCCGCCGATCCTTCTCAGCCCGCGGCCACGCTCCGGCCGGGGCCGAGGTCCCGCATCGCGGTGACCAGATCCTCGCGGGCCCGGGCCACCCGGGAGCGGATCGTTCCGACCGGGCAGCCGCAGACCTCCGCCGCTTCCGCGTACGACAGCCCGGCGATCTGCGTCATCAGGAACGCGTCGCGGCGGTCGCCGTCGAGCCCGCGCAGGAGGTCGGTCAGCGCGTGATGCTCCTCGAACCGGGACCGGCCGTGCGGGTCGGCGATCTCGGCGTGGCTCTGCCAGTCCGGCAGGGCTGCCGCCCGGGGCCGCCGGGTCGCGTACCGGACCTGGTCGGCCGCAACCCGCCGGGCGATCGCGAACAGCCACGTGCGTACCGACGAACGACCGGCGAAGCCGGGCAACGCCCGTACGGCCCGCAAGTAGGTCTCCTGGGTCAGGTCCTCCACCTCGCCCGGGGAGGCCAGCGGATGGAGGAAACGCATCACGTCGCCCTGGGTCGCGCGGATCAGGTCGGTCAGCGCCGACCGGTCGCCACGCGCGGCGTCGCGGGCGAGCCGGGTCAGCGCGTCCGCGTGCTCCTCGGAGGGGGTCACACCGATGAAGTCGCTCCGGGTGGGGGAAAAGTTCCCGGGTCGCCCGCACGGATGACTCCGGGAACCGCCGGCGCCCGCGGGGCGACCAATGGCCGGTCCACGCCGAGGAGGAGATCGACTTGCTGCCCGACCTTTCCGAGTACCGATTGCACCGCACCGTCGCCGACGCGCCCTTCGAGGGTGTGCCGGTGCCGGGCCTGTCCGCCGAGTTCTACCGGCGCGCCGACGGTGAGCGGGTGGCGACCGTCGGCCGCTACACGTTCGGCGGCCGGGATCTGCTGATGGCCTGGGGGTACGTGGACGAGGAGCACTGCCGGCACTCGGCCGTGCACGACAGCGAGTCCGGCGGCTGGCATCGGGCGACCGACGGATGCCCCGTCGTGCGGGTCGAACGGGCCGGCGACGAGGTGGTCGGCCTGGCCGTGCGCACGCCGGCCGGGGAGTGGCTCACCGCAGGCGCAGCGGCACCTCGAAGCTAGCGGCGCCGGTCTCGAGGTCGGCCCGAACGGTGAGGGTGGCGCTGTCGCCGGTCAGCGGCGCGGTGGCGATGGCCAGGCGGTCGCCCAGCGGCTGCACGGCGACGGGCACGCGGCGGCCGGCGGCGTCGGTCGCGGTGACCGACCACCGGCGTACGGCCTCGGTCCCCTCGTCGACGCAGAGGTGGAACAGCGTGGCCGTCTCGGGCCGCACGCGCAGGGTCTTCTCGCCGTCCGAGGCGACCAGCGACTTGCGGGCGGGGCAGGGGCTCGCGTCGGCGGCGTGCGCCATGGGGACGCCGGCGAAGAGCACCACGGCGGCGGCGATCCAGGCGATCACCGCGAGCGTCATGCCGATGATCACGCCGCGCAGCGACCGGGCTCGGTCACCGGCCCGGCGCCGGGCGTCGACGGTCAGCCCGTGTCCGCGATGCCGCAGCACCACCGGCGACCGGCCGCCGCTCGCACGGCGCAGGCAGGCCCGGCCGGTGCCGGTCTTCGAAGCCTCGTCAGCCATGCCTCACCGCTCTCCTTCGACGACCCCGAACTGTAGAGGAGGTCGTCCAGACCGCCGCCGAAGTTCCCGGGAACCGAAAGACCGCCGACCACGACAATCTTGTGTGCGTACGGATGTTCGGGTGGTTCCGCTGGTTCTCGGGCCGGCCCTGTTTGTGCTGGTAGGCGCCCTGCTGTTCGCTGGGGCGGTGGACGATTCGGTACTGGTGGGCATTCCCCGCCCGGGTCCGTTCACCGAGTGGGCCCTGCCGGTGGTCACCTTCACGGCGGACGTCCTCGGCGTCCTGGTGGCCGGAATCACTGTCACCGCGGCGTTCCTGCTGCCCGGCGACGGCCCCAGCGTGGCCGCGCACGGCTGGCTGCTGCTGCGGCGGGCCGCCGGGCTCGCCCTCGGCTGGGCGGCCGCCTCGCTCGCCCTGGTCGTGCTGACCGTGTCGGACGTGCTGGCGGTTCCGGTGGGCCGGCTCAGCGCGCACGCCGTCGCCAGCTTCGCCTTCTCGATCGGCCAGGGCCAGGCGCTGCTGCTGCAGGCGGCGCTGGCGCTGGCCGTCGTGGTGCTGAGCCGGGCCGGGGTGTCCCGCGGGCTCGCCTTCACGACAGCGGTGGTGGCCTCGATCGCGCTGCTGCCGCCGGCGTTCACCGGGCACGCCGCCTCGGCCGGCAACCACCAGATCGCGGTGACCAGCCTCGCGTTGCACGTGCTGGCCGCCTCGCTGTGGATCGGCGGTCTCGTGGGGCTGCTGGTGGTCCGCCGGGTCCGCCGCTTCGCCGAGACCGCCTCGCGGTACAGCCGGCTCGCTCTCGCCTGCTTCGTGGCGACGGGCGTCAGCGGCGTGGCCAACGCGGCCGTGCGCCTCGGCGGCCTGTCGCCGCTGTGGACCACCCGGTACGGCGTCCTCGTGCTGCTGAAGGTCCTGGCCCTGGTCGTGGTGGGCCTGATCGGCGCGCGGCACCGCGCCCGGACGCTGCCGGCGCTGGCCGACGGGAAGCCGGGCGCGTTCCCGCGGCTGGCGGTGGGGGAGCTGGCCGTGCTCGGCGCGGCGGTGGGCCTGGCCGTGGCGCTGTCGCGGTCACCGGCGCCCGAGGCCGTGGCGGAGCCGGATCCGCTGGTCGAGCTGCTGGGCTTCGGGATGCCGGCGCCGGCGACCGCGCTGCGGATGCTCGGCAACCCGCTGCCGGACATGTTCTTCCTGACGATCACGGTCGCCGGGGTCTTCTTCTACCTGGCCGGGGTGCTGCGGCTGCGCCGAGCCGGGCACGCGTGGCCGGTCAGCCGCACGGCGAGCTGGACCGGCGGCATGGTGGTGCTGGCGGCGATCACCGGCCTCGGGGTCGTCCGGTACTCGTACGTCCTGTTCAGCGTGCACATGGTCCAGCACATGGTGCTCTCGATGGTGGTGCCGATCCTGCTGGTCGGCGGCGCGCCGGTCACGCTGGCCCTGCGCGCGCTGCGCAAGCCGTCCGATCCGCAGGTCCGCGGCGCGCGGGAGTGGCTGCTGATCGCGCTGCACAGCCGGTACACGCGCTTTCTCACTCACCCGGTCGTGGCGCTGGCGATCTACGTCGCGAGCCTGTACGGGCTGTACTTCAGCGGGCTGCTGGGCACCCTGATGCGCTACCACCTGGGTCACCTGGCCATGCTGGCCCACTTCGTGCTGGCCGGCTATCTGCTGTTCTGGGTGCTGATCGGTGTCGACCCGGGACGCCGGCGCGTGCACCCGGCGCTGCTCACGCTGGTGCATTTCCTGGCGATGGTGTCGCACGCGTTCTTCGGTTTCGTGCTGCTGCAGGCGACGACCGTCATCGGCCTGGACTGGTACAGCGCCGTCCACCCGTCCTGGGCCTCGTCGTTGCTGGCCGACCAGCGGCTCGGCGCCGGGCTGGCCTGGGCGTTCGGTGAGCTGCCGGCCGCCGTCATCATGCTGCTGCTGGTCCGGCAGTGGATCCGTAGCGACGAGCGGGAGCAGGTTCGCCTGGACCGGGCGGCCGACCGGGCCGACGCCTCGGGCGAACAGGACGACCTGGCCCGCTACAACGCTTTCCTGGCCGCCGCGTCGGCCAAGGACGGCGGGAACTTTCGCGGCTCGGCGTCCGACTAAGTCCGCAAAGCCCCTCAAACAGGAAGATAACGATGTATACCATCGCTCGTCGGTCGTTCGCTCTCGCTCTCGTCGTCGCCGCTCTGGCCGGTTGCGGTTCCCAGTCCGCCGCCAAGTCCACTGAGGAGGGCTCCCTCACGGTCCGGGACCCCTGGGTGAAGGCCGTGGACAAGGGCATGACCGCCGCCTTCGGCACCCTGGTGAACGGCACCGGCAAGGACGTGACGGTGGTCAAGGCGGCCACCTCCGTCTCGCCGATGGAGCTGCACGAGATGGCCATGCAGGACGGGAAGATGGTGATGCGGCCCAAGGAGGGCGGCTTCGTCATCAAGGCCGGCGGCACCCACGAGCTCTCGCCCGGCGGCGACCACCTGATGATCATGGACCCGTCGGCGCCGATCAAGCCCGGCGACGAGCTCCGGTTCACCCTCACCCTCGGCGACGGCGGCACGGTCCAGTTCAGCGCGGTGGCCAAGCCGTTCACCGGCGCGGGGGAGAGCTACGCCCCCAGCGCCGCGCCGTCGATGGCGGGCATGTGAGGCTCCGCCGCCGCTACCTGCTCGCCGGCGGCGCGCTGGCCGGGGCCGGCGCCGCCGCGGGCTTCCTCGCGACCCGGGAGGAAGCGTCAGCGGTCGCGGCTTCGGACGTCGTTGCCTTCCACGGCGTACGCCAGGCCGGCGTGACCACCGAGCCGCCGGCGCACGCCTCGTTCGTCGCCCTCACCCTGCCCGCCGGCACCGACCGGCGGGCGCTGGGCCGGATGATGCGGCTGCTCTCGGACGACGCCCGCCGGCTCACCGCGGGGGAGCCGGCCCTGGGCGACACCGACGCCCAGCTGGCCGTGCTGCCGGCCCGGCTGACCGTCACGTTCGGCTTCGGGCCGGGCCTGTACCGGGCGGCCGGGCTGCCGTCGCCGGTCAAGGATCTGCCGGCGTTCCCGATCGACCGGCTGGAGGCGCGGTGGTCGGGCGGGGACCTGCTGCTGCAGATCTGCGCCGACGACCCGCTCACCGTCGCGCACGCCCAGCGCATGCTCGTCAAGGACGCCCGGCCGTTCGGGGCGGTCCGGTGGGCGCAGATCGGCTTCCGGCGCGCGTACGGCGTGCAGCAACCGGGCTTCACCCAGCGCAACGTGCTCGGCCAGCTGGACGGCACGGCCAACCCGGCCGGGGCCGCGAGGGACACGGCGGTGTGGCGGCCGGACGGCAGCACCACGCTGGTCGTGCGCCGGATCCGGGCCGAGATCGAGAAGTGGGATCTGCTCAGCGTCGGCGACAAGGAGAACGCGGTCGGCCGCCGGATGGTCAGCGGGGCGCCGTTCACCGGGACGAGGGAACACGACGAGCCCGACTTCGCCGCGCTCGACACCACCGGCCTGCCCGTCATGCCGGACTTCGCCCACGTGACCCGGGCCCACGTCACCGACCCGGCGCTGAAGATCCTGCGCCGGCCGTACAACTACGACGCCGCCCCGAACGCGGCCGGGCACCCCGACAGCGGGCTGATCTTCGCCTCGTACCAGGGCGACATCGAGCGGCAGTACGTGCCCATCCAGCAGCGTCTGGCCGAGAAGGACCTGCTCAACGAATGGATCACCCCGATCGGCTCGGCGGTCTTCGCCGTGCCACCCGGCTGCACCGAGGACGGCTGGATCGGCGAGGAAGTGCTCACATGACGTACCTCGGAAAGGTTCTGCTCGGGCTCGCGGCGCTGGTGGCGGTACTGCTGCCCGGCACGCCGGCGTGGGCGCACACCCAGCTGGTCGCCACGAGCCCGGCCAGGGAGGCCGTGCTGACGAAGGCCCCCGAGGCGATCACCCTGGAGTTCAGCCAGCGCCTCAACCCGTCGTTCACCACTATCGCCCTCAGCGACGCGGCCCGCCGCCAGATCGCCGCCTCCACCCCCGCCGTCGACACGGCGAAGGGCACGATCGTCCCGCGCGAGCCGTTGGGCAACGGCACCTACACGGTCGCCTACCGGGTGGTGTCGGTCGACGGTCACACGGTCCAGGGCTCGTACGTCTTCACCGTCGACGACCCCGCGCTGCCCCCGGCGGCGGCCACCACCGCCACCCCGCCGGCCGGCTCCGGAGGCGGCGTTCCCGCCGGCGTCCTGATCGGTCTCGCCGCCTTGGGCGTGGCCCTCGCCGGCACCGCTACCTGGTTCTTCGTCGCCGGTAAGCACCGGTCGGCGGCCCGTGCCTGACCGCGGCTACCGTGTCCGGATGCGAGGATGCACCCTGACCGTCTGCCGGGACTGCTGCTGCGGCAACGCGCTCAAGCACCCGTCGGTCGACCACGACGCCCAGCTGGACCGGTTGCGGTCGGCGCTGGCGCCGGCCCATCGCGTACGGACCAGCCGGTGCCTCGACGTATGCGACGAGGCGAACGTGATGGTGGTGCACCCCACGCCCGCCGCCCGGCGGAGTGGCGCCGCGCCGGTGTGGTTCGGCCTGGTCCTCAGCGACGCGGTCGAGGCCGACCTGGTCGCCTGGGTCGAGGCCGGCGGGCCGGGTGTGGCCGAGATTCCGCCGGTGCTGGACCTCTCGGTGATCCCGGCCCCGGGCCGCCGCCCCGGATGATCATGACGGGGTGCGGCGGCTATGGTGGTCGGGCCGTGGTGCTCGGGAAGCCGGTGTGAGACCGGCGCGGCCCTCGCCACTGTGAACGGGATGCCGGAGCCACCGTGAGGTCACTGGGCGTAACCGCCTGGGAAGGCCGGCCGCCGGCGCATCATCCCGTCAGCCAGGAGACCGGCCACGGCACCGCAACGACCCGTCCACGAGGTGCTGGAAGGCGGTCCCGATGCGCGTACGCGCCGTACGGTCCCCTGTGTCCTGGCTCGCTGCCGTTCTGGCAGTGGGTCTTCTCGCCGGCTGTGGCGGCGCGTCCGAGGCCTCGGACAAGCCGCCCACCGAGGCGTCGATCACGAACTGCGGGATCGCCGTGCCCACCGGCACACCGCCGGCGCGGATCTTCGCCGCCTTCCACAACGCCATCGAGGCGGTGTACGCGCTCGGCGCCGGCGACAAGGTGGTCGGCGCCGCCTACCTCGACAATCCGCTGCTCCCCGAGTACGCCGCGCGGTTCACGCCGGCCTACTACCCCGAGGAGTACCCGAGCCGCGAAGAGGTGCTGCGGCTCGACCCGGACTTCGTCGTCTCCGGCTTCACCGGTGCCTTCACCCCCGAGGGCCTCGGCACCCGGGCCGAACTGAACAAAATCGGCATGGGGTCGTACCTGTTCTCGCAGTACTGCCCGTCGGCCGACGGCAAGGACCAGAAGGACCTGGCCGCCAACGACGTCTCCCTCGACAGCGTCTACGGCGACCTCACCGGCCTCGGCCAGGTGCTCGGCAAGACAGCCGAGGCCCAGGAGCTGGTCGCGAAGATGAAGAAGACCGTCGCCGACACCGGGAGCAAGCTCACCGGCGTGACCCGGCCGCGGGTCGCCATGCTCAACCGGCCCGGCGGCGGCGAACTGCGGGTCTTCGGCACCGGGGACGTCGCCACCACCATCATCGAGAAGGCCGGCGGCACCCAGGCCTTCGACGACGTGCCGGGCCGGCTCACCCGGGTCGGCACCGAGGAGCTGATCCGGCGCGAGCCCGACGTGATCGTCGTCCCCGCCTGCTGCGGCGCCGATGTCGGACCGTCCGGGGCACAGGACGTCATCGACGGGCTCAAGAAAGATCCCGCGCTGGCCAACGTGCCGGCGGTCCGCGCCGGCCGGATCTACGCGGTCACGTTCGCCGAGGTCACCCCGGGCGTCCGCAACGCCGACGCCGTCGCGAATCTGGCCAAGCTCCTGCACCCGGAGAAGTTCTGAGCCGGCGCGCCGTGGGCCTGGTCGTGGCCGTCGCCGTGCTGGCGGCGGCCACGACCGGTTCGGTGCTGCTCGGCAACCAGACCATCGGCGTACGGGCGGCGCTCGGCACCTGGCTGCACCCGGACGGCTCGGACGTGCAGCGGATCGTGGAGTACCTGCGGGTGCCGCGCACCCTGGTCGGCCTGCTCGCCGGGGCCGCGCTCGGCGTCTCCGGCGTGCTGCTGCAGGGGCTGACCCGCAACGCGCTGGCCGGTCCCGAGGTGCTGGGGGTGAACGCCGGCGCGGCGCTGACCGTGGTCCTGGGCATCACCCTCTTCGGCGTGCACAGCTTCGGCGGCTGGGTCTGGTTCTCCTTCGCCGGCGCCGCGCTGGCCGGCCTGGGGGTCCATACCCTGGCCTCGTACGGGCGAGGCGGGGCCACGCCGGTCAAGCTGGCCCTCGCCGGGGCGGCCGCGACCGCGTTCCTGGGCGGCCTGACCACCGCGCTCACGCTGCTCGACATCAACACCTTCAACGCCTACCGGTACTGGTCGGTGGGCGCCCTCACCTCGGCCGACGCGGCGGTGATCCGGACCGCGCTGCCGTTCCTGGCGGTGGGCGCGGCGCTGGCCGTGCTGTCGGCGCGGGCGCTGGACGCGCTGGCCCTCGGCGACGACATGGCCCGCTCGCTCGGGCAGGGCCTGATGGTGGGCCGGGCCACGGCCGCACTGGCCGCCGTGGTGCTCACCGGCACGGCGGTGGCCCTGGCCGGGCCGATCGCGTTCGTCGGCCTGACCGTGCCGCACATGGCGCGGGCCCTGGCCGGACCCGGGCATCGGTGGCTGCTGCCGTACGCGGCCGTCCTCGCCCCGATCGTCCTGCTGACGGCCGACGTGCTCGGCCGCGTGGTGGCACGGCCGCAGGAGCTCCAGGCCGGAATCGTCACCGCCATCGCCGGGGCGCCGTTCTTCGTGGCTCTGGTACGCCGTCGCAAGCTGGCCGAGCTGTGAAGCGCCACGCCGACCGGAGGGCGGTCGTGGTCACCGTGGTCGCGTTGCTGGTGGGGCTGGGCGCGCTGCTCGTCTCGCTGACCAGAGGCGACTATCCGATGCCGCTGTCCGACGTGCTCACCGTGCTGGCCGGCGGCGACGGCGCGACCCGGCGCAGCGCGTACGTCGTCCTCGAGTTGCGCCTGCCCCGCGCGCTCGGCGCGATCGCCGTCGGGGCGGCGTTCGGGCTGTCCGGGGCGATCGTGCAGCGGGTCGTCCGCAACCCGCTGGCCAGCCCGGACATCATCGGCATCAACGCCGGGGCGGCCGCGGTCGCGGTGTTCCTCATCGTCGTCCTGGCCGCCGGCCCGCAAACCGTGGCGGTAGGCGCGCTGGCCGGGGCGGCGGCCACCGCGGCCGCCATCTACCTGCTGTCGAGGCGCCGCGGGGTCACCGGCTACCGGCTCGTGCTGGTCGGCATCGGCGTCACCGCCATGCTCACCTCGGTGACCGCCTACCTGCTCAACACCGCGAACATCTACACCGCCGAGCAGGCGTCCATCTGGCTGACCGGCAGCCTGGCCGGCCGGTCCTGGGGACAGGTCGCGCCGGTCGTGGTCGCGGTGGTGCTGCTGCTTCCGGTGGCCCTGGGGCTGGCCGCGCCCCTGCGCGCCCTGGAACTGGGCGACGACCTGGCGCTGGCCCTGGGCGTGCGAGCCGAACGGGCCCGCGCCGCGCTGCTGCTCACGGCCGTGGCCCTGGCCGCGGTGGCGACCGCGGCGGCCGGCCCGATCGCCTTCGTCGCGCTGGCCGCACCACAGATCGCCCGCCGCCTGGTCCGCGAGCGCGGGCTGGCCCTGCTCCCGTCGGCCGCGGTGGGCGCCGCCCTGCTCTCCCTGGCCGACCTGGCCGCCCGCCGGGTCCTCGCCCCGGCCGAGCTGCCCGTGGGCGTGCTGACGACGGTACTCGGCGCTCCCTTCCTCATCTGGCTGCTGGCCAGAGCGAACCGCATCGGGAGAACCGGATGACTGAACTGCGCGCGGCCGGGCTCGGCCTCGGCTACGAGGGCCGCCCGGTCGCCACCGGACTCGATCTCACGGTGGCGCCGGGGCGGATCACCGCGATCGTCGGGCCGAACGCCTGCGGCAAGTCGACGCTGCTGCGCGGTCTGGCCCGGCTGTTGCGGCCGTCGGCCGGGGCCGTGCTTCTGGACGGGGCCGACATCCACCAGCTGCCGACGCGGGAGGTCGCGGCCCGCGTCGGCGTGCTGCCGCAGCAGCCGGTCGCCCCCGACGGCATCAGCGTCGGCGATCTGGTCGCGCGCGGCCGCCATCCCCACCAGCGGTGGCTGCGCCAGTGGTCCGCGCGCGACGAGGACGCCGTGGCCGCCGCGCTGGCCGCCACCGGGGTCGCCGACCTCGAACACCGGCCGGTCGACGAGCTCTCCGGCGGCCAGCGCCAGCGGGTCTGGATCGCCCTCGTGCTGGCCCAGGAGACCGATCTGCTGCTGCTCGACGAGCCGACCACCTTCCTCGACCTCGCCCACCAGCTCGAAGTGCTCGACCTGCTCGCCGACCTCAACGCGGCCGGCCGCACCGTCGTCGCCGTGCTGCACGACCTCAACATGGCCTGCCGCTACGCCCACGACATCGTCGCCATGCGCGACGGCGCCGTGATCGCCCAGGGGGCGCCGGCCGAGGTGGTCGACGCCGCACTGGTCCACAAGGTGTTCGGCGTACCCGCCCGCGTCATCACCGACCCGGCGGCGGGAACCCCACTGGTCGTGCCGGAGCTCAGAAGTCGTCGTCGAAGCTGACGCTTCCGGTCACCCCGACCTGGTACGCCGAGACGCGGCGCTCGAAGAAGTTCGACAGCTCCTGGACGTCCTGCAACTCCATGAAGGCGAACGGATTCGCGCTGCCGTAGCGGGGCGCGATGCCCAGCGCGGCCAGCCGCCGGTCGGCCACGTGCTGCAGGTATTCGCGCATGTCGGCCGGCGACATTCCGGAGACGCCCTGGTCGAGCAGGTCCTCGGCGAACTGCACCTCGCATTCGACGGCTTCGGCGAGCATCGCGCTGACCTGTTTCTCCATGTCGGCGTCGAACAGGTCCGGCTCCTCCCGCCGTACCTGGTCGACCACGTCGAACGCGAACGCCATGTGCATCGACTCGTCGCGGAAGACCCAGTTCGTCCCCGAGGCCAGGCCCGGCAGAACGCCGCGGGAGCGCAGGAAATACACGTACGCGAAAGCGCCGTAGAAGAACAACCCCTCGATGCACGCCGCGAAGCAGATCACGTTGAGCAGGAACGCGCGGCGGTCCTCTCTCGACTTCAGCTCACGAAGCTCGTGGACGGAGTCGATCCACCTGAAGCAGAACTCGGCCTTCCGCGCGATCGACGGGATGTTCTCGACCGCCGCGAACGCCTCGAACCGCTCCCGTTCGTCGGGCACATAGGTGTCGAGCAGGTTCAGGTAGAACTGGACGTGCACGGCCTCTTCGAACAACTGCCGGGAAAGGTAGAGCCGCCCCTCCGGCGAATTGACGTGCTGGTAGAGGTTGAGCACGAGGTTGTTGGCGACGATGGTGTCGCCGGTGGCGAAGAAGGCCACCAGCCGCGAGACGAGGTGCCGTTCGGCGGGCGAGAGCTTGGCCAGGTCGGCGAGGTCGCCGTGCAGGTCGACCTCCTCGACGGTCCAGGTGTTCTTGATGGCGTCCTTGAACCGGTCGAAGAAGTGCGGGTACTTCATCGGCCGCAGGGTCAGGTCCATTCCGGGGTCGAGCAGCATTACTGGCAGGCCTCACATGACTCGGGGTTCTCCAGGGAGCAGGCCTCGGCCGGGGAAAGCACCGGCACGGTCGCCTGCTGAATGCGCGTCGCCGGTCGCGAGCGCAGGTAGTACGTGGTCTTCAGGCCGGTCTTCCAGGCGTAGAGGTACATCGACGAGACCTTGCCGATGGTCGGCGCGCTCATGAAGAGATTCAGCGACTGCGACTGGTCGATGTACGGGGCGCGGGCGGCGGCCAGGTCGATCAGGGCCCGCTGCGGAAGTTCCCACGCCGTACGGAAAAGCTCGCGCACCTCGGCCGGCAGCTCGGTGATTCCCCGCACCGATCCCTCGGCCCGTTTGATCCGCTCGCGGATCGGGGCGGTCCACAGGCCGCGGGCCTTCAGTTCCCGCACGAGATAGGAGTTGATCTGAAGGAATTCGCCGGACATCGTCTCGCGCTTGAACAGGTTGGACACCTGCGGCTCGACGCATTCGTAACAGCCGGCGATCGACGCGATCGTCGCGGTCGGAGCGATCGCGATCATCAGCGAGTTCCGCAGGCCGTGCTCGCCGATCCGGGCCTTCAGGGCGGCCCACCGATCGGCTTGGGCGGGAGTGGCGCCCCACAGTTCGTGATGCAGATCCCCCTTCGCCGCCCGCGTTTCCGGATACGCCGGATGCGGGCCGAACCGCTCGGCCAGCGCCACCGACGACTCCAGCGCGGTCAGGAAGATCTCCTCCTGTACGCGGGTGGACAGCTCCCTGGCCTCGGCCGAGTCGAACGGCAGCCGCAGCTGGAAGAAAGCGTCCTGCAGGCCCATCAAGCCGAGCCCGACCGGCCGCCACCGCGGATTCGACCTGGCGGCCTGCGGCGACGGGTAATAGTTGATGTCGATGACCCGGTCCAGGAAGACCACTGCCGTACGCACGGTCTCGCGCAGTTTCTCCCAATCGACGCCACCGCCGGCGAGGTGCGCGCCGAGATTGACCGAGCCGAGGTTGCAGACCGCGGTCTCGTCGTCCGAGTTGACCTCGAGGATTTCGGTGCACAGATTCGACAGGTGAATGGTGTTGCCGGGCGCGCCGGTCTGGTTCGACAGCCGGTTCGACGGGTCCTTGAACGTCATCCAGCCGTTGCCGGTCTGTGCGAGCGTGCGCATCATCCGCCCGTACAGGTCGCGGGCCTTGACGGTTTTCACCGCCTTCTTCTCGGCCCTTCGGTACGCCTCGTCGAACGCCTCACCGAACAGGTCGGGCAGTTCCGGCGCGTCGGACGGGTCGATCAGCGACCAGTCGCCGTCGGCCTCGACCCGGCGCATGAACTCGTCCGGGATCCAGTTGGCCAGATTCAAGTTGTGGGTACGGCGTGACTCCTCACCCGTGTTGTCGCGCAGTTCCAGGAATTCCTCGACGTCGGGATGCCACGGCTCCAGATAGACGCACGCGGCGCCCTTACGGCGGCCGCCCTGGTTGACCGCGGCGACCCCGGCGTCGAGCGTCTTGAGGAACGGGACGATGCCGTTGGATCTGCCGTTGGTGCCGCGGATCAGAGCGCCCCGGCCCCGGATCCGGCTCCACGAGACACCGATGCCGCCGGAGAACTTCGACAGCTTCGCGACCTGGTGGTAGCGCTCGTAAATGGAGTCGAGCTCGTCCTTGGGGGAGTCGACCAGGAAACACGACGACATCTGCGTGTGCCGGGTGCCGGAGTTGAACAGCGTCGGCGAACTCGGCAGGTAGGCCAGCGACGACATGAGCCGGTAGAAACCGATCGCCTCGTTGGCGTTCCCGGAGAGACCGCAGGCCACCCGGAGCAGCCAATACTGCGGCGTCTCGACGACATCCCGGGAATGCGGATGCCGCAGCAGATAACGATCGGCCACGGTACGCAGCCCGAAGTATTCGAATCGGCGGTCCGCGTCCCCGTCGATCGCGTCGTCGAGCTTGCGGGCGTTACGCCGTACGAAAGCGGCCGTCTCATCCCCGATCAGCCCCAGCTGATGGGCGTAGCGGATGGACTGGGAGAAGCTCGCGACCCCCTGCAGGCGGACTTCCTTGTCCACGTACGCGGCCAGCAGCCGCGCGGCCAGCAGCCGCGCGGCCAGCTTCGAATACTGCGGCTCCTCGCCGATCAGCTCGGCCGCCGTCTGAATGGAGAGCTTGTCGAGTTCGGCGGTGGTGGCACCGTCGTACAACCCGCTGATGGTCTTCGTGGCGACCCGTAACGGGTCGACCTCGTCGAGATCGCCGGACCAGCGCTCGACCGCCTTGACGATCTTGCTGACGTCGACCGTTTCCCGATCGCCGTCGCGTTTGCGTACCCGCACCATGTCTCCCTCGCCTGGGTGAAGGCACGCGGGAGACGCCGACGGCCACGGCACGGCCGACTGGTGGCGTCGGCCGTCCCACGCGGCCTTCGACCGCCGCACACCGGACGGCGTGCGGCGCGCTGGCAGGTCTTCGGACTCGTGGGCGCTCAGCTTCTTCCTACCGGCCGTCGCTTCCCAGGCTCGCGCCCAGTGCTGTGTGACGGCTTTCGTTCCCACTCACCGCTGCGGGGCAGTCCCGGACTCACACCGGGTTCCCTCTTGCCTCGGCCGCACCGTGACGGCGCGGCCGAACCAGCTGCGTGAGACACCATATATGGGCGGACCCCCAAAGCGACAACACCAGATGCTGTGATCGGCGTGTCGCCTCCCGTGATCACCGGTCGCCCACCGGCTACCCTGCGCCCGTGCCGCCGAACCGCCGTACCGCAGCCCGCGCCCTCATCCTCGACGAGAACGGCCACGTCCTGCTGTGCCGGTTCGTCACGCCTCACCCGGCCGTCCCCGAGGAGCCCAGGTGGTCTGGTCCGCCCCACCCATTTCGAACCTCAGGGCGAGATCGCCGGATACCGCGGGCCTGACCTGTTCTCGTTCCGCCACCTGGCCACGCTACTGACCGCCCTGCTCACCTCGGATCGTGCTCGGCCTGTGAACACCGCCCCGCTGGTGGTTCTCAGCCCCGGACTTTCCTGACATCCGCCGGCCAAACGGCGAGCTTCATCCGTCCGTACGCGAACACCCGCAACTCCGGGTCAAGCCACCACAGCCGCTCGGCCCGCGTCATTCCCAGCTCCCGCCCGACCCGAAGCTCACCCAGCGGAACCCGCCACCCCAGCCGTGGCACCCAGGTGCGGAGGCCGTCCGCCCCGAGATCGAGATAGCCGTGCCGCCACCGGCGCCCCGGTCTCTTGAGCGCCGCCTCAACCCGCACGACGCCCGCCCGAGCCCGCCCGATCCGCAGCCGTCCGAGCGCTTCCCCCAGCTCGCCGCCCACGGCCCCGGCGATGAGGTCACCCACCAACTCAGAGATCACCAGCCAATGCTCGTCGCCGAGCATCCCTCACTCAACGTGACGATCATGACAGTCGGCCGCTGCTGAGGGCCGCTCCGGCGGCGCCGTGCCTCCAGGGCCGGGTGCCGGGATGGCCGTCGCCGATCCGGAACCCCGTGTCGGCGTGCGCGGGAAGCGCCGCGAGCTTGCCGGCAGCGGGTTACTGACCCGGGCGTTCGTCGCGGCCCGGCATCGTGATGCGGCCCACCGCCTCCTCCATGGCGAAGTGGCCCAGGTATTCGTCGGGCTGGCCGGGGCGGCGGCGGTAGGCGTGCCAGTCGTCGCTGACGCCCGCGTGGATGTAGCCGATGTCGGTGCCGTCGAGGGTGACGCTGTAGCCGCCCATCGTGCTGACGGTCAGGGTCGCTCCGGCGATTCTGCGACTGTTCAGAGGTACGCGGCGCTCCATCCGTCCACCTCCACACTCCGGAGTCACGTGGCTCCAGATGGTGGCCCGGTTGCCGGCCGGAAAACAACAGCCGAACGGCCGATTCGATGAACCACCTTGGGGGCCACTGCCTTCATCGGCCACTGATCATGCTGTTAGGTTGTTGCACATCTTTGGCAACAACCAACTGTGGGGGTTTGTGGTGTCCGCCGATGTGCTGGGGCTGACCGCCCGACGGCGCCGCACGACCCTCTGGGTGCTGGGCCTGGTCGCCGGGCTGATCGCCACGGGGGTGATCGCGGTCGGCACCGGCGCGATCGGGATCGGCCCGGTGACCGTGGCCAAGATCCTGGGGCACCGGCTGATCGGCTTCCCGTCGGACGTCACCTGGACGCCGCCGCAGGAGGCCATCGTCTGGCAGGTGCGGCTTCCCCGCGTGCTGCTGGGAATGCTCGTCGGCTCCGGTCTTGCCACCTGCGGCGTGGCGCTGCAGGCGATGGTGCGCAACGTGCTCGCCGACCCGTATCTGCTGGGCATCAATTCGGGCGCCTCCAGCGGCGCCGCGGCGGCCATCCTCTTCGGGGTCGGTGCCGGCTTCGGTCAGTACGCCCTGTCGGCCAGCGCCTTCCTCGGCGCGCTCGCCGCGTCGCTGCTCGTCTTCCTGATCGCGCGCGGCGGTGGCCGGGTCACCTCGATGCGCCTGCTGCTCTCCGGCGTCGCCGTCGGCTACGCGCTCTACGCCCTCACCAGCTTCCTGATCTTCGCGTCGGGCTCGGCCGAAGGCTCCCGTTCGGTGATGTTCTGGCTGCTCGGCTCGCTCGGCCTGGCCCGCTGGGACGCGCTGCTGGCGGTGGCCGCGCTCGTCATCGGCGGCACCATCGCCTACCTGACCGTCAGCGGCCGCCGGCTCGACGCCCTCGCCGTCGGCGACGAGACCGCGCACACGCTCGGTGTCTCCCCCGACCGGTTCCGGATGCGGTTGCTGATCGTCGTCTCGCTCGGCGTCGGCGTGCTCGTCTCCGCCTCCGGCAGCATCGGCTTCGCCGGGCTCGTCGTACCCCACCTGGCCCGCCGGATCGTCGGCGCCACCCACACCCGCGTGGTGCCGGTGGCCGCGCTGCTCGGCGCGATCCTGCTGGTCTGGGCCGACGTGGTGGCCCGCGTCGTGCTGGCCCCGCAGGAGATCCCCATCGGCATCATCACCGCGCTGCTCGGCGCCCCGTTCCTGCTGATCCTCATCCGCCGCCTGCACGCCACCGGAGTCTGAGATGAAGAAACTGGCCGCCACCCTCCTCGCCCTCACCCTCGCCGGCTGCGGCGCCGCCGACGCGGCCGGTGACGCCGAGGCCGTCGTCGTCACCAACTGCGGGGTCGACGTCACCTTCGACCAGGCCCCCGAACGGGTCGTTCTGCTCAAGAGCGCCGCCGTGCCCTACCTCCACGACCTCGGCGTGCTCGACCGGGTCACCGCCCGCGCCGGCGCGTACCCCAAGGAGTACTACGACGCGGCGACGCTGGCCGAGCTCGACCGGATCCCGCTGCTGACCGACAAGACCGACACCAGCGGCCACCTTCAGATCTCCCCGGAGGTGGTGATCAGCCAGCAGCCCGACCTGGTCCTCGGCCAGGTCGACAACCTGTCACGCGACACGCTCTCCGCAGTGGACATTCCGCTGCTCGAGGAGCCGGCGATGTGCCCGAACAGCACCGTCGGGCCGACCTTCGACGACGTCTACACACAGCTGGAGACGTACGGCAAGGTCTTCAACCGTCCCGGGCAGGCGGCCACGGCGGCCGCGGCGCTCAAGGACCGCGTCGCCAAGATCGAGAAGACGGGGAACGGCCGTACGGCCGCGGTCCTGTACCCGACGGTCGGCGGCGGCGTGACGTACGCGTACGGCAGCACCAGCATGGCCCACCCCCAGCTGGAAGCCGCGGGCTTCACGAACGTCTTCGGCGACAGCGAGGAGCGCGTCTTCGAGGTGACGCTGGAGGAAATCCTCGGGCGCAACCCCGACGTACTGATCCTGCTGCACAGCGACGGCGATCCCGAGGCCGTCGAGAAGGCGCTGACCGGCCTGCCCGGCTCGGAGAAGCTGAAGGCCGTCCGGAGCGGCAACGTCATGACCCAGCTGTTCAACTTCACCGAGCCACCGTCCCCGCTCTCGGTCGACGGCCTCGAGAAGATCGTGCGGCGCTTCAAGTGATCACCGCGTCGTCCCTGTCCTGGCGCTACGGCGCGAATCCCGTCATCGACGGCGTCGGCGTGACCGCGCGGCCCGGGCGCGTGCTCGGCCTGATCGGCCCCAACGGCAGCGGCAAAACCACACTTCTTCGCTTGCTGTACGGGGCCTTGCGCACCCCCACCGGAACGGTGACCGTCGACGGCACGGCGCTGACGGACCTCTCACCGCGCGAGACCGCCCGCCGCATCGCCGTCGTGGTCCAGGAATCCGGCGGCGAGACCGCCCTGACCGTGGCCGAGATGGTGCTGCTCGGCCGCGGCCCGCACCTGACCACCTTCCAGCGCGCCGGCGCCACCGACCACGACATCGCGGCCGACTGCCTGGCCCGCGTCGGCGCGACCCACCTGGCGGGCCGCGCGTTCGGCGGCCTGTCCGGCGGCGAGCGGCAACGGGTGCTGATCGCCCGCGCGCTGGCTCAGCAGGCCACCCACCTGCTGCTGGACGAGCCGACCAACCACCTCGACATCCGCTACCAGCACGAGATCCTGCACCTGGTCCGCGCCCTCGGCACCTGTTCGATCGTCGTCCTGCACGACCTGAACCTGGCCGCCCGCTACTGCGACGACCTGATCCTGCTCGGCCGGGGCGACGTCGTAGCGGCCGGCCCGGCCGCCGACGTGCTGGACCCGGCGATTCTCGAACCCGTCTACGGCATCGGCATCAGGCGCCTCGACCTCGACGGCAACCTGCACCTGCTCTTCGACCTGGAGGCTCGCCCATGAACACGCAGGACCGCATCAACGAGTACTGGACCGGGCGCGCCCCTTCGTACGACGCGTACCAGCAGCGCCCGTCGCGGGTCGAAGCCGACAACGCGGCCTGGTCCGCGATCTGGTCCGGCGCCCTGCCCTTCGCCCGCGGCGACGTGCTCGACGTCGGTACCGGAAGCGGGCATGTAGCCCTGACTGTGGCCGGCCTCGGCCACCGGGTCACCGGCATCGACCTGTCCGAGGGCATGCTCGCCGAGGCCCGCCGGCACGCCGCGGCGGTTGACTTTCCGCCGGCGTTCCAGCCCGGCGACGCGGTGCAGCCGCCCTTCCCGCCGGCAAGCTTCGACGCCGTGGTCGGCCGCTACGTGATGTGGACGCTGCGGTCGCCGGTCACCGCCGTACAGAATTGGATGCGCCTGCTCCGCCCCGGCGGCGTGGTGGCGGTGGTCGACAGCACGTGGTTCCCAGAGGGCCTGGACAGCGCCGGGGAGAACTTCACCGGCTTCTACGACGCCGAGGTCCAGGCCGAGCTTCCCTTGGCCGCCGCCACGTCGATCGACCAGACCGCCGCCGTGCTGCGCGAGGCCGGCCTGACCGAGGTGACCGTCACCCCACTGACCACGATCTACGAGCTGGATCAGCGGTACGGCGTGGCCCCCGGCCACCACTTGCGGACCCAGTACCTCGTCACCGCCCGCGTCAGCTGACTCCGGGGCCGTCAGCTGTCGGTGGCGAGGGCTGAGCGCAGCGTCAGGCGGTGCTTGCGGCGGATCTCGGCCTCGTGGAAGGCGCGGTGGTCGTCGTCCGTCTGGGGCAGGAGCGGTGGGACGGCGCGGGGCTTGCCGTCGTCGTCGACCGCCACCATCACCAGGTGGGACGTGGCCACCGTGGTCGGGGGCACCGCCTTGTCCCAGCGGTCGGCGGTCACCTTCACCGCCACCTCCATCGAGCTGCGCCCGGCCCAGGTGATGCGGGCGGCCACATGGACCACGTCGCCCACCCGGACCGCCCGCAGGAACAGGGTCTCGTCCATGGCGGCGGTCACCGCCGGGCCGTCGGAGTGGCGGGCCGCGACCACGCCGGCCACCGAGTCGATGAGGTTGAGGATGCGGCCGCCGTGGACCGTGCCCATCAGGTTGGTGTGGTGCTGGTCCATGATCTGGGACAGGGTCAGTTCGCTGGCGGAGGGCGGGCGGCCGGGCTGTGACACAGCAACGGAGGCTAGCCACGGGGGTGGGGCGGGTCCGTAGGGTGGTGGCGTGTCAGAGGTCGACGCCACACCCGCGCTGGACGCGGCCGCCCGCTTCGGGCCCTACTTCGTGTGGGAGCCGTACGACGGCGGGAGCGACTGGCGGCCGTACACCGACCTCGTGAAACCCGAGGTGGTCGCGGAGCGCGTCGAGGTCGCGCGGGGGATTCTCGGACGGATGTCGGGCCTGCGCCGTGACGACATCGAGGAACGGGTCGTGGCCTCGATCACCTTCCTGGGGCTGGCGTCCCGGCTGCTGTCGCCGGTGCTCGGCGCGGCCGTGGCCGGTGGGGCGCTGCCGGTGCCCGATCCGGCGAAGCTGTGGTGGCGGCCCGTCGCCGGCGGCCCGATCCCGTTCGCGCAGCGTGGCCTGACCGCCGTCGAGGGCGGGCGGGTTCCGGGCCTGGAACTGGTCGAGCCCGTCCTCGAGGTGTTCCGGCGCCGCTTCGTGCTCTCGCCGAAGGTGCTGTGGGGCAACGTCGCCTCGGCGCTGGGCGGCGCCGCCGCGATGATCGGCCGGCCCGAGGCCGCGCCCCTGGTGGCGGCGGCGCTCGATCTGGTTCAGCTGCGGGGGATGGCCACCTGGGACGGCAGTCGCCTGGCCCGCCGCAACTGCTGCCTGTACTACCGCATTCCGGGTGGCGGCACCTGCGGCGACTGTGTGCTCGCGGCATGACCGCCATCCAACAGAAGTTCACGGGCGGGTCGGATGGCCCGACGCCAACTACTTCGCGCGGCGCTTTCGGGCCCATCACGGCCTGAGCGCCTCGGAGTACCGGACCCGGTTCACGCCTCGGTACCAGCTCGGGCGTCCTGTGATTGGATGAGGCATGACGTTCGTGATCACCGACGTGCCCGACAAACAGCGGTTCGAGGCGCGCGACGAGCAGGGCGAGCTCGCGGGCCTCGTCACCTACCAGACCAGCGGAAACATCATCGCCTACACCCACACCGAGGTGGAGCCGCGGTACGAGGGGCACGGCCTCGGCTCCCAGCTGGCGCGCGCGGTGATGGACGACGCCCGCGCCCAAGGCCGTACGGTCGTGCCGATCTGCCCCTTCATCAGCGGCTGGCTGGAGACGCACCACGACTACGACGCGATCCTGGCCCGGCAGGGCCGGCGTATCAAATAGAGCGGGTGAAGTAGTGATCAACTGACGCCGGTCCGTGATTGGCGGGCCGGCCGTAGGCTCGACGCCGATGAAGACGCTATCGAGGGTCGTCGTCGCGCTCGCCGCGGCCGTGCTCGGTGCCGGCGCCGCCGGCACGCCCGCGCACGCGATCGCCGACGGCCAGACCGTCGTCAACGGCCAGTACCGGTTCGCGGTGAAGCTGACCGACCTCGGCATCCCGACCGCCGACGGCGGCCGCCGGGACAGCTCGTGCTCCGGCGGCCTGATCTCGCCGCACTGGGTGCTCACGGCTGGCCACTGCTTCAAGGACGCCACCGGCCGGCGGGTGTCCCGGCCGGTCGCCGAGCGCACGATCGCGACCGTCGGCCGGGCCGACCTGAAGACCAAGGTGGGCCTGAGCGCCAACGTCGTCGAGGTGCGCCAGCACGGCAGCGCCGACGTGGCCCTGGCCCGGCTCGACCGGCCGATCACCGGCATCGCCCCGCTCAAGCTCAACCGGGTCAAGCCGGCCAACGGGCAGCGGCTGCGGCTGGTCGGTTTCGGCCTGACCGACGGCGACGCCGTGCAGACCAGCCCCACGTTGCAGACCGGCCAGTTCCGGGTCACCAACGTCGACAAGGTCGAGATGGGTGTGGCCGGCGTCGCGCCGAGCAAGAGCACCAGCGCCTGCCCGCACGACTCCGGCGGGCCGTACTTCTCCGGCGGCCCCACCGGCGTGGCCACCGTGGTCGCCGTGGTGAGCCGCGGCCCGACCTGCCCGCACACCGGCGCCGACACGGCGACGCGGGTGGACGCGGTCGCCCCGTGGATTCTCGGCGTCATCAAGGCCGATCTCCAGCCGGCCACTCAGCCGACAAACCGGATAAAAACACCGGCTAGCAGCGTCGCTCAGCAAGCACTTCCCCCGGCCGAGGAGACCAATTACCTCTGGCTCGGCGTGATCCCGGTCGCCGTCCTCGCCGTGGCTGGGGCTCTCTGGCTGCGCAAACCCCGCCGGGGGACGCACCGCAGGTGAGAGATCGCATGGATGTGTGATGTGCCGGACGGCCCGGTCGGCCAGATTCGAAGGCATGCGATCTTCAAGTAATCTCGCTGAGTGGAGAAGGACACCCCGGTACGCGGGCGCGACCGCGAGCTGGCAGCGCTCCACCACACCCTCGACCGCGTCGTCGCCGGGCAGGGCTCGGTCACGCTCGTCACGGGCCCGGCGGGCAGCGGCAAGTCACGCCTTCTCCGCGAGGCGGCACTCGCTGCAGGACTGAGAGGCGTCCGCCGGGTCGCCATCGCGGCCGACCCCGACAGCGCCCTGATCCCCGGCGACAGCCTGCTGCGCGGCCTGCTCGGCGGCCCCGAGCCGATCCTCGCCTCCGAGCGGATGCGCGAGCTGGTCGCCGATCCCGAGCGCCGCTACTGGGTGCTGGCCGAGGTGCGGGACGCCATCGAGCGCGCCGCCCTGCGCCGGCCCCTGCTGGTCACCGTCGACGATCTGCAGTGGTGCGACGACCTGACCCTGCTGGCCGTCCGGGCCCTGCCCGAGCGGCTGGCGGCCGACGCCGTCATGTGGCTGCTCGCGGGCCGGGGGGCCGACGGGCCGCCCGGCTACCTCAGCACGCTGGGCCGTCTCACCGACGGCGGGGCCGGCACGATCGAGCTGGACCGGCTCGACGACGACGCGGCGGCCGCGATGGCGGCCGACCTGCTCGGCGCGGCCCCGTCGGCCGATCTGCTGGCCGCTGTGCACGGGACCGGCAACCGGCCGATGCTGATCAGCGCGCTGGTTCGGGGCGCCCGCGAGGACGGTTCGCCGGTACGCCTGCGGCAGCTGATCCGGCGGCAACTGTCCCGGCTCGGCGCGGACGCCCGCACCATGCTCGAGGTCGCCTCGGTGCTGTCCCGGCGGCTGTCGCTGCCGCTGATCGCCGAGCTGACGCACCGGTCGCCGGCCGCGCTGCTGGGCCCGGTGCGCGAGGCCCACGACTTCCTGAGCGAGGACGACGACGGCCACCTGGTCTTCCAGCACGACCTGATCCGCGAGGCGGTGCGCGCGACGGTGCCCGGCGCCGTGGCCCGCACGCTGCGCCGCGAGGCCGCGCGGATCGCCGTACGGGAAAACGCTCCGGCCGTTGAAGTCGCCGCACTGCTGGCCGACAGTGCCGAGCCCGGTGACGAGGAGGCGATCGCGGCGTTGCGCCGGGCGGCCGGCGAGCTGGCGTCGGTGGCGCCGTCGAGCGCGGCCGACGTGAGCCGGCGGGCCCTCGAGCTCACCCCGGCCGGTTCGCCTCTGCGAGGCGAGATCATCGCCGACAGCGTACGGCTGCTGTGGCTGGCCGGGCGCGCCCACGAGGCCACCCGGCTCGCCCACAGCCTGCTCTCCACCGGCGCCGGACCGGCCGCCGAGGCCGTGGTCCGGCTCGCCATCGCGGCCGTGTCCAGCCAGTACTCCTTTGTGGAGGCCGTACGCCAGTGCGAGCGCGCGGCCGCCTTGCCCGGCCTGCCCGACACCACGCGGGCATCGCTGCTGGCCCTCGAGGGGGTCAACCTGACGATGGTGGGCGACCCGCCGCGGGCCGACGCGGTCCTGGCCGAAGGGCTCGACGCGGCGGCCCGGGCCGGCGACGACGCCGCCCGGGCGATCTGCCTCGCCTCCCAGTCGGTCCTGGCCCTCAACGACCAGAACTGGACCACCGCCCGCGACCTGGCCGACGAGGCCGTGGCCATCTCGGCCCGGGTCGGCGCGGCCGCCGCGCTGTGGGGATCGACGCAGTGGCGCGGCTGGCTCGACGGCATCGCCGGCCGGCCCGACCTCGCCCTGGAGCACGCCGACCAGGGCATGCGGGCGGCCCAGCGTGACGGGCAGGCCTGGCTGCTGCGGCAGTGGAGCATGGACCGGTGCAAGCTGCTGTACGACGCGGGCCGGCTCGAGGACGCCCGGGCCGAGGCCGAGGGCGTGCGGGCGATGAGCGACGAGCTGGGCGCCGGCAACTACGCCGACTGCACGGCGCTGGTGACCGTGGGCCGGGTCGCCCTGCACGCCGGCGACCTGGCCGCGGCCCGCCGCTACGACGCCGAGGCGGCCCGGATGCGCGCCGACGAGGCGCCGATCGTCCGGCACGCCGGCCTGTGGCTGGGCGCGCTGGTCGCCCTGGCCGACGGGGGCGATCCGGCGCGGGTCCGGGAGCTGCTGTCCGAGGCGGCGGCCAGCTTCGGCGACCGGATCCCGGCGCTGGGCACACCCCTCGACCCGGCCGACGACGTGCTGTTCGTGCGCATCGCCCGCGACCTCGGCGAACCGGAGTGGGCCGCCCGCGCGACCGAGACGATCAGGCGGCGCGCCGCCGCGAACCCGTCGTTCCGTTTCCTGGCGGCCACCGTCGCCCACGTCGAGGGCCGCCTGACCGAGGCCGTGGCGATCTACCGCGAGTTCCCGCGGCCGCTGCCCCTGGCGGTCGCCCTGGAGGACGTGGGCACGGTCGAGGCGCTGGATGAGGCCTGCCTCATCTACGACGAGGTCGGCGCCACCCGCGACAGCTCACGCGTCCGCGGCGCCCTGCGCAAGCGGGGCGTACGCCGCCGCCCCCGGACGGCCGCCGCGCCCGGCGGCGACGGCTGGGCCGGGCTGACGCCCACCGAGCGGGAGGTGGCCCGCCGGGTCGCCGAGGGCGCCACGAACCGCCAGGTGGCCACGGCGATGTTCCTGTCGCCGCACACGGTCAGCACCCACCTGCGGCACGCCTTCACCAAACTGGGACTCAGCTCCCGGGTGGAACTGGCCCGGCTGGCCCACCAGCACAGCGACTTCTGACGATATCCTGGCCCGGTGACGGACGCCTTCGACACCGGCCGGCCCCACCCCGCGCGGGTGTACGACTTCCTCCTGGGCGGCAAGGACAACTTCGCCGCCGACCGCGCCGCCGCCGAGGAGGGTCTGAAAGCCAACCCCAACGCGGCCACAGCCCCCCGGCAGAACAGGGCGTTCCTCCAGCGCACGGTGCGTTTCCTGGCCGCCGAGGCCGGCGTACGCCAGTTCCTCGACATCGGCACCGGCCTGCCCACCGCGCCGAACGTGCACGAGGTGGCCCAGGAGGCCGACCCGTCCGCCCGCATCGTCTACGTCGACAACGACCCGATCGTCCTCAGCCACGCCCGCGCGCTCCTGACCAGCAACCCGTCCGGCCGTACGGCGTATGTCGGCGCCCGCCTCCAGGAGGCGGCGACCATCCTCGACGCCCCCGAGGTCCGCGACACCCTCGACCTGGACGAGCCGGTGGCGCTGCTGCTCTTCGCCATCCTGCACTTCATCGAGGACGACGAGAACCCGTACGACATCGTCGAGTCTTTGATGTCCCGCCTGCCGAGCGGCAGCTACCTGGTGCTCTCCCACATCACCGGCGACCACGACCCGGAGTCCTGGGCCCGCTTCACCGCCATCATGCGCGAACAGGGCATCCCGACCCGGCTGCGCTCCCAGCCCGAGGTGTCCCGCTTCTTCGCCGGCCTCGACCTGATCGACCCCGGCGTGGTCCCGATCCTGCGCTGGCGCCCCACCACCGCCACCGACCTCACCGACGCCCAGGTGGCCCTCTACGGCGGCGTCGCCCGCAAACCCTAGGCAAGGCCGCCGCCGGGCTCAGCTGTCAGCCGTCGCCGCGCGATCTCGGCGACGCCATCCGCCCGGCACTACGCGCCGACGGTCGCCTTCGACCACCTGGCGCAGGAGCGGTTCTCCGGGAGTCCCGGGTGGCCGGCCAGCGCCGCGGCTCCGGGTTCCCGCCCCGCGGGCCGTTGCGCAGAAGCTGCCCGACCAGCGCGACGAGTCCCATCCGTGCCGCCTCGTCGTCCTCGTGATCCCACCGGCGCCGGACCGCCTCCCATATCGCCTCGGGCCGGTCCGTGACCTGAGCCAGTGGGAAAGCGACATGCCGGCGAACTTCCCAGGCCGCCGATCAGCTCCAGAGTCGGCGCACGGACGGCGATCCGTTCGTCGAGAACCAAGGCGACCAGACAGGGCAACGCCCTCGGCGCGGCCGAGTAGATCGTCCCGCCTTGGTGATAGATCCGCACGCTGAGCGCGGACACCGCGGCGCGGCTTCCGGCCGGGTCGGCGATCGCGGCTGTCCGGCCGGGCACATCGCTCGCGGAGTCGTAGGCATGGTCCCGCGAGGCCCGGATCGGTGCGTCCGGTCCCAGCAAGAGGACTTCTTTTCGGCTAGGTCGGTCAAGTGACTTATGGCGGTGTGCGGCGCCCGGGTGAGTGTAAAGGGGTGACTACTTACCTGGCTGATCGGGCTGAGACCCGGTTTGTGGATGGCTTCGCGTATCGGCGGTTCGGGGAGGCGGGCGGCATTCCGCTCGTGTTGTGCATGCGGCTGCGCGGGACGATGGACCACTGGGATCCGGAGCTGCTGGACCGGCTGGCCGCGGAGCGGGAGGTCATCGTCTTCGACAACCGGGGGACCAACTTCTCCGAGGGTACGGCGCCGGACAGCATCGAAGGGCTGGCCGACGGGGCCATCGCGTTCATCCGGGCGCTCGGGCTCGACCAGGTCGACGTGCTCGGGTGGTCGATGGGCGGCATCGTCGCTCAGGGGATCGCGCTTCGGGCGCCGGGGCTGGTCCGCCGGCTGATCGTGGCCGGGAGCTCGGCCGGGGGTGTGCCCGATCTGCCGCCGCCGCCCGCGAAGGTCAACGAGACCCTGGCCCACCCGGAGAACCACGACGAGGACTTCCTCTACCTGTTCTTCCCGGAGACCGAGCGGGCCCGCGCGAAGGGTCTGGCCTCGCTGCGCCGGCTCGACCACCGGCTCAGCGAGTCGAAGGCGGCCGTGCAGCCCGAGACCTTTAGGGCCCAGCTCAAGGCCATCGGCACCTTCAAGGGCTTCTGGGACCGGCAGGGCGAGCTCACCCTGCCGGTCCTGGTGGCCAACGGCGCGCACGACGTGATGATCAATTCGTACGCCACCTACGCGATGTCACAGCGGCTGCCGGACGCGAAGGTCGTGCTCTACAGCGACGCCGGGCACGCCTTCCTGTTCCAGCACCCGGAGGACTTCGCGGACGAGGTCAGCCGGTTCCTGAGGTAGCGGAGGCCCGGATCGCCGTCACGGGCGCCGGTCCGCGTTCGGGGACGTGCGGTTGGCCGCCGCCCGGAGCGCGTGTTCCTCGGCAGGCCCGGCGCCCCACGCTCGGTGCCCGTCGACGGCGCATTCCGCGTACACCCAAGCTCCGTCCCGGTGAATGGCCGTCGCCTCGCCCGGCCGGACCGGGGATGTGACGCCGGGGGAGACGTACGTGTCGTGGAAGAGCTGCCACAGCTCGGCCGGGCGCAGTTCGCGGCCCGTGTTGTCGGTGACACCCTGGACCGTGCGGGCGAAGTCCGGGCGCATCCCGGGCGGCAGGTCCAGGCCGTGGTGGATCCGCAGGATGTGCGCTATGCCGCCCTTTCCGGACTGTGAATTGATCCGGATGACCTCTTCGTAATCGCGGCCGAGGTCGCCCGGGTCGATCGGCAGGTAGGGAACCGCCCACGGCGCCTGACTCTCCGGCACCCCGAGCTCGGCCGCCTGTTTGGCGTGCCGGGCCAGGCCCTTGGCGATCGCGTCCTGGTGGGTGCCGGAGAAGGCGGTGTGGGTGAGGCTTCCCGCGTACGGGTGGCGCGGGTGCAGCGGCAGCCGGGTGCAGTGTTCGACGACCTCCACGACGGCGTCGATCTCCGAGAAGTCGATCATCGGGTCGACGCCCTGCGCGTACAGGTTGAGGGCCAGGGTGGCCAGGTCGACGTTGCCGGTGCGCTCGCCGTTGCCGAACACGCAGCCCTCGACGCGCTGCGCGCCGGCCAGCACCGCCAGCTCGGCGCAGGCCACGCCGGTGCCGCGGTCGTTGTGCGGGTGCACCGAGAGGATCACCGCGTCGCGCCGGGCGAGGTTCTTGTGCATGTATTCGATCTGGTCGGCGTACACGTTGGGGGTGGCGACCTCGACCGTCGCCGGCAGATTGAGCACCACCGGGTGGTCGGGGCTCGCGTCCCACAGGTCGGTGAGGGCGGCGCCGATCTCGAGGATGAAGTCGGGCTCGGTGAGGTTGAAGACCTCGGGCGAGAACTGGAAGCGGCGTCCGGGCGCGCGCCGGGCCAGGTGGGCGGCGGCGTCGAGGATCAAGGACTTGACTTCTTTGCGGGTACGCCCGAGCACGACGTCCCGCCACACCGGGGCGGTGGCCGTGTACAGATGGATCATCACCCGGTCCAGGCCGTCGACCGACTCGACAGTGCGGTCGATCAGCTCGGCGCGGGCCGGCGTGAAGACGACCACCGTGACGTCCTCGGGCAGTTCGGCCGCGGCCAGATGGCGTACGAAATCGAAATCGGTCTTGCTGGCTGACGGGTAACCGATCTCGATCTCCTTGTAGCCCATGGCCACGAGCTGGTCGAAGAAGCGGCGCTTGCGGCCGGCGTCCATGGGTTCGGCCAGGGCCTGGTTGCCGTCGCGCAGGTCCACCGGCACCCAGAGCGGGGCCTCGGTGATCCGGTTGGTGGGCCAGTCGCGCTCGGTCAGCGGCAGGGCGACGCGGTCGTGGACGGGACGGTAGCGGTGGAAGGGCATGCCGCTGGGGCGTTGCGGGTTCATCGTGATCTCCAGGGTCGGTCGGGTCCGATCGACCGGCGCGCGGGCCACCCGCTGCGGGGTGCCGGCCGTGTCAGGCCCCGCAGCGGCGACCGAGGAGGAGAAGTGCCATGCGCCCACGATAGAACTTGTCAGGTTGTATGACAAGTTAGTCTGGTGCGATGGATCCGGTCAGCCCGTCACCGCTCGTCGCCCAGGTCGCCGAGCGGGTACGCGCCCGGATCAGCTCCGGCGAGTGGGGCGTCGGCACCAAGCTGCCCGGCGAGCACAAACTGGCGCCTTTGCTCGGCGTCAGCCGCCCCACCCTGCGCGAGGCCATGCGCATCTTGGCCGGCGCCGGCCTCGTCGAGTCCCGTCAGGGCGCCGGCGTCTTCGTGGTCGCCGCCGAGCCGAAGGTCAACTGGGCGGTCCAGCTGCGACGGGCCGAGCTTTCCGAGGTGTACGAGGTCCGCGTGGCCCTGGAGGTGGAGGCGGCCCGCCTGGCCGCGGCCCGCCGGACCGACGACGACCTGACCGCCATCGACGCCGCCATGCGGCGCCGGGTCGAGGCCGCCGGCGAGGACGACGCCGCGTTCGTCGACGCCGACATCGCGCTGCACGCCGCCATCGTCGCCGCCGCCCACAACCCGATCCTGCTCAACCTGTTCACCGAGTTCCTGCCGGTCCTGCGGGACGGCCTGATCGACCTCGTCCGGCTGCTGGACCTGCGCGCGCAGCTGCCCAACCCGGGCGAGGACAGTCACGCCGCCCTGGTCGCGGCGGTCGGCGCCCAGGACCCGGAGGCGGCCGAGCGGACCCTGCGCCGGGAGCTGAGGAACACGCTGGCCCTGTTACGGCGGGACTGAACCGAAGATCCGTGGGTAGTCGGCGGCCATGCCCGACTACCTGACCGCGCACCGCGCGGATCTGATCCGTGAGCTCACCGAATGGCTGCGGGTGCCGTCCGTGGCCGGTGTGCCGGAGCACGAGATCGACGTGCTGCGCTCGGCCAACTGGCTGGCCGGAACGCTGCGCCGGACCGGCTTCCCCACGGTGGAGGTGTGGGACGCCGACGGTTCGCCGGCCGTGTACGCGGAGTGGTGCGCGGCCCCGGGCGCCCCGACGGTGCTGGTCTACAGCCATCACGACGTGCGGGCGGCCAAGGACGAGGAGTGGAAGGAGACGGCGCCGTTCGAGCCGATCGAGCGGGACGGCTACGTCTACGGCCGGGGCAGCTCCGACGCCAAGGGCCAGGTGATGGCGCACGTCTGGGGCCTGCGCGCCCACGTGGACGAGGCCGGCGCGCCCGCCGTGAACATCAAGCTGCTGGTCGAGGGCGAGGAGGAGACGGGCTCGGCCGGCTTCTCCGGCCTGCTGGAGAGCAACCGGGAACGGCTCGCCGCCGACCTGGTCGTCTTCTCGGACACGCTGCTCTGGCATCGCGACCATCCCGCGGTGTGCACGAGCATGCGGGGCATGATTCTGGCCCAGTTGGAGGTACGCGGCCCGCTGCGCGACATGCACAGCGGCGCGGTGTCCGGCCCCGCGCCGAACCCGCTGATCGAGCTCAGCCGCCTGATCGGTTCCCTGCACGACGAGAAGGGCGTGATCACCCTGCCCGGCTTCTACGACGACGTGGCCGAGCCGACCGCTCGCCGCCGGGCCGAACTGGCGGCGTTGCCGTACTCCGACGAGGACTGGCTGGAGCGCTCGGCCACCCGCAGCATCGGCGGCGAACACGGCTGGACGGTCCTCGAACGCCTGTGGCTGCGCCCTCAGGCCGAGGTGATCAGCCTGATCGGCGGCGACCCGATTGGCCCGTCCCGCGGCGCCGTCCCGTCCCAGGCCGAGGCCACCCTGAGCATCCGCATCGTCCCCGACCAGACCCCCGAGGCGGTCGCCGACCAGTTGTACCGCTGGGCCGCCGAGACACTGAGCGACCGGGTCGACTACGAGATCACGGTCTCCGCCGAGACCGGCCAGAAGCCGTACGCGACCCCACCCGACCACCCCGCGGTGGCCGCCCTGGCCGCCGCGATGGAGGACGGCTTCGGCACCCCCGCCGGCCGCATGGGCAACGCCGGCGGCGGCCCCGCCGAGGTGCTGGCCCGCATGCTGGAGGCCCCGGTCGTCTACTTCGGCACCGGCCTCCCCGAGGACCGCTGGCACGACAGCGACGAACGAACCGCCATCGACGTCCTCCTAGCCGGCGCCGCCACACTGGCTTCCTTCTGGCCCCGCCTGGCCAAACTCCCACCCGCCGCCCTGGCCCACCCCGCCCGCTGACCCACCGCGCCCCGACGCCCTTCACCAGCGCGCTGGCGCGGCCCGTTTCACCAGCGCGCTGGTGCGGCCCGTTTCGCCGGCGCGCCGGCCCGGCCCGCTTCACCAGCGCGCCGGGTCGGCCTGCTTTACCGGCGCGCGGGTATCGCCTCCCGCCCACCTGGCGCGTCCCGGCGGCTTCACTGGCGTCTGGGCATCGCGCTCCCGCCCGCCGTGTTTCGGCCGCTTTGCCGGCGTCTGGGCATCGCGCTCCCGCCCGCCGTGTTTCGGCCGCTTTGCCGGCGCCTGGGCATCGCGCTCCTGGCCGCCTGGCGTGTGTCGGCGGCTTTGCCGGCGTCTGGGCATCGCGCTCCCGCCGGCCCGGCGCGTCTCGGCGGCCCAGCCCGGGCCGGCGTTTACGGCAGCAGTTCAGCGCATAGGCCCACCCGCAGATAGGCGTCGGCCCACACCTCGAAGGCCTCGTCGCCCGGATCCGGCCCCAACCGGGCGACGAGCGCGGAGACCGCCGCACCCGCCTGGCGCAGTCCCACCGTCTCCAGGCGTTCGGCGGCGCCGCGCAGCCGCCCGCCCATGGACGACGGTAGATGCAGCAGCCCGCGGTGCGCCACCTCGGCCAGCAGTTCCAGCGCGTCCACCACGGCCCGCCCGAGCGGATCCGTCACCTCGCCCAGCCGGTCCCGGGGATCGCCGACCCCACCGCCCTCCGCCAGATCCGGCACGACAACCCCGTCACCGGAGGCGAACCCGATCGGGTCGATCACGACGGTGCCCCCGCTGCGCCGAACGCTGCCCGCCACGAACCGCGCGCCGCCCTCCAGCGCCGCCACCACCGCGTCGAGCCGCCCCGGCGCGCACGCCGCGTGCACCGCGCTCACCCGGGCGGTCACCCCGTTCCCGTCCGCGATCTCGGCGTCGACGCGTTGCGCCCCCGGCGCGTACGTCACCGACCGCACCTCCGCGATCGGCACGACCCGCACCAGTTCGGCCTCCACCCGAGCCCGGATCGGCCGCGGCGGCAGGGCGTCGAGTTCCACGGCCAGCCCGGCCAGATCCGGGACGAGCAGACTCCCCGGCAGATGCTGCCACGTGTCCCGGGTGGTCATCGCTTCCGTCCGGCTCAGCCGCCGCGTCCCCAGCCGCACCGCCCGGCTCGCACTCCGCGCCGCCGACTCGGTGATCACCGCCCCGCCGGCCAGCGCCCCCAGCGTCACCCCGGCCACCCGCCGCCGCCCCAGTTCCGGCCCACTCTCGTCGGTCACGTACCGCCGCCGCAGCACGAGCACCGCCGAACTGTCCGCATGGGCCAGAAACACGTCGACCGTACGTTCGTCCCCCACCGCCGACACCCGCGCCCCGAGCCCGTCCAGCCGCGCCCGCCGCAGCGGCGTCTCCGACGCCTCATCGGTCCCCAGCACCCGCGACGCCAGCGAAGCCCCACCCCGCGTCACACTGCGATACCGGGCCACCAGCTCAGCCACATGATCGGCCAACGCCTCGGGCCGATAACGAGCACTGCGTTCCCGGTACGCCGTCAACTGCTCCGCAAGGTCGTCGACGGCCCCCAGAGGCCACCGCATCCGAGCCGCTTCCAGCCCCGCCCGTACCGCCGCGATCTCCCCGCCCATCCCGGCCCCGAGATGAACGGCCCCTTCCCGCACCACCGTCCCGGCCAGCGCGACCGCCCGATCAAGCCCTTCCACGCCCGTCTGACCGGCCGGCGCCCCGCCCACCTGCACCTGAACGTCAGCCTCACCGGCACCCTGCTCGTCGGCGGCCCGAAACGCCCACACCGCCAGCGCCAGCACGTCATCCCGGCTCCCGGCCACGGCATCGCTGCGAGCAAACCCCAGATCATGCGGTACGAGAAACCGCACCGTCGCCGTGGGAAGCTCCACAGTGGGAACCGGGTCCGACACCCGCCCCCGATGAACCCGAGCCACATACCCCGCCCGCAGGACCCGCCGGGCCGCCGCCATCATCCGGGCCCCGACCCGAGCCGTCAGCTGCTCATCCGTGAACGCCCCAGGCGACCACCCACCCGCCCCTGCCTCCCCACTGCCAGCACCCATGCGGCCCGGCCGGCCGCCAGCGACGCCGCCCCGAGCCGTCGCAGTCGCCGCACCACCCGCCACCGCCCAAGAACCAAGACCGCCGCTCCCGGCGGCCGGATCCAGCGCCTCTCCACTCGAATGACCCGCCGAGGCGCCGTCACGGTCGCCCCCGCCCGAGTTGCCCACACCGCCGTCCCGGCCCGCGTTGCCCATGCCGCTGTCTCCGGCCGCGCCGGCTTTGTCGCCGTCTCCGGCCGCGCCGGCTTTGTCGCCGTCTCCGGCCGCGCCGGCTTTGTCGCCGTGTCCGACCGCGCCGGCTTTGTCGCTGTCTCCGACCGCGTTGCCCGTGCCGCTGTCTCCGGCCGCGCCGGCTCTGTCGCCGTCCCCGACCGCGCTGCCCTTGCCGCCGTGCCCGACCGCGCGGCCTTTACCGCTGTCCCCACCCGTGTCGGCTTTGCTGCCGTTCGGGTTCGCGTTGGGGCCGCTGTCGGTTCCGGCCGCGTCGGCGTTGCTGTCGGTTCCGGTCATTAGCGCGTCGCCGCCCGGTGCCGTAGTCGCCGGCGCCTCACCCGGAGCGGCTCCGGAGCCATCGGCCGGCGGCCCTTCCGACCAAGGCGTATAGGCCAGGACGAGCCCGATCACGTGCCGGCAGATGCCGGTGGCGCCACAACTACAGGTGCCCGCTTCGAGGCCACCGGGCGGCAGATCAGTGACGGTCCCGTCCGGGAAAACCGCGTGTACCGTGCCGTCGGCGTCCTCGGAGAGCTTGGGAGTGTCGCGTTCCAGCTCGCGCGCGGCCCGCTTGACCAGGCCCCGATTGGTCAGCTCGGCCAGCGTCGCCGCCGTGAGCGCCCCCAGATCGGCCCTCATGACACCCTTCCCTCGACAGCAGGCCGCATGCTCGTCCCAGCACCGAGCCGCGCGTTCGTTTCCGGATCGAGCTGTGCGCTTGTCGCGGCGAAGAGTCGTGTGCTCATCGGGTCACCTGCTCGGCGATGAACTGGGCCAGTTGGCCGGGGGTCATCGCGCCGATCGGGGCGCCGACGTTGGCCAGCCTCTGGGCGGTCGACCGGTCGTACGCCGGGTTGGCCTGGCTGTCCAGCGCGGCCAGGCCGAGCACCTTCGTGCCCTGCTCGACCAGGTCGCGGACCGCGCGGACCAGCGTCTGCTCGGAGCCGCCCTCGTAGAAGTCGCTGATCAGCGCCACGATGGCCCGCCGCGGCTGTTCGATGAGGCTCGCGCCGTACAGGACCGCCTTGGCGATGTTGGTGCCGCCGCCGAGCTGGACCTTCATGAGCAGTTCGACCGGGTCGTCCACGTCGCTGGTCAGGTCGACCACCTCGGTGTCGAAGGCGACCAGGTGTGTCCGCACGCCGGGCAGGCCCCACAGGCACGCAGCCGTCACCGCCGAGTGGATGACGGAATCGGTCATCGAGCCCGACTGGTCGACGAGCAGGATCACCTGCCACTGGTCGACCTGCTTGCGCGTACGGGAAAAGAAGTGTGGTGTTTCCATGTAAAGCCGCCGCTCGTCGGGCCGGTAGTGGCCCAGGTTGGCGCGCAGCGTCCGGGTGACGTCGAAGTCGCGGGCCTGCTTCCAGCGGCTCGGCTTGCGGGCCCGCGTGCCGGTGAACGCCGTCCGCACCTCCGTCGCCATCGTCGCCATGAGGTCGCGGACGACGGCTTCGACGATCCGCCGTGCCAGCCGCAGCACCTCGGGGTTCATCAGATGCTTGGTTTGCAGTACGGCCCGGAGCAGCCCCGGGTTCGGCTCGATCGTCCGCAGCACCTCGGGGTCGGTGACCACGTCGGTGATCTCGTAGAGCTCCACCGCGTCCCGCTGCAGCCGCTCGACCGTCTCCTGGGGGAACAGCCGCGTGATGTCGCCGAGCCAGTCCACGGTGGTCAGCGCCGGCGCGCCGTCCCCGCCGGTGCGCACGTCCCGCTTGGCGTGCTCGTCGTCCCGCCCGTAGAGCCATCGCAGCGCGGCGTCCCGCCGGACCGCGTCGGGTCCGAGATCACCCAGGGCGGCCGCCGGGTCGCCCAGCACGAGCCGCCAGCGCTCGAGATCAGAATCGGTCACGGCACGTCTCCGATGATCAGGGCTTCACGCCGCAGGACGGTGTCGACGCGGCTGTCCAGCACCATTCCGGCCGCTACGACGGAAGGGCCGGGCCCGGCCGTACGAAGGAGCGCGCGCCCCGAGCCGGCCAGGCCCCGCCGGGCGAGGATCTGGCCGGCGATGGTCTCGCGTTCGCGGGGCGGGAAGTACTCGAAGGCCTGGCGCAGGGCCGGCAGCGAGACGAGGAAGTCGTCCGGGGACATGCCGGACAGCAACTCGTCGAGCAGGCCGATCACGTCGGGGGAGTGCAGAACCTCCTCCCGGGCGACCGCGAACAGCCCGGCCAGCCAGTCGCCGGCCGACCGGGGCACGAAGGCTCCGCGGACTCCGCGCAGGGGCTCGACGGTGTACGGGTCGTCGTGCAGGGCCCAGCGGAGACCGAACGCGGCGCCGCGCAGGTCGGGTGGGGCCTCCCGGTCGGTGCAGACGCGGGCGGCGACCTCGATCGCGGCGTCCCGGTCGAGTCCGAGCGCCCGGCCGGCGTGCCGCAGCCCGTCGCGGCAGGCGGCCAGCGCGCCGATGCGTCCCGGATCGGCCGGGGCGTCACCGCCGCGGACGCCCTCGGCCAGCCACAGCACCCGGCGGACGGCGGCGGCGATGACGGTGCCCAGGGTGGCGCCGCGGGCGGTCCCGAACAGCCCGTCGTGCCGCCACATGGTCAGCACCACGGCCAGCATCCGCCCGAGCGGTCCCAGGTCGGGCGCGGCGCCGACGGCCGCCTCGATGTCGGCGAGGGTGCGCGCGGAGACGTCGGCCGTGCCGGACAACGCGGCGTCGAACAGGACGAGGGCGAGCGCGTCGACGTCCCGCCCGGCCTGGGCGGCACGCTCGGCGAGCACGGCCGCGCAGGCGTCGGCGAGCGTCGCCCCGTACGCCCCGGCCTCGATCACCGCGGTCAGCCGTCCGGGTCCGGGGCGCAGCGTCCAGCGTTCCCGCAGAACCGGGTCGAGGCCCGTGGTGGGGCCGCTGTCCCGCTCGAACCCGGGCACACCGAGCAGGCGCACCCGGTGCAGCAGGCGGCTGCGTTCCCGGCCGGTCGCGAGCGTGAGGTCGAGCTCCACCTCGGCCGCCCCGTCGAGCCCGGCGCGTTCCAGCTCCGCGTCGAGGTCGTGCACGAGCGGCGGCGCCGGCGTCTCCGGGTGCAGCCGGCCGACGCGGGTACCACTGAGCGCGGCCACCATCTCGACCACGACCGGATGGCTGCCGGCTTCCAGCGTGCCCCGCCGCGCCCACGGCAGCGGCACGTCGAGCGCCTCTTTGACCAGCGCCGACGCGAGCCCGTCGAGCACGTCGGTACGCCCGGGCCGATGATGCCCGCGCACGGTGGCCAGCCCTTCCGCCGTGGCCCGGGCCGCGATGAGATCCGCCGTGGACACGGGCTGCCGCTTCCGGCGAAGCCGCTCCGCCACCGCCTCGACGAGATGCCGGGCGGCCCCGTCCGGACCCGACTCCCACAGTTCCTGGTAGTACCCGGGCGACGGCATCCCCGACTGATACCCGTCGAACGAGTCCAACCGCCGAAACGAGTACGGCACGAGAAAGCTCCCGCCGACCGCCCCGTCCGGCATTTCGGGAATGTGCGGCCAAGAGGCGCCGGAACGGGGCCGGGCCGCCTCGGAAGCGGCGAGCGCTCGGACCAGCGCCGGCCGGTGGAAGCCGCCGGTGACGACCACTACGTGCCGGTCGCCGGCGGCGGCCGCGGCGGCTGCCACCCAGGAGGCCATGTAGGACTCGCGGGCGGTGTCGGAGTCGCCGGCCGCGGACTCACCCCGTACCAGATCGAAGTAGGTCTCCAGCCTCTCGGCCAGGCCCTCGGTGGGCGCGATCTCGAACAGGTGGTCCCACAGCGCGTCCACGTTGTCGACCTCGAAGGCGCGGCACAGGCGCTCCATCACGTCGGCGTAGCGGAGCTCCGCGTCCGCGTAGCGGTTGCTGCGGCCCTCGAACGCCGGATGCCACGCCGGCAGGTCGATGAAGCGCAGCGCCGCGCCGGCCGCGCGCCCGTGGGTCAGCGCGGCCCACTCCGGTGAGTACTCGCAGAACGGCGCCCACGAGGCGTGCCGCCGGGTGTCGTCCCGGTAGCTGCTGAACACCGCGACCGGCAGCTGGTGACCGAGCAGCAGCTCGCCGATCCGGCCGTTGACGTCGGCCGGGCCCTCGATGAGCACGTACGCCGGTCGCAGGCGGCCGATCGTGTCGGCCACCAGCCGCGCGCAGGCGGGGCTGTGGTGGCGGACCCCGATGAACGTGACCGGCATGGCTCAGCCCGGCAGCAGGTGGCGGGCCTGGTGCAGCGCCTGCCACTGGTTGCCGTCCCGCCAGGTGATCTGCTGGGCCAGGTAGCGGCGCAGCTTGGCGAGATCTTCCGCGTTGTCCTTGGCCGCCGTGCCGGCCAGGCAGGCGACGATGTCCTCGGCGTTGCCGGGCTCGCCGCGCAGGAACCAGCCCCGCAACCCGACCGCGTGCGCCACCGACACCGCCTCGGCCGTGCTCATCACCGCCGACAGCCGGTCCATCGAGTCACCCCGGGCCGTCTCGCCCGTACGCAGCTCGCGGAACGTCGTCACCAGCACCTCGAGCACGTCCCGGCGGGGCTCCGCCGTCACTCCGGAGCGGGCCAGCAGCCGGGCCGCCTCGTCGGCCACCAGGGTCAGCTCGGTCGCGAAGTCGGCGATCGGGAAGACCGTCTCGAAGTTGAAGCGCCGCTTCAGGGCCGAGCTCATGTCGTTGACGCCCCGGTCGCGGGTGTTGGCGGTCGCGATGATGTTGAAGCCGTCGCGGGCGAACACCATCGATTCCGGCCCGGTCAGCTCGGGAATGGCCAGCACCCGGTCCGACAGCGGCGAGAGCAGGCAGTCCTGCACCTCCAGCGGGCAGCGGGTGATCTCCTCGAACCGGACCGTACGCCCCTCGGCCATGCCGCGCAGCAGCGGCGCCGGCACCAGCGAGCGGGTGGACGGCCCCTCGGCGACCAGCAGCGCGTAGTTCCACGAGTAGCGGATCTGGTCTTCCGTCGTGGCCGCGCCACCCTGGATGGTCAGCGTCGAGTCGCCGCTGACCGCCGCCGCGATCAGCTCGGACAGCAGCGACTTGGCCGTGCCCGGCTCGCCCACCAGCATCAGCCCGCGGCTGGTGGCCAGCGTGATCAGCGCCCGGTCGATCAGCGACGGGTCGCCGACGAACTTGCGGCTCACCTTCAGCGCCGGGTCGCCCACGACGAACCGGCGGGCCGCCTGCACGCTCAGCACCCAGCCCGGCGGCCGGGCCGCGCTGTCGGCCGCGCGCAGCCGGGCCAGCTCGGCGGCGAAGCGCACCTCGGCCGGCGGCCGCTGCACGCTGTCGGCGGGGTCGGTCACCTCGATCTCGGTGAGGCTCACGCGGTCACCTCCGTGAGGTCGCGGATGATCTCGGACGCGACCACCGGGTCGAGTTCGCCCAGGGCCAGCTGGCCGCGCGGGTCGCTGTGCCAGCGACTGCCGGTGCCGTTGTGCAGCATCACCATCGTGATCTTCTGATCGCCGAACTCGCCCACGTACCCGACCGCGATGCCGGGCTCGATCTCGACGGCCACCTCGACGCCGGCCGCGACGGCCAGCTCGAAGCGGCTCTGCATGCCCGCGTCCTGCGGCGTCTCCCGCCGCCAGCCGCGCCGTTCGAGCCCGAGCAGCTTGGTGGTGGGCACGGTGACCTGCTCGAAGCGGGTGAGCCGGCTGGTCTTGGCCTCCTCGCTGCTGAGCGCGAACGTCGAGCGGCTCAGCTGCGGGAACGGCTGCAGGATCTCGTAGTCGGCGAAGAGCTCCGACCATGCCGCCAGGTCGCCGCCGAGATGCAACGGGTGGGCCACGCCCACGGTGGCGTCCTCGGGCAGGGTCGTCTCCTCATCCGCCACGGTGGAGAACGTCCGGTCCTCGGCCACCCGGATCGCGCCGGCCGGCGTGCCGTCGGAATGCCACACCGCCCACACGAGCCGCCGCACGATGTGCCACAGCAGCGGATGGCCGACGAACAGCTGCTGGAACTCCCCGGCGCTCCACCGGCGGCCGGAAACCATCGCCTGCTCCAGGCGCCGGACCTGGTCGGTGGCGACGGTCCGCACGTCCTTTTTCAAAGCGGAGAATTGCTTGTACGCCTGTGGCGCCAGCTCCGCGTCGTCGCGCACCCCCGGCTTGGGCAGCGCCTTGAGCCGCTTGCCGGCCGCGTCGGCCACGTACGGCCGCAACTGCTCGTCGAAGCCGACCGTGAACTCCCGGCCGCCGTAGTCGAGCCGCAGGCTGCCCGCCGCGTCGAGCCCGAAGTCGGGCACCAGCCGGTCGGCGAGCTGCTCGGCGCTCAGCCCCAGCACGGCCGCGACCTCGGCCATCTTCTCGTTCGCGGTGTTCTTCAGCCCTTTGAACTTGGCCCGCTGGGCGATGCCGTGCAGCCGCATGAGTGCCACGTCGCTGCCGATCGCGGCCAGGATGTTCACCCCGGTGACCGCCTTGGCGTGCCCGCCGTCGCCCGGCCAGGCCAGGATCAGCGGGCTCAGCCGCCGGACCGTCTCGTCGTCGCCGATCAGCCCGAGCGCCGACAGCGCCCAGTTCTCCTTCGCGTTGGCGCCGGCCGCCTGCCAGCGCTGGAACAGCCCCCACCCGAACTCGGCCAGGCTCGACGGCTCGCAGGCCTCGAGGACCGGGGCCAGGCCGGCGTACGGGTCGTCGAGCCGCGAGATGGCGAGGATGCTCACCAGGTTCGTCACGGCGCCGGGCGGCAGCGCGCCCGAGCCGTCACGCAGCCGCACCGGCGGCAGCAGGCCCGGCACGGCCCACGACGGCACCGGCGGCATCTTGGCCGGCAGCACGCTCAGCGGGTCGGTGGCGAGGAGCGTGCCGATCGCGGCGGCGGCCTCCGTCCCGTACGACCCCGCGGCCGCCCGCACAGCGTCGCCGTGACCGTTGAGGTGCAGCGCGAGCAGAGCCTGCTCGGCCTCGCGCCGGGCCGGCCCGGGTTTCTGCAGGGCGGCCGGCACGAGGGCGCGCGCGGCGGCGGAAGGATGACGCAGGAGCCACTGCACCGCCTGCTGCCGGGTGGCCTTGAGCCGGGCCAGCCAGCCCGCCATCAGCACGGCGACCTCGGGCGAGGTGAAGGGCGCCAGCAGCGGCGCGTACTCACCGGGGGACTGCCGGGCCAGCGAGACGATCACCGGCAGCAGGGCGGCCTCGAACCGGTCGGCGGCCACCCGCAGCCACGAGCCGGCGTCGTACGCGTACGTGGGCCGCCAACGGTGCAGCACCCGGCGGGCTACCTCGTCGGGACCGTCGGTGAGAAGCCGGACCGGATCGTTCCACTGGGCCGTACCCGAGGCCATCCGGTGGGCGAGCTCCTCCCAGCCCTCCGCCGGCTTGTCGTAGTGGCGGATCGGGGTGGCCCGCCACGCGTCGCGCTCGCCCGGCAGCCACTCCGTCGCGGGCGTGTCGTCGCAGTTGAGCCCGGCGATGACTACGGGCTTGGCCGCCTTGACCCGGTGGTTCCACGGCGGATCGGCCAGAACCGGCGGCACCGCCTCGATCGGCGCCGTGACCAGCGACGCGGCCTCGGCCGTGATCGCCTCGACCCGGGCCGCGGCCGCCGCGCTCAGCTCCGGCCGCACCTCCGCGACCAGATCGGGGTGGTTGAGCAGGTGGGCCCGGAGCAGGTCGTCGTGCCGGCCCGACTCGGCGAGCAGGCGCAGCCCGCGGCGCGGGTAACGCCCGGCCGCCTCGAGCAGGTAGGGAGTCACGTGCTTGCGGCCGGCCCGCTCGATCAGGCCGCGCATCACGTCGTCGCCGGGCAACACGGCCAGCACACTCAAGATGCGGCGGATCGATTCGGCGTCACCGGCGTCCTGGTCGAACCACCCGAACAACGTCGGCGCGACGGCCGCGCCCACCCCGTCGGCGATGGTGGCCAGCATCGCGATCGAGCCCCAGAGCGTCCAGCCGCCGGCCAGCGGGGCCAGCTCGCCGAACTGCCGCCCGTCGCCGGCCGCGGCGGCCAGCAGATTCGCCAGATACATGTCCTGGGTGGCGACCGTGCCGGCGATGGCCTGATCGACCCACGCGGTCTCGGTGGGCACGAGCGTGGCGGCGGCGGCCCGGGCGTAAAGGTGGCCGTGCTGGTGGCCGGCCAGGGCGGCGACAGCTTCCTGGTACACCTCGTCGGTCGTCGTGGCCAGCGCCGACCGTACCCGCAAGAGGGTCTGCATCGGAATGTCGGCCCGCCAGCTGTGCCGCTGATTTCCCGGGAGCATGTGCCGCACACCGTAACGCTGGGCGACGCCGGGCAGGGCCGGTCCCGGACTGTGCATCGTCTCGAGCGACATGAACTCGACGGCCGCGAGGGCGGCGAAGACCGGCCCCCGCTCGGCCAGCCAGACGTCGGCGAACGCGGTCAGCTTGTCACCGGCCTGCCAGTTGCCGAGCACGACGGCCAGCGCCACCGCGGCGGCACCGGCCGGCGACACGTCGGGCTTGCCGTCGAGCCAGGCCAGCCCGTTCGCCCGCAGATCACCCGGCGTCGCCGGAGCCTCGAGGACCGGCAGCACCACCTCGGACCGCCGGGCGAGCTCCGCGTCGACGAACGCGCGCGCCTTCTTGTCGGGCGTGAACGTCGCCGGCCCGGAGCCGCCCCGGCGGGCGAAGCGGTGCCTGAGCCAACCGGCGGGGAAGTCGAAGGTGTCCTCGGAAGTCTGCATGCGCCAACCTTTTGTTCCGGCCCATCACGAACTTGGTGCCGGGAAGGCTAGCGGTGGGGTCCGACAAAAACTCAGGCGGCGCTCTTGGCCAGGGCGGACGCCTTCAAACGGTCGTACTCGTCGGCCGTGATCGCGCCCGAGTCGAGCAGCCCCTTGGCCGAGGAGATCTCGTCGGCCACGCTGCGCGCCCCGCCGTTGGAGCCGGCGACCGACCTGATGTACGCGTCCTGCTGCTGCCGCAGAGCCTGCTGGCTGGCGGCGGTCCGCTCGGCCATGCCGCCACCTCGGGCGATGAGGTAGACCAGCGTCCCGACCAGCGGAAGGATGATGATGAACAGGGTCCAGAGAGTCTTGGCCCATCCGCCCAGGTCCTTGCTGCGGAACAGGTCGCCGAAGATCCAGAACAGGCACATGAACCAGGCGATGAACAGAAAGAACTCGAATGTCGCCAGGAGGAAGGAACCGTTGTCGTCGAACATCGGGGCGCCCTTCGCCAGGGGTGAGGAGATGTGGCCCTCAGTGCACGCCCTCCACGGCCCCCGGTCCTCCTCCGCCAGGGATTAAATCCGCCCCGGGTGTGGCTGGTGGGGTGGGGTTTGGCAAGCTCATAGCCCGTGGAAGCACTTCGGCTCATCCTGCTGTTCATTCACCTGGTCGGGTTCGCGCTGCTGCTCGGTGGGGCGGTCGCGCAATTCGTGTCGGGGAAGTTCCGGATCAACCCGGCGATCCTGTGGGGGTCGATCATCCAGCTGGTCAGCGGGATCGGGCTGGCGGCGCCGCTGCGTGGGGGTGGTGACGACGAGCCGAGCCCGGTGAAGCTGGGTGTGAAGCTGGTCATCGCGATCCTGATCTTCATCATGGTCTTCATCCCGCGTAAGCGTGAGGCCGTCAACAAGGGGCACTTCATCGGCATCATCACGCTGACCCTGGCCAACGCCGCGGTGGCGGTTTTCTGGCGCTGACTTCACTCGCGAAACATTCGGCGCACGTTCGAAAGGGAACGTGCGCCGAATTCTCATGGGATTCATCGGATCGCGTTCTACGTTCGGCCTCATGACCGCGAGCATCGTCATCCCGACCCATACCGAACGGCGCTGGGATTCGCTCCGGCGTACGGTCGACTCCGCCCTGGCCCAGGCGATGCGGCCGGCCGAGGTCATCGTGGTGGTCGATCACCACGCGGCGCGCCGGACCCTGCCGCGCGCCGTCGCCCGTGATCTGGTCGCCGCCACCATCGGCCACGGCGGCTATCACGCGCTGCGCGCCGCCACCGTCGTCGCCGCGGTCGTCGCGGCCGGTTTCGGCGGGGGAGTGGAGACATTGGCGCAGACGCCATCAAGAGGTTGATCACGCTTAACCCCGGCTCCTTAGCGTCCAGCCTCATGAGAAAGACGGTCGCTAACGTTCTCGCCGCCTCGGGCGCGCTTGCTCTGACTTTCACCCTCGCCGGCACCGCCAACGCCGGCGGCCAGCACGTCGCCAAGCCCACCCTGACCGGTTTCGCCTCGCTGCCGGCCGCCACCTTCGTCCCCGGTAGCGAGCCGTCCGGCGCGCAGGCCTCCGGCAACACCAACGGCTTCACGCTGCCCTTCGCCGACCAGCCCGTCCAGGGTTTCTCCGGCATCGCCGACAACGGCGACGGCACCTTCGACGTGCTGTCCGACAACGGGTACGGCACCCAGGCGAGCTCGGCCGACTTCCTGCTCCGCGTCCAGCGCCTGGCCCCGGTCTTCAAGACCAACAAGGTCGACGTGCTCGGCGGGGTCACCCTGTCCGATCCCAGCGGGTTCGTCTCGTGGAAGCTGACCCGTGCGGACCGTGTCCTCACCGGCGCCGACTTCGACCCCGAGTCGATCGTGAAGGGCGCCGACGGCTCGTACTGGATCGGCGACGAGTTCGGCCCGTTCATGCTGAACTTCGACCGGGCCGGCCGCCTGCTGCGCGCCCCGATCCCGCTCGAGGGCGTCGTCGCCCCCGAGACCGCCGCCCGCACCGGGGTCACCGCGACCGCCCGCAGCAGCAAGGGCTTCGAGGGCATGGCCGCCTCCCCGGACGGCCGCTACCTCTACCCGCTGCTCGAGGGCACGGTCACCGGTGACGTGGCGGGCCGGCTGCGCCTCAACGAGTTCGACCGCCGCGCCGCCAAGTACACCGGCAAGCGCTTCATCTACCAGCTCGACAACCCGGACAACGCGATCGGTGACGCCATCGCCGTCGACAAGGACCGCTTCCTGGTCATCGAGCGCGACGGCGGCCAGGGCGCCACGGCCCTCTTCAAGAAGATCTTCATCGCCGACAAGCGGGACCGCAACCGCGACGGCGTGATGGACAAGACCCTGCTGGTCGACCTGATGAACGTCGCGAACCCGCGCCAGCTCGCCGGTTTCGGCCCCACGTTCACCTTCCCGTTCCAGACCATCGAGGACGTCGTCATCCTCGACGACAAGACCATCGCCGTGCTGAACGACAACAACTTCCCGTTCTCCAGCGGCCGTACGGCGGGTGTCGCCGACAACAACGAGTGGATCACCATCGCCCTGCCGAAGTCCCTGAACGTCGACAAGCGCGTACTCAGGTAGCGATCCGCAGCAGGTTTCCGGCCGGGTCGCGGAAGGCGCAGTCCCGCACTCCGTACGGCTGATCTATCGGCTCCTGGAGGACGTCGCCTCCCGCGGCCCGGACCCGCTCGAAGGCCGCGTCGATGTCGTCGGTGCTCAGGACGATCCCCTTGAGCAGCCCTTTGGCCAACAGCTCGGCCATGGCCCGCCGGTCCTCGCCCGACGCGTTGGGGTCGGCGACGAGCGGCTCGAGCACGATGCTCACGCCGGGCTGCGACGGCGATCCCAGACGGATCCAGCGCATTCCCTCGTACGTGACGTCGCTGCGCACTCGCAGCCCCAGCGCGTCCCGGTAGAACGTCAGCGCCGCGTCATGGTCGTCCACGGCGACGAAGCAGGTCGAAACCCAGATGTCCATGCCCGTCACGCTAGGCGGCCGCGCCCGGCCCGGGCTTCTCCGTTCCTGACCGGCCTGGTGTAGATCTTCGCGATGCACGCCGGGATACCCTGTTCCTGGTGGTCGCGGGCGCGGTAGGCGCTGGGGCTTTCCCCGACCAGCTCGGTGAAGCGCGAACTGAACGACCCCAACGACGTACAGCCGACCGCGAAGCACACCTCGGTCACCGACAGGTCCCCGCGGCGCAGCAGCGCTTTGGCCCGCTCGATCCGCCGGGTCATGAGATAGCTGTACGGCGTCTCGCCGAACGCACTGCGAAAGCTCCGCGAGAAGTGCCCCGGCGACATCAGAGCCACCCGAGCCAGAGCCGGCACATCAAGCGGTTCCGCGTAGTCCCGATCCATCACATCCCGGGCCCGCCGCAGCCGCCGCAGATCCTCCAGCTCCACCCCTTCACCCTCCCACACTGAGTCCACCAAAAGTACTAGCCTCCTAGGACGCGCAAGCCGGAGTGTGAGCGTTGGAGGCACCATCCATGACCATTCGCCACTTCACGGCCTCCGCCGTCGTTCTCGACGGCGACGATCGAGTGCTGCTCGTGCACCACAACAAGAGCGGCCTGTGGCTGTACCCCGGCGGCCACGTCGACCCGAACGAAACCACGGCCGAAGCCGCCGTCCGCGAAGTCCTGGAGGAGACCGGAGGTCGCCGACGCTCGGTGGATCCCGGTCGCCGATGTCACGGCGTTACGGACGCCGGCCGAGCTTCCGGAGTTGGTGGCCACCGCCGCGCGCTGGGCGAAGACACCGGGGCAGACCCCGCGAGGGCGAACAGGGATAGGGTGATCCGATGCCTTCCGTTGCTTGGATCGATCGGCAGTACGACCGGGAGAGCGGTGGGCGGTTCGCCGCGCATGTGGTGGCCGCGGGTAAGGAATTCGCGCACTGCTGGGGTGATGTCTCGCCCGTGGGGTTCGCGTGTGTGGCCTGGCGGCTGGCTACCGCTCCGCATCTTGATCCGGGGTATGTGCGGCTGCATCGGCGGGTGTTGTCGGCCGAGTGCGTGCGTAACGAGTGGGACGGGTCGCTGACCGTCCAGGCTCGACTTGTGGCGCCGTGGCCGGAGGCTCTGGCCGGGGATCGGGTCTGGCAGCAGGATCGTGGGTGGCGTGGGTGGCCCGAGACGTTCGGGCAGTTCCTTCAGCCGTCCCAGGAAGAGCTGAGCCGGGTTCCGCATGTGCGGTCGACGCTGAGCGTCGACGCGCCCGTTCCGCTCGGGGCGCTGCCGCCCGTGCCGGACGGGCCGGGGCCGGCCATGGTCGATCTCGCCGAGCGGGCCGTCACCGTGCTGGTTCGTGAGGTCAACGAGGTGCTCGGCCCGATGCTCACCCGACTGGAGGCCTGACGTGCCACGGCTGCTGGACGCTCTGCACGACTCCGCCGATTCCGCCGACCTCGTCCGCGACCCCCGGCAGGGTCTGTCGCGGCATGAACTTCTCGGGCGGGCGGCGGCGCTCGCCGCTGAACTGCGCGGTGCGGAAACCGTTGCTGTGCATGCCACTCCGGGTGTCGAGACCGTCGTGGCGATCACGGCGGCGTTGCTGGCGGGCGTGAAGGCCGTTCCCGTGCCGCCGGACGCGGGCGAGCTCGAGCGCGCGCACATCCTGCGGGACTCGGGAGCCGAACTCATGCTCTCCGACGATCCCCGTGCCGGCGGGACCATCCTCCCCGTCACGCTCGACCGGCCGCCCGGTGACGTGCCGGAGGAACCCGGGCCGGAGGCCGCCGCTCTCGTCCTCTACACCAGCGGGACCACCGGGCCCCCCAAGGGTGTCGTGCTCTCCCGGGCCGCCCTCGCCGCCGATCTCGACGCGCTGGCCGACGTGTGGCAGTGGACCGCCGGCGACACGCTCGTTCACGGGCTTCCGCTCTTCCACGTCCACGGGCTCGTTCTCGGCGTGCTCGGACCGCTTCGGATCGGCTCGCGGCTCGTACACACCGGGAAACCCACACCGCTGGCGTACGCCGCCACGCCCGGCACGATGTACTTCGGCGTGCCCACCGTGTGGTCGCGGATCTGTGCCTCGCCGGCGGAGGCGCGCGAGCTGAGAAGCGCCCGGCTGCTCGTCTCCGGCAGCGCCCCGCTTCCCGTGCCGGTCTTCGACGACCTCCGGGCGCTCACCGGCCAGGCCCCGGTCGAGCGCTACGGCATGACCGAAACCCTCATCACCGTCAGCACCCGCGCCGACGGTGAACGCCGGCCCGGCCACGTCGGCCTGCCCGTCCCTGGTGTCGAGACCCGCCTGATCGACGAGGCCGACGGCGTCGGGCACCTTCAGGTGCGCGGGGCGACCCTCTTCGACGGTTATCTCCACCAGCCGCCGCGCGTGGACGACTGGTACACCACCGGCGACGTCGCCTCGATCGGGCCGGACGGCTGGCACCGCATCGTCGGCCGGGCGTCCACCGACCTCATCAAGACCGGCGGCTACCGGGTGGGCGCCGGCGAGGTCGAGGACGCCCTGCTGCTGCATCCGGCCGTCCGCGAGGCCGCCGTCGTCGGCACCCCGCATCCCGACCTGGGGGAGCAGATCACCGCGTACGTCGTCGCCGACTCCGTCCAGGGCGAGGAGCTCACGGCCTTCGTGGCCGAGCGCCTGGCCGCGCACAAGCGTCCCCGCGTCGTTCACCTGGTCGCCGAGCTGCCCCGTAACGCCATGGGCAAGGTGCGGAAGGCGGCCCTCAAGGGCACCTGAGAGTTAAGAGATCGCTTAGGTAGCTGTTGACATTGGACAGGAGGCGAGGAAGTCTCACCCGCGATCGCGGGAGGTGCATCGTGCAGGTGCCGGCTCCGTTCGAATACGAACGCGCCACCACTGTGGACCATGCCATCGGGCTGTTGGAACGTTTGGGCAGCTCAGCGCGGCTCGTGGCGGGTGGGCACAGCCTCCTGCCGATGATGAAGCTGCGGTTGGCCAACTTCGAGTATCTGATCGACATCAATCCGCTCCACGCGGAGCTGGGCTACGTGACGACAACGCCCGATGAGGTACGCATCGGCGCGCTCACCAGGCATCGGGAGCTGCTCGAGTCGGACGAGCTGGCCGCCGCGTTCCCGATCTTCCGAGACGCCGAGCGGGTGATCGCCGATCCGATCGTGCGCAACCGGGGCACGCTCGGTGGTTCGCTCTGCCAGGCCGACCCGTCCGAGGACCTGTCGGCTGTGTGCACCACGCTCGACGCCAGCTGCGTCATCCGCGGCCCGGGCGGCGCCGAGCGGGTCGTGAGCATGGAGGACTTCCACGTCGGGCCGTACGAGACGGCGGTCGGCGACGACGAGATGCTGACCGAGATCCGGATCCCGCTGCGCCCGGGTGGTGGCAGCGCGTACGAGAAGGTCGAGCGCCGCGCCGGCGACTGGGCCGTGGTCTCGGCCGGCGCCGCGGTCTGGCTGGCCGCCGACGGCACCATCGCCGACGCCCGGGTGGGCCTGGCCGCGGTGGGGCCGAACACGACCGGCATCCCGGAGATCTCGGCCGCCCTGGCCGGTCACGCGCCCGCCGAGGAACTGTACGAGCGGGCCGGGGCGATCGCCGCGCGCAGCTGCGATCCGGCCACCGACCAGCGGGGCAGCGCCGAGTACAAGCGGCACCTCGCCAACGAGCTGACCAGGCGGACGCTGAGGCGGGCCGTCGAGCGGGCGAGGAGCTGACATGCAGGTCACGATGACCGTCAACGACGTCGAGGTCACCCGGGAGATCGAGGGGCGCCTGCTGCTCGTGCACTTCCTGCGCGACCACCTCGGCCTGACCGGCACCCACTGGGGCTGCGACACCAGCAATTGCGGTACGTGCGTGGTCTGGCTGGACGGCGAGCCCGTCAAGTCGTGCACCGTGCTCGCGGCGATGGCCGGGGGCCACGAGGTGCGTACCGTCGAAGGCCTGGCCAAGGGCGCCGAGCTCGACCCCGTCCAGGAGGGGTTCCGGCAGTGCCACGGCCTGCAGTGCGGCTTCTGCACGCCGGGCATGATGATGACCTGCCGGGCCCTGCTCGACCGGAATCCCGACCCGACCGACGCCGAGATCCGCGAGGCCATCTCCGGTCAGATCTGCCGGTGTACGGGGTATTCGACGATCATCCGCTCGGTCCGCTGGGCTTCCGTTCACGAGGCCGCCGCCAAGCAGGAGGTCGAGGCATGACGGCCGTACAGGAACCGAAGCTCACGACCTTCGACGACAACGACCAGAAGCCGGTCGGCTACGGCCGGATGCTGCGCAAGGAGGACCCGCGGCTGCTGCGCGGCCGGGGCCGCTTCACCGACGACGTGCAACTGCCGGGCATGCTGCACCTGGCGATCCTGCGCTCGCCGTTCGCGCACGCGAGGATCGTCACCATCGACACCAGCGCCGCCGAGGCCGCGCCGGGCGTGCGGGCCGTCGTCACCGGCGCCGCGCTGGCCGAGCAGGGCCTGGCCTGGATGCCGACCCTCTCCAACGACGTGCAGGCCGTGCTGGCCACCGACAAGGTGCGCTTCCAGGGCCAGGAGGTCGCGTTCGTCGTGGCCGACGACCGCTACCAGGCCCGGGACGCGCTCGAGCTCATCGACGTCGAGTACGACGTCCTCGACCCGGTCGTCGACGTCCGCCGGGCGCTCGCGCCGGGCGCGCCGCTGATCCGCGACGACCTCGAGGGCAAGGCGGACAACCACTGCTTCGACTGGGAGACCGGTGACGAGGACGCCACCGCGGCCGTCTTCGCCAAGGCCGACGTGGTGGTCGAGACCGACGTGGTCTACCCGCGCGTGCACCCGGCGCCGATGGAGACGTGCGGCGCGGTCGCCGACTTCGACCCCATCGAGGGCAAGCTGCGCCTGTGGTCGACCACGCAGGCCCCGCACGCCCATCGCACCCTCTACGCGATCGTGGCCGGCCTGCCCGAGCACAAGATCCAGGTGATCGCGCCGGACATCGGCGGCGGCTTCGGCAACAAGGTGCCGATCTACCCCGGCTACGTGTGCGCGATCGTCGCCTCCATCGTCACCGGCAAGCCGGTGAAGTGGATGGAGGACCGGTCGGAAAACCTCATCAGTACGGGGTTCGCGCGCGACTACATCATGCGCGGCGAGATCGCGGCGACCCGCGACGGCAAGATCCTCGCTATCCGTACGAACGTGCTGGCCGACCACGGCGCCTTCAACGGCACCGCGGCGCCGGTCAAGTACCCGGCCGGCTTCTTCGGCGTCTTCACCGGCAGCTACGACCTGGAGGCCGCGTACTGCAAGATGACAGCGGTCTACACGAACAAGGCGCCGGGCGGCGTCGCGTACGCCTGCAGCTTCCGCATCACCGAGGCGGTGTACCTGGTCGAGCGCATCGTCGACACCCTCGCCTACGAGCTGGGGATGGACCCGGCCGAGCTGCGGCTGAAGAACTTCATCCGGCCCGAGCAGTTCCCGTACGAGACCAAGACCGGCTGGGTGTACGACTCGGGCAACTACGAGCCGACGATGCGCCTGGCCATGGACATCGCGGGCTACGCCGACCTGCGCCGGGAACAGGAGGAGAAGCGGGCCCGCGGCGAGCTGATGGGCATCGGCATCTCCTTCTTCACCGAGGCGGTCGGCGCCGGCCCGCGCAAGAACATGGACATCCTCGGCCTCGGCATGGCCGACGGCTGCGAGCTGCGCGTGCACCCGACCGGCAAGGCCGTCGTGCGGCTGTCGGTCAAGACGCAGGGCCAGGGCCACGAGACCACGTTCGCGCAGATCGTGGCCGAGGAGATCGGCATCCCGCCGGCCGACATCGAGGTCGTGCACGGCGACACCGACCAGACCCCGTTCGGCCTCGGCACGTACGGCAGCCGCTCGACGCCGGTCTCCGGGGCCGCGGCGGCGCTGGTGGCCCGCAAGGTCCGCGACAAGGCTCAGATCATCGCGTCGGCGATGCTCGAGGTCACCGTGGCCGACCTGGAATGGGAGAAGGGGAAGTTCCAGGTCAAGGGCGACCCCGGCCAGTCGGTCACGATCCAGCAGATCGCCATGCGCGCCCACGGGGCCGGCGACCTGCCGGACGGCATCGAGGGCGGCCTGGAAGCGCAGATCTGCTACAACCCGTCGAACCTGACGTACCCGCACGGGGCGTACATCTGCGTGGTCGACATCGACCCGGGAACGGCGCAGGTGAAGGTGCGGCGCTTCATCGCCGTCGACGACTGCGGCACCCGGATCAACCCGATGATCATCGAGGGGCAGATCCACGGCGGGCTCACCGACGGCGTCGGCATGGCCCTGATGGAGATGATCGCGTTCGACGAGGACGGCAACTGCCTCGGCGCCTCGCTGATGGACTACCTCATCCCGACGTCGCTCGAGGTGCCCGACTGGGAGACCGGATACACGGTCACCCCGTCGCCGCACCACCCGATCGGCGCCAAGGGCGTGGGGGAGTCGGCCACCGTCGGCTCGCCGCCGGCCATCGTCAACGCGGTCGTGGACGCGCTCAAGCCGTTCGGCGTGCGCCACGCGGACATGCCGCTGACCCCCTCGCGCGTCTGGGACGCCATGCGGGGCCAGGCCACGCCTCCCATTTAAGGAAACCGCTGTGCTGATCGCGGAACGCGCGAAAGAACTGACGAACGAGCGCCGCCCGTTCGTGCACGCCACCGTCGTCCGCGCCCAGGAACCTACCTCGGCGCGGCCCGGCGACGACGCGGTCATCCTCGCCGACGGCTCCATCGAGGGGTTCGTCGGCGGGGTGTGCGCCGAGGGCTCGGTGCGGCAGGCCGCGCTCGACTCGCTGCGCGACGGCAACACGGTCCTGCTGCGGGTGCTGCCCGAGGAGTCGGCGCCGTTCCCGGAGACGCCGGGGGCGCTCGTGGTGGTCAACCCGTGCCACTCGGGCGGGGCGCTGGAGATCTTCCTGCGGCCGATGCTGCCCAAGCCGCTGGTCGGGATCTCCGGCAACACCCCCATCGGTACGGCGATCCGCGAGCTGGCCGCCTTCCTCGACTTCGAGGTGACGCCCTCGGGGTCGTACGCGGGCGCGTCGGCCGTGGTGGTCGCGGGTCTCGGCCGCGACGAGGAGCAGCAGATCCACGCGGCGCTGGAGGCCGGGGTCCCGTACATCGGCCTGGTCTCCAGCCACAAACGCGGCGCGGCCGTCCTCGACGCCATGCGGCTGACCCCGGCCGAGCGGGAAAGGGTCCACGCGCACGCCGGGATCGACATCGGCGCCCGTACCCCCAAGGAGATCGCCCTCTCGATCCTGGCCGAGATCGTCGGTGAGGTGCGGCGCGGAAGCGTCGCCCCCGCGGTGACCGGGGAAGCACCGCGCCAGGCCGTCGACCCGGTGTGCGGGATGACGGTCCTGATCGGTGAGAACACCCCACACGCCGTCGTCGACGGGCAGGACTTCTGGTTCTGCTGCACGGGATGCCGGGACAGGTACGCGGCTTGAGCACGACGGGCCTCGTGCTCGCGGCCGGTGGCTCGCTGCGGCTCGGAGAGGCCAAGCAGCTGCTGCCGTACCGCGGCCGGACCCTGCTCGACGCCACCCTGGACCTGGCCCGCGCCTGCGGCTTCGACGAACTGCTGGTCACCCTCGGCGGATCCGCCGCCGAGGTGCGCGAGCGCGTTGACCTCACCGGATGCACGGTGATCGACAACGCCGCGTTCTCGTCCGGCTGCGGCTCCTCCATCCGCTCCGGAGCCGCAGCCGCGACGACCGGCGCCCTCGTCCTCCTCCTGGGCGACCAGCCCGGTGTGCGACCGTCGTCGGTCGCCGCGCTGCTCGCCGCGCCGGCCCCGCTCGCGGTCTGCCGCTACGACGACGGCCTCGGGCACCCGTTCCTGTTCCGCCGTCCCGTATTCGCCGACCTGCTCGCCCTGCACGGCGACAAGGCGGTGTGGAAACTCCTGCACTCGGGCCGCCATCCCGTCGCCGAGATCCGGGTCGACGGGCCGGTCCCGATCGACGTGGACACCGCCGACGACTACCGACGCCTCCTGGAGCACCAGTGAACTCGCCCGAGGACGTGCGGCAGCGGCTCGACGCGGTCGACTACCTGGTCGACGACGGCCTGGCCATGGCCGTGTTCCTGGCCCTGCACCTGGGCAAGCCGCTGCTGCTCGAAGGTGAACCGGGCGTGGGCAAGACGGCGGCCGCCAAGGCACTCGCGGCCGCGCTGGCCACCGACTTCATCCGGTTGCAGTGCTACGAGGGGCTGACCGCCGGCGAAGCCCTCTACGAGTGGAACTATCAGCGCCAGCTCCTGGCCATCCGGCTCGCCGAGGCCCGCCAGGAGAAGATCGGCGACGCCGACCTGTTCACCGCCGAATTCCTGCAGGAAAGACCGATCCTGCGGGCCGTACGGCATGAGGGCAGCACCCCGCCGGTGCTGCTGATCGACGAGATCGACCGGGCCGACGACGAGTTCGAGGCGCTGCTCTTCGAATTCCTGGGCGAGGCCGCCATCACCGTTCCCGAATTGGGGACCTTCACCGCCGTACGGCCACCGATCGTCGTCCTCACCTCCAACCGCAGCCGCGATCTGCACGACGCGCTGCGCCGCCGCTGCCTCTACCACTGGATCGAGTTCCCGTCACCGTCCTTCGCGGCGGAGATCGTCCGGCGCTCGGTTCCCGGCGCGTCCGCCCCGCTGATCCGCGGCGCCACCGAGTTCATCGGCCGCGCCCGCGGCCTCGAGCTCGACAAAGCACCAGGCCTGGCCGAGACGATCGACTGGGTGTCGGCCCTGACCGCCCTGGGCGTCACCGATCTGGTCGCCGCCGACGTCGTCAGCACGATCGGCACGATCGCCAAGACGCCCGACGACCGGATCGCCGTGTCCCGCCTTGCCACTGAGGAGCCCTCATGAAAATCACCAACGAGTTCACGGTGCACACCCCGATCGACCGCGCCTGGCGGGTGCTGACCGACCTGGAGGGCATCGCCGGATGCATGCCCGGCGCCCAGCTGACCGGCGTCGAGGGCGACGTGTACCAGGGCAAGGTGAAGGTGAAAGTGGGCCCGGTCGTCTCCGAGTTCGCGGGCACGGCCCGGTTCACCGAGAAGGACGAGTCGGCGTACCGGGCCGTCATCGACGCCAAGGGCCGCGACGCCCGCTCCGCCGGCAACGCGGCCGCCCTGGTCACCGCGGTCCTCTCCCCGTCCGGCGACGACAGCACCCTGGTCAGCGTCGACACCGACCTGAAGATCAGCGGCAAACTGGCCCAGTTCGGCAGCGGCATGATCAAGGAAGTCTCGAGCAAACTCCTCACCCAGTTCGTCGCCAACCTCGAAGCCAAACTGGCCACCGACGCCACCACGCCGACCGCCGGTCCCGCTTCCTCTGCGCCGCCCGCCTCTGCGCCGCCCGCCTCTGCGCCGCCCGCCTCTGCGCCGCCCGCCTCTGCGGCTGCCGACTCGTCGGCCGAGGCCGCCGATCACACTGCCGCTACCACCGCCTCCGCCGCGGCGGTGGAAACGGCGGCGGAGACCAGTATTTCCCCGGCCGCCGTCGAACTCGCCGCGAGTCCGGCGGGGCACGCCCTCAACGGAAGGGCGCCGACCTCGGCCGCGGCCGCCGTCGCCACCCCGGCGGCCATCGACGCCGCCGCCACCGCCGAGACCGAGCCGCTCGACCTCCTCGATCTGGCCGGCGGCTCCCTCTACAAGCGCCTCATCCCGGTGGCGGTCGGTGTGGTCGTCGTCGGTGCCGTCATCGTGTGGGCCGTTGGCCGACGCTGAGCCGCGCTCCGTCAGCGACGAGCGGCGGGGCGGGATCGTGCTGTTGCGGGGGACGGACCGGGCCGGGTTCGCGGTGGCGTTCGCGGACCGGCTGCGCGGGGCGGGACTGGCGGCCGGGCTCAGCGAGACCGGGGACTTCGTGCACGCGCTCGAGGTCAGCCCGCCCGTGTCCGTGGACGTTCTCTATTGGACGGCGCGGATCGCTTTCGTACGGCGCCGTGGCGACCTTGATGCCTTCGACCGGGTTTTCCACGCGGTTTTCGACGAGGCGCCGCCGTTGCCGTTGACGCGGTCCGCCGTACCCCCCAGCAAGCGCGACGATGTGCACCTGGCCGTGCCCCACGGGGTTGACGAGCCGGCGGCCGGTGGTGGGCTGCCGTGGGCGACGCTGCCGCCGCCGGTCGCCGCCGCCGAGCCCGGCGATTCCCCGCTGCGCACGCCCGAACGGCGGCCCAGCGCCCTCGCGGCCCTGGCCGAGCTGCCCTTCGAGGAACTGGACCCTCGTGAGCTCGCGCTCCTGGGCGACGCGGTGCGCGACAGCCTGGCCCGCTGGCCGGCCCGGCGGACCCGCCGCCACGCCATCGACCCCGCCGGCCGCCGGATCGCGTTGCGGCCCACCATCGCCCGGGCCCGGAGGACGGCCTGGGAACCGGTGACGGTCGTGCGGCAACGCCCCGTACGGCGCCCGCGCCGCGCGGTGCTGATCTGCGACCTGAGCGAGTCGATGCGCGCCCAGGCCGCCGCCTACCTGCACATGATGCGGGCCTTCACCCTCGTGGCCGACGCCGAGGTCTTCGCCTTCGCCACCACGCTGACCCGGCTGACCCCGGCGCTGCGCCGCACGTCGGCGGAGGAGGCCATGGCCCGCGCGACCGAGGCGGTGGGCGACCGTTTCGGCGGAACCCGGATCGCCACCAACCTGACCGCGCTGCTCGACTCGCACCACGGCAACAGCTTGCGCGGCGCGCTGGTCCTCGTCGCCTCCGACGGCTGGGACAGCGACCCACCGGCCCGGATGAGCGCCGCGATGGCCCGCCTGCGCCGCCGCGCCCACCGAATCCTCTGGCTCAACCCGCGCGCGGGCGCGCCCGGCTACGCCCCCAAGGTGGCCGGAATGGCGGCCGCCCTCCCGTTCTGCGACCACCTCCTGCCGGCCGCGACGTTCGCCGACCTCGCAGCGGCCGTCCGGCTCCTGGCCCGCCCCTGACAGTGCCCTTCCGGCCTCTCCAGCGCGGGCCGGCCATTCTCACCCGTCCTCGACAGCGGCCTTTCCCGCGCGGGCCAGCCACTCCGACCCGCCCTCGACAGCGGCCTCTCCGGCGCGGGCCGGCCACTCCCACCCCCACCCTCGACAGCGGCCTTTCCCGCGCGGGCCAGCCATCCCACCCGCCCTCGACAGTGCGTTTCCTCAGCGCGGGGCCGGCCGATCCGGGCCGTCGGCTCACACCGGCGCCGGCCACCCCACAGCCGCGCGCGCCGTCGCCCTTCGGAGCCGTCGTGTGGGGGCGCTCAGCTCCACAGGGTCACGTGCACGGACGGGCGGAAGTGGCCGACGTTGACGCCGGTGCCGCGCATCATCGCCTGAATGGCGCGGGGCGTCGAGACGAAGCGGGCCAGTTCCCGGGCGGCCTGCGGGGCGTTGCGCTCATCGAGCATGACGGCGTGCCAGCCGGCTTCCAGTACGGCGTGGGGGCCGGCCACCCGTACCAGATGACCCTGGCGAACCTCCGGAGCGACAGCGAACGACAACGCCGGCGCCAGTCCTTTGCCGCGTTTGGCTTCCTCGACGGCGGCCGCGTTGCTCTGGTAGATCTGCTGCCGCTCCTCGGGGACGCCCAGCCGCCGCAGCAGGTCGGGTACGGCGCCGATGTCGGTGGCGGCCGACGGGCCCAGCAGCCACGTCTGGTCGCGCAGCTGGCCGGGGGAGGGCCGCACGACCGCGAGCGGATGGCCGGGGCCGACGACGACCTCGATGCGGTAGTTCATCACCGGCCGCGTGGTCAGCCCGGGAGGGAGCACGGCCGGCGGCGGCCCGATCGCGACGTCGATGGTGCGGCCGATCAGGGCCGTGGCGAACGACGCCGGATCGCGGACGCTCAACTCCACGTCCAGGTCGGCAGCGCGCCCGGCGAAGAGCTCGATCAGCCCCGGCGCGGCATGCTCGGCGAACAGGCTCGACGCGCCGACCCGCAGCAGCCGCCGCCCGCGTCCGGCGGCGCTCACCTCGAGCACGGTGATGTCCTGCAGCCCCAGCATCTCCTGGGCCCGGCTGGCCAGCCGGAGGCCGCCCGGGGTGAAGGCCAGACCCGATGAGGTACGGGAGAAGAGCTGATCACCGAGCTCACGGCGCAACTGCCCGATGTGCAGCGACACGGCGGACTCGGAGACCGACAGCTGGGCCGCCGCCAGCTTGACCGAGCCGAGCCGGACCACGGCGGAGTAGGCGCGCAGCTGCGTCGGCGTCATCCGTCCCCCCGGGTAGTGGTGCGCGTCTCACTCGCAATCTATCGCGCTACTGGCGCCCTGGTCAGGCCCGACATCACCAATGTGGATCATCCGGTCACTGCGGATCGACGTTGACAAATATCTTGCCCCTCGGCATCTGACCGTCCGTCACGTCAACCCGGGTCGCGCTGTACAAGGTGTCGTGATGCGTGATCCTTCGTTGAAGCTACGGGCCCGTGTCAGACATGCCGGATTTGCCGGAACGCGCGGATGGCGGATAACCGGTGCTCCGTCCGTACCTTCAAGAACGGCTTCTCGATGGTCAAGCCGGACACCGTCGTCGACCGGCTTTGCGAGGACCTTCATGCCGACCCCTTCCCGCCCACCGCGAACGCATCCTGCATTCTCCGGCGCGGCCGCCGCGGTGGCCGCGCTCGCCGTGGTCGCCGCCCCCATGGCGCCGGCGGCCGCGCGGGAGAGCCGGGACGCCTCCGGGAAGTGCGCCGGCCTCCGCCCCGCCGCCGAGAGCTCCACCGCCCGCAAAGCCGGCGACACCCCGGCCGGGGAAGTTCGTGCCGACACGCGCGGCGTGGCTGAAAAGGATCAGTCTGTCGATCGGGCGGGTACCCGCTTCACCGCCGTTGCGCAGGCCGACCTCGTCAAGGTGTCGGTGCTCGACGCCGGGGTGCTTCGGCCCGGTCTTCCGTCGCTGGCCGACGTTCGGCTCGGAAGCGCGCACGGCCGCGCCGACAGTGCTGCCCGCCGGGCCAAGACGAGTGCCGCCGGGCGGTACGCCGACGCCAAGCTGCTCGGCATGCAGCTTCCCGGGCTTCCGGCGCCGGGCACCGCCGCCCAGCGCCAGGCTCCGCCCAGCCGGCAGGCCGCCACCGCCGAACTCGCCGGCCTGCGGGCCGCCGGCCTGGCGACGGTCCAGCTCGGCCGCTCGACGGCCGAGGCGCGCTGGCTCGACACGTACAACTGCGGCGCGACCGGGCCGCTCACCCGCACCGCCACCATGCTCGCCGGCGTCCAGCTTCTCAGTGGTGGCGGCCGGACCCCGGCCCTGCAAGCGCTGCGCCGCCCGGGCGACACCGCGCGCAAGACCAGCCTGCTGCGGCTCGGCCCGACGGGCTCGACCCAGAGCGCCACCGATGTGGTACGCCTCGACGGCGGCCACCGCGGCGTCAGCGCCGCCGCCGGCGTGGCGCTGTCGGACCTGACCCTGTTCGGCGGCACCCCGCAGGAGGTGTCGATCAAGGTAGTGACCCAGCCGACGCTGACCGTCGTAGCCGCCGGTGACCGCGAACGTTCATCAGTCGCGTACCGCCCGGCCGTCCTCAAGGTGACCGCCGCCGGCAAGCCCGTCGCCACCCTCGACACGGCCGGCGCCAGCGTGGGCGTCGACCTGTTCGGCAGCCTCGCCCCCGAGCCCGCCGCCGCATCCGAACACAGCCCCGCAGCCAAGGGCGGTTCCGCGACCGAGGGCGGCGGCTCCCCGGACAAGGGCGGCTCCCCGACCGGGGGCGGCTCCACGGCCAAGGGTGGGTCCGCGACCGAGGGTAGGTCCGCGGCTGAGGGCGGGTCCGCGGCCGCGGTGGTGCCATCCCTGCTCTCGGCTCGCATCTCGCTGGGCGGACCACGCCAGGTGATCGGGGACCGTGACGTTCGGGCCGAGGCGGCCGCGCTCCGCGTCGAGGTCCTTCTCGGGAAGGCGCATCTTCTCGACGTCGCGCTCGGTTATCTCTACGCGCAGGCGTCCACCACTCCGGCGAAGGCGACGGCGAAGGCGAAGGCGAAGGCGGCCGGCACCCCGGCGGCCAACACGAGGCCCGGCAGGACCACCGGCGCGCTCGGCGGGGAACCCGGCGCGCAGCCTCATGAGTTGCCGCGGGTGGCGGGGAGTTCCTCGAAGCCCGTGGGCCGGTCCGGCACCGCTGAGGCGACCGAGGTTGCCGACTCGACCGAGGTCAGCGCCCTGGCCCGCACCGGGAACAACGTCTTCGCGGTGGTCACCGGCGGCGCCGTCCTGCTGATCCTGGGCATCGCGGCCGTGGCCCTGGCCCGCCGTCGCCGACAGGGCTGACCGAAGACCAAGCAGGTCGGGGCCGGCGAAGGCCAGCCGGCGCGCGACGCGGACGGGTAGAGAGGCGCGGGCGGGCTGCGGCGCAGGTAAAAAGGCGCGGGCGGGGAGCGGCGCAGGCGGCAAAAGGTGCGGCACGGGCTTACCCGAGGGGGAACCGCGGGCGGCAGGTGGGGAGTGGAGCCCCACCTGCCGCCCCTTTTCCTGGTCTAGCCGTGACAGACATCGACGTTTTAATATCTATGAAATCTTCTCGCGTTCGAGCGTTCCCCGAAGGGACACCTCATGCGCCGACGCCTTTCCGCCCTCGCGGCCTCCGTCCTGATGGCCACCCTCCTCGTGCAGACCGACAGCCCGGCGCAGGCCGCCCCTGTCGACAACACCGACTACTGCCTCGGCGAATGCTCCGACATCCTGCCGCCGGGCCAGAACGGCGACGCCGACCTGCTGCAGATCCTCGCCTCGCAGGCGTTCGGCACCAAACCGCCGCACTCCGACGACCAGCTCGGGCCCTACGACGGGCTCGTGCACAGCTACACCGGCCTCAGCGGCCAGCAGATCAACACCTTCTTCAACGACAGCTCGTACGGCGTCCTGGCCGCCGACGTCGCCACGACCACCAAACCGCGGGACGACGTCACCATCGTGCGTGACAAGAAGCTCGGCATCCCGCACATCACCGGCACGACGCGGGCGGGAACCATGTACGGCGCCGGTTACGCCGGCGCGCAGGACCGCCTCTTCCTCATGGACCTGCTCCGCCGTGTCGCCCGGGGCAAGCTCACCCCGTTCGCCGGTGGCGCCGCCGGAAACCGTGATCTTGAGCAGAGTGTGTGGCGCAATTCCCCGTACACCGAAGCCGATCTTCAGGCTCAGATCGAGACCCTTCGCACCTCGGGCGCGCGCGGCCAGCAGCTCTACACCGACGTCCAGTCGTACATCGCCGGCATCAACAAGTACATCGCCGACTGCATGGCCGCCCGCGACTGCCCGGGCGAGTACGTCCTCACCGGCCACCTCGACGCCATCACCAACGCCGGTGGCCCCGAACCGTTCGTCCTCACCGACCTGGTCGCCGTCGCCGGTGTCATCGGCGGCCTGTTCGGCGGCGGTGGCGGCACCGAGATGCGGTCCGCACTCGTCCGCATCGCCGCCCGCGCCAAATACGGCAACACCGTCGGCGACCAGGTGTGGCAGCAGTTCCGCTCGCAGAACGACCCCGAGGCGGTGCTGACCCTCCACAACGGGCAGAGCTTCCCGTACGGCGCCGGAAATCCGAACGCGGCCGGTGTCGCCATGCCCGACGCCGGCACGGCCACCCCCGAGCCCATCGTGTACGACCGGACCGGCTCCGCCGCCACCGGTGTGTCCGGACGGAGCACGATCGCCCTCGGCAGCCTCGCCGCCGCCCCGAACCAGCGCGGCATGTCCAACGCCGCCGTCGTCGGCGCCGCCAACTCCGCCACCGGCCACCCGATCGCCGTCTTCGGACCGCAGACCGGCTACTTCGCGCCGCAGTTGCTCATGCTCCAGGAGCTTCAGGGCCCGGGCATCTCCAGCCGCGGCATCGCCTTCGCCGGCCTCAACCTCTACACCCTGATCGGCCGCGGCCCCGACTACGCCTGGAGCGCCACCTCGAGCATCCAGGACATCACCGACACGTACGCCGTGACCCTCTGCAACCCGGGCGGCGGCACCCCGACCGTCGCCTCCACCGGCTACCTGTACCACGGCCAGTGCCTGGCCATGGAGGCCCTTTCCCAGTCGAACGCGTGGAAGCCGACGACCGCCGACTCCACCCCGGCCGGCTCGTACCGCCTGACCTCGTTGCGCACCAACTACGGCCTGGTCCAGTGGCGCGGCCTCGTCGGTGGTGTGCCCACCGCGTTCACCGCGCTGCGCTCGACCTACCGGCACGAGGCCGACTCCGCCGTCGGTTTCCAGATGTTCAACGAGCCGGCCCAGATGGGGTCCCCGGCCGCGTTCACCAACTCCGCGTCCCAGATCGTGTTCGCCTTCAACTGGTTCTACCTCAACAGCAAGGACATCGCGTACGTCACCTCGGGCGCCGAACCGGTCCGCCCGGCCGGCGCCGACCCGAACCTGCCGACCCGGGCGGAACCGGCCTACGAGTGGGCCGGATGGAATCCCGCCGCCAACACCGCCACCTACCGGCCGATCACGGTCCACCCGCAGGCCGTGAACCAGGACTACTTCGTCAGCTGGAACAACAAGCAGGCGGCCGGATACTCGGCGGCCGACGGCAACTTCAGCTTCAGCGCCGTGCACCGGGCCGACCTGCTCGACCGTCCGGTCAAGGCCGCCGTGGCCGCCGGGCAGAAGTACGACCGGGCCGGCCTGCTCAAGGTGGTCGAGTCGGCCGCCACCACCGACCTGCGCGGCGCCGAGGTCCTGGACGACGTGCTGCGCGTCATCGACACCGCGCCGGTGACCGACGCCGCCCAGGCGGCCGCGATCGCCAAGCTCCGCGCGTGGCGTGCCGCCGGTTCCCACCGGGAGGAGACGGCCGCCGACAGCAAGGTGTACCGGGACGCCGACGCCATCCGCGTCATGGACGCGTGGTGGCCGAAGCTGGTCGTGGCCCAGTTCTCCAGCGGGCTCGGCGACGGCCTGTTCGACTCGCTGGTCGACGCCCTGCAGATCAACGAGTCACCCTCGGGCGGGCAGACCGGCCCGGTCTCCGGCCTGCCGAGCTCGGCCAACGAGTCCCAGGCCCACAAGGGTTCCGCTTTCCAGTACGGCTGGTGGGGCTGGGTTTCCAAGGACCTGCGGGCCACCCTGGGCGACACCGTGCCGAACTGGTCGCGGAAGTACTGCGGCGGCGGCACACTCAGCGCCTGCCGCACGGCCCTGCTGAGCAGCCTGAGTGCCGCGCTGGCCGAGCCGGCCGCCACCACCTACCCGGGCGACGAATACTGCGACGCCGGGAACATCTGGTGTGCTGACGCGATTGTGCACAGTCCGCTCGGCGGTATCGAGCACGACCTCGTCTCGTGGCAGAACCGGCCCACCTATCAGCAGGTCGTCTCGTTCCCGGCCGCCCGGGGCGACGACATCACCAACCTGGCCGCCGGCCGCGCGGTCACCGCCTCCAGCGCCCAGTCCGGCTACCCGGCGGCCAACGCGGTCGACGGCAACCGGGCCACCCGCTGGGCCAGTTCCTGGTCGGACAACCAGTGGCTTCGGGTCGACCTGGGCGCGAGCCGCCCGGTCGCCCGCGCCCTCCTGCACTGGGAGAACGCGTACGCCTCGGCCTACCGGATCGAAACCTCGGCCGACGGCGGCGCCTGGACCACCGCGGCCACCGTGACCGGCGGCAACGGCGGCACCGACGTGGTCGCGTTCCCGGCCACGAACGCCCGCTACCTGCGGGTGGTGGGGCAGACCCGCGCGACCTCCTACGGCATCTCCCTCTACGAGCTGGAGGTCTTCGCGCACTGATCCCGGAACCAGCGGTAGGAGTCGCGCGGCGTGCGCTCCTGGGTGTCGAAGTCGACGTGGACGAGGCCGAACCGCTGCGCATAGCCCTCGGCCCACTCGAAGTTGTCCAGCAGCGACCACACGAAGTACCCGCGCACGTCCACCCCGGCCTCGGCCGCCGCCCGTACCGCACCCAGATGTGCCTGGAGATAGTCGACCCGGAAGGTGTCGGCGACGCCCTCCTCCGCCGAACAGCCGTTCTCGGTGATGTAGATCGGAGGCAGGGCGTCGCCGTACGTCTCCTGCAGCCCCGTCAGCAGCTCGGTGAGCCCGTCCGGCACCACCGGCCAGCCGAACGCGGTCGTCGGATAGCCCTCGACCGGCCGGATCTCGAACGGCAGGTCGCCGCCGTCGCTCGCCGTACCGACCAGAGTCGGGTTGTAGTAGTTCACGCCGAGCGCGTCGATCGGCGTACGGATGATGTCGAGGTCGCCGTCCCGCAGGTGCGGTTCCAGCCCCGGCAGCAGGAATTCCGGGTACGACCCGAGCAGCACCGGATCGTTGAAGAGCCGGTTGTGGAACCCGTCGTACACGGCTGCCGCGGCCCGATCCTCGTCGGCCGACCACACCGGCGTGCAGTTGTTGGTGAGCCAGACCTCGCGCGCGCCCGCCGCCTTGAGCGCTTGAACGGCGAGCCCATGCCCGAGCAGCTGGTGGTGGGCGACCGGAAGCGCGCCCAGGCCGAGCGCCCGCCCCGGCGCGTGCGTACCCCAGGCGTAGCCCTGCGCCATGTGCACGACCGGCTCGTTCAGCGTGATGAACCGGTGGACCCGGTCACCCAGCCGGCCCGCCACATGTCCGGCGTACTCGGCGAACCGGTACGCCGTCTCCCGGTCGAGCCAGCCGCCCTCATCCTCCAGGGCTTGCGGCAGATCCCAGTGGAACAGCGTCGGCACCGGCTCGATTCCGCGCTCCAGCAGCCCGTCCACGAGCCGGTCGTAGAAGCCGAGCCCCTTGTCGTTGACGGCTCCCGAGCCGGCCGGCACCACCCGCGGCCACGCGACGGAGAACCGGTAGGCCCCCACACCCAGGCCGGCCAGCAGCGCCACATCCTCGGCCCACCGGTGGTAGTGGTCGCACGCCACGTCCCCGGTGTCGCCGTTCCTGACCCGCCCCGGCGTATGCGCGAACGTGTCCCAGATGGACGGTCCGCGCCCGTCCTCGTGCACCGCGCCCTCGATCTGGTAGGACGCCGTCGAAGCTCCGTACAGGAAACCCGCCATCGCCTGAGGCTATAGCCTGCGGGGGTGATCGAGGAACGGATGGTGGCCCTGCGCCCTCTCATCGCCGCCGACTTCCCGGCGGTCCACAGCTGGGCCCAGTTGCCGGAGGTCTGCACCCGCCTGCTGAACCTGGCCTTCCACACGTTCGGCCGCCACCGCGTCCACGCCACGTGCGACCCCCGAAACCTCGCGTCGGCCCGGGTCCTCACCAAGCTCGGCATGACCCACGAGGGCCGCCTCCGCGAAACCCTCCTCCTGCGGGACGGCTGGCGCGACTCCGACCTCTACGCCATCCTCACCCACGAGTGGCCCAGCTGACCCACACGCCGGCGCGGCCGCGGGTCTGGCGGTCCGGATCTTGCAGGAGGGCTCGCAGGGCGTCGACGGCTTCGGAAGGAACACGCGCTCCGCAGCCAGACGGCTGATTGTCAGCGGCGGCGAAGCGCTGGAGGGCCGCGCGCTCCGGCGGGGCCGGGGAACGGTCGTCGAGGGTCGGCCCGACCACACTCCGACCGGCCGCCCGCCCACCGGCAAGCCCTGAGTGATCATGATGGTGGGGATGATCCGTACGCGTTTTCTCGCCGTCGCCTCCGCACTCGCCGTCACCGGAGGCGCTGTCACCATGCTGGTCGCGCTTGTTGCCGCGCCCGGCTCGTGGCTGGCCGGCTATGTCAGTGAGGCCGGCACCGCCGGTGTGCCCTACGCCGTCCCGTACCGCGCCGGTCTGGTCGTTCTCGCCGTCGGGGTCGCCCTGCTCGGCGCCGCCGTGCGGATCCCGCTCGCCTCGCCGGCCCTGTTCGCTGCGGCCGGTCTGGCCGCCGTCTCGGGGGTCGTGCCCTGCACGAACCAGTGCCCACTCCCGCCGTACGAGCCGACCACGCCGGCCGACGTCGTCCACGCGTCCGCCACGATCCTCGGAATGCTGATGCTGGCCGCGGCCATGGCTGCCATGTGGTGGTACGCCGGGGACCGCACCCGCAAAGGGCTGGCCGCCGGCGGCGTCGCGCTGACCGTCCCGCTCGGGGCCGCCCTCGGCCTGACCATGCTCCTCGCCGGTCGTGGCACCCTCGGTGCGACCCTGGAACGCCTCCTGCTGGCCGAAGCGGTCGTCTGGCTGGTCGGCACCGCTGTCACCACTGCTCTCACCACCGGCGGGAAGCGACGCACATGACACGCCCGGTGATGGCGGGTGCCATCACCGGGCGTACCCCCGATGGGTGAAAAGCTCAGTTGGTGGTGGTGCTGCTCGGCTTGGCCGGAGTGTTGGAGGTCTTGCCGCCGTCGGGCTTGATGGCGAACCACTTGCCGTTCAGGCCCTGGCCGTTGATGTCGCCGGGCTTGGCGTCGGCCACGAAGTAGTAGACCGGCCAGCCGTTGATCGTCACCTGGCAGTGGCCGTCGGCACGCTCCACGTAGCCGACGATCTGCGGGTCGACGCCGTCCGGGAAGATCTTGCCGGGCGACTTGATGAGCAGCGGCGGCCAGGCGGTCGCGCAGTCGCCGTTGCAGTTGGACTTCGGCGGCTTGTTGGTGTCGTTGTCGAAGCGGTAGAGCGTGCGGCCGGCGCCGTCGGTCACGTGCGGGCCGATCCCGCCGTCCTCGGTCACGTTCAGCTCGACCACCTTGCTGCCGGCCGTACGCGACTTCGGCGGGGTGATGTCCTGCTGGGACGGGCCACTGAAGATCTTGACCCACTTCTGCGTCTTCGCCACCGTGGGGGAGGGCGCGGGGGTGGGCTCCTCGGCGGCACCGGAGTCGGCGCCGGAGCCGGCGGCATCGGACTCGGCGGCATCGGCCGCTCCCGCGCCGGCTTCCTCCGAAGGGGGAGCGGATGCGGTGGGCGGGGCGTCCGAGGGCTGCTCGTCGGCCTGCTCGAGACCGGCCCCGGCCAGGTCGTCCTGCTGGGGGTCCGGTCCCTGCGGGTTGAGCGGCGCCTGGGAACCCGTCACCGCCACCGGTACCGCGTCCGCCGCCGGGGCCGCGGAGTTGCCGGCCTGGTTGCCGCAGGCCGCCACGCTCGCCAGCCCGGCGATCATGGCGGCGACGTAGATCGTCCTGCTCCGCTTCATCATGGCTGTCTCCCGTGTCGAGAACCGTCGATTGCCCTCCACACGTCACCCCCTCGCCGAACGGTTCACCGGGTTGTGCCACTTTCCGGAAAATCTTGATCCGGGGAGCCACCCGCCGCGTACTCCCGGTAGCCGCGGCACAGTACTTTCATCGATGTCGTCTTCGACTTCAGACCCGTACGAAGCGGCGCGAGACAGTGCCGCGGGGAGAGAGACGGATGCCGTCCAGCAGAACCAGACCGCACCGGGAGGTGGCCGATGAAGCACTGGTCAGATCCTTGTTCCAAGAACACGGCCGGGCCATGCTCGCGTACGCCACGCAGCTGACCAGAGACCGCGCCGCCGCCGAGGACGTGGTCCAGGAGGCGCTCGTGCGCGCCTGGCGGCACCCGGACAGCCTGAACAACGGGAAGGGCTCCGTGCGCGGCTGGCTGCTCACGGTCGTACGCAATATCGTGCTGGACCAGATCCGGGCCCGGAACCGGCGTCCCCCCGAGGTGGGCGAAAGCCCGCCGGACGCCGCCGTCGAGGGTGACCACGCCGACCAGGTCGTGACGTCGATGGTCGTGGTGGACGCGCTGAGCAAGCTGTCCACCGAGCACCGTGAAGTGCTCGAGCAGGTCTATCTCCGCGGCAACACGGTGGCCGAGGCCGCCGAAGTGCTCGGCATCCCGCCCGGCACTGTCAAGTCTCGCTCCTTCTACGCGTTGCGGGCCCTGCGCGAGGCCGGCACGGAACGGTTGGCATCATGACGGCGCCGGAGAGCGCGAACCCCCCGACCAACGACCACGTCGACCTGGCCGGATATCTGATGGAGATGCTGACGCCGGAGCAGAAGGCGGCGGCCGACGAGCACCTGGCCGCGTGCGCCGAGTGCCGCGCGGAGATCGAGTCGCTGCGCGAGTGGTCGGCCCAGCTCGGCGAGGTGCCCGAGGCGATGCTGCTCGACGGCCCGCCCGACGACGCCGACCTGCTGCTGCAGAGGACGCTTCGGCAGGTACGGACGGAGAGCGCCGGCCGGCGCAAGCGGCGGTGGGCGTCGGTGACGGGCATCGCCGCGGTCGCCGTGGCCGTCGCGGTGGCCGGCGGGCTGGTGGTGGGCCGGCAGACGGCGCCCACGACGGAACCGATCGCGCAGGCGACGACGTCGGCCGCGGCCGGCGCGCGAACGGGCTCGGCCACCGACGCCACGACCGGGGCGACGATGCGGACGACGGTGATCCCGGCCGCCGGCTGGGTGCGGGTCAGCGCGACGGTGGGCGGCATCCCGGCCGGCGAGAAATGCGTGCTCGAAGTGGTCGGCCAGGACGGCACGCCCGCGGTGGCGGGCAGCTGGCTGGTCTCGCCCGCCGGCGAGGCCGACGGGACGACGCTGAGCGGGAGCGCTCTGATCGACCCGGCCGACGTCGCCTCGGTACGGGTGGTGAACACCACCGGGAAGCAGTTCGTGACCGTCCCCGTCTAACGCAGGACGGTCATCGCTTCGGCGAGGACGTCGGTCGCGTCGAAGATGTCGACCGCGTTGTGCTGCAGCGGCCCGCCCGGCTCGGTGAGCCGGGCGGTGCTGGCGCCGCCCGCGTAGAACGGGGCGAAGCCCATGTCCCGGATGAGCAGCGTGGTGGCCTTGCGGGCGTCCGTGTGGTCGGTGCAGACGAACTCGGCCAGCAGCGGATCGTGCCCGCGCCGGTGGCTGAGCACCGAGGCCGGCAGCGTGTTGAGCGCCTTGGCCCAGTGCGCCTCCGGCGCCCACGAGATGAGCTGCTCGAAGCCGCTCGGCGCCCCGTCGAGAATGGGGCCGACCGGGTTCGTCGCGTCGATGACGATCTTGCCGATGAGCCCGTCGCCGGCCAGTTCGATCGCCTCGTGCGCGGTCTCCCACGGAGGGGCGAACAGGACCACGTCGGCGAATGACACCGCCTCCGCGACTCCCATGGCGGCGCCGTGGCCGCCGAGATGGTCGACCACGTCGCCCAGCCGTTCCGGATGCCGTGACGTGACCGCTACGTCGTGGCCGCTCTCCGCGCACCACTCGGCGAGCGTTGCGCCGAGCTGACCTGCTCCGATGACGCCGATGTGCATGGAAACAGGGTGCCTCGCCGAATCGACGCAGGAGGGGGGAACCGGCAATTTCAGCGGTACAGCCGCCGGATGCCGGCTCCCGCCCCCACCAGCACCGGGACGGCCCAGGCCGGGTCGAGACGGGGACGCAGTGTAGGGGTCCAGCCGGCGTCCGGGTCGAGGTCCGGGTCGTAGGCGGCGTTGTAGGCGCCGACGAGGTCGACCGGCTTGGGCGTACGCCCGGAGACCTGCACCAGATTCCCCAGCGTGGTGATGCGGGTGCCCTTCCAGTACGCGATGACGTCGGCCGGTGCGATGTCGGCGCTGAGCCGGAAGTAGTTGTTCTCGGCGTAGATGCTCGACTCGACGCCCACCCCGAGGGAGTAGATGTACTCCTCGTCGGTCGCCACGTAGAGGTTGTCGTAGACGTCGACCTGACCGAACCGTACGCGCGGGGCCCGCTGGACGACGTTGCCGAACCGGTTGTGGTGCACGGTGACGCGCAGCTTGCCGACGTCGGCGCCCGGGTTGTCGGTGGAGCCGATCAGCATGGTCTTGTCGTGGTCGTAGTAGTCGTTCCACGAGACGGTGACCAGGTCGGACCCGCGGATGACGTCGGTGGCCCCGTCGTGTACCTGGTAGGGCCGCCCGAAGTACAGGGGCTGGGCGGCGTCGTGGTTGTTGCCGTCGCTGAACGTGTTGTGGTCGAGCCAGACGTTGGTGGCGCCGCTGAGCGACACCAGGTCGTAGAGCGAGTTCCAGTTCCCGGCCGAGGAGTCGGTGGGGTCCCAGGCCGGGAAGCAGTCGGCGGCGTCGGTGACCTCCAGGTTCCGTACGATCACGTTGCCGACGTTGGTGAGCACCAGGCTGCCGTGGTCGAGCCGGGCCCCGTTGAGGCCGATGATCGTGGTGTTGCTCCCGACGTTGATCTTGATTTGCTCCCCCTGTACGCGGGCCGACCGCACCCGGGCGTCCTCCAGCGGCCCGGACGGCTTGGCGGTCCGCCCCCAGACAGCCGGGTCGTAGGCGGCGAGGAACGCGTCGAGGTCGTACGCCGGATCGGCGAAGTCGTCGCAGCTCTTGCCCTCCCGCAGATCGATCCGCCCACTGACGAAAACGATCTTCGGCGTGGCGTTCTGCCCGTTCGTGGCCGCGTCCCCGCCCAGCGCCGTGATCAGCTCGGCCCGGTTGCGGACGACCGAGACGTGCGCGTCGTCGGCCGCCGCCCCACCGCTGGTCCCGGTTCCGGCGGCCGCCCAGCCGTCGTCGGCGGCCAGCGTCTGGCGCGCCAGTTCGAGCGCGGCCCTCGGCACCGGACCATGGCCGTGCGCGACGGCCGGCGGCGCGGCGCCGAGGGTCAGGAGGAGGGCTAGGCCGGCGACGGCGGTGGGTCTGTGCATGGCATCTCCTGGCGGCGGTCGGCGCGTTGAGGTGCAGGAAAGCGCTTGCCTGCGACGCTCCCACGAGCGGTGATGGTCGTCAATGGATTCAGTGACGCAGGTTATTTGCAGAGATCGGGGGCCCAGCCGTCCGCGCCGCGCAGGAAGGCGGCCGGCGTGTTCGCGGCGGCCTCGTCCCGGGTGAGCTGAGGACGGTCGGGGCCGGCGATCGCGCCCGGCCCGTAGTTGCGGAATTCGCCGAAACGGGCGTCGCGCCAGGGCCAGATGCCGAAGTCGCTCCAGGCGGCGGCGCCGATGTGGGCGCCGAGGTACGACTCGCGGATGACGGTCTGGCCGATCGCCGCCGGGTCGTTGCTCGGATGCCACGGCCGCCCGAGGAAGACCGAACCGGCGGGCGCGTCCGAGGTGAACCGGGAACGGGTGAAGAGCAGCCCGTGCGGGTTCGTGAGCGAGGTGCTGGGCGCGGTCACGTAGCCGGCCGGGGTCGAGGCGCGGTCGAGAGAGTGGATCCGGCAGCGCTCGAAGACCGCGGTGGCCCGCCCGAAGATGAAGTCGACGTCGCCCTCCACGGAGCAGTCCCGGAAGTAGGCCCGGGCGATAGTCGCCGCGCCGGCGCTGTTCACGTAGAGCGTGTCCTGGTTGCCGAGGAACCGCACCTCCCGGAACTCCACCCGATCGGCCCGGGTCAGCACCGCGACCGCCTGCCGGTTGGTGATCTCCGGGTGGGCCGCCTCGTCGAACAGGTTGGCGAACGTCAGATTCCGCGCCCGGAACCCGTCCCCGTCGACCGTCACCGAGGCGCTGCCGGTCGTCCCCCAGGTGCCCCCGTCCGGCCGCGGCGTCCCGTTGGCCCGATCGTCGGCGATCACCACGTCCTGCGGCCGCCGCCCCAGCCCGTACAGCCGAATCCCCGGCTTGCCGGCCGGAATCACCACCTGCCCGTGATAGATACCGGGCCGCACCCCGATGACGACCTCACCGCCGGGCGCCGCGTCCACGGCCGCCTGAACCGAGGCGAAGTCCCCGGACCCGTCGGCCGCCACGATGATGCGGCCCGCGGCCGCACCGCCCGACCCGGCCGCGACCGCGCCGCTCGACCCGGCCGCGACCGCGCCGGTCGACCCGGCCGCGACCGCACTGGTGGCTCCGGCCGCGACCGCGCCGGCCGAGCTGACCGTGATCGCGCCGGCCGAGAGCCGAAGAAACGTCCGTCTGCGCATGCCGCACCTTCCACATCGCCTGAGGTAAGGGCTTTCCTGACGGCACGCTAGGCAAGTCGATAGGCGAACGTCAATGAGTATCGCCATTCCTGCAAACGATCCGGCCAGCACCTCTGGATAGCCCCAGATGAGGGCCATGATCTGCAACAAGCGGCTCCGTGAGGCTCCGGGCGGCTCAGCTCCGGGTGATCCCGCCGAAACGCCGCCAGCCGATCGGGATCTCGGACGATCCGTCGGCCCGCCGCGATGACAGCCCCGAACGTGTGCTCGTCCGCGCGCGGAACCTAGCCGCTCAGGCGGTACTCCCAGCCTTCGCGCCAGGCGAAGTCGGTGGCGGCCAGCTCTTCCAGCGGGATGCCGTTGATCAGGTGGTCGAGGGACCAGCGGGTGGCGACGTGGCCGATGACGAGGATGCGGGTGTCGTTCCAGCGGGTCGGGACGTCGGACAGGAAACGGCCGTTGCGGTGGACCGCCTGACGCCAGCTCTCGCCGCCGGGGAACGGGACGTCCAGGTGGTCCCCTTTGTGGAGGGTGGCGGCTGGTGTGCCGTTCAGGGTGCCGTAGTCGCACTCTCGCAGGCGCCAGTCGTACAGGACGGGGATGGGGGAGTCGCCGAAGGCGATCTCGGCTGTCTCGGTGGCTCGGCGCAGGTCGGAAGTGAAGACGGCGGCTATGCCGTCGTCGCGGCGGCGGGCGCCCAACTCGGCCGCGAAGGTGCGGCCCTGTGCGGACAGGCGGCCGGGGAGCCAGCCCGTGGCGTAGCCCCGGTCGTTGTCCTCGCTCCAGGAGTGGGTCTCGAAGACGATCTCAGTGGACATCCTCTATGCGTACCCGAATGTCGCGGTGAATGGTCTCCCCGGCCGGGATGACGAGCGGGTCGGTGTAGGCCAGGGCCGCGCAGACGCCGATGTAGTCGTCGGTGCGCAGGAACCAGCGGTCGGCGTCGCGCAGGCCGGTGAACGTGAGGCGGTAGGAGTCGGTGGTCAGCGTCAGCGCCGGGTCGGCGCTGCCGTTCTCGGCCGACGCGACCGCCTGGCCGGGCGGGCAGCGCCAGAAGAACCCGCCGTATCCGGCGCCCCCGGTGCGGCCGTTCGTGGCCGGACTGCCCAGGGTGACCTCGTGGGGGGCCGTCAAGGCGTACGAGAAGGAAAGCTCCCAGCCGTCAGCCGAAGCGGTCGCGGCGATCCGCCGGCGCTCGGTCAGCAGCGTGCGGCCCTCGCCGTCCTCCCAGACCAGGTCCTCCGGGGTGAGGTGGCGGATGCGGCCGTGGTCCTCGCGCCAGACGTAGCCCTCGCCGTCGACGAAGGTGCGGCCGCCCCACAGGTTCCAGCCGTTCACGTCGGCCATGGTGAGGGAGGCGCCCAGGTGCCACGGGTGGTCGAACGGCAGCGCGTCGGTGACGACCGTTCCGGCCAGGGTGCGGACCGGGTGCAGGTACGGCCGGGGGCCGAGCCGGATGTCGAGGTCCGGCTCGGTGACGTAGTCGTACAGGTTCACGAGACGGCCGCCCGGTATCCCTCGTACGCCTCGGCCAGCACCTCGGCCCCCGGCCGTGACCACACGTCCTCGTGGAAGACCTCGACCTCGACCCAGCCGTCGTACCCGGCCTCGGACACCGCGCGGTGGAAGCGGCGCATGTCCACCGATCCGGTGCCGGGCAGGCCGCGGCCGAGCAGCACGCCCTCGGGCAGCGGGGTGATCCAGTCGGCGAGCTGGAAGGCGGCGATCCGCGGGCCGGCGTCGGCGATTCCCTGCCACACCTTGTCGTCCCACCACAGGTGGTACGTGTCGATGACGACGCCGACCGCCTCGACCGGATAGGGCGCGGCCAGTTGCAGCGCCTGGTCCAAAGTGGAGACCACGCAGCGGTCGGAACAGAACATCGGGTGCAGCGGCTCGATGGCCAGCCGCACACCGGCGTCGCGGGCGTCCGGCACGAGCGCGCCGATCGCGTCGCCGACGTGCCGCCGGGCGCCGTCGAGGTCGCGGCTGGTGCCGGGCAGGCCGCCGCTGACGAGCACGAGCGTGTCGGTGCCGAGCGCGGCCGCCTCGTCGATGGCGCGCCGGTTCTCGTCGTACCAGCCGGCCTCGTGGAGGAAGCCGCCGCGGCACAGCGACGACACGGTCAAACCGGCGTCCCGCACGAGCTCGGCGGTCTTTTCCAGGCCGTACGCGGCCACGTCCTCGCGCCAGAGCCCGACCGCGGCCACGCCGGCGGCCACACAACCGGCGACCAGATCCTCCAGGGGCCACCGCTTGGTGGTGGCCTGATTCAGCGAGAACCCTTTCATCGGCTCATCCCCACGGTCGTCAGCCAGGCGCCGGCGCGGTGCGTGGCGAGGTCGGCGTCGGGCAGGATGCCGGCCTCGTCGGCCAGCCGCATCAGCGCGAGCAGGTGCCGCGGTGAGCGCCCGGACTGCGCGCCGCCGACCATCGTGAAGTGGTCCTGGTGGCCGGCCAGCCAGTTGAGGAAGACGATGCCGGTCTTGTAGTGGTAGGTCGGCGCCGCGAACAGGTGCCGGGCCAACGGCAGGGTCGGAGAGAGGATTTGCTCGTACGCCGTGACGTCCCCCTCGTCGAGCGCCCGGAACGCCGCCGCCGCGGGTGGGGCGATCACGGCCAGGACGCCCAGCAGGGCCTCGGAGTGGCCCTGGTCGTCGCCGAGGATGAGGGACGGGTAGTTGAAGTCGTCGCCGGTGTACATGCGGACACCCTCGGGAAGCCGGCGGCGGAGCTCGACCTCGTAATCCGCGTCCAGCAACGAGATTTTGATGCCCTCGATCCTCGCCGCGTGCTCCTGGATGATGTCGAGAACGGTGTCGTCGCCACCCCAGTAGCCGGCCAGCAGCGGGTCGAAAGCCTCGCCCAGCCAATGAAGCAGGACCGGTCCGTCCGATTGGGACAGCAGCTCGCCGTAGACGCGGCGGTAGTCGTCGGCGTCCCGAGCGGCCGCGGCGAGGTGCCGGGAGCACATGATGACCGGGGTGGCGCCGGCCTGGCGGACGTCGCTCAGCTGTTCCAGGTACGCCTTCGTGATGTCGTCGATGGTGGCCGGCCCGGCCGGGAGCTGGTCGGTGCCCACGCCGGCGACGATGGGGCCGGTGGCCTCGGCGGCGCTCCGCCTGATCAGCTCGCGGGTGGCCGCGTAATCGAGACCGGCTCCTCGCTGCGCGGTGTCCATGGCTTCGGCCACGCCGAAACCGTGATCCCACAAGTGATGCCGGAACCGAAGCGTGGTGTCCCAGTCAAGGTGGGCCGGCGCGCCCGGGATGTTCTCAGCGGTGGGATCCGCGGTCACCGGCGCGGCCGCATAGGCGATCCGAGATCGGAAACCTCGTTTCTGCCGGAATTCCGCGCCGCGCCCGCTGAAGATCATCGGTCGAGCTCCGGGATCTCGAGGCGCCGGCCCTCACGCGAGGACCGAAGGCCCAGCTCGGCCACCTGCACACCGCGCGCGCCCGCCCACAGGTCGCCGGTGTAGGGGGCGTCCTCGGCGACGTACAACAGGAACTGCTCCCATTGAGCGCGGAACCCGTTGGCGAAAACCTCGTTGTCGGGCACCTGCTGCCACTGGTCGCGGAAGCGTTGCGCCGTCGGCACATCGGGGTCCCAGACCGGCTTCGGGGTGGCCGCGCGCGGCTGGACGCGGCAGTGGTGCAGGCCGGCCACCGCGCTGCCGTGCGTGCCGTCGACCTGGAACTCCACCAGCTCGTCGCGGTTGACCCGGACCGCCCAGGAGCTGTTGATCTGAGCCACGACACCGCCGTCGAGCTCGAACAGCCCGTACACCGCGTCGTCGGCTGTCGCGTCGTACGCCGCGCCGTTCTCGTCCCACCGGCGGTCGATGTGGGTCACCGAGCGGGCGGTCACCGCCCGTACCGGCCCGAAGATCTGCTCGAGCACGTAGTGCCAATGCGGGAACATGTCGAGCGTGATGCCGCCGCCGTCGGCCGACCGGTAGTTCCAGGACGGCCGCTGTGCGGACTGCCAGTCGCCCTCGAAGACCCAATAACCGAATTCCCCGCGTACGGAGAGGACGCGCCCGAAGAAACCCCCCTGCACCAGCCGCGCGAGCTTGCGCAGGCCCGGCAGGAAGAGCTTGTCCTGCACCACGCCGTGCTTGACCCCGGCCGCGTCGGCGAACCGGGCCAGCTCGACCGCCTCCTCGAGGCTTTCCGCCACCGGCTTCTCGGTGTAGACGTGCTTGCCGGCCTCGATGGCCTGCCGCAGCGCCTTCACCCGGGCGCTGGTGACCTGGGCGTCGAAGTAGACGTGGACGTCGGGCCGGGCGAGCGCGCCCGGCACGTCGGTCGTCCACTGTGTGAGACCGTGCCGGTCGGCCAGCGCGCGGAGCTTGGCCTCGCTGCGCCCGGCGAGGATCGGCTCGGGCCAGAGCACGGTGCCGTCGCGCAGCGGCAGACCCCCGTCCTCGCGGATCGCGAGGATCGAGCGGATCAGGTGCTGCCGCAGGCCCATCCGGCCGGTGACGCCGTTCATGACGATGCCGATGGTGGTTCGATCCATGCTGGTTGCCTCCGGGGCCTTGAAAAGTCCTGAGGTAAGCGCTTTCCTGAGACCGTACTCGGCGTGCTGCCGACCGGGCAAGAGCGCGGGCGGTATCCTCCGGGCAACTGTCGGTGCCGTCGTGGTCTGTCGTCGTCCTGAGGAGGCTTATGGCAACCCTGGCCGATGTCGCGCGCCACGCCGGAGTGTCGACCGCGACGGCGTCCCGCATCATCAACGGCAGCCCGAAACCGGTCACCGAACAGCTGCGGGCCCGGGTGCTGGCCGCGGTGGCCGAGCTGCGCTACGTGCCCAACGCGCACGCCCAGATGCTGGCCCGCTCGAACCGCAACGCCGTCGGCGTCATCGTCCACGACGTCTCCGACCCCTACTTCGCCGAGATCACCCGCGGTCTGCAACGGGTGGCGACGGCGAACGGCCGCCTGGTCATCATCTGCAACAGCTTCCGCGACCCCGGCCGCGAGATGGAGTACATCGACCTGCTCCACGCCCACCAGGTCGCGGCCATCGTCATCGCCGGCTCGGGCTACCTGGACAGCGCGGCCGCCTCCGAGCTGGACGACCGCATGCGCGCCTTCGAGGCCACCGGCGGCCGGATAGCCGTGATCGGCCGCCACCAGCACCCCGGCGACGCGGTCCTGCCCGCCAACGAGGAGGGTGGCTACCTGGCCGGCAAGCACCTGTGCGAACTGGGCCACACCACGATCGCCGCCATCGCCGGCCCGCCGTCCCTGACCACGACGGTCGACCGCCTGGCCGGCCTGCACCGGGCCGCCACCGAACACGGCGCCACCATCCACGTGACCCACTCCGACTTCACCCGCGACGGCGGCGAGGCCATCACCGGAAAGCTGCTGGCCGACGACCCGTCCCTGACGGCGATCGCCGCCCTGAACGACTCGATGGCCGTCGGCGCCCTGGCCGCCATGCGCACGGCCGGCCGCCACATCAGCGTCGTCGGCTTCGACGACATGCCCATCGCCCGCGACGTGACCCCGGCCCTGACCTCGGTCCGCCTGCCGTTGACCGAGCTGGGCGAGCGGGCGATGACGCTGGCCCTCGACCCGGCCGCCGGCGACGCCCCCCGCGTCGAACACGTCCCGGCCGAGCTGATCCTGCGCGACAGCACCTGGCCCCGCGACCAGCTACCCCGATGATCCGGCGCACGGGCCGGCGAAGAAGGAGACGGTCGCTCGGACCGGCGGCTCGCCCCGCTCCTCGACGGTGACGGGAACGCACGTGCGCTCGGGGGCGTGGAAGCCGCCGAAGTACACGGTGTCGAAGTCGTCGCAGGCCTGGAACGTGATCGACGACGCTGGGCTGTACCCGGCGCGCTGACCGTAGGTGAGGCGGGCCGGGCCGGCGATCGACACTGTGACGGTGGTGGCCGCCTTGACCACGATGCCGACTTTGTAGTGGCCGGGTTGACCGCCGGCGAAGTCGTCCGGGTCGGCGGCCGCCCAGCTCCTCAGCCCCGGCCAGGTGACCGGGCCGACGGTCAGGTCGTTCTGGGCCGGGGCGGCGGTGGCCCGGCCGTGGGCCTCCTCGTCGACGCAGGTGATCAGGCGCGGCTGCTCCTCGGGCCGGCCGGGCGAGCAGGCGGCCAGGCCGAGGAGAAGCGGGGCGGCCCACCGGATCGAGCGCATGGGCGCTATCCCCGTATCCGGGCGAGGATCGGCAAGTGGTCGCTTCCGGTCTTCGGCAGCGTGCGAAGGCCGGTCACCCTCAGGTCGCGGGCCAGGATCTGGTCGATGCGGGCGATCGGGAAGCGGGCGGGAAAGCTGAAGGCGAAGTCGCGGGACGTCGTCACGTGGTCCAGGACAGGGGCGAGGCCGCGGTCCTGGACCGTGCTGTTGAGGTCGCCCAGGACGATGACGCGCGGCAGCGGTTCGGATTCCAGCAAGGAGCCCAGTCTCGTGGCGCTCTCGTCCCGTGGGGCGGAGTCCAGGCCGGAGACGTCCATGCGGACCGACGGCAGGTGAGCCACGTAGACGGCGATCGGGCCCTGCGGGGTCTGGGCCACCGCCCGGAGGCCGCGGTTCCAGTCGGGGCCGAAGCCGGCCGGGCGGATGTCGACCGGGGCGGCCTCGGTCAGCGGGTACCGGGACCACAGGCCCACCGTGCCCTGGACGCTGTGGTGGGGATAGGCGGGCGCCAGCGTCGTCTCGTACTCGGTGACCGCCGGGAACGTCACCTCCTCCAGGGCGATGAGGTCCGGTTCGGCGGCCATCAGGGCGCGGGCGGTGCCGGCCGGGTCGCTGTTCTCGTCGCTGGCGTTGTGCTGGACGGCGATCAGGCCGGCCGAGTCGTCGCGGGTGGGCACCAGATAGGCGCCGAACACCGCGAACCAGGCGATCAGGGGCAGCAGGACGGCCGGCAGCGCGATCCGCGGGCGCCGCCACCACGCCAGGGCGGCCAGCACGGGGACGGCCAGGCCCAGCCACGGGAGGAAGGTCTCCAGCAGGCTGCCCAGTCGCAGGCCGAAGCCGGGCACCCAGCGGTGCCGGGCCAGTACGGCGGCCAGCAGCACGGACATCGCGATGATCAAGTAACCCCGCACCGCACGAATGCTCTCAGGGCCGCGCAAGCGGGATGACGCGGTCGGCCGGGGCCGCCGGGCGCGGCCGGAGGTGCAGAGCGCCGTCGGCCCACTCGGCGCGCGGGTCGGTCCAGTGCTCGTCCGGGGCGGGGTCGAAGACGTGTTCGATCGCGCGGTCCGCGTCGTAGACGACCAGCGAGTTGATCGTGGTGACCAGGTAACCCATCGTGTAGTCCTGGGCCGGGTGGTCGTCCGGCCCGTCGGCCTGCGCGACGTAGAAACGGTTGCCGAGCCACCACCCGCACGGATCCATGGTGTGGTCCTCGCCGACCGGCGTCCCGTCGACCCAGAGGCGCCCATCGGAGAAGACGGACCGGTGGCGGTTGTCGGCGGTGAAGCGGATCCACCGGCCGCGGCCGTCGGTGAAGGTGTCGCAGCCGCCCGGCACCGGGCCCTCCCGGCCGCCCTCGCCGGCCGGATCCCGCAGGCAGATCTCGGGGGCGCGGCAGGAACGGTCGAGGCGGCGGGTGCACCCCAGGCCGGCGGCGACGCACGCGTGGCGATCGGACAGCACGTCAGCCCCCCAGGGTCGTTGATCGGACAGGATCCTAGCGGCCGTAACGGCCCTACGCTGGGGCGATGACGCAGGCGGACAGCGCTCTCCCCGCGACCGTGTCGCTTCCGGACTTCCTCGCGGGCAACGAGATCGGGAAACTCACGCTCGACGAGCGGCGGCTCATCGTGCGGCAGGCCCTGCTGATCCTCGAGAGCAACTACGCGCTGCTGGGGTTCAAGGTGGCCCGCTACGGCATCAACCCGTTGCAGCGGCTCCGGCTCCTCGACCAGCGCCTGGCCCGGCAGGAGGACGACCCGGGCCGCGAGTGGCGGCTGCACGAGGAGCTCGTCGCCATCTTCAACTCGCTGCGTGACCTGCACACCCGGTACACGCTGCCGGAGCCGTTCAACGGCGCCGGCGCGTACCTGCCCTTCCTGCTCAAGGAGTTCGTCGAGGACGGCCGCCACCGGTACCTGGTCGGGCGGTCGACGGCGGAGCTCGGCGACGGGCCGTTCGGTTTCGGGGCCGAGGTGACCCATTGGAACGGCGTGCCGATCCACCGCGCCGTCGAACGGTTCGCCGAGTGTCTGCCGGGCGCCAACCCGGAGGCCCGGCACGCCCGCGCGGTCAGCATGTTCACCGTGCGCTCGCTCGCTTTCGGGCCCCCGCCCGACGAGGACTGGGTCATCATCCGGTACGTCGACCGGGACGGGCAGGAGCGGGAGACCCGTCAGGTGTGGAGCGTGGTGCCGATCGCCACCACCGCCGAGGGGCCGGCCGCCGAGGTCGGCACCCCGCTCGGCGTCGACGCCGAGGGCGCCCAGCTGGCCTGGCTGCGCGCCGCCCTGTTCGCGCCGGAGGCGCTGGCCGGCGACTCGGCCGGCCCGGGCATCCCCTCCGAGGCGCCGACCGTCTTCGAGGCGCGCCGGGTGCCGGTGGGCGACCGCGTCGTCGGGCACCTGCGGATCCGCACGTTCCTGCCGACCGGCAGCGGCGTGCTCGGCTTCGTCCGTGAGTTCATCCGCCTGCTCGGCCTGCTGCCCCCCGACGGCCTGGTGCTCGACATCCGCGGCAACGGCGGCGGCGCCGTGCTCGCCTCCGAGATGTGCCTGCAGGCGCTGGTCGCCCGCCCGGTCGAGCCGGAGCCGGCTCAGTTCGCGGCCACCCCGCTCAATCTGCGGATCGCCCGGCGGAACGACCAGTTGGAGCCCTGGCGCAAGTCGCTCGATCAGGCGATCGACTCGGGCGCCCTCTACTCGGCCGGCATCCCGCTCACCGGGCGCGACATGCTGGAGGTCGTCCCGCAGTCCTACTTCGGGCCGATCGTCCTGCTCACCGACGCCCGCTGCTACTCGGCGGCCGACATCTTCGCGGCCGGCTTCCAGGACAACGGCATCGGCCTGGTCCTGGGCGTCGACAACAACACCGGCGCCGGCGGCGGCAACATCTGGCAGCTGGGTGACCTGCTGGCCCGGCTGCCCGACGGAGATTCGCCGTACAAGCCGCTCCCGCACGGCGCCGGCCTGTCGCTGGTGATCCGCCGAGTGCTGCGGGTCGGACCGAACGCCGGCACCCCGCTCGAGGACTACGGCGTCGTGCCCCGCACGCTGCACCGTCCGACCCGGCGCGACGTGCTCGAGGACGACGCCGACCTGTTCGCCGAGGCGCTCAAGCTGCTCGACGAGCTGCCCCGGCGCCACTTCGACGTCGAGCTGGCCGAGGTGGACGGCCGGCTGACCGCCTCGTTCGCGACCGCCGGGGTCGACCGGGCCGACGTCGTCGTGGACGGCCGCCCGCGCTGCACCACCGACCTGGGCGGCGGCGAGGGCCCCCTGGAGATCCCCGGAGCCACCGGCGGCCGGGAGGTCCGGATCCTCGGCTTCGACCGGGGTGAGCTGGTCGCCCTGCGCACCTTCGTCCGCAAGGCCCCGGGCCTGCGATTGCGGCGGACCCTGGGTGATTAACCTGGTGCCGTGACCGACCTTGACGAAAGCACCGTGCAGCCCGACCTCATCGCCACCCACTACCTGACCGGCATCGACGACGTCACCGAGCATCTGCGCGCCGCGAACCAGCTGGGCCTGGGCGTCCGCGTGCGCAGCTACCTGGAGGCCGACGAGGAGGGCGAGGGCCTGGTCGAGCACTGGGAGGTCGAGCTGCTCACCGCCTCACCGGTGATCGAGGAGGAGCCGGCGCCGGTAGGGGCGGACGGCCCAGGGCAGTCCGAGCTCTGACGGCAGAGACAGGGTGGCGGCGGCCTTCACCAGCACCTCGTTGATGCCGAGGATGGTGCGGTGCGGGCCGTCGACGGCCACCGTGTCGCCGGCGAGCAGCCGGGGGAGCGGGGCGCCGGCCAGAGTTTCCAGCACCGCGGTGAAATCGGCGGTGACGGCCAACGGAACCAGCAGCGGGGTGCCGTCGGCGCGGTGGTCGAGCAGGTTGGTGAGCAGATCGGCCCGGCCGGGGACCTCGGCCAGGGTGGCCGCGCCGGGTCGGGCCAGGCGGTCGGTCGGATACTCCAGGAGGGCCCGGCCGCCGGCGCCCCGGGCCTCGATCTCGCCCGCGATGAAGTCCTCGCCGGCGAGTGTCACGGCCACCAGGAGCTGGAGGCCGCTGTCGAAGGTGACCCGGGCGAAAGCGGTGTCGTCCACCTCGATGTCCCGGGTGCGGTAGCGCTCGACGGCCAGCTGGCGGGGCCGCCCGGCGCCGGCCGCGGTGCCCGTGGCCAGGGCCTGCATGACGGCGTGGGCCAAGGGGTTGACCAGCGCGCCGTCGACGCCCCGGCGGCCCGCCCACGAGGCGCGGGCGTAGTAGGCGTCGTCGCGCTGCCACGACGCCACCGCCCCGATCCCCGTCAGCGGGGTGGGCAGAGCGTCGCGAAAACGGGACCACGCGGCCGAGCCCAGAGCCTGGAATCCGACCTGACAGACGCGGCCGGACGCCGTCAGAGCCGACGTGAGCGTCGCGTGGTCGGCCCGGGACAGCACCGGTGGTTTCTCCAGGAGCAGGTCGCAGCCGTACGAGAGGGCGTCCAGGGCGATCGGCAGGTGCGTCGGTGGCGGCGTGCAGATCACCACCACGTCGGGCCGGGTCGCCGACAGGAGCGTGCGGTGGTCGGTGAAGACCGGCGCCTCGGGCTCGGCGACGGGCTGGGGGTCGGCCATGCCCACGAACTGCACATGCGATGTGCCGGAGATGTTCCGGCGATGCCACGCCCCATGGCCGTTGGCGCCGATCAGAGCGACCTTCACCGCACACCGGCCAGGGTGTCCGCGACGCCGTGCTTCGTCAGTGCCGTGAGCCACGAGACGATCTCGGCGCGCAGGCCGGCGTCGTCGGCCAGGTCGGCGGCGAAGACGGTGTCCAGGCCGAGCAGCGCGTCCACCACACCCTCGGCAGAGGCGGGAGCGGCCGCGAGCCGGGCCCGGATCCGGTCGGCCAGCGGATCGTCCAGCGGCAGCGCGCGGCCGTCGTCGGCGGTGCCCTGCACGAAGCGCATCCAGGCCGCGACCACGAGCGCGCCCCAGCGCGGCATCGAACCGGCCTTGCGGCAGTCCTGGATGGTGTGCAGGACCCGCTGCGGGAGCTTCTGCGAGCCGTCGCCCGCCACCTGCAGGGTGCGATAGGCGATGGCCGGATTCTCGAAGCGGGTCAACACCTCTTCCCCGTACGCCGAGGGGTCGACCCCGGGCGGCGGCGACAGGCACGGGGTGATGTCGTCGGCGATGAAGTGCCGCATCGCGGGGAGCATGCCGGGCATCTGGAGGGCGGCCGCGATGGTCTCGCGGCCGGCCAGCGCGCCCAGGTAGGCGATCGCCGAGTGCACCCCGTTGAGGGTACGGATCTTCAGGCGCTCCCACGGCTGCGCGTCGTCGGTGAGGACGGCCCCGGCGAGATCCCAGGCGGGACGCCCGGCCGGGAAGTCGTCCTCGATGACCCACTGGCGATACGGCTCGCCGCTGACCGCCGCGTCGTCCCGGACGCCCAGGGCGCGCTCCGCGATCGCGTAGGTCTCGGCCGTGCTGGCCGGGACGATCCGGTCGACCATGGTCCCCGGGAAGGTCACGCTGGACGCCACCCACTCGGCGGTCCCGGTCGCCGCGGCCAGGTGGTGCACGAGCCCGCGCAACCGGTGGCCGTTGGACGGCAGGTTGTCGCAGCTGACCAGCGCGATCGGCCCGGCGTCGGCCCGCCGCCGGGCGGCCAGGCCGCGGATGAGCAGGCCGGGCACGGTCCGCGGCGCGCGGTCGGTCTCGAGGTCGGCCCGCAGGTCGTCGTCGAGCAGCAGCCGCCCGGTGGCCGGGTCGAGCTTGTAGCCCTTCTCGGTGACGGTCAGCGTGACGACCCGGATCGCCGGGTCGGCCAGTAGCGCCACCACGGCGGCCGGGTCGGCGCGGGCCGGCAGCGCGCCGGCCAGCGCGCTGATCACCCGGGTGCTGGTGCCGGACGGGCCGAGCGTGGTGACGCTGTAGCGGAAGTCCTGGGCGCGCAGCGCGTCGACGACGGCGCGCGAGCGCGGGGCGATCCCGACGATGCCCCAGTCGCCGCCGGCCGCGGCCATCGCGTCCTCGGTGTAGACCGCCTGGTGGGCCCGGAAGAAGGCGCCGAGTCCGAGGTGCACGACGCCCGGCGCGGGCAGCGACGTTCGGGTCAGTTCCATGCCGGCCCCTCGGGGAAGGAGAACTCGGCGATCGACTCGGGCTTCAGGTCGGAGCTGTAGCCGGGTTTCTCCGGTACGAGATAACGGCCGTTCCGGGTCCGTACGGGGTCGGTGAAGTGCTCGTGGAGATGGTCCACGTACTCGACCATGCGGCCGTCGAGGGACGTGCCCACCCGCAGGTAGTCGAAGATCGCCAGGTGCTGGACGAGCTCGCACAGGCCGACCCCGCCGGCGTGCGGGCAGACCGGAACCCCGAACTTGGCGGCGAGCAGCAGTTCGGCCAGCACCTCGGGGATGCCGGCGACCCGGCACGCGTCGATCTGCATGACGCCGATCGCCTCGGCCTGCAGCAGTTGCTTGAAGATGACCCGGTTGGCCGCCACCTCGCCGGTGGCGACCCGGACCGGCGTCACGGCGCGCTGGATGCGGGCGTGGCCGAGCACGTCGTCCGGGTGGGTCGGCTCCTCGATCCAGTACGGGTCGAACTCGGCCAGCCGGGCCATGTTGGCGATCGCCTCGTCGACGCCCCAGATCTGGTTGGCGTCCATCATGAGCAGCGCGTCCGGCCCGATCTCGGCGCGGATGATCCGGGCCCGGCGTACGTCGTCCTCGATCGGCCCGCCGACCTTCATCTTCATGGCCCGCCAGCCCTCGGCGTACGCGGTACGGGTCAGCTGCCGCACCTTGTCGTCCGGGTAGCCGAGCCAGCCGACGCTGGTGGTGTACGAGGGGAAGCCCTCCGAGCGCAGAAGGGCGAGCCGGTCGGCCAGGCCGTCGCGGCCCTTGTCGAGGATCGCGGCCGCCTCGCCCGGCGTGAGGGCGTCGTCGATGTGCCGGAAGTCGACGCAGGCGACCAGATCGGCCGTGGGCATCTCGGCGAGCAGCTGCCACATCGGCTTGCCCTCGGTCTTGGCCCGCAGGTCCCAGACCGCGTTGACCAGGGCGCCGGTCGCCATGTGCAGGGCGCCCTTCTCGGGCCCGATCCACCGCAGTTGCACGTCGGCGGTGAGCGACCGCAGGAACTCGAGCGGATCGTTGCCCATGGCGAGGACGGCCGGGGCCAGAGCCCGTACACAAGCCGCGGTTATCTCGTTGCCCCGGCCGTTGGTGAAGGTGAATCCGGTGCCCGTGAAAGGTCCGTCGGTCACCAGCTCGACGTAGGTGGCGGAGTAGTCGCCCTTGTTGATCGAGTCGGAGCCGTCGCCGGCGGCCGCGGTGGGGAAGCGGACGTCGTGAACCCGTACGTCAGTGATCATGCGGTCCTGCCGATCTTGAAGATGCGCTTGGGGAGGTGGTACGCGAGGTCGGCCATCGTCGCGGCGGCCTCGTCGAGCGGCAGCCGGTCCTGCACGACCAGCGAGGCGAGGTAGGCGGCGTCGACCCGGCGCGCGATGTCGTGCCGGACCGGGATCGAGCAGAAGGCGCGCGTGTCGTCGACGAAACCGGCCGTGTTGTAGAAGCCGGCCGAGTCGGTCACCGCCTCGCGGAAGCGCAGCATGGCGCCCGGCGTGTCGAGGAACCACCAGGGCGCGCCCAGGAACAGCGCCGGATAGCCGCCGGCCAGCGGGGCGAGTTCCCGGCTGAACGCCTGCTCGTCGAGCGTGTACAGGACCACCGTCAACTGCGGTTCCATGCCGTACGCGTCCAGGAGGGGCCGAAGTGCCTCCACATAGGACGTGGCCTGCGGGATGTCCCCGCCCACATCGGCCCCGTGGGCAGCGAACAGCCGCCGGTTGTGGTTGCGCACGGCGCCCGGGTGCAGCTGCAGGACCAGGCCGTCGTCGAGCGACATCCGCGCGAACTCCAGCAGCATGTGCCCGCGGAACGCCTCGGCGTCGGCCGCAGTCGCCTCGCCGTGCAGCGCCCGGTCGTACAGGGCGCCCGCCTCGGCGGGGGAGAGGGCGACCGTCCGCGCCGTCGGGTGCCCGTGGTCGGACGACGTCGCGCCGGCCCCGATGAACGCCTCCCGGCGCCGGCGCAGGGCCTGAAGATATCCGGCGTACGTGCCGGTGTCCTGGCCGGCCAGCTCGCCCATCCGGGCCACCGCCTCGGCCCAGTCGTCGCGCTCCAGGTCGACCACGTTGTCCGGCCGGAACGTGCTGATCACCCGGCCGCCCGGCCCGCCCCAGCCGTCGGCGGCCAGCTTGGCGTGCCGGCTCAGGTCGTCGGTGGGGAACTCGGTGGTGGCCAGCACCTCGATGCCGAACCGCTCGAACAGGGCCCGCGGCCGGAACGCCGGCTCGGCCAGGCGGGCGGCGATCTCGTCGTACACGTCGTCGGCCGTCTCCGGGCCGAGTCGTTTCTCCACGCCGAACACGGTGCTGAACGTCCGCTCCAGCCACAGCCGCGACGGCGTACCCCGGAAGAGATGCCAGTTCTCCGCCAGCAGCCGCCAGATGACCCGCCCGTCCGTCTCGACCGGCCCGCCGTCGCGGCGCGGCACGCCCAGCCGGTCCGGCGCGATGCCCTGGCTCAGCAGCATCCGCGTGACGTAGTGGTCGGGCACGATCAGCAGGCGCGCCGGGTCGGAAAAGGGCTCGTCGTCGGCCAGCAGGCCCGGGTCGACGTGCCCGTGCGGGCTGAGCAGCGGCAGGTCGCGCGCGGCCGCGTGCAGCTCGCGGGCGATGCCGGCCTGCGCCGGGTCGAGGGCGAATACGGGGTCGGTCACGCGGTAACTTCCTCTCCGAGCAGGCCGGCCACCGCGACCGGGGCCGACTCGTGCAGGCTGCGGTTGGCGGCCAGGCCGGTCAGCAGCGCCAGCGCGCCGTCCCGGGCGGTCGCCGAGCGGTTCATCGGGTCGGCGCGGCCGCCCAGCAGCACGCCGGTCATCCGGGCGTCGGCCCCGCCGTGCCCCTCGCGACTGCGCGGCTGGAGCTCCACCGCGTACGGCGGCGCCCAGAACGGCCGGATGGTCAGCGTCACCGAGCCCGCCTCGGGGGAGGCGCCCTGCTTGACCTCGCCGGCCGCGGCCGGGCTGACGTGGTCGCTCTCGATCACCTCGAGCTCGAGCCGGCCCCGGCTGCCGTTGACCATCAGGCGGTATCCCTCCCAGGGCGCGTACGCCGTGAGGTGGTAGGTCATGGTGGCGCCGGTGTCGTAGCGGACCAGCACGGCCAGGTCGTCCTCGATGGTGACGCCGGGGGCGAAGACGTTGCGGTCGCGCAGGTAGCCGTCGTCGCCCTCGGCGTCCAGGTAGAGGGCCTTGAGCTTGTCGTTGCCGGCCAGGTCGAGCGCGAACGGGTCGCCGGCCGCGCCGGGGCTGCCGGTCGACCGCTCGTACTCGCGGGCGTAGCCGTGGCGGCGGCCGTCCTCGCCGTAGAAGAAGAGCCGGCCCTGCGCGTAGACCTCCCGGGGCGTGGCGCCGAGCCACCAGTTGACCAGGTCGAAGTGATGGCCCGACTTGTGCACGAGCAGGCCGCCGGAGTTGGCCTTGTCGCGGTGCCAGCGGCGGAAGTAGTCGGCGCCGTGCCGCACGTCGAGCAGCCACTCGAAGTGCACCGAGCCGATCTCGCCGATCTCGCCGCGGGCGAGCAGCGTGCGGACCATCTCGTGCACCGGGTTGAACCGGTAGTTGAAGGCGACCTGGACCTTTCGTCCCGTCCTTCTCACCGCGTCGAGGATCGTGGCGCAGCTCTCGGCGTCGACGGTCATCGGCTTCTCGGTGATGACGTCGCAGCCGGCCTCGAGGGCGGTCACGATGTGCCCGGCGTGGGTGCTGTCGACGCTGGTCACGATCAGCTCGTCGACGCGTTCCTTGGCGAGCATCGCGGCCAGGTCGGCGGCCTGATAGGTCGGTACGGGGTCATCGAGCCAGCCGTTGTGCGCGTCCATCCGCGACTGGTTGACGTCGGCCAGCGCGACGAGCTCGGCGTGGGGTTCCGCGGTGATCGCTCTGATGAACATCTCGGCGCGCGAGCCGGCGCCGACGACGGCGAAGCGTCTCATTCGGGAGTCCTCCCGGGCAGCAAAGGTTTGCAGGGAAGTTAGACAGATCGATCCCCGTGAGTCAACGATCCGCTGGCTTTTGTCCGCTTAAGAGCGCCTTCTCAGTATCCGTTCGTCACCTGCCTGCAACAGAACGGCATTGACATGTGTGCAACCGCTTGCATTAATGGGCGTCAACCCGTGACCGGGGACACATTGGAGGTGGGCATGTCAGTAACGATCCGCGATGTCGCGAAGGCGTCCGGCGTGCACATCTCGACGGTGTCCCGGACCTTCTCGGCGCCGCATCTGGTCAACCCGAACACGCGCAGCCGGGTGCTGGCCTGTGCCGAGCAGCTCGGCTACCGGCCCAACCGGGCGGCCCGGGCGCTGATCACCGGCCGGACCTACAACATCGGCCTGATCGTGGCCGACATCGCCAACCCGTTCTTCCCGCCGCTGATCAAGGCGGCCGAGAGCCAGGCCCGCAAGCACGACCACCACATCTTCGTGGCCGACACCAACGAGGACCCGGCGCTCGAGGAAGAGGTCGTGCGCGCGCTGGCCAAGCAGGTCGACGGCGTGCTGCTGTGCAGCCCCCGGATGAGCAACACGCTGATCGAGCAGCTCAGCCGCGAGGTGCCGCTGGTCGTCGTCAACCGGCAGATCGCCGGCATCCCGGCCGTCGCGATGGACGTGGCCGGCGGCGCCCGCCGAGCCGTCGACCATCTCGCCGGGCTCGGCCACCGCCACCTCGCCCTGGTCAGCGGCCCGCGCGGCTCGTGGACCAGCCGCGAGATCCGCCGCTCGGCGACCGCCACCGCGCGCGCCGCGAACGCCGAGCTCACCATCATCGGACCGAACCCGCCGACCGAGGTCGGCGGCCTGACCGTGGCCGAGGACGTGCTGCGGGCCGGCGCCACAGCGGTGCTGGCCTACAACGACCTCATGGCCATCGGTCTCATCGAGGGTCTGCTGGCCGCCGGTGCCCACGTGCCCGGCGACGTCAGCGTCGTCGGCATCGACGACATCATGCTCAGCCGGCTCACCCGCCCGAAGCTGACCACGGTGGCGACTCCCACCGCCGCCGCCGGTCGGGCTGCCGTCGACATGCTGCTCGCGCATGGCGACGACCGCCGCACCACCGCTCACGTCCATCTGCAGACCGAACTGGTCATCCGCGACTCGACGGGGCCGGGCCCGGGTCCGCACAGCCCTGCGGACCCGGGCGACGTGATCGCCCCCGGAGGTGTCGCCTCCTAAAAAGGAGTACGCGCCATGGAGCCCATCACGAGGGGTCTCACGCCCGCTCAACGTACCCGACGCCGGCTGCTCGCCGCCGTTCTCACCCTGCCTCTGCTCCTTCCGGCGGCGGCGTGCGGTGGTGACGACGACGGTGGTGGCTCGGGCAGTGACAAGGTCGAACTGTCGTTCTTCTGGTGGGGTGCGGAGAAACGCGCCGAACTCACCGAGAAGGCGCTCGACCTCTACACCGCCAAGCACCCCAACGTGACGTTCAAGAAGACCTGGCAGGCCAACCAGGGTTACTTCGACAAGCTGGCCACGCTCACCGCGGGCGGCAACGCCCCGGACATCTTCCAGATCGACGACAACTACATCTCCGAGTACGCCGAACGCAACGTCACCCTCGACCTCAAGCCCTACACCGAGAGCGGCAAGCTCGACATCACCAAGATCTCCAAGGGCCTGATCGACTACGGGACTGTCGACGGCAAGCTGGCCGGGCTGTCCATGGGCGAGAACACCCAGGGATTGGTGTACGACAAGACGCTGCTCACCACGAACAAGCTGCCCGAGCCCAAGACCGGCATGAGCTGGGAGGACTTCATCTCCTGGGCGGCCACCGTCTCCAAGACGGCCAAGGTGCCCGGCACCCAGGACCCGAGCGCGGTCTACCAGGCGCTCTGGGTCTACCTGCGGCAGAACGGCAAGGACCTGTACAAGGACAAGACGCTCGCCTTCGACGAGGCCGACATCACCAAGTGGTTCCAGCTGTGGAAGGGCGCCCGCGAGCAGGGGGCGACGCCGACCCCGGACGTGATCCACGAGGGCAACGCCACCGACATCAGCAAGCAGCTGGTGGTCACCGGCAAGGCCGGCACGTCGTGGGTCTGGGTCAACCAGATGCCGGAGCTGAAGAAGAACACCAAGAGCGAGCTGGGCGTCATCGCGTACCCGGGTGACCCGAGCGCGCAGTGGGCCCGCGCCTCCATGTACTTCTCGGCCTTCCGCGGCACCAAGCACAAGGACGCCGCCGTCGACGTGCTGAACTTCCTGGCCAACGACCCCGAGGCGGGCAAGATCCTGGGCACCGACCGGGGCCTGCCGCCCAACCTCGACGTCCGCAAGACGGTCGCCGAGACCGCCACCGACCCGGCCATGAAGCAGACCATCGCCGTGCAGGACGAGCTGAGCAAGAAGTTCGGCCCGACCTCGCCCAGCGTCCCGCCGGCCGGCCACAGCAAGGTCAAGACCGAGCTGGTCCGCATCGCCGAGGAGGTCCAGTACGGCCGTCAGACGCCGGAGCAGGGGGCCGCGGCCTTCGTCACCGCCGCCAAGGCGGCCATCGGACAGGGTTAAGACAACTGTGACAACGGCTCAGATACCGGTCCGTCCGACCGGCCCCGTGCCCCCGCCCCCCGCCGCCCCGCGGCGGGGCGGCCGGGCGCGCCGGCGCCGCGAGGACCTGGCCGGATACGTTTTCCTCTCACCGTGGCTGCTCGGGCTGCTGGGCATCACGGCGATCCCGATGCTGCTCTCGCTGTACCTGAGCTTCACCGACTACAGCCCGCTCATCGACGTCGGTGAGGCGCAGTGGGTCGGGTTCGACAACTACCGCGAGATGTTCACGGCCGATCCGTCGTACTGGCACGCGGTGCGCGTCACCGTCACCTTCGCGCTGGTCGCCGTGCCGCTCAAGCTGGCCGCCGCGCTCGGGGTGGCGCTGCTGCTCAACAAGGCGTTCAAGGGCATCGCGGTGTTCCGCGGCCTGTTCTACCTGCCGTCGCTGCTCGGCGGCAGCGTGGCCGTGGCGATCGTCTGGCGCAGCATGTTCAACCGGGAGGGCGCCTTCAACTCGTTCCTGGCCCTGTTCGGGATCGAGGGCGCGCCCTGGGTGAACGATCCGCAGTGGGCGCTCGAGACGCTGATGCTGCTGGCCATCTGGCAGTTCGGCGCCCCGATGGTGATCTTCCTGGCCGGTCTCAAGCAGGTGCCGGCCGAGCTGTACGAGGCGGCCTCGGTCGACGGGGCCGGCGCCTGGCGCCAGTTCACCCACATCACGCTGCCGATGCTGTCGCCGGTCATCTTCTTCAACCTGGTCCTCGAGACCATCCACGGCTTCCAGGGCTTCACGTCGGCCTTCGTGCTCAGCGGCGGCACCGGCGGCCCGGTCGACTCGACGCTGATGTACACGCTGCACCTGTACAACAAGGGCTTCGTCGAGCTGAACATGGGCTACGCCTCGGCCATGGCCTGGGTCTTCCTGCTCGTGGTCGGCCTGATCACCGTGGTGCTCTTCAACACCGGCAAGTTCTGGGTCCACTACTCCGACAACGAGGAGCGGTGATGTCTTCGAAGATCAGACTTGCCGCGCTGATCGTCATTCTCGCGATCGTGCTCTATCCGCTGGTGTGGATGGTCGGCACGTCGTTCAAGTCGCCCGAGGAGATCGTCAACAACATCGGGCTGATCCCGCGGGAGTTCACCCCGTCGAACTTCAGCGAGGGCTGGAACAAGTTCGACGAGGCCTTCGGCCGGTTCTTCCTCAACAGCGCCATGGTGGCCGTGCTGACGGTGGTCGGCAACACGCTGAGCTGCCTGCTGGCCGCGTACGCCTTCGGCCGTCTGAGGTTCCGGATGCGCGGCTTCTGGTTCGCCATCATGATCGGTACGCTGCTCCTGCCGGGCCACGTGCTGATCATCCCGCAGTACATCCTGTTCCGGACGCTGGGCTGGGTCGGCGGCGACTGGCCGTACCTGCCCCTGCTGGTGCCGCACTTCCTGGCCACCGAGGCGTTCTTCGTCTTCCTGATGGTGCAGTTCATGCGCGGCATCCCGCGCGAGCTGGACGAGGCCGCGGTGATCGACGGCGCGTCCCCGTACAGCATCTTCCGTCATGTGATCCTGCCGCTCTCGCGGCCGGCGCTGGTCACGACGGCGATCTTCTCGTTCATCTGGACCTGGAACGACTTCTTCCGGCAGCTGGTCTACCTGTCCGAGCTCAAGGACTACACGGCGCCGGTCGCGCTGACGCTGTTCATCGACTCCACCAGCGAGAGCTCGGTCGGCCCGATGTTCGCGATGTCGCTGCTGTCGCTGGTCCCGGTCTTCCTGTTCTTCGTGGCCTTCCAGCGGCTGCTGGTCGAGGGCATCAACACGAGCGGGCTCAAGGGATGAAACACGACTCGTGGCGGGTGGCCGCCGACCTGGCCCTGCTCGGCATCGTGGTGACCCTCTTGTCCCTTCCGGTGGTCACGCTGGGAGCGGCCTTCCTGGTCGGGGCCGCCTCTATTCAGAACCACATCGTGTATGGACGGTGGCTCACCTTCGCGGAATCATGGGCGCTGTTCCGTGCCCGTTTTGTCCGCGGCCTCCTGGCCGGTCCGCTGTTGCTCGCGGCGGTCTGGCTGATCGCGGTCGACGTGGCAGCGCTGTCCCGTGGCGCTGTCCCGGGCGGGCGACTCGTGATCACCGTCGTCTTGATCATCGGAGTCGGACTTATCGGATTTGCGGCTTTGGTGGCTGGTGTCGGGTCGCTCCGCCTGGCACGGGCCACCGTGGTGGCCCGCCCGGCGTTGCTTGCCCCCGTCGGCGGGATCGTGGTGATCGTCGCCGTGCTGGGGATGCTCGTACACCCCGTACTCGTGCCTGTCCTTGTGGGTTTCGCGCTTTTCGCCGTTCAGTCCTTCCTGTCGACGAAGTCGAGGGCGACCGCCGCGAACAGGGGGGAGTCGACGACGTTGTAGTGGGTCAGGCCCGGCAGGATGGCGAGCGCGTGCCCGCCCTTCGGCCGGCCCTCACCCGTCCAGCCGCCGTCCCGGTGACCGCCGTCGAGCAGCCCGAACACCTCGACGAAATGGCTCGGCGGGCACATGTCGGCGTCGGCGGCCACGATCTGGGTCGGCACGCTGATCCTCTTGACCTCCTCGGTGTAGTCGAAGTCCTGGGCCATCGCCTGGCCGATCTTGTCGAGCAGGCGCGGGAAGTCCTCCGGCCGCGGCGCCACCCGCTGGTACAGCTCGTACATCGGGGTGTCCTTCATGAACTCGGCGGCGGCCGCCCCGACCTGGCCCTGCTGGTCGAGGATCTCCTGGTAGGTGGCGCCACGCCGGATTCCGGCCGAGCCGGACACCACGCGGCCGACCTTGTCCGGGTGGCGGATGGCGAGCAGCAGGGCGACGCCGCCACCGAGCGAGAAACCCACCACGTCCGGCTTCTCGAGTCCCAGGTGGTCGATGAGCGCGGCGATGTCGTCGGCCATCGCCTCGATGCTCAACGGCCGGTCGATGTCGGCCGTACGGCCGTGACCCTGAAGGTCGGGCAGGATCACCCGGTGGTGGTCGGCGAACGCGGGCAGGATGGCCGCGAACATCTCGCCCGAGCCGAGGCCACCGTGGAGCAGGATCAGCGGCGTACCCTCGCCGTGCGTCTCGTAGTAGAGGTTGAGTCCGTTGACCTCGGCGTACATGATGTCTCCTCATCGAATGCGTCTGTGCCCGGTCAGACTCGCCCACCCGGGGAAACTCATCGCGGCGGACACAACTTTTTCCGATAGATTCGTCGGGGTGAGCGACGTCACCGCCCCGATCGAGACGCAGCTGGAGGCTTTCCGGCCCGAGCTGACCGGCTACTGCTACCGCATGCTCGGCTCCGGCTTCGAGGCGGAGGACGCGGTGCAGGACACGATGGTGCGCGCCTGGAAGAGCTACGACAGTTTCGAAGGGCGGGCGGCGCTGCGCTCCTGGCTCTACCGCATCGCCACGAACGTCTGCCTGACCATGCTCGGCAGCGCCCAGCGCCGGGTCCGCCCGATGGACCTCGGCCCGGCCGGTTCCGGCCACGCGACCGACCCCGGCGAGCCCCGCCCCGACCAGATCTGGGTCGGCCCGATCCCCGACGACAAGGTGGTCGACCCGGCTCATGTGATCGCCGAGCGCGAGTCGATCCGGCTGGCCTTCGTGGCCGCCCTGCAACACCTGCCGGCCAAGCAGCGCGCGGTGCTGATCCTGCGCGAGGTGCTGGCGTGGTCGGCCCAGGAGGTGGCCGACCTGCTGGACACGTCGGTGGCCGGGGTGAACAGCGCTTTGCAGCGGGCCCGGGCGACGCTGTCTTCGGTTGACACCGCCGAGGTCTACAAGCCCCTCGACAAGGACCAGAAATCGCTGCTGGCGCGATACGTGAGCGCCTTCGAGTCGTACGACCTGAAGGCTTTGACCTCGCTCCTGCACGAGGACGCCACCCTGAACATGCCGCCGCTCCCGCTGTGGCTGCGAGGCCCCGACGACATCACGGCCTGGATGAGCGGAACCGGCTCGGGCTGCCGAGGCTCCCGCCTGCTGCCGGTGGCGGCGAGCGGCCTGCCGGCCTTCGGCCAGTACCGCCCCTCCTTGTCCGGCGCCGGCCACGACCCGTGGGCGCTGATCGTCCTGGAGATCTCCGAGGGCCGGATCGCCCGGGTCACCAACTTCCTCGACACCCCGCGGCTGTTCCCCCTGTTCGGCCTCCCGGCCCACCTCGGCTAGCTTGAGTTTTAACCTGTTCGGCGTGGCCGTGGAGTGGTTGAGGGCTTCTTTCTGGGTGTGCTTTTCGGGCGATCGTTCCTGGTGACGATGT
>NZ_JBEZGO010000016.1:0-135521 GCF_040650035.1 Actinoplanes sp. NPDC048796 | reverse complement strand
CGGTCTCATTCCGAACCCGGAAGCTAAGCCCTCCAGCGCCGATGGTACTGCACTCGGGAGGGTGTGGGAGAGTAGGACGCCGCCGGACTCAACGTAACCAGCCGAGGGCCGCTCCGAGACGGAGTCGGCCCTCGGCTGCTTTTGTGTGCCCGTCCCCGAGTAACTTTGAGTTTTGAGGCTTGCCCGCCATACCGAGGGCCCGCCGTACCGGAAGGATTTGATCCGTGACTACAGGACCCCAGGACGGCGGCTCCGGCCCCCGCGACGACGACCGCCGGGCCGGCCGCGGCGGTGACCGCGACCGCGGTGGCTTCCGGGGCGACCGGAACGATCGCGGAGACAGAGGCGACCGGGGCGGCGACCGCGGCGGCTTCCGCGGTGGCGACCGTGACCGAGGCGGCTACCAGGGCGGTGGCGACCGTGGTGGTTACCGCGGCGGCTCCTCCGGCGGTGACCGTCCCCAGGGCGGCGGCTTCCGCGGTGGTGACCGTGACCGTGGTGGCTACCAGGGTGGCGGCGACCGCGGCGGCTTCCGTGGCGGCGACCGTGACCGTGGTGGTTACCAGGGTGGCGGCGACCGCGGCGGCTTCCGTGGCGGCGACCGTGATCGCGGCGGCTACCAGGGTGGCGGCGATCGGGGTGGCTTCCGTGGGGGTGACCGTCCGCAGGGCGGGGGCTTCCGTGGGGGTGACCGTCCGCAGGGCGGCGGCTTCCGCGGTGGTGACCGTGACCGTGGTGGTTACCAGGGTGGCAGCGATCGCCGTGGTGTTTCCGGCGGCGACCGGGGTGGCTTCCGCAGCGACCGGCCCCAGGGCGACCGACCTCAGGGCGGCGGGTTCCGTAGCGACCGGGGCGACCGTCCCTCGTACCAGGACCGTGGTGGCGACCGGGGTGGCTTCCGTGGGGGTGACCGTCCGCAGGGCGGCGGCTTCCGCGGTGGCGACCGTGACCGGGGTGGTTACCAGGGTGGCGGCGACCGCGGCGGGTTCCGGGGCGGTGACCGTCCGCAGGGCGGCGGCTTCCGGGGTGACCGTGAGCGCCCGTCGTACCAGGACCGGGGCGACCGTCCGCAGGGCGGCGGCTTCCGGGGTGACCGTGAGCGCCCGTCGTACCAGGACCGCGGCGACCGGCCCCAGGGTGGCGGCTTCCGCGGCGGCGAGCGGGGTGACCGTCCCTCGTACCAGGACCGTGGTGGCGACCGGGGTGGCTTCCGTGGGGGTGACCGTCCGCAGGGCGGCGGCTTCCGCGGTGGCGACCGTGACCGTGGTGGTTACCAGGGTGGCGGCGACCGGGGTGGCTTCCGTGGCGGTGACCGTGACCGTGGTGGTTACCAGGGTGGCGGCGACCGGGGTGGCTTCCGTGGCGGTGACCGTGACCGTGGTGGCTACCAGGGTGGCGGTGACCGTGGTGGCTATCAGGGTGGCGGCGACCGTGGTGGTTACCAGGGTGGCGGCGACCGGGGTGGCTTCCGTGGGGGCGACCGCCCGCAGGGTGGCGGCTTCCGGGGGGACCGCGACAGCGGTGCGCCGCGCAGTGGCTACCAGGGTGACCGTGGCGGGTTCCGCGGCGGTGACCGAGACCGGCCCTCTTACCAGGACCGGGGCGGCTACCAGAACCGCGACGACCGTGGTGGGTTCCGTGGCGGCGACCGTGACCGGGGCGACCGGCCCGGCAACCGTGACGGTGGCTTCCGGGGTGACCGGCCGTACGGCGACCGGCCCCAGCGCGACCGGGGCGACCGTCCGCAGGGCGGCGGCTTCCGGGGCGACCGCGACCGGCCCTCGTACCAGGACCGCGGTGACCGGGGCGGCTTCCGGGGTGGCGACCGTGACCGCGGTGGCTTCCAGAACCGGGACGACCGCGGGCCGGCCCGTGACGAGCAGGGCGGCGACGAGCAGACCTTCAAGGCGCCCGAGATCCCTGCGGAGATCCAGGCCAGTGACCTCGACCAGGAGGTGCGGGCCGAGCTCGTGTCGCTGGCCCGGGAAGCGGCCGACACGGTCTCGCGGCACCTCGTAGCGGCCGGCCAGATCATCGACGAGGACTCCGAGCTGGCGCTTCAGCACGCGATCGCGGCCCGGCGCCTGGCGTCGCGGATCGCCGTCGTGCGTGAGGCGGTGGGCCTGGCCGCGTACGCCGCTGGTGACTGGACCACGGCCATCGCCGAGCTGCGGACGTACCACCGAATGACCGGTCGTCAGACGCACCTGGCCGAGCTGGCCGACTGTGAGCGGGCGCTGGGCCGTCCCGAGCGGGCCATCGACCTGTTCCGGGGCGCCGACGTCGAGAAGATGGACAAGTCCGGTGCCATCGAGCTGCTGATCGTGGCGGCCGGGGCCCGGGGCGACCTGGGCCAGCACGACGCGGCGGTCGCGATGCTCCAGGTGCGCGAGCTCACCGCGGACGACGACGCCGACTGGGCGGCCCGCCTGCGCTACGCGTACGCCGACGCCCTGCTGGCCGCCGGCCGGCGCGACGAGGCTCGCGAGTGGTTCGCCCGCGCCTCGGCCGTCGACGAGGACCAGCTCACCGATGCGGCCGAGCGCCTGCTCGAGCTCGACGGCGTCACCATCGAGGGCGACGACGTGGAGGACGAGGACGCCGAGGCGCCCGCCGACTCCGCCACCGCCCGCGACGAGGAGGACGCGCGCGACTCCTCGGACGGCGACGACGAGTTCGACGAGGACGACGAGGACCAGGACGACGAGGACCAGGACGACGAGGACCAGGACGACGAGGACCAGGGCGACGACCTCGACGCCAAGGCCGATGACTACGACGACTCCGACGCCGCCGATGAGGACGACGACGAAGACGACGAAGACGACGAGGACGAGGACGAGGAGCCGGTTGCTGTCGCCGAGACGGACGTCAACACCGACCCGGTCGAGAAGAAGCAGGGCGACGCCAAGACCGGTGACGTTCCCGCTGTGAGCTTCTCGGCTGTCGAGGACGAGCCCACGACCGAGGGCAAGAAGCCCCAGGAGTGAGCGAGTCCCTCGTAGCCGGCTACGACCTGGTCGTCTTCGACCTGGACGGCGTCGTCTACCTGACCGACGAGCCGATCGCAGGCGCTCCCGAGGCCATCGGGCGCCTGCGGTCGTCGGGCACCGCCGTGGCGTACGCGACCAACAACGCCTCTCGCCGTGCCCCCGACGTAGCCGCCGCCCTGCGCGGCATGGGTGTTCCCGCCGAGCCGTCCGAGGTTCTCACCTCGGCCGGCGCGGCGGCGTCCCTGCTGGCCGAGAAGCTTCCGGCCGGCGCGCCCGTCCTCGTGGTCGGCGCCGACGCTCTCCGCGCCGAGGTCAGCGACGCCGGCCTCACCCTGGTCGGCACCGCGGAGGACAAGCCCGCCGCGGTGGTCCAGGGCTACGGGCCCGAGGTGGGCTGGCGGATCCTGGCCGAGGCGGCCTTGGCCGTACGGGCCGGAGCCCTCTGGGTGGCCACCAACACCGACCGCACACTGCCCAGCCCCCGGGGCCCGCTCCCGGGCAACGGCTCGCTGGTGGCGGTCCTGCGTACCGCCCTCGACCGCGACCCCGACCTGGTCGTGGGCAAGCCCGAGCCGGCCCTGTTCACCACCGCCGCCTCGCTCTCCCACGCTAAGCGTCCCCTGGCGGTGGGCGACCGCCTCGACACCGACATCCAGGGCGCCGTGACCGCGGGCATGGACAGCCTGCTGGTCCTCACCGGCGTCAGCACCCCCGCCGACCTCCTGGCGGCCACGCCCGACCGCCGTCCCACGTACGTGGGGGCCGACCTGTCCGCCCTGTTCGAACCCGGCCCGCCGATCGGGGCCGCTGAGGTCGACGGCTGGACGCTGACCCGTGACGGCGACAGCGCGACCCTGGCCGGCTCCGGGGAGCCGCTGGCCGCCCTGCGCCTGCTGTGCTCGGTGACCTGGAACGGCGTACCCACGGCGTCTCTGCGCCCGGCCTCGGACGCCGCGCGCGACCTGTTCAAGACCTGGACTTTGTAGAGCCCACCCGGAATCCGTGCGGGCCACGCCGCGGTCGTGGGCCTTCGGGTGGTGGCGCGAAGTCTGAAAGCCGCCAGCTTCGGGCGCCGCCGCGGGCGAGCATGGAGTCTCGATCGACGGGGGAGGCTCTTGTGCATGTCGTGCCTGGACTGAAAGTTCTCTATTTCGGTACGCCGGTGGTGTTGCTCAGCACTGTCAATCCGGACGGCAGCGCCAATCTGGCGCCCATGTCGTCGGCGTGGTGGCTGGGGCAGACGGCGGTGCTCGGGATGGGGGATCGCAGTCAGACCGCGGCCAATCTGTGGCGGGAGCGCGAATGTGTGCTCAACCTGCCGTCGTCGGCGATGGTGTCGGCGGTGGACCGGATCGCCATGACGACCGGGCGGGCCGATGTGCCCAGCGGGAAGCGGGCGCAGGGCTACCGGTACGTGGCCGACAAGTTCGCGCTCGGTGGGCTGAACCGGCAGCCCTCCGAGGTGGTGGCGCCGCCCCGGGTGGCGGAGTGCCCGATCCAGCTGGAGTGCCGGGTGACGGGCACCCATCCGCTCACCGAGCCGGGGCTGCGGGCCACGGCCTATCAGGTCGAGGTGGTGCGGGTCCACGTCGACGAAGATCTGATCATTGAGGGTACGGCGTACGTGGACCCGCTCCGGTGGGATCCGCTGATCATGAAGTTCACCGAGTTCTTCGGTGGTGGCGTCAACGTGCACCCGTCCCGCCTCGCCGCGGGCTGGGGAATGCCTCCTGTGGAGGAGGCGGTCAGAGGAGCTTACGCAGCTTCAACAGGTCGAACGGGTTCGCCTTGACCTGGATCTGACGGGAGGCGATCGCGCGGGTGACGTCGAGCCGGCCGTGCAGCAGGGCCAGCAGGTTGTCGCTGTCGGCGGTCAGGGCGATCTTCGCCTTCGGGTCGTCGCCGTCGGTGATGTCGACCAGGCGGCCGCCGGTGAGGCGCGCGTGGAAGGCCGTTCCCAGGTCGGGGACGCGGCAGGCCAGCGTACGGTCGAAGTCGAGTTTGCCCTGGGTTTCGGCGTTACGGTCGAGCTTCGCCGCCAGGGCGTGCAAAGCGTCTCGGCACTCGTCCACGGTGGCCATCGGGAACCCTTTCTCGCGACACCAGGTCCGGGTACCGGACCGTACCTCACGAAGTCTCCCCGACCTCCCGGTAGCGTTGCACCCGACGAGCCGCGAGAGGAGCGGAAAAATGCCGGACGCATGGCGGGCGTATCTGGACCTTGCCCTCGGTTTGACCGAGGCGCCCCGCAAGCGCGCCCAGAGGGTGGCGGGCGAGTTGGTCAGCAAGGGCGGGGCCACGGCCGCGCAGCTGCAGGGGCTGGTGGACGATCTGCTGTCGGCCGGCGTGGCCAACCGCGAGGCGCTGACCAACCTGGTGCGCTACGAGGTTGAGCGGGCGCTCAATGTGGTGGGTCTCGCCACGGCCGAGGAGGTCACCGAGCTCAAGACGCGGTTGCGCGATCTCGAGGACCAGCTGCGGCAGGCCGAGGACAGCGGCGTCGGTGGCGGCGCGACGGGCGGGACGCGGCTCGAGGAGCCGGCGCCACTGCCCCGTAAGGCGGCCAAGAAGGCGGCCGTGCCGAACGCGATGCCGTCGGCGGGTACGACGCCGGCCGCGCCGCTCGCGAACACCTCGCGGGTCGCGGGGGCGCCGGCCAAGAAGGCGGTCGCGGAAAAGGCTGTGGCGGAGAAGGCTGTGGCGAAGAAGGCCGTGGCGAAGAAGGCCGTGGCGAAGAAGGTTGCGGCCGAGGACACGGTCACGGCCGGAGCCGCGCCGATCCCGCCCGCGAAGAAGGTCGCCAAGAAGGCGGTGGCCAAGAAGACCCCGGCGTCGGAGACGGCCACGGGCGGGGCCGTTCCGGTCGGGCCGGCCAAGAGGGCCGCCATCGGGGAGCCCACGCCGCCGGGCGACGCCATCAAGGCCGTCAAGAAGGCCGCCGAGAAGAAGGCCGCCAAGAGCGCGCCGAGCGCGCCTGTGAAAAAGGCGGCCAAAAAGGCAGTGGCTCCGGCGGGAACCGCCGAGGCGCCCACGGCGGGGGTGCGCGAGGCGGCCGCGGAGACGATTCTGCCGCCGCTGACCGCGCCGGAGACGCCGGCGCCGGTGGAGAACAAGCCCGGCCCGGAGGCATGAGCCGATGACGTTTCCGTTCAAGCCGGGGCCGCCGCAGGGCGGGTTCCGGCCGACCCCACCGCCGCCGCAGGGCGGGTTCCGGCCGGCCCCAGCGCCGCCGGCCCCGGCGCAGCACACTGAGGCGTTCGCCGAGGCCAGTGGGCAGATCGTGGAGGAGACCGGGCATCCGGCCGTCGACGCCGTGCTGAAGGCGCTGGAGAACGCGAGCCGGCTCGCGCCGGCCGAGCAGATCGCCGAGTACGAGGCTGCCCACCAGGTCTTCCAGGAGACGCTGGCGAGCATCGACCGGTGAGGCTCTGATGGCCAAGAGAGCCCGGCTCGACGCCGAGCTGGTGCGCCGCAAGCTGGCCCGCTCCCGTGAGCAGGCCGCCCAGCTGGTCGAGGCCGGCCGGGTCCAGGTGCGGGGGACCGTGGCCCGCAAGGTGGCCGCCATGGTCGACCCGGCCGATCCCGTGCTGGTCACGGGGGAGGACCCGGCTACCGAGTACGTGTCGCGCGGCGGCCACAAGCTGGCCGGCGCGCTCGAGGCGTTCGGCCGTGACGGCCTGACCGTGCAAGGGCGGCGGTGTCTCGACGCCGGCGCGTCCACCGGCGGCTTCACCGACGTGCTGCTGCGGGCGGGCGCCGCCCGGGTCGTCGCCGTCGACGTCGGGTACGGGCAGCTGGCGTGGCCGATCCGCAACGACGAGCGGGTCGACGTCCACGAGCGCACCAACGTCCGTACCCTCACGCCCGAAGTCATCGGCGGGCCGGTCGATCTCACCGTCGCCGATCTGTCCTTCATCTCGCTGCGGCTCGTGCTGCCGGCGCTGGCCGCGTGCACGAAGGACGACGGCGATCTCGCGCTGATGGTCAAACCGCAGTTCGAGGTCGGCAAGGACCGGGTGGGCGCCGGTGGGGTCGTACGGGAATGGCCGCTGCGGGCCGAAGCCGTCCTCGATGTCGCCGCCGCCGCCGCGGAGCTGGGTCTCGGCACCAGGGGCGTGACCGCGAGCCCGCTGCCGGGCCCGAGCGGGAACGTCGAGTTCTTCGTGTGGTTCCGCCGGGACGCGCCGGAAGCCGATCGTGCGGAGATCGAAAGAGTGGTCGCCGCGGGGCCGAAGATCGGGGTAGCTTCGCACGCGCCGGAGCACCCGGCGGAGCACGCCCCGGAGCACCCGGCGAAGCACTCGCTGGAGCCTGAGCCGGCGGCCGCCCTTTTGGAGGACACATGACGCGCTCGGCTCTGCTGGTCACCCACACCGGCCGGCGGCAGAGCACGCAGCACGCCCGGTCCGTGGCCCGCGACCTGCTCGCGGCCGGTTTCGAGGTGCGCGTGATCGCCGAGGAGGTGGCCGATCTCGATCTGCCGCCCGAGGTGACGGCGGTGAGCGGCCCGCAGGCGGCCGACGGTGTGGAGATCGTGCTGGCGCTCGGCGGCGACGGCACCTTCCTGCGCGCGGCCGAGCTGGCCCGCCCGCTCAAGGCGCCGCTGCTCGGCATCAACCTCGGCAAGGTCGGGTTCCTGGCCGAGGCCGAGATCGAGCACATCGACCAGGCCGTCAAGGATGTCGTCGACGGCTCGTACAAGGTGGACGAGCGGCTGACCCTCGAGGTGCGGGCCGAGTACGACGGCCGGCTGATCGCCGAGTCGTGGGCGCTGAACGAGGTGAGCGTCGAGAAGGGGCAGCGGGCGCAGATGCTCGAGCTGATGGTCGACGTGGACGGCCGGCCGCTGGCCCGCTACGGCTGCGACGGTGTGGTGTGCGCCACGCCGACCGGTTCGACGGCGTACGCGTTCTCCGGCGGCGGACCGGTCGTGTGGCCCGAGGTCGAGGCGCTGCTGCTGGTGCCGATCAGCGCGCACGCCCTGTTCAGCAAGCCGCTGGTCACCGCGCCGACGTCGACGTTCGCGCTGACCGTCGACCCGTACACGTCGTTCGCCGTGCTCTGCTGCGACGGGCGCCGCACGTGGGACCTGCCGCCGGGTGCCAAAGTCACCGTCGAGCGCGGTCAGTTGCCCGTACGGCTGGTCCGCCTGGCTCCCAGGCCTTTCACCGACACTCTGGTCGCCAAGTTCGCCCTCCCGGTTGAGGGCTGGCGGGGCAATCGAAGGTGACCGCAGTGGGCGATTGTCGGTGGGGACCGATACTGTCTGCCGTGTGCTGGAGGAACTGCGGATCACCGGGCTCGGTGTCATCGATGACACGACCCTGCGGCTGACGGCGGGCATGAACGTCATCACCGGTGAGACCGGTGCCGGTAAGACGATGGTGGTGACCGGCCTCGGCCTGCTGTTCGGCGGCCGGGCCGACGCGGGCCGCGTGCGGTCCGACCCGGGCCGGGCCGTCGTCGAGGGCCGGCTGCGGCTGGGCGGCAAGCTCGGCGACGAGGTGCGTACCCGGATCACCGACGCCGGGGCCGAGGTCGACGAGGACGGCTCGGTGCTGCTGAGCCGGACGGTGACCATCGAGGGCCGTTCCCGGGCCCACGTCGGCGGCCGCAGCATGCCGGTGGCGATGCTGACCGACATCGGCGAGCGGGTCCTGGCCGTGCACGGCCAGTCCGACCAGCTGCGCCTGCTGCGCCCGGCCGAGCAGCGGGGCGCGCTCGACCGGTTCGCCGGCCCGGAGCACGAGAAACTTCTGGAGACCTACCGCGAGGCGTACGGCCGGTGGCGCGCCGTCGTCGACGACCTGGCCGACCGGCGGCGCAACGCGCGTGACCGGGCCCAGGAGGCCGATCTGCTCAAGCTCGGCCTCGACGAGATCAGCCGGGTCGACCCGCAGCCGGGTGAGGACGAGGAGCTGCGGGCCGAGGTCCAGCGCCTCGAGCACGCCGAGGGCCTGCGGGTGGCGGCCACCATCGCGGCCCAGGCGCTGGCCGGTGGCGTCGAGGTGAGCGACGAGACCCCGGACGCCACTCAGCTTCTGGGTACGGCGCGGCGCACCCTCGAGGCGCAGACCGAGCTCGACGCCTCGCTGGGTGAGCTGGCCGGCCGCATCGAGGAGGCCGCCACCCTGGTCGGCGACGTCGCCTCCGAGCTGTCGACCTATCTGGGCACGCTCGACGCCGACCCCGCCCGCCTGGAGCAGATCTACGAGCGGCGGGCCGCGCTGCGCAGCCTGACCCGCAAGTACGCGGACGACGTCGAGGGTGTCATCGCGTGGGCCGACAACGCCCGTACGCGCCTGGCGCAGCTCGACAACTCCGACGAGTTGCTGGAGGAGCTCGACAAGGAGCGCCAGCGGCTCGCGACCCAGGTCGGCGAGCTGGCCGAGCGGCTCACCGCGGCCCGGCTCGAGGCCTCCGGCCGGTTCTCCGAGGCGGTCAGCGTCGAGCTGGCCGGCCTCGCCATGCCGCACGCCCGGGTCGAGGTGGCCGTGCTGCCGCGCAGCGCCGGCAAGGACGAGCCGAGCGTCGGCGACCTCGCGGTCGGCCCGGACGGGGCCGACGAGATCGAGCTGCGGCTGCTGGCCCATCCGGGCGCCCCGTCACTGCCGCTGCAGAAGGGCGCCTCCGGTGGTGAGCTGTCCCGGGTGATGCTGGCGATAGAGGTCGTCTTCGCCGGTGCCGGCGGTCCCGAGACGCTGGTCTTCGACGAGGTCGACTCCGGCGTCGGCGGCACGGCGGCGGTCGAGATCGGCCGGCGGCTGGCGCGGCTCGCCCGTACCCATCAGGTGCTGGTGGTGACCCACCTGCCGCAGGTGGCGGCGTTCGCCGACCGCCATCTGGTGGTCGCCAAGGACACCGGCGGGGCGATCACGACCAGCGGCGTGCGGATCGTCGAGGAGACCGAGCGGGCCCGTGAGCTGGCCCGCATGCTGGCCGGCCTGCCCGACTCCGACCTGGGCATCGCGCATGCGGAAGAGCTGCTGTCGGTGGCCGGTCGCGAGAAGTCGGGAAGGTGACGACGAGCGGGGCGTTATGCCCCTTTTGTGGGTGAGATCGCGCATGTCGCGTGCGAGGCGCGTGATCCGGCGTGTCAGGATGGCCGTGATGCGACTTCCCACCCTGCGCCGCACCCGGAGCACCGATCCCGAGGCGATCACCGGCACCGCCCGGCTCGACCGGCGGACCAAGCGCCTGACCGGCCGGCTCCGCCCGGGCGAGATCGCCGTGATCGACCACGTCGACATCGACCGGGTGGCCGCCGACGCGCTTGTCGCCGTCGGCGTCAAAGTGGTGCTCAACGCGAAGCCGTCGATCTCCGGCCGCTACCCGAACCTGGGCCCCGAGGTCCTGATCAAGAACGGCGTGCTGCTCGTCGACGACCTCGGTGAGGACGTCTTCGAGCGGCTGCACGAGGGCGACCAGATCGTCATCGACGGCGACACCGTGCTGCTCGACGGCGAGGCCGTGGCCACCGGCGTCCGGCAGGACGCCGAGACCGTGGCCCGCTCGATGGCCGACGCCCGCGAGGGACTGTCCGTGCAGCTCGAGGCGTTCGCCGCGAACACCATGGACTATCTCAAGCAGGAGCGCGACCTGCTGCTCGACGGTGTCGGCGTGCCGGACGTGCAGACCCGCATCGCCGGGCGGCACGTGCTGATCGTCGTGCGCGGCTACGACTACAAGGACGACCTGGACGTCCTGCGCCCGTACATCCACGAGTACAAGCCGGTGCTCATCGGGGTGGACGGCGGCGCGGACGCGCTGGTCGAGTCGGGATACACCCCCGACATGATCATCGGCGACATGGACTCGGTCACCGACGACGTGCTGCGCTGCGGCGCCGAGGTGGTCGTGCACGCGTACCCGGACGGGCGTGCCCCGGGCCTGGAGCGGGTGCACAAGCTCGACGTGCCCGCGCTGACCTTCCCGGCCGCGGCCACCAGTGAAGACCTGGCGATGCTGCTCGCCGACGACAAGGGCGCCACCCTGATCGTCGCCGTCGGCACCCACGCCAACCTGGTCGAGTTCCTCGACAAGGGCCGCGGCGGCATGGCCTCGACGTTCCTCACCCGGCTCAAGGTCGGCGGCAAGCTGGTCGACGCCAAGGGCGTGAGCCGGCTCTACCGGCAGGGCATCTCCGGCTCGGCGCTGCTGCTTCTCGTGCTGTCGGCGCTGGCGGCGATGGCGTCCGCCGTCGCCGTGTCGACGGTCGGCAAGGCGTACCTCACCGTGGTTTCCGAGTGGTGGGACAATCTGGTCTTCCAGCTCGGTCACCTCTTCTAGGGACTTTCAGTGATCAACTTCCGGTACCACGTGGTGTCGCTCACCGCGGTCTTCCTGGCGCTGGCCATCGGCCTGGTCGTGGGCACCGCCGCGCTCAACGGGCCGGTCGCCGAGAACCTGAAGAGCCAGATCACCGCGCTGAACAAGGACAACAGCAACAAGCGCGACCAGATCAACCAGTACCGCGACGAGCTCAACCGCAGCCAGGAGTTCGCCACCGAGATCGCGCCGACCCTGCTCAACGGCAAGCTCACCGGGCGCAAGCTGGCCGTGGTGGCGCTGCCCGGCACGGCCGACTACGCCGACGACGTGGCCGCGATGCTGAAGGTCGCCGGCGCCACGATCACCGCGACGGTCACCGTGCAGGACAAGTTCTTCGACCCCGCGATCGAGGTGGAACTGCTCGACCTGGCCAGCCAGTCGTCGCAGCCGACCATCCAGACCGAGGACCTGCCGCAGAACAGCGACGGCGTCGAGACGGCCAGCGCGCAACTCGCGCTCGCGCTGCAGCAGCACACCGGCGTCACCCAGGCCGCCCCCGGCGACGTGACGGCCGTGCTGACCGCGTACTCCGAGCAGGGCTACATCAAGGTCGAGGACAAGGCGGCCGGCGGGGCCGAGGGCGTCGTGATGGTCTCGGGCGAGCCGCCGGCCGACAAGGACGCGGCCAAGCGGAACAAGTCGGCGCTGACCATGGCCGACCAGTTCCAGGCGCGCCGCCCGCTGGTCGTGGCCGGTGGCGGCGTCGGCGACGGCAACCTGGTCTCCGAGGTCCGCGGCGACCCGACCCTGGTCCAGAAGATCTCCACGGTGGACAACGCGAGCACCACCGACGGCCAGGTCGCCACCGGCATGGCCACCACCGAACGCCTGGTCCAGGGCAAGGTCGGCCAGTACGGGCTGGCCGCCGGCGCCTCGTCGCTGGTGCCGAAGGCCGCGTCCTAGCGCCCGGCCCCTAGACTTCTCACCCATGGCCTCTGGAGTTCTCCGGTCGTTCGGCGTCGGCGCGTCCGTCGCCCGCGCCGCCCTCGCCTGGATCCGCCGCGACCCGAACGCCTCCGCCCTGGAACGCACCAACTTCCACGGGCGCACGGTCACCCTGGCCGGCGGCCCGGCGCTCGCCCTCGGCGCGACCACGGCCGCGGCGCTGGGCGCCCGCGACGGCCGCACGGCCGCGGCGGTGGTGGCGGCCGGCGCGGTGTCGGGCGCGGTCGGCCTCTACGACGACGTGGTCGGCAACCGCCCCGAGCAAAAGGTGTTCAAGGGCTTCGCCGGTCACCTCGGCGCGCTGCGCGAGGGCCAGGTCACCAGCGGGCTGGTGAAGATCGCCGGGGTCGGCGCGGGCGCGTTCGTGGCCAGCGCGCTGATCGGCAGCAACCGCCGCACCCGGATGGGGCGCGCGACCGACGTGCTGCTCGGGGCCGGGGTCATCGCCGGCACGGCCAACCTGATCAACCTGCTCGACCTGCGCCCGGGCCGGGCGATCAAGGCGTCGGCCGTGATCGGGGCGCCGCTGGCGCTCGGCCGGGGCGGCGGCGTCGCGGCGGGCACGCTGGGCGCGGCCTCCGGCCTGGTCGCCGACGACCTGGCCGAGGAGATCATGCTGGGCGACTCCGGGGCGAACGCCCTGGGCGCGCTGCTCGGCGTGGCGCTGATCGCCCGCACCGGCCCGGCCGGGCGCACGGCCGCGCTGGCCGCGCTGGCGTCGCTGACCGCGGCCAGCGAGAAGGTCAGCTTCACCCAGGTCATCCAGGACACCCCGTGGCTGCGCTACTTGGACGAGCTGGGCCGTCGCCCGCCGCAAGCGTGAAAGCCGCGCCGGCTGCGGCGAAGATCGCCGGGGCCGCGGCGCTCATCACCATCCTCACGGTGGTGGCGCGGATCGCCGGTTTCGGCCGCACCTTCGTCTTCCTGCACACGGTCGGCCACGGCGGCCTGGGCGACGTCTACAACGCCGCCAACACCATCCCGAACATCGTCTTCGAGCTGGTCGCCGGCGGCGCGCTGGCCAGTCTGGTCGTGCCGCTGCTGGCCGGCCACGTCGCGGCCGGTGACCGGCAGCGGGTCAGCGCCGTCGCGTCGGCCCTGCTCACCTGGGTGCTCGTGCTGCTGGTGCCGCTGGCCGTGCTGGTCGCCCTAGTGGCCGGCCCGATCGCCGGGCTGCTGCCGAACGTCGCGCCCGAGCATCAGCAGACGGTGGCGAGCATGCTGCGGGTCTTCGCACCGCAACTTCCGCTGTACGGGATCGGCATCGTGCTCACCGGCGTGCTCCAGGCCCACCACCGGTTCGCCTGGCCGGCCATCGCGCCCCTGCTGTCCAGCGTGACGGTGATGGGCGCCTACCTCACGTACGCGCTGGTCGACGGGGCAGAGACGGACTTCGCGGGCCTGACCCGCACCGGCGAGCTGACCCTGTCGGCCGGCACCACCGCCGGCGTGGTCGTGCTCGCCTTCTGCCTGCTCGTCCCGCTGCGCAGGCTACGCCTGAGGCTGCGGCCGGCGTTGCGCTTCCCGGCCGGGGAGGGCCGCCAGGCGGTCCGGCTGGGCTGGGCCGGCGCTGTCACGGTCGGCTCCCAGCAGGTCCTGACGCTCGTGGTGATCGTGCTCGTGGCCGGTCGCGGGCTCACGCTCTACAACGCGGCCCAGACGGTCTTCCTTCTGCCGTGGGCGGTACTGGCGGTGCCGGTCGCGACCGCGGTCTACCCGTCGCTGGCCGCGGCGGCCTCGGCCGGGGACGAGGAGACCTATCGGCGTTCGCTGTCCGGAGCGGCCCGCTCGGTGATGTTGCTGGCCGGGCTGGGCACGGCCGCGTTGATCGCTTTAGCCGGGCCGATCGCGTATCTGACCGGAGCTACCTCGGCATCTTCCGGAATTGTCGGATTCGCGCCGGGGCTGCTGGGATATGCGCTGTTCGCGCTGCTGTCGCGGGCGCTTTATGCCCGTGGGGCGACGGTGGCGGCTGCCTGGTCGACGGCCGCGGGATGGCTGATCGCGGCGGTCGGCGCGCTGGCGTTGAGCGGCCTCGCTGAATCCCGGCTGGTGTTGGGTCTGGGTCTGGCGAACGCCGCCGGCATGACGGTGATCGGACTACTTCTAGTGCTTGCCGTACGCCGTCAGGCGGGCCCGGAAGCGCTCGCCGGTTTGCCGAGGTCGGTCGTGGTGGCGGTCGGCGCCGGGGGACTGGCGGCCCTCGCCGGGTGGGGCGTGGTGGTCGGTATCGGACACCTTTTCGGCACGACCCCGACCGTCGCCGGCAGCGTCGTCCAAGGCATGCTGGGTGGGCTCGTCGTGCTCGGGGTCTTCCTCGCGGTCGCCTACCCGGCGGCCCGGCACGACTTGGCGTCCCTGGCGGCCCCGCTCACCCGCCGCCTGCGCCGCCGCCGGAAATGAGGCGGCCCGGTGCAACGGCGGAGACGGCCGGGTTGTCTAAGAAGGCAAAGGCCGACGCGGCGCCGCTCGGGTAGGGCGGGACGGCCGGGGTGAGGGTCGCGGTTGCGGCAGCTCGTGCGGCTGCCGGGTGATGGGTCGTGGTTGAGGTGAGGGAGGAGCGGGCCGTGGGGTGGCGCGGATCGGTGGCACTGGTGCTCGCGTCGAGCACCGGCGGCGTCGGGCAGCACGTCGGGTCGCTGGCCCGGGGGCTGATCGCCGCCGGGTGCGAGGTGATGGTGTGCGGGCCGGCCGCTACCGACGAGCTGTTCGGCTTCGCCGCCGCCGGGGCGACGTTCGTGCCGGTGGAGATTCCGGCCAACCCGGGCGCGCAGGACGCCGGCACCGTGCGCAAGCTGCGCGGGGTGCTCAGCAGCCGGCCGATCGACGTCGTGCACGCGCACGGGTTGCGCGCTGCTTTCGTGGCCGCCGTCGCGCGTACCGGAAAGCCTCTCGTCGTCACGCTGCACAACTCCGTCATGGTCCGCACAGGCCTGCGCGGTCAGGCCGCCGCCCTGGTCGAGCGGGTCGTCGCCCGCAGCGCCACGCTGACCCTGGGCGCCTCCGAGGACCTGGTCGAGCGGGCCACCCAGCTCGGCGCCCGCAACGCGCGCCTCGGCGCCGTCGCCGCGCCCACGCTCACCCCGCCGCGCCGCACCCGGGCCGCGGTGCGGGCCGAGTTCCGGCTGCGCCCCGAAACCCCACTGATCGTCTCGGTCGGCCGGCTCCACCCGCAGAAACGCTACGACCTGCTCGTCGAGGCGTCCGCCCGGTGGAAGAGCCTCGACCCGGCCCCGGTGGTCGTGGTCGCCGGTTCCGGCCCCAGCTACATGTCGCTGGCCCAGCTCGCCTCCCAGCGGCACGCCCCGTTCCACCTGCTCGGCCGCCGCTCCGACGTGCCCGACCTGCTGCTCGGCGCCGACCTGGCCGTGGTCACCAGCGACTGGGAGGCCCGGCAGCTGTTCGCGCAGGAAGCCCTCGAGGCCGGCGTGCCCCTGATCACCACCGCCGTCGGCGGCCTGCCCGGCCTGGTCGGCGACGCGGCGGTCCTCATCCCGCCGGGCGACGTCGACGCACTCGACACCGCCGTCCGCGACATGCTGGCCGACCCCGAGAAACGCGCCGACTACGCCGCGCGCGGCCCGCGCCGGGCCGCCACGTGGCCGGCCGAGAGCGACACCGTGGCCGACGTCCTTTCCGCCTACGCCGAAGTGACGGCCCGCGAGTGACACGGCGGGGGGTGCCGGGCTCGATGGCGTTGTGGCGGCCGGCGTTTCTTGACCGGCTGCGCCGCGTCGCGCCGGCTTCGGGGTCGCCTCGGCGCGGCTGGGTTCCTTATCTGCTCGTGGTTCTCATCGCCGCGGCCAGTCTCGTCGGGCTGGCTATCCGGCCCTCGACGACCGCTACGCCCGGCAGTGCCGACTACGTGATCGTGGCGGGGGCGGCCGGGCTGCGGTGGGACGATCTCGATCCGCAGCGCACGCCCGCGCTCTGGCAGGAAGCCACCCGGGGTTCCGTCGGGTGGCTGTCGGTGCGCTCCGCCATGAAAGTGACCTGCCCGTCCGACGGGTGGCTCACCCTCGGCGCCGGCAACTACGCGGCCTGGCCGCGGCGCGCCGGCAGCAGCCGGTGTGAGCCCGCCGCGCCCGCGCTGACCCAGCCCGACGGCATCGGGGCCAACGTCACCGATCAGCGGACCGTGGTGCAGAACAACCAGGACCGGCTGCCGTACGGCGCTACGCCCGGTGCCCTCGCCGAGTCGGTGCGCTGCACCGTCGCGGTCGGGCCGGGGGCGGCGATCGCGGCCGCCCGGCCGTTCGGGCGCGTCGACAAATATCAGCCCGAGCTGCCCGCGGATCCCACGAAGTTGTTGTCGGACTGTGTGCTCTCCTTCGTCGACCTGGGAACCGTCAGTGGTTCCGGGGCCGCCCGGCAGGCTCAGGTGAAGGCCGCCGACGCGTTGCTGTCCCGGGTTGTCGCGGCCCGGCCCGAGCGGTCACTTCTTCTTGTCGCCGGCGTCTCCGACACCGAGCGGTCGAACCGGTTGCATGTGGCGATCGCCGAGGGCGAGGGGTGGAACGGCGGGTGGCTCACCTCGGCCGGTACCGGCCGGGACGGCTACCTTCAGCTGATCGACCTGGCGCCGACGATCCTGTCCGCGCTGGGGCGGCCGGCGCCGGAGAAGCTGTTCGCCGGGCGGACCGCCACCGTGGTCGAGGGCCGGCCGGCTGATATCACCGACGCGATGCTCGGGGCGCACAACGCCGACCTTCGGGCCAAGGCGCAGAACGCCGTGGCCGGCATCTTCTTCACCGTGCTGGCCGGGCTTCAGGTGCTGCTCTTCCTGCTCATGGTGCCGATTCTGGTCCGGGCCCGGCGGCACGCCGGGCCGCGCGGGCCGGCTCTGCCGCCGAAGCGGCTGGTCGCGGTGGCCGAGCTGGTGCTGATCGCGGCCGCGCTGGCCATTCCGGCCGCGCTGCTGGCCGACGCGACGCCGTGGTGGCGCAACTCGCACCCGGCGTGGGTCTTCGGCATCGTGACCGGCGTCTTCATTCTCATCGGCACCGCCGTGCTCAGGGCCTCCCCGCGGTACAACCGGACGCTGTGGCCACTGGGCGCGACGGCCGCCGTCGGGGCCGTGGTGGTCGGGCTCGATCTGCTCACCGGCGCGCGGCTCCAGCTCAACGGTGTCGCCGGCTATTCGGCGACGCAGGGTGGGCGGTACGCGGGGGTCGGCGTGGTCGGTCTCGGCGTCTTCGTGGCCGGGCTGCTGGTGGCCGCGGGCTGCCTCGGGCAGTGGCTCAGCAAGCCGTGGCGGCCCGTCGTGGTGGTGCTGCTGGGCGGCATCGGGGTGGTCATGGTCGGCAGCCCCTACCTGGGCGCCGACCCGGTCGGGGCGGTGGCGGTGACCGCCGGGGTGTGCGTGGCCGCGGCGATCAGCACCGGGGGCTGGCTGACGGTTTCCCGCTTCGCGTGGGCCGGGGTGGCCGGCGCCGCCGTCACCATCTGTTTCGCCCTGGTCGACGTGCACCGGCCGGCGGCCGACCAGGGCAGTCTGGGGCGGCTGCTCTCCGAACTGGCCAACGGCACCGGCGGGCCGGCCATGCAGCGGGCCGCCGCCGCCAACGGCCAGACCCTGCTGAACAGCCCGTTGACGATCCTGGCCGTGGCCGGGGTGCTGATGCTGGCCTTCTGCCAGTTCTCGCCGTGGGGTGGGCTCAACCGGGTCTTCGGGCTCCACCCGGCGCTGCGCGCGGCCGGGGCCGGAGTGACAGTGGCGACATTGGCCGCGGGCGTGCTCAGCGGCTCGGCCCTCACCGTGGCGGGGGCGGCGGCGGCCGCTGTCGTGCCCACGGTGGTGCTTACCGTACTGCGCGTGTTGCTGCACGCGGCGGACCGTACCCGGCCGGAGGGGGAGACCGACGGGCCCGGCGGCCCGCTGTTGCGCGATGATCGCGCTCTGTCAGGTTGACACGCGTCACGAGCAGCCCGAACGTACGTCGTCGTTCTCAGGTGTTACGGTGGACTCCCGTGGATGGGGCCGCTTTTAGCACCCCGGTCTGCACGTCGGTACAACAGACGACCACGGGAGCAAGGCCTTGGCCTCAACAGTGCGCGACACGCGGCACATCTTCGTCACCGGGGGCGTCGCCTCCTCGCTGGGCAAGGGCCTCACCGCCTCCAGCCTCGGCAACCTTCTGACCGCGCGCGGACTGCGGGTCGTCATGCAGAAGCTCGACCCCTACCTCAACGTCGACCCTGGAACGATGAACCCGTTCCAGCACGGCGAGGTCTTCGTGACCGAGGACGGGGCCGAGACCGACCTGGACGTCGGCCACTACGAGCGGTTCCTCGACCGGTCGCTGTCCGGCAAGGCGAACGTCACGACCGGTCAGGTCTACTCGGCGGTCATCGCCCGCGAGCGCCGCGGTGAATACCTCGGCGACACCGTCCAGGTGATCCCGCACATCACCAACGAGATCAAGTCGCGGATCTTCGCGATGGCCGACGAGGACGAGACGGGCCGCAAGCCCGACGTCGTCATCACCGAGGTCGGCGGCACGGTCGGCGACATGGAGTCACTGCCGTTCCTCGAGGCGATCCGCCAGGTGCGCCACGAGGTCGGCCGCGACCACGTCTTCTACCTGCACGTCTCGCTGGTGCCGTACCTGGCGCCGTCGGGCGAGCTGAAGACCAAGCCGACCCAGCACTCGGTGGCCGCGCTGCGCAACATCGGTATCCAGCCGGACGCGCTGATCTGCCGCAGCGACCGGGAGATCCCCGAGAAGCTCAAGCACAAGCTGGCGCTCTACTGCGACGTCGACCGTGAGGCCGTCATCGCCTGCCCGGACGCGCCGAGCATCTACGACATCCCCAAGGTGCTGCACGAGGAGGGCCTCGACGCGTACGTCGTACGCCGCCTGGGTCTGTCCTTCCGCGACGTGAACTGGTCGACGTGGCACGACCTGCTCGAGCGGGTGCACCACCCCAAGCGCACGATCACCATCGCGCTCGTCGGCAAGTACGTCGACCTGCCCGACGCGTACCTCTCGGTCAGTGAGGCCATCCGCGCCGCCGGCTTCGGCAACAACGTCAAGGTCCAGCTGCGCTGGGTGCCCAGCGACGACTGCGAGACCACGGCCGGCGCGGCGGCCGCCCTCAAGGGCGTCGACGGCATCGTGATCCCCGGCGGCTTCGGCGTCCGCGGCATCGAGGGCAAGGTCAACACTTCGCGGTACGCCCGGGAGAACCAGATCCCGATCCTCGGCCTCTGCCTCGGCCTGCAGTGCATGACCATCGACGCCGCGCGGCACCTGGCCGGGCTCACCGGGGCCAACTCGCTCGAGTTCGACGAGCAGGCGCCGTACCCGGTCATCTCCACCATGGCCGACCAGGAGGACATCGTCGCCGGCAAGGGCGACCTGGGCGGCACCATGCGCCTGGGCGCGTACCCGGCCACGCTGCGCGAGGGCTCGGTCGTGGCCGGCGTGTACGGCGCCACCGAGATCTCCGAGCGCCACCGCCACCGCTACGAGGTCAACAACGACTACCGGGCGAAGCTGTCGGCGGCCGGTCTGGTCTTCTCGGGCACCTCGCCGGACGGGCGGCTCGTCGAGTTCATCGAGCTCGACCGCGAGACCCACCCGTACTTCGTGGCGACCCAGGCCCACCCGGAGCTCAAGAGCCGCCCGACCCGCCCTCACCCGCTCTTCGACGGACTGGTCAAGGCCGCCATCGAGTACGCCGCGGCCGACGAGCTCCCGGTGGACGCGTCGTGACGGCCTTCGTGCACGAGACCGTCTCGAGCACCTCCCGCTACAAAGGCCCGATCTTCGAGGTCTTCAGCGAAAAGGTCACCATGTCCGGTGGCGGCACGGCCCAGCGGGACGTGGTCCGCAACAAGGGCGCGGTCGGGATCGTGGCCCTCGACGAGGTCGAGCGGGTCGTGCTGATCCGGCAGTACCGGCACGCGGTCGGCCAGCGCCTGTGGGAGCTGCCGGCCGGCCTGCGCGACGTCGAGGGTGAGGACCTCACGGCGACCGCCGCCCGGGAACTGGCCGAGGAGGCGGACGTCAACGCCGCCCGCTGGGACGTGCTGATCGACATGTTCAACTCGCCCGGTTTCAGCGACGAGACGATCCGCATCTTCCTGGCGCGCGATCTCAGCGAGGTTCCGGACGACAAGCGGTATTCCCGTACGGACGAGGAGGCCGACCTGGAGATCACCCGGGTCGACCTCGACGAGGCCGTGGCCATGATCTTCCGCGGCGAGATCACCAACGCGGCCGCCGTGGGTGGCCTCCTCGCGGCCGCGCGGGCCCGCGACGAGGGCTGGGCCACGCTGCGCCCGGCCGTCTGACATCCCTCCGGCCCGGCGGTCGCCGCCGGGCCGGACGGATGCAACACCGGCGGCGGCTCGGCCGAGTACTGGCTCTTCTTCCTCGGCGAGGGAGAAAGGTATCCCAACCTGGACAGTGGCGGCATGTACCACCGCTTCTCCAGCTTCAAGGTGATCAACGGCTGACGTCCACGCGTCACGAGCGGCCCGGCGGGAAACCGCCGGGCCGCTGGTCGTATCGTGCGTGACCGCTGACTCAGAGCAGTGGCGAGCGCCGTCCGAGGCGGTAGCGTGCCGATCATGACGGGGCTTCACGCGGAAGAGCGCTGGCGCGCGAACTGGGTGCCGGTCGACCGGCGCCGGCTCGGGATGGACAGGCGCACCCTGGTGCCGGCCGGACTGGTCGTGCTGCTGTTCGTGGTCGCCGTGTGGATCGTGCCGGCGATCAACGACCGGGTGTCGGTCGACGACCCGATCGAGGCCGGCGACGTCATCCAGGTCGGCCCGGACGTGCGGTTCGTTCCGGTGGCCGGCGCCAACCTGCTGACCGGCGTCCGGCAGGGCAGGCCCGGTCCGGCCGGCTACCCGGGAACGGCCGCGGTGTCGTACGGCGGAGTGACCTTCGAGGTCGTCGCCGACACCTACCGGGGCACGCCGGCGCAACTGCTGGCCCAGATCAAGAAGACGAACGAGGGTCTGCGGGTCCCCGACGACGCCGGCTTCCACGTCACCGGCGACCCGGTGACCGTCACCAACGGCCGCGGCGACCAGGGCGCCGCGGCCGACTTCGAGGGCACCAACGGCACCGGCCTGGTCGCGGCCTTCGTGTTCGGCGAGACCGGCGTCGAGGTCGAGATCGTCGGCCCGCGCGAGGTCCCGGACAGCGTGGCCCGGCAAGTCGCGGGCATGTTGCAGACGGTCGAGCCGATCGGGAGCGGATCATGACGATCGCCACGCGGGAGGCCGCGATCGCGCGGACCGGCTGGGGCAACCCGTTCCACTTCTGGCAGCCGCGCAACGCCTGCTTCTGGGTGTACGTGCTCGGCGTCGGCTACGGCGTCTGGGTCCTGGCCGGCACGATCAATCAGGGCATTCGGCTGTACGCGCCGGCCCTCACCGCCAGCGCGGTCGTCTTCGCGGTCTACGCGGTGTTGTTCTGGTGGTTCACCGAGCGCATCGACCGCTATTCGAAGCAGCCGCTCGCCCTGGTGGTGGCGGCGTTCGTCTGGGGTGGCTTCGCGGCCACCTGGGCCATCGCGCTCGCCGGCAACAGCGCGCTGCTCGACCTGTACGGCAAGCTCTTCGGCCAGAGCTTCCAGCAGGCGTTCGGGGCCGGGCTGACCGCGCCGATCTTCGAAGAGCTCGGCAAGGCGTCCGGCGTACTCCTGCTCCTGTTCCTCGCCCCGCGCGTCGTCCGTACCGCCTATGACGGCTTCATCGTCGGCGCTTTCTGTGGCCTCGGCTTCGAGATTCTCGAGGACATCTCGTACGGGCTGAACTCCGCCTCCGCCGAGTTCGGCTCCGACCAGCTCGGCACCAGCCTGCACACGGTGGGCCTGCGGCTGCTGACCGGCTTCTCGTCGCACATCCTGTACTCGGCGATCGCCGGCGCCGGCGTCGTCTACCTCGCCGGAACGCCGGCTCAGCCCCGCCGTCTCGGCCGGGGCCTCGGCCTGATCCTGACCGCGATGCTGCTGCACGGCCTGTGGGACGCCAACGTGGGCCTGGCCGACGGCAACGGCACCCTGGTCCTGCTCTTCATCATCGTCGAGATCCTGGCCGGCTTCGCCATCGTGATCGCCGTCTTCCACCTGACCGTCCGCCCCGAACGCGAGGCGATGCGGGCGGTGATGGCCCCCGAGGCGGACAGCGGCGTGATCACCCCGGAGGAACTGGACGCCCTGTCGGGCGGCTGGCGCCAGCGCTACCACTACCGCAAGGGGGGCCACGGCCGGGCGGCCAGGCGGGCCCGCCACCACCGGCTCGAGGCCGCCCACGACCTGGCCGACCAGCTGGCCGCCTCCGGGGGCCGGGAAAGCCCCCGGGTCGACTTCGCCCGCTCCGAACTGGAGCGGCTCACCCCATGACGGCCAGGAAGTCCGAATAGAACACGCCCAGGCCGACCGCCACACAGATCGCCGCCACGATCCAGAACCGGACCACGATGTTGACCTCGCTCCACCCGGCCAGCTCGAAGTGGTGGTGCAGCGGCACCATCCGGAACACGCGCCGGCCGGTGGTCCGGTAGGACACGATCTGGATCACCCAGGTGACCGTGATGAGGACGAAGAGCCCGCCGATCAGGATCGAGAGCAGCGTCGTACGGGTGGCCACCGCGAGCCCGCCGATCAGGCCGCCCAGGCCGAGCGAGCCCACGTCACCCATGAAGATCCGGGCCGGGGAGGTGTTCCACCACAGGAAGCCCACGCAGGCGGCGGCCGCGGCGGCCGCGATCATGGCGATCTCCAGCGGATCGCGAACCTGGTAGCAGTACTCGTTGGCCCGGGCGTAGTCGGTGTCACCGCACCAGTGCCGGTACTGCCAGTAGCCGATCAGCGCGTACGCGCCGAGCACCAGGATCGAGGCGCCGGTGGCCAGGCCGTCCAGGCCGTCGGTGAGGTTCACGCCGTTCGACATCGCCGTGATGACGAAGACGAACGCCATCACCGAGCCGACCTTGCCGACGTCGAGCCAGCTGATGTCGCGGATGAACGAGATGTGCTCGCTGGCCACGGTCTGGCCGTTCGTGCTGGCGTAGTAGAGCGCGACCGCACCGAACCCGGCGCCGACGATGGCCTGGCCGAGCAGCTTGCCCTTGGCCGACAGGCCGTCGGAGTTGCGGCGGCGCACCTTGAGGAAGTCGTCCAGGAAACCGACCACGCCGCAGAACACGAACAGTCCGAGCAGGACCAGGGCGGTCATGGTCGGCCCCTCCTGCGCGATCTGCCGCTCCGGGAGGGTGGTCAGCGCGAAGTGGCCGGCCACGTAGGCGAAGACGGTGGCCACGATGAACACGACACCGCCCATCGCAGGCGTGCCCTTCTTGCCGGCGTTGCTGGCCAGCCCGAGGTTGGCGCGGATCGGCTGGCCGGCCTTGAGCGCGGTGAACACGCGGATCGCGACGGGGGTGCCGAACAGCGAGATGAGAAAGGCGACAGCGGCCGCCACGATGACCGCCCTCACGAGCGCCCCCGGGCCGGTCGTGCGGACAGGTCCGTCCGGAGATCATCGATCACGGAACACGAGCTTGCCACAGCCCCTCAAGCCCCGCGTCACCGCCGCACGGGCCCGAGGAAGGTGTCGCCGGCCGGACACAGGGCGTTTCCGTTCGACCACGGAGCGGCCGTCGGTTGCCCCTCACCGCTCGGCCGGGGCGGCCAGGGGGCTGGAGTCGGGATCGGGGTCGGGGTCGGGGCGGCGCGTTCGGGCCAGGGAGGATGCCGCCACGGCGGCGACGGCCAGCAGGGTGAGGACCGGGATCATGGCGTTGCGCAGGCCGTAGTGGTCGCCCAGGAAGCCCAGGCCGGGTGGGCCGACCAGGAACGCGACGTAGCCGACGGTGGCGACCAGGGAGACGCGGGCGGCCGCGTCGTCGCCGGAGTCGCCGGCGGCGGAGAGGGCCACCGGGAAGCCGAGGGCGGCGCCCAGGCCCCAGAGCAGGACGGCGGCGCCGGCCACGATCTGGTTGTCGACCGCCACGACCAGCAGGATGCCGGCGCCGCCGACGAGCGCGCTGGCGGCGAGCACCGGGAAGCGGCCGAAACGGTCGAGGAAGCGGTCGCCGGTGAAGCGGCCGACGGTCATGGCGGCCGAGAAGACGACGTAGACGGCCGAGCCGAGCGCGGGATCGAAGCCGTGGCCGTCGACCATGAGCAGCGGCAGCCAGTCGTTCGCGGAACCCTCGGCCAGGGCCATGGCCAGGACGATCGCGCCGATCAGGAGCAGGCGGGGGTCGCGCCAGACGGGCCGGCCGCCGGCGCTGCCGTGCTCGGCGGCGCAGGCGCGACCGAGGCCGTGGGGCAGGTGGCGGACGGCGGTCAGGGCGACCGGGAGGCTGATCAGGCCGATCACGAGCAGGTGCCACGACGCCGGGAAGGCGACAGCGGTGAGGATCATGCCGATGACCGCGCCGACGACCGTGCCCAGGCTGAAGAAGCCGTGCATCGTGGGCAGCACCGGGCGGCGGATGACCCGTTCGACGTCGGCGCCCTCGATGTTCATGGCCACCTCGCCGCCGCCCATGCCGAGCCCGAACAGGGCCAGCCCGGCGGCGACCAGGGCGCTCTGCGAGGCGGCGGCGCCGAGCCCGACGATCGGTGTGCTGAGCGCCGTGGCGGCGATCCCGACCGTGACGATCGGCCGGGTGCCGAAGCGCCGCACGAGCGCGCCCGAACCGAGGATGCCGATCATCGAGCCGGCCGACAGCCCGAACAGCACCAGGCCCATCTCGGCGGTCGACGCCCCGAGCAGGTCCCGGATGTCCGGTGTTCGGGTCACCCAGGACGAGATGCCCAGGCCGGGCAGGAAGAACAACGCGAAGAGCGCGAGGCGGCGGCGGGCGGTGGCACGATCCATACGTACGAACGTACACAAGGCGAATCCGTAGCTGTTTCGTATATCGTCCGGCGGTAGAGGGCGGAAGCGCTTCACACGTTGTACTACCTCAATGGGGAGGCGGCCATGGGCATGCTCGAGCGGATTCGTGACGGTCTGATCGGTTCCGGTCAGGTGCTCGAAGGTCCCTTCGGGCCGCGCCGGATCACGTACGCCGACTACACGGCCTCGGGCCAGGCGCTCGACTTCGTCGAGGACTTCATCCGCGAGCAGGTGCTGGCCCGGTACGCGAACACGCACACCGAGGCGTCGGCGACCGGCGCCCAGACCGGCGCGCTGCGCGAAGAGGCCCGCCGCATGATCCACCAGAGCGTCGGCGCTGGGCCGGACCACGTGGTGATCTTCTGTGGGTCCGGGGCCACGGCCGCGGTGGCCAAACTCGCGGGCGTCTTCGGCATCCGCGTGCCCGAGCGCCTGGACGACGCGTACGGCCTGAGCGAACGCATTCCCCAGCGGGACCGGCCGGTGATCTTCGTCGGCCCGTACGAGCACCACTCGAACGAACTGCCGTGGCGGGAATCGATCGCGGACGTGGTGGAGATCGAGTCCGACCACACCGGCCATGTCGATCTCGACGCGCTGCGGGAAGCCCTCATCGCGTACGAGGGAAGGACTTTGCGGGTCGGCAGTTTCTCCGCCGCCTCGAACGTGACCGGCATCCTGACCGACACCGCCGCCGTCTCGCGGATCCTCAAGGAGCACGGGGCGCTGTCGGTGTGGGACTACGCCGCCGCCGGCCCGTACGTGCCCATCTCGATGCACGACAAGGACGCCGTCTTCCTGTCGCCGCACAAGTTCGCCGGCGGCCCGCAGACGCCCGGCGTGCTGGTGGTCGACAAGCGCCTGCTCACCAACCGGGTGCCCGTGGTGCCCGGCGGCGGCACCGTCGCGTACGTCGACCCGGGCGGCCACCGCTACCTGACCGACCCCGTCGCCCGCGAGGAGGGTGGCACCCCGGCGATCGTCGAGTCGATCCGGGCCGGGCTGGTCTTCGCGGTCAAGGACGCCGTCGGGGCCGAGCTGATCGAGGAGCGCGAGAAGGCGCTCTGGCAGCGGGCCCGCGAGCGCTGGGCGGCCGAGGAGAACATCTCCATCCTCGGCGACCTCGACGCCGACCGCCTGTCGATCGTCTCCTTCCAGGTGCGCGCGGGCGAGCGGTACCTGCACCACAACTACGTGGCCGCGCTGCTCAACGACCTGTTCGGCATCCAGGCCCGCAGCGGCTGCTCGTGTGCCGGCCCGTACGGTCACCGGCTGCTCGGCATCGACGACGCGCACTCGCGCGAGTTCCGCAGCGAGATCATGGAGGGCTGGGAGGGCATCAAGCCCGGCTGGACCCGGCTCAATCTCAACTACTTCATCACCGACACGGTCGCCGACTACCTGATCGAGGCGGTCACGCTGATCGCCCGGCACGGCGCCACGCTGCTGCCGGACTACCGCTTCGGCCCGCGGACCGGGCGCTGGACGCACGTCCGGCACGCCGAGCCGCCGGTGCGCCTGTCCGATGTGCTGGACGGCACGCCGCTGCCGTCGCCGGTCACCGTGGGCGAGGACGCCCTGGCGGGCTACCTCGCCGAGGCCCGCGAGACGCTGACGGGCCGTCCTTGTCCGCTTGACGGTGTACGCCTGGAGCTGCCCCCGGCGTTCGAGAAGCTCCGCTGGTTCCTACTGCCCGACGAGTGCCTGAGCCACTAGGGCGACACCGCTGACCAGGGCCGCCCGCGGGGCGTCCCGCCAGTCGGCGGCGTGCTGCTCGAGGCTGGTCGAGAGCGGGTAGCGCTCGCGCATGTCCGGGATCTGCCGCGCGGTCTCCCGGGCCTGCGCGAGCCACGCCGCGGCGTCGACCCGCCGGTAGGCGGCGGCCGTGCCGGCGGTGGCGCGGACCACGGCGTACAGCATGGTGACGGTCGTGGCCCGTCGACGCCGATCGACCCGCCACGTGTCCAGGATGAGTAGCAGCCGCTCCGTCCAGTCCTGCTCGTGGGGGCCCTGACTCGCCTGTGACCAGGGCAGCTCGGTCAGCCACGGGTGAGTCACGTAGACGTCGAACAGGCGCGTCGCCCACTCGCGCAGCGCGTCACCCAGACTGCTCGTGGGCTCCGCCCACGCCGGCATCGCCACAGCCTGGTCCTGCATGAGGGCGACCAGGTGCTCTTTGGTTCCCACGTACGAATAGAGCGCCATGGCCGTGCGATCGAGCCGGGCCGCGATCGCACGGGTCGAGACGGCCCCGAGCCCGTCGGCGTCGGCGATGGCGATGCCCACCCGCAGGATCTCGTCGAGGTCGAGCCGGCGCTGAGGACCGCGCCGGGGTGTGGGCAGGGCCGTGCCGCGATGTCGCCAGAGCCGCTGGACGTGAGCGCTGATTTCCTCCATAGTCTTTACAGTGTATACGGTTTCGTTCAGGGAGGGAACATGGCACGACTGCACGACGGCACGGAATTGGAAGTCACCGTTCTCGGCGACGGCCCGGTGGTCCTGTTGCCGATGGGCGTGACGGTCACCGAGGAGCCGCGCGCTTCACAGATGCGAGCGTGGGGCGCCGAACCCGACACCGGGCACCTGCTCGCGGCCGGGCTCGCGGCCGCCGGCTTCCGGGTGGTGGCGGCCGACTACGAGGCGCACCGGGCGAGCCATCCGGCCGCGCTGACCGCGGCGACGGTGGCGCAGGACCTGCTGGCGCTGACCGGTGGGGAGCGTTTCGCCTACTACGGGTACTCGTGGCTCGCGCTGGCCGGGCTCCAGTTGGCGATCCGGACCGACCGGATGACGGCGCTGGTCATGGGTGGATATCCGCCGCTCGGCGGGCCCTACGCCGAGATGCTGGCGGTGACCCGGGCGGCCCACCGGATGGCGACGGAGAAGCCGCCCGCCGGCGGGCCGGTGACGCCGGGGGACTGGGAATCGGTCGAGGTGACGGTGCCGCCCGAACAGACCGCGCAATACGTGTCGCTGTACGAATCGCTGACCTCGTTCGATGAGCGAACCGCGGTGCTCACCATTCCGCGAATGGCATTCGCGGGGTCGGAAGACAACATTCAGTACGGTCCGAAATGGGGGAGCGTTCGCGTTCCGATCGCCGAACGGCTGATCCGGAACAGGGCGGAGCTCGAGTCGATGGGATGGGGCGTTCAGCTGATACCCGGTGTCGATCACACGGCCGGGATGCGGCCCGAACTCGTCCTGCCGATTCTTCTGGATAATTTTTCTGCCCTTGCTGACCTGCGGAAATAGGTCATTGTCGGGGCTTGCCGGCGGAATCGCGTTGAACCGTCGGGGCGTCGGTGCCCGTACTGGCCCGCAACCAGGTGACATCGACGTCCAACGACGAGGAGTGATCATGAGGTCGCGCGCTTACCGGCGTTTTCGGAACCAGGAAGACCAGGGTGGTCGTCGCAAGACGATAGGCGCGGTGGTGGTCACGGGAGTGGTGGTGGCGCTCGGCGCGGCCGGCGTGCAACTGGCGAACGCGAGCACCGGAACCGAGAACGGCACCAAAGCGGTCGAGCTGGTCACCGTCGACGGGCAGCAGTTCGACGTGTCGAAGTGCGCCGACGTCCAGGTCAACGCCGGGGCGGTGGTGTGCGACGGTGAACAGCTGGCGCCGGTCGAGGCTCAGCCACCGGCGGAAGGGGCGGCGGATGCGGCGGTCGCGCTCGAGGCGGCGTGCGACGCTTTCGCGGCCGACGCGGCGGCGGCCGGGGCTTCCGGGTCGGCTGCGGCTCCCGGATCGGCTGCGGCCAAGGCGCAGAACAAGGCGGCGGCCAAGAAGTGGGCCAAGGCCATGAAGAAGGGCGCCGCCGCCGGCAAGGGCGCCGCCGCCGGCAAGGGCGCCGCCGCCGGCAAGGGTGACGCCGCCGGCAAGGGTGACGCCGCCGGCAAGGGTGACGCCGCTGGGAAGGGCGCTGACGGCGCGGGCGGCAAGGAAGGCGCGGCTATGGAAGAAGGCGCTGCCGGTGACGGTGGGGCCGCTGCCAATGACGCTGCGGCGGCTGCTGTCGCTTCCGCTCAGCGGAGCCTTCTGCAGGCGTGCCTCGCGCTGGCCGACGCTAAGGCTGTCGTAGCGGGTGCGGGCGGCGACGCGGGTGCCGGCGAGGACGCGGGTGCCGGCGAAGAGGCCGGTGCCGGTCAGGACGCCGGCGCGGGCGAAGAGGCCGGTGCTGGTCAGGACGCCGGCGCGGGCGAAGAGGCCGGCGCGGGCGAGGAAGCGGGCGCTGGTAAGGACGCTGGTTCGGCTCCGGCCGCCAAGAAGTAAGGCTTGAACCCCGGCGGTGCGGGCGCGTCCCGGCGCCCGCACCGCGCTATTTGCAGTACTTCTTGTCCGCCGCGACGACGACCGCTTCCGCGTCGGCGATGAGGGCGGCCATCTTCTTCCTGGCGCTTTCGGACTTCGACGTCCACGACGTGGCCGTCTTCTGAGCTCGGGTACGCAACTCGGCGATGGCCGTATCGTCCGGGGCTTGGGCGAGCGCCCCACGGTAGGCGACCAGGTCGTCGTCCAGCGTGCTGATCAACTCGTTGACTTTCGTCGCGGCGGCGTCGACCTCGGCGACGGTTGCCTGGAGCGCGGAGTCGGCGTCGTGCACCGCCGTCGACTGGTCGGCGGCCGCGGTCACCTTGTCGCAGGCGGCGATCACGTCCTTCTCGGATCCGGCGGCGGCCGCCTGCGCTCGCGCCCGGCCCAGGGCGGCGCGGGCGTCCGCGAGAGCGGTGCCGAGCGCTTCCAGGCCCGGTGGTTGACTGACCGCCGTTTGCAGAGCGTCCATGTCGCCGGCGATCTTGCTGGAAGCTTCCTCGGCGGCGGCCGCCGCGGCCTGGACGGCCTCGGTGGACGCCTGCACGCCGGCGGCCGTCTCCGCCGCCGTCCGGAGGCCGGCGACCAGGTCGTTGTAGTGGTCGACCGTCGACGGTCGCAGCACGACCTGACCGACGGATCCGTCCGAGCGGGGCACCGACAACGAGAGGTCGTCCTTCGTCAGCGTTCCCGAGAGCGAGGTCTGCGACCCCAGCGGCCCGGTGAACGTCAGGGTCAGGGCCGTTCCGGACAGCGTGCCGGTGAACTGGACGTGCGCCGGCTTCACGGTCGACTCGTCCTCGAACGTCGACTGGTCGACGGTGCCGGTCAGCGAACTGCCCTGCCTGGTCAGTTGCACCATGACCGCGGTGCCGGCGTCGCCGCCCACCCACGTGTGCGGTGTCCCGTCCGCAGAGCCCGCCTTCCGGGGCAGCAGCCCACAGCCGGCCAGCAGCGACAAGCTCACCATCACCACAATGGACAGCCGCGGGATCCGCGCCGCCCCACCCCCATCGCGCACAGCGGTGAATGTAGTCGCGCTCCGCCCGGGGCTACATAGGCGGGAGCGCCGGAATCCAGTCCTCCATATGGCGATGGCGGCCGAGCCGAACAGCGTCGAACTCGTCGTCGTGTCCCTCGGCGGACACACCCAAGCGGCGAAGGACCCGCGAGATCGGCGACCGTACGAGACGCTAGCGACGGAGGTCGGGTGGGTCGCCGATGTCCCGGGCCAGCTGCTCGCTGCGCAGGAGGGCTTCGCGGCTGACTTCCTCCGCTCGGCGTACCCGATCCTCGATGTCCTGGACCTGGGTGTCGGAAACGGCGAAAACGGTGGTCAGGGTCGTACGCGTCAGATAGTAGCCGCCGAGGAATCCGTTACCCAGGAAGTAGACGAGAAGGCCGGCCGCCATTCCGAGGGAACCCGGGCCCGCACCCATCGCGGCGGCGACGAGGGTGGCCAATCGTCGTCCGGCATCGGCGATCTGAGGAAGCTGGATCAGGCCGACGCCGACCAGAATTTTGGTGAGCCAGTCCGATATCTGTTCCAGGTTCGTGTTGACTCGGTAGCCGATCCGCCGCTGCGTGGTGCCGTCCGGGGCCGGTTCTTCGGCCTGAGCGGTTCGCGGAATGCCGAACAGGAATCCGGTGAAGCCGCCGACGACGAACGCGCCCGCGGCCACCATCGATCCGACGCCCACGATGAGAAGGAATCGCGATCTGTCCGACAAGCCGAAAATGATCAGAGGCGTCAGGCCGGCCAGAATCAGGAAGGCGCCGCCCGGCGCCAGCTTGATCAATGCGTTCAGGAAGACCGCGATGCTCCGTTCGGCTGTCTCGGGTTCCCGCTTGCCCATTTCCGCGTCCTCTCGTCGGCCTGCCTCCAGGCGACCACGCGGACTGAGGCTCATCAATAGATTCGGCACCGCTACAGTCACGGCCGTCGGAAGCGCGACACGAGGGGTGGCCGGTCGCCGGCACCGTGACGACGGCGGAGATCAGGGCCGGGTCAGCTGCCGGATCCCGGTGACGTAGCGGCTTGTCGCGAGCTGCTGGGCCACGCGGGTCAGCGGCCCGCCGGCCCGCGCGAGCAGTGACGCCGGGCGGCTGAAGGCACGGATCCGGAAGCGGACGTCCCCCGCCGGCGTCAGTTCCAGCATGAAGGCCTCTTCACCCTGTTCCGGATGCCCGGGCAGCGTCCCGTAGGCGAAGCCGCGGCGATCCCGCTCCTGCACGGTGTAGACGACCCGGCACGGAATCCTGAGCCAGGCGAGGCGCAGGGTGACGTCGACCCCGGGCGCGACCCGGGCCGCACCCGCGGCCACCGAGAGCCCGGCGTTGCGGTGCATCTGCCAGCGGAACAGCCCGTCGGCCGCCGCCTCGAACGCGGGGCGCCCACTCCCGACCCGTGCATCCCGGAAGACATGCCCATAGCCGCTGGGCAGCGGATCGTCGCGGGTGGCGCCGACCTGCGCATACGTCAGCTCCAGGCGTCTCATCATGATCATTGTGCCTGAGTGCTGATGAACTGGCCCAGCACACGGTCAGCAGCCCTTCGTAGCAGTCTTCGGCCGGTAGGTCGACCACCGCTGTCGCCGCTCGCGCCAGGTCAGCTCGCGACGACGCCGGCCGCGTTCTCCTGGTGGGCCGCCGGTTTACCTACGGCCAGGACGAGAACTAGGACCTGCGGCGCCATGGGAAGGCTCGGCGGATCGCGGCTGCCGAGTCTGGCGGAGCTGGGGCGGGGGAACTGAGGGACGCCGTCGACGTTCGAGCCGGGTTCGCGCGGCGGGGGTGGGGCCCGGGCGGGAACACTGCGACCGTGGTCGATGGGTTGAGCTTTCGTTGCAGGACGGCCCGGTAGCCGCGGCAGAGGGGCCGGGACGGCACCCAGCCGGGCCTGTGACAGCGGAGCCGGTCGTGACGCCGTACTAAATCGGCAGTAAGGTGCGAAACACGGGGTGAGTGGGGATTCGGAGGGATCGGGCATGGCCGGGCCGGTTTCGTCCATTGCGTACGTTCCGTTGCACGAGGTGCTGCCGCCGGGGTTCGCGGGCGCCGAGGGGCGTCTGCGTGAGCTGGCCGGCCGGCTGGAGCGGCACCATTCGGCCGACCGGGTGTCCTGGCACTGGTATCCGGATCATGTGGAGCCGCCGGAGGTGCTGGCCGAGGGGCTGCGCCGCGATCTCGTGGGGATTACGATCACGCTCTACAACACGCGGGACGACTGGCTCGAGCTCGCCCTCTACCTGGCCTGGCGCCCGGGGCCGCGGCTCACGGTCGAGGCCTCGGTCGAGGTGGCGTGCTGGTGCGCCGAGAACCACAACATGCATCCGGTACGGGAGCTCAGCCGCGACGCGGACGACGACTTCGAGCTGGCCGACGCCTTCGCGGCCGGGGTGAAGATGGTGACCGCCGTGCTCACCGACGGGCCGTTCGAGCCGCAGCCGTGGCGGGCGGCGGCCGGGCTGCCTATCCGGCCGGGATGATCGGCACGCCGGTGGCTTCCAGCAGCTCCGAGGTCACGTCCGTTATGACGCCCGAAACCGACCGGAGCGGGATCACGGCGTACGGGGAAACCGCTCCGATCTTCTCGGCGCTGGCCAGCACATAGGTGTCGGCGGCACGGGACGCCAGAAGGCGCTTCATCGCGGCCTCGTCGGCGTCGCCGGTGGTCAGCCCGGCCTGGTGATGGACCCCGGTGACGCCCAGGAAGAAAAGGTCGGCGCGCACCGACTGCGCCGCCTCGGCCGTCGCCGCGCCCGAGGTGACCGCCGAGTGCTTGAAGAGCCGTCCCCCGAGGACGAAGACCTCGACTCCGGCATGGTCCACCAGCGCCGCCGCCACGGTCACGCTGTGGGTGATCACGGTCGCCGTCAGCGACGGCGGCAGCGCGGCGACGAGGGCGAGCGCGGTGGTTCCGCCGTCCAGCACCACTGTGGAACCGGGAGCGATCAGCGCCGCGGCCGCCGCCGCGACCCGCGCCTTGCTGTCCGGGGCGACCGCGGTCCGTGTCGCGTAGTCGGCGGCGGCCGGCGCCGAGGGCAGCGCACCCCCGTACACCCGTTGGCAGAGACCCGCCGCCGCCAGCTCCCGCAGGTCCCGCCGGATGTTGTCCTCGGCGATGCCGAGCTCGGCCGCCATGTCCTTGGCCACCACCTTGCCGTCGGCGCGAAGCCGGGCCAGCAGGAAGTCCTTACGCTCCGCGGGAAGCATTGCGTGTTTCACCTCATTGTTGTCGACTCTTACGCACTGTACGGTACGCCTCATGACCTTGGGAATCGAAGAGCCCGACGCCCGCGGCCGCACCGGCCTCGACCAGATCGGCCGTGACCTGCGCGGTAATCCCGACGTGGTGGTCCGCGAGGTGGAGCTGGTGGCCACCGCCTGGCACGTGCTGCGGCGGACCACCTTCGACTACCGCCACCGCGACGGCCGCTGGACCCGCGAACAACGCGAAACGTACGACCGTGGCGACGGCGCCACGATCCTGCTCTACAACCGCGACAAGAAGTCCGTCCTGCTGTCCCGGCAATTCCGCTACCCGGCCTACGTGAACGGCCACCCCGACGGCATGCTGATCGAGGCGGCGGCCGGCCTGCTGGACGGCGACGACCCGGCCCGCGCCATCCGCCGCGAGGCCGGCGAGGAACTGGGCGTGACCGTCGGCGAGCTCGAACCGGTCTTCGCGGTCTGGATGAGTCCCGGCTCGGTGACCGAGCGCCTGCACTTCTACGCCGCGCCCTACACCGCGGCCGACCGCACCGGCGCGGGCGGCGGCCTGGCCGACGAGGGCGAGGACATCGAGGTGGTGGAGCTCCACTTCGACGACGCCCTCACGATGATCACCGACGGCCGGATCGCCGACGCCAAGACGATCATGCTGCTGCAATGGGCCGCGCTGAACAACATTATGAATTGATTGATATGAATGACGTGCATCGAGATCCTGCGATGCTCGCGGCATGCATATCCCCCTGCTGGCCGTCGCCGCGATGGGCCTCACGATGGCCGTCGCGCCGATCGCGGAAGCCGCCCCTCCGGACATCTCGGTCACGAACGTCAAAGCTCACCTGCAGCAGCTGCAGAACATCGCCACCGCGAACGGCGGCAACCGCGCCCACGGCCGCCCCGGCTACCTGGCCTCGGTCACGTACGTCAAGAACCTGCTGGACGCGGCCGGCTTCACCACCACGCAGCAGTCGTTCACCTACAACGGGGCCACCGGCTACAACCTGATCGCCGACTGGCCCGGCGGCGACACCGCGAACACGCTGATGATCGGCGCGCACCTGGACAGCGTCACCGCCGGCCCCGGCATCAACGACAACGGCTCCGGCTCGGCGGCCAACCTCGAGGTGGCGCTGCAGGTCGCCCGGTCCGGCTTCCAGCCGTCCCGCCACCTGCGCTTCGGCTGGTGGGGCGCGGAGGAACTCGGCCTGCGGGGCTCCACCGCGTACGTGAACTCGCTGTCCTCGGCGCAGAAGGCCGCGATCACCGGCTACCTGAACTTCGACATGGTCGGCTCACCCAACCCCGGCTATTTCCTGTACGACGGTGACAACTCGGACGGCACGGGCTCGGGCCCCGGCCCGGCCGGCTCGGCGCAGATCGAGCAGACCCTGGCCGCGTACTTCACCTCGATCGGCGTGCCCACCCGCGGCACCGACTTCGACGGCCGCAGCGACTACGGCCCGTTCATCGCGGCCGGCATCCCCGCCGGCGGCATCTTCACCGGCGCCGAGGGCCGCAAGACGGCCGCGCAGGTGCAGCTCTGGGGCGGCACGGCCACCACGTTCGACCCCTGCTACCACGCGTCCTGCGACACCATCTCCAACATCAACGACACCGCCCTGGACCGCAACAGCGACGCCATCGCGTACGCCGTCTGGACCCTCGCCGCCGGTTCGACCACGCCGCCCACCGGCACCACCGTCTGGTCCGACGACTTCGAAACCGCGACCGCCTGGACCCGTCCGACCACCGACACCGCGACCCTGGGACTGTTCGAGCGAGGCGATCCGGCCGCCACGACTTCCCAGCTGGGCACCGCCGCCAGCGGCACGTACGACCTGGTCACCGGCGCCTCCGCGGGTTCGAGCGCCGGCGCCAACGACGTGGACGGCGGCGTGACCAGCCTCCGCTCCCCGGCGATCACCCTTCCCAGCGGCACGCTGACCTTGAGCTTCTCCTGGTACCTGTCGCACCTGACCAACTCGAGCAGCGCCGACTACTTCCGCGTCCGCCTCGTTTCCGGCAGCACGACGACCACGCTGTTCACCCAGTCCGGCGCCGCCACCGACCGCGCTCCGGCCTGGCAGACCGCCTCGGTCGCCCTGACCGCCTACGCCGGCCAGACCGTCAACCTCGTCGTGGAGGCGGCCGACACCTCAACCGCGTCCCTGGTCGAGGCCGCCGTCGACAACATCAAAATCACCAAGGCCTGAGTTGTACGCCGGTGCGGGCCCCTACCCGCACCGGCACCGGAAGCGCCTCCAGCCTCGCGCCGAACAGCTGCACCGCCCGGGGCGGCTTCTGGGTAGGGCGGACTCGCCGCTCATTCCGCGGTCTCAAGCCGGTCTGACGCGGCGAAGTCGCGTTCAAGGCAGTCTCGTGGCTTCGGTCGTGTGAATGGGGCTCTGGCGCGAACTGTGTGATGGACGTCGGACGGTCCCCGCCTGCTCGAAGTCGTCGTGCTTATCCTCGCCGAGGATCGGACTGCGCCTGTAGAGCTGTCCAACCTCTACGCCGCCCTGAACCTGACGACCGGCAAAAAGTCCTCGTCGGCCTGCACGCCCGGCACCGGGCGATCGAGTTCAAGAAGTTCCTGCCGACCTGGACGTACACGTGGTGCTGGACGACCTCAAGGCCCTACGTCTGAGCCAAACCGCCGACCAGATCCTCGAATCCATCAAGCGCTACTGCACCCGCATCAACGACTCACGACGTCAGGCCGGACGTTGATGCTCGAGCCGCTCTCGAACACGATGTTGATAGTGCCGTTGGTCCCGGGGGTCTTGCTCTTCACGATCTCGAGGGTTGGTTCCATCCGCAGACTCGACCTCTTTGCCCTCGTCGATGTCATCCCAGGTCGTCGTGTTCGGTCGTCCCGTGTTGTCCCCTGCCGCGCAATGCTGCCTGGCGCTCGTCGGTGCTGGTGGTGGCTGTGGCGTTCGGGTGCACTCCGGATGGAGGCCTTTGCTTCAGGGAGTGGAATAGCGTTACCTAGCTTGTGATCTAGCTAGCCCCTAGATAGAAATAAAGTATGGCCCTGAAGATGACGCTGCCGACCCAGCTGGTGCTGCGGGCTCTGTTGGAACATCCGACCCGCGAGTTCTACGGGTTGCAGCTGAGTCAAGTCGCTGGCCTTGCGACCGGCACCATCCATCCGATCCTCGCCCGGCTGGAGGGCCTCGGCTGGCTCGAATCTCGATGGGAGGACATCGATCCGGGGAAAGAAGGTCGTCCGCGACGGCGGTACTACCGGTTGAGTTCCGACGGGGCCGAGCTCGCGCGACAGGCGCTGGCGAAGGCGCGCACACCCGTGGTCGGAATGAGCGCTTGGCGTCCGGCAATCACGGAAGGCGGGGTCTGATGGCGGAGCCGACACCCTCAGAGCTTGAAGCTTTGACCATCGAGAACCTTGCCTACGACCTGCGGCGGCTCGATAGAGAACGACGCCGGCGACCAACGAAGGGCGATTCCCCGAAATGGCGTGCGGCTGTCCTCAGGGCCTACGACGAGCGCCTCCGGCTCGCCTCTCGGGCTCTCGGCATTGATCAACACCTGGCCGAGTCGGATGGAGGAGACCAAGATGTCGAGCGCATACGGGTGGAGAGTGAGCTTCAGGCTGCTGGCCTCAGCTTCCGGGAAGTTGAGCCCGAGCAGATCGTCCAAAGCGTCCGCAGCCTAGTCGGCGGCGTGGTCCTCATACTTCCCAGCGAACACCGTGACCGATACCGGGAGGAATTCCGCAGCGAACTTTACGAGCTCGGCACGTCGGGAGCTTCATGGTGGCGGCAGTTCTGGTATGCCTTGCGCCTCTTCGATCGAGCATGGGTGCTCGCCGCTGAGTTGCGTGAGGCCTCTCTACGTCGGGCCCGGTCATGACCGCGGACGTCAGCACTCAAGCCAGTCGCCTACGACTCGCTGGATGGTCATTGGCCATCGCCGCAACCGGCACGCCGGCCACCCTTGCAGTTTTACTCCTGGGTCAAGGCGGACAAGCAGCGGCTGGGGCCGGCGTGATCGGAACGATCACCGTCGCCGCGCTTGCTGCCGCCCGCGCTTTCGGCAGCGCGAATGACGCGGAGGAACTCCAGGAATCAGGCAGGCGCCCAACCCGTCGACGCGGGCCCGGCCGCCGGTACAGGCCCCGATCTCCAGCTGAAGCAGATCAGGCGGCTACGAAGTTCCACGCCGCGCGCGCCCCTTGAACCCAGGAGATTTGGCTTGCAGGCAAGAGCGTCCTGCGCGGCGCAGGGGATTGCGGTCTCTCACGCGGTGGACTACGGAATCCGACATTGGTGATCCAGGTCGCCATCCACGTCGCTCATACTGGCGATTCTATGACGTTCGTCGACAGCCTTGGTCATGGCGTCGAGCCGCCACTTGACCCCGTGAGAGATCTGCTGACAACGACGCGAGATCTCCCACGGAGCGACAAGATGACTGGCTTCGGTCGTGGGGGAGAGGGCTCTGGCACGAACACCGTGATTGATCTTGCGGAGGCGGCCGTTACCGTGGCGCGGTGATCGACCTCCAGGTACGCGGCGAGTCCGGCCGGATCGTGGCCAGCTCGCGGGGCTTCGACTGGACTCAAGAGCTGATCGATCTCGATGCCGCTATGTTTCCGATGCTCGCCGGGCTCTGCGGCTATCTCGATACGGTCTTCAACCGGCGCCAGATTCCCATCCTGATGGCTGAGCTGGACCGACTCCCTGCCGGCCTGATTCCTGAACTCGCCCGTGCCCAGGTTCGCCGGCTCGCGACCCTGGTCGGGGAAGGTCAACATTTGTACCTGTGGTTCTGCGGCGACTGACCGGGGCACCCGTTCAAGAGGCAAGCAGAATCCGTTTGCGGCGAAGGCCGAAGCCGGCGGCACGATGATTCGGGCTATGGCTGAGGACTATGGCAAGGAGCGGGCCGCCCGGTTCGCCGAGCCACCAGGGCCGAGAAATGGCGTTACACCACCTTTGGCGCGGGCGGCCGGAAGCGGCGATGAGCAGGACGCAGGAGAGCGCCCTGCTCGGCGGCGGCTGAGCGCGGCGCGCCCGCCGAGCCGGGCCTTCGTCGCAGGACAACCCGGCAGCGGCGGCAGAGGGGCCGGGACGGCACCCAGCCGGGCCCGGCGAAGCGGGGCTTTCCGCCGATCCGTACCAAATGGGTTAAAGGTTTCTTTGTTTGGCGATCTGCTCGACGGCGTTCTTGGCGTCGGCGAGGGAGGCGCCGGTCTGCTCGCGGTAGGCCTTGATGGCCTGGATCTTCTGGCCCCGCATGAGCGCGCCCAGGACCTCGGGCGATTCGTCCGCGGGGTCCGCGATGTCGAGGTGGCGCATGATCAGGTCGAGTTTGCGGTCGATGGCGGCCTCGCGGCTGCTCGGGCGCGAGCGGTTGCTGACGAGGTAGACGGCGAGGATGACCAGGGCTGCCGAGAGCAGGATCTCCATGGCGCCGATTGAACCACGGGTGATTCTTTTCGCGCTCCGGCGGCCGGGTGCGTGAAAGTGTCGGACCCCCTGCCTATGCTCGCCACCCAGAACGGTCGACAGGGCCGTTGATCAGCGCCGATGCGGGCGGAGGGGGTGGCACGTCATGGCCGGCGAACAGGAGTTCGCGGACCCGTGGCAGCTGGCGGGGCTGCCCGGCGGTCTGCTCCAGGCGAGCTATCTGACCAGTCGTTACGCGGCTCAGTACAGGCTGATCGTGCAGGTTCTGCTCGAGGAGCAGCAACACACGCTGACCGGCGTGGCGGCGGCCGATCTGCCGGGACTCCTGCGCGACCAGCTGGTGCGGGCGGGGGCCGATCCGGCGATCCTCGACGACACGTTGAAGCAGCGGATGGCGGCCCTGGAGAAGTGGGGCGTGGTGATCGTCTTCCAGGACCGGACCGATCGCGACGCCGACTTCGTGCTGAACTGGGACCGCTACCAGTTGACCGAGGTGGCGGCCGAGCTGCACCGGGCCGTCATGTCGCTGGGGCAGGATCTGGCGTCGGCGGCCGCCGCGACGCTGGCGCCGAGCGTGCTGACGGCCAACCTGGGCGTGCTGCGCGAGACGGCGCCGGTCGATCCGGCGGCGGCGGCGTCGGCCTGGTCGGTGATCCAGACGACGCATCAGGCGATGGCGCGGGCGGCCGCGAGCTGGCAGGCGCGGCTGGCCGGCGCGCTCGCCGGCACGCCCGACCAGGCCAAGGTCAACACCGTGCAGGAGACGCTGCGGCGCTACGTGGACATGTGGGGCGGTGGCGTCGACACGCACTCCGAGCGGATCACGGCGCTGATCTCCGAGCTGGGCGAGGTGGACACCGTGACGTGGCGGCGGATCGCGGTGCACCATCTCGGGGCGAACGCCGACAACGCGGCGATCGACGAGCTCACGGCGTCCTACGCGGAGACCCTGGCCGTTCTGCGGTCCTGGTTCGACGGGCCGGACTGTCAGGCGCGGCGGCTGCGCCGGCAGATGCGCGACACGATCGGGCCGCTGCTGCGCGGGCAGCGCACGCTGGCCGCCGTCGGCGGGCACGTGTCGCGCCGGGCCGAGCTGCTGGCGCTGGCCTCCCGGATCGACGCGGCGGCCGACGACGAGAGCGCCTGGGACGTGTGGTGTGCGACGACCGGGCTGTTCTCGGCGCGGCACCTGCCCGGTGAGGCGCCGATGGCGGCCGGCGTGCCGTCGTTCTGGGCGGCCGAGCCGGTGCCGGTCGCGGCCCGCCTGCGCCGCCAGGGGCCGAAAGCGACGGCGGGTGGGCCGGCCCGGATCACCGACCGGTCGGCCAGCCGGCTGGCGGCGCGGGTCCACACCGAACACCTGCGGGACGCGGCGGCCCGGACCGAGGCGGCCGTGCTGGCCCGGTCGGGGCTGCGGCTGTCGCAGTGGCACGACCTGACCGCGCCCGAGCTGCAGATGCTGATGATCCTGCTCGGGGTGGTCGCGTCGGCGCGGGCCGGCGCCGACGGGGTGCGCTCGGCGACCTCCGGCGACGCGCGCTGGCTGCTGCGGGCCGATCCGCCGCCGCCGGGAGCGCCGGCCGCGGTGGTGCACACGCCGGACGGCCGGCTCGTGCACCCCGACATCCGGCTGCACATCACGCCCGCGGGGCAGCGATGAAAACGACCGCCTCGGCCCGCGAGGCACAACAGGCGTTCACCGGGCTGCTGGCCAAGCCGCTGGTCACCGCGGCCGGCGATCCCCGGCTCTACCGGCTCGTGCTGCGGCACCAGCAGGCGGTGACCGACGCGGCCCGGCGGCTCGGCTACCGGGTGCAGCGCGTCGGGCAGGCGGTCCGGCTCATCCGGGTGCCGCTGGGCGGCGCCGTGACCCGGCCGCCGCGTCCGGCCGACGCGCCCGAGCGGCGGATGCTGGCGCTGGTCTGCTGCCTGGCCGCCTGCTGCGAGGACGTGGCCGGGCGGGTCACCCTGCAGCGGCTGTCCGACATGGTCCGTGACCTGCCGGCCGCCCGCTACGACCCGGACGACCAGACCCAGCGGCGGCTGCTGCGCGACGCGGCGGCCTACCTGGCCTCGTGGGGCGTCCTGCGGCCGCGCAGCAGCGACGAGCGGCTGCTCGACGAGTGGACCGAGTCGGGCACCGGCCCGGGCGCCGGCTACGAGGTCGACCGCGACGCGCTGCTGTTGATGACCAGCCCCGACGTGGTCGACCTGGCCCTCAACCCCGGGGTGGTCACGGCCTCCGAGACGGTTCGGCAACTGCGCGCGCTTCTCGAGACACCCTTCGTGGCGTACGAGGATCTGCCGCCCGCCGAGGCCGAGGCGCTGCGCGCCCATCGCGGGCAGCGGGCGGCCGACGTGGCCCAGATCACCGGCGGCGCGATCGAGGCCCGTACCGAGGGCCTGCTCGTGGTGCTGGCCGACGACGAGGTCAAGCCGCCCACGGTGGCCGACTGGCCGCGTGCCCGCGCCACCGACTGGGTGGCCCTGCTCATGGCCGACCAGGCCGGCCGCGACGGCACCAGGCACGCCGACGGCACCGTCCACTTGAGCACCGACGAGGTCGACGCCGTGGTGGACGATCTCATCAGCTGGCGCGGCGACTACATGACCGTGCCGCAGAAGACGGTGCCCGGCACCGTGCGGCGCGACGCCGAACGGCTGCTCACCGAGCTCGGCCTGCTGCGCGTCTCCTGGGACGGGTCGTGGACCCTGCTGGCGGCCGCCGGCCGCTACCGCGACCCCGACGTGACGATCACCGACAACACGGAGCCGGCCCGATGACCCTGACCCCCGAAGCCACCGACGCGCAGCTCACCGCGTGGCGGGACGCCGCCGCGCACGGCGGGCTGCCCTCGCCGGAGCGGTCGCGGTGGCAGGTGCTGCGGGCGGGCTGCGTCGGGCTGTGGGAGTTCGACGCGGCCGAGTACTGGTTCGCCGACGGCCGGGCCCAGTTCGTCGGGGCCAACCAGTCCGGCAAGTCGACGCTGATGGCGCTGACCACGCTGATCATGCTGTCCGGCAGCCTCGACCGGCAGTACATCGACACGTTCGGCCAGTCCGACAAGTCGTTCCGCTACTACGTCGAGCCCACCGACGACGCCCGCGACCGGCGCGAGGCCACCGGGTCGGCCCACCGCGGCTGGGCCTGGGTCGAGTACGGGCGGCTCGGCGAGGACGGGCCCGAGTTCTTCACGACCCTGCTCTACGCGCAGGCCAAGCGCGGCGTCAGCCAGCTCGACCCGGTCTGGATCATCTGCCGGGGCGCGGCCCGCGTCCGCGACGGGCTCACCCTCGCCGTGGGCTCGTCCGCGGTCGAGCCCAAGGAACTCGCCGGCGTCGACGGCCTCGAGGTGATGCGGAGCGGCAAGAGGTACGCGGCCCGGATCGCCACCGACCTGTTCGGGTTCTCCGACGACGACCGCTTCGCCACGGTGCTCGAGATGCTGAAGGTGCTCCGCACGCCGCACCTGGGCCAGAAACTCAACCCGGACTGGTTCACCGAGCAGATCCGGATGAGCCTGCCCGCGGTGGCCGAGTCCGAGGTGGACAAGCTGGCCGACGGCTGGCAACAGCTGGAGCAGCTCGGCCGCGACCGCGACCACGCGGTGGCGGCGCGGGACGCGGTGGGTGTCTATCTGGCACGGGCCTGGCGGCCGTGGGCGGACGCGCTGCTGCGGGCCCGGGCGGACGACCTGCTGGCTTCCGATCAGGCGGTTTCCGCGGCGGTCGCCGCCGCCTCGTCCGCCGAACTCGCTCTGGCGTCGGCGCGGGCGGAGCTGACCGCGGAGACCGGGCGCGGCGACGAGCTGGAGGCGGGGGTGCAGCGGGCGCGGGCGGCGCTGACGCAGCTGCTGCGGTCGGCGGCCTACCGCGACGCGACCGGGCGGGCGCAGAACGCGGAGCGGATGCGCCGGGACGCGGCGGCGGCCGAGGTCACCCTCAGCACGGCTCGCCGAAACTTGGCGAGTACGGGTGTGGCGCTCGAAGCCGCGGCGGCCGCGCACTCGGAGGCGACCGGACGGCTCGACCTGGCCCGCGCGGCGGCGGCGGCGGCGGTCACGCACGTGGGAGCGGCCCTGCGCGGTGCCGGCTTGGACGCGCAGGCGCAGCGATGGGCGGCCGACGGCGACGTCGACCGGATCGACGCGGCCGTGGCGGCCCGGCGCTCCCAGGTGTCGGCGCTGCGCAAGCTGACCCGGGCCGCCGCGACGGCGGTCGGCCGCTGGCAGGCGGAATCGGCGACGGCGTCGCGGCTGGGTGAGGAGTCGCGGGCCCGCTCGGCGGTCGCGGCCGAGGCGGCCACGACGGTGACGGACGCGGTGCAGCAGCTCTCGGACGACCTGGAGAGGTGGGCGGTCGGCCTGCCGGCGGCGGTGCCGCCGGTCGCCCTGCGCGACGACTGGGTGCGGGAGGTCGTCTCCCAGACCCATGCCGTACGCCCTCGGGAAGTGCTCGCGGGTCTCCTGGCGCGCGAGTGGCTGGAGCCGTCGGTGGGCCCGCTCACGGAAGAGATCGCCACCGTGCGCGCCGAGGCCCGGGCGGCGGCGCTGCGGGCCGACGAGGCCGACCGCGAGGCGGCGCGCCTGGGCCAGGCGGGAGACCCGCACCCCTCGGGGCCGATGCGCTGGAGCCGCAGGGAGCGGCCGTCGTTCCCGGGGGCGCAAGGGGCGCCGCTGTGGCGGTTGGTCGACCCGGTCGACGGGGTGCCGGCCGAGGTGCTGGACCACGTCGAGGCGGCACTGGACGCGGCCGGGTTGCTCGACGCGTGGGTGACGGCCGACGGCGTGTGGTCGGATGAGCGTGATGGGGCGGAGACCGTCGTCGTCGGTGCCGAGGGCGTGCCGGCTGTGTCGGGACCGCTGTCGTCTGTCTTGCAGCCGGCGGAGGACGCGGGAGCTCTGGGCGGCACGGTCGCCGGGATTCTCCGGCATATCGGTTATGCCGGTCCGGGCCGGCCCATGAGCGGGGACCTTGTCATCGCGGGGGACGGGCGGTGGCGGACGCCGATCGCCGGCGGGCGGGCCGGGCGGGCCGTCGAGGGGGCCGAGCTTCTGGGTACGGCGGCTCGGGCCGCGGCGCGGCGGCGGCAGATCGCGGCGCTGCGGGTGCAGGCGGCGGCCGATCGGGAAGCCGGCGAGGAGCTGACCCGGCGGGCCGAGGAGCTGGCGGCGCGGAGTGCGGCGCTGCGGGCGGCGGCGGCCGAGGCGCCCGGGGACGCCGATGTGGTGGCGGCGGCGATCAGCCTGGCCGCGGCCACCGGGGAGCGGGACCGGGCCGAGACGGCCCATGCGAAGGCGGCCGGCAAGGCCTCCGAGGCCAAGGGCGAGGCGGACGCCGCGACCACGGCGGTGACCGGGTACGCCGACGAGCACGGGCTGCCGACCACCGACGAGCAGCTGGACGCCGTGGGTACGGCGCTGGACTCGGCGGCGCTGGCGGCCGGATCGCTGCGGCTGGCGCTGAAGGACCAGGACGTGGCGGAGCGGGCCGTCGCTTCGGCGGTGACCGGGGTCGAGTCCGCCGAGGCGGCCCGGACGGCGGCGGCCGACGCGGTGGACGAGGCCGCGGTCACGGCGGCCAAGCTGGACGCCGAGGCCGGTGAGGCGGAGGCCTCGGTGAGCCTGGACGACCGGGAACAGTTCGCCCGGTCGGCCGAGCTGGAGGAGCGGATCCGCGAGCTCGACACGTCGATCGCGGCCGGCCGGCAGCGGGGACTGTCCCTCGCGGCCGCGGCCAGCACCGCGCAGGGTGAGGCCCAGCGGCGGCAGGACGCGGTGACCGCGGCCGTCGCCGCCCGCGAGGCGGCGGCGCGGGCGTGGTGGGTGCCGGTCGACGCCGGGATCGCCCTGGCCCGCGGCATCGGGGACGGTGATGCCGGGCGGACGCTGGAAGAGGCGCTGACTCAGGCCCGGGTGGCTGTGGAGACGGTGCGGCCGCCTTCGTGGCCGGAGAATGCCGGGGACCGGGACCGGCGGGTCGACACGGCTCTGCAGCGGGCTCTGCGTGGGGCCATGACCGAGCTGCAGACGCTGCTCGAGGCGTCGGGCGGGCGGTCGGTGATCGTCAGTGAGGCGGATGAGGCGCATCCGTTGCCGGCCATCACGCTGGTGGTGGACGCGGCGGGGACGCCGCTCGACCCGCCGGGGGCGGTGGAGCGGCTGGACCAGGCGGTGGCCGAGTTGTCGGCCACGCACGACGAGAAGCTGCATCAGATGTACGCCGAATTGCTGTCGTCCACCTTCATCGACCACCTCGCCGACCGGATGACCCGGGTCGTCACGCTGCTCACGACCGTCAACGAGGTGCTTCTGCGGCATCCGACGGGCGCCAACCGGACGGTGCTGCAGATCCGGCGGCGGCCGGCCGAGGGGCAGCAGCACGGGTTCAATCTGCTGCGGGCGCTGGAGGAGGGGCGGATCGAGTCGGACTCGGCCCAGGAGCAGATCCGGCTCTTCCTCGGTGACCGGCTCCGGGAGGCCCAGGACTCCGGGGTGATCGGCACCGACGAGTGGGTCAAGCATCTGACCGGGCTGCTCGACTACCGGGCCTGGTTCGACTGCGTCTGCTACTACCGGGTCGAGGGCGGAGACTTCAAGCCGCTGACCAAGCAGGTGCACGGCGTCGACTCCGGCGGCGGGAAGGTCGTCACGCTGTTGCAGCCGCTGCTGGCCACGCTGGTGGCGCTCTACTCACGGTCGGCCGACGCGCCGCGGCCGCTGTGGCTGGACGAGGCGTTCGAGGGGGTCGACCCGGCCAACCGGGCCACGATGCTGCGGCTGCTGGTCGACTTCGACCTGGACTTCCTGCTGGCCGGGCCGGCCCCGCTGGTCGCGGCGGCCCAGGTGCCGTCGGCGGCGGTCTGGACCGTCTCCCGGGCGCCGGCACCGCTGGCCGGGGTCGACCTGTCGCTGATGCTGTGGGCCGGGCGCACGCTGGAGGCGGTCCCGGTCGCCGACGTGGCCGCCACGGTCCTCGCCCCGCGCCGCCCGGTCGACGACCCGGACCGCCCCGACCTGTTCGCCGACCTGACCGCGGCCGAGTCTCAGGGCGCGGGAGGCGGCTCCTCGACCTGATTGCCGGCGTCGTCGACGAGGCCCGGGGCCATGCTGCCGCCGTGGGCTTCCTGGTTGGCGCGGTCGCGGTCCTCGGAAGGCGAGGCCGAGCCGGCGGTGTAGTCGCTGGAGCCGGGCGCCTCCTCGGCGTACTCGGCGTATTCGGTCTCGGGGCTGATATCACTCATGATCGGCGATTACCCCGTACGGCTTGACTTGAACGGAGGTTGAGGTTGCAACCTCCGGGCATGCCTTTCACCGAGATCGAACTCGCGTACCTCCAGGCGCAGCCGCTCGGGCGGCTCGCCACGCTCCGGCCGGACGGGACGCTGCAGAACAGCCCGGTCGGATTTCGGGTCGACGCCGCCGCGGGCACGATCGACATCCCCGGGTACGGGATGTCGAGCAGCCGCAAGTACCGCAACGTGGCGGCCAACGGGCAGGTCGCCCTCGTCGTGGACGACGTGCCGTCGGTCGACCCGTGGCGGGTGCGCTGCGTGGAGATCCGCGGCACCGCCGAGGCGATCGGGGAGATCATCCGGATCCGTCCCCGGCGGATCATCAGTTTCGGGCTCGATCAGCCGGACGCCGACGCCCACAGCCTCGCCGTGAACAGCCGCGACGTCTACTAGTGACGGCACAGCGTGCTAGTTCCCGGACTTTACTATCGGCTCTGTATAGGCATCAATGATTCCGAGTATTGCCATGCCGGCCAGGTTGCTCTCAGGCTCGCCAAGTATCCCAGCGTTCGGGTCGCCGAGCTGGCGGATCGCGAAGCCCTCGGTGATTGCGGCCAGCATATCGACGAACTGGCGCATAGTCACGCCGTTGCGGAGACGGAGGCCACGGGCAGCGAGAGTGGATTCGTAAATCCGCATCCACGGTTCCAGTGCCGCCGCGTAGTTGTTGGCGATGGAATTGTGGATGCCGTCGTTAAGGTCGGCGGTGGCGGAGACGATCAATTGAAGTCGGAACTGCGGCATCCGCAGAATCGCTTGCAGTTCATGATACGCAGACCGTTTGACGGCCTCGACGAGACTATCGGCGGTCGACAACAAATGGCCACGGCTTCCCATCTCGGTGCCGTACTTGGGGGCATAGTTAATGGCGTGAAACTGGAACGCTAGCAGGTCGCTTAGATAGTCGTCGTGGCTGGCCCAGGTCGAGCGGTATGGTCCAACCCCTTTTTGTCGTAGATAGGGCGGATCGAGCGTGGCCGCCTCTCGCATCAGGGAGCGCTCAGAGAGGAATTGAAAGCCAGACCAGTACGCGTAGCGGCTGTCCGCGCTGGAGATGGACGATGACGGCGAAGGGCCGAGATTCTGTTCGACCAGGTTGACGCCGGCTTTCAGGTACGATGCGACCTTTAAAGAGTTCACGAGCGCGGCCCGCGTGGACTCGCGCACACCTTTGATTCGAGTCACGATGCCGACTAGATCCTGGTTATACGGGTAAGGTAGATCCTTTTTGCCGTATGGCATCGTCCGGTTGGCGCGCGGTTCAGAATTTACCCCACTGCTCGCGTCGGATAGAAAATTTCCTGATGCCGTCTCCTCGATCTGAGGTTCCACCACTATTTCGTCAACATCGTCTTTCGAATCTAGTTTCACACTGTGCGCGCGCACCTGCTCGATCTCGGCCTGCTGGAACGCAAGACGTTCACGTAGTTGCTCTGCAGCTTTCTCGGCGTTTATGAGCTCGGTCAGCCCTTGATCGAGTTCTCTAGAAAGGTCCTGAAGTCGCTGCTGAGTATTCTCGTACTGTTCGGTCAAATGCCGCAGTGCAGTCGCCGACGTCTCGATCTCGTGAAGAACCTGCACCCTTTCCTCGCGGATCTTTTGTACTCGATGACGAGCTACGGCTTGCTGCTCGGCAAGCTCGGCAAGCTGCAAGTCAAGATCGTCCCCGCTGTCATCAAGCTGCTGCTCACGTGCACGCAATTTCGCTGCGCGTGCTCGGCGTGCCCCGAGAGGCATGAGAAGCTCTGCGCCAGTGATGTCGAATACCTCCGCAAGCGCAGCCGCTTCATTGAGGCCGATAGGCCGCTGACCAGCTTCGATCTTTGCGACTGTGGTCTGATGCCACCGCAAGCCGTACCCGATGTTGTTGATGTGCTCGGCAAGGTCAGCCTGCGACCACTCCTGCTGGACCCGGAGCGAGCGGAGCCGCTGGGCGAGTTCTGCTTCAGGAAGCGAGTCGGGCTCACGATCGACCATGCCCAGCACGATACCAAACCGGAATACACGCGTCGATGATCTCACCTGAACGTGGTGCAGCAAGTTTTAACCCAGCCGGGGTTGCGGTCGGGGCGTGCACATGGGAGGGTGCTAGCCCATAAGCGATGCTTCGATGGTCGAAACCCAAGCGGGCACTCCCCCATCGGATCTCTCGTCACGATGATCAGGGGACCTGGACATGGCTCGGTGGCACCTGTTCGGTGACCAGAGCGGGCGACCCCGACCTTGCTTGGCGCCGGCGGGCCATAAGTCCCTTCTTGGGCGCAGCCATGACGATCTAGGAGTGCGTGCTCGCTCAACTGCGATCCACGCCCGTCGGCCGGAGGCCGGCCAGATCGTGCTAGCCGTTAGTTATGCCGCGTGCAGCGCCGTCCACGTCCCATCCCGCGATCGCAGTCCTCATGACCGTTTTGAGCGGGTACGGCGACTGCGGGCGAAACCACAAACCGGCACGTACTCCTCGAATCGGAGGCGTTAGCGCATGGCTGCAACCGCCTATGTATCGATCGCTTCGGTGATCGTTGCGCTGATGAGCTTCACCTATAACGTCCGTGACAAGCGGAGGGATCGCGATCGACTGATCGAAGCGGAGATGTCCCGAACTGCTCTGCTCCCCGATGGCATCGAGCTACCACTTCTGACGATCAGCTGGGATGACCAGAAGCTTATCAACCCGGAGTTGTGGACCTTTACGTTTACGAACGCAGGTCAGGTTGCGCTCAAAAGCGGTGACATCGAACAGCCCCCGACTATCACGTTCTTCGATGGTGAGGTCATGGCCGCCATCGCTGGTATTCGCCGGCCGACGAACAGGGAACGCCTCATCAGGCAGGACGAGGACGTCACGATCGAAAGTCTTGAGGTTCGAGCACCTAAGACCCTCATCAACCCTCACAATCAGCTGGTCGTCTTCGTGCTAACCAACGGCACGAAGCGAGCGCCTGAGATTGACCTAGGCGCCAACGACTTCTCTGTTGTCATGAAGTCGGGGAAGACAACTTCACCTACTCGCGCTCAAGTCATCTTGGTAGTGGGCTTGATGTTCACCGCCGTCGCGGTCGTCACTGGCACCCTGGCGTTGATCTCGGCCTTGTAACTCCAACGACCTGCATGAGCATACGGAAAGGCATTCCTCTGCATGCCAGTGACCCTCAGTGCTGGACTTCTACGAATACTCGCCGCGCCTGCGGCTGGGTATTCTGTGTCGACGAGTTCGGCCCGCCAACCTGGATAACTTTTCACCACACCAACACCCCCATCGTCCAGGCCGGGTGCCAGTTCCAACGGCGTAGAACTGGTCGCCCTGCCGATCCACGGTTCCGGGTTGAACTGGGTTGAAGGCGGGTTCGCGACCCTGCGCTGCTTCGCTGTCCACGGAACCGGCCACCGCTCGCACGCCGAGCAGGACAGAGCGATCGGTGACTGCATCCGCACGACCAGCGCGCCCAACCAAAGACCGGATAACCCAGTAGATCCAAGTTCCGCTACCCGGATTACCCTCATGGGCGCGTGACGAGGCGCTAGGTGTTTGGATCAACCGCCATGATCGGCAAATTACCGTACTGTCCAAAGAGGTGCGTTGATCGCTCGAACCGGGCGAAAGATCCCAAAACTCAGCGTCGAGTGGAAGGACGGTGCCGTGAAGGTCGGCATTCCGAGCGAGATCAAGAACAACGAGTTCCGGGTGGCCATCACGCCGGCCGGTGTGTACGAGTTCCGCCGGGCCGGGCACGAGGTGCTGGTGCAGGCCGGGGCCGGAACCGGCTCGTCGATCACCGACGGGGACTATCAGGCGGCCGGTGCCACGATCGTGCCCGGCGCGGACGAGGTCTGGGGCGGCGCCGAGCTGATTCTCAAGGTCAAGGAGCCCATCGCGGAGGAGTATCCGCGCATGCGGCCGGGTCAGGTCCTGTTCACCTATCTGCACCTGGCCGCGTCCAAGGAGTGCACCGACGCGCTGCTCGACCGCAAGGTCACCGGCATCGCGTACGAGACGGTGGAACTGCCCGACCGCTCGCTGCCGCTGCTGGCGCCGATGTCCGAGGTCGCCGGGCGGCTCGCCCCGCAGGTCGGCGCGTACCACCTGATGCGTTCGGGCGGGGGACGCGGCGTACTCATGGGCGGTGTCCCCGGTGTCTACGCGGCCAAGGTCGTGGTGATCGGCGCCGGTGTGTCGGGCATGAACGCCGCGGCCATCGCCCTGGGCATGCAGGCCGAGATCCTGGTGCTCGACCGCAACATCGCCAAGCTGCGGGCGGCCGACGCCGACTACCGGGGCCATCTGCAGACGGTGGCTTCCAACGCGTACGAGATCGAGAAGGCCGTCCTCGACGCCGACCTGGTCATCGGCGCCGTCCTGATCCCCGGCGCGAAAGCGCCCAACCTGGTGCCGAACGACCTGGTCGCCCGGATGAAGCCGGGCAGCGTGCTGGTCGACATCTCGATCGACCAGGGCGGCTGCTTCGAGGACTCGCGGCCCACCACCCACGCCGACCCGGTCTACCAGGTGCACAACTCACTGTTCTACTGCGTGGCCAACATGCCGGGTTCGGTGCCGCACACCAGCACCTACGCACTGACCAACGTCACCCTGCCGTACGCTCTGGAACTGGCGAACCTCGGCTGGCGGCAGGCGCTCAAGGCCGACGCCGCGCTCGCGCTGGGCCTGAACACCCACGACGGGCACGTCACCTACGGACCGGTCGCGGAGGCGCACGGCATGCGGAACCTGCCCCTGAACGCGGTGCTGACCTGAGCCTGCAACGTGTGATCACCGCCTATCTCGACCATCTCACCGTCGAGCGTGGGCTGTCGCGCAACACCCTCGTGTCGTACCAGCGTGATCTCGGCCGTTACGCCGCGGCACTCGCCGCGTCCGGTGTCACCGAGCTGTCCGACGTGACGGCGTCCGCGATCACCGATCACCTGGCCACGCTGCGCGAGGAGGGCCTGGCGTCCTCCTCGGCGGCCCGGGCGATCAGCGCCGTACGGGGCCTGCACCGGTTCGCCGCCCGGGAGGGCTACACGGGCGGCGACGTCGCGGCCGACGTACGGCCGCCGGCGCCGCCCAAGCGCCTGCCCAAGGCCCTCGATGTCGATCAGGTGACGCGGCTGCTGGCGGTGCCCGGCGACGACACTCCGGCCGGGCTGCGGGACCGGGCGCTGCTGGAGTTCCTCTACGGCACCGGGGCGCGGATCTCCGAGGCGGTCGGTGCGGACATCGACGATCTGTCGCTCTCGGCCTCTGACGAAGACCACGCGATCTTGCGCGGCAAGGGCGGAAAGACGCGGTTGGTTCCGGTCGGCGGTTACGCGCGGGCTGCTCTGGAGGCTTATTTGGTACGGGGGAGAGCCGCGCTCAGCGCGAACGGCACAGGGACACCGGCCGTCTTCCTGAACGCGCGCGGTGGACGGCTGTCCCGGCAGGGCGCCTGGATGATCCTGCGCCGGGCGGCGGTCGCGGCCGAGCTGCCGGTCGAGGGCCCGTACGCGGTCTCGCCGCACACGCTGCGTCACTCGTACGCGACCCATCTACTCGACGGCGGCGCCGACGTCCGGGTCGTGCAGGAGCTGCTGGGACACGCTTCGGTCACGACTACGCAGGTGTACACCTTGGTCACCGTGGACCGGCTCCGCGAGGTTTACGCGACCGCTCACCCGCGTGCTCGTTAGACGCTGCGCATCCATCTCGGCTTTCTTCAGGCGACACGCCGATGGCTGACCCCGGCGGTGCGGCGCGCGTGGCGTAGAGTCGGGCATCGGCTCCGGCTGGCGAGTCGGGAGGGGGCGAGGTCATGACGGGGAACGGCAACCGGGCGGAGGCCTGGACCTCCACACTCCGGGAGCAGCAGGGCTCCCTCGACCTCGGCGCCGATCTGGGTCCCGCCGACCCGACGGCGTACACGATGCGCCGCCCGATCCCCGAGCCGATGCCGACCGACCGGCACGGCCCGGCGCGGATCATCGCCCTGGCCAACCAGAAGGGTGGCGTGGGCAAGACCACCACCACGATCAACCTGGGTGCGGCCCTGGCCGAGTACGGGCGCAAGGTCCTGCTCGTCGACTTCGACCCCCAGGGCGCCTGCTCGGTGGGTCTCGGCGTCAACCCGCACAACCTCGACCTGAGCGTCTACAACCTGCTCATGCAGGACGACGTGGCCACCGAGGACGTCATCATCAAGACCGATGTGGCCGGCCTGCACCTGCTGCCCGCCAACATCGACCTGTCCGCGGCCGAGATCCAGCTGGTCAACGAGGTCGCCCGCGAGATGGCGCTGGCCCGGGCGCTGCGCTCGGTCCGCAAGGAGTACGACTTCATCCTGATCGACTGCCAGCCCTCGCTGGGCCTGCTGGCGATCAACGCGCTGACCATCGCGCACGGCGTGCTCATCCCGCTCGAGTGCGAGTTCTTCTCGCTGCGCGGCGTGGCACTGCTGCTCGACACGATCGACAAGGTCCGCGAGCGGCTCAACTTCGACCTCGAGCTCGAGGGCATCCTGGCGACCATGTACGACAGCCGCACCACCCACTGCCGCCAGGTGCTGCAGCGGGTCGTGGAGGCGTTCGGCGACAAGGTCTACCAGACGGTCATCACCAAGACCGTCAAGTTCCCCGAGTCCACGGTGGCCGGCGCACCGATCACCACGCTCGACCCGGCCTCCTCCGGCGCCCGCAACTATCGCCAGCTGGCCCGCGAGGTCATCGCCGCCAAGGTTGAGCGCGGCTGACAGGTGCTCTACGCGCTCGGTGAGCCGGTGGCGTTCGTCGCCCTGGTCGTCTCCTTCCTGCTCGGTCTCGTGCTGCGCGCGCTCGCCATCCGGTCGACATCGCGGATGCTGAAACTCTCCGACCGCCGCGAGTCGATCACCCCGCGCCTGCGCGAGGACGTCGACCCGTTCGGCGCGGTCGCGGCGGCCCTCGGCGGCATGGGCTGGGGCAAGATGCTCACGGTGGACGAGGTGCCGCGCTGGCGCGGACGCGGCCGGGCGGTGGCGGTGTTCCTGGCCGGGCCGCTGCTGTGCGTGGTGGTCTCGCAGCTGCTCATGCTGGCGTACTCGCTGGCCTACCCGGACAACTTCCTGGCCTTCATCGGCCCGGCCGACGTGCTGCTCGGCATCGACCTGCCGGTGGGCGAGCAGGTGCTGCTGTCGCTGGCGGTCGGGCTGCTCTGCTTCGGCATTCTGGCCGTCATCCCGATTCCGCCGCTGGACGGGTTCGGGGCGCTGTATTCCGCGCTGCGCACGCCCGGCCGGGGCATGCAGTGGATGCGGCTGTGGTTCGAGGACAAGAACATCGGCGTACTGGTCCTGCTGATCCTGTGCATTTTTCCCTTCGGTACGCCGTTCCTGCTCCGCATCCTTAACGCGCTCGGCCTGGTCTTCGTTCGCCTGTGGGGTTGATCTTCTCGGCACCCGCGTACCCATTCCGGATTTGTCCCGTTTAAACGGTACGGACGGGAAGGGGCGCGGTGAGCACTGAGCAGGTTGTCGTACCGGTGGTCTACGGTCAGCAGGTGCCTGACGAGCCCGCCGAAGTCTCCGACATCTCCGCCGAGGATGACTCGGGCAAATTTCTGGTACGCCTCGACAACTTCACCGGCCCGTTCGATCTGCTCCTCCAGCTGATCGGCAAACACAAGCTGGACGTCACCGAGATCGCGCTCCACCAGGTCACCGACGACTTCATCGCGTACATCAGGGCCATGGGCGACGACTGGGACCTCGGCGAGACCAGCGAGTTCCTGCTGGTGGCGGCCACCCTGCTCGACCTGAAAGCGGCCCGGCTGCTGCCGGCGGCCGACGTCGAGGACGAGGAAGACCTGGCCCTGCTCGAGGCGCGCGACCTGCTGTTCGCGCGGCTGCTGCAGTACAAGGCGTACAAGGAGGCGGCGGCCCACATCGCCGAGCTCGAGTTCACCGGCGGCAAGAGGTGGCCGCGCTCGGTGTCGATGGAGCCGCGCTACGCCGAGGCGCTCCCCGACCTGGTGCTGGGTGTCGGGCCGGAAAGGTTGTTCAAGCTCGCGCTGAAACAGTTCATCCCGAAACCCGGCCCGCCGCAGGTGTCGATCGCCCACATCCACCAGGTCCGGGTCAGCGTCCGCGAACACGCGGCCCTGCTGCGCGACCGCCTCCGCCGGGCCGGCTCGGCGACGTTCACCCTGCTGGTGGCCGACTGCGACAACACGCTCGAGGTGGTGGCGCGGTTCCTGGCTCTGCTGGAGCTCTACCGCGAGGGCCTGATCGACTTCGAACAGCCGGTCTCCCTCGACGAACTGACAGTCCGCTGGATCGGCGGCGACGCGGCCGACGCCGAACTCGAAATCGACGACTACGAGGGCACCAAGCCGACCGAGGACGCCCCACCCGAAGACCCCAACGCAACGGATGCGGCGCCTTCGCCCACCGAGCCCGACGTGCCATCTTCGGCGACGTCGCTCACTGAGCCCGACGTGCCATCTTCGGCGACGTCGCTCACGGAGGCCGACGTGCCATCTTCGGCGACGTCGCTCACTGAGCCCAACGTGCCGTCTTCGGCGACGTCGCTTGCTGTGCCCGATGTGCCATCTTTGGCTGCCTCGGCCGCTGCGCTCGCGGAACCCGGCGCGGATGCGGCTCCTTCGGCCTATCCGGTCGCGAAGCCCGATGTGGCGGATGCCGCTGCCTCGGTTGCGGGGCCGGGGGCGGATGGCGCTGCCTCGGTTGCGGGGCCGGGGGTGGATGGCGCTGCCTCGGTTGCGGGGCCGGGGGTGGATGCCGCTGCCTCGGTCGCGGGCTCGGGTGTGGCGGATGTCGCTGCTTCGGTCGCCGGGCGCGGTGAGGCGAATGCGGGTACCCCGGCTGCTTCGCTCGGGAAGCCCGATGTGGCCTCTTCGGCCTCTTCGGCTCCTTCGGCCTCTTCGGCCTCTTCGGCTCCTTCGGCGGCGGAGCCGTTTAGGGCGGAGTCGGCTGCTTCCGCTGCGGAGGGCGCTGCGGGGGAATCGGCCGATGAGCGTGGTGTGGCGGAATCGGCGGATTCGGTCGTGGGGGATGCGGGGAAGCGTGAGGTGGGCCGACTTGACGTGGGGCCCGATGACGATGATCTTGGCGGGGAAGACGACGACGCGGAGGAACGATCGTGAGCAGCGACGAGCAGTCTGACTCACTCGCGGCACAGGCCGCGGCCTGGGTGCCGCCGTGGGAGAGACCGCAGCGGCCGGTGGATCGCAAGTTCCAGGCCGACGCCGAGGAGGAGGCTCGCGCCGAGCTCGCGGACGGTCGGGCAGAGTGGGCGGCGGTTCCCACCTCGGCCAGCGGAGACGAGGACGAAGAGTACGGCGAGTTCAAGCACCGGGAGGCCACGGCTCGCGGGGCGGAGAACCGGGCATCCGACGACGAGGAACTCCCGGGGGACGGGGACGACCTCGAAGAGGCGGGGCTCGACTCGGACGACGACTTCGATCCCGCCTTCGAGCGGCCGAACCCGCCGGCGGAGGAGCCCGCGCTCGGGGACGCCGAAGAGGACCAGGTCGCTGTCGACGCGCCGGTCGAGGAAGGTGCGTCGCCAGCTGACGGGGATGCGTCGGCCGACGGCGATGTGCCGGCCGACGGCGATGTGCCGGCCGGCGGGCAGTCTGAGGAGCTGCCGGTCGGTGAGGTGTCTGAGGAGCTGCCGGTCGGTGGGGTGGATGCGCCCGCTGAGGGTGGCGGGGGCGATCCGGTTGAGGTCGTGCCCGGGCCGGAGCTGCCGTTGCCGGAGGCGATCGAGGAGGCGGCGGCGGCCGAGCTCGTCGATGACGAAGGTGATCCGGTCGACGCGCCGCTTCCCGAGGACGGGGATGACGCGGGGGACGTCTTCGACGCGGCGGCCGATGATGACGTCAGCGATGACGGGGAGAGCGATCTGCCGTTCGCGGACGAGGTGCCGGCGGACGGTGGGCGGGCTGCCGACGAGGAGCTGGACGAGGTGCCGGCGGAGGACGGGCGGGCTGCCGACGAGGAGCTGGGCGAGGTGCCGGCGGAGGACGGGCGGGCCGCCGACGAAGGGCTGGACGGTGACGGGCCGGGGCTCGGTGGGCGGGACGCCGAGGATGTCGCCGAGTTCGACTGGGGTGGCGGCGTCGATCAGCCGATCGATGCTGCGGCCGGTGCGGCCGGGGCCGGTGCTGCGGGTGCTGCGGCGGTGCCGGAGCAGGCGGCGCGGCGGGGGCGTGGGGGCGCGGGGACGCGTACTGAGGAAGAAGTTGATCTGCCGGGGTTGACCGATGACGCTGAGCTGGCGGCGGCGCTTGAGGCGATCATGCTGGTGGTGGATGAGCCGGTGGCGGAGATGCAGCTGGCGCAGATTCTGGAGCAGCCGACCGAGCGTGTCGGGGTGATGCTGGAGGATCTGTCGGCGCGGTACACGGCGGCGGGGCACGGGTTCGACCTTCGGCGGGTGGCGGGTGGCTGGCGTCTCTACACGCGGCCGGAATATGCGCCGTACGTGGAACGGTTTGTTCTCGACGGGCAGTCTGTGCGACTGACCCAGGCGGCGCTGGAGACACTGGCTGTGGTCGCTTACAAGCAGCCGGTTACCCGGTCGCGCATCTCCGCCATCCGCGGTGTGAACTGCGACGGCGTCATGCGTACGCTTGTGACGCGCGGCCTGATCGAGGAATGCGGCACGGAGAGCGAAACCGGGGCACACCTGTATCGCACGACGGCGCTCTTCCTGGAAAAACTGGGTCTCAACTCGGTCGACCAGCTGCCGCCGCTCGCTCCGTTCCTGCCCGACGACGTGGAAGAAGTACTCGATGCCTCAGGCTGACACCGCCGAACGCCTCCAGAAAGTGCTGGCGGCCGCCGGTGTTGGATCCCGCCGCGCCTGCGAAGACCTGATCTTCCGCCGGCGTGTGACGGTGAACGGCAAGGTCGCCAAGCTCGGCGACAAGGTCGACCCCAACACTGCCGAGATCCACGTGGACGGCCAGCGGATCATCACCGACACCAAACTCATGTACATCGCGATGAACAAGCCTCGTGGTGTCGTCTCGTCTCTCGACGACGAAAAGGGCCGCACCGAGTTGGCCGACTTTCTCGGGCAGTTCGGCACCCGGCTCTACCACGTCGGGCGCCTGGACGCCGACAGTGAGGGCCTGCTGCTCATCACCAACGACGGTGACCTCACGAACAAGCTGACCCACCCCCGGTACGAGATCCAGAAGACGTATCTGGCCGAGGTGACCAACGGGCCGCTGGCGCGCAACGTCGGCCGGCAGCTGCTGAGCGGGATCGAGCTCGAGGACGGTCCGGCCAAGGCCGACCAGTTCAAGCTGGTCGGTGCGCTGGGCAAGACGGCTCAGGTCGAGATCACGCTGCACGAGGGCCGCAAGCACATCGTCCGCCGGATGATGGAGGAGGTCGGCCACCCGGTCACCCGGCTCATCCGTACGTCGGTCGGCCCGATCCGGCTCGGCGACCTCCGCCCCGGTGGCTTCCGTCACCTGTCGATGGCCGAGGTCGCCGCCCTGTTCAAGGCCGCCGGCGACTGATCGCCACATGCGAGAAGCCCGGGCCTGTGCGCCCGGGCTTTCGTTATTCCGGCCGGTAGTTCGGGGAGTCGCCGGCGAGGCTGCGCGAGTCGTAGCCCGAGCGGTCGGCGATGCCGCCGCCCTTCTCGCCGGTGCGGTCCTCCGGGGCGAGGTCGGCCGGCTCGTCGGCGGGGACTCCCGGGTCGACGGAATGGCCCGGCGGGCGCAGCGAGGCCTCGTACGCGGTGGTGCCGTCCGGCTCGTCGCCCTGCCTGATGTCGATGCGGTGGGGTTGTTCGGTCATGACGGACGAATTCCCCGCCTGCCCGCCAATTAACGGGCATATGTGGCGGGATCGTGGGCAGGCGACCGGACATGAAGCGAGCGGTGGCGGCCTCCAGCGAGTGGATCGGATCCGACGGCATCCGGCAGCCGGGCGGCGAAGTGCACGCGTGGCAGCCCGGCACGAACCAGACGCTCTGCGGGCTGGCGCTGAGCCGCACCCGGCTGCGGCGCTTCCCGCATGTGCCGTTCGACTTCCGCGCCACCGACGTGGTCACCTCCGAGGATGAGGTGCGCTACATCTGCTCCCGCTGCGTGGCCGCTACTTCGCGCCGGGGCGAGCGGAATTGGGTACGGGTGTCGCCGCGTCCCTGACGGCTGGACCCGGCAAGGGGTGGGCGCCTTCGGGGCGCAGGCCGTCGAAGATGAGGGACAGGTAGCGGCGCCACAGGTCCGGTGGGGGGCTGGGGACGAAGCTGACCACGTGGCTGGGGGCGCACATCAGCAGGATCACGTCCATGCCCTCGATGTCGGGGCGGACGGCTCCGGCCTGCTGGGCTCGGGTCACCAGGGCGATGATCGCGGTGAACAGGCGTTCGCGGGCTTCGGTCAGGCGGGCGTTCACCTCGCCGGCCTCGCGCAGGAAGGACAGGTCGAGCTGCTGTTGGCGGCCAGCGGCGGCCTCCATGAACTCCAGCAGGGCGGCTCCGGGGTCGGTGGCCGTGGTCAGGTGGTGGGCCAGGGTGGCCAAGTCGTCGACGCGGTCGAGGACCACGGCGGCCAGCAGGTCGTCCTTGGTCGGGAAGTGGCGGAAGACGGTGCCCTTGCCGATGCCGGCCCGGCGGGCGATGTCGGCCACCGAGGCGTCCAGGCCGTGGGCGGCGAACTCCTCGGACGCGGCGGCCAGCAACGACGAGCGGTTGCGGGCGGCGTCCGCGCGCAGCGGGCGGTCGACTGTCACGATCGTCAGCTTAACAAGTTGACCGCGCGGTCCGTTTACGCCTAACGTGACCTACCGGTCCGCTTAGCGCTGTAACGGAGGAAGCATGAAGGCGATCGTCGCTCGTGACTACGGCCCGCCGTCCAGTTTTGCACTCGCCGACGTCGCCGTGCCCACTGCCGGGCCGGGGCAGATTCAAGTACGCATCGCCGCCGCGTCGCTCAATCCGGGGGACATCGTCATTCCGGGCGGTGCCTATCCCGTACGGCTGACGTTTCCGCACGTGCTCGGGAACGACTTCGCGGGGACCGTCAGTGCGGTCGGGGAGGGCGTCACGGCGTACTCGATCGGTGATGAGGTCTTCGGCCACTCGGTGCCGCGGGCGCTGGGGGCGCTGGCCGGCGCCAAGAATCCGTCGGTGACCACGGGGACGCTGGCGCAATACGCGGTCTTCGAGGCCGGTACGCCGTTCATCGCGCATCGGCCGGCCTCGCTCGACGTCGCCGCGGCGGCCGCGCTGCCGACGGTCGGGCTGACCGCCCGCGCGCTGATCACCCGGGCCGAGCCGAAGCCGGGCGAGACGGTGCTGGTGATCGGGGCGACAGGCGGCGTGGGTACGACGGTTCTGCCGCTGCTGGACGGGTGCCGGGTCATCGCGACCGGCCGGCCGGGGGACCGGGACGTGCTCCTCGGGCGGGGCGCCACCGAAGTGATCGGCTACGACGACTATCCGGCCGGTGGGGTCGATCTGGTGCTCAATCTGGTTCGGCCCACCGATCAGCTGCGCGAGGCGGCGAGGAGCCTGAAGCGCGGCGGCCGCCTCTTCACGATCACGTTTCCGCCGCCGCGACCCGAGATGATCGACCGGGAGGATGTGCGCTTCGAGCTCGTCCTCGACGTGGACGGCGACCTGGGCGGCATGCGCGAAGTCGTGGGGCTGAGCCCGTTGATCACCGGGCGCTACCGGCTCGAGGAGGGCGTGCGGGCGCTGACCGACTTCGCCGGCCACCACACGGTCGGGAAGCTGGTCGTCATGGTGTAGGCGCGGCGCGCCGCATTTGTAGGCTTCCATCGATAGTTTGGGGTGATGGGGGAGGAAGAGCGACTTCTTGCGGCGCTGGCGGCGCTGGGAGCGTCACCGCCGGGCGACGACCTCGAGGACACGAACGCGCGGCGGGCCTGGCTGGCCGGGGCGCTGCTGGCGGCGGCGCAGGCCGAGGCCATGGCCGCGGACCGGCTGCTGATGAGCCGGGAGGCCCGGTACGCGCTGTGGCAGCGGCAACTCGACGCGGCCGACGAGCCGGCGGCGCGGGCCGACCGGATCCGGTGGCAGGTGCAGCGGGCCTGCCTGCCGTTGCCGGCCATGGCGCACGAGAGCCGCACCGATCCGATTCCGCTGGCCGCGGGGCAGGCGGCCGAGGGGCTTCAGCTGCTGCTGTCGGTCAGTGCGGCCACGCACGGTGCGGTCGCGGCGGGGGATGTGGCCCGGCTGGCGGCGCAGGCCGGCCGGCTGCGGGAGGCGCGCAAGGTCCTTCAGGCGGCGGTCGACAACACCGACGAGCTGCTGGAGATGCTGGGATCGGTCGACATCTAGCGCCTCAGCCCCGGGGATCGGCGAAGTCGCGCAGGGCGTCCAGCACGCCGGCGTACATCCTGGTCTTGATGGTCTCGAGCGTGGGACCGGCCTTGGCCAGGTGACTCTGCGCGAGCGCGATCGCCGCGCTCCGGACCTCGGCCTCGTCGACGGCGCTGTCGACGATCTGCCTGGTGTACGCCTCGTGGCCGCCGAAGCGATGGGCGGTGACCATGGCCTGGTGCGCGGTCTGCGGGGTGAGCCGGGCCTGGATCAGGGCGGACATGCCGTGCGTGAACGGGATGTTGATGTCGGCCTCGGGCAGGCACCAGAAACCACGGTCGGCGCGCATGATCCGGAAGTCGTGGGCCAGCGACAGCATGGCGCCGGCGGCGAAGGTGTGGCCCTGGAGCGCGGCGACGGTCACGAAAGGCAGACTGAGGACGCGGGCCAGAAGACCATGGACCCGATTGCCGTACGCCGTGTACTGCTCCGGATGCTCGAACAGCCACTCCAGGTCGAGACCGTTCGACCAGAACTTGCCGGTGGCCGCGGTGACCAGGGCGCGCGGCTCGTCGCCCTTGACGACCTCGTCGAGCAGCGCGTTGACCTCGGTCAGCCAGTCGGGGTGGAAACGGTTCTCGCCGTCTCCCAGATGGAGCACGAAGACGTCGTCGAGCTTCTCCAGCGTGGGCATTGTGGGCTCCCCTCGTTGCTACTGTTGAGTAACTTACCGCCGGCCTTCGTTGCCGGACAGCCCGGCAGCCGCGGCAGGGGGATCGGGACGGCAGCTAGCCGGGCCCGTGGCCCCCGGGGCTCCTCGTGACGCCGTACCTCTTCGGGCTTGATCTTGACTTTCTGTCGTTGGCAAGCCCCAGGTTCGTCGGTGGCTGATGGTGCGGGCACAATGGGAGGGTTGGTCGGGCGGGCAAACCCTGGAGGAACGGTGGCGGAAGAAGTACGGCCGGAAAAGTGTGTTGTCGCTGTCGACGGCCCCTCCGGATCCGGCAAGTCCACCGTTTCCCGGCGGCTGGCGGCCGCGATCGACGGGGTCTACCTGGACACCGGGGCCATGTACCGGGCGGTGACCTGGGCCGTTCTGCAGGGCGGAGCCGACCTCGGCGACCCCGACGCGATCGCGAAGATCGCGCTGGAGACCGAGTTGTCGATCGGCACCGATCCTGCGGCGCCGCATTTCGCGGCGAATGGCACTAACGTCGACGCCGCCATCCGCGGCGCCGAGGTGACCCATGCCGTGTCCGCGGTGGCGGCCGTCCCCGCGGTCCGCAAGCACCTGGTCGCCCTGCAGCAGGCGATCATCGCCGGCCAGCCCCGGATCATCGTCGAGGGCCGCGACATCGCGACCGTCGTCGCCCCTTCCGCGGACCTCAAGGTCTATCTGACGGCCTCGTCGGCGGCCCGCGCCCGGCGGCGCAGCGCGGAGGACGCGGGTTCCGACGTCGCGGCCACCGAAGCCTCACTGCTGCGCCGGGACAAGCTTGACTCCTCCCGCGCCACGGACCCGCTGAAGCAGGCGTCCGACGCCATCGAGGTCGACACGTCCGACATCGGCATCGACGAGGTCGTCGCGTACCTCTTGAATCTTTTGAACAGCAAGGTGAAGTCGTGAGTGACTCTCCCGCGGAGCTCCTCTCCGTGGATGTCGTTGAAGGTCCCGTCCCGGTGGTCGCCGTAGTCGGCCGCCCCAACGTGGGCAAGTCCACGCTGGTCAACCGCATCATCGGCCGCCGCCAGGCGGTCGTCGAAGACGTTCCCGGAGTGACCCGGGACCGCGTTCCCTACGACGCCCAGTGGAACGGCCGCCGCTTTACGGTCGTCGACACGGGCGGTTGGGAGCCGGACGCCCGCGACCGCGCGGCGGCCATCGCCCGGCAGGCCGAGATGGCGGTGCAGACGGCCGACGTCGTCGTGTTCGTCGTCGACGTGTCGGTCGGCGCCACGGATGTCGACGAGGCCGCGGTGAAGATGCTGCGGCGCTCGCACAAGCCGGTCATCCTGGTCGCCAACAAGGCGGACAACCAGAACCTGGAGCTCGAGGCGGTGTCGCTCTGGTCCCTGGGCCTGGGGGAGCCGCACCCGATCTCGGCGCTGCACGGCCGCGGGTCAGGCGACCTGCTGGACGACATTCTGTCGGCGCTGCCGGACCCGCCGCCGATCGTGGAGGACGGCCCACGCGGCCCGCGCCGGGTGGCTCTGGTGGGCCGCCCGAACGTCGGCAAATCGTCACTGCTGAACAAGGTGTCCAAGGAGGAGCGGGCGGTCGTCGACTCGGTCGCCGGCACCACCGTCGACCCGGTCGACAGCCTCGTCGAGATGGACGGCGAGATCTGGCAGTTCGTCGACACCGCCGGCCTGCGCAAGCGGGTGAATCAGGCTTCCGGTACGGAGTATTACGCGTCCCTGCGCACAGCCGGCGCCGTGGAAGCCGCCGAGGTGGCCGTCGTGCTGCTCGACGCGGCCGAGGTCATCAGCGAGCAGGACCAGCGGGTCCTGACCCAGGTGGTCGAGGCGGGGCGGGCCTTGGTGATCGCCTTCAACAAGTGGGACCTGGTCGACGCCGACCGCCGCATCTTCCTGGACAAGGAGATCGACCGCGAACTGAAGCGCATCCCCTGGGCTGTCCGGGTCAACATCTCGGCCAAGACCGGCCGTGCGGTCGACAAGCTGGCGCCGGCGCTACGGCGGGCGCTGGATTCGTGGGAGCAGCGGGTTCCCACCGGGGCCTTGAACCAGTGGTTGACGGCGCTGACCCAGGCCACCCCGCACCCGGTGCGGGGCGGGCGGGCGCCACGCATTCTGTTCGCCACGCAGGCTGGAGTGGCACCGCCCCGGTTCGTGCTGTTCACCACGGGCCCGCTGGACGCCGGGTACATCCGCTTCGTGGAGCGCAAGCTCCGCGAGGAGTTCGGATTCGAGGGCTCGCCGGTGGAGATCTCCGTGAAGCCCCGGAAGAAGACGGGACCCGGGGGGCGGGGTAAGGCTCATGGGTAGGGCTTGGTAAGCTTTCGGAGTTGCCGCGCGGTGTTCGTGCCGGGCGGCGGCGGGCTGTAGCGCAGCTTGGTAGCGCACTTGACTGGGGGTCAAGGGGTCGCAGGTTCAAATCCTGTCAGCCCGACAGCGAAGGGGTTTTCGCAGGTCAGAGACTTGCGAGAGCCCCTTTTTCGTGTCTGGTCGACGTCAGCCGGGTCGAGCACGCCGCTTGTAGACCCCTTGACTCGGCAGGTGACGAGACATGCCCCTACTGAAGCTCGACCAACTCTGCGAAGGCCTGGAGAAGGGCGACTGGGCCGGCTTCCTCCGCGACTGGGACCGCGCCCTGCGGTCCGCGAACCGGCCCGAAACGACCCGCTACAACTACCTTCTGGCCGCCGCGCAATTGGCGAAGTATCTCGCCGCGGAATCACCCGATCCGGACGCCGACGAGGCTGGGCAAGACCCCGACCGTGGTGACGAAGGCGCACATCGAAGCGTTCCAGGCGTGGATGATCGAGACCCGGTCGGCGTCGACCGCTTTGAACAAGCACAAGTCGCTGCAGCAGTTCTTCAAGTACCTCCTCGAGGAAGAGGAAATCGACCGGTCACCGATGGAACGGGTGAAGCAGCCGCAGACCCCGCAGAAACTTGTTCCGATCATGGGTGACAACGACACGAAGAAACTGCTCGATGGCACCAAAGGCAAGTCGTTCATGTCGTTGCGGGATGAGGCGCTGATCCGCCTGTACTACAACACCGGTGCCCGGCTCTCGGAGATCGGGAATCTACTACTGACCGATCTGGACATGAACACCGAGTCGGTGCACCTGCACGGCAAGGGCGCAAAGGACCGCCGGGTGCGGTTCGGGCCGAAGACCTCGCGAGCGCTGGCGCGGTATCTGCGGGCCCGGGCGAAACGAGTCGGCGCCGAGGGGGTGCCGCAGTTGTGGATGGCCGAGAAAGGCGGCAAGCCGCTGTCGCCGAACGGGATCAAGCTGATGCTCAAACGCCGCGGGAAAGCCGCCGGTGTGGCGAATACGCACGCGCACCGGTGGCGGCACAACTTCGCCCACGAGTGGCACCGGGCCGGCGGCAACACCGGCGATCTGATGCTGCTGCTCGGGTGGGCGTCGGAGGACATGCCCCGCCGCTATGGGGCCAGCGCTGCGGCCGAGCGGGCGCAGGAGCTCCAGGTGCAGATGGGCATCGGCGAGCGCATCTGAGGTGTTCGTGGACCGGCTGCGGTGGTCGTGCCGTAGCCGGCCCGGGGGAGTGGCGGGGGAGGGGGACTACCAGAGACAACCGGAGACAACTACCGATCGAGCACCGGCAGTCGGAGGATAAACGAGCGGCGTTCGTGCCGCCGGATGACCCGTGCGAGCGCTTTCATGTAGTCAAGGGGTCCATCCGCACCGACGAGGCTGCGTCAGCCGATGACACCGGAGGTGGCGATGGAGCGCGATCGAGCGCTCTTCCTGACTCGGGACGTGTTGGCGCGGCTGGTCGAGGGGCAAGCCGAGTGGCCTCTGAGCTTGGTCCGGGAGGTCTATATCTTCGGCTCGGTCGCGAGAGGCGCGTTGCAGCCCGGCGATGTCGACCTGGACGTCGAGTTTGACCGCCAAGACGCGCGGTGGAAGTCTGAATTGCTCACCGGCCTGAGTTACGGCTACGACCCCCGTCGGGTGTTCCGGCAAGCGCTGGTGGGCCGCAAGCGCGGTGTCCAGATCACGTTCGACAACTGTGACGACGAGGATCTGGATCTGACGTTGCTGTGGCGCCGTGGCGACGACCTGTCGACTGCAGTGGCTCGCCTGCACGCCATACAGGTCGATCCGGAAGCCGGCAGAGCCGAACGGCAGGCGATGCTGCCCGAGTTCGAAGGAATGGACCGATGGCTGCCCTACTACTACCGGCAAGGCCTCATCGAAGCCATCGACAGTGGTGCCATACAGGTGGAGCGGCTCGTCCTCGAGGACAGAGCAGTCGACGACCGCGTGGCGTTGAGGCACCTCGCGGACCGGTGGCCGCCGACGAGCCCTCTGCACCGGGCGGCGCGAGCCGCCTTCACCTACTTCATCGATCGCGGCGTCGACCCGTCCCAGGTCCGCCTTCATGGCCAATGACGTCCGGGGAGGAGATACGCCGTACATTGCCGGCTTCTCGTTGCGTTATCTGCGCACACTGCAGCGATGCTTCACGGAGTTCGGTGGTCGAGAGTGGATCGAGGTGGTCCATCCGACGCGCAGGGGCTCGCTACTGGCCTTGAGGTTGCAGCCGGCGTCGATGGCACGGTTGAAGGAGATCAACTGGCTGCCGAGCTGAGCTCCAACGGGCCAGCCGGTTGCGACAATCCGGCAGGTTATTGGTTCGCCGCCGCCCGAAGTTCCCGCGTCGAGCCTAATTGGAAAGGCACAAGAAGGGCGACCGATCGTCTGTGAGCATCGACGCAGTTTGTGTTTACCTATATTCTTGTGATTCGCGCTCGCTGATGTATCGGTCGACGGCGGTGCGGCGATAGCGCACATATTTCCCTACCCGGAAACCCGGTGGCCCGCTGCCTTCGTTGCGCCATTTGCGCATGGTTCCGACGGGAACCTTGAGGATTCCAGCGACTTCCTCCATGGTGAGGAGTTCGTCGTGTGGGTTGTCGATTGTTGTGGGTGGCATGGCGGGGTGCTCCGTTTGCTACAGATTTTCGTTGTATATGTCCATGATGCTGCGTGCTGATGCTAAAGGCGCTTGGCCGGGACCACTCTGGCGGGTGATGCGGAAACTTGGCGCTGGGTCGTGGGTCGCTTGACGTTGCCTGTTGTATCTCGTCGGACTGTGTTGCATAGCCGCAGGATTCCCCGATCGGGGTACTCGTTGCCGAGCGGGCGAGCACGACGGGGCATGGGTTGCAACGGGACTACCGGAGACTACTGAAGACAACTTCCGGTCGAGCATTTCGCGGCCGACGATGGGGTGGCGACGACGAGTCGCGCACGCGATTGGTCCGCCGAGCCGGCAGACCCTGTGATCCTACGGAGGGCGACCGTGCTGGATCTGAGGAGGCTTTGTCGTGATCTGGCGCCCGTATGGTTTGACTATCTGCGGGACTGGGATCGCACCCTACGTGGAGGGAATTACCCGGAGACGACCCGCTACAACTACCTGCTCGCCGGAGCGCAGTTCGGCCGGTTCCTGCGCGACAACGCCGACGGATTGCAGGCGCAGGCGGCGGCGGAGGATCCGACCGAGGTCGAGCGCGGTCACGTCGAGGAGTTCCAAGCCTGGATGGTGAGGACCCGGTCGGCCTCGACGGCGTTGAACAAGCACAAGGGGCTACAGCAGTTCTTCCGATGGCTGGTCGAGGAAGAGGATCTGGAGCGTTCCCCGCTGGCGCGGGTGAAGCAACCGAAGACGGCGCAGACTCTGATTCCGGTGCTCGGCGACGAGGACACCGCGAAGATCCTGGCGACGTGCAAGGGCAACGACTATCTGTCGTTGCGGGATGAGGCGATCATCCGGGTCTTGTACAACACCGGTGCGCGGCTGTCGGAAGTTGCTGGGCTGGAGCTTGACGACGTGGACCTGGATAACGACAGTCTGTTGTTCCACGGCAAGGGTATGAAGGACCGCCGGGTCCGGTTCGGCCCGAAGACGGGCCGGGCGCTGAGCAAGTTCCTGCGGGCCCGCGCCAGGCGTAAAGCCGCCCATCTACCCGCGGTGTGGCTGCCCGCTCGCGGCGAGGTGCCGCTGTCGAGCAACGGCGTCAAGATCATGCTGCGCCGACGAGGCGAGCTGGCCGGGGTGGCGAATGTGCATGCGCACCGCTGGCGGCACAACTTCGCGCATGAGTGGAAGCTCGCCGGCGGTGACACCGGTGACCTGATGCTGGTGCTCGGCTGGGCGTCGGATGACATGCCGCGCCGTTACGGGGCGTCGGCTGCGGCTGAGCGAGCGCAGCTGACCCACGCGCGGTTGCGGATCGGTGAGCGAGTCTGATGCGGGGGAGTAGGGGATGGGGCTGAGCGCGAGGCAGCGGTCGCGCCGAGCGCGGATCGCGGCGTTGGTGTCGTGGGCGAATACCGCCGATCGGCAGGGCCGTACGGCGGCGGCGACGTCGTCGTTCCTGGCCCGTTTCGAGAGGCAGGTCGATCCGCAGGGCGTGCTGGACCCCGAGGTTCGGGCGGTCATGGCGGGGCATGCCAGGCGGGCGTACATGCTGCAGCTCGCCGAGAAGTCGGCCAAGGCACGTGCACGAGCGACAGGGGATCGCTCCCTGCGGGGGTAACGGACTGGTGTCGACAACGAGGGCCGGCCGGCGCCGCAACGGTCATCCGCACCTGCGCACGGACAGTTTTGGGAATGAACCCCTCAATGACAGTGTGGGTTCAGGTGGCGGTCGTTGGAACCACTGCTCGGTGGCCGTCAACGGCAAGCGGCATCGGTGAGCAGCTTTTAGTCACGCGCATTGGCCCGAAGTCTCCACCGGAGTACTACCACTTGACGGATGGGATTCAGGTTAGGTTCCTAGGATGCCCGTTGTGTGTGACCTCAACCGTTATGAACAGCTTTCAGGAAACCCAATCCGCGCTTGTTGCATACATGACCGGAGCGTGGCGCGACTCGTGCGCCACTGAAGGGCGAAGCGCCTAAAGGCCGGCTACGGTGGTGGGTCGCCACGACGACGGCCTATTGGTCCTGCCTGTGTCGGCTAGGTCGGCGCCCGGCACGCCGCTGGGGCGGTGGATGGCTGAGCCGTACCCCGTCGACGTCGCGGCCGCAGTGTGTGTCCGGCACGGCTTCGAGCCGCTCTTCGTTTCCTGGCAGTGGCCGACGCGGCCGGCTGGTCCAAGGCCACACTGCTGCGATGCTTTCCCTTCCAGGCGGCGCTGGTCCATGCGGTCAAAAGCCGCTGCCGGAAGAGATGGGCGCCGTTGTCGCCGCGGGTGAAGCGCATGACGGCGCGGACCGGGACCGGGGGCGCTCACCGAACTGCTCGGCCTGGCGACAAGGCGACCGGGACTGTTCCTGCCGCCGTCGCGCTCACTGTCGACATCGATGATCCCGCCGTCCGCCATTCGGTCGAAGCGGCGTTCGGCCTGCGTGAGGCGACCGGATCGGCTCGCCGATGCTGTGTCCTCGCCGCGATCGGCGCTGTTCGTGCCGCAGTCCTGTCGATATGGGTTCCGCTGTGCTCGGCCGATGGCACGGCTCATCGTCGGCCTCGGTTGTGACGTTCTGGGCCATGGCGGGGAGACCTGCCGCTGAGTGGAATGTTCGGCCACTCGGCGGCCATGGAAACGCTGTACTGGCCCCTCGCCTTGCCGGCCGGGTTCGCCAGGAGGAGCCATGATCGCCTTCGTCAAGGTCGTCGTCGACGATCTGGACCGCCAGTGCGCCTTCTACGAGACGGTGCTTGGCATGAAGCCGGGGCCCCGGATGCCCGCCGATGCGTACGACCAAGTCTTCCTCACCGGCCCGTCGGGTGGCCCGCCGCTGGCCCTCCTGAGCTACCGCGACGGCACCGAGCTACGGACCGGCGAGGCGGTGCTCGGGTTCCGGGTGCTGGACGTGGACGCGGTCGTACGCGCGGCGATGGCGGCCGGCGGATCGGTACGGGTTGAGCCGAAAACAGTGCCGGGCAGCGGCATGCGCGTCGCGGTCGTCCTGGATCCGGAAGGGCACGCGATGGAACTGCTCGAAGGCGCGTGAGCGCGGACAACAGGAGGACTTGTGTTCGATCTTTCAGGTCATACGGCGTTGGTCACCGGAGCCGGGCAGAACGCCGGTGCGGGCATCGCCCGGGCGCTCGCGGCGCAAGGTGCGGCCGTGGCCGTCAACGACCTTGTGCCCGAGCGCGCGGAGACGGTGAGCAAGGAAATCACCGCCTCGGGCGGGGTCGCGATGGCCGTGCCGTTCGACGTCACCGATCTCGACGCTGTGCGCGCCGCCACCGGGCGAGTGGCCGGCGAGCTCGGCCGGCACGTCGACATCCTCGTGCACAACGCGGGTATCCCCGCCGACTTCGGTCAGGCGCCGTTTCGCGAGCTGGACCCGAGCCGGTGGCGAGGGCCCGTGGAGATCAACCTGTTCGGGGCGATGAACTGCGTCTCGGCGGTCGCCGACGGCATGTGCCGGGGCGGCTGGGGACGCATCGTGCAGATCTCGTCGGGCGCCGCGCGTACGGGGTCGGATCAGGGAATCTCGCTCTACGGGGCGGCCAAGAGCGGCGTCGAGGGCTTCATCCGGCACCTGTCGCAGGAGTTCGCGCCGTTCGGGGTCACGGCCAACACGCTTGCGCTCGGTCTGCAAACCAACGCCGCCGGTGCGGCTACCGAGATGTTCGCCGCGAAGATCCCGGTGCGCCGGCTCGGCACGCCCGAGGACGTCGGTCCTGCGGTCGTCTACCTCGCCTCCGAGGAGGCCGGATGGCTGACCGGGCAGATCCTCAACCTCAACGGCGGTAGCGTCACCTCCTGAAGGGCAGCCAAAGGTGATCGACATTTCGGCGCACCGGCTCGGCGAGGCGGAGCAACAGCTACGCACAGAGGTGCGCGAGTTCCTCGCCAAGGAACGCGCGACCGAAGCGTTCGAGCCGCGCTGCGATGCCTGGATGTCCTCGCCCGATCCGGCGTTCAGTCGCCGGTTGGGTGACCGAGGCTGGCTGGGTATGACGCTGCCCAGACGCTACGGCGGGCACGATCGGTCTCCGCTGGAACGGTTCGTGGTCGTCGAGGAGTTGCTCGCGGCCGGGGCGCCGGTGGCCGCGCACTGGATCGCGGACCGGCAGATGGCCCCGTCGATCCTGCGCCACGGCACCGAGGAGCAGCGCCTGCGCTACCTGCCGGGCATCGCTCGCGGCGAGTGCTTCTTCGCTATCGGGATGAGCGAGCCGGACGCGGGCTCCGATCTCGCGGCAGTCCGGACCCGGGCGAGGGAGGTCGCCGACGGCTGGGAGTTGACCGGAACCAAGCTTTGGACGACCGGGGCGCACTTCGCCCACGCGATGGTGGTTCTCGCCCGTACGGACGGGACCCCGGAGGACCGGCACACCGGGCTGTCGCAGTTCGTCGTCGATCTACCGCACCCCGGCATCCAGGTGCGGCCGATCGTCACGATCGACGGGGAGCACCACTTCAACGAGGTCGTGTTCGACCGGGCCGTGATCCCCGGGGGAGCGCTGCTGGGCGAGCGTGGCGCCGGCTGGTCGCAGGTGATGGCCGAGCTGGCCGACGAGCGGTCGGGTCCGGAGCGTTTCCTGAGCACCGCCCCGCTGTTGGCCGCCTGGGTCGCCGAAACTCGCGACGCGGGGGCCGACCCGGTCACCACTCGCGAGATCGGCCGGTTGACGGCGCAGGCGTGGGCGCTGCGGCAGCTCTCCCTGGCCGTCGCCGCCGAACTTGCTCGGGGGCGGTCTCCCGACGTGCCCGCGGCGCTGGTCAAGGATCTGGGCTCGAGCTTCGAGGGGGAGGTCGTGGAGACGGTCCGGCGTTTGGCCCAGGTGGAGCCGCGCCGCGGCGCCGGCGGACTGGCGGGCCTGCTGGCCGAGGGTGTCCTGCACTCGCCGGCATTCACCCTGCGGGGAGGCGCCAGCGAGGTGCTGAGGTCAGTGGTGGCCCGAGGGCTGGGGGTGCGGTGAGCGACGAACTGAGCGACATCCGGGACGCGGTCGACGCGATCCTGAGCGATCACGGTGACGACAACCGTGCGTTGTGGCGCACGCTGGGCGATACCGGCTTTGCCCTGCTGGGTGTCCCGGAGGAGATCGGCGGCAGCGGCGGATCCTTGGCCGAACTCGCCGTCGTGGTGCGGGCGGCCGCCCATCATGGTGCAGCAGTGCCGCTGGCCGAGTCGGCCGGTCTGGCCGGCTGGTTGCTGGCACAGGTGGGCCTACCTGTGCCGGCCGGGCTGGTCGCCGTTTCGCTTGACGAGGCCAGACTCGGATCCGGCCGGTTGTCCGGGCGGTGCCGGGTCCCATGGGGACGGCACGCGGACCATGTCGTCACGCTCGCCCGCAGCGATGCGGCGCTGAGGGTCGCCGTGGTTTCGGTGGCGGGTGGCGAACTGGCGAGGGCCGAGAACCTGGCCGGGGAGCCGCGCGACGTCGTGACGTTCAAGGACGTGCCGGTCACGGCCGTGGCCGATACGGAGATCTCCAGTGCAGATCTGCGCCGGCGTGGGGCGCTGTTGCGCTCGGTGCAACTGGCCGGAGCGGCCGGTGCCGTTCTCGAGTCGACCCGCCGTCACGTCGGCGAACGGGTCCAGTTCGGACGCCCTCTGGCCCGGTTCCAGGCTGTGCAACAGCAGCTGGCGGCGCTCGCCGGTCAGGTGACATCGATCAGGGTCGCCGCTGACGCGGCCGTGTTGGGAGGGGAACAGGAGACGGCGGTGGCGGCGGCCAAAGCGACCGCCTCGGCCGGCGCGCAGGCCGTCACGTCGATCGGTCACCAACTGCACGGCGCTCTCGGATACTCGACGGAACATCCGCTGGGCTCGGCGACCCGCCGGCTGTGGTCGTGGCGCGAGGAGTTCGGCAACGAGGCCTACTGGCAGGACCGGCTCGCCGCGATCGCGCTCGGCGGCGGCTGGTGGCCGACGGTGACACGATGACCGGGGGAGCGCTGCCTGGTCTACGCGTGCTGGATCTGAGCCGGGTGCTCGCCGGCCCGCTGTGCGCGCAGATGCTCGCCGACCACGGCGCCGAGGTGGTCAAGGTGGAGGCGCCGTCCGGTGACGAGACCCGCCGGTGGGGACCGCCGTTCGTCGACGAGGCCGAGACGACCAGCGCCTACTACCAAGGACTCAACCGCAACAAGGCCAACGTCGTGCTCGACCTGCGCCTCGAGAAGGACCGGGAGACGCTGTACGCGATGATCGCCCGCGCTGACGTCGTCGTGGAGAACTTCAAGGCCGGCACGATGCGCCGGTGGGGTTTGGAGTACGAATCGCGGCTGGCTGGCGACTTTCCGCGCCTGGTCTATTGCCGGATCAGCGGGTACGGCGTGGACGGCCCGATGGGCGGGCGGCCCGGTTATGACGCGGTGTTGCAGGCGTACGGCGGGCTGATGAGTGTCAACGGGGAGCCGGACGGTGACCCGTTGCGTGTGGGCGTGCCGATCGTGGACATCACCGCCGCGCACCAGGCGTTCGCCGGCGTGCTGCTCGCGCTGATGGAGCGTGCGACCAGCGGCCGGGGGCAGCTGGTCGACATTACCTTGTCCGACGCGGTGGTCTCGCTGCTGCATCCCCACTCGGCGGCCTACCTGGCGTCAGGGGCGATTCCGGTGCGTACGGGGGCCGCCCACCCCACCGTTGCTCCCTACCAGGTCTTCCGCTGCGAGGGCGAGCAGTTGCTGTTCGTCGCGGCGGCCAGTGACGCGCAGTTCGCCGGGCTCGTGGACGTGCTGGGCCACCCGCACGTGGCCGGTGATCCGCGCTTCGCGCGTAACCGGGACCGGGTCGTCAATCGCACTGCCCTTCTGGAGCTGATCGAGCCGCTGTTCCTGCTTCGCGACGCCGACGAACTGGGAGCCGCTCTGCTGGCCCGCGGCGTGCCGGCCGGACCGGTGAACGATGTGGGCGCCGCATTGAGCGCGGCGCAGGTACGGCACCGGCAGATGGTGGTCGCCGACGGCGCGTACCGGGGAGTCGGGGTGCCGATCAAGCTGAGCCGCTCCGGGGCGCGCCCGGCGCGGGCGCCGGCGGCGCTGGGCGCGGACACGGCGAGGATCCTCGCCGAGCACGGGTTCGATCTCGGCTGAGCGTTCTCAGCCCACGCCGGCGCCGGCCAGCACCATCCGTAAGGCGTCGCGCAGCAGTTCGGCGATGTCCTCGTCGGAGCCCGAGACGATCCAGTGCTCGAAGACGTACCGGGTCGCCTGCACCACCAGGTAGGCCGGCAGTTTGCGCTGTAGAGGGTGCGCGCCTGGTGGCGTGTGCCGGTGCAGGAAGCGGGCGACGGCGTCGCACAGTTCGTCGTCGGCCTCCAGCCACCGCAGGTGGTATTCCGGTGTGGTCACCATCATTGTCAGGAAGCGGCGGTCGAGGGGCCTGAGCTGACCTCCTACCAGCGCCGAGGTCCAGGCGGCCACCAGTTCCTCGATCGGGTCGCCGTCGTCGGGAGCTTCTGCCAGGGCGGCGATCACCGCGTCGGAGCTGGCCCGGAACAATGGGCGGACGACGTCTTCCTTGACGGGGAAGTGCCGGTGGAAGGTTCGCGGGGAGACCCCGGCGGCCTCGGCGATGCGCTCGACCGTGGCCGAGGTGTTGCCGTCGGCGATGAAGATCTCGAAGGCCTTGTGGGCGATGTCGTTGCGGAGTTCCTCCGCGCGCCGTTCGGTCAGGGTAGGGCGGTCACCCCTCGGCACTCGGCACTCCCTTGGATCAGAGTCGTGATCAGCGAAAACGCCATTGGTTCGAAACAAAGCGTTTACAGCCGTCGACGCGTGAGACTAAGCTAACACCTGTCAGATTCTGACAGGTTGGCAGATTCTGCGACAGCCCTTTGCTTATGCTCGGGAGGTGCTGATGGCCACAGCCGCAGCCCACGAGCCACGAACCGCCATGATCGACAGAGTGGCATCGTTGCTCGAGACCTTCGACGGTCACCAATCGCTCACCCTTGCCCAGATCTCCCGCCGGTCCCAATTACCGCCATCCTCGGCGCATCGCATCCTGCAGCGTCTGGTCGAGCTCGGCTGGGTCGAGCGGCACGGTTTCGAGTACCACCTTGGCCTGCGCATGTTCGAGCTGGGCGCCCAGGTGGTGCGCCGCGACGGCATCCACCAGGCCGCATTGCCCTACCTGCACGCGCTGCACCGCTCGACCGGACTGACCGTCCACCTCAGCGCGCTGGTCTCGGCCGATGTGCTGCATCTGGAGTGTGTCGGGACGCAGCCGCCGGCCGAGGACAGCTGGGGTCTTGGCGCTCGGCAGCCCGCCGTGCACTCGGCGGCCGGCCGGGCCCTGCTGGCCCAACTCGACCACGCCGATTGGCCCGCCCTGTCCTTTCCACGATCGGCCACCCCCGGTGGCGTCCGCGATCGGGCCGACCTTGAACACAACCTGCGGGTTGTCCGCGACCGCGGCGGCGTCGCCGTCGACCTCGGCTCCTGCTCAGCCGGCGTCACGGCGGTCGCCGCTTCCGTCGGCCCGGCCGAGGGCGGCCTGCGCGTGGCGCTCTCGCTGTGCGGACCGTCCGCCGCCGTCCCGGTCGAAAACGCCGTGCGAGCGGTCCGGCGAACGGCGCGCGACATCTGGTACGCCGCAGCCGGCGTGACCCGCCGCCCGCCGTACCCCCTTCTGCCATTGGCCGGCGCGGCTGTTTCAGCCTGAGCCCCCTTGCGAAAGCGGTAACTCTGATGACCGTCATCAACCACGACCAGCCCACGTACGTCGTCGCGCCGGTCGCCGGGATCGACCGGGCCGACCTGGTGGCGGCGATCGACGTCGCCGACCCCGGCGCGCTGCTGGCCGCCCTGGTGCAGCTGACCGGCGACACCGGGCTCATCGACGAGTTCGCCGGCAAGCTGGCGGCGTACGAGTCCGCGCTCGGCGCCTATCCCGACCCGGTGGCCGCCGAGGTTCGCGACCGGGCCCGCCGCATGCTCGGCGAAGAGCTCGTACCCCGCATCACGGCACCCGACGACGAGCTGTTCCGGCGTCTGGCCGAGATCTGCGTCAACGACACGGTCGACGCGGAGTTCGTCGCCCACCTGCGCGAGCAGGCCGGCTTCGAACCGGCCCGACGGGTCGTACCGGTCACCCGCCGCCCACCGGAAGACTTCACCGTCGCCATCATCGGCGCCGGCATGATCGGGCTCAACGCCGCCATCAAACTGGGCGAGGCCGGCTTCCGTTATCAGGTGTTCGAGGAGCGCGACGAGCTCGGCGGCACCTGGTCACGCAACATCTATCCCGGCGCGGCCGTCGACACCCCCAGTCACTTCTACTCGTACTCGTTCGAGCTGAACCCCTCCTGGAGCAAGTACTACCCGACCGGCCCGGAGTACCTCGACTACCTGCGCGGCGTCGCCGGCAAATACGGACTGCTGCCACACCTAGCCTTCTCCACCAAGGTGCTCGGCTGCGCCTGGGACGAGCAACGGCAGGAATGGGACATCACCGTACGGGCCGCCGACGGCACCGTACGCACCCATCGGGCCAACGCGGTCGTCACCGCCACCGGCGTGCTGAACGCCGCCTCCATCCCGGAGATCAAGGGCGCCGACACCTTCCGCGGCGAGATCATGCACACCGCACAGTGGCGGCCCGACGTCGACCTGCGCGGCAAACGTGTCGTCGTGCTCGGCACCGGATGCACCAGCGTGCAGGTCGTGGCGAGCATCGCCGACCAGGTCAACGCCCTGCACGTGGTGCTGCGCCAGCCGCACTGGCTCATCCCCGAGCGCAACGTGTTCGCCGAGGTGCCCGACGGCATGAAATGGGCGCTGACCAACATCCCGTACTTCCACCAGTGGTTCCGTCTGAAGTCCTACTGGTGGGCTGCCGACAAGGGCTGGCCGGTCGCCCGCATCGACCCGGACTGGTACGCCACCCACGTCTCCGCCTCCCCGGCCAACGACGCGGTCATGCAGTTCTGCCTGTCCTACCTCGACAGGGCCCTCGCCGGCCGGCCCGACCTGAAGGAGAAGCTGACCCCGGACTTCCCGCCGTTCGCCAAGCGCATCGTGAAGGACCCCGGCTTCCTCGACGCGATCCAGCGCGACCACGTCTCGGTGCACCGCGCCTCGTTCGCCGAGATCCGCCCGGACGGCTTCGTCACCACGGACGGCGAGTTCCTCGAGGCCGACGTCATCATCTGGGCTACCGGCTTCAAACTGGAATACCTCGGGTTCCTCGACATCACCGGCCGCGACGGCGTGAAACTGGCCGACGCCTGGGCCGGCCAGGACCCGCGCGCCTATCTGGGCATCACCGTTCCCGGCTTCCCGAACCTGTTCGTCACCGCCGGGCCCAACGCCGCCCCCAACCACGGCGGCGGCCACAACATCACCAGCGAGGAGCACGTTCACTACATCGTCGAGAGCCTGCAACACCTCGTCGAGAACGGCTACACGGCGATGGAGCCGACGACCGCCGCCACCGACGACTACAACCGGCGTGTCGACGAAGCCTTGGACGAGACCGTGTGGCAACACGCCGGCACCGCCAACGGCTACTACCGCAACTCCTCCGGCCGGGCCTGGGTGACCTGTCCGTGGCGTCTGGTCGACTACTGGACGATGCTGCGCGCCCCCGAGCCGCGGGACTACCACTTCACCTAGCCACTCACCGCCCGCGAAACACCGGTGGGCGGCGCTCCAGACTCGCGGCGATGCCCTCGCCGCTGTCGCGCGTCGCCCACAACACCTCCTGCTCGGCGAGCTCGTGATCCAGTGCCTGGCGGACCCTCGGCGCCAGGTCCGCGCGCAGCGTCGCCCGGATCGACCGGACCGCCAGCGGCGCGTTCGCGGCGATCTGCTGGGCGAGTTCCACCGCCGCCGCCCGCACCTGGCCCGGCTCGGCGAGCCGGTCGGCCAGCCCGAGCCGCAGCGCCTCCTCACCGCCGACCCGCCGGGCGGTCAACAGCATGTCCGCCGCCGCCCGCCGGCCCACCACCTCGGGCAGCGTCACGCTCAGGCCGAAGCCCTGGTGGAAGCCGAGCGCCGCGAAGTTGGCCACGAACCGGCTGTCGCGATCCGCCACCCTGAAGTCCGCGGCGCAAGCCAGGCCGAGCCCGCCGCCGACCGCCGAGCCCTGCACGGCCGCCACGATCGGTGTCCGCCCCTCGAACAGCTGGACCGCGCGCCGGTACAAGCGGCCGGCCGCTCCCACCCGATCCTCCGCGAAGTCGCCGCCGGAGAAGTCCGCGCCGGCGCAGAAATGCCGACCTTGCGAGGCCAGCACGATCACCCTGCAGGCCGGATCGTCGTCCAGGTTCCGCGCGCCGTCGACGATCCGCCCGATCAACAGCTCGTCGAAGTAGTTGGCCGGCGGCCGGCGCATCTCCAGCACCGCGACCCCGTCCTCGACGGTGATCGACAGGTCGGTGCTGCCGGACTGTGCTGTCACTGAAACCTCCAACACTAGGTGTGCGGCTCGACGGTCGCCGACCCGGCGGAGTCCGGCCACCGGAATTTCCGCTCACTGGAATGAGCGGGTCCGGCGTCGAGCCGGATCGCCAATCATCGTCAGCCATGGACAACGCTCCAGCACGGACGGCGCCCCCGGCCACCGACGCCGGCGACACCGCGCACATCACCAATCTCCTGCATCGGTTCGCCCGCCTGGCCGACGTCGGCGAGCTGACCGAGCTGGGCGCCGATCTGGCCGAGGACATCGTCTGGCGGATGGCCGAGGCAACCTGGCACGGCCGCGGCGACGTGGTCGCCGGTCTGGGCCGGATGCGCGAGCTGGGCTACGCCGGTCCCGCCTCGGGCAACCGGCACGTCGTCACCAACGTCGAGGTCTACCTCGACGGCGACGGCGAAGCAGCCACCGCACACAGCTACTTCCAGCTCGTCTCGCCGGGCACCCCGGCGCCGATCACGGTCATCGGGTCCTACGCCGACGAGCTGCGGCGTACCCCCGACGGCCGCTGGCTGCTGGCCGACCGGCGGGTGACCACGTGAGCGCCCGGCCGGACGACCCGCGGATCCGGGCCGCCCTGAAACGATCCCTCGAACTGGGTGAGACCGGGATCGGCGTGGCGGCGTACCACCGCGGCGAGCTCATCGTCGACGCCGTGGCCGGTGACGCCGACGAGCGCACGCTGTTCCCCATCTTCTCGGTCACCAAAGGCGTCACCGCCCTCGCCGTGCACCTGCAAGCCGAGCGCGGCCGGCTCGACCTGCGGGCGCCGATCGCCCGGTACTGGCGGGAGTTCGCCCGCCACGGCAAGGACACCGTCACCGTCGAACAGGCCCTCTCGCACCGCGCCGGCATCCCGCAGATGCCCGACGGTGTCACCCCGGAGCTAATGGCCGACTGGGCGTGGATGACCGAGCAGATCGCCGATTCCATCCCGCTGTTCGAGCCGGGCACCGCCAACGCCTACCACGTACTGGTGTGGGGCTGGATCCTCGGCGAGGTCGTCCGCCGCACGGACCCGGCCCGGCGCCCCTTCGAGCGCTTCGTGGCCGAGGAGATCACCGGGCCGCTCGGCGTCACCGACTTCCACCTCGGCGTGCCCGACGCCGACCTGCCACGGGTGGCGAAACTGTCCGGCGGCAACGAGTTCGCCATCGTCGACGAGCACGGCATCAGCCCCGCCGCCGTCTTCCCCGGCTCGGACGTGCACAACCAGAAGGTGGTGCAGCAGGCGGTCGACCCCGGCGCGGGCGCCATCGCCACCGCCGGATCGGTCGCCCGGATCTTCGCGGTGCTGGCCGAGGGCGGCGAACTCGACGGCGTACGCCTGTTGTCGCGTGACCGCGTCGCCGGGCTCACCCGGCCGCGGGACGGCGCGCATGACCCCGACCGGGTGCTGACCATCCCGGTCTGGTTCGGCGCGGCCGGCTACTGGCTCGGCGGCGAGCCCAACGCCTCCGACCCGCTGGTCGGCGACCACCGCGACATCGTCTACAGCCCCGGCGCCGGTGGCTCGCTGGCCTGGGCCGACCTGCGAGACCGGATCGCCGTCGCCATCTGCCACAACAACATGGACACCCCGGCCGTCCTGGAGCCCGAGCGCACGTTCGCGCCGGTCGTGCGGGCGATCCGGGAGATCGTCGCCGAAAGGGAAGGGACCACCCGATGAGCACGGCGAAGGAACTGTTCGGCGGCGGCGTCGCGGTGATCACCGGAGCCGGTGCGGGTATCGGCGCCGGCCTGGCCCGGTACGCGGGCCTGCATCTGGGCATGACCGTCGTGCTGGCCGACGTGGACACCGGCGCCGTCGCCGCATTGCGTGCAGAGCTGGAGGCCGGCGGCGCGAAGGCACTCGACATCCGTTGTGACGTGCGCGACTCCAAGGCGGTACGTCGTCTCGCCGAACGCACCCTCGGTGAGGCGGGCCCGGTCCGGCTGCTGGTCAACAACGCCGGGGTCGAGCAGTTCGGTTACCTGTGGGACACCCCCGAGGCGAACTGGGAAAGGCTGCTCGCGATCAACATCAGCGGCGTCTTCCACGGCATCCGCGCCTTCGTTCCTGCCATGCTGGCCGAGCCGGGACAGTCCTGGATCTGGAACCTGTCGTCGGTCGGCGCTGTCAGCGCCAGCCCGCTCCAGGCCCCGTACATCATGAGCAAGCACGCGGTCTTGGCCCTCACCGAATGCCTGCACCAGGAGGTCGAGCTGGCCGGGCACGCCGGCCACGTCCACGTGCAGGCCGTCCTTCCGGGCGCGGTCGCCTCCAGCATCTTCGAGACCGCCGGAGGCGTCGAGCAGGGTGACACGACGGCGGCCGAGGAGCACCGGGCCGCGATGCTGCGCATCAAGGCCACCGCCATGGACCCGCTGGACGCGGCCCGGGTCTTCTTCGACCAGGCCGCCGACGGCGAGTTCTACCTGACCTCGCAGGGCTTCGTCCGCGGCGTGATGGCCGGCCGGGCCGACACCCTGCTGCACCGTCGGACGCCGCAGCTGCTCACCGGCGAGTTCGCCGTCACCGACTGAGCGGGAGCCGCCATGACCGCACCACTGCTGGATCCGGACGCCGCCGCCATCGCCGCGGCGGTGGCCGACATGCCGTCCATGCGCGAACGAGGGATTCACGCCGTGCGGCAGGCCCTCGAGGGTGCACCCCGTCCTCCTGGCCTACCCGCCGTGGACCGCATCGAGGACCGCATCGTGACCGGTCCGCACGGCGACATCCCGGTCCGCGTGTACCGGCCGGTGCCCGGCGACGGGCTGCCGGCCGTCGTCTACCTGCACGGCGGTGGGATGTGCATGGGCTCGATCGACTCGTTCGAGCCCGTCGCCCGCTGCCTCGCTCACGACAGCGGCGCCGTCGTCGTGTCGGTCGGCTACCGGCTCGCCCCCGAACACCCGCCGCCGGCCCAGTTCGACGACGCGTGGGCAGCCACCCGCTGGGTGGCCGAGCACGCCATCGAGCTGGGCGCCGACCCGAACCGTCTTGCCGTGGCCGGGGACAGCGCCGGCGGCACCCTCGCCGCCGCCGTCGCACTGGCCGCCCGCGATCGCGGCGGCCCGGCCATCGGCTGCCAGGTGCTGATCTACCCCGGTCTCGACCGGGACCTGGCCGCTGCGTCGATGACCGCCTACGCGGATGCGCCGATCCTGTCGGGCGACGACGTCCGCTACCTCAACGAGCTGGCCGACGCCGGTCTGGGGCACCCCAGTAGCCCGTACCGGATCCCGGCGTACGCCGCCGATCTGACCGGCCTGCCACCGGCGATTGTGGTGACCGCCGAATGCGACCCGATCCGCGACTGGGGCGAGCGCTACGCCACCCGGCTGCGTGACGCGCGCGTGCAGACGACCATCACCCGCTGTCCCGGCGTTCACCACGGGTTCGTGCTGCAAGCCGGATATCTCGCCCGCGGCCGGCTCGCCCTGGCTGAGACCGGCGCGCTGCTGCGAGCCAAGTTCACCCACCCGCTGCACCTGAAGGAGGACGCATGACCGGCATCGTCGCAGGCCCGTTCGCCGACGCCCGTGAGATCGAAGCACGTCGCCTGTCCGGCGGCTACACCTGGACCGAGTGTCCGCGCTGGCACGACGGCGCGTTCTGGTTCAGCGACATGTACAACCACCGCATCACGCGGCTCGACCAGGCCGGCGCCGCGGAGATCGTGCTCGACCTGTCCGATCGCGGGGCGGAGGTCGTGCCCGGCGGGTTCGGCTGGCTGCCCGACGGACGCCTGATCGTCACCTCGATGCACGAACGGCTCGTGCTCGCCTTCGACGGCGAGCGGGTCACCGTCCACGCCGACCTGACCGCACTGGCCACCGGCCCGATCAACGACATGGTCGTCGACGCCGACGGCCGCGCCTACGTCACGCAGCTCGGCTTCGAGCTGTTCGCCGGCGAACAGCCCCGCGATTCGGCGCTGCTGGTCGTCGAGCCGAACGGCGGCGCGGCGGCTCTCGACGATCTCGGTGGCTTCGCGGGCGCCAACGGCATCGCGATCACCGGCGACGGTTGCCGGCTGCTGACCGCCGAGGCGTTCGCCAACCGCATCACCGTCGTCGACCGCGACGACAAAGGCCGGCTCAGCAACCGTCGCGTCTTCGCCGAGACCACCTCGCTGCCCGACGGCATCTGCCTCGACACCGAAGGCGGCGTCTGGACCGGCATGCCCTCGGTACCCGCCGTCGCCCGCATCGTCGAAGGCGGAACGGTCACCGACGTCATCCCCTTCGACGTCACCCGGGCCCTGCCGCCCGCGGTCGTGCTGGGCGGCGACGACCGTCGCACCCTGTACATCTGCGCTGGCCTCGACGTCCTCGACTTCGAGCAGTCCCGCCGTAACCGGTCCGGCTCCATCTGGACGGCCGAGGTCACCGTGCCCGGCGGCGACAGCCGCCCCTGAAAACCTCGCCGAAGGGAAACAACCATGGACCCCTTGTCCTTCGCCGGCCGCGTCGTGATCGTGACCGGCGCCGGCCGTGGCATCGGCCGCGCCCACGCCCTGCTGCTGGCCTCCCGCGGCGCGTCCGTCGTCGTCGCCGATCGCGGTGCCCGCGTCGACGGCTACGGCGTCGACGGTGACGACCCGGCCGGCGGTGTCGCCGACGAGATCCGGGCCGCCGGCGGCCACGCCGTGGCCTGCCGCGCCGACATCTCCCGCCAGGACGAAGCCACCGAGCTCGTCGACCTGGCCGTGCACGAGTTCGGCCGGCTCGACGCCGTCATCAACAACGCCGGTATCGTCCGGCCGGGCCGGTTCGACGAGATCCGCATCGAGGAATACCAGCGCAACCTCGATGTGCACTTCTTCGGATCGCTGTACGTGTGCCGCGCCGCCTGGCCACACCTGATCACATCCGGCACCGGCCGCATCGTCAACACGGTCTCCGCGGCCATGCTCGGCAATCCGCTCATGACCCACTACGGCAGCTCCAAGGGCGCGGTATTCGCCCTCACCCGCAACCTCGCCCTCGAAGGCGCCCCGCACGGCATCACCGTCAACGCCATCGCGCCCGGCGCCGGCACCCGCATGGCCGAGAGCTCAGCCGCGTCACTCACCCCCGAAGTCATGCACTATCTGCGCACCCAACTGCGGCCCGAACAGGTCAGCCCGCTCGCGGCGTACCTGGTGCATCCGTCCAGCACCGTCAGCGGCGAACTGTTCAACGCTGCCGGCGGCACCGTCAACCGCGCCGTGGTCGTCACGACGACCGGCATCACCGATCCGGACCTGACGATCGAAACCGTGGCCCGCGGCTTCGACCAGATCATGGCACTCACCCCCGACGCGCGTCCCGACCTCGTCGCCTTCCCCGCGCAGCCGCAAGGAGCGTCACGATGACCGCCACCCCCGAATACCCCTTCGGCCCGATGACGGTGCCGGAGGCTGTCGCTCACACCGCCCGCCTTGTCGCCGACCGGCCCATGACCAAAATGACGATGCCGTACGGCGGCGACGTGTGGCTGGTGCACCGCAACAGCGCCGCCCGGGCCGTCCTGGCCGATCCCCGATTCATCCGCCGACCCTTCCGCACCGGCGAGCGGACGGTGCCGTTCTTCGTGCCGTTCCCGGACTTCCTGCGCACCACCTTGCAGTTCGAAGACCCTCCGCAGCACACCAAACTGCGCAAACTCGTGCAGAAGGCGATCTCCCCGAAACGCGTGGCCGCCATGCGCGCTTCCGCCGTCACCTTCGCCAACCAGCTGATCGACGCCATGACCGCCCGCGGCGGCCCGCGCAACCTGGTGACCGACTACGCGGTAAGCCTGCCGATCGAGATGCTGAGCACCCTGCTGGGCGTGCCGTCGGCCGACCGCGAGAAGTTCGAGCGGTGGAGCGCCTCCACCCTCGCGGTCGCTGGCAAGAGCGAGACCGAGATCGCCGCCGACCTGCGCGACCTGTCGGCCTACATGACCGACCTCATCGCCCGCCGTCGCAACCAGCCGCAGGACGACCTGCTCAGCGCACTCGCCCACGCCCGCGACCGCGACGAGACCCTCACCGACGCGGAGATCCTGCCGATCGCCTTCATCCTCATCGTCGGCGGCTTCGACAACACAGCGACGTTCCTGTCCACCGGTGTGCTGGCCCTGCTGCGCAACGACGAGCAACGCGCCCAGTTCCTCACCGACCCCGACGGGCTGGCCCCCACCACCGCCGAGGAGATCCTGCGCCACGGCAGTTTCGCCGTCGGCCAGCCGGTGGCCGGCGGTGGCGGCCTGGTCCCGTTCGTGGCCACCGAGGACGTCGAGATCGAAGGCCAGCTCATCGCCGCGGGCGATGCGGTCAGCCTTGACCCAGGCTCGGCCAACCACGACCCGGCCGCCATCGACGACCCGGGCCGCTTCGACATCGCCCGCAAGGACAACCCGCACCTGATGCTCAGCTACGGCTTGCACCACTGCCTCGGCGCCCCCCTGGCCCGCATGGAACTCCAGGTCGGACTGGCCGAGCTGTTCAAACGCCTCCCGCAGATCCGGCTGGCCGGTGAGCCGGAGTACAACCGCGCGGTTCTCACCCAGCCCATGACGAGCCTCCCGGTGACCTGGTGAATGCTGAAGTCCTCTACATCCAGCCCGATGGCACCGAACGGGTCATCGGGGCCATCCCGGGCGACTCGGTCATGATCACCGCCGTGCGCAACGGCATCGGCGGCATCCTCGGCCAGTGCGGCGGGTCGCTGTCCTGCGCCACCTGCCACGTCTTTGTCGACGACCATGATGCGGCCGGCTTCGCCCCGATCAGCGAAGACGAGGACGACATGCTCGACGTCGCCGCGACCGACCGCGAAGACAACTCACGGCTGTCCTGCCAACTCATCGTGACCGCCGGGCAGCACATCCGCGTCACCATCCCGAAGACCCAGCTATGAGCACCGGACATCTGCTCGTCGTCGGCGCCGGCCAGGCCGGCGCCCAACTGATCAGCAGCGTCCGCACGCTTGGCTGGGACGGACCGATCACCCTGGTCGGACAGGAGGCGCACGCCCCGTACGCCCGCCCGCCGTTGTCCAAGGCGTTACTGCGCGGTGCGGCGAGCGCCGGTTCGATCGGGCTACGCAGCAGCGCGTTCTACGCCGAGCAATGCGTCGACCTGGTGGCCGGTGAGCGTGTCGAACGCATCGATCTGACCGGGGCGGGCGCCGGTACGGCCGAATCCGCCTCCGGCCGTCGGTGGCGTTTCGACCGCCTGGCCCTGGCCACGGGCGCTCGACCCCGGCGGCTGCCGATCGGCGGCGCTGACTTGGACCGGGTGGTCGTGTTACGAACCCTCGACGACGCTCTGGCCCTGGCCGGTCTGCTGGGTACGGCCCACGACCTGGTCGTGATCGGTGGCGGATTCGTGGGCCTCGAGGTGGCTGCCACCGCGGCTGCCGCCGGTGTGCGCGTCACGGTGCTCGAGATGGCGCCGTCGATTCTGAACCGGGTGGTCAGCGTACAGACGGCAGCGGCGGTGCAGGCCGCGCACGAGGCCACCGGAATCGGGGTCCGCACCCACGCGTGCCCGGTACGCCTGCACACCGATGGCCGGGGCGGTGTCGCTGCGGTGGAACTGGCCGATGGCACGGTCATTCCCGCCGACTTGGTGCTCGTCGGCATCGGCGCGCACCCGGACGACGAACTGGCCTCCGCGGCGGGCCTGCGGTGTGAGGGGGGAGTGGTCGTAGACTCCTGCTCTCGCGCCTCCGACGGGTACACCTTGGCCATAGGCGACTGCGCGAACCTGCCGGACCCCTCAACGGGCGCGTCGGGGAAACGCCTCCGTCTGGAAAGTGTCGACAACGCCGTCGAGCAGGCCAAGGCTGCCGCGGCCACGCTGACCGGTGATCCCCGGCCGTACCGCAGTACTCCCTGGTTCTGGTCCGAACAGGGCCGCCTGAAGCTGCAGATCGCCGGACTCGCCAGCCCCGACGACGATGTGGTGATCCGCGCGGGCAAGCGTCCGGGGCAACACATCGCCTTTCGGTACCGCGGTGACCGGATGAGCGCCGTCGAGTGCCTCAACACCCCGGCGGACTTCCTCGCCGTACGGGCTGCCCTGGCCGAAGGCATCTCCCTGCCTCGCGAGGCGGTGGCGGACACGGCAACTGCTCTGAAACGGCTGCAACACCTCGGCCGGGAACGTCCCAGTTACCACTGAAGTCCGGTTCATTGCCGCGTGAGTTCGAGGGGAGAAGACGCGATGCCGTTGACCGGCGACTATTAATCCAGCCGGCGGACTGGATCATCGATCAGGTTGTAGGCATCGGTGGTGCAGGCGTGACCGGGTTATGACGTTCACCAGGAGAGAGCCAGCCGGGAGACTCCGGTGGTTGTGCTCGAACGTTCCTCGTGCTCTGCCGCCCCGATGATGTCAGCACCGTCATGCGGGGTAACCACGGTGGGCGTCGCCCGGAGTCGCTGACGGATTCTCAGCCGACGACGCTCTCCGGGATCTTCCACGCGAAGAACGCCGCCATCGCTTCGTTCATGTCGTAGGACGGGTCGATGAGCCACTGCAGCTGGAGACCGTCCCAGGTGCCGAGCAGGAGCCGACTCAGAACGCGCGGGTCGCGGTCAGGGTGCACGCGTCCGCGGGACTGGTCGTACGCGAACGCCGCGGTCATGGCCTCGGTCTTGCGGCGATAGCGCTCGACGAACCAGTCGTGCGCGGGATGGGTGGGCACCGAGGCCTCCGCCGACAGGATGGCGAACAGCCGCAGGATCTCCCGCCGGTCGAGATTGGAACGCACGCGTGCCAGCGTGGCGGCGGCGACGCCGTCAGCGGCGCAGGCAGCGTCGAAGTCGAATTCGGCGTTGCCGCTCGTCGTGCGGTCGGCTCGCTCCAAGACGGCCTCCAACAACTCATATTTCGTACCGAAGTGGTGCACGATGCTGGTCAGGCTCAAGTCGAGTTGCCGGGCAATGTCCCGCAACGACCCTCCGCTGTATCCGTGCGTCGCGAACACCGTCGTCGCAGCATCGAGGATGTCGCTGGCGCGCTGCGCGGACTTCGCGTAAGGCCCTCGGACACCGTTGCGTTTCGGTTCGGTCATGGGCGTGAAGATACCGCGAAAATTCTTGAGTCATAAATGTAGCAGCTGTACAAATTTCAGCGTATGGTCCGAGGCGCATCGAGCCACCGAGCTCGGTCCACGGCATGACGAACCAGGAGGTTTGCATGATCGGCACAGCATCAATCAAGGGACGAAGGGCGCTCCCGCTCGTTGCGTTCGCTGCGGTCGCGTCACTCGTTACGGCGTGCACGGCGGGCGGCGCAGACGGCGGAGAAGACTCGTCGGGCACGACCACCATCACGGTGATGGCGGGCGCCCAGGACCTTCCCGACACCATGATCGCCGACTTCGAGCAGAAGAACCCCGGTATCAAGGTCAAGCACATACTTACCGACCCCACCCGGCTGAACACCATGCTGGCCGCCGGCCAGCCACCGGACATCGCCTCAGGGCCGGCCGTCGGCAGCGCCAACAACAACGCGCGAGGGCTGGCGACCGACCTGACCCCGTTCCTCGCGAAGAGCACCGTGCTCAAGGAGGACGACCTCCAGTCGGTCAACGACAGCTTCCGATGGGACGGCAAGCGCAGCGGCGCGGGTCCGATCTACGGCATCGTCAAGGACTGGAGCCAAGACGCGACGCTGTGGTACAACACCGCGCTGTTCGACGCGGCCGGCGTTCCGCACCTGAGCGATACCAAGGCGATCAGCTACGACGACCTTCTCCAGATCGCCAAGAAGCTCACCGTCGCCAAGGGCGGCACCACGACAGTCCACGGCCTCGGCCTGGAATGGGCGTGGAGCCTGTACGGCCCGATGTCGGCGATGGTCATGCAGCAGGGCGGTCAGCTCTACAACGACGACCTGACCAAAATCGACCTCACCACCCCGCAGGCACGCAGGGCGTTTCAGTGGTACGTCGACTTCGCCAAGGCCGGTGTCGGCCCCACGTCGCTGAACCCGCTGGCCGACGGATCGGACTTCCCGACCTTCTCGGCCGGACGCATGGCCATCACCCAGGACGGCTACTGGTTCGGCGGCAACTTCACCGGCGCGGACGCCTTGAAAACCGTCCGGATGGCGCCGGCGCCGACGATGGGTGACAGCCGGGTGAACCCCACCTATGGCGGCCAAGGCTGGTGGATCCCCGCGAAGTCCAAAAACAAGGACGCCGCGTGGAAGCTCATGGAGTACTACATGGCCGGGCCGCCCGCAGAGGCGCGTGCATCGAGCGGTTGGGGCCTTCCCTCGCTCAAGTCACTGATGACCCGGCTGCCGCAGGACAAGCCGTGGCAGAAGGATGCGTACGCCGTAGCGCAGAACGAACTGCAGTACGCCAAGCCTCTGCCTGACTCTCCATACATTTCCATGGACGCGCTCAACGCCACGCTCGACAAGCACCTCCAGTCCGCGATCAAGGGCAACGCGACGGTCGATCAGGCCACCGCTGCGGCGACCAAGGAGATCAACAAGGCACTGGCGCAGGGTAAAGACCAGGTGGGTTGATCATGGCTCGCAAATGGACCCGATACCCCAAGAAGGCGTTCTACGCCTTCACCGCACCGTGGGCGATCGGATTCATCCTTCTGACCGCTCTTCCCCTCGTGTACGGCTTCCTCGTGAGCCTCACCAACTTCGATGGCAGTTCGCCCCGCTGGAAGTGGGTAGGACTACGCAACTACGTCGAACTGATGAGCGATGGCGATGCCTGGGCGGCGCTGGTGCGAACGTTGGGATTCGCCGCCCTCGTCGTGCCGCTCAGCGTCGCCGGCTCGCTGGGTCTGGCGGTGATCATCAATCGACGGCTGATCGCTGTCGGCCTGTGGCGGACCGTCTTCTTCCTGCCGTCGGTGGTACCCGTCGTGGCGATGGCGATCATGTGGAAGCTCGTCTTCAACAAGGACGCCGGCATCCTCAACGTCACGTTGCGTGCCCTCGGCCTCGATTCGGTCGGTTGGCTGGTCGACCCCACGGTGTTCTGGGCACTCGTCGTCGTGATGTTGTGGGGACTCGGGGGCGGCATGGTGATCATGCTTGCTGCGCTTCAGGGTGTTCCACCCGAGCTCGAAGAGGCCGCCATCGTCGACGGCGCCGGCAAATGGTCCGTCTTCCGGCACGTGACCGTGCCGATGATCTCGCCGATCATCTTCTTCCAGGGAATCACCGGCGTCATCGTCGCCCTTCAGGTCCTCGTGCAGCCACTTCTGCTCACCAACGCGACTGGTCTGACAGGCGTGGGCACCGTGCCCCAGAGCAACCGGCTCTACATGATCGAGGTCTATCAGGAGTTCTTCCTCAACAACCGGTTCGGCTATGGCTCGGCCATGCTCTGGGTGTACTTCCTCGCCATTCTCGGCCTGACGCTCGTGCTGCTGAAAACGACCCGTTCCTTCGTCTACTACGAAGTCGATACCGACCCCGCGCCGAAGGAGGCCGCACGATGACCTCGACACTCCCGGCGGAGCCACTGACCGCCGAAAAGGTCACGTCGAACCCGGCGCGTACGGTCAGGCGCGGGCGGCGTCCGGGGTGGATCTACATCCTGATCCTCGCCCTCACCGCATTCTTCATCGGTCCGTTCATCTGGCTCGTGCTCGCAGCGCTGAAGACGCCCGGTGAATGGACCTCAGTGCAGATCAACATCCTGCCGGCCGCGGCGCAGTGGAACAACTTCGTCGAAGCCCTGACGGAGATGGACTTCACTGCCTACACCATGAATTCCCTGTTCCTCGCGACGATCTACTCCGTGCTGATCACCCTGTCCAGCGCGGTCGTCGGATTCGGCTTCGCTCGGCTGAGGGCACCCGGCAAGAAGGCCATGTTCGTCGTGCTCATGTCGACCATGATGCTGCCGAACATCCTCACGCTCCTGCCGACGTACGTGATGTTCTCCCAGGTCGGTCTGATCAATACCTACTGGCCGTGGGTGCTGTGGGGGCTCGCGACGTCGCCGTTCATGGTCTTCCTGTTCCGCCAGTTCTTCACGACGCTGCCCCGCGAGTTGGAGGACGCCGCCATCATCGACGGTGCCGGATGGGGCCGGATCTTCTTCTCCATCTTCCTGCCGCTGTCGCGTCCGGTGCTGCTGACATCTTTCCTGCTGTCGTTCACCTGGTCCTGGAGCGATTACATCGCCCCGGCCATCTTCCTGGACCTGGATCGGACGACCCTTGCCGTCGCGATCACCGCCTGGTACCAGGACCCTGCCGGAAACGTCATCCCGACCGTGCAGGCCGCGGCCGCCGTCCTGTACATCCTGCCGGTGTTGCTGATCTTCTTCGTCTTCCAGCGTTACTTCATCCGTTCGTCGGTCGGCTCGGGAATCAAGGGCTGATCGGCGATGTCGGAGCACCACCGGATCCGTTTCTCCACGACGGCCGACGGCGTACGGTACCGGGACCTCAACGGCAACGGCGTGATGGACCCTTACGAGAATCCGCTCCTGCCGGCCCGGGAGCGCGCGGCCGATCTTCTCGGACGCCTCAGCGTGCGCGAGAAGGCCGGCCTGATGTTCCAGACGGTCATCGAAATGGGGGAGAACGGGACTCTGTTGGAGAGCCCGGGGCGGATCAGCAAGTCGCCGACGTCGGCGGTCGTTCTGGACAAGTTCATGAACCACTTCAATGTGCATGCCGTGATGAACGCGGGCGAGGCCGCCCGGTGGAACAACGCGTTGCAGGCACTTGCGGAGCAGACACCGCACGGCATTCCGGTGACCATTTCCACCGATCCTCGCCACGCTTTCGCCGACAACGTCGGCGTGGGATTCTCGGCCGGCCCGTTCTCGCAGTGGCCTGATGGTCTCGGCCTCGCCGCGATCGACGACCCCAGCGTCACCGAGGCGTTCGCGGACATCGTGCGGCGGGAGTACCGCGCGGTCGGTATCCGAGCGGCCCTCCACCCGCAGATCGACCTGCCGACCGAACCGCGGTGGGCGCGGCAGCTCCAGACGTTCGGCGCGGATCCGGAGCGCGTCGGGGCGCACACCGGGGCGTATCTGCGCGGTCTGCAAGGGAGCGAGGTGGGGCCGGGTTCCGTCGCCTGCACCGCGAAGCACTTCCCCGGGGGCGGCCCGCAGAAGGACGGCGAAGACGCGCATTTCCCGTACGGACGGGAGCAGATCTATCCCGGCGGGCGCTTCGACGCGCATCTCGAGCCCTTCCGCGTGGCGATCGCGAACGGCATCGCCGGGATCATGCCGTACTACGGCATGCCCGTCGGCCTCGTCCTGGACGGAGAGCCGGTCGAGCCAGTGGGATTCGGGTTCAACCGGCGCATTCTCAGTGGCCTGCTCCGGGACCAGCTCGGCTTCGACGGCGTCGTCCTCACCGACTGGGAACTGGTCAACGACAACATCGTCGGGCATCAGGTGTTGCCCGCCCGGGCGTGGGGGGTCGAGCACCTCGACGCCGCCGGCCGGATGCAGCGGATCCTCGACGCGGGTGCGGACCAGTTCGGTGGCGAAGAATGTGTCGATCTGCTCGCGGCTCTCGTCGACTCGGGCGCGGTGAGCCAGGCTCGTCTCGACGACTCCGTCCGGCGCATCCTGCTCGTGAAGTTCCGCCTGGGGCTCTTCGACGACCCCTACGTCGACGAGGAGCAGGCGTCACTGGTGGTCGGCTGCGCCGAGCACCGGACGGCCGGCTTGCGTGCGCAGTCGAAATCCGTCGTCGTCCTGGAGAACCACCCTGTCGGCGACACACCGGCGCTGCCGCTGCTCGGCGGCCTGCGCCTGTACGTCGAAGGGGTCGACGCCGAGGTGGCTGCAAGATTCGGCGACGTCGTCACGGCACCCGAAGCAGCCGACATCGCCCTGGTGCGGCTGAGCGCTCCCTTCGAACCGCGCGACGATCTGTTTCTCGAAGCGTTCTTCCATCAGGGGTCGCTCGAGTTCCGTCCAGGACTGCTCGCCCGCCTAGCCCGCGTCGCGCAGGCGGCACCGCTCGTCGTCGACGTCGCCTTGGACCGCGCGGCGGTACTCACTCCGATCCAGCAGCTCGCTGTCGCACTCACCGTCACCTTCGGGGTGTCCGACGAGGCGCTGTTGCGCGCGCTGACCGGGGAGATCACACCGGCCGGCCGGCTACCTGTCGCGCTGCCCTCGTCCATGGACAGCGTGCGCGCGGGTCGGGCCGATGCCGGCTTCTCCGCCGCCGGCACCCTCTATCCCCTGGGCGCCGGCCTGGACATCACTCCCCTCACGAAGGATGAAAACAGCTCCAATGACTGACCCCTCCATGCCCGCAACGATCACGCTGCCGGCCGGCTTCCTTCTCGGCGCCTCCACGGCCGCTTACCAGATCGAGGGCGGCGCGTCGGACGGTGGACGCGGGCCGTCGATCTGGGACACCTTCAGCCACACCCCGGGGCGAACCGCCGGCGGTGCCACCGGGGACGTCGCCGCCGACCACTACCACCGGGTCGCCGAGGACCTCGACCTCATAGCGTCGCTAAGGCTGGATGCCTACCGCTTCTCGATCTCGTGGTCGCGGGTCATGCCCGAGGGCGAAGGGCGGGTCAACGACACCGGCCTCGCCTTCTACTCCGACCTCGTGGACGGGCTCATCGAACGCGGCGTCGAACCCATCGTCACCCTCAACCACTGGGATCTTCCGCAAGCGCTCGAAGACCGTTACGGCGGATGGCGGGGCAGGGAGACGGCGTACGCCTTCGAGAAGTACGCCGAGGTGGTCGGCGCCGCCCTCGGCGACCGTGTGCGGATCTGGTCAACCCACAACGAGCCCTGGAATAACTCGTTCACCGGATACGGTCACGGCGTCTTCGCCCCCGGCGTCCGCAGCCACGCCGACGCGCTTCGCGCCGCGCACCATCTCAACCTGTCGCACGGTCTTGGCGTGCAGGCGTTACGACGGACCATCACCCGGGCCGACGCGCAGGTGTCGGTCACGCTGAACATCTTCCGCGTCGAGGCCGAGACCCCCGCGGACGCCGAGGCCGCCCGACGGTTCGACGCCGTCGCCAACCGGGTGTTCACCGGCCCCATGCTGCGCGGGGCGTACCCGGACGATCTGATCCACGACACCCAGCACCTCACCGATTGGGGATTCGTCCGGCCCGGTGACACCGAAATCTGCCACCAGCCGCTGGACCTCCTCGGCATCAACTACTACGAAGTCATGCACGTGCGTGCCGCACGCGACGTAGTCGATCATCCGACGGCCGGAACGGCGTTTCCCGGTTCGGAATACGTCGAGCTGTTCCGCCCTGCGGACTTGGAGAAGACGGCGATGGGATGGACGGTCGAGGCGCGCGGCATCGAGGACCACCTCATCGCGCTCAGCCGCGACTTCCCGGGGCTGCCCCTCATGGTCATGGAGAACGGTGCGGCGTTCGCCGACGACGTATCGGTCGTCGACGGCGAGCAGACAGTCGAGGACCACGAGAGGGTCGCGTACCTCGCTGATCACCTGGCCGCCACCTGCCGCGCGCGCGAACGGGGCGCCGACGTCCGGGGCTTCCTGGTCTGGTCCCTGCTGGACAACTTCGAATGGGCAGAGGGCTACGGGCCACGATTCGGTGTCGTCCGGGTGGACTACGACACGCTGGAGCGCATCCCGAAACGGAGCGCGCACTGGCTGGCGCAACGGTGCGCGACCCGCACGCTGCCCGCGCTCGATGTAGGCGCCCCAGCGCTGTGACCGTGCATCCACCCCTCCTCGAGCCCTGATTCCGCGGACCCGCGACCACCTGCAAAGGAACCGTCATGACCACCATTCGCCGCCTCGTGTCCCGCCTGTCGTTGGACGAGAAGATCGCCCAGATTCAGGGCATCGAACCGCAGGACTTCCTGGATCCCTCGGCCGCCCTGGACAGCGACAGCGATTTCGACAGCTTTCCGGGCTTCCAGTACCAGATGGAGCGACTCCCGCTCGTACGCCCGCACGGCGTCGGTCACCTCTCCCTCGGACAGCAACTCCACCGCGACCTGGACGGGCTGCGGCGCACGCTCGCCCGGCTACAGGAGGTCGCCAAAGAGGTGAACCCGTTCGGAATCGGAGTGCTCGTGCACGCCGAAGGAGTCAGCGGGTTCGTCCACCCCCAGGGGTACCAATTCACCACCCCGTGGGGCCAAGCCGCGACCTGGGACCCGAACGTCAGCACCACGATCGGACGGACCGCCGCCGCCCAGGCCCGCTCCGTGGGCATCCATCTCTTCTTCTCCCCGGTCCTCGACCTGGCCCGCGACATCCGCTGGGGCCGGGTGCACGAGACCTACGGCGAGGACCCCGAGCTGATCACCCGGATGGCTGCCGGCTTCGTCCGCGGCGTCCAGGGCGAGGACGGCGCCAGCGGCGTCCTCGCGACAGGCAAACACTTCCTCGGCTACGCCACGTCGCTCGGCGCCCTGAACCAGGCCGCGACGCAGCTGGGCCGGCGCGAACTCGTCGACGTCCACGCAGCACCCTTCCGGCGATTGATCGCGGAGGAAGGCCTCTCAGTGATCATGAACTCCTACAACGACATCGACGGGATTCCCGCAGCGGCGAACCGGTGGCTGCTCACCGACCTGCTGCGCGATGAACTGGGCTTCACCGGCCTCGTGGTCAGCGACTACGGCGCCGTCTCGATGCTGCACAACACCTACCGCATCGCCGCGACGCCCGGGCACGCCGCAGCGCTGGCACTCACCGCCGGACTCGACGTCGAACTGCCCGGAAACGCGATGACCCGAGGACTGCGGCACCTCATCGAGGACGGCACCGTGCCGGAACAGACCCTCGACCGCGCCGTCACCAACGTTCTCGAGATCAAGGCCCGGCTCGACCTCATCCCCGAAATCCGCGCGACGAACGCAGCCCCGCCGTCGACCGCGGCGGAACGGCCGACGACGGAGCAGCCGGCCCGGGACATCGCCACCGCGAGCATCACCCTGCTCGCCAACGACGGCATCCTGCCGCTGAGCCCCCGGTCGGCGAAGGTCGCCATCGTCGGTCCCGCCGCGGACGAACTGCGCATCCACTTCGGCGCCTACTCGACAGTCTCCGAGGCGGAGATGGCCAGGGCCGTCTACCTGATCACGACCGGCCAGATCACCGGGGTGAGCGCCTCTCCGGAGGTGTTCCCCGACCTGTTCCAAGTCCGGCTCCCCGGAACCGAGGCCATCTTCGAGAAAGACGCTCGCGCCCTTCACCCGGCGGCGAAGACCATCGCCGAGGCAGTGTCGGCCATCGACCCGACCGTCCGCTACCACGCACTGGGAAGCCTCGAACTGGACGCTCCAGCACTGGACCGCAAGGCCGTCATCACGGCTGTCGCCGACGCGGACATCGTGATCGCCGTCGTCGGCGAGCGCACCGGGTGGGCCGGCAACAACACCGCAGGCGAGGGACGCACCACCGCGGACCCGACCCTCAAGGGCAATCAGAACGACCTCATCACCACCCTGCACGAGGCGGGCAAACGTGTGATCAGCGTCGTCGTCTCGGGCCGGCCACTGGTGCTCCAGTCCGTGCACGAGGCATCGTCGGCGGTGCTCCTCGCCCCGCTCCTCGGCCAGGCCGCCGGATCCGCCATCGCGGACGTCCTCTTCGGCGTCACCGAACCCGGCGGACGCACCCCCTCCACCTTCCCGCGCCACGGCGGGCAGATCCCGCTCTACCACGGGCACCCGCTCGGCAGCGGCTACGACCACCCGACGCAGCCGCGGCACGGCAACATCGACCTCGCCGACAGCAGCCCGCTGTACCCGTTCGGGCACGGTCTCAGTTACACCACCTTCGACGCCGGCTTCGATGACGTCACCGTCGACGGGGAGACGCTGCTCGTGAGCGGCTCGGTCCGCAACCTCGGTGAGCGACCCGGAACGACAGTGGTGCAGCTGTACACCCGTGACGAAGGAGCCAGCGTCGTACGGCCGGTTCGGCAGCTCGTGGACTTCCGCCGCGTGGCTGTCGCCGGTGGCGCCGCGGAGACTTTCGAGTTCGCCGTCCCTCTGAGCCGGCTCGCCTACACCTGGCCGGACGGGCGCCGCGGTCTCGAGGCGGGGGAGATCACGGTGTTGCTCGGGCTGTCCAGCGCCGACATCCGGGCCGAGGCGAAGATCGACGCCCCGGCCATCGTCCTGTGACCGCTCGCCGCCGTTGTGGACCGCCGGAGAGGTGAACCAGTTGACATCGTCACCGTACTCGCTCACCACGAGCGGAAGGACCGATCCCCTGGGGCTGGGAACCGATGCCCCCGAATTCGCGTGGCAACTCTCCGCCGGGCAGCGGCAGAGCGGGTATGAGATCGAGGTCGCCGAGGGAGCCCAGTTTTCCGAGCCGTCTCTGTTCTGGCGATCAGGGGCCGTGGCCGGTAGCCGGCCGTTCGGAGTCGTGTACAGGGGGACCCCGCTGCGATCACGCACCGGATATTCGTGGCGGGTCCGGGTCTTCGACGAGGACACGCCGTCGCCGTGGAGTGACCCGGCGACCTTCGAGACAGGCCTGCTCGGGGACGACCGACTGACGGCCCGGTGGATCTCGGCCCCGTACGCAGGCCCCGACGACCGGCGCGTCCTGTACTTCCGGACCGAGGTCACCCTGCCGGACGGCGTCGTGCGAGCGCGCGCCTATGCCAGCGCGCTCGGCTGGTACAAGTTCTTCGTCAACGGAAGCGACATCGCCGGTCACGCGCTCGTGCCCCGGTGGACGCCGTTCGACGAGTCGGTCGAGTACCAGGTGTACGACGTCACCGAAGTCCTGCGAGGCGGGGTGAACGTGCTCGGCCTCGCGGTCGGCGACGGACGGTTCCGCGGCGCACTCGGCGACGGAGCCTGCGATGACGCCCGGTACGGGGACCGTCTCGGCGTCCTCCTTGAGCTCGACCTGGAGTTCCGCGACGGATCCCGCACGACCATCGTCACCGACGAGCGATGGACCGTCGGAACCGGAGCCGTCCGTCGTGCTGACCCGGTGTTGGCTGTCGAGGTCGATCTGCGGGTCGATCAGCGCGCGTGGCTCGAAGTCGGCGGTTCCCTGAACGACGCCTCGTTCGCAGAGGTACTGCCCGGCCATGACCGGAGCCTGATCGCCGAGGAGGTCGAACGGGTGCGCGACATCGCCCGCCTCAGCGGTACCGTGCGTCGGAGCCGGTCAGGCGTGCAGCTCATCGACTTCGGGCAGAACTTCGCCGGCATCGCCGCCCTCACGCTTCGTGGCCGCGCCGGCCAGCAGGTCGTGCTCACCTACGGCGAGGTGCTCACGCCGGAGGGCGAGCTCGACAAGGACCACCTGTTCATCCGCTCACCCCGGCGCCCGGGAACATCCTTTCAACGTGACACCGTCACGCTCTCCGAAGAGCCCCTGCGGTATTGCCCGTGGTTCACCATCCGCGGTTTCCGCTACATCGAGGTGCAGGGCGCGGAGGATCTCTCCGCCACCGACGTAGAGGGCATCGTGCTGTCCACGGACATGCCCGAGATCTCGGCCTTCACGGCCTCCGACACCCGGCTCGAACGCCTGTGGAGCAACGCCCGATGGTCGCTACGGTCCAACTTCACCGACACCGCGACCGACTGCCCGCAGCGGGAACGCTCGGGGTGGACCGGCGACCTGCAGGTCTTCGGCTCGACCGCGGTACAGCTCGTCGCCGCCGACAACTTCCTGCGCCGTTATCTCCGAAACGCCGCCGTCGAACAGTACGACGACGGACGCGTCCCGCCCTACATCCCCAGCGAGCAGCCTCGGGGCAAGCCGAACGGATTCCACGCCGAGGTCAGTGGCTCGGTCGGCTGGGGTGATGCCATGGTCATCCTGCCGTGGACCCTCTACCAGTACCGCGGTGACGTCAGCGTCCTGCACGCCCAATATCCGAGCGCGCGGAAGTGGGTCGATCAGCTCGCGTGCGCCGCGACCCGCAGCGGCCCCGCCCGGCCGGACGGGCGTCACCACGGTGACCTGGAGCGGTACATCCTCGACTCCGGCTACCACTGGGGAGAGTGGCTTCGAGCCGGCGAGGAAGGCATAAACGAATGGGTGCGCAATCAGCTGCATCCGCCGGCCGTCGTCGCCACCGCCTATTTCGCCAAGTCCTCAGCATTGCTCAGCGAGATGGCCGCCGTACTCGGCAACGACGCCGACGCCAAGCACTACGCCGAACTGGCCGAAAACGTGCGGCATGCGTGGCGAGCGGCGTTCGTCCGAGACGACGGCGCGCGGATAGGTGAGGACAAGCAGGACGACTACGTCCGGGCGCTGGCCTTCGATCTGCTCCCGGTCAACCAGCGCATGCTCGCCGCCCGCCGTCTCGTCGAGCTCATCGACAAGGCGGACGGGCACCTCGGCACCGGCTTTCTCAGTACTTCGCTGTTGCTGCCCGCACTCGTCGACGCTGGCCACCCCGAGGTGGCCTACCGGCTCCTGTTCCAGACCACAGCGCCGTCGTGGCTCGCCCAACTCAAACAGGGCGCAACCACGATGTGGGAAAGCTGGCGAGGTTACGACGAGAACGGCAATGCCCGCGACTCGCACAACCACTACGCCCTCGGCGGCGTGGCACGGTTTCTTCAGGAGTACGTCGCGGGCCTCGCGCCGATGGCACCCGGATACCGCGAAATCCGCTTTGCGCCGACATTCACCGAGCAACTGGGCTCCGCCTCAGTACGCATCCAGACACCGTACGGAACTGCTTCAAGCGCCTGGACCCGGACAGCGGACGGCATTCGCCTCGAGGTCGAGGTGCCGCCCGGCGCCAGCGGCGTCGTCCGATTGGCGGACCTGACCCAGGTGCTGCAATCGGGCACTCATGTCGTAATACTCCGCTGAATAGAAACGTCAATAGCCGCTCCGCTGCATCGCGGAGCGGCTATCGGTGTGGGAGACGGCATTTCCAAGGACTCGACATCCGCCAATATGTGTCCGCGAAACTATATCAGCTGTACTAATTTCATGTTACGGTCGTGTTGCCTGGCCGGGCTCACCGTTGTCTATACATGGCTCCATTGGAGGTATGGTGAGGAACTCACGATCGGCACTGCTCGGTGCGCCGATTCCCCGTCGTAACGGACTCCGGAGGCTCGGCGCACTTGCTGCTGCCACGGTGCTCACGGTCGCCGCCGCTGTCTTCGCGCCGACGGCGGCGAACGCGGCGGTTCTCACGCTGCGGTCGCAGGCGGCCAGACTGGGGATTATCGTCGGATCCGGTGCAATCAATCCGGACTATCTCGACGATCCCAAGTTCGGGCAGGTGCTCGCCCAGCAGTTCAACAGCCTGTCACCGGAGAACGAGCTCAAGTGGGAGAGCGTGGAGCCGCAGCGCGGCGTCTTCGACTTCACGAAGCTCGACCGGCTCGTCGACTTCGCCAAGCAGAACCGCATGACGGTGAAGGGCCACGGCCTGATCTCCGGGTGCTGCAATCCGGCCTGGCTCGAGCAGATCCAGACACCAGAGGAACTACGCGCCGCGCTGACCGTCCACTTCAAAACAATCATGGGCCGGTACGCGGGCAAGGTCGACCGGTGGGACGTCGCCACCGAAGTCCTCTCCACGTTCGGGGGCACCGGCCTCAATGCGAACTACTTCTACCGGGTCCTCGGCCCCGACTACCTCGCCGAGGTGTTCCGCATCGCGCACGCGGCCAACCCGAAGGCCAAGCTGTTCCTCAACGAGTCCCTCGTCGAGTTCTACCCCGCGAAGCGTCAGGAGCTCTACGACCTGGTCACCGACCTCGTGCGCAGAGGTGTGCCGATCACCGGTGTCGGACTGGAAACGCACATCACCTTCTCGGCGCCGGAGCCCGGAGTGATCACCGGCATCGTCAACTCCTACAAGTCCCTCGGACTTCAGGTGGCCATCACCGAGATGGACGTGCACCTGTCTCCGCTGCCGGACAACGCTGAGTTCACCGCCCAGGCGAAAATCTACGGCGACGTGGTCAACGAGGCACTGACCGCCGGCATTCGGGACATCAACTTCTGGGGTTTCACCGACAAACACGCCTACACCTGGGTGCCGGGCGCGAAGCCGCTGATGTTCGATGAGCAGTACCGCCCGAAGCCGGCCTTCTTCGCCACCTGGGGCGCCCTAGTCAGCCATTGATCCAAATCGGCCACCTCAAGTAAGGCGATACCGACTGTTGGAGAGCGCGGGACCCCTGTTGTGAAGTGCTCCTTAAGAGGTCCACTTCCCGCCGGGGTTCTGCGCTCTTTCAGCGCGGGGGACTGTAAGAGCCATTTTCTTGACAGTCCCCGGCGGGGATGCGGTCAGGTCAGGCTGTTGAGGAGCTGGCCGGCCACGGCGTTGCCTCGACCGTGGAGGCGGGCGAGGAGTTGCCGTCCGTTATCTGCGGTGGCGCCAGTCGCGCGCAGCGGATTCGGGGTGCGGGTGGAGATGGTGACCAGGAACTCGATGACTGCGGAATCCAACCTCTTGCTGGAGCGGGCGGTAAAGCGTTCGCGGTCGGCGAGCCAGCCGACAGCATCGTGGACGAACGCTGCCGCGGCCACCTCGCCGAAGAATCGGACGGCCCCGTAGGCGAAGTCGTCGTTGGCCATGTGCTTGCTGAACCACGTCGACCAAGCCGGCGCGGCCGCGCGGAGGGCTACTGTCTGCTGGTCGTTGACCGGGGAGTGCCCCCACTCGGTAGTAACACGACTGCTGGTACCCGGCTGTCGATCTTCGGTATCCGATAGTCCGCCGGCGGGGCCGGGTGGTCGATCACCAGGGCCGTGACCCATGTGACTGCCTTGCCGTCGACCGTGACTGCTCTTCCTCGGCCATTGATCATTCGGCTCGGTCTAGCGGTCAGCTGCTTGACGGTGCCATCAGCTTGGCGGGCCGCCGACGCTATCTTCTTGTCAAGCCATCCGGCTTCGCGGGTCATTTTCTCAGGTTCGACATCGCGGCTCTTGGCCTGCACCACTACGCCGCGTTCGCCGACGATCAGTAGTCCGTCGCCGACTTCCCGAACACCAGAACCCTTACGCTCTTGCTGCGGACGCAGAACGAAGTCGGGAAGTCCCCATGTCGCAGCGGCGTGCTGGATCGCATCTTCAGCCGCGGTTCCGCGGGCAACACGTCGGGGGAGCGGACTGGCGTCAGGGACGACGCGCTCAAAGGTTCCATGGGGCGTCGAAACGATCATTGTCAGATCATCGGCATCACGCAGGACTGCAAGCCCAAGCTCAGACGCGGCGACCGCGTCGAGCTCCTGCTGAGTCCAGCGTCGAGATGACCGACGAACATCCCTCCATGCTGCCGCCCGATCGCCGGCCGGCGCTTGCAGCAGCCGCTTGGAACCCGGAGCCTCGTCCACGAATTTCGTGAAGACAGCGGCGAATGTCCGGACGGCACGTCCGGCACGAAGTAGACGTTCGCTCAACGTGTCATCTGGTCCGTCGGGAACGAAACCGTCCGGGAAGGCCAGGTCGATGTTGGTTCCAGCCCGACCCGACACGGTGGCGTCGGCTGCACGTCCCACGACCTTGTATCGCGCCACTACTCGCTCGTCCACGAGTTCTCCCGGCGGCTGCGGACACAGCGTGACTGCATCAGCGGGCGGCTCAATGGAGATCTGGGGATCGATGGCAGTGGCCCATGCACCGAGCAGCGAGCCACTGTCCAGACGGTTCGTCCAGTCGAGCAGCTGCTGCAAGCCGACACGGATATCATCCAGCTGATGACCGGAGGGTTCTCGCTGGAACGGTTGGCAGTCCTCGATCATCGCGACCTGAAGGTCCAGGGCACCGTCGACGCAGGACTGTTTCAGCAACGCGGCGAAGTTCTCCGGGGAGTCGGCGATCGGGAAGTAGCGGGGAGCATCCGAATCCCGAAGGCGGTGCCGGATGCTGAACATCGTGACGGACTCCGTGACAAGAGCATCCAGACAGGCCCACAGCTCGTCGACGCATTCCTTAAACGAGCCGGTGAGTTGCTCTCGCACGCCGGCAGGCCAGTCGGCGTACGCGACGATCATGACGTCTCCGTCAGAAGACGTCATGACACCAGTGTCGAACAACTCCTCGCCTAGCAGGTCGCGCCAGCGAGTAAGAAGTCGCTCTCTGGCGACACCAGCAGCCTTCAGGTGCGTCGCCGCCTGCGGAAAGTACCGTGCGAACATGTTTGGCGAGGATAGCGGGACCGACGTGCGGGATCATCCGTGATTAGCGGTCCCGCGGAGCGCAGTCGACGCTACTGCCGCGTCAGGCCGTGGGCCGCCACGGATATCACACGCGGAAAGTCGGTTAGCCGGGCTCGGGGCCTCGACTCGTTGCCGGCACAACGTTGAGGGTGTGGCCGTCGGCGCCCTCCGCGATGGCGACCACCGCGAAGTGCTGCCCGCCCAGCGAGATGTCACCGCCGGCATAACGCTGGGGGACATACAGTGTTCCCATGTGCTGACGCTGCCCAGCGCCTTGAAGGTAAAGGTCAAGCTTGAAAGTCAATCGATGATCCACGCGTTTGATGATCGCTGCCGCCGCGCGGTACCGCCGGACACGCTGTCCGCCATGGCGTTGCCGACGTGACAAAGCGATGGGCTTACTTGATTGCCTGGCCGTTGTCGGGCCGCTCACGTCGAACGATGCGTCTACTCTCCTTCACCGGGCGGTCAATCCGAAAGACAGGGCGAGCCGGTGTGGTGACCCATAGCGGTAAGGAGTTCGGACTCTGCCTCTTGAAGCACCGTCAAGGTTTTAGATGGTTCCAATCTGATCTCGCCAGGATTGGCTGCCGTGAAGATCAATCCTGTCCAGGGTCGAGTGCGGCTTTGGTGACCGCTCGGTGCCACATGGCCATGACTTGGCTGCCTGCCTGTTTGCAACCGTCACCATTCATGGAGTCCGATGCCAGCAAGGGCTCAGCCGAAGCCGCAGCAGGAGCGGTCGGATTGACGCGGTACTCCAAGAATATGAATGCATAGTGTTCATCCGTGACCGTGCCCAAGGCCATTCTTAAGCAGCGTTCCTTCCAGCGGCGAGGCTGAGTATGGGTTGCACGCCGCTGGGCTGTGCTCGTCGCGCTCGAGCGACGGGGCTGAGTCGACAGAAAACCCTGCAGAGAATCGCTCTGACGCATCTCTGCGTCTAAAGGCGCAGGTAGAGTGAGGTACGGGCCACTTCGAGGCGTAGGGTGGCAGCGACCCCTTTACTCGGCCGAGTATACTTTTCAGTGACCTGGTAAAACGTTTGTTAGCACGTCGCTGCCCCCAATAAATGCTGGGGGTCAAGGGGTCGCAGGTTCAAATCCTGTCAGCCCGACCAGCTTTTTCAAGCCGTTGGCAAGGACGAAAGTCCTGGTCAGCGGCTTTTTCAATGGACGAACGTCGCTTGACCAAGATCGCTCCAGTGGATCTTGTGGTCACAAGCGTGGTCACATGGATGGCTACCGTGGATCTCACCTGCTCGATCGGGTGACCACGGGGGACCGCCATGACAGTCGGCTCGTACGAACTCTCCACCAAGAAGATCCTCTGGTTCTTCGTCATCGACCTGCCTGTCGGCGACGACGGAAAACGGCGCCAGTACAAGCGCCGCGGGTTCCCAAGTAGGACGGCGGCGGAGAAAGCGGAAAGCGAAGCACGGAAGGCGTACGGCGAGGCCAGCATCGGCGCCGACGGCAGTGTCGCCGCCGAGCTGAACGGCTGGTTGTCGGAGCGGGAACTCGACATCGAAGAGACCACTCAGGACAACTACCGCAACCTGTTCCGGATGTACGTGTACCCGCACATCGGCGGCCGCCAGCTGTATGACCTCGACCGGCGGATCGTCCAGGACTTCTACAAGACACTGCTGACAGAAGGCGGCGCTAATAAGAAGCCGTTGTCGCCCACGACCGTCCGCACCGTTCATCGTGTGCTGATGAAAGCGTTTCGGGATCTCGGCATCGAACTCGGCCAGGTGCGGCAGCCGCGCCCGGCCGAGCGGGAGGATCAGGGCCGCAAAGGGGTGTGGACGCCGAAGGAGTCGAAGCAGTTCCTCAGGTTCCACCGCGATTCGCGGTTGTATGCGGCGTGGGCGCTCCCGGTGGTCGCCGGTACGCGTCGCGGGGAGATCGCCGGGCTGCGCTGGTCGAAGGTCGATCTCGACAACGGGATCGTCCACATCCACATCCAGCGGACTATCTGCGGCAACAAGGTCCTCGAGAAATCGCCCAAGGGAAAGAGCCGGCGTGCCATCGCGATCGGCCCGGCGATGGTGCGCGTCCTGCGCGAGCACAAAGCCCGCCAGGACGAGGAGAAAGCCGCCGCCGGCTTGCTGTACCACGACTACGGATACGTCTTTCCTCGCGAGGATGGCAAGCCGTACTACCCGCGGTACTTCACCGATCGGTGGGAGGACGCCTGTAGCGCGGCTGGTGTGCCGGTGATCGTTCTGCACGACGCCCGGCACACCTCGGCGACCGCCGGGGCGGACGCCGGCGTTCCGGAACACGTCATGCAGAAGCGGCTCGGACACGCCGATGCCCGCACGACGCGCGAGGTCTACGCCCACGTGCTGCCCGAGAGCGAGCGCAAAGCCGCCGAGCTGATGGACTCGGCCCTCGGAGAAGAAGCCGCCTGAAAGTGTGAAACGACCTGCGTTCGACCGCGCTTCGGCCGTCCTAAGCCGGGTTAACACCCGACAGGTGAAGACAACCCCAGACAACTATCGGTCCCCAAGACTCGCGTGGTGCGCTTAGACCATGCCGTCAGCCCCCCGATCCCACCCCAGAGGGGTCGAGGGCTGACGGCAGCGATAGATGGAAGGGGAATTCGGGTGTCCAAGCGCTCATGGACGGCCGAAGAGGTTCGTCAGCTCGGCGTGGCAACCGACGTCGAGACCGCAGGTTCCGTGCTTGGCATCGGACGCACCACCGCGTACGCCTTGGCGCGGGCCGGCGCCTTCCCGGTTCCTCTCATCCGAGTTGGTCACCGGTACGTCGTCTCCGTCGAGGGATTGCTCCAAGTGCTCGGGGCGGTCGACACGGTGGACGTGGCGTCCCGATCGCAGGAAGGGACATGACATGCCTAGCTCGCAGGATCTCGAACCCGAAGTCGACTGGCGAACATGGATTGAGGATCACGGTGGCTTGCTCAGAGCCTTCGAATCCGAGACATTCGCGACAGGCAACAGCGAGGCCGATTCACGCCTCGCCGCCGGTGCCCTGATCATGGCTGCCACGCAGATCATCGATGAGCTCTTCCAAGACATCGAGACGCTCGCCGGTGACAGCGCCGGCACCGTTTTCGACAGCTCCACGACATTCTTTGTGTTGGACGAACTGCCGCGCAGGTTCGCACCCCACTACAACGGCCGGTTCGCACGGAGATTCCAGGTGGCCACCGTAATGATCACCGGCAGGCTCTCGGCCGCCGAGTGGATGGCGCCCTCATCCGTTGCGGAAGCACTCGCTCTGCACCTCGTCGTCACCCGCGCGCAGAACCTGCTCGTCGACCACGGGTCCTCTCGCCGGAGCAGGCACGCGAGCTCTACCTCGACTTCTACGACGCCGCCTTCGAGGATGTCGACCACGAGTGGCTCTACCAGGCCGACATGGGCGGATTCGAGGACAACATGGAGTTCGCCGGCAAGTTCGGCACCACCGACATGCGGGTGGACTCCTGGTTCGACCAGATCGCGGACGCGCCTGGGTCCGTCCACCCGTTCTCGGCCGACATCCCGGCGCCCAAGCTCGGAGGAGGAAGAGCCTAGGGCCGGTGACATGGCGAGACCGTGGGTCGCCGGGTTCCATCGACTAAGGTGGAGCCAGCGGCCGGTCTCGCTCTGCGTTCAGGCCCTTCCGCGCACCACACTGGCAGTGTGGGGGTCAGCGGTCTCTGCTGGGCGCCTCTCGACGATAGTAAGCGGCGAAGCGGAGTTTGTGCGCAGTTATTGCTTACTCATTGTGTCGGACGCGCCGTCGCATTCCAAACACTTGACAGAATAGGTTCAGGTTAGGTTCCTAGGATGCCTTTGGCGATGCGGCCCAGCCTGGTACGAGCAAGCTTTGAGGGGCCGAACCTGCGTAGCTCATTTGCCAATGAACGACCGATCACCTACAGATTGGCTACGGCGGCGGGTCGACCACCACGACGATTCGCTGGCCCGACATGCATGGGCGCGGTCGTCGTCGGCATTATGACCGCGCAACGGCTTGACCGGCCCTCCTCGAGCTGACCTGAGAACAAATCAGCCGTGATGCGATCACTTGACGGCTATCGGGTTGACTGGAGAGCCGACGGCGCCGGTGATCGGCAGGGGAGCGGCGTTCAGCCAGAACTCGTACACGCCGTCGGCGCGGCAGTCCTCGGCGAGAGCGTCGAGGTCCCACATCTCGCCGAGGAACAGGCCGATGTGTGGGATGGCGACCTGGTGCAGCGGCTGGAACGCGTCGTCGAACTCGTTAGGGCGAACTTCGAATCCCCAGGTGTCGGTGGCGATCGCGGCTATCTCGGTGTCGTGCAGCCACTCCGCTGTGGTGAACGACAGGCCCGGTGCCGGTCCGCCGGCGTAGTCACCCCAGCCGTCGCGGCGGGCGCGGGCGAGCTGGCCGGTGCGGACCAGCACGATGTCGCCGGTTGCGACTTTCGAGGTCGGCCCTTGCTCGTCGATGGTGGCGCGTAAATGTTCGGCGGTGATGGGGAACCCGTCGGGTAGTTCTCCGTCGGTGCCGATCGTGCGCCCCACGTCGAGAAGGACACCGCGCCCGGCGATGACGTCCGCCACCGTTTCGATGCCGGTGACCGCGTCGCCCAGGCTGGTGACGACCTCGCCGGCCGGCCGGCCGTTCCAGGCGATCCCGTGGTCGAAGATGTGACCGAGCCCGTCCCATTGCGTCGAGCACTGCAGGGGCATGGCGATGATGTCGTCGGCGCCGCCGAGGCCGTGCGGGAAGCCTTGGATGCCGGCGGCGGCGTCAGTGCCGGTGTCGAGCATGGTGTGCACGGGGTTGGTCCGGCGGCGCCAGCCTTTCTGCGGGCCGTCCATGTCGAACGACTGGGCCAGCGAGAACGACACCCCGCGACGGACCAGCGCCGCGCCTTGCTTGCGCTTGGCGGGGGTGAGGAAATTCATCGTGCCGCGTACGTCGTCAGCGCCCCACCGTCCCCAGTTGGAGCAGCGTTTGGCGGCCGCGGCGATGGCGCCGGCCGGGTCGGTGCGGTCGAGGCTCACGGCAGCTCCCGGAAGGTGCCGGCGATCCAGTCGGCGATGAAGACGCTGACGTAAGGCAGGTGGTCCAGGCCGATGTGTTCCGCGCCGCCCTCGTCGGCGGTGAACACCCGCAACTCCCGTTTGGGGCTGTTGACCGCCTGTTCGTAGGAGCGGTGCGCGTACGTCACGGGGATCTGCCGGTCGTTGGCGCCGTGAGCGATCAGGAACGGCACGGTGATCTGCTCTACGACGCCGTCGAGGTTGACCGCCTCGGCCTTCTTGATGAAGGTGTCGAGGTCGGTCTCGCCCCACACCCACAGCACGTGGTCCCAGTAGTGCGGGACCGGGTTCTCGCCCTCGCGGTCCAGGCGGCGTTTCTGTACGGCACCCCAGTCGTGGTTGGCGCCCCACGCGACGCACAGGGCGAGCCGCTTCTCGAACGCGGCGGCCCGCGGCGCGTAGTAGCCACCCAGCGACCAGCCGACCAGGCCGATCCGGGCCGGGTTCACGTCACCGCGTTCCAGCAGGTAGTCGACGCAGGCCGCGGCCCAGTCCTCGGTCTCGACCCGAGCGGTCAGCCCGCCGAAGCGCAACGCTTCGCCACTGCCCGGGCAGTCCACCATGAGTGTGGAGATGCCCCGGGCGGCCAGTTCCTGGCTGAAGCCGGCGGCGTACATGTGTTCCTTGGTGGAGTCCAGGCCGTTCCACATGATCATGCAGGGGGCGCCGGGGCCTGCGTCGGTGAAGTAGGCCGGCAGCGTCGTCGTCTCGAAGGGCACCCGCACCCGGCTGGTCGCCGGGTCGATCAGGTCGAAGGCCTTCTGCATGAGGTCCAGGCAGCGCTGATAGACGGCGGCGCGGTCGGGGGAGTGGGCGCTCTGCATCCGTTCGGCCTGGCTCAGGTAGTTCGCCGCCCGCAAATACTTTTGCCCGGCCGTACGCGTGTGCCCGGCCGTCTCGTCGGCCGCGGCCTGCCCGGCGAGTTGCTCGGCGACCGCGGCCCAGGAGGCCATGAGCTCGCGGGTGCCGACGTCGGAGCCTTGGGCGGCCAGTTCCCGGATCGGGCGGCAGGCCCGATCCACCTCATCGATGAGCCCGCCGCTGTTGAGGGTGGCGACCACGCTGAGGTTCCACACGTAGTTGCCCGGGAAGTACTCGAACATTCGTTACTGCCTTTCCGATGTTTCACAGAGGATCGGAGGGATGTGGCGTCGCCGCCGCACTGCGGGCCGCGGCCGGGTCCCGCCGCCGGACCGCTGTGAGTGAAGGCTGTGACGGGCCGGAGACGACCCGGTTGGTGAGGCTGCCGATGCCCTGCACCGTCAAGGTGACCACGTCGCCGTCACGCAGCGGTGGCGGTTCCTGGCGGCCGGTGCGGCCCCACAGCTCCGCGAGGCAGCCGCCGTTTCCCACCGTGCCGGAGCCGAGGACGTCGCCTGCGACCAGTCGGCTGTCGCGGCCGGCGTAGGCGAGCAGGGCCGGGAAGCTCCAGCCCATGTTGGACAGCAGATCCCGGCCGACCTCGGCGCCGTTGACGGCGGCGCTGCACCACAGGTCCAGGAAGCCGTCGCGGTCGGCGTAGGGCTCCAGTTCGTCGGCGGTCACGATCCACGGGCCGAGGCTGCCGGCGAAGTCCTTGCCCTTGGCCGGTCCTAGGTGCACCTGCATTTCGCGGCTCTGCAGGTCGCGGGCGGACCAGTCGTTGAAGATCGTGTAGCCGAAGATCGAGCCAGCCGGCCCGACGACGGCAGCGACCTCGAGTTCGAAGTCACGGGCCGTGGACGCGGCGGGGAACGGCACGTCGTCGTCCGGTCCGTAGATCGTGTGCGGATTGCTGAAGTAGAAGGTGGGCGCGTCGTACCAGGCGTCCGGAACCCCGGCCACGCCGTCGACGCTGCGCCGCACCCCGCTCACGTGCTCCTCGAAGGCCACGAAGTCGCGCAGTGAGGCTGGGCTCAGCGGTGCCCGCAGACGCACCTGTGTCAGCGGGACAGCGTCGCCGAGCGGGGGAGCGTCGGGCCAAGCGGCGATGATCGTACGGGCGTCGAGGTTGGCGGCATAGGGGCGGACGACGTCGCCGTCGACAACCCCGCAGTGCTGTTCACCGGCGTACGTGAAGGTGGCCAGGCGCATCAGAGCGGCGGGGCGACGAAGATGCCGCGGTCGGGATCGTTGAACGATTGCTTGGCCACGAACTCGGTCATCGGGTTCGCCGTGCCCCACTGGTCGCTGACCATCGGGTCGGTGAAGTCGTAGAGGTGTGGATGCCAGGTGTCCTCGTCCAGCTGCTCCAGCTCGGTGGTGTACTCGACGGTGTTGCCGTGCGGGTCGAGGAAGTAGCTGAAGGTGTTGTTGCCGGCCATGTGCCGGCCGGGGCCCCACACCTTCTCCACGCCGGCGCGCAGCAGCCGGCCGGTGCCGCGCATGTACTCGTCGATACCGCGCATCTCGAACGAGGCGTGGTGCAGCGCGACGTGCGGGCCGCGGGCGATCGCGAGGCTGTGGTGGTAGGTGTTGGTGCGCAGGAACCACATCATCTGGCCCATGTGCGGGTGCATGAGGGTGTCGGACAGCGCGAAGCCCAGATGCCGCTGGTAGAACGCCACGGTCGCCTCGGGGTTCGGCGAGTTGATGACCACGTGCGACAGCTTGACCGGGACTGACTCGCCGGCCTCCACCTTGCGGTGGGCGCGCACGGCGACGTCACAGGACACTTCGACCGTACGGCCGTCGTTGTCGAAGAACCGGAAACCGTAGCCGCCGCCCGGGGTGTGCAGCGTGCCGGGTTCGCTGACCAGTCGCACACCGTCGCGGCCGAGACGCTCGGCGAGCGTGTCCACGTCCCCCGGGCCGGCCGCGCCGAAGGCGATCAGGTCAAGGCGCTTCTCGTCAGCTTGGCGCAGGCGGACCGAGTACTGCTCGGGTGAGCCGGCCGCGGCCAGGAAGGCCAGGCCGTCGTCGGTGGTCTCGGGCGTGAGACCCCACAGGGTGGTGTAGAAGTCCAGCTGTTTGTCGTAGTCGGGCACGGCCAGGTCGACGTGCCGCAGGTGGGTGATCAGTCGTTCGTCCATGACGCTCCTCAGGCGGGGTCGGCCAGCAGGTGGGAGATGCGGCCCATCAGGCCGGGGACGTCGCCGCGTTCGCCGGCCAGCAGCCAGTCGCACAGTTGCAGCGAGCCTTCGACCACCGTGCGGGCCCGGTGATGACGGCGGTCCGTGAAGGAGCGCCACAGCGCCTCGTCGAGGGTGCCGGCGGCCAGCAGCAGCTCGGCGAGGACGTCGGCGTCCTCGAGCGCCTGCGCGGCGCCCTGCGCGAGGGTGGGCGGGCAGGCGTGGGCGGCGTCGCCGATCAGCACGACCCGGCCCCGGTGCCAGGGCGCGTCCAGCAGGTGGCTCTCGAAGTGGGTGTAGTTGATCCGGGTGGGGTCGGTCAGCGTGGCGCGGATGTCGTCCCACGGCCCGTGGTAGGCGCCGGCGAGCTCACGCATCACGTCCAGTGACTGCTCAGGGGTCAGCGCGCCGCGGTCCTGCGCGTCCTCGACGATGTAGGCGTAGAGGGAGTCGTCGCCGGTCGGGCAGTAGCCGGCGATGTAGCTCGGTCCGCCGTAGTACAGATCGGTACGTACGACCGACTCCGGCCGGGTGGTGAAGACCCGCCAGATGCCCATCCCGACGCTCCGGGTCGCCAGCTCGATGCCGAGGCCGCGGCGGGTCGCCGAACGGATGCCGTCGGCGCCCACGACCAGGTCGTAGCGGCCGGTCGAGCCGTCGGCGAAGGTGACGTCCACGCCGGCGTCGTCCTGCTCCAACGACCGGAAGCCGGTGTCGAAGCGGACCTTGGCGCCGGCCTCGGCCGCGCGGGTGAGCAAGGTCCGGGCCAGATCCGGCCGGTACATGCCGAGGGTGGCGGGCAGCTCGGGGCCGCCGGTGCGCAGATCGTCCAGTTCGGCGATCAGCGTCCCGTGCGGGTCCGGCGCGCGCAGGCCCAGCGTGCTGAAGGCGTACCCCTGCTCGGAGATCTGTTCCCAGACGCCGAGCCGGCGCAGGATCCGCAGGGCGTTGCCCTGCAGGGTGATCCCGGAACCGAACGCGCCCGCGTCGGGTTTGGCGTCGATGAGATCGACCGAGACGCCACCGGAAGCGAGGAGAATGGCTGTCGCGGCGCCGGCCGCGCCTGCCCCGACCACGAGGACGTTACGAACTGCGGGCACTCGGGTTACTCCTCTGTTGCTTGAGGTGTGAGTGCCACCACTCTCGCCGCGGCCGCGCCAGGTCCGGAAGCCCGATCCGGTGATAGCCGGTATAGGCGCGGCGGATCCCCCGAGGCCGTCGGCCGTTGGCCTCAGCCTTGAACCTGCACGGCCGCCTCGGCGAAGCACCGGCGCAACCAGCGGTGCCCCGGGTCGGATTCGTTCATCGGGTGCCACCAGATGGCCTCGATCAAGGGCGTGGCGTCGAACGGGCAGGCCACCATGCGGACCGGGTGGCCGGCGGCCATCGCGCGGCCGAGCTGGCGCTGGACGAGCGCAACCCGGTCGGTGCCGGCGATCAGCGCCGGCAGGGCGGCATAGCTCTCCACCACCATGCGAATGTTCAGTTCGACACCGTGCGTGCGCAATTCACGCGCGGCGATGCTGACCGCGGTGCCGTTGTGGTACGTCATGATCCATGGCATCCGGCTCAGGTGCTCCATGGTCAGCGAACGCGCCGGGGACTCCTCGGCGACCAGCAGGACCCATTCGTCCTCGTACAGGTCGTGGTACGGCAAATCGGTGACGACGCCGTGGGGCAGAACGAGCAGGTCGGTGGTGCGCAGGACGTCAGCCGCCTGGTCGACGTTGTCGCGGCTGGTGGGACGCACCTGCAGCCGTACCCGCGGGGCCTGGCGGTCGACGATCGCGGCGACCACGGGACCGAGCACCGTCAGCGCGTAGTCGCTCATGATCACGCTGAACGTGCGCTCCGAGAGAGCCGGATCAAAGGCGGGTTGGTCGGCGAAGACCCTGTCGGTCGCGGCGATGGCGGCGCCGGTGCGCTCGATCAGCCGGGCGGCCAGCGGAGTGAGCTGATAACCATGGCCAGCCCGGATAAGCAGCTCGTCGCCGAAGTGCCGGCGCAGCTTGGCCAGCGCGGCGCTGGTGGCCGGCTGGCTGAGGCCCAGGCGCTCGGCGGCGCGGGTGACGCTGCACTCGTTGAGCAGCGCGTCGAGGGCGATCAGCAGGTTCAGGTCGACGTGGCGGGTCATCGCTCGGTGAGCTCCATCCATGCAACGGATACCGGTTATCAGCACGTTCGGCTTGCCGGATTCTGCGCCGTCATCAAAGCTGGGTCAATCCACCACCCCTCTTTCTTCGACGGAATGCTCAGCAACGCCATGAGCACTCTTTGCGTTGCCGCGATAACGCCATTCCGGCGTTGCTTGGGCAGAAGGTTAAAACGGCTTTAGGGAATTATCGGAGTCGATTGAAATGGCGCCGATCCAACGGACACGCCCGCCTCTGGGACCCACGACAGGACCGGGGGCGGGCGGTTCAACCGTTGTGTGCCGGCCTGTTTCAGGCGCGGGAACGACCGAGTATTCGGGCGGTGCTCGACTCGCGGACGACGAGTTCGGGCGTGAAAACGATGTCCTTGTGCTCGACCGCCGGGTCGCTCATTTCCTGGATCAGTTGTTTGACCGCGGTCCGGCCGATGTCAACGGCGGCTTGGTGAACGCTGGTGAGCTCGACCGCGCAGGCGGCGCTGGCCAGGTCGGTGTCGTCGAAGCCGACGACGGCCAGGTCTTCGGGGATACGCAGGCCGTTGCGGGTCACCTCTTGAACGAGGCCGACGGCGATGAGGTCATTGGCGCAGAAGATGGCGGTGGGGCGCTCGGCGGCCGGGATGGCGACCAGGCGTGCGCCAGCGGCGAGGCCGTCGGCGAACTCGGCGTTGGCGGTTTCCAGCCAGGTGAGCTGGGCCTGAGCGGCGGCGGCCGTACGTGCAGCGCCCTGATAGCGCTCGTCGTGACGCCAGCCGGCGTACGCCAATCGGCGGTGTCCGAGCCCGATGAGGTGCTCCGCGGCCAGGACGCCCCCGTAGTCGTCGTCGCTGCGGACCGCGCTACGGCGGCGGCTGGAGACCTCGCGGGCCAGGATGACCACCGGCGTGCCGCGCTGCTCGAGCTCGGCCAGCAAGGGGTCCTCGACGTCGTGCGGGGTGATGATCAGGCCGTCGAGGCGTCGCTCGGTGAGCCGGCGTAACAGCCTCTGTTCGCGGTCGTACTCGCCCAGGCCCGTGTCGAACAGGGCGACGTCCGCACCCACGTCCGCGGCGGCTTCCTCCGCGCCGGTGGCCACGTCGGTGAAGAACGGGTTGCCGACGTCGAGCACCACCAGTCCGATCGAGCGGCTGCGCCCCACCCGCAGCGCCCGCGCGGAGGCGTTGGGGATGTAGCCGACGGCCTCCATCGCCTGGTGTACCCGCTCGCGGGTCTCGTCGGTGACCAGGTGCGGGCGGTTGAGGGTGTTGCTGACCGTGCCGTCCGAGACACCGGCCACCCGGGCCACGTCCCGGATCGTCGCGCGCATGTCGTCCACCTGTCGCCACCGGCCTGCTCCCGTGCGCCGATCGTACGGGAGCAGGCCATCGATCAGAACCTGTAGGGAAGCGGCTCGGGTGCGACCGGGTCGTCCTCGGCCGCCCGGAAGGGCCGCGAGAAGCGGTGTCGCCCGGAGCCGACGGTGACGAGGTCGGCGCCGGGCAGGTCCACCCGCGCCTCGCACCCGGGCGGGACCGTCACGTCGACGTGCAGGACGGCGCCGTCCCGGCGCCAGGCAACCGAGGCCGGCCCGTACGGCGTGAGATGCCGAGCGGACGCGTGTGTGAGCCCGCCGCCGGGTTGCGGCCGGACCGACATCGTGCGGTAGCCGGGCGCCGCCGGTGCGAGGCCGGCGACGACGCGGTGCAGCCAGTCGGCGACCGCGCCCAGCGCGTAGTGGTTGAACGAGGTCATGTCGCCCGGGTTGATACTGCCGTCGGGCAGCATGCTGTCCCAGCGTTCCCAGATGGTCGTCGCTCCCATCGTCACCGGGTACAGCCAGGACGGGCAGCCTTTCTCCAGCAGGATCCGGTACGCCTCGTCGAGGTGGCCGGACGAGCTGAGCGCGTCGAGGATCAGCGGGGTGCCCGCGAAGCCCGTACCGATGCGATAGGCGTTGTCCCGCGCGAGTTGCGCGAGCCGGTTCCCGGCGTGCCGGCGCTGCTCGTCACCGTCGACAAGTTCGAAGCAGATCGCGAGCGCGTACGCGGTCTGGGTGTCGGAGACGCATCGCCCGGCCGAGGTGAGGAACTCGCGGCGGAAGCCCGCGGTGACCTGGTCGGCCAGGTGCTCGTAGGCGCTGGCGTCGTCCGGCTTGCCGATCAGCCGGGCCTGCCGGGACAGCAGCCGGGCCGAGTGCGCCAGATATGCGGTGGCCACCAGGTAGGCGTCGGTGCGAGCCTGCCCCGGGCGGTCCGGTGGCGCGGCCGGGTCGAGCCAGTCGCCCAGTTGCGGACCGTCGGAGATGACGTCGTGCTCGTCGAGCAGCCGCCGGCAGCCCTCCACCCACGCTCGGGCGGTCTCGTATCCGGTTACCGACGGGCCCGCGTCGCCGGCCCGATCCAGCAGCACGGCGGGCGCCACCGTGGTGACGTCGCCCCAGACCGCGCAGTGGAACTGGGGAAACGAAGTCTCGATGTGCGGGACATAGAGCGGGACGAGCCCGTCCGGCCCGGTCTCGGCGTCGACGTCGGCCAGCCAGTCGGCGATGCTGCCCGCGGAGTCGTACAGGAACGCCGCGGTGGGGGCGAATACTTGCAGGTCGCCGGTCCAGCCGAGGCGTTCGTCGCGTTGCGGGCAGTCGGTGGGCACGGAGACGAAGTTGCCGCGCATGCTCCAGCGGACATTCTCGTGCAGGCGGTTGACCAGTGGGTCGGAGCAGTCGAACTCGCCGGCCGGGGTCATGTCGTCGTGGCAGACCACGGCCACGACGTCGCCGGGGTTGATCTCGCCCGGCCAGCCGGTGATCTCGGCGTACCGGAAGCCGTGGTAGGTGAAGCGAGGTTCCCAGACCTCAATGCCGCTGCCGTTGAGGACGTAAACGTCGTGGGCGTCGGCGGTGCGCAGCGGGCGCAGGCTCAGACGCCCGTTCTCGAGGACCTCGGCGTGCCGCATCCCGATGGTCGTGCCGGCCGGCCCGGACACGCGGATCCGCAGGCGGCCGGGAAGGTTCTGCCCGAAGTCGAGCAGGTGAGTCTCGGCGTCGACGCGGGTGACGGAGACCGGCGCGACGTCCTGGATGCGGCGAACCGGCGGCCCGATCGGCGCGACCAGGGCGCCGACTTCGGGATCCACCTGCTCCACCGGAGTCCAGTCCGTCGGCTGGAGCCGGGCGTCGTGGTGCTCGCCGTCGTAGATGCTCGCCCGGGTGATCGGGCCGGTCGCGGCGCTCCACGACTCGTCGGTCACCACCAGTTCAGTGGTGCCGTCGGCGTACGTGAGCTCCAGTTGGGCCAGCAGGGCCGTGCGGTTGCCGTAGCGGCCGGCGACGCGGTTCCAGCCGAGGCTGCCGCGCCACCAGCCGTCGGCGAGCCAGCCGCCGAGGGCGTTGAGGCCGGAGGAGAGCAAACCGGTCACGTCGTACGTCTGATAGCGCAACCGATGGTGATAGCTGGTCCAGCCCGGCGCCAGAACGTCGCTGCCGACGCGTTCGCCGTTGAGCTCGAGCTCGTAAACGCCGCAGGCGGTGGCGTAGATCCGGGCCCGGACCAGGCCATCGCGGACGGCGAAGTCGCGGCGCAGCAGGACCGCGGCCGTCTGCTCGCGCGCGCTGATGAAGGACGCCTTCCAATCCTGGTGCTCGAGCAGGCCCGCCTCGGCCGTGGTGACTTCACTCCACGGCGAGGGCGTCTCGTCGCCGGCCGGCCAGACCCGGACCCGGACGCCGACCCGATCGCGGGATCGCAGGACCGGGCCGGGCCACGGCATGAGAACGCTGTCGGGCGAGGCGATCCGGCCGCTGGTCCACAGGTGCGCGCCGTCGGTGGTGACGGCTTCGATTTCGTACGCCTGTTGGCGCCATCCGGTCGCCTCGGTCTCGACCCGCCAGGACAGCCGCGGTGCGGACTCGCCGATGCCCAGCAGCTCGGTGTGGTGCTCGATGCGGGGCGCGAGGACCCGTACGCCGGACTGGTGTTGCTCTGTCACGTCTAGCCTTTCACCGCGCCGGCCGACAGACCGCGCATGACCCGCTGGTTGAGGAACAGGTAGATCGCCAGGATCAGCAGCACGTTGATACAGATGGCGGCGAACGTCGGCCCGTACTCGACCGTGCCGAACTGCCCGGTGAAGTTGAGCAAGCCGACCTGCACGGTGCGCTGGGCATCGTCGGTGGTGAAGGTCAGTGCGATGAGCAGGTCGTTCCAGAGGAAGAAGAACTGCACCAGCGCGATGGTCAGCACCGAGTTGCGCATCATCGGGAACGCGACCGATACGAACGACCGGATCACGCTCGCGCCGTCGATCGTCGCGGCCTCGAAGACCTCGCGCGGGACGGCTCGGAAGTAGGTGGCCATCATGAAGACGGTCAACGGCAGACCGGTCGCCGTGTACGTGATGATCAGGGGCCACAGGGTGCCGGTCAGATGCAGCTTGAAGTAGACCGTGAACAGCGGCAGCAGGATCATCTGGCCCGGGATCATGATGCCGGCCAGGAACAGCAGCAGCGTGGTGCGGCGGCCGCGCCAGACCAGGATTTCCAGGGCGAACCCGGCCGCGGTGCCGAACGCGACGATCAGTGCGAGCGCCGGCAGCACGGTGAGCAGGGAGTTGCGCAGGTAAAGCGCGACCGAGGACCACGCCTGCGAGTAGTTGTCGAAGTTGGTGAAGCTGTCCGGCAGGGCCGTGGTCGAGGAGTTCAGGAATTCGCTCTGGGTCTTGAAGGAACCCAGCAGCAGCCAGATGAGCGGGTAGACGACCAGGATCAGCAGGACCGCGACGGCGGCGTAGCCGGGCAGGCGGCGCAGGAAGCGGGAGGCCTTGCGCGCACCACGACTGCGGGAGGTGCGGGGCGCGCCGATGCGGTTGGCGCGTTGTTCGGTGATGAGTGCCATGTCTACCCCTGCGCCAGGTCGCGGCGGGTCGCGCGGAAGATGAAGACGGTGACCAGCAGGCACAGCACGGTCAGCGTGAGCGCGATCGTGGACCCGTACCCGTAATCGCCGAAGGCGAATGAGGTCTGGAACATGTACAGCGTCAGCGGCGAGGTCGAGCTGCCGGGCCCGCCGCCGGTCAAGGCGTAGATCGAGTCGAACGCCTTGAGCGTGCCGTTGATGCTGAAGACCAGCGACGAGACCAGCACGGGCATCGACAGCGGGATGATGATGCTGCGGATCAGCCGCCACGTGGTCGCGCCGTCGATGGCGGCGGCTTCCATCAGCTCGTCGGGGATGTCGAGCAGGCCGGCGTAGAGCAGGATCGCGTAGAAGCCCATCGAGCGCCAGATGTCCATGAGCGCGATGACCAGGAACGCCTTGCCGGGGGTGCTGAAGAAGTCGACGGCGGAGAAGCCGAGGGCTTGCAGGAGCGCGTTGACCGGGCCGGTCTGCGGTGCCACCTCGAAGAACTTCTGGAACAGCAGCGCCACGGCGACGGTCGGCAGAACGACCGGGAAGAACACGAGGGTGCGGATCAGCCCGCCGGCGCGGCGCAGGAAGAACACGTACAGCAGCGAGAGCAGGTAGCCGACCAGCACCTGGCCGACGGTGATGACCAAGGCGTACTTGATGGTGAACCACAGCGCGCCGGGTAGGGCCGGGTCGTTGAAGAGCTTGCTGAAGTTGTCCAGCCCGGTGAAGGTGAATCCGGAGATGACGCTGCCGGTGAAGAAGGTGTACCCGAGCGACCACAGCATCGGGACCAGCATCACCAGGGAGTAGACCAGCAGGGCCGGTCCGAGCAGGATGGCGACCGACTTCCGGTCACCCAGAACGCTGTGCATGAATGTCCTTCTTTCGATGGCGCGCGGTGGCCGCCCGGAGGGGCGGCCACCGCCGAGCCCACTCAGCCGAGGTTGGTGCTGACGGTCTGCATGAACTTCTCGCCGGACAGCTGGCCGCCGCCGAGCAGTCCGCCGTTGTTCTGGCTCACCGTGGTGGCCTTGGCCGAGAAATAGCCCTCGAACCACAGGACGCTCGTCTTGATGTTGCCGATCTCGGTCTGGATCTGCTGGGTCAGCGCCGGGACCTTGACGCTCGCGTCGGTCTTGAAGCCGGTGATCTGGCTGGAGTCGCGCAGCGCCACGGTGCCGTAGTTGGCGATGATGCACTTGACCCAGGCCTGGGTGTTCTTGTCGTTGTCGTACGCCTTCTTGGAGACCGCGACCGCCGTGCCGACGTTGGCCGGGACCTGGTCGGCGGCGCCGGCGCCGCCGGCGACGGTCGGGAAGTTCATGAAGCCGATGTTGTCGGCGCCGATCGTGGCCTGCTTCGGGTCGTTGAAGACCGACAGCGCCCACGAGCCCATGTAGATGAACGCGGCCTTGCCGGTGGCGAAGGTGTTCAGCGCCGTGGCGTAGTCGATGGAGGTCGGCGACTTGCCGAAGTAGCCGGCCTTACCGAGGTCGGCGATCGCCTGCGCGGCCGCGACGTACTGCGGGTCGGTCAGCTTGGCCTGGCCGTCCTTGACCTTCTGCAGCGCGTCGGGGCCCTGCTGGCGCAGGATGTAGTTGCCGACCCAGCGGGTGATGCCCCAGCCGTCGCCGCCCTTGCCGGCGTTCGAGACGGGCTGAATGTTGGCCGCCTTGAGCTTGGCGAAGGCCGCGACCAGTTCTTCCCAGGTCTTCGGGACGGCGATCCCGTTGTCCTGCAGGATTTTCTTGTTGTACCAGATGCCCTCGATGTTGAGCTCGGTCGGCAGCACGAGCTGCTTGCCGTCGTAGAGCTTCTCGATGGTCGACGTTGCGGCAGGCAGGATGTCGCCGGAGACGCCGGCCGACTGCGCGGCCGCGCCGGCGTCGAGGACCGAGCCGTTGTCGTACAGCTGCTTGGTCAGCGCGGGCGCGTTGGCCGCGATGAAGCTTTGCGGCAGGGCGCCCTGCCCGGCGAGCAACTGCAGTTGCTGGTCGAGGCTGCCCTGGGCCTGCTTCTTGATCTCCAGCGGCTGGGCCTTGTTCTCGGTGGCGCACGTCGACGTGCTCAAGGTCGTGAGCGTGGTCGGGATCGTGGTGTTCTCGTTGATCGACAGGAACGAGAAGCTCTTGGCTGAGGAACCGCCGCCGCTGTCGCTGTCGCCGCCACCGCAGGCGGACAGGGATAGGACGAGGGCGACGGCGCCGGCCGTCACCGCGTACGTGGGTCGTGCAAGCCGTCGGAAGGTGTGCGCCACGGGGAGTCTCCTTGGTGACCGCCGATTGAAACGTCTAAGAGGCGTTGAAGCGTCTAAAGAGTGAGCCCGGCTACAACCTCCGTCAAGAAGATCACGCTGATAACCGGTATTTGATCTCTCGGAAACAAGATCCTGACCTGCGGAAACTGTCATTGTAACGGTTCAATAACCCGGCGCGGCGGGGTGGAGAAGATCCACTGGCCGGACCATGACGTACGCTCGGCGCCGTGGCGAGGATCGAGGACGTCGCCCGTCAGGCGGGCGTGTCGGTCGGCACGGTCAGCAACGTGCTCAACCGCCCCGACGTGGTGGCGCCGGCCACGCGCGAGCGGGTCACCGCGGCCATCGCCAGCCTCGGTTACGTTCTCCACGAACCCGCGCGGGCGCTCAAAGCCGGCCGCAGCCGTACGGTCGGGTTGATCGTCCCGGACATCGCGAACCCGTTCTTCGCCGATGTCGCCCGCGGCGCTGAGCGGGTGGCCGATCGCCACGACGTGATCGTGACCCTGTACAACAGCGCCGAATCCGCCGACCGGGAACTGCGCCACTTCGGCCGCCTGGAAGAGCAGCGCGCTCAAGGTGTGCTGGTCACGCCGGTCGGCGGAGCCGTCAAGATGCTCGAGGCCGTCCGCCGCCGAGGCACCCCGGTCGTTCTGATCGACCGGGGCTCGAAACAGGCGGCCGTGTGCTCAGTCGCGGTCGACAATCAAGCCGGCGGGCGGCTCGCCGCCGCGCATCTGCTGGCGCTGGGCCATCGCCGGCTCGCCTTCGCCGGCGGGCCGCTGGCCCTCGGACAGGTGGCCGACCGCCTGGCCGGCGCACGCCGTGAAGCCGACGCCGCCGGTGCGACTCTCGAAGTGCTGGAGACGTCGCGGCTCGACGTCGCGGCCGGCCGGACCGTCGGCGCCGCGCTGGCTGCGCGGTCATCCGCCAAGCGGCCCACCGCAGTGTTCTGTGGCAATGATCTGGTCGCGCTCGGCGTTCTTCAGGCAGTGACCCGTGACGGGCTGCGCCTTCCCGACGATCTGGCCGTAGTGGGCTATGACGACATCGCGTACGCGGCCGCCGCGGCCGTGCCGCTCACCTCCATCCGCCAGCCCCGGCAGCGCCTGGGTCAGGTCGCCGCCGACCTGCTCTTCGACGAGATCGACCGGGGCGCCGACCATAGCCACCAGCAGATCGTCTTCGACCCTGAGCTGATCGTCCGGCAGTCCACCACGGGCTGACCGCAGCGTCCCGTGGCGCGCCTCATAATGGGCACGCCGGTTGACCGGCAACTTCTGCGGGTAGCGTGAGCTGGTGTTCTCCTCACCGCAGGCGTCCGGCGGGGGGCTCGCGTACGCGGAACGCCGCCGGTACAACGGTGATCAGTCCGCACATGCTCACCGCCTCGTCGAGATCGCCGTCGCGATCGGTGGCGAAGGAATGCACCGATCGCTGGCCGGCCTGCGGCAGGTGTCAGCCGGAGATGTGACTCTGGCGTGGCCCGGCGTGCGACAGGAATACCAGCAGTGCGAGGACCTCGAGATCTACCACGGCTACTTCCCCGTGGATCTGCTCAACCGCGAGTTGTTCTGGGTGCGCCATGACGCCCTGCTGGGTGGCCTTCTCTGGACAGCGCCGGCCTCGATGCGGCAACGCGACTTCGTGTCCGCACGCCTTGGCGGCCCCGCGCTTCAGGAATGCGTGACCCATCTCGACGGCGTCGCCGACCTGCGGCGCGAAGTGCCCGCCACACACCGGGCGGCCTCGGCCGGTCGGCTTCTGCTTCTCCTGGGAAACGTCGCCCGGGCCAACTCTGGTTCCAGCGCCGACCGTTCTCGGGCTCATTGACGGGCCACAGCGTGTCAGCATGGGCGTTGTGGACAGCGGCAACCGGCCCCGGGGCGAGCCGGTGCTCGCCCGCGCCGCGCGTATCTTGCAGGCCTTCACCCCGGAGGAGCCGGAGCTGTCGGTTTCGGAGATCGGCCGCCGGGCCCGGCTGCACGTCGCCACCGCATCCCGTCTGATCGCCGCCCTCGTCGAGCAAGGACTGCTGGCCCGCGCCGCGAACGGCAAGGTGCGCATCGGCGTAAGGCTGTGGGAACTGGCCCAGCGCGCCTCGCCGACCCTGGGGCTGCGGGAGGCGGCCATGCCGTTCCTCGAGGACCTGCACGCGGTCATCGGGCACCATGTGCAGCTCGGCGTGCTCGACGGTGGCGAGGTTTTGTTCGTCGAGCGGCTCTCCGCCCGTGATGCGGTGATCAACGTGACCCGGATCGCCGGGCGGCTGCCGTTGCACGCCTCGTCGGCGGGCCTGGTGCTTCTCGCATACGCGCCCCATGAACTGCAGGAGCAGGTAATCGCTGGACCGCTGCCCGCGTTCACGCCCGAGACGATCACGGCGCCGGGACGGCTGCGCCGCGTGCTCGACGGCATCCGGCGGCAGGGGCACGTCGTCTCCAGCGGGCACATCCACGCCGACGCCTCCGGGGTCGCCGTCCCGGTGCGCGCGAGCCCCGACCCGGCGAGCTCGGTGGTGGCCGGCCTGTCGGCGATCGTGCCCAACGACGGTCGGGCGCCGCAGCTGCTGCCCGCGTTGCTGGCCGCCGCCCGTGGCATCGCCCGTCATCTTCGGTGAATTCGTCTCTCGTTGAGTGAGAAGCCCGCTGTGTCCGCTGTGACCGGGGTCGCATTCTGGCGGCCTCATGTCACAGGAGGTTCACGTGGCGGAAACACGAACTCTGCGCATCGTCGGCAAAGAGCCGATTGCCGACGGTGTGGTGGCGCTGACCCTGGCCGACCCGGCCGGCGCACGTCTCCCCGATTGGACGCCCGGCGCGCACATCGACCTGTTTCTTCCCAGTGGCATGGTGCGCCAGTACTCGCTGTGCGGCGACCGCTGGGACCCGTTCACCTACCGGATCGCAGTGCTGCGGGAGGCGGACGGGCGCGGCGGATCCGCGTACGTCCATGATGTTCTGGATGTGGGTGAGGCCGTAGGCCTCGGCGGCCCACGCAACAACTTCCCGCTCGTTCCCGCGCAGCACTATCTGTTCGTCGCCGGCGGCATCGGGATCACACCGCTGCTGCCGATGATCCATCAGGCCGATCTGCTCGGCGCCGACTGGAGTCTTCTCTACGGCGGGCGCAGCGCCGCCAGCATCGCGTTCCGCGACGACCTCATCCGGTACGGCGACCGCGTCCAGATCCGGCCGCAGGACCAGTACGGGCTGCTCGATCTGCCCACGTTCATCGCCGGCCACCAACCGGGCACGCGCGTCTACTGTTGCGGGCCGGCTCCGCTGCTGGCCGCGGTCGAGCAGGCGTGCGCGGATCTGCCGCCGCACACCCTGCGCACTGAACGGTTCGTGGCCGCCGAAGGAAGCACGGCGGTGCGCAGCACGCCGTTCGAGGTCGAGTTGGCCCGTACGGGAACGGTGCTGACCGTGCCCGCGGAGTCCTCCGTGCTCGACGTGATCACCGCGGCCGGCGCCGACGTGCTGTCCTCCTGCCGCCAAGGGGTGTGCGGCACCTGCGAGGCGATCGTTCTCGCGGGCGAGCCGGACCACCGCGACAGCGTCCTCGACGACGCCGAACGCGCCGCCGGCACCTGCATGTTCGTCTGCGTCTCCCGATCTCGCACCGACCGCCTCGTCCTCGACCTCTAGGAGTAGCCATGAGCCTGCCGGTCAGCGACGCCGACCCGTTCGACCACGAGAACCTCGAAGACCCGGGACCCATGCACGAGAAGCTGCGCGAGGCCGGCCCGGTCGTCCACCTCACCCGCTACGACACCTACGCCCTGGCCCGCTACGAGCACGTGTACGCCGCCCTCACCGACTGGCAGCGCTTCGAATCCGGCGCCGGCGTCGGACTGAGCAACTTCCGTACCGAAAAACCGTGGCGCCCGCCCAGCCTGTTGCTGGAAGCCGACCCGCCCCGGCACGACGCCCCGCGCCGCGTCCTGTCCAAGATCGTCGGTCCCCGGTCACTGCACCGACTGCGCGAGCGGTGGGCCGCCGAAGCCGCCGAGCTCGTGGACCGGGTTCTCGCGCAGGGCGACACCGCCGACGCGGTGCCGGCTCTGGCCGAGGCCTTCCCGCTGCGGGTCTTCCCGGACGCCGTGGGCATTCCCGCCGAGGGTAGGGAGAGTTTGCTGCCGTACGGCGATCATCTGTTCAACGCCTTCGGGCCGTCCAACGACCTGGTCGCCAACGGCATCCCACGGGTCGCCGAGTTGTCGGCCTGGGTCAACGCGCAGTGCGCCCGTGACATGCTCACCCCGGATGGATTCGGCGCCGCCATCTGGGCCGCCGCCGACCGCGGGGAACTCACGCCGGAGCAGGCGCCGCTGGTGGTGCGATCGCTGCTGTCCGCCGGGGTCGACACCACCGTGCACGGCCTGTCCGCCGTGCTTTACGCCTTCGCCACCAACCCCGCCCAGTGGCAGCGTCTGCGCGAGCAGCCGGCGCTGGCCCGAGTCGCCTTCGACGAGGCGGTGCGCTGGGAATCGCCGGTGCAAACCTTCTTCCGGACCGCCACCACCGACGTCACCGTCGGCGACAGCGTCATCCCGGACAGAGCGAAGATCCTGATGTTCCTCGGCGCCGCCAACCGCGACCCACGCCGCTGGGACGGCCCCGACCACTTCGACCTGACCCGCGACCCGTCCGGCCACGTGGGCTTCGGCATGGGCATCCACCAGTGCGTGGGCCAGCACATCGCCCGCCTGGAGGCTGAGTCGCTGGTGACCGCCCTGGCCCGCCGTGTCGCCCGGCTGGAACTCGCCGGGCCCGTGCGCCGCCACCACAACAACACGTTGCGCGCCTGGCGCAGCATCCCCCTGCACCTACACCGGAGTTGAAGCACATGCAGCAAGTGAAAGCGGTCATCGCGCGCGCCAAAGGAGCGCCGGTCGAGCTCGTGACGATCAACGTGCCCGATCCCGGCCCCGGCGAGGCCGTGGTGAAGATCCAGTCGTGCGGTGTCTGCCACACCGACCTGCACTACCGCGACGGTGGCATCAACGACGAGTTCCCGTTCCTGCTGGGCCACGAGGCAGCCGGTGTGGTCGAGTCGATCGGCGCCGGCGCCGGCGCCGGCGTCACCGGCATCGTGCCGGGCGACTTCGTGGTGCTGAACTGGCGGGCCGTCTGCGGCGAGTGCCGCGCCTGCAAGCGCGGCCAGCCGCAGTACTGCTTCCAGACACACAACGCGAAGCAGAAGATGACCCTGCAAGACGGAACCGAGCTGTCGCCGGCGCTGGGCATCGGCGCGTTCGCCGAGAAGACCCTGGTCGCGGCCGGACAATGCACCAAGGTCGACCCGTCCGCGCGGCCCGCCGCCGTCGGCCTGCTCGGCTGCGGCGTGATGGCCGGCATCGGCGCCGCGATCAACACCGGCGGCGTGACCCGCGGCAGATCGGTCGCAGTGATCGGCTGTGGGGGAGTGGGCGTCGCGGCAGTCGCCGGTGCCGCCCTGGCCGGCGCCAGCCCGATCATCGCCGTCGACATCGACCCGGCGAAGCTGGAGGCGGCCCGCAAGCTCGGCGCCACCCACCTCGTCGACTCGTCACAGACCGATCCAGTCGCGGAGATCAAGCGCATCGCGGCCGCGACGTACGAGGGTGCCGACGGCGCCGACGTGGTCATCGAGGCGGTGGGCCGGCCGGACACGTGGAAACAAGCCTTCTACGCCCGTGACCTGGCCGGCGTGCTGGTGCTGGTGGGCGTGCCGACGCCCGAGATGAAGGTGCCTGAGCTGCCGCTGATCGACGTGTTCGGCCGCGGCGGCGCGCTCAAGTCCAGTTGGTACGGCGACTGCCTGCCCAGCCGCGACTTCCCGATGCTGGTCGACCTCTACCGGCAGGGCCGCCTCGACCTCGACGCGTTCGTCACCGAGGAGATCGGGATGGCGGATGTCGAGGCCGCGTTCACCAGCATGCGCGGTGGCGGCACCCCGGTGCTGCGCTCGGTGGTCGTCCTGTGAGCCACGTCGATCACGCCGTCGTCTCGGGCACGTTCAGCCTCGACGGACAGGCCTTCGCCGTCGACAACAACATCTGGGTGGTCGGGAACGACGCCGAATGCGTCGTCATCGACGCCCCGCACGACGAGGACGCCATCCTGAAGGTGGTCGGCTCCCGCACGGTAGTGGCAATCATCTGCACACACGCCCACGACGACCACGTGCGAGCCGCTCCGGCCCTGCGCGATCGAACCGGCGCCCCGATCCTGCTGCACCCCGATGACCGGCCGCTGTGGGAACTCACCCACGGCCAGACGGTGACCTGGGACGCCGACCTTGCCGACGGGGCGGTCATCCAGGTGGGTGGCACGGCGCTGACCGTGCTGCACACGCCGGGGCACGCGCCCGGCGCGGTCTGCCTCTACGCGAGCGAACTGGGATGTGTCTTCACCGGGGACACCTTGTTTCAGGGCGGACCAGGGGCGACCGGCCGCTCGTACTCGGACGCGGATCAGATCGTCGAGTCCATCACGGCGAAGCTGCTCGTCCTGCCGGACGACACCGTGGTGCACACCGGCCACGGCGCCGACACCACCATCGAGTCCGAACGGCGCCGACTCGGGCGCTCAACCGAGCGCCAGCAGTGAAGGCGACGACCTTCATTTATTAACACGACGGATACATCGCATACACAATTTCGTCTTCTCCGCGGCTTGCCCCCTGAGGCACGGTCACGGCACCCCCGCGCGCCATCCCCAACCACAGCCACCCTGGTCGGCGCGCCGAGCTGAGGAGAACCGTGCGAACAGACAGACCAACAGGCGCTGCCTCACTGGCAGCCGGGCGATCCACCACGAGGCGGGTGTGGAGTCTCTCGCTCGCCATCCTCGGACCCGTCAGCACTCTCGCGGTTGCCGTCCCCGCTTCAGCGGCACCGGCCTCGTCGAGTGTCGACTTCGGTCCGAACGTCAAGATCTTCGACGCCAGTACGCCGGTCGCTGACATCAACGCCTACCTGCAGAGCATCTCGGCCGAGCCGGAGTTCAGCACCAACCGGCACGCGGTGTATTTCAAGCCCGGTACCTACGGCAGCGCCGCCGGCCAGAACGACCCGGCGACCGCCACCGGCATCGTCAACAGCGAGGTCGGCTACTACACCTCGATCGCCGGACTGGGTACCTCGCCCACCAGCGTCAAGATCAACGGATCGTTGCACTCCGAGCCACGTCAGAACGCCGACGGGTCCTCCGACGGCCTGACGAACTTCTACCGGTCGCTGGCCAACATCTCGGTCAACCCGATCCAGCGGCCGGTGGGTGCCGACGCTCAACGAGCCAGGCCGGAAGGCGTCGCGCCGGCACACACCATGCGGTGGGCGACCTCTCAGGCATCGTCGCTGCGCCGGGTCGACATCAAGGGCAACCTGGACCTCAACGGTGCCTACGGAGCCACACTCTTCGGCACCGAAATGGCCGACAGCCGCATCACCGGCAGCGTCAACAGCGGCGGCAACGCCGGACCGGGCCAAGCCCAGTACTACGTGCGCGACAGCCAGATCGGCAACTGGAACGGCGGCTCAGCCAACCTGGTCTTCTCCGGCGTACAGGGTGCCCCAGCCGGCGACTTCAACGGCCGCGGCATCACCACCCTGGCGACCACCCCCACCTCCAGGTCCGCCCCATTCCTGACCATGAGCGGCGACGCCTACTCGGTCTTCGTGCCGAAGGCACGCACCAACGCCTCCGGTGCCAACTGGGCGACCGACAGCACAGCCGGCATCAGCATCCCGATCTCCCGATTCCACATCGCCAAAGCAGGCACCGACACCGCAACGACAATCAACACAGCGCTGGCCGCCGGCAAACACCTCATCCTGACGCCGGGCATCTACCGCCTCAACGCACCGATCAAGGTGACCCGGCCCGACACGGTCGTCATGGGCATGGGCTACGCGACGCTGGCACCCACCGGCGGGCAGGCCGCGATCGAAGTCGGTGACGTCAAGGGCGTCGTCATCTCCAGTCTGCTCGTCGACGCCGGCCCCGGCTCCAACGTCCTGGTCAAGGTCGGCACGGGCAACGCCAACAACCTCGGCGACGCCACGAACCCCACGACGCTCAGCGACCTGTTCATTCGGATCGGAGGCGCCCAAGCCGGTTCCAGCAAGACCGCACTGCAGGTCAACCAAAGCAAAGTCATCCTCGACGACAACTGGATCTGGCGCGCCGACCACGGCACCGGCGTGGGCTGGACCAGCAACACCAGCGACACCGGACTCGTCGTCAACGGCACGGACGTGACCGCCCTCGGCCTGTTCGTCGAGCACCACCAGAAGAACCAGGTCATCTGGAACGGCGAGCGCGGCACCACAGTCTTCTACCAAAGTGAGTTCCCGTACGACCCGCCGAACCAGGCCGCATGGAGGGACGGAACCAATGAGGGTTACACCTCTTACAAGGTCTCGCCCAGCGTGACGACCCACTCCGCCACCGGCACGGCCATCTACACGCTGTTCCTCGACTCCACCTTCGCCGGCGCACCGGCACACGCTTGGACCTCAATCGAGGCACCCCAGCGCCCCAGCGTCCGATTCAAATCGATGACGACCGCAGTGATCGCTCTGGGAGGCGGCATCCGGCACATCGTCAACGACACCGGCGCCGCCGTGGACTCGACCCAGCCCAACCAGGTGGTCCCCGGCTTCACGGCATCCGCCCGGTTGGCGTCATACCCCCACTGATCACCTGACCGAGCGCTGACCGAGGCATGGCGACGCACGATGGTCACCGACCGCTCACGGGTCGGTGACCATCCCCGGAAACCCTCTCGGGTCGGCGAGCCTTTGACAACGGTCCGCCTCTGCCGCCGGAGTCGCGAGGTCAGCTCAAACTTCGCCGGTGGCCCGGATTCGCGTCGGCGGGTGATGGCGGTCAGGCAGGGCGAGGGTGCGGCTCGTAGCGCTGTTCGATCGTAGTCGGCAAAGAGCCTCGATCGTCGCCGCCGCCGATCTCACCGCGACCGCAGTCGATTCGCATGCCAGCCTGCTGCTCGGCTAGGGCACGGGCGAGCCTTCCGTGCCGTGGACGTCGATGACCCCCCACACCCCGAGCGTCGCCGCGATCTGCCGTTCCGAGGCACGCACTCAAGACATCGCGATCCTTCCACCTGCCCCACTAGCGTGCGCAACCGGCGGCGCGGACGGAGACGCCGAATATGAACCGGTACTCGTAGCGCGGCGGCCGGTCGCTGCACTGAACAGCGCGCAACGGCCAGCCTCCGACGGCTTAGCACCGGTCGGGCACGAGCAGAAACCCTCAGCCGCTTGGCCGTCCAAGAGGTGAGCCGCCGGCCTTCCGGCTGACCGCGGTGACCCGGCGGATGATGTACGTGGCAACCCGCGAGGTATGGCGCTCACCCTGCTCAAGCCAGTCAACAAGCTCGTCGGCTGTGGGCAGATCCTGGATTTGCATCTCCAGATCGCGCAGCGTGCTCGCAGCTTCGGACGCTTCACCGCCTGCGAAGGCAGCGCTGTCCTCGACCGCGCGAAGCTCCTTGACGATCTGCGCCGCTGTCGTACGCACGCTCTCGCCGGGATCCTCGATACTGCGAGCCAATTCGGCGGTGATGTCGCTGAACCGCTGACGGAAGATCTCCGCCTCCCGCGCCAGATACATCTCGACGAGTTCATCGTCCGTAATCGCACGCGTCGACGCGCCGGCCCGAGTGACCCGCATCCCGTCCCGCGTATAGTGCGGCGCCCGCGTCGGCCACACTTCAAGCCGAAGGAACGGCGCCGTGGTATCGACACCCTCCTCGATGATCCGCAGCCCAACAGGGATGGGATAAGTCTCCGCCGCGGTGCTCTGAATACTCTGCCGCGCCTTCTCGATCGACGCCCGCCGCGCCTTCGAGTCATTCATCCCGGTCAGCCCGATCACCTCGCCACGGACCACCCCGGTCAGCTCGTCGGCGACTTCCTTCACACCGACCAGGATCGTGACGTAGCCGCTGGCGATGCGCTCGAGCACGACGGCATTGGCGGCCGCGACCAAAACCTTGCCCTTGACCGCGTCGGCCTTCTCCTTGAACTCGAACCGGTCGGACTCGCCCTCGGACGCGAGCAGCTCCCGCGCCTCGGCGCTGACGTCCTGGTAGCGCAGGCGCCGGGCGGGAGGACGGACTTCAGGGTCAGACATCGGTGAATTATGCCTGGGCAAGACGAGATTCCCGGCGCACAGGTCGCACCCCGGGTGTAGTCCCCGGCCGAGGTGCACACCAGCGTCGGCTGAACCGCTCGGCCTCGAAGCGCAGCAAATGACCGGCGAAGCACGTCTGATCGTCTTGCGGGAGCCGATGAGGCCGCGCACCTGCCCATACTGCTTCATTGTCACAGCCAGAGGCATGCCAGTCGCTCAGTCGGAGGTCTTCTCAATCAGGGTGCGGCGCACGCCGGCGTCGATGAGCGCCTGCGCACGGTGCTGGCCGTTGTTGTAGCCATGGGATGAAGGCCACCGCGCGTATGGCCGGATAGTGTCCTCGAACAGCGACAACAAGGCTTCACGTTCCCACTCGGAGAAGGCTTGCACGTCCGGATGGTCTCCGACGTAGGCTGCGGTGTTCTCGAAACTGACCCCTGCCGCACGAGCCTGCCCGGCCAGCCGCACGGCCGTGCGGGACACCGCATGCCAGTCCCCGCCGTGATACCAGCAGCAGCCACGGCCACCGCGGCGAGACACGAGCTGCCGGCCAATGCGACGCCACCATGGCACACCGACCGCCATGCACAGTTTCTCCCGGAACGGCCGCGGACGCGGAAGCAACACCACCAGCGCGAACGCGTACGCCGAATCAGGCTCCGGATCCGGCTCGGCCGGCACGAAACCGTCGCCACGCTCGAGATCAACCGATCCGCCGACCAGCGTGCCGACATCGTCCGCGCTAATAGGCGTCCACCGGGGGCTGCGCAGCGTGTGCTCACCCGGTCCCGGGGTGAACCTCACCAAGGCCAGTCGGCGCCGCTCACCCATGATCATGTGCTGGATCCAAATGGGCGGCGCGGCGTCGTCGGGGAAATACCGGCGCCAGACCGCAGCCGCGCCATCCTCGGCCACGTTCATCAGTGACGCACCGTCGCCGTCGGCGGTCATCTGCGTGGCGAACGCGACTGGGCGGGCACCCGGTGCAGTGAACAGCTGTAGCCGAAACGTCGCCCGATACCGTGCGCCGGCCGGCAGCCGGAACATGTGCTCGTCGCAGATCCGCTGCCGGGGGTAAGCCATCTCGGCCAGCGTCGCAGCACGTCTCGGAGGTACGTCTGTGGACACCCTCGCACCGTAGCGACGGCGACTGGTCTTGGCTATGACGGCCGCCTGCCGGAACCGGCCCGGCGGCGGTGCGGCGCGCTTGCCGAACCGAACGATCGTGTTTCGACACTCGGAGAAGTCACGTCCGTCCCAACCGAGCCCCAGCCTGGACACCGCTTCTCACTGTCTCTTGACACAGAGGGGGCCACATGAGCGAGTTGACCTTGAGCAGCCGTTTGCGGCGTCGGATCCTCGTACGACCTGACTATCCGGGCGGCCGGAAACGGTCGCGCACCGCGCCGAGCGTTTCTCCGCTGGTTTCGATGCGCCAGAATGTCCAGCCGTTCGCTGAGCGTGCTCCGGTTGCTTCCACCGCGGCGCGGGTTGGCGCGGCGTGTTGCTCGCCGCTGGCGATCCGGATTTTGCCGTTTTCGAGCAGCGTGGCGCGGTGCTGTATACGTTGGCGCCGGCCGATTAAGGCCGAGTCGGCCCGGAGCAGGCCAGCCCTCAGAAGGTTCAACAGCGTGACTTTACTTCGTCGGCGGTCGGGTCCAGCTCGTTCCGGGGCCTGGGCGGCGGGTTCGGTGCGCGGCGCGTTGAGGCCGAGGATTTGCGGAGCCCAGATTCGCTGGGCGATTGCCCGGTAGAGCAGGCCGCGTTCCCGGATGAGGTTCTCGATCGGTTCGCCGTCTTGGTAGGCGCGGAACATGTCGGTCAGGCCCTGCTCCTCGATGAAGTCACGGAATCTTGTGTTGCCTCGCTGGTACGACGCAGGATCCAGTGAGGCCGCGAGCCAGTTCGCGGCTCGGTAGGCTCCGGTCTTGTCGCGGAGCAGGCCGCCGCCGAGGCTCGCGTTGTCCGATCCGTCGAGCAGGACGAGCGCACCTATCAGGGCTCTGACGCGCTGGAACGGTGAGCCGGCCGGGTCTGCGGTCTGGTATGCGCCGGATCGTTTCGTGAAGAGATGCTCAACCTCTTGGGGCCGTTTTCGCTCTGGTTCGGCGAGCAGTAGAGGTGTCGGGTCGCCTTTGCCGACCCCGTTCTCCAGCCAGGCGGTGAGCCGAGCCAGCAGATACACGACGAACGGCCGGTTCCTGCTTTCCCGGTAACGGAGTTCGGTCAGCGCCGCGAAGTCGGGCTTCCAGGTCGCGGCCTCGGAACCGAGCAGGTCACGAAGACCTTCTTCCGTTCGCGACTCGCGTACGCCGGGTAACAGTCCATCGACGACACTGTCCAGCTCTGACTGGCTGTAAGAGTCATCGCTGATACCGCGGGTGACCACGAAGAGGTCGACGAAGTTGGCGACGGTGCGCGCCTTGCGCAGAAACGTCGGTGGTGAGTCTTCCGGGCGGACGGCAGCCATGGTGAGGTCGAATTGACGGGTGAGCCCGTTGAGGGCGTTGCACCACACCGCTTCCAGCCGCGGGGTATACACGGTGCGGGCACGAAGCAGATCGGCATAGGGCTGGTGCATGGGTTCCAGCAGTTCGGTGAACAACCGGACCTGTGCGCCCTTTCTGGCTGTGGGCCAGATCGTTTTCTTGTGGGTGCTCAACCACTCGTGCGGGGTTTCGTGCCGTGCCCAGGTCGACTCCTCGGTCGGGTCGACATCGAAGTACTGGGCTCGCAGGACGGCCCGCACGTAATCGAGCGGGGCGTCCTTGTCGATCGCCTCGAGCGTGGCAATCATCGTTTGCCACTGCGTGTCGAGCTTTTCCAGGTCGCCAGGGGCGTCATCGAGGATGAACTCTTTAAGCAGATCGAGCGGGGCGAGCCGTTTGCCTCTGTCGTTCACGGCGATGAACATCGCGTTGCCTCGTCGTGGACTGTCTGCGTCCAGTTCTACGACGGAGACACGATTGAGGATCCACCGGATAAAAGGCAGTATCGCCTCGCCTTGTAACTCGTCACCCAGTTCGCCGCGGAGAGCCTCGACGATGTGCTGCGACGCATGCCACGCGCGTTTTACCTCCGGCCGGACACCGTCAGTGCTGAACGGTTCGTGCTGCAGCAGAGCGTCGAAGCAGGCGCGGTACGTGTCGATCCGAACGGCGAACGTGGGACCGAACCGGTGATCTCCGCGAATCAGCAGGCGTAGCACGGCCTCTTGATCACGGGCGTCGTCACGACCCTCGATCAGCACGTACAGCTGCAGAAGCAGGAGCAAAAGTGTGATCACCCGCTGCTGACCGTCGGCGAGATAGACCTTGTCGTCCTTGGTGTAAACGATGATCGAACCAAGGAAGTAGGTGTCGTATCGGTCGACGTCGGCGTCGCCATCCCGGGGATCCCACTGGGCCAGGAACGCGCCGGACAAGTCCTCGATCAATCGGTCAACTTGGGCCCGTTCCCAGGCGTACGCCCGCTGGTAGGGCTCCACGTGGAAGGACCGCTGGTCGAATAGGGTACGGATCGTGATCCCGCGGGCCTCGACGATCGGCTCGCCGGCTCTCGCCCAGCTCATGAGCGCTCCTCATCTGAATGCGAACCGATGAAAAGGGTTCAGTCGGCTCTTACTCGACGAGGGCTTTCGCCACGACCACCGGCTCGCTGACACCCGACCAGACGAAGCCGGGCCGTAGGACTCGGACCTGTTGGCGCACCCGGGGCTGGCGGTCGCCGTTCGGATCGTGCCTGGACCGGTCGAACTCCTCGGTCTCGCCGATCCGGCCGATCGGCGTGAGCTGACGCGAGCGTGCCCGTTCCCGCAGATGGTCCGCGATGGCCGACGCAGCTTGACCCTCGGCGGCCAGCATCTCGACCGTTGCGACGACCTCGGCCAGCAGAGTCGCCTTCTCCCGTTCCCGTTGCTGCGACCACCCGAGCTGTGCCCGAGCCCCTGAGGTCTCCTCCCTCGCCAGCGTGTCCATGACGTTGTCCGCGTACGCCTGGGTCAACCACGCCTGGCCGCGCTTGCTCACCTTCGCGAGCAGCTTCATAAAGGAGTCCCCCGACGGTGGGTTGACCGGCGACCACTCGTATTGCCACGTGTCCGGCCTCGTGATTCGGGGATGATCTTGAATTGAACTTCGCAGCCGGTTCCATTCCCGGTTGACCTCGTCTGCTGGCACACCGGCTGACTGCAGACTCTGCCTGAGGTCGCCGAGACGAACCGGCCGATCGGCGTCACGGATGAGCGCTACGAAGGTAGCGCCGGGGTCGTTACGAAAGTCCTTGACAAGCACGTTCCCGCCCATCGGCACCCCATCGTAATCGGTCGCTCAACACTGCCCTGGTGAAGATAACCGTCGATATTTTCTGGCCGAGGTGTCCGGAACTCGACAAGCAACCTCCCTATCGACCCGCACTCTCGGTGAGGTAACGAGCACTCAAACTGCCCCGCTCGTTGCGCATGTTGCCGCGCCCGCGCGAAGGCCGGCAGCCCGGCGCGACGCGGCTTTGGGCACACCACGCGAATTTCAGCGACTCCACCGAGCGCGAACATTGACGTGGGACGCAACGGTGGACGGCCTTGCTTCTGGCCTCGTCGACGGCTGGCTGTCCGGAGCGGACAGCGAGTAATCCGTTCCGACGCTCGGCCTGACGGCTGCCGCACGCTGCGGCGCGCCTTGGTGCTTGCGCGCCAGAGCCAGCGGGGATGGCTGGACCGCTCAGCACCTGGGCGGCAAAAAGTTCCCCTTTCAGCCGCGGAGGTCCTGGACCGATGGCTTGCCAGCATCTGAGGGCAGGAGCCGATCTAGGGCCGCCAGCCGAGCAGGCTCGCCGTGGGGGAGCAGGTGTCCGTAGGTGTCGAAGGTCGTTTTGATCGATGCGTGCCCGAGCCGCAACTGGATGGTGTAGAAGTCCCAGCCGGCGGCGATCAGGTACGCGACATGTGAATGACGCAGGTCCTGAAACCGCGGCGCGACGTGCAGTCTGCCCGGGCAGCGGCACGGGGACACCGCTTCGCTTCCTAGCTGACGTGGCCGATGCTGCCCGCATCGTTGGGCTTCGATCACGGCGGGCCGCCAGTAGCGCCGCCGCAGATTGCTCATGTCCCAGGGGCCGCCGTCGGGCGCGGTGAACGCCAGCTCGTCCGCGGCCTTGCCATCGATCTGGACGGCGAGGTCTTCTGTGTGCGAGGACGGCAGCGAGACGGAGCGCCGGGACCGGGTGGTCTTCGGCCCGGCGAATGTACCGTCGCGCAGCAAGACCTGCTCGATGCGTACGGTCGGGACCGGACCACCGAGGTCGACGTCGCGTACGCGCAGGCCCAGTAGTTCGCCCCGGCGCATGCCGGTGGCCAACGCGGTCATGACCAGAGTGCGTATCGACGCTCGGCAGTTGGCGATGAGGATGCCGGCCTCGGTGCCGCTGAGCAGACACGCCTTGTGGGCGAGCTCGCGCGGCAACCCGTTGCCACGACGGCCGGGCAGTCGCTGCAGTGGGTTGTCGGCCCGCAGATGGGGGACCGCGTCACGCATCACCTGGCTCAACACCGTCCAATGCTTCTTCACCCCGGTCGGCATCAACTCCCGGGCCAGGGCGGCCTTCCACGGATCCAGATGTTCGTGCCGGGTGATCTCGTCGACGCGCAGCGCACCGAGATCGTGGGTGACACGGGTCCGCAGGATCCGGGCGTACTCGGCGTGCGTAGCGGGGGAGACGTCGATCTTCAGTTCGAGCCACCGTTCGATCCAGTCCCGCAGCAACGGCGCCCGCCGGCGCCGCACCAACGCCGGGTCGAACGCCGCGTACACCTGGCTACTGGTGACCTTGTGCTGCTGGGCTTCGGCGAACTGCTTGGCAGCGGCTGCTTTCGCGTCCGATGGGCCGCGGAACGTGCAGCACTGCTGGCGGCCCGCGAACCGCCACCGTAGACAGAACGAGGTTCCTCGCTTGGTTACATGTGCCATGCCCCGAGCGTTGCTCGCCCGTCGCTGCCGTCGTATACCGCGTTCGAGGCACGCCACCGGTCCGGCGACCGTGGCGGGTCTGCTGCACCGGCAGGTGACAGATCAAGTCACGCGGCCTGACTGGCCGGTGGGGTCATGATGGTCTCGTAGTCGATAGGGGTCAACCGGGC
>NZ_JBEZGO010000015.1:0-153861 GCF_040650035.1 Actinoplanes sp. NPDC048796 | reverse complement strand
ACGAGACCGCAACCATCGCCCCGCTGTTACCGTCCCTCAAAGCAGCCTGAAAGGATCAACACATCAACCCTGTCCGTCGAATCGGGTCAGGCCCAATCCCGGTTGAACATGCCATCGCTGAGCACAAGTGGTGGCGCGTACTGCAACGCTTCACCGGCCGCCGCGAACTACGACCCGACACCCTCAACGCCGTCGCCGGACACTTCTCAAAGACACGAAGATCGGCCGGGGTGACAACCTCGGCCAGTGGTAGATCAACGCCAGCGGCGCCGGCCGGCCGTCACCGATGCCGGGTGATCGCACACTGCGGCCATGTGACCGCGGCCGCCCCGGACCGGCTCGGGATCGTCGACGCCACCCGAATTCCCTGCGGCGAAGGAGTGTTGTGGCTGGCCGCCGTCCGAGGCGTGTTCTCGAAAGCGGGTAACCACCGCTTTATCGAACCGGGGGAAGCTCACGGCGCCCCGTGGCATCTCCTGGCCGGGCGGCTCGTCGGATCCGGGAGCGGCCGGCCGGCGGTTCGGGCGGGGTGAACTGCAGGCCGGTGGACAAGTCGTCGACGGTGTGGGCCTGGATGTCGGTGACCGGGCCGTCGGTGACGGCCGCCGCGACGGTGCGGACGTGCTTCTGTGCTGTGGCGGCCAGGCCGTCGTAGACGGCGATGAACAGGTCCCGGGCGGGTTGCCGGGGCCAGCCCGCCGGTAGCAGGTGGAGCGGCAGGCGCGGGTCGAGTATGGGCAGGCGCCGGTAGGTGTCCATCACCTCGGTGCGGAACCGCACCGCCTCGGGGCCGGCCGGCTGCTCGGCGGCGATGTGGGCCGGCACGTGGCGCCAGCGCTGGAGGAATTTCTCGTACTCGTGGGCGATGGCGGCGATGTCCCACGCCTCCACCGGGTTTCGGTCGAGGCCGGCGCCGAGCTCGACGTGCCGGGCGCGGAACACCGTCATGGCGCCGGGAGCGATGAGGGCGAATTTCGCCCTGGCCTTCTCCGTCAGGTCGTGCGGCGAGATCCACAGGCCGTCGTACAGCGGGGCGTATCCCATCCAGCGCAGCCTGTTGCGGAGTTCCTGCCGCTGGGCCCGTGCCGCCTGGGGCAGCGAGAACGCGATCAGCGTCCAGTGCTCGTCCCACGGTTCGGCGCCGGTGGCCGCCGAGGCGATCCAGCTGCCGCCGACGGCGAGGAAGCCGGCCGCCTCGGGGGTGAGGCGGTAGGCGCTCCGCCGCCCGTGCCGCCGTACCTGCAGCACCCCGCGGCGGGCGAGCCGGCTGATGGCGGTGCGGGCACCGGCCGGGCTCACGCCGGCCTCGGCGAGCAGGGCCACGATGGCGGCCGACGGCAGTTCGGCCCGGGTGCGCAGGGTGTAGTCGGCCAGCAGGGTCACCGTCAGGTCCTGCGGCGAGTTGCCGGCCTGGCGGCGCGGCAGGCGCACCGCGTCCGCCGTGTCGTCCGGGAAGATCTCGTCGATGTCGTACGGGCTGGTCACGCGACGGCTCCGGCAGAGTCGAGGGCTGACGACTAGCGAAGATCTTCCCATGCCCGTACCGGGTTGACGAGGGTTGACCAGTGTGGACGGTACGCCACCGGGCCGTCCACACCGGAGCTCATGTCAGCCGGTGGTGCAGGCGGAGCCGTTCAGCGCGTACCCGGTGGGGGCGCCGTTGTTGCCGGAGTGGGTGGCCTGGAAACCGGCCGTGGTCGACGCGCCGGGCGCCAGGCTGCCGTTGTAGCCGACGTTGGTCGCCGTGACCCGCCCCGAGGCCGGTGCGTACGAGGCGCTCCAGCCGCCGGTGATGGTCTGGCCCGAGGGCAGGTCGAAGGCGAGCTGCCAGCCGTTGATCGCGGCGTTGCCGGTGTTGGTGATGGTGAGGTTCGCGGTCAGCCCGTTGTTCCAGGCGTTGACCGCGGCGGTGACCCGGCACGCCGAGGTCGCCGGCGGGCTCGTCGGGGGAGTGGTGGGCGGGGTGGTCGGCGGAGTGGTGGTCGGGGGCGTGGTGGGCGTGGTCAGGCCGAAGAAGGCGACGGCGGCGGCAGCCATCCCGCTGCTGGGCAGGGAGTGACCGGCGCCCTGGATGCTGTACGCCTCGACCTGTACCGTCCCCGTCGCATCGGCCCAGCGGCGGCGGTTCCAGCCCGGCTGCGGAGTGTCGCTGGACGTGGGGGTCGTGCTCAGCCCGAAGACGTTGGTCCACTGCTCGACCGATTCCTGCAGCAGCGAGTACGGCACGAGGGTGTCGCTGGTGCCGTGCCAGAGTTGGATCCGGGGGCGGGCTCCGCTGAAACCGGGGTTCACCTGGCGGACGGCGTCACCCCACTGCTGAGGTGTGCGGTTCATGCTGCCGCCCGTGCACTGGCCGCCCGGCGGGTAGTCGGCCGCGTTGGCGAAGCAGGTGAACGGCACGCCCATGAAGGACGCGCCGGCCTTGAACAGGTCGGGGTACAGGGCGAGCATGTGCTGGGTCATCATGCCGCCGGAGGAGCTGCCGGTGGCGTACACCCGGTTCTGGTCGCCGCCGTAACGCTGACCGGCGTAGGCCACCATGGAGGCGATGGAGACCGGGTCACTGCCGCCGTTGCGCTGTTTGGACGCCGCCGACCACGTGTCGAAGCACTTGCCGAAGCCGGCCTCCTGCATCGCCGACGGGTAGATCACGAGGAACCCGTACCGGTCGGCCAGCGAGGCGAACTCACTGCCCGAGTAGAAGCCGGGTCCGGAACCGCCGCAGCCGTGCATGGCGACCACGATCGCCGGGTTGGCCGGGCGGGAGTCCGGCACGTAGATGTGCATGCGCATGCCGCCCGGGTTGCTGCCGAAGCTGGTCACCTCGGTCAGCGAGGCCGCGAACGCCGCACGGGGCGCCGAGACGGCGAGACCGGCGACGGCCAGAAGGGCGGCCAGGGCGTACAGCAAATTTCGTCTGATCTTCATAGTCGTCACTCCTGGAGCACGCTGGGCCCCGCGCCGGAGATGCCACGCCCGCGCGCGGCCCAAGGGGGAAGACGGGGGATGCCGGCCGAGCCCGACGCCGTTGAGACGTGCGGGTGATCTGCCCTGTCCTCACCCGCACGGGCGCCGTGATCAGCGCCGACCGCCGTGCCACGGCCGTGTCGCGCACCGGCGGACACGCGTCGTATGGCACTTAGCGTGCACCCGGGATTCACAACTGTCAATCGAGCGTCAGGCCGTGGCCGTACCGGAAGAGGGGGTCCTCGGTGTCGTTCGGGACGTCCTCGCGGGAGGCGGCCACGGCCTCCATGGAGCGGGGGAGCTCGAACGGCAGCGTGCCCGACGGCTTGGTGCGGCCGAACAGGATGTCGAACAGAGCCTCGTCCGAGGCGCCGAAGTTGCCGGTCAGGGCGGCCGCCCGGGACGCCAGCGGGGTCAGCACGGCCGGGCGGTCGAGCAGGATGTCGACGACCGTCGGGACCGCGTCGGTGACCTGGAGGACCGGGGCCAGCTCGGACGGTGTGAAGTCGAGGCGGCCGGCGTGGAAGAAGGACTCGAAGCCGGTCGTGCGGGTGTCGTCGTACGGGGCGTGGCGGCGCACGATCGCGATGTCGGCTTCGGCCGGTGTGCCGACCACCTTGGCGTAGCGGGCGGCCACGTCCGGGTCGACGCCGTCGACGTAGACGTTGACGCCCTCGGACAGCGGCAGCACCGACGACTGCAGCACCACGATCGAGCGCCGCTGCGCTTCCAGGCCCGCGGCCACGTACGCCGGGCGGCCGATCTCCGTCGCGGCGTCCGATGTGGAGACGTAGCGGCGGTCGTCGAACAGGCCCAGGCGGAACTTGTCGCGCAGGATGCGCCGGGCCGACTCGTCGATGCGGCTGAGCGGGACCCGCCCCGACGAGACGAGGGAGACGATCAGCTCGGGGCAGTACTCGCCGCCGAGCTGGTCGGCGCCGGCCTCCAGGATGCGGTACACGCGGTCGAGGCGGGACAGGCTTTCCACGCCCCACGCGCGGGCCGGCATCGGCGCGCCGAACACGTCGTCGGCGTCCGTCACCAGGCCCCAGTCGGTGCAGACGACACCGTCGAAGCCGTACCTGCCGCGCAGCAGTCCCTCGATGACGCCCTTGTTGAAACCGAAACCGACCTCCTCGTACGCCGTGCCGACCGGCATCGCGTAGTACGGCATGATCTGGGCCGCGCCCGCCTCGAACGCCGCCTCGAACGGCTTCAGATGCTCGGCGAACCGTCCGCCCGGGTACACCTGCTCACGTCCGTACGGGAAATGGGCGTCCTCGCCGTTCATCTGCGGTCCGGCTCCGGGGAAGTGCTTCACCATCGTGGCGACGCTGTCCGGGCCGAGCGAAGAGCCCTGAAACCCTTCGATGTACGCCTTCAGCAGCTCCGCCACCGTGTCCGGGTCGGAGCCGAGCGTGCCGCTGGTGCGAGCCCAGCGCGGCTCGGTGGCCAGGTCGGCCATCGGGTGCAGGGCGACCCGGATCCCGGCCGCCAGGTACTCGCGACGGGCGATGTCGGCGAACTCGCGTACGAGGGAAGGGTCTTTGGTCGCGCCCAGCCCGATCGGCTCCGGCCAGACCGAGAATCCGCCGGCCGCGGCCGAGGTGGCCGGGTTGTCGATGAAGCCGTGGCGCGGATCGGTCGACACGGTGACCGGAATGCCGAGCCGGGTGTTCGCCGCGAGCTCCTGGATCCGGTTGTGCCACTCGGCGATCTTCGAAGGCGCGACGGGGCCCATCGTCAGGATGTTCACGTGGTTGACGAGCTTGTCCTCGACGAGCCAGCGCGTCGACGGGAACATGCCGCCGTCACCCGAGGGCTCGAAGAGCGTGCCGTCCGCGTTGACCGCGGCCATCGTGTGGAACATGAGGCCGGCCTTCTCCTCGAGGGTCATCCGGCCGATGAGGTCGCTGATCCGGTCCTCTGTCTTCACCGCGGGGTTCTGATACGGGTACATGGGTGCCTCCGGGAACAAGAGATCAGCGGGCGCCGCGGACGAGGCGGACCAGCAGGGAGCCGGCGATCGCGACGATCGCGCCGAGAAGGAAGAGCAGGCCGTAGTTCTCGCCGCCGGAACCGACGGCGAGGATCGGGGCGGCCAGGATCGGCACCAGCGACTGCGGCAGGGCGTTGGCGATGTTCAGCACGCCCATGTCCTTGGCCGCGTCGTCCGGGTTGGGCAGCACCTCGGTGGCCAGGGCCAGGTCGACGGCCAGGTACAGGCCCTCGCCGACGCCGAAGACGAGGACGGAGACCAGGAACAGCGCGAAGCTGTGGCTGACCGCGAGGCCCAGCAGGGAGATCGCGATGACGACGCCGGCGATCAGAACGAAAGGCTTGCGATTTCCCGTACGGTCGGACAGCCACCCGCCGATCGTGGAGCCACCGACCATGCCGGCCGTGGTGAGCAGGGTGGCGATCAGCACGGCGGTGGCGACGTTGCCGGTCGTGTAGCCGAAACGGTCGATCAGCAGGTACGACTGGTAGGTCGTGACGCTGGCGATGCCCATCCAGATGAGGAAGCGGCTGAGCAGGTTCCAGGAGAAGTCGGGAAAGCGGCGCGGGTTCACGTAGAACGTCCGCAGGAACTCCTTGAAGCCGTACCTCTCGTGCTGGCCGGCGTCGGCCGGGCGGTCCTTGAGGATCGAGATGAGCAGCGCCACCGTCAGGGTGCCGATGACGGCCGGCACCATGAACATCGCGAAGGTGTGCCCGGAGAGCAGGGCGGCCAGGGCGGTGCCGGCGAGAATGGCGATCGAGGTCATCAGGCCGAGAACGCCGCCGACGCGGCCCCGCTGATGGGCCGGCACCTGGTCGGGCAGGAGCGCGGTCAGGGTGGCGAGCGTGGCGTTCACGCCGAGCTGCGTGACGGCCCACCCGAGCGTGAGTACGGGGATCGAGCCGCCGGTGGCGACGATCGCGAGACCGAGCAGACCGGCGAGCATGCCGCCGATGAGCCAGGGCCGGCGGCGGCCGAAACGCGACCGGGTGCGGTCGCTCATGGCGCCGAAGAACGGGTTGCCGATCAGAGCGAGCAGCGCGCCCACGGAGAGCACGGCGCTCAGCGCCGACGCCTTGTTGTTCGGGGCGATCTCGGCCACCCGGACCGAGAGGGTCACCACGACCGGCGTCATGATCGTCAGGTACGCGCCGAACTGCGCCAGCGCCATCGCGGTGATCAGGCGCTTCGGGGCGTCCGGTGGCGTCAGCTTCAGCGGGACGCCGCTGATCGGGTTCACCTGGTCGTTCCGGGCGGGTTCGGCGGTTCGCAGGCCGGGCAACTCGGTCATCGCAACCTCCTGGGGTCACGCGAGGAATAGGGACAGGTACCTTGCCGGGCCCGGCTCGTTACGACCTGATATCTCGAAGGTAATGAGCCGATTAACGCCAAACCAGAGGTTGATCGGCCGTACGGAGGCCCTGATTCGTCTTCTTCCTCGGTTATTTTTGTGAGGTTTCGAGGCGGAAGCGTCAGGTGTTGCGGGCCATGGCGCGGTTAACCGAGAAAACGAGCAAAACCCGGGGGTACGCTTCGGCGATGGCGACCCGCCCCGCGCACATCTCCGGACGCGACCTGGTGCTGGCGACCGTCCGCGACGCCGGCCCGATCAGCCGCACGGACCTGATCCGCCGCACCGGCATGGCCCGCGAAACCGTGAACGGCCTGCTCACCAAGCTGCTGGCGGCCGAGGCCCTGTCCGAGTCGGAGCCGGTGGCGGCCGGCCACCAGGGACGCCCGGCCCGGCTGCTGTCGCTGGGCCCGGCCGCGGGCCACGTCGTCGGGGCGATCCTCGACTCGGCCGGCGGCGGCCCCGGGGTGGCCGCGGCACGGGTGGCCGTGGCCGCCCTGACCGGCGAGATCGAGGTGGAGCGCGACCGCGTCCTGACCGGGGTCACGCCGGGGGAGATCCTGGACGAGTTCGCGGCGCTCATCACCGAGTGCGTCCCGCCCGGCCGGCGGGTCTGGCTGACCGTCATCGGCCTGCCGGCACCGGTGGCGGGCGGCGTCGTCCACACCAGCAGCGTGCTGCCCGGCTGGGCCGGATACGCGGCCGGCGCCGAGCTGCGGCGCCGCCTGGGCCACGGGGTGGCGGTGCTGAACGACGCCGACCTGAGCCTGCTCGGCGAGGTCACCCACGGGGTGGCGAGGGGCCGTCGCGACGTCTGCTACCTGCGGATCGCCTCCGGCATCGGCTGCGGCCTGCTGCTCGACGGCGAGGTGCACCGAGGAGCGACCGGCATGGCCGGCGAGATCGGCCACGTCCAGGTCGACGAGACGGGCGCCCTGTGCCGCTGCGGCAACAGGGGCTGCCTGGAGACGATCGCCGCCCCCCGCGAGGTGCTGGCCGCGCTGTCGGCCGGCTACGGCGAGCCGGTGACCGCCGAACGAGCCTTGGAACTGGCCACCCGAGACGCGATAGCCCAGCGCGTCCTGTCCGACGCCGGCCGCATGATCGGCCGAGTGGTGGCCGACCTGGCCAACACGATCAACCCCGCCCTGGTAGTCCTGGACGGCCCCCTGATCACCGAAAGCGGCCCCGTAGTGGCCGGCGTCCGAGAATCCTTGCGCCGCTACGCCCAGCCGGCCGTAGCCGACCACACCGAAATCCACGCCGGCACTCTCGCCGGCCGAGCCGCCCTGCTGGGCGCGGTAGCCACCGCCGTGAGCCGCCTCCCAGCTTCCGCCCCGCCCGCCATGCCACCCTCGTCTCCGACGCCGCCCGCCTCCGGCTCCGCGCTCTCCGCTCCGGCCTCACCTTTCCTGTTCTCTTCGCTTTCCAACGCGTCCAGTTCGCCTTCCGCGCCGGCCTCGTCTTCCGATCTGTCCGTTTCGCCTTCTGCGCCGGCCTCGTCTTCCGATCTGTCCGTTTCGCCTTCCGCGCCGGTTTCGTTTTCCGATCTGTCCGTTTCGCCTTCTGCGCCGGCCTCGTCTTTCGACCTGTCCGTTTCGCCTTCCTTGCCGGCTTCGATTCCCGATCCGTCCGCTTCGCGGTCCGCGCCGGCCGCGTCCTCCGACCCGTCAGCGCTGCCTTCCTTGCCGACCGCGGCCTCCGGACCGTCCGCCTCGCCTTCGGTTCTGGCTTCGTCCTCCGAGCCGTCTGCCTCGCCTCTCATGTCGGACTCGCATTCCGTGCCGTCTGACCCGCCAGTCTCGCTTTCTGTGCTGGTCTCGCCGCCCGATAAAAGCCATAAATCGGAAATGTCCGGCGAGCGCCTTGTCGACGCCCAGGGCATCGCGGGCATCGCGGGCATCGCGGGCGCGGGTGGCGTGGACAACGGCGGCGCGGGTGGCGTGGACAACAGCGGCGCGGGTGGCGTGGACAACGGCGGCGCGGGTGGCGTGGACAACGGCGGCGCGGGCGGCGTGGACAACAGCGGCGCGGGTGGCGTGGACAACAGCGGCGCGGGTGGCGTGGACAACAGCGGCGCGGGTGGCGGGGGCCTCGTGGATGGCGGGGGCGGCGGTGTCGCGGGTGGCGGGGGCGGCCGTGGTGGAGCTGCTAGTGCTGGTGGCGTGAGTGGGGGAGGGCGGCGAGCTGCTGGGCGAGAAGGGGGCGGCAAGCTCAGCGTCTCGCCGCGGCGGCGGGAGCGGGCTGCGCGGCGGGAGCGGATCGCCGGGGTGCTTCGGGCGCATGGGGGGCTGGCCCGCAGTGATGTTGTGCGGCTGACGAAACTGCCTCGGGCCGCCGTTGTCGAACTGCTTGATGAGATGTGGCGGGACGGGACAGTCGAACCCTTCGAGCTGCCGCCCGAGCGGGGGCGGTCGGGGCGGCCGTCGCCCGGGTTTCGGCTTGTCACGCCGAAGGAGTTGTTGGCGGGGGCGGCGATCAGCGCGTACGGGATCCGGGTCGTCGTCGCCGATGGGGCGGGGGCCGTTCTGCATCAGGCCGCCCACCCGGTTCCGATGACGCCGGCCGGGGAGGCGCCGGTGCGGCTGGCCGGGGAGCTTGTCGCGCGGCTGCTCGCCGAGAACGGGCATGCGGTGGGGGATCTGCGGGAGGTCGGGTTGAGTGTTCCGGCACCTGTGGATCCGAGCACCGGGAACTTCGGGACCCGGGGGATTCTGCCCATGTTCTCCGGGTTCGCGCCGGCCGATGTGATCACCGAGGTGCTGGGGGTGCCGTGCCGGGTGGAGAACAACGCCGATCTCGCCGCGCTGGCCGAGACGCGGCGCGGGGCCGCGGCCGGGGCCCGGGATGTGCTCTATCTGCGGGCCGATCAGTTCACCGGGGCCGGGATCGTGGCCGGTGGGCGCGTGTACCGAGGGGCGCTCGGCTACGCCGGCGAGGTCGGTCACCTGAACGTGCGCGAGGTGGGGCCGCTCTGCGTCTGCGGCAGCCGGGGGTGCCTGTCCACGTTTCTGTCGCCCGCTTCGTTCGGGGCCGTGCTCGACGCCGCGCCCTTCGTGCGGGAGTCCGAGGATCCCGAGGAGCGGCTGCTCAAGCTGGCCGGGAGTGGGCATCGGCCGGCGCAGCGGGCCCTGCTCGACGCGGGGCGGCTGATCGGGCGGTCGGTGGCGCCGCTGACCAACATGCTCAACCCGGCCGTGGTGGTCGTCGGCGGGCGCTACGGGGTGGCCGGGCCGCACGTGGAGGAGGGCATCCGGGAGTCGCTTCTGCGGCACTGCACGCAGGCCGTCACCGCTGGTCTGACCGTGGTGCGCAGCGAGCTGACTGTCGACGCCGAGGTGCTGGGCGCTGTCGAATCGCTTCTCGGATGATCAGAGGTCCAGGATCTCCGACAGGCGGCCCAGGTCGGGGTAGCGCGCCGTCTTCAGCAGGCGCACCACCTCATCGCGGGTTCGGGTGGCCGCTTCCCGGTCTCCGGCGTCGCGGTGACACTCGTACAAACCGATCAATGGCTCGATGCGCAGGTCGGCCACCTCGCCGTACAACTCGATGGCCCGCTGGAAAGCGGCGACAGCCGCGGTGAGATCGCCCGTGTGCTGGTGGAAGCGGGCCAGCTGCATCCAGCCGCCGGCGGCGCCGTACGCGTTGCGCCAGCGCTCGTTGATGGCGATGCTCTCGGCGAACAGGCGCCGCGCCTCGGGCCGGCCGTCCGGCTGGTGGGCGTGGTACCAGGCGATCGGGTGCAGGGCGTTCGCCACCTCGACCGCGCCCTGCTCGTCGCCCATCCGCAGGTAGTTGTCGCGGGCCTCGACGGCGTACGGATACGCCGCCTCGGCCTGGGCCCGGGTCGGCACGTCGTGGGCCGACACTATCGAGACGGCAACGCTGAGCAAGCCGTGCGCCACCCGGCCCGGGTCGTCCATCTCGCGGCCGATGGCGATCGCCTTCTCCAGTTCGGCCCGCGCCTGTTCGGGCCGGTTCATCCGCAGCAGGCCGCGGCCCAGGATGTAGTGCAGGTAGCCGGCCCACCAGGGATCGTCCACGAGCCGCTGGGCCTGGGCCGCGAGGGCCAGCGAGTCCGCCAGATGGAAGCGGATGTCCTGTTGGTAGGTCGCGAGCGTCCACACGAAGAGCGGCACCTTCTCGGCGCGGCCGAGCTCCAGCAGGGCGTTGATGTTCTCGTACTCGTCGTCCAGCCACGCCGTGGCCGCCCGCATGTCGGCGAAGTGGACAGCGGAGATCCCCGGTGGCGGCGGGCCCACCATCACCGGGCGACGGTACGGCGTCTGCGCCTGCGCCGCGTTCCGCGACGAATGCAGGTAGAAATCCAGGAGCCGGGTCACGGCGGCGTCGCGCTCTTGCGCCGGGTCGACCCTTCCGGCCGTCTCCTTGGCGTACGCCCGTACGAGATCATGCTGGAGGAAACGCCCCGGCCGGTGTTCGGCGATCAGGTGCGCGTCGGTCAGCCGGCGCAGCAGCATCCGCGCCACCGGCGGTTCGGTGCCGGCCAGCGCGGCCGCCGCCGCCACGCTCAGATCGGGTCCCGGATGCAGCGCGGCGAGCCGGAACATCCGCGCCGCCAACGGCACCAGCCGCCGGTACGACCACGAGAACACCGCCCGCAGGTCGTGTTTGACGCCCGGCACCGCGAAACCGTCGAGCCCCTCGGCGTAGGCCAGCTCGGCGTCGATCTCGGCCAGCGGGAACGCGCCCCGGGCGCAGACCAGCGCCAGCGCCAGGGGCAGCCCGCCGCAGCGTTCCACGATGGCGTCGCGCGCACGCGGGTCGGCGTCGACCACCTCGTCGCCGAGGCGCCGGCGCAGGTAGGCCACGGACTCGGCCGGCCGGAAGGCGTCGAGGCGCATCGGGTAGGCGCCGTCGGTGACGATCAGGTCGATGAGGTGGCTGCGGCTGGTCACCACCACCGCGCAGTCCGGGTTGCCGGGCAGCAGCGGCCGCACCTGGTCGGCGTCGCGGGCGTTGTCGAGGAGCAGCAGCATCCGCCGGGCGGCGAGCACGCTGCGGAACAGGGCGGTCCGCTCCGGCGTCGACGGCGGGATCCGCTGGTCGGGCACGCCCAGCGCGCCCAGGAACGCGGCCAGCACGTCGCCCGGGTCGGCGGCCGCGTCCTCCGGGCCGTAGCCGCGCAGGTCGACGTGGAGCTGCCCGTCGGGGTAGCGGGCGGCCGCCTGGTGCGCCCACCGCACGGCCAGGGTGGTCTTGCCGACGCCGCCGGTCCCGGTCACCACGACCAGGGCCGGTGTGTGCCGGTCGAGGCGGCGCAGCTCGTCGGAGCGCCCGGCGAAGGCCGGCTGCGGGCGCGGCAGCTGGGCCGGGCGGACCGTGGCCGGCCCGGGGCGCAGTGCCGTCTCCAGCACCTCGGCCCGCTGCTCGCGGATGGCCTGCTCGAGGGCGGCCAGCGCCGGGTCGGGGTCGAGGCCGAGCTCGTCGGCGACGATGCGCCGGTGTTCGCCGAGCACGGACAGGGCCTCGCCGGAGCGGCTGGCCGCCCACAGCGCGAGCGCCAGCAGCCGCCACGGTTCGCCGCGCAGCGGGTCCTCGCCGGTGAGGGCCCGGGCGGCCGGGATGGCCTCGTCGGTGCGTTCCAGGCGCAGCAGGGCGTCGGCCGTGCGCTCGCGAGCGGTGTGGTGCAGTTCGGTGAGGCGGGCGATCTCGGCGGCGGCCCACTCGTCGTCGGCGAACTGCTCGTACGGCCGGCCACGCCACAGTTCGAGCGCGGCCCGGAGCCGGTCGAGCGCGCCGGCCGGCGGCAGCCCGTCGGCCGCCCGCAGCGCCTGCTCGAAACGGTCGGCGTCGAGCGACCCGGGCGGCAGCCGCAACGCGTAGCCGGCGGCCTCGCGCACCAGCAACTGGGCGGCGCCGCGGGGTGGCCGGCGCGGTTCCAGCGCGCGCCGCAGCCGGGACACGTGCGACTGCAGCACCGCGGCGGCCCCGGCCGGCGCGGTATCGCCCCACAGATGGTCGATCAGCCGGTCGGTGGCGACCGGGCGGCCGCGGGCGGCGGCCAGGATCGCCAGCACAGCGAGCGGCTGGTTGCCGCGGACGGCGATGGGCTCGCCGTCGAGGAGGACTTCGACCGGACCGAGAACCCGCATCTCGATCACGGTCACGATCCTATGTGGGCGGCAACCCGGGTTGAACTGCCGAGACGGTCGGGTAATCGACATCGAGGATCGTCCGGTTGAGGTTTCGCAGCTCCGGTCCCGGCGCCGCACCCAGTTCCGTGGCGAGTGTGTAACGCACCGTGCGGTAATGGGCCAGGGCCTCGGCCCGGCGGCCCGCGCCGTGCAGGGCGGTCAGCAGCAGGGCGTGCCCCGGCTCGTGATGCGGCCGCTCGGCCACCAGGTCCCGCAGACCCGGGATGGCCTCCTCGTGGCGGCCGGTCTCGACGAGCGCGGCGAGCAGGCGCGTGGCGGCCGTCCGGCACAGCTCGTCGAGGCGTTCCCGCTGCTCGGCGGCGAACGACCCGGTCAACCCTTCCAGCGGTACGCCTCGGCGAAGCGCGACAGCGGCCTCGAGCTCCGCCGTCGCGGCGTCCGGCCCGGCCGCCGCCGCCCGGGCGAGATGGGTGGTCAGCCGGCGGGCGTCGACCGACTCCGAGGGCACGTGCAGCGCGTGGCCGCCACCGAACCAGCCGAGCTGCACCGGGCCGCCGCTGAGCGTGCGGCGCAACCGGTAGACGTACGCGGGAACCTGGGTTTGATCTCCGATCGCCTCGCCGAGCTCGCTCAGGCCGGCGCGGGCGCCCTCGCGGAGCAGCAGGACCGCGAGGATCGTGCGCTGCCGGGAGTCGCCCAGGGGCAGCTCGACGCCGTCCCGCCAGGCGCGCACCGGGCCCAGCAGGGAGAAAGTGACGCCGGCGCTCACCAGGGCTGCGGCTCCCGGAGCCGGGACACGTGCCGTTGGTACTGGTGGCGGCCGATCAGCCACCACGCCATCCGGCCGGTGAGCGGCACCTTGGCCAGGAAGTGGCGGCGCTCGTCGGGGCCGGCCTCCTCCAGGATCGCGCCCAGCGTCAGGGTGGCCAGGCCCCGGCTCGCCACCCGTTCCCACTCGGCCCGGGTCAGATGCTCGGCGATCAGGGGCAGGATCAGCTCCTCCTCGTCGTCGAGGTGTTGCACGAGCGCGGCCCGGTGCGCGGCCAGCTGGTCGCTGAGCTCATCGCGTACGGCCTCGGCCGCATCCAGCTCCCAGCGCGGGAGAAGATCACCGATGGCCAGCAGGGTGTGCTCCAGCCGGCCGTGCTGGGTCTCCATGCGGGCCACGAGCTCGTCGTACAGGCGGGCCCGCTCGCGCACCAGCGGCCACAGCAGCTCATCCTCGGCCCGGTGGTGGCACAGCAGCTCACCGGTGTACCGCCGGACCGCCTCGGCGACCTGCGTGGCGCGCTCGGTGTCACCGGGACGGCACCCGGTGACGAAGCGCGGCAGCAGGGCGGCCTCGCGCCGGAACACCCGGTGGAGGGCCACCAGCTCGTGGTCCATGGTCATGTCGTTCACGATGGCGCAGTCTCGGGCACCTCACTTGCCCGCGACTTGACGGGCCTTAAGCCGGGGCCCCGGCCTGCCGATGCGGAGTGGGACGGAATCGACTCGCTACGGAAGGCGCGCATGTCCACTGATACTCGAACCCGCCTCACGCGGCCGGCCGCCGATCAGGGCTCCGGCCGCTGGTGGGCACTGGTCGTGCTCGCCATGGCCCAGCTCATGGTGGTGCTCGACGCCACCATCGTGAACATCGCGCTGCCCACCGCGCAGGCCGACCTGGCGTTCTCCGACTCCGACCGGCAGTGGGTCGTCACCGGCTACGCCCTCGCCTTCGGCAGCCTGCTGCTGCTCGGCGGGCGCCTGTCCGACTTCTTCGGCCGCAAGAAGATGTTCCTCATCGGCCTGGTCGGCTTCGCGCTGGCCTCGGCCCTCGGCGGTGCCGCCAACGGCCTCGAGATGCTGATCGTGGCCCGCGCCCTGCAGGGCGCGTTCGGCGCGCTGCTCGCCCCGGCCGCCCTGTCGCTGCTGTCCACCACGTTCACCGAGCCGGCCGAGCGCGGCAAGGCGTTCGGCATCTTCGGCGCCATTTCCGGCGCCGGCGGCGCCGTCGGCCTGCTGCTGGGTGGCGTGCTGACCGAGTACGCGTCGTGGCGCTGGTGCCTGTACGTCAACCTGGTCATCGCGGCCATCGCGGTCGTCGGCGGCCTCATGAAGCTGCAGGACGAGCCGGTCGACGGCAAGGGCAAGATCGACATCCCGGGCGTCGTCTCGGTCGTCGTCGGCCTGGTCGGCCTGGTCTACGGCCTCGGCAAGGCGGAGACCGACGGCTGGACGGCCGCGGCCACCCTCATCCCGATCATCGTGGGTGTCGTCTTCCTGATCGCCTTCGTGCTCATCGAGCGCCGGGTCGCGCAGCCGCTGCTGCCGCTGCGCGTGGTGCTCGACCGCAACCGCGGCGGCTCGTACGCCGCGATCGGCATCGCCGGCGCCGGCATGTTCGGCATCTTCCTGTTCCTCACGTACTTCCTGACCGCGGTCCTCGGCTTCACCCCGATCCAGACCGGCCTGGCGTTCCTGCCCATGCTGGCCTGCATCATGGTGTCGGCCACCCTGGCCGGTTCGATCCTCACCCCGAAGGTCGGCCCGCGCCCGCTCGTCCCGGCCGGCGCCCTGATCGCCGCGGTCGGCATGGCCTATCTGACCCGCCTGCAGCTCGACTCGTCGTACGCCGGCGGCGTCCTGCCCGGCCTGCTCATCATCGGCCTCGGCCTGGGCCTGGTCTTCGCGCCGACCCAGAACGCCGCCACCAGCGGCGTGCAGCACCACGACGCGGGCGTCGCCTCGGCGATGATCAACACGGTGCAGCAGATCGGCGGCTCGATCGGCACCGCGCTGCTGAGCTCGTTCGCCGCGACCGCCGCGACGAACTACGCCTCCTCGCACGCCCCGTCGGCCACCCTGGCCGCCGAGGCCCAGCTGCAGAGCTACCACACGGTGTTCTGGTGGTCGTGCGGGTTCTTCCTGGTCTGCGCGGTGGTCTCGGCGCTGATGTTCCGCACCGGCCCGCTCGACGTCGACCCGGACGCGCCGCCCGCGATGGCGCACTGATCGTCCGAGCTTTTTGTCAGGGCCCCGGCCGTTTTGGCCGGGGCCCTTTCACGTGCTTGATCATCTTTCCACCCGGGTGATCCGGATGCGCGGATCATTGGTAATAATGTCCATCAATGAGCGCGGACGAGTGGCAGAGCTGGCGGCACGAGACTTTCGGCGATCCGTCGCCCGGCGGGCCCGGCTTCACCGCCCTGCTCAGCGCCGCCCGCGCCGATCCTCGCACCGTCGAGCGGATGCTCCGGGCCGGGCTGGCCGCCGGTGACCCGCTCGCCGCCCAGTCGTTCAGCGTCCTGGCCGCCGAGGGCCGCGCTCCCGCCGACGCCGTGAGCTATCTGCGCGGCGCCCTGCACGGCGCTTCCGGCGAGATGCGCATCCGCACGGCCGAGGCCCTGTACGCCATCACCGGCGACCCGTCCTGGTCCCGGCCCATCGTCGGCGTGCTGAGCGCGGCCACCAGCGAATTCGCCCGCCTCGACGCGGCCATCGCCCTGGCCCGCTTCCCACCCGACAGCGTCCTGGTGACCGCGCTCGCCGCCGCCGTCGCCGACCCCGAATACCTGGTTCGCTACCACGCCGCCAGCACCCTGCTGCGCTACGCCGGCGACCGGCGCCCGCCGGAGAGCGACCCCACGCTGCACGACCGCCTCACGGCCGCCACCGAGGAGCAGTGGCGCTCGGCCGCCGACGAGTTGGCGGCCCGGGTCAGGAGCGCGTAGCGAGCCCGTCCAGCCGGGCCAGGGCGTCGCCTTCCACGTCGCCTGCGGCCAGGTTCTCGCGCAGGTGGGCGACCGACGAGGTGCCCGGGATGAGCAGGATGTTCGGCGAGCGGCGCAGCAGCCAGGCCAGCGCGGTCTGCTGCGGCGTGGCGCCCAGCTCGGCCGCCACCTCGGTCAGCACCCCCGACTGGATCGGGTTGAAGCCGCCCAGCGGGAAGAACGGCACGAAGCCGATCCCGTCCGCGGCCAGCGCGTCGACCAGGGCGTCGTCGTCACGCAGCACGACGTTGTAGAGGTTCTGCACGAAGACGACCGGCGCGACCGCGCGCGCCTCGGCCACCTGCTCCGCGGTCACGTTCGACAGCCCGAGATGCCGTACGAGACCCTCGCGCCGCATCTCCGCCAGCTCACCGAACCGGTCGGCCACGGCCTCGCCCTTCTCGACGCGCAGGTTGACGCCGTCGAGCGCGTCCAGCCCCAGCCGCTTCAGGTTGTCCTGAACCTGCTCGCGCAGGTTGTGCGGCGAGGGGTTCCAACTGCCGTCCGGACCGCGGCTGTAGCCCACCTTGGTGACGATGCGAAGGCTTTCCGGGTACGGGTGCAGCGCCTCCCGGATGATCTCATTGGTGACGTACGGGCCGTAGTAGTCGCTGGTGTCGATGTGCGTGACGCCGAGCTCGACGGCGGTACGCAAAACCCGTACGGCCTCGGCCCTGTCCCTGGGCGGCCCGAAGGCGCCCGGCCCGGCCAGCTGCATGGCCCCGAACCCGATGCGGGACAGAACGAGGTCGTCGGCGAGCTTCAGTGAGTCGTTCATGCCCACCAGCCTGCCCCGGACGAGGCGGCCCTGGGAGCTACAGCCTGTACCACCCACGGGCGGCGCGCGCGAGGCACCATGGGCCTCATGAATCAGCTCGGCGCCGCCGTGCGGGCCTGGCGCGGCCGGACGGAACCGGCCACCGTCGGCCTGCCCGCCAACTCACCCCGCCGCGTGCCCGGCCTGCGCCGCGGTGAGCTGGCCATGCTGGCCGGCATCTCGGTCGAGTACGTGGTACGCATCGAGCAGGGCCGCGCCCCGACCCCGTCCGCCCAGGTGTGCGCGGCCCTGGCCCGGGCCCTGCGGCTGACCGACGAGGAACAGGCCCACCTGCTGCGCCTGGCCGGCCACGCCGCCGACCCCGACCGGGTGCCGAGGATCATCCCGGAAAGCCTGCAACGCGTCATGGACCAGCTCACGGCCAGCCCCCTGGCCGTCCACGACGCCACCTGGGCCCTGCTGGCCTGGAACCCGCTGTTCGCCGCGGTCTTCGGCGACCCGAGCGCCTACCGCCCCGACGAACGCCACATCCTGATCCGCCAGTTCGAGGGCGGCTTCGGCCGGGCCCGGCAGACCCCGGCCGAGCGGGCCGCGTTCGAGGAGTCCCTGGTGGCCGACCTGCGCGCGACAACCAGCAGGTACCCGAACGACCCGTCCATCGCCGCCCTGATCACCCGGCTGCGCCGAAGCCCTCGCTTCCGCGAGCTGTGGGCGCTGCGCTCGGTCGCCGACCACCACAGCGCGACGAAGGTCATCGAACACCCCGAGGTCGGCGACATAGCGCTGGACTCCAACGTCCTGACCACGCAGGGCTCCAACCTGCGCCTGGTCGTCTACACCCCGCGGGCCGGCACCGACGCCCGCGGCAAACTCGACCTCCTCACGGCGATCGGCCTTCAACAGCTGTCGCGAACGTAGAGCCGCATCGTGGCCGGAGTCCCATCGGCATGCACGTTCGCAGCGTGACCTCCATACGGCGACCTTGCGAACCGCGGGGTGAGCCTGTTCGGTTTGAGCTGTTCGCTAGCCTGCTTCCGTGTGGTGGATCTGGGGGGCCGGTGGCGTCGTGCTGTTCGTCAGCGGATTCGCGGTGGTCGCCGGCCCTCGCCGGCGGCAGCGGGCGACGGAGCGGCGGGTGGCCTGGTCGGCGGCGCGGGCGGCGATCGCCACGGCCGCCGTGAGCCGGGACGCGGCCGGGACGCGGGCCGAGCGGGACGCCGAGGCCACGGAGCTGTTGCGCCGGGCCGAGGCGATCGCGGCCGCGCGCGGTGGCCCGGACGCGGCGCACGAGGCCACCGAGCTGGCCCGGGCCGCCGAGCGGATGTGGCGGGCCGATGATTAAGCAGCTCTTGGGGTGGGTCGCGCTCGCGGTGGCGGCCGTCACCATGGTCGTGTTCCTCACCAGTCAGCAGAGCGACTTCAAGGTCACCTATGCCGGGTCGCCCGGCGGCAGCACGACGCCCAGCGGCGGGCGGGGCTCGGCCACCGTGCCGGACACCGCCGAGCTGACCCGTCTGCTGCGGACGTCACCGGTGGTCCGGCTGCCGGGCGCGATCGCGCAGTGGGACACCACCGCGGTCGGCGCCGCGATCGGCGACAGTGGACTGCGGATCCTGGTCACGCCGCCCGGCCTCGACGACGCCTCCACCCAGCGGGTCCAGCAGCTCAAGGACGCTGATCTGCGGGTCATCGGGACGGCCGTCTCCACCGGGACGTACGCCGTCACTGGTACCGAACTGGCCGACTGGCGGGACCAGTTCGCGACCGGTGACGTGACGAACGACCTGTTGCTGCTGATCGCCCACTTACGCGAGCGGCCGGAGCCCGTACAGAAGCATCTGTTCTCGTGGCGGGCGCCGACCGCGGCCGAGACCGCCGTGGTCGCGGCCGACCTGCGCTCCAGTGGTTTCCACCGGGGCCGAGGGTCGACGGTCACGTCGGCGCCGCGGAGCTCACCGGCTTTTCCGAACGGGCGCGCGCTGTACGTGACGCTCCCGTTGCAACCGTTCGGCCGGCCGGTCCCGGAATACGGTCCCGCCCTGGTGAAGCTGTTCCCGGACACCCCGATCGTGGTCATGTACGGCGCCTGGATCGAGTACTACGGACCGCACGCGGCCGACTTCGCCGAGATCGCGGCGGCCACCTTCTATTCGCAGGCCGAGCGGGTGCTGGATCGTCTGGCGTACTCGCAACAGGGCGTGCTCGACACCTACCTGAACCGGGTCACCGACGTACGGTTCGCCGGCCTGTTCGACCGGCCGCTGCCCTACGAGCCGCCCGACCCGCTGCGGGTCACCCGGCCCGCCCTGCCGTGGGTCTTCGTGGCGTGCGTGGTGTTGTTCGTGGCGTTGTCGCTGCGCCCGATGGTGCGCCCGGTGTGGCGCCGAAGCCGGGCCGTCGCCGCGGGAACGCCGGCCCAACTGGCCGCGCTGACCGCCCTGGCCGTGGAGATGTCGGCGCTGACCGACCGGCGCAGCGAGCCGGCGCTGGCCCGGGCCCTGGTCACCCTGACGGCCGCGCGTGACGCTTCCCGCGACGACCTTCCCGACGAGCACGTACGCGCGTTGCTGCGCGACGCCGAAGCCGAGCTGGACCGGTGCGCGCGGTTGTTGCCGTACCGCGGCTACCGGCCGGCCGAATACCTGAACGGGCGGATCGCATGACCTGGCTCTTTCCGCCGTCGCCGGCCGGCCCGCCGTCCCGGCGCGACCGGTGGCTCACGCGGGCCGCCCAGATCCGCAGGTCGCTGGTGTCGCCGTTCGGGCTGGCCTCGATCGCCTGTCTGGTCCTGGCCGGCTGGGCGCTGTGGACCGGTGGTGTGTTCGAGGGCCCGATGGCCCGGCAGGTCCGCACGTCGTCGGTCTACGCCGCCCCCGGCACCGGCCTGGACGTCGCCGCGGCGGAACGGATCATCGGCAACCGGCGGCTGGTCCTGGTGATCGTGGATCCGGCGGCGGGGCGTCCCGGCCCGATCTGCGACGCTTTGGAACGGGCCGCCGACGGCACTCTGGTGCTGGTGCTGCGGCCCAAGCCGGGCGGGGGCTGGAACAAGTACGGGTGCGCGATGTTCCCCGGCGGCGGCGAGCTGATGGCGATCGAGGGGGCCATCAGCACCGGCATCCAGCAGTTCGGTGACGACCCGCTGTCCATGGTCAAGGTGGTCGCCGTCAACTACGACCGGCTCGTCCGCGCCGGGATCATGACGGACGGCCCGCGCACGATCCACCCCTACCTGCCGCGTTATCTGGCCGCCGGCGCGGCGGTCCTTGCCGTGATCATCGGCTCGCTGGTGCTCTGGGTCGCCGGCCGCCGCACGGCGAAGGCCACCCTCGACCGGCAGGAGCGCCTGCAAGCGGCCACCGACGGCCGTGCCGCCCTGAGCGCCGCCGCGGCCGCGGTGGCGCAGCAGATCATCGACCTCGACGCCAAGTATCGGACCGGCACCCCGCAGTTCCGGCGCCGCTACGTCGCCCTGACCGACGATTACGTGACGTTGCTCGACGACCTGGACGACCGCGCCGCGATGCCGCGGGTGAAGGAACTGCTCGCCCGGGCCCGCCGCCTGGCCGCGTCTGACGCGCGGTGACGCAACTGGCCGGGCGACCGGCTGTACGCCTCTGTGTTACGCGCGGCCCTGCCGGTCGTCGAGTGACGGGGGAGTGGTGAACAGGGCGAGCAGGTCGCCGATGCGTCGGTCGGCCTCGGCCGGGTGCCGGAAGTGGCCGGCCGGGTTGACGGTGTACCGGTTGCGGCGCCCGACGCGGGTGTGCTCGAGGTAACCCGCCTTCTCGAGGTCGGCCACGATGGCTTGGGCGGCGCGTTCGGTGATGCCTACGGTCTCGGCCACCTCGCGCAGCCGGGCGTCGGGTTCGCGCGCGATGGCCAGCAGTACGTGCGCGTGGTTGGTCAGGAAAGTCCAAGCCGCCATCGGTACGCCTCCCCTTGTCATACGAACCATACTTCGTGAATAATGTTTCGTAGTTCGAGGGGGAGTACCCGGCGTGCGACGCGTCGTCGTCAGTACGGGCCGGCCATCCGGCCCCGGCGGCGCGGCCACCTGAAGTGCGGTGGTGCGGGGAGACCTTCGGCCCGTCCGGTCGAAGGGAGTTCCCTGATGTTCGTGCCGTTGTGGGCCTGGGCGCTGGTGATGGGCGCCGTCGCGGTGATGCTGGCCGTCGACCTGTTCCTGCACCGCGACAACCACGTGATCGGCTTCCGGGAGGCGGCGACCTGGTCGGCCGTCTGGATCGGCGCCGGTCTGCTGTTCGGTGTGCTGTTGTGGGGCTGGCAGGGCGGCGACGTGGCCGGCACCTACTACGCGGGCTACCTGATCGAGAAGGCGCTGTCGATCGACAACGTCTTCGTCTTCGCGCTGATCTTCTCGGCGTTCGCCGTGCCGCCCGCGCTGCAGCACAAAGTGCTCTTCTGGGGCGTGGTCGGCGCGCTGGTCATGCGGCTGGTGTTCATCTTCGTCGGCGCCGAACTGCTCGAGACGTTCTTCTGGACGGCGTACGTCTTCGGCGCCTTCCTGATCTGGACCGGCTACCGGATGGCGTTCCGCCACGGTGACCAGAGCCCGCCGGAGAACAACCTGGTCGTTCGCCTCGTGCGCCGCGTCGTGCCAACCGACCCGGCCTACCACGGCGACCGGTTCTTCGCCCGCGTCGACGGCCGCCGGGTGGCGACCCTGCTGTTCGTCGTGCTGATCGCCGTCGAAGCCACCGACCTGATCTTCGCCATCGACTCGGTCGCCGCGGTCCTCGCGATCACGACCAGCACGTTCCTCGTCTGGACGGCGAACGCGTTCGCGCTGCTCGGCCTGCGCAGCCTGTACTTCTGCCTGGCCGGCCTGTTGCGCCGCTTCGTGCACCTGCACTACGGGCTGGCCGTACTGCTGGCCTTCGCCGGCGTCAAGCTGATCCTGTCCGAGACGCCGATCGGCAAGCTCCCGATCCCGGTGACCCTCGGCGTCATCGTCGCGACCATCGCGGTGTCCATCGGCTCGAGCCTGCGCAGCACCGCGTCCGGCAGCACGACCTTGCCGCCGTCGTGACGGCCGGCGATCGCGTCAGCGGCCGCGGTACCGCGCACGACGACGACGGCGAACTCGGCCCGGCGAGGAACCGCAGCCGTAGGCTCTCCGGGCTTGCCTCGCCGTACAGCCGGGCCAGGGCCGCGCGGTCGTCCGGCGGCACCGGCCGGATGGTGATGATCCGCCGTCGGAGGTGAGGGCGTCGAACGCGATGGTGACCTCCTCAGGCCGGTCGCGGCCGGGTGACGTAGACCGGGGCACCGGCGTGGTGCAGCAGCTGCAGGGTGGTCGAGCCGAGGAACGCGCCGGCCAGCAGCCCGTGGCCGCGGTTGCCGACGATGACCAGGCGGGACCGCCGGGATTCGCGTTCGAGCGCGAAGGCGGCGCTCTCGTGGGTCACCACCGTCGTGAACAGCACGTCCGGGTACTTGGCACGCCACGGGGCCAGCTGCTCGTCGAGCCGCTCGTTCTCGGCGGCGTCCTGCTCGGGCGTGTCGACCGTCGGCGGAGCCACGTCGGACAGCCACAGGGGAATCACCGGAAGGTAGGCCCGGACGATGGTGAGCGGGCAGTCGTGTTCGGTCGCGGCGGTGAAGGCGGTCTCCAGCACCAGGTCGGCGGTGGGGGAGTCGTCGACACCGACCGCGATGGGTCCGCCGGCGGTCGTACCGTGGCCGCGAACGACGACGACCGGGCAGGGGGCGTGCGTGGCGACGCGCTGGCTGACCGAGCCGAGCAGCAGGCCGGCGAAACCGCCGCGGCCGCGGCTGCCGAGCACCAGCAGTTCCGCGTCGTGGGCCACCTCGAGCAGCCGCGGAGCGGCGTGCCCGATCAGCGTTTCGGTTGCGATGGTGATGTCGGGTGCGATGTCGCGGGCCTGGTCCCAGGCCGCGGCCACGACGGCCTCGGCGATTTTCCGGGCCAGGTCGACGACCTCGGTGCCGACGTTGTAGCGGGCGCCCTGCCACTCGAAGTCGAAGGCGTGCACGATGCGCAACGGCAAATGGCGGCGCTGGGCCTCGTGGGCCGCCCAGTCGACGGCGATGGTGCTCGGTTCGGTGCCGTCGGTGCCGACGACGATGGGCTTGGTGTTCATGGCCTTGCCCCTTTTCTTCTCTCCCTTCATCGTCGGCTTCATCGATGCGATGGGGCAGGGCGTCAGGTCCTCGCCCGGCGGGCCGAAAGTCCCGCCGGCAAGTCGTGGACGACGCGCAACGCGAGGCCTCGGCAGCTGTCGACCCGCCTGGAGCATTACGGACAACAGCGTTGCCACCACAGCGGACGAGGGAGTGGCCTCGCTCGCCGCGGCCGTATCTCAGAACACCGTGAGCCCATGGCCGCGGAACTGGTCGCGCACTCGACGCAGGAGCTGGTCGTCCGGCGCCGGCGTATCCGCCAGCGGGAATGGCAGGCCTAGAGCGGCGTACTTCTGGGCGCCGAGGCGGTGGAAGGGCAGCACCTCGACGCGTTCGACGGTCGGCACGGAAGCGGCGATCGCGGCGACGGCGTCGACGTTGGTGGGGTCGTCGGTGAGGCCGGGAACGAGCACGAAGCGGACCCAGATGGGCGTGCCGCGGTCGGCGAGGCGGTGCGCGAAGCGGACGGTGGGCGCGAGTCTTCCGGTGCGGGTCACCTTGCCGTACGTCGCGGGATCGCCGGACTTGATGTCGAGCAGCACCAGGTCGGTGGCGTCGAGCAGGGCGTCGTCGGCGCGGTCGCCGAGGAAGCCGCTGGTGTCCAGAGCCGTGTGCAGCCGCAGCTCCTTGCAGCCACGCAGGACCTCGCGCGTGAAGGCCGGTTGTTGCAGCGGTTCGCCGCCGCTGATGGTGACTCCGCCGTGGGCGACTTTCAGGAAACGCTCGTACCGCCGGATCTCGGTGAGCAGGTCCGGCGCTGTCCACCCGGTGCCGTACCGGCGGTACTGGGTGTCCGGGCTGTGGCAGTACTGGCAGCGCAGCGGGCAGCCGGCGAGGAACGCGACGAACCGGGTGCCCGGCCCGTCCACTCCGGTCGAGAGGTCGAAGGAGTGGACGGAACCGGTCACCGGCGCCGTGACGAGGGGGGTCATCACAGCGATCCGTGGAAGGTGCGGGAGATGACGTCGCGCTGCTGCTCGGGGGTGAGCTTGACGAAGTTGACCGCGTAGCCGGAGACCCGGATGGTCAGCTGCGGATAGTTCTCCGGATGTGCCATGGCGTCTTCGAGGGTGGCGCGGTCGAGGACGTTGACGTTCATGTGGAAGCCGCCGCCGTCGGTGTAGCCGTCGAGTACGCCGGCCAGGTTGCCGATGCGCTCGTCGCGAGAGTGGCCGAGGCCGTCGGGGGTGACGGTGATGGTCAGCGAGATGCCGTCGCGGGCGCAGCGGTACGGCAGTTTGGCCACCGACAGCGCGGCGGCGACCATGCCGTGCTTGTCGCGGCCGTTCATCGGGTTGGCCCCCGGCGCGAAGGGCTCGCCGGCGCGGCGGCCGTCGGGCGTGTTGCCGGTGTGCTTGCCGTAGACGACGTTCGAGGTGATGGTCAGAACCGACAGCGACGGCTCGGCGCCACGGTAGGTGGGCTGCCGGCGGATCTTGGCCATGAACCGCTCGACGAGGTCGACGGCGATCGTGTCGGCGCGGTCGTCGTTGTTGCCGAAGGCCGGGAAGTCGCCGTCCACGGCGTAGTCGACGGCCAGCCCGTTCTCGTCCCGCAGCACCTTGACCTGAGCGTGCTTGATGGCGCTGAGGCTGTCGGCGGCGACCGACAGGCCGGCGACGCCGGTGGCCAGGAACCGGTGGACCGGGTAGTCGTGCAGGGCCATCTCGAGGCGTTCGTAGGCGTACTTGTCGTGCATGTAGTGGATGACGTTGAGGGCGTCGACGTACGTCTCGGCGAGCCAGTCGAGGGTCTTGTCGTACGCGGCCATCACGGTCTCGTAGTCGAGGATGTCGTCGGTGATCGGCGTACTCACCAGAACCTGTTCGCCGCTCAGCTCGTCGCGGCCGCCGTTGATCGCGTACAGCAAGGCCTTGGCCAGGTTGGCTCGGGCGCCGAAGAACTGCATGTCCTTGCCGACGCGCATGGCCGAGACGCAGCACGCGATCGCGGTGTCGTCGCTGTAGGCGGGGCGGATCAGTTCGTCGTTCTCGTACTGGATGGAACTGGTGTCGATCGACACCTGGGCGCAGAACCGCTTGAAGCCCTGGGGCAGCGTAGGTGACCAGAGCACGGTCAGGTTGGGCTCGGGGGCCGGGCCGAGGTTGTAGAGGGTCTGCAGGTAGCGGAAGCTGGTGCGGGTCACCAGCGGGCGGCCGTCGCAGCCGATGCCGCCCAGCGACTCGGTCACCCAGGTCGGGTCGCCCGAGAAGAGTTCGTCGTACTCGGGGGTGCGCAGGAAGCGGATGATGCGCAGCTTGATGACGAAGTCGTCGACGAGCTCCTGCGCCTGCTGCTCGGTCAGCGTCCCTTCGGCGATGTCGCGCTGCAGGTAGATGTCGGCGAAGCTCGCCGTGCGGCCGAGTGACATCGCAGCGCCGTTCTGCTCCTTGGTCGCGGCCAGGTAGGCGAAGTACAGCCACTGGATCGCCTCGCGACCCGTCGTCGCCGGGCCGGAGATGTCCTCGCCGTACCGGTCGGCCATGAACCGTAGTTCTTCCAGCGCCTTGATCTGCTCGGCGAGCTCCTCGCGGTCGCGGATCACGTTCTCCGAGGACAGCTGCCCGTCGAGCGACGCCTTGACGGCTCGGCGTTCGGAGATGAGCCGGTCCACGCCGTAGAGGGCGACCCGCCGGTAGTCGCCGATGATCCGGCCGCGGCCGTAGGCGTCGGGCAGCCCGGTGATGATGTGCGAGCGCCGGGCGGCTTTGACGTCGGCCGGGTAGGCGTCGAACACGCCGTCGTTGTGGGTCTTGCGGTACTGGCTGAAGATCGCCTTCACGTGCGGGTCGAGTTCGAACCCGTACGCGGCCAGGCCGTTCTCCACCATGCGCAGGCCACCGTTGGGCATGATCGCCCGGCGCAGCGGCGCGCTGGTCTGCAGACCGACGATGAGCTCGTGGTCGCGGTCGAGGTAGCCGGGCTCGTGCGCGGTGATCGTGGAAGGGGTGTGCGTGTCCACGTCGTAGATCCCGCGCCGGCGCTCCTCGACGAACATCCGCTGCAGCTGCCGCCAGATCCGCTCGGTGCGGTGCGTCGGCCCGGTCAGGAACGACGCGTCACCCTCGTACGGCTCGATGTTGTCGTGGATGAACCCGCCGACGTCGATCGTCTCGCGCCAGCCGGTGCCGCGGAATCCGCGCCAGGCGTCGTGGGATGTGGTGTCCATGACCTCTCCTTCGTCTGTCCTCAGCCTGGCCGAGCGACGACCGGACGGGCAGGGCCAGAGGTCCCGGGCGGCCGGGACCGTCCGAGACCCCGAGCGGTTCACGGAATCAGTACGAGACGTGCCGGCACGCGGCTGGCGAGGACGTCCTCGATGGCGTCGTTGATCTGTTCGAGCGGTCGGGTCTCGTAGAACACCTTGGTACGCCCGGCGGCGTGCAGCCGGAACACCTCGGTCAGGTCGGCGCGGGTACCCACGATCGAACCGATCACCTTGATGCCTTTGAGGACGGTCTGGAAGATCGGCAGCGACATGGCGTTGTCCTTGGGCAGCGACACCAGGATCAGCCGGCCACCGCGTCGCAGCGACGCGTGCGCCTGCTCGAGCACCTTCGGGTCGGCCGCCAGCACCACGGCGACATCGGCGCCGCCGAGCGCCTCGATCGCGGCGACCGGGTCGGTGGTGGCGGCGTTGACGACGTGGGCGGCGCCCAGGTTCTTGGCGAGTTGAAGCTTCTCCTCGGTGACGTCGACCGCGATGGTCTCGCCGCCGAAGATCTGCGCGTACTGCTGGGCGAGGTGGCCCAGCCCGCCGATGCCAAAAATCGCGACGCGATCGCCGGGCGTGACCCCGCCGACCTTGACAGCCTTGTAGGTGGTGACGCCGGCGCAGGTCAGCGGCGCGGCCTCGGCCGGGTCGATGCCGTCCGGCACCGCGACGGCGAAGCGCGCGTCGGCGATCAGGAACTCCGCGTGGCCGCCGTCGATCGCATAGCCGGTGTTCAGCTGAGCCTCGCACAACGTCTCCCAGCCGGTGACGCAGTACTCGCACGAGCCGCAGGCATGTCCGAGCCACGGGATCGCGACGCGGTCACCGGCACGGTGCAGCGTGACGCCCGGACCGACCTTGTCGACGACGCCCACGCCCTCGTGGCCGGGGATGAACGGGGGAGTCGGCTTGACCGGCCAGTCGCCGCGGGCGGCGTGGATGTCGGTGTGGCACAGGCCGCTGGCCTCGATGCGGACCAGGATCTGCCCGTCACCGGGTTGCGGGATCGGGACCTCCTGGACGGCCAGTGGTTCGGTGAAGCTGGTGACGACGGCTGCGCGCATGACGTTCCCTTCTTTCTCTGTGCCTTCAAGGCTCGTCCGGCGCAAGTCGCGGTAGTAGGGCCACTCGTCCCTGATACGCAGGACCGTCAGCGTTCCTCCGTGAGGCGGTGCGCACGCAAGAGACGGGCCCACCACGGTCTCGCAGTTCCACCTGCCCTCAGCGCCGGCCGCGCACTGTGCTTGAGGCTGACCCAGCCGCCGGGACCCATCGTCACCGTGCCGATCGCGGGCCGCCGGCGCAGCGCGAGGCCGACGGACACGCTCGCGGTGGCCACCGCCGCAGTGGCCAGCGCGGCCAAAGCGACGGTGGTCGCATCCACGGCGGGGATGAACCGGCCGTCGACGTAGGCGCCGATCTCCCGGTCACCGCGCCGGACCGGCGTCACCGTGGTCGTCATCGTGACCTCCTCATCGGCTGTCCGAGCCGGCCGCCGCGCTCGCGGCGCGTCCGGCCTCGAGCCGGGCGATCGGCACGCGGAACGGCGAGCACGACACGTAGTCCAGGCCGGTGTCGTGGAAGAAGCGGACCGAGGCCGGATCGCCGCCGTGCTCGCCGCAGACCCCGACGGTCAGGCCGGGCCGGCTCGCGCGGCCCCGTTCGACGGCGATGCGGACGAGCTCACCCACGCCGTCGCTGTCGATGGTCTCGAACGGCGACGCCGCGAAGATGCCGAGCTGTAGGTAGCGCCCGAAGAACGCGCCTTCGACGTCGTCGCGGGAGAAGCCCCACGTCAGCTGGGTCAGGTCGTTGGTGCCGAACGAGAAGAACTCGGCCGCGCCGGCGATCTGCCCGGCGGTCAGCGCGGCCCGGGGAACCTCGATCATCGTTCCGATCCGGATCGGCGGCGCGCCCAGCACGCTCGCCAGCACCGCCTCCGCCTCCGCTCGTACGGTCTCCAGCTCCTGCACCGCGCCGACCAGCGGGACCATGATCTCCGGCCGTGGGTCGCCGCCCGCGGCAACCCGTGCGGCGGCGGCCTCGGCGATCGCGCGGACCTGCATGGCGAACAGGCCGGGGATCACCAGGCCGAGGCGGACCCCGCGCAGGCCGAGCATCGGGTTCTGCTCGTGCATCCGGCGCACGGCCGTGAGCAGCGTGCCGTCGCGACCGGGATCCTGACCGAGCGCCTCGGCCCGGGCGACCCGCGCGGTCAGCTCCTCCAGCGGCGGCAGGAACTCGTGCAGCGGCGGGTCGATCAGCCGCACGGTGACCGGCATACCGTCCATCGCGGTGAACAGCTCCTCGAAGTCGGCGCGCTGCAGCGGCAGCAGCTCGGCCAGGGCGCCGTCGTCGCCGAGGATCAACCGCTCGATCAGTACGCGGCGGTCGCCGAGGAACATGTGCTCGGTCCGGCACAGCCCCACACCGGTGGCGCCGAAGCGGCGGGCGCGGGCGGCATCGGCGCCGGTGTCGGCGTTCGCGTGCACGGCGAGCCGCGCCGTGTGGTCCGCGTGGATCATGAGCCGTTCCACCGCGGCGAGCAGGGGGTCGCCGTGGGCGGTGAGCTCGCCTTCGAAGTAGCGCACGACGCGGGAGGGCCGTACGGCTACGGCGCCGGGGTACACCTTGCCGGTGGTGCCGTCGAGGGAGATCACGTCCCCGGCGTGCAGCGTGCGTCCGGCCACGGTGACCGAGTCCTCGTCGATGACGAGTTGCTCGGCGCCGCAGACGCAGGTCTTGCCCATGCCGCGCGCGACGACGGCGGCGTGCGAGGTCTTGCCGCCGCGCGAGGTGAGGATGCCCTGGGCGGCGATCATGCCGGGCAGGTCGTCGGGGTTGGTCTCGCGGCGCACCAGGATGACCGGCTCGGTGGCTTCTGCGGCGGCGTCGGAGTCGAAGACGATCATGCCGACGGCCGCTCCGGGCGAGGCGGGCACGCCGGTGGTCAGCGGTTCGGGTGCGGCGGCGGTGTCGAAGCTGGGGAACATCAGCTGGGCCAGCTGTTCGCCGGTGACGCGCTGCAGGGCCTCGTCGAGGGTGATGGTGCCCTCGTCGACGAGCTGGGCGGCGATGACGAACGCGGCGGCCGGGGTGCGCTTGCCGACGCGGGTCTGCAGCATCCACAGCTTGCCGTTCTCGATGGTGAACTCGATGTCGCACAGGTCGCGGTAGCGCTGCTCGAGCCGCTGCATGATCGAGAGCAGCTGCCGGTGGCTCACCGGGTCGATGGTGGCGAGCTCGGCGAGGCTCATCGTGTTGCGGATGCCGGCGACGACGTCCTCGCCCTGGGCGTTGCGCAGGTAGTCGCCGTAGACGCCGCGCCGTCCGGTGGCCGGGTCGCGGGTGAAGGCGACGCCGGTGCCGGAGTCCTCGCCGCGGTTGCCGAAGACCATCGCCATCACGTTGACCGCGGTGCCCAGGTCCTGCGGGATGCGTTCCTGTCGCCGGTAGAGGGTGGCGCGCTCGGCGTTCCACGACCGGAACACCGCGCCGATCGCGAGGAACAGCTGCTCGTGCGACGCCTGCGGAAAGTCACGGCCGGTGTGGGCGTGGAAGACCTTCTTGTACGCGAGGACGAGGTCTTGCAGCTGGGCCACGCTCAGGTCGGCGCCGATGCCGCCGGCTGCCGCGAGCTCGTCGTCGAACGCCTCACCGGGCACGTCGAAGACGGTCTTGCCGAACATCTGGATCAGGCGCCGGTAGGAATCCCAGGCGAAGCGCTCGTCCCCGGTCTGCCGGCCGAGGCCGGCGACGCTCGTATCGCTCAGGCCGATGTCGAGGATGGTCTCCATCATCCCGGGCATGGAGAACTTGGCGCCGGAGCGTACGGAGAGCAGCAGCGGATCCTCGGGGTCGCCGAAGGTCTTGCCGATCTGGTTCTGCACCATCCGCAGGTGATGCTCGACCTCGCCCAGAAGGCCGGTGGGCATCGTGCCGGTGCGCAGGTATTCGCGGCAGGCGTCGGTGGTGACGGTGAAGCCGGGCGGCACCGGCAGACCCATCCGGGTCATCTCGGCCAGGTTGGCGCCCTTGCCACCGAGCAGGTCCTTGAGGTCCTTGTTGCCCTCGACGAAGTCGTAGACGTATCTGGTCACGGCCTTACTCCTCGCTGTCTCGGCGGTGGCTCCTTCCTCGTTGGTAAGCCCTGCGGGTGGTCGGGTTGTAGGGCCGGACGTCCCGATCCGACGGGCTCCCTCGCTTCTCCTGTTGCGCTCCCGCGACAGGGCCGGATGTCCCTACCCCTTCGGCAGTTGGACGACGAGCGTGGAGGGGACGACACCGAAGGGAGAGAGTCATGAAAGGCCTCGTGTACGGCGGTCCCGGAACACGATCGTGGACCGAGGTCCCCGACCCGCGGATCCAGGATCCGAAGGACGCGATCATCCGGATCGACGCCGTTACCACCTGCGGCACCGACCTGCACATCCTCGGTGGGGACGACTCGCCCTCGCACATCGTCGTCATCGACAAGGCGGAGAGCCGGTTGCAGGCGGCGAAGATGTTCGGCGCCGACATCACGGTCGTGGCCGGCGCGGACGACCCGCTCGGCACGGTCCGGGAGCTGACCGGCGGCCTCGGCGCCGACGTGGCGATGGAGGCGGTCGGCACCCCACAGACGTTCGAGCTGTGCGCCGCACTCGTGCGGCCGGGCGGACGAGTCGCCAACATCGGCGTGCACGGCAAACCCGCCACCCTGCACCTCGAGGACCTGTGGATCCGCAACGTCACCATCACCACGGGCCTGGTCGACACGTCCTCGACGCCGGCGCTGCTCGACATGCTCGTGGCCGGGCAACTCGACCCCGGCCCCATGGTCACGCACCGGTTCGGCCTGGACGAGTTCATGGCGGCGTACGACGTCTTCGCCGACTCGGCCCACTCCGGCGCGCTGAAGGTGGTGCTGTCGCGATGAAGGCCGCATTCCTGATCGCCGGCGCCGGCTTGGCGGTGGCCGTCTCCCCGTGGGCGCGCCGCCGGTACGTCACGTGGGGCGCCACACCGGAGGAGGTCGCCGGCGCCCTTCTTGGCGACGACCTGCTGCCGGACGCCGGCCTCATCTCCACCCGTGCGGTGACCATCGACGCCGTCCCATCGGCGATCTGGCCGTGGCTGGTGCAGATGGGCAGCGGTCGCGGCGGCGCCTACACGTACGACTGGATCGAGAACCTGTTCGGGCTGAACATGCACAGCGCCGACGAGATCCAGCCGCAGTTCCAAGATCTGGCCGTCGGTGACACTCTGCCGCTCGGCTCGAACGGGCCCGCCATGCGGGTGGAGATATGCGAGGCCGAACGCACTCTGGCGTTCCGCTCCGAGGACGGCGCCTGGGTATGGATCTTCCACCTGTGCCCGGACGGAGCCCGGACCCGGCTGATCAGCCGCAACCGCATCACCCCGCCGGGCGGCAACCGAGCGGTCCGAGCTCTGTACGACGCGGTGATGGCGCCCGGCAGCCTGATCATGGAACGCCGGATGCTGCAGGGCATCAGGCAGCGCGCCGAGGGCCTTTCGGCCCTGCCCGACCCGGTTTCCGCCTCGTAGCGTCGGCAGATGAGAAGCGAGGAGGCTGCCATGACAGCGTGGAAAGTGGACGACGTGATGACCAAGGCGGTCGTGTCGGTGGAGCCGGCCGCCTCCTACCGCGAAGTGGTTGACCTCCTGATCGGTCACCGCTTCAGCGCCGTGCCGGTTGTGGACGAATACCAGCATGTGACCGGCGTGATCTCCGAGACGGACCTCCTGCGCAAGATCGAGTACGCGGGCGACGAGCAGCCCCGGCTCTTCGAGGGCCGCCGCCGCCGGGGTGAGCGAGCCAAGGCGTACGCGGGCACCGCCGCCGATCTGATGAGCAGCCCACCGGTCGTGGTGCTCAGCAAGACGCCCATCGCCGCCGCGGCGCGGCTCATGGATGCCGAGAACGTCAAGCGGCTGCCGGTCGTCGACGACCTCGGCCGGCTGATCGGCATCGTCTCCCGCGGCGACCTGCTCAAGGTCCACCTGCGCCCGGACGGCGAGATCAGCGCGGACATCAACGAGAGCGTCCTCGACGCGCTGCTGCACGAGGGCGCCGACCAGGTGAGCGCCGCCGTCGACGGCGGCGTGGTGCGGCTGACCGGGGAGGTCGACCGCCGTTCCACCGCCAACCTGGCCGTCCGCCTCGCCCGGCAGGTGCCCGGCGTCGTCGAGGTGATCGACAAGCTTCAGGTCGCCTTCGAAGACACCGACACCACTGGCGCCGGCGTCTTCTACGTCGCCTGATCATCGCGCGGAGCCCGGCCGCCACCGGGCTCCGCGCCCTCTGCGGGGAGGTTTCATGCTGAGTGTCTTCGACCTGCTCGCCCTGAACGACTTCGTCGCTGACCTTCCAGCCGGCTGGCTGCAGCGGCTCGCGGTGGCCGGGCGACCGGTGTTCCACGGCGTCGGGCACCGGCTGTGCCGCGAGGATGCGCACGCCGACCGCTTCTGGCTGATCAGCTCCGGAGCGGTCGCGATCGACTTCTACGTACCCGGACGAGGCGACATCACGGTCGACCGGGCCGGGCCGGGCGCACCGGTCGGCTGGTCGTGGATGCGACCGCCGTTCCGCTGGCAGTTCGGTGCCGTGGTGGCCGACGACGTGCATGCCGTCGAGTTCGACGCCGCGCGGGTGCGTGCGCTGATCGCTGAGGACGCCGACCTCGGGCGTGAGCTGACCGGCCGGATGCTCGACGTCGTGTCGCACCGGCTGCAGGCTGCCCGTCACCGGCTGATCGAGCTCTACGCGTACCCGGAGGCGCCGGCATGCTGATCGGGAGCCCGTTGAAGCGTTGGATGTACCGCGGCGGACGCCCGCACGGTCTGGCCCGCCTGCTCAACCGCATCTCCGCCGCCCAGTTCCGGGCCGGATTCCTTGTGCCGCAGACCTGGGTCACGCTCGAGGTGCCAGGACGTCGCACCGGCCGGACGGTTTCCTGCCCACTCGTGGTCGTGCGGCTCCAGGGTCGTGAGTATCTGGTGTCGATGCTGGGAAACGACGCCAACTGGGTCGCCAACGTGCGAGCCGCCGGAGGCGACGCGGTCCTGGGCCACGGCCGTCGCGAGCGGATCCACCTCAGCGAGGTGCCCGTCGACCAGCGACCGCCGATCTTGCGCCTGTACCTCGCCAAGGCGCCCGGGGCGCGACCGCACATCCCGGTCGACCGGCACGCTCCGCTCGAGGCCTTTGCAGCGGTCGCGGCTGGCTATCCGGTGTTTCTGGTTACCCGCCTCGAAAGTCCTGCCCCGTAGGGTCGAAGGTCCCTTCGGCCGCGGCTTGCGGCCCTACGGGACCAGGCGACCGCCGCCTTACGGTGGATCCGACGACAAAGATCCGCTGAAGGGAATCGCCGTGACCGCGGTTGTGTCCGACCTGCTGCAGACTCTCGCCGAACCTGACGAGGCCGAACTGGCCCGCCTCGACGCCTGGTGGCGCGCGGCCAACTACCTCACCATCGGCCAGATCTACCTCAAGGCCAACCCGCTGCTGCGCAAGGCGCTGACCGCCGAGCACATCAAGCCCCGCCTGCTCGGTCACTGGGGCACCAGCCCGGGCCTGTCGCTGATCTACGCCCACGTGTCGCGGCTGATCCGGCACACCGGTCAGCAGGCGATCTACCTGGCCGGTCCTGGCCACGGCGGGCCCGCGCTCGTCGCCGCCGGCTACCTGGAGGGCACGTACTCGGAGATCTACCCGCAGATCAGCCAGGACGCCGAGGGCATGCGGAAGCTGTTCCGCCAGTTCTCCAGCCCCGGCGGTATCCCGAGCCACGTCTCGGTCACCACGCCGGGTTCCATTCACGAGGGCGGCGAGCTGGGCTACGTGCTCGTCCACGCGTTCGGCGCGGTGATGGACAACCCGGACCTGCTCGCGATCGCGGTGGTCGGCGACGGTGAGGCCGAGACCGGCCCGTTGGAGGGTTCGTGGAAGGGCGTGTCGTTCCTCAACCCGGCCCGCGACGGCGCGGTGCTGCCGATCCTGCATCTGAACGACGCGAAGATCTCCGGCCCGACCGTGCTCGGTCGCAAGCATGCCGACGAGGTGCAGGAGTTGCTGCGCGGCCACGGCTACGACGTCATCGAGGTGGCCGGGCAGGACCTGCCTGGCATGCACGTCCGCTTCGCCGCCGCCCTCGCTCAGGCGTGGGGGCGTATTCGCGAGATCCAGACCGCGGCCCGTACCGGGACGTGGGACGGCACCAGGCCGGTCTGGCCGTTGATCGTGCTTCGTTCGCCGAAGGGCTGGACCGGGCCGGCCGAGGTCGACGGGGTACAGGTCACCGGCACGTGGCGGTCGCACCAGGTGCCCCTGTCCGGTTTCCGGGACAACCCCGCACACCTCGCCCTCCTCGAGCAGTGGCTCAAATCGTACCGGCCCGAGGAACTCTTCGACGACACCGGCGCGCCCATCGGCCTGATCCGTGAGCAGGCACCCGAGGGCGATCTGCGCATGAGCGCGTCGCCACACGCCAACGGCGGCGTCCTGACCCGCGACCTCGACCTGCCCGACTTCCGCGACTACGCCGTCGAGGTGGCCGCGCCGGCCACCGGACGGGCCGAATCGACGCGCCGGCTCGGCGAGATGATGCGCGACATCTACGCCCGCAACGACGACCGGTTCCGGCTGTTCTGCCCCGACGAGACCAACAGCAACCGGCTCGGCGCCGTCTTCGAGGTTTCCGACCGGGCCTTCATGGAGCGCGTGATGCCGAGCGACGTCGCGCTCAGCCGCGACGGCCGGGTCATGGAGGTGCTCTCCGAGCACAACTGCCACGGCTGGCTCGAAGGCTACAACCTGACCGGCCGGCACGGCCTGTTCGCCACGTACGAGGCGTTCGCGATGGTCAGCGCCTCGCAGACCGTGCAGCACGGCAAGTGGCTGCAGGAGGCCACGAAGCTGCCGTGGCGGGCGAGGGTGCCCAGCTTCAACGTGCTGCTGACCTCGACCGCCTGGCGCAATGACCACAACGGCTTCTCCCACCAGGGTCCCGGTCTCATCCAGACCGTGCTCACCCAGCGCGGCGATGTCGCCCGGGTGTACCTGCCGCCGGACGCGAACACGCTGCTGTCGGTGGCCGACCACTGCTTCCGGTCGCGCTCGTACATCAACTTGATCGTCATCGACAAGCAGCCGCAACTGCAGTACCTGACCATGGACGAGGCGATCGAACACTGCGCCCGCGGCGCCGGCATCTGGGAGTGGGCCGGCACCGACGACGACACCAGCGACCCTGACATCGTGCTCGCCTGCGCCGGCGACGTGGTCACCATGGAGACCGTCGCCGCGGCCCAGATCCTGCGCGACCGGCTGCCCGGCTTCAAGGTCCGCGTTGTCAACGTCGTCGACCTGATGACGCTGCCGCGCCCCAAGGACCACCCGCACGGCATGAGCGAGACCCAGTTCACCGAGCTGTTCACCGACACCGTCGACGTGGTCTTCGCGTTCCACGGCTACCCCGGCGCGATCCACCAGCTGGTGCACGGCCGGCCCGACGCCGATCGGTTCCGCGTGCGCGGGTTCATCGAGCAGGGCACCACGACCACCCCGTTCGACATGACGGTCCGCAACCGGGCGTCGCGATACCACCTCGTGATGGACGCCATCAACAACGCCCACCGGCTGCCCCGTGGTGCCGCCGACCTCAAGGCTTGGTGCGAGGCGCAGCTGCGCCGTCACGAGGCCTACGTGGTCGAGCATCTGGAGGACATGCCCGAGGTTCGTGACTGGTCCCTCGACGGCGGAGCGAAGTAACCACAGCGCATCTCCGACGGCGGTTCCGCGTTGCGGAGCCGCCGTCAGGCGCTGGCTTCACTCCTGTTGGTGCGCTCAGCTCGCCGACGTCGGTTCGCCGTACGGCGGCGGCCATCTGCGCAGGTCAGAGGCGATGTCCAGGTGTCGGACGTTGCCGCGTGACAGCGCTTGATGTGGCCCGCTCAGCAGAGGCCGAGGGCAACGTCGTCGGGGTCGTCCGCGAGGCGTGACGATGCCGGCAACGGTCCTCACGATCCGGTCAGTCCTCGATCCGGATCACGTCGGTGGGCAGGCGGCGTGGCGTGGGAGGCACTGTGCCCGGCGCCTCGACATAGCCGAGCCGCACGATCAGGTAGGGCTCGCCCACCCCGGAAAGCAGTCGGCTCAGCAGACGCCGAGGCCAGGCCACCTCGACGGCCTCGCTGATGGGCGCGGTGGCCAGCCCTTCGGCGGTGGCCTGCAGCAGCAGGGCCGACATGGCCTCGCCGCCGCGCAGCAGATCGACCGGCTTGTCGCTGGTCCCAAAGATGATCACATACGCGGCGCCCTCGTCGTGGTCGGCGCCGGGAAGCATGCCGGGGGAACCGTCCGGGAGGAAGTTCCGGACGGGTACCCGGCGCAAGCTGGGCTGCACGGCGGTGGTGGCGGGTACGCCGTCCTCAGCCCAGGCCGGGCGATGCGTCCACTTGGTCAGTTCGCTGTGATGGGCGGGGTCGAAGTAGTTGGCGTCTGCGGCCTCGTCGACCGAGATGGCGAGCTCGGGCACCCGGTCATCCGGCACCACGTGCAGATAGGCGCCCTGAGCTTCGACAAGCCGGCGCAGGCGGTCCAGGGTCTGTTCGGTCACCGGCCGGTCGCCGAACGCGCGGCGATCGGTGCGACGCTGATGAATGACGGCGACCAGTTCCTTGGCCTGCGTGTCAGCCGTGGCGCGACCGACGACCCGGATGCGAGCCAGCAGGTCGGGACGCTGCTCGTCCGGAAAACGCCGCACCTCGGCGCGCCACCCGGCGGCGGCCAGCGACACCCGCGCATGATGCAGGGCGCCGCCGCAGCTGATCAGCAACAGACGGCCCTCGGCGTCCGTGACGCCGAGCCGGCGGGTCGGATCGGAGGACAGCTCCAGCGTGTCGCCGGTGAGGCGCCATTTCCACGGCTGGGTGTTGAAGACCGATGGCGCTCGCAGTGACTCCCGGGCCGCCACCTCGAGAGCGGTGCGCGCCTCGGCGCGGGTCACGTGTTCCTCGGAGCTGGTCATGGCAACCTCCGGACTCGTCCGACTTTCTCCACCGTCGCAAGCGAGAGCCCGAGCGGGTCAGGGCCGAAAGACCCGAATGGCGCCGGTCGACCGGAAACCAGATCGCGTCGGTTCACGGCGACGAGACCTGCCAGCCACATCAACGCTCCGGCACCGACCAGCACCAGGAGCGCCATCGGCGTGGAGTCAGCCGCCGCGACGTCGGGGACGTGCCCGAACAGACCGAGGTCCTGGATCCTCGGAGGCACCTTCAGCAGATCGCCGAGGAGTGCCGCTCCGGCGAGCAGAACGGTGCAGCCGGTGATCGCGGCAGCGGCCGGCCATGGGCCGGCGGTGTAGAGCAAGGCGCGGGCGGCGATGTCGTCTCCCTCGACGACCGCCGGCGCGATGAGAGCAGTCGATGCTGTCGGCCAGCCCGGCCTCGGTGAGTTTCTCGTACACCATGGCCGACTCGACGGGCATGTCACCGCGGTAGAACGCCAGCTCATGAAGTCCCGCTCCTGGCGGATGACCCGCCGCGTCGTCTCGTCGGCTGCTCGGGCCTCCACGCGGTCGTAGAACGACACCATCGCCGGTGGCATCGGCGACAGGTGCCCGTCCCGCTCGACGCCGGCGATCAGCCGCTGCATACGGTCGCGTTGACCCTGAAGCTCGAGCAGCTGGTGATCCAACGCGTCGACTCCGGCTCGCAGATCGGCCAGGACCGATTCCCGGCGAAGGTCCGGCGGCGCGGCGGCCGTTGGCGTGTGGCCGCCCAGCATTCCGGCGACGGCGGCCAGCGGGATGCCAGCTTGCGCGAGCCAGCGTGTCTCCGCTGTGACGGAACGTCACAGTCAAGGCCGGCACGTCAGCGCATCGTCGCGTGGGTCTTCTCCATCTCGTGGCACCGGCCGCATCTGCGGAACTGCGGCGAGTTGTACTCCCAGTTCGAGTACCGCCACGGACCCCAGTCGTGCTCGTCTCGGGAGTCCGTCGTGCCGCACCGTTCGCAGCGGCGAATCTGTTCGCAACGACGTTCCTCGACGTAGGCGAACTGGCCCCAGGTGTGGTGGGTCTCTTCGCTCGTCTTGCCGCATGCGGTGCAGACACGCACGCTCTCGCACCGGACACCGGGAAGAGACCATTGCCCCGTGTGCAGACCGGTCGCGCAGAGCAGCTTTCTGAGGACGTTCATCTCGGCTCCCGAATGAGGAGAACGGCCGTAGCCCTCAAGGCCAACGTAGGGCGCCGTTGAGCGGCCGCGGCAGGGCCGAAAGACCCGGGACGACAAGGAATACCGAATCGGGACGCAGGTCCTCCGACTCTGCTGCCGGCCCGGTGGATGCGGTGTTCTGAAGGTGTCACCACAGCACGTACTCAGGAGGAGGGCCATCATGTCGAAGCGCCACCTGATAGCGGCCGGGTACGCCGTGCTGCTGCCGATCTCCAGTACGGTCGTTGTCGTTCTGTTCGCCGCCGGCGTCGAGGGTGCCGTCTCCGGTGTGCGGCGTCTGGTCCATCGCTGACCGACGCTGCTGCGATGACGACCCGTCAACTGGGCAGTGCGCACTCCGCCCCTCCGATGGTCCGGCTCCTTCGGACGCCGATCCGTCACGTGCTGCCCAGATCCGTTCTGTTGCTCCGCTACGTCTCAGCGGCCGGCGCCACGATCATCCTGCCCATCCAGGCCGCCCAGGATGACAAGCTGCTCGTCGTACTTGCCGGACATGCGGAAGACAAGCGCTGGTGGCGGCACTTCCGCGACGCGGCACCCGCGCAAGTCTGGCTGGATGGCGAGTGGCACGAGGTCATCGGCCACGTTGCGGCAGCCGACAGCGAGGCGGCGTCGCTGTATCGCCGCCGCTTTCCCCGAGCCCCGGTGCAGGACTCCGCGACCTTCGTCGAGTTCCGCGGTGGCCCCGGCATTCCTGCGAGCCTGCGGGGCCGGTCACTGTTCATGAGGTGGCTGACAACCGTGACGGCGGGGGAGTTCACCGGCTTCGCCGTGCCCGCGGTCACCGGGGCGCTCACCGCCCGAGCGTCGGTCACCACGGGCATCGTGGCGATCCTGACAGCCGGCTCGGTGGAGGGCACCGTGCTCGGACTTTCCCAGGCGGCCGTTCTCAGACACGCGCTCCCGAGCCTGCCCGCGCGCCGCTGGGTGGCGGCCACCGCCATAGGCGGTGTTCTGGCGTACGTGATGGGGATGTTGCCCTCGTCGACGGCGGACCGGTGGACTGATTGGCCACCCGCCGTGCTCGCTCTCGCCGGGTCGGTCGTCGGTGTGGCGTTGCTGGCGTCCATCGGAACGGCTCAGTGGCTGGTGCTGCGCACGGCCCTGCCGTGGTCGGCGAGCTGGATAGCGACCACGGCCTTGGCCTGGCTCATCGGCCTCGGCGTGTTCCTCGGCTTCGCGACGCCGTTGTGGCAGCCGGGGCAACCGCTGGCGCTGATCGTGGCGATCGGAGCCGGAGGCGGTCTGTTGATGGCAGCGGCAACGTCGGCGATCACCGGCCTCGCACTGTGGCGGCGCCTGCCCTGATCGGTCAGACGGCGCGAACCGTGCTCACGATGCGACGCCGGAAGCGAGGTCACCGAGGACGACCCGCGCTCACCGCCGAGTTCGCCAGACGTCGGGCCGCGTATAGTCTCCTCGCCGTCGAGGAGGTGTCCCCATGGGAGGTACGGCGTTGACGATCCTCGTGGTCGATGACGACGACGCGGACGCCCTGATGATCGAAGAGGCGTTGCTGGGTGCCGCTGTGCCGCCGGTGGTGCATCGAGTCGCTGACGGGCTCGAGGCGCTCGAGTTTCTGCGGCGCCAGGGTGGCTACGGCGACGCCGTACGTCCGGACCTGGTGTTGCTGGATCTGAACATGCCGCGCATGGACGGCCGTGAGGTGCTGGCGGAGCTGAAAGCCGACGACGGCCTGAAATCCATCCCGGTGGTCGTGTTGACCACCTCCGGGGAGAGCACCGACATCACCGCCAGCTATGTCCGCCATGCCAACGCCTTCGTGACCAAGCCGATGGAGCTCGACGCTTTCGTGGCGGCCGTGCAGCAGATCGACCGCTTCTACCGTGATATCGCCATGCTGCCCCGGCCTGGCGGCACGGCGACGGGCTGAACGGCGACCAGTTCACCGGGCCGCGCTGGTCATCAGCGAGCTGGTCACCAATGCGGTGCAGCACGGCGGTGGCTCGGTGCGGTTGGACATCGAGGCCCACGACACGCAGGTGGTCCTTTCGGTGGCCGACGGCTCCTCGGTCATTCCCCGCCGGCGGGAACCGGACGGCCGTGGCGGGCGCGGGTTGACGCTGGTCGAGGCCTGCACGGTGCGCTGGTATGTCGAGGACTTCCGCGGCGGCAAACGGGTACGGGCTCACCTTCTTCCCTACCCGGGCTCTCCAGGGTTCCGACACCGCCTGAGGGTCATCAGGCCGTCAATGGCCACAGTGGCATCGTGAATTGCGCCCACACGTGTTTGACCTGTTCATCGGTGTACCACCCGGTGAGGTCGGCGAGTCCGTCGACAATACGCAGGCCCCAACCGTCGGTCGGGCCGGTGACGGGCACAGGGAACCGATGGATGTCGGCATCGGTCACGTCGACGATGAAAGCGCCGGCGTGACGCCGCAGGCTCACCCGGGTCGGCGGAGCACCGTGACACAGCGCGTTCGTGGCCAGCTCGCTGGCCGCCGTACTCATCTTGTCCGGAACGGCGTCAAGCATCCGCGCAGCGGGAATCCGCTGGCCGGCGAGCACGTCAGCCACGTCGGCGCGCAGCCGGCGCAGATCGTGGCTGCCAGCCAGCGTCCAGTCCGTCAGCAGCACGCTGCCCGGCGGCGGGAGGGAGGTTCGGTCGAACGGCACGACATGCGGGTGCCCGTTATTGCCCCATTCATGCGGCCCGTCGGGCGCTACAGGCTGGTACTGGGGCCGTCCTCGGTAAGCAACCCCAGCAACTCGCTGATCTCGAGCACCTGCCGAACGGGGCCTTTGGCGCCGGTCACCACGAACGTACAAGCCCGCGCCTCGGCCGCCTGCTTGGCCTCTACCAACACGCGTAAGCCGGCCGAACCGAGAAACGACACGGCCGCCAAGTCGACGCGCACCGCATCGGTGCCGGAAGCGTCGATCTCAAGCAGGAGCACGGCCAGTACGGCTTCATGCACGCTCATGTCGATCTCGCCGGCCAGGGCGACAGTGCAAACGGCGCCGTCACGGCTGACCATGCAACTCCAGATATCGTCGATGGTCATCGCCCTCCCTCCCGCTCATCGCAGCCCTCGGCCCATGATGGCACCACGACGAGCAAGCCGATATGGGTACGCGCCCGCCGTGTCACTCGTGTAAACCAGGCGAGTTGACGGCTGCGACATCCACCGGCGCTAAGCGAACAAAACGCGTCGGGTTCCCGGCTACCCGTACTGGTACGGGCGGGATGGCGGATTCCAGGTGGCGGCGATCCGGCTCGAGCGCAGTCGTTTCTTCTCCGCGTCGCCGGCCTACGAGCCGCTCAACGGATTCGCCATCGGGCTTCTCGTCCTGGCGGTCGCCCAGGCGACGCACGCCAACCTGTTCCTGGCCGCGTTCGCGGCCGGGATCACGGTGGCGACGTTCGGACCACGGCAGCGCGCGGCGTTCGAGCACTTCGGGGAAAACGTCGCCGAGCTGTTCGAACTGGCCGCGCTGCTGGTCTTCGGCGCACTGATCTCGCTGGAGTTCCTGGCCGACATCTCGTGGCAGGGCTGGTGTTCGCCTTCCTGGCCATTGTCGTAGCCCGTCCGGTGGCGTTGTGGCTGTCGTTCCTGCGCTCCGGCCTGGATCTGAAGGAACAGGCCGCGGCGATGTGGTTCGGCCCCAAAGGCTTCGCCTCGGTCGTCTACGGGCTGCTGGTGCTCGAATCCGGCATCACCGCCGCCGACGAGGTCTTCCACCTGGTCGCGCTCACGATCGTCCTGTCGATCGTGCTGCACTCCTCGACGGACGTGGTGGTCGCCCGCTTCTTCGACGACGAGGCGGACGTGCCGGCCTGGCACGGCGTGCTGCGCCGCACGATCCGCTCGGCGAAGTCGCGCTGAGGCCGGTCCGCGTATGGTGGATCACGTGCGAGGAGGCGCTTGTGCACGCTCGTGATGTGGCGGTTTCGATGAGCACCGTGGCCGAGGATCTGCCGGCCCGGGAGGCCGTGCGGGTGCTGGCCGCGCAGGATCTTCCAGGCCTGGTGGTGGTCGACGGCAAAGGGCGGCCGTTGACGGTGCTGGCCGGTACTCAGGTGTTGCGGATGGCGTTGCCGGCGTACTGCCAGGACGATCCGGCGCTGGCGCGGGTGATCGACGAGGCTGCCGCGGACGTCATCCTGGACGGTGTCGGCGACCGCACGGTGGCCGACCTGCTGCCGCGCAACCGGCCCGAGCTGCCGGCGGTGCGCGGGAGCGCCACGGTCCTGGAGGTGGCGTCGATGATGGCTCGATCGAACGTGCCGTTGGTCGCGGTGGTCGACGGGTCCGGTGTGATGACCGGGGTGATCACCCTCGATGGGCTGTTGGACCGGATGCTCGGCACTTAGAAGAACCTGAACCAGAGGTACGGCACGGCGAGCGCCACAGTGATGGCGGTGACGATGAGCCCGTACTTGGTGAAGCCCCAGAAGGTGATTTTGTGGCCGGCGCGGTCGGCGAGGCCGAGCACGACGACGTTGGCTGACGCGCCGACGGCGGTGGCGTTGCCGCCGAGGTCGGCGCCGATGGCCAGGGCCCACCAGAGCACCTGGGCGTGGTCGTTGCCGCCGGAGGCGTCGACGAGCTCGCTGACGATGGGGCTCATCGTGGCGACGTACGGGATGTTGTCGACGATCGCCGAGAGCCCGGCCGAGGCCCAGAGCAGCAGCAGGGTGGCGGGCCAGAGTTTTCCTTCGACGGCGCCGGTCGCGGCGTGGGCGAGTTCGTCGATGACTCCGGTGGTGACCAGGGCGCCGACCATGACGAACAGGCCGGCGAAGAAGATCAGCGTCGGCCATTCGACCTCGCGGGCCACCTCGGTCGCGTCGACCCGGGACAGGGCGAGCAGCAGCAGCCCGCCGAGCAGCGCGACGACGGACGGTTCCAGCCCGAGGACGGTGTGCAGGGTGAAGGCCACCAGCACGGCGCCGAGCACGCTGAGGCTGAGCACGGCCAGCCGGGGATCGCGGATGGCGTCGCGCTCGCGCAGGGCCATCACCTTGGCGGCGCGTTCGGCGTCGTACCGGAAGGCCTTGCGGAACATGATCCGGCACAGAACGACCAGCACGACCAGGACGAGGAGCACGAACGGTGCGAGCACGCTGAGGAAGTCGTTGAAGGTCAGCCCGGAGCGGCTGGCGATGATGATGTTCGGCGGGTCACCGACCAGTGTCCCGGCGCCGCCGATGTTGGAGGCGAAGACCTCAGCGATCAGGAACGGGACCGGTGGTACGCCGAGCCGGTCGCACACGAGCAGGGTGACCGGTGCGACCAGCAGGACGGTGGTGACGTTGTCCAGCGCGGCCGAGACCACGCCGGTGACGGCCACGAGGATCACCATGATCGGGAACGGGCGGGCCCGGGCCTTCTTGGCCGACCAGATGGCCACGAACTCGAACAGGCCGGTGCGTTTGAGCACGCCGACGATCAGCATCATGCCGAGCAGCAGGAAGATGACGTTCCAGTCGACGCCGGAATCTTCGGAGAAGAAGGCGTGCTCGGCGTCGGTGGCGCCCAGCGCCAGCATGATCGAGGCCCCGCCGAGCGCGACGGCGACCCGGTTGATCTTTTCGGTGGCGATCAGGACGTACGCTCCGGCGAACACCGCCACCGCGATCCAGGCGATCGTGCTCACGCGTGTCCTCCGGTTCCGCCCAGCCGTCATCGACCGCCGACCAGACTTCCCGGCACACCAGAGATCAACCTAGCAGTGGCGGCAACACCACGATCAGGTGCTCAGTCAACCGAGGGCTCAGTCCTTGGCCGCGCGGCGGGTCACGGGGCGAGGCGGGCGAGATCGACGGTGATGTCGGCTTTGATCGCGACGGTCGGTGGGAGGACCTCGGTTATCCGGTTGAACAGCTGGTCCCGCTGGGGAGGTGGCAGTTCCAGGTAGGCGGAGATGGTCGAGAGGTTGCCGACGTAGTCGTGGGTGGTCATGGTGAAACGGCGTTCGATCACGTGGTGCTGGAGGTCGGTGAAGCGGCCGGACGGGCTGACCCGCGTGTCGGCGCCCGGCAGGGGGACGTCGTCGTCCTCCAGGAACGGGGACCGGGCGGCTCGGACGGCGTCCTCCACCTCCGGGTCGGCCAGGTCGATCGGGCCTCCGAAGGCCGCGAAGACGCCGCCCGGGTTCAGCAGCGCGGCCATGCGTGACCAGCGGGTCTCGGGGCGGGTCCAGTGCAGGGAGGCCGCCGCGTAGACCAGGTCGTAGCGCTCGTCCAGCGGCAGGTCCTCGAAGGCGGCCTCGACGGTCTTTGTTTTCGGTGGTACGTGTTTGCGCAGCTCCGCCAACATGCCCGGGTCCGGTTCGGTGGCGGTGACCGTGATGCCGGGGCGGGCGAACAGGCGGGTCGCCTTGCCCGTGCCGGCGCCGATCTCGAGGGCGGTTCGGACGGGCTTCCCGGCGTACCCCGTCACCAGGTCGAACAGTTCGGGAGGGTAACCGGGGCGGAACCTCTCGTAGGCCTCCGCCACGGCGCCGAAGCTCAGGGCACGACTCGACATGGCGATCATCATGCCGGATAGGGTGAGACACGTGATCCCGGACGTCGACCTTGTGCTCGTGGGTGGTGGGGGAGCGGCGTCGCTGGTGCTGGCCGCCCTCGGGCGGGAGCGGCTTCCCGGCGTACGGCTGGCGATCGTCGATCCGGTACGCAAGCGCGGGCAGGACCGGACGTGGGCGTTCTGGGGAACGCCCGGCACCGCTTTCGACCAGCTGCTGAGCGCGAGCTGGGACCGGGTCGACGTGGTGACGCCGGAGCGGCGGCGGGTGCTCGAGCTTCAGCCTTTGCGGTACGCGATGTTGCGCTCGGCGCCCCTCTACGAGCTGGCCGCCGAGGTCGAACAGCGGCTCGGCGCCGTGCGGATCACCGCGCCGGCCGGGCGTGTGGCCGACGACGGTGATCGCGTCACCGTGCTGGACGCGGACGGGACGCCGTTGGTGCGGGCGGGCTTCGCGCTCGACTCGCGGCCCCGCAAGCCGGCGCGGCCGGGGCGGACCAACTGGCTTCAGCATTTTCGCGGGTGGTGGCTGGAAGCCGACCGGCCGGTCTTCGATCCGGAGTCCGCGGTGCTGATGGATTTCCGTACGCCGCAACCGGCCCGTGGTGTTTCCTTCGGTTACGTGCTGCCGGTCAGCGACCGGTTCGCCCTCGTCGAGTACACCGAGTTCTCGCCGGCCGTGCTGGACGGGGACGCCTACGACGCCGCTCTGCGCGGCTACGCCGATCTGACCGGCCTCGACCTGGGGGCGCTGCGGGTCCGTGAGGTCGAGGACGGCGTGATCCCGATGACCGACGGCGTCTTCGAGGCTCGGCCCAGTGCGCGGGTGGTACGTCTGGGGACCGCCGGCGGGGCGACGCGGCCGTCGACCGGGTTCACGTTCTCGGCGATGGTCCGGCAGGCCGATGAGGTGGCCCGCGCGGTGGCGGCCGGTCGTCCGCCCGTACCCAAGCCGGCTTATCCACTCCGCCACCGCTGGATGGACGCCGTGCAGTTGCGGGCCCTGGACCGCGGCCTGGTCGACGGGGTGGCCTTCTTCGACCGCCTCTTCGACCGCAACCCGCCCGACCGGGTCCTGCGGTTCCTCGACGGCACCACCTCGTGGGCCGAGGACCTGACTCTGATGGCGTCGAGCCCGCTGCTGCCGATGACGCGGGCCGCCGCCGGTGACGCCGCGGGCCGGCTCAGCGCGGGCAGGCGCCCACGTGGGTCGGCCCGTTCCGGACCAACAGGCGGGTAGCCAGCACCTCGGCCGCCACACCCCGGCCCGTGGACAGGCCGGCCTGATTGCTGAACTCGAAGTGCTGACCGCCGTACACCCGGGAACGCCCGGCCTCCGCGGCCGCGGCCGAGAAACCGGGGTAGGAACGGGCGGCACCGCCCGGCGCCGAATCTGTGACGTGGGTGAAGGCGATGCCGTCGTCGCAGAAGTAGCCGGCCAGCAGGGCCGCGCCGGCGCCGCTGTAGGAGCTGTGGCCGGACGTGTACTCGGGCGTGCCGCCGACGCTGCCGGCCCGGGCCGTCCACGCCGGATCGGTCGTCTCGCGGATCGCCGTGGTCGGGCGCCAGTGGCGGTAGCGGTATTTCGTGCCGACCGTGGCGACCGTCGTGTCGGCCAGGCCCATGCTCAGCAGCGCGGTCAGCCGGGCCTGCTCGGCCAGCGGCAGATGGCGGGCCGTGGCGACGCCCAGGCCGATCCGCAGCCACTCGCCGGGCGGCTGGTCCGAGCCGGCCGGCAGCGACCAGTACTGATAGGTGGCCAGCAGGTCGGCGTCGGGCCGGGCGGCATCGCCGAGCACCGCCACCTCGGCCCGGGCGGCGGCGTAGGGCACGCTGGTCAGCGCGGGTGGACCGGCCGGGATGTAGCGGCCCGGGTCGGCCACGGCGAACGGCCGCACGTTGCGGTACTGGGTGCCCGGCCAGGCGGCCCGGAAGACGCCCGGGCCCTCGCCGGCGGGCTGGGACTCGACGGGCGTGGAGCCGTCGTCGGCCCGCGCCGCGACGACGGCCTGCCCGACGTGCCGGCCCCAGGCGGCGCCGGACCCCGGGTGGGTGAGGCGGGCCAGGTCGGCCGTGAGCCGGGCGTCGTAGGTGGCCGCGCGGGCCGGGTCGAGGGCGACCAGCACCTCGTGCGCGGCGGACGCGGCGGCGGCCTGCGGGTCGGCGTGGCGCGGTCCCGGGCCGGGCACGAGGGCCGAGGTCCGGGACCGCCCGCCGGCCAGGCCGTTCACCGCGTCGTACATCGCGACATTCACCATCGCGTACATCCGGGCCGCGTCCGCGTCGGTGGCGCGGGTGACCCGTACGGCATCGAGGGCGAATCCGTTCCACACCCGGACACTGTCGATGTCCGCCGGCGCCTGAGCGCCCGCGAAGCCACCGACCAGACTCAGCGCGACCACGACCAGCGTCTTGTTCATCGACATACCCTCCACCCGGCAGCGATCCGGCGGCGTCGATGCGTCCTCGATCAGACTCGGCGGAGATTGTTGACAATGTTGTCAGCGGGGTGCGCCAGGCTGCGCTGATGCAGCCTGAGAAACGCCGAGGAACCGCGGCCGCGCAGGTCCGGGACCGGTTGCGTGAGGCGATTCTCCACGGCGAATACCTGCCCGGGGAGCGGCTTGTCGAGGCCCAGCTGATCGAGCGGTTCGCGGCCAGCCGCTTCAACGTCCGGGCCGCCCTGCGGGATCTCGCGGCCGAGGGCCTGGTCCGGATGGAGCGCAACCGCGGCGCCCATGTGCGCAAGGTGTCCATCGAGCAAGCCGTCGAGATCACCGAGGTACGCCATCTGGGCGGCCCGGCGTGACCGCGATCGCCGTGCTCGGTCCGGGTGGCTCGGGCCGGCCCCACCGGCTCGACGACCTAGCGCTGTAGCCGAACGGTCACGACCGTGCCGTGCGGCTCGTTCGCGGTGGCGGCCACCGTACCGCCGTGCTGGGTCGCGGTCTGGGCGACGATGGCCAGGCCCAGACCCGAGCCGGGCATGGCGCGGGCGGCCGGCGCCCGGTAGAACCGGTCGAACACGTGCGGAAGATCCTCGGCGGCGATACCGGGACCCTCGTCGGCCACGGTCAGCGCCCACCAGTGCGGCCCGTCCGCCCGCAGGGTGGTCGTCACCGTGGCGCCGGCCGGGCTCCACTTGGCCGCGTTGTCGAGGATGTTGACGACCATGCGCTCCAGCTCGCCCGGCCGCCCGTTCACGGTGCCGGGGGAGAGGTGGGTCGTGAAGACGACGCCGGGCGCCCGGGTCCGTACCCGATGGGCCGCCGCGGTGACCACGTCGGCCAGCTCGACCGGCTCGACCGCCTCCCGGGTCGTCTCCTCCCTCGCCAGCTCGACCAGTTCGGTGGTCAGCGTGGCCAGCTCGCGCACCTGAGAATCGAGGTCCTCCAGCAGCGACGCCCGTTCCTCGGGCGGCAGCCGGTGGGCCAGCTCCGGGCGGCGTTCGACCTCCAACAGCAGTTCCACGTTGGTACGGATGCTCGTGAGCGGCGTACGAAGCTCGTGCCCCGCGTCCTCGACCAGGGTGCGCTGCGCCCGCCGGGCCGCGTCGATGGCCGCCAGCATCGTGTTCACCGAACGCCCGAGCCGGGCGATCTCGTCGACCCCCGACACCTCGACCGGCCGGGTCAGGTCGGTGGTGACCGCCACCTGCTCGACCGACTCGGTCAGCTTCTCCACCGGCGCCAGCCCGGCCCGCGCCACCACCCGCCCGAGCCAGGCCGCGCCCGCGATCCCGAGCACACAGGCCGCGGCGAGCGCCCCCGCCAGCACCGTCAGCAGATTGCGGGTCCGCTCCTGATTGATGGCCACCTGCACGGCCCCGCCGCCGTACTTCACCGGCACGGTGAGCATCTGATGGTGATCGCCATCGATGATCACCTCCTCCTGGAGGGGCGGCCGCTTCCCGGCCGCGATCTCCCTGGCCGCGGCGGTCACGGGCAGCGTCCCGGCCGAGCCGCTGACGATCGCCCCCGACGTGTCCAGCAGCTGCCAGGTCGGCCCGAGCGGCTTGTGGTGGTCGTAGCCCTTCGGCGTGCCCTCCTGGATCTCCTGCCACTCGCCGGGCGCGGCCGCGATCGACCGGGCGTCGGAGGTGAGCGCCGCCTCCAGCTGATGCTCCTGCAGCGCGGCCACGGTGAGCAGGGCCGCCCCGGCCATGACGACGACGGCCGCGGCCACCGCACACGCCACCATCAACGACAGGCGGGTGTGCAACGTCCGCCGCCGCCACCATCCCGGCCGGTCGGTCACAGCGGATCCTCGCGCAGCACGAAACCCACCCCGCGCACGGTGTGCAGCAGCCGCGGCTCGCCCTCGGCCTCCAGCTTGCGGCGCAGGTAGCCGAGATAGACGTGGATGCTGTTCGACCCTTCGCCGAAGTCGTAACCCCACACCTGCTCGAAGAGCGCGGCCCGGGTCAGCACCTGCCGCGGATGCCGCAGAAAAGCCTCGAGAATCGTGAATTCGGTACGGGTGAGACGCAGCTGCCGATCGCCGCGCCACACCTCCCGCGTCACCTCGTCCAGCCGCACATCGGCGAAAACCAGCCGCTGCTCATCGGCGGGCGGGCCGCCGTTCAAAGCCGAGCGCCGCAGCAGGGCCCGGATCCGGGCCAGCAGCTCCTGAAGTGCGAACGGCTTCACCAGGTAGTCGTCGGCGCCCGCGTCGAGCCCGGCCACCCGGTCACCGACGCTGTCCCGCGCGGTCAGCATCAGAACCGGGAGCAGAAGCCCCTCGGCCCGCAGCCGGCGGCAGGCCTCGAGCCCGTCCAGGACCGGCATGCTGACATCCAGGATCATGGCGTCCGGCCCGGCCGACCGCGCCACGTCGATCGCCTGCGCGCCGTCGCCGGCCGTGTCCACCTGATAGCCCTCGAACCGCAGGGTCCGGGCCAGCGAGTCCCGCACCGCCGCGTCGTCATCCACCACGAGTATCCGCATCGTCCCTCGGTTCTACCCCTTCCGGCGACCCGGCGTGCGCCGGGGATCAGAACTGCGCGGCGTCCAGGGCCGCCTGCAAAGACTGCTTGTAGGCCTCGCTCGTGAAGGTCGCCCCCGACACCCCGTCGATCGAGGCGCTCTGTGCCGCCAGTACCTGCTCGCGCAGCTGAGGCAGCGCCCCGGCTGTCACGCCCGCGTCGGCCGGATTGTCGGCCGGCGACGTCGGCGCCGTGATCTCGGTGATCTTGCCTTCGGCGACCGTGATGTGGACCTGGAGCGGGCCCCACTGCGTCTGGACGGACGACCCGTCGTACTCCAGGGGACCGCTCTTCGACGTGCTCGCGGAGGCCGATCCGCTGGGGCCGGCCGACGGTGGGGTGCTGCCGGCCGCGCTCGGCTCCGAGAGCGGAGCCTCGGCCGCCGCCGGGGTGGCTGGAGTGTTCGTGCTCGTGCGGTAGCTGAACAGCAGCACGAGCGCGGCGACCGTGGAGAAGGCCCACAGGGTGATTCGGCGCATCAGGGGTCCTCGCTTACCAGGAGAAGAGTTCGGTGTGCAGGCGGGCGGCGGGCACCCCGGCGGCCCGGGCGGCGCTGTGCGCGGCCTCGGTCCAGGCGTCGGGGCCGCACAGGTAGACCTCGGCGTCCGCGATGGCCGGGGCCAGGCGGCGCAGGGCGTCGACGTCCGTGTCGCGGTGCCCGGACGGCAGCCACGAGCCGTCGGCCGCGCGCGGGCCGAACAGGTACTTCACGGTCACGCCACGCTGGACCGCGAACCATTCCAGCTCGGGCCGGAACGCGATCTCGGCCTCGCTGCGGGCCCGGTAGACGAGCGTCGCGTCTCCTTGGCCGTACGGCAGCTCACCCAGCAACGACAGCAGCGGGGTGATGCCGATGCCGCACGCGAGCAGCACGACCGGCCCGCCGTGGTACGACTCGCCGGTGAGCTTGCCGTAGGGACCCTCGACGAGGGCGCGCGTGCCGCGCTTGAGCGACGCCACGCGGGAGCTGCCGTCACCGGAGTCCTTGACCGTGATGCGCAGGTGGCCGCCGTCCGGCGCGGCCGACAGGGAGAACGGGTGCGACCTGGTCCAGCCCGGCCCGTCCAGGAAGCGCCATTGGAAGAACTGCCCGGCCCGTGCCGGCAGCCGATCGAGGTCACGCCCCGTGAGGTAGACCGAGGTCAGGCCCGGACCCTCGGTGACGACCCGGTCGACCACGAGCTGGTGCCGGCGGTTGCGCAGCAGCGGCAGGCCGAGCCGGAAGAGCAGCACCGAGGCGGCGGCCGCACCCCACAGCGTCCACCAGTAGGTGGCGGCCCAGGCCGAGCCGACGAAGTCGGAGCCCGACCAGAGCTGGTGGGGCAGGGCCAGACCGGCGCCCAGGTACGCGTACAGGTGCAGCAGATGCCACGACTCGTACCGCAATCGCCGCCTCGCGGCCCGGACCGACGTCACCACCACCATGATCAGGGCGACCGTGCCGGCCGCGGCCAGCAGCATCCCCGGGAAGTTCCAGATCATGGTCCAGAGCTGGGCGAACGGGTTGGTCCGGGCGGTGCCGGCGTAGCCGATGGTGATCAGCACGATGTGCGCGATCATCATCCAGAACGAGGTGAAGCCGGACCAGCGGTGCCAGCGGGCCAGCTTGTCCTGGCCGAAGGCGCGCTCCACCATCGGGATGCGGGCCATCGTCAGCACCTGCAGGAGCAGCAGGTCGGAGGCCCAGAGACCGACGAGGCGGCCGATCGAGGAGACCGCGCCGGGTCCACCGCCGGTCACGGACTGGAGTCCGCCGTGGCTCACCCAGAGTGCGGTCACCACGAGCAGGGTCGTGCCGGCGACGACGCCACCGGCGTCACCCCACCAGCGTGGCGTCGCGGAAGGCCCGGATCGGGGTGGCGCCTGTCGTCCGGCGCCGGGTCTGGCCGTGATCGTCATGATCCCACCATGACGCAGTTAGATGAAGGCTCAAGTAATCGAGACTAAGAGCTCTCTAAGAAGTGCCGCCGTCCGACTCCAGCACGGCCAGCAGCCGGCGCACCGCGGGAAGGGCCTGCCGCACGGCGTCCCGGTCGGCCGGGTCCAGTCGCTCCAGCGCCGCGGCCAGCACCGCGTCCTGGGTCTCACCCCACGAGGCCAGGTGTTTCTCACCCTGGCCGGTCAGGTTCAGCCGGGCGACACGACGGTCACCCTCGTCCCGTACGCGCGTGATCAGCCCCGCCGTCACGAGCTCACCGATGATGGTCGACACCGTGTTGGGCACCAGTTGCAGCTCTTCGGCCGTCGCTCGCGTGCCGATGCCCGGATGGGCCTCGACCGTCCGCAGCACCTCGACCTGGGCCATCGAGAGCCGGTCGACGGACGCGACCCGGCGGACGGCCCGCCGCAGCACCCGGCCCACCGCCCCGAAGACCGTCATCTGCCGGGCGAGATCGAGTGAGTCGTTCTGTGCCATCATCACTACCCTACGGCTCCGTGCAAATTGCATGCGGTTGACCTATTTGCAAGAGGTCTGGACTGATCTTCATGTGCCTGGCACACTGCGCCCTGTGACTAGATCACTGATTGTGCTGGGTTGCGAGCTTCCCCTGAGCTCGGGCGTGAAGTGCAATGTGGTGACGCATCGCCGATGCGCCGACTGCGGGCGGCGCATCTGCCGTTCCCACTCGGCGCTGATGGCCGATCAGCTCACCGTCGCCGCGCAGTGCAAGGAGTGCGCCGCCCGCCCCCGGATCCCGCGTAACCGGGGCTGGTTCCGCCGGCGAAGCTGACGCGCGTCCTCACATGGAACCTGCGGCGGCGCCTGGCGTGAGCGTGAGACCGTACAACCGTCGACTCGTGAACTCCCTCCGTCCGCGCCGGTCACCGGCGTAGGCTGCCGCCCATGATCCGAGGTCAGCATCTGGTGGCCGGCGACCTGGTCGCCCTGGTGTCGCCGTCCGGCGCCACCGACCCGGCGCGAACCGAGGCGGCGGCTCGCACCTTGCAGATGTGGGGCCTGCGCGTACAGGTCGGCGCCCACGCCCACGGCCGGCACGGCAACCTGGCCGGCACCGACGAGCAGCGCCTGGCCGACCTCAACGCCGCCCTGCGCGACCCTTCGGTCCGCGCCGTGCTCTTCTTGCGCGGCGGCTACGGCATGCAGCGCATCGTCGACGGCGTCGACTTCGGCGCCGTCCGCGCCGACCCCAAGCTGATCGCCGGCTTCTCCGACATCACCGCCCTCCACTTGGCTCTCTGGCGCGAGACCACCCTGGCCACCGTGCACGGCCCCACCGCGGGCCAGCTCGACCGTGGCCCCGGCACGCGCTCCGCGCAGGCCCTCCGTCACGCCCTCATGACGTCAGCCCCCGTCCAGGTGCGGGCCGACAGCTCCGAGGACACCTTTCCCGTGCGCGTCCCCGGCACCGCCGAGGGCACCTTGCTGGGCGGCAACCTCGCCATGCTCACCTCCACGATCGGCACCGCACACGCCCCTGACACGACCGGCGCCATCCTCCTGCTGGAGGACGTCAACGAGGAGCCCTACCGAGTGGACCGCATGCTGGTCCACCTCCGCCGAGCCGGCTGGCTCTCCTCCCTGGCCGGCGTGGCCGTAGGCCAGTTCACCGACTGCGTGGACCCCCACCCCAGCCCTCCCGTCATCGACTACCTGGCCGCCGAACTGGCCCACCTCGGCATCCCCGTCCTAGGCGGCCTCCCCATCGGCCACGGCCCCGAACAGATAGCCGTAGGCCTAGGCGTCCAGGCTCACCTGGACGCGACAGCAGGTCTCCTGACCGTCGCCGCTCCCGCCCTCTAGCCGCCACCCCAACCCCGCGCCGCGCCGCGCTTACTTCCCATGCCCTCAGCCTCCGTTCGGGGGAGCGATCCAGATCACTTGCTGACGTGTCAGCAAAGTTCTAAGTTTGCTGACGTGTCAGGAAGAATGACGGCCGCGGAGCGGCGTGTATGGCAGAACTTCATCGTTCTGGGCGAGGCCGTGCGCCGGGAGGTGGGCCGGGACCTGTGGGCGGACGCGCAGCTCTCGGAGGCCGACTTCACCGTGCTCGCCCAGCTCGCATCGGCACCCGACGGCACCATGCGTTCCACCGGATGCGCCCGCGCGCTCGGCTGGGACACGGGCCGCCTCTCCCATCAGCTGCGGCGCATGGAGGAGCGTGGTCTGGTCCGGCGCGGCCGCGGCGAGCCCGGCGACGGTCGCGCCGCCGTCGTCGCCCTGACCGACGAGGGCCGCACGGCCTACCGCAAGGCCCTCGGTCCCCACCTGCGCTCGGCCCAGAGCTGGTTCACCGACGCCCTCGACCCTGAGCAGCTCGAACATCTCGACACCACCCTGCAGATCCTGCTTGACCACGTGCAGAAGAAAGCTGAGCAGACCAAATGAGCACGACAACCGAGAAGCACACCCTTGAGGCACCGGCGTGGGCCTCACCCGGCACCGACCTCACCGGCAAGACCGTGCTGGTCATCGGCGGCGCCGGCGGTGTCGGCGAAGGCGTCACCCGGACCCTGCTGTCCAGGGGCGCCACCGTGGTCGTCACGTCACGGCGGCAGAGCACGCTCGACGACTTCGCCGCCCGTGTCGGCGACCCGCGGCTCCGCGGCGAGACCCTGGACCTCCTCGACCCGGCGCTGCGCGAGCGCGCGACGGAACTGAGCACCGCCCACGGACCGTTCGCCGGTGTCGTGCTCAGCGTCGCCGACTGGGGGCGGCAGGGCCGCAAGCCGCTGCTGACACTCACCGACGCCGAGTGGGACGAGCTGATCGGGCAGAACCAGACCACGATCTTCCGTGCCTACCGCGCGTTCCTCCCGACGCTCACACCCGACGGGATGATCGCGCAGCTGAACGGCCTCAGCGCCGACCTGCCGTTCCCCGGCGCCGGCGGCGTCGCGCTGACTGCCGCCGCCACCAAGTCGATGACCAGGACGATCGCCGCCGAGCTGGGCGGCCGCGGCCCGCGGGTCTACGAGGTGATCCTCGGCGTGATCCGCACCCGTGCCCGCCAGTTGGCCGGTGTCGACGACGAGCGCTGGATTCCGGCCACTCACGTCGGCACGCACATCGCCGAACTGGTGGCCGGCATCAGCCCGCTCACCGGCGACGACCTGCACTACTTCGTGGACCTGACCGAGGGCCCGCGCCCAGCTTGAGCCGCCATCCGGCGGTTCCGTTCGAGGAGCTTTTCGATGCTTGAAGTTGTGCGGCCCGGCGACCGGCTCTATCGCGCCGTCCGGGATGTCTACACGGCCACCGGCCGACCGGCCGCCGTGGCTCGTCCGGCCTCCACGCCCGAGGTCGTCGAGGCGTTGCGGTTCGCTCGCGACGCCGGTGGCCCACTGTCGGTGCGCAGCGGCGGCCACGGGATCAGCAGCGTCGCGACCAACGTGGAGGGCACGGTCATCGACCTGGGCCTCCTGAACAGTGTCGAACGGATCGGCGACGACCTGGTTCGGATCGGCCCCGGCGCTCGATGGGGCGACGTCGCGGCGGCGCTGCATCCGTGGGGCCTGGCGATCAGCTCGGGCGACTCCGGCGACGTCGGCGTCGGCGGGCTCGCGACCACCGGCGGAGTCGGCCTGATGGGCCGGGCGCACGGGCTCACCATCGATCACCTGGTCGCGGCCGAGGTCGTCACCGCCGACGGCACGGTGCGGCGGGTCGACGCCGAGCAGGACCCGGACCTCTTCTGGGCGATCCGTGGCGCCGGAGCGAACGTCGGCATCGTCACGTCGTTCGACTTCCGGGCCGATCGGGTGCCGGTGGTCGGCCGGGCCACTCTGCAGTACCGGGTGGACGACGTGGCCCGGTTCCTGCGCGCCTGGGGCGAGACCGTCGAGGCCGCGCCCAGGGAGATCTCCGCCTTCCTGTATCTGATGGGCGGCGAATTCGCGCTCGCCACCATCGTCTACGCCGGCGACGACCCGCAGGGAGCCGGCCGTGCCTTCGGGCCCTTCACCGCCGTCGCGCCGGTACTCGGTCAGCAGGCGCAACTCGTGCCCTACGCCGGGGTGGTCACGGCCACCCACGCCCCGCATCGAGGACAACAGGGCGCGACCACGCACACCGGGCTCGCCGTCCATCTGGACGAGCCGATCACCGCCCGCCTGGCCGACCTCGCCGGAAGCGGCGCCGTGGAGATGCTTCAGATCCGCTCGACCGGCGGCGCGATCAACGACGTTGCCCGAGACGCCACCGCGTACGCGCACCGCCATCAGAACTTCTCGGTGACCGCCGTCTCCAGCATGCCCTTCGACGAGGCGTGGGAACGGGTGTGGCCGATGATGGACGGGCTGTACCTGAGCTTCGAGACGAGCTTTTCCACCGAACTGCTCGAAGCTGCCTTCCCGCCCGCGACACTCAGCCGCCTCCGCGACATCAAGCGCCGCGTCGACCCGGACGACGTCTTCAACCAGAACTTTCCGGTGGCGACCCCGGTCAGCCGCTGACGACCTGCCTCTGACAGATTGTCGCTCCAGCTGCCGGAAGGCGAGGCAGAGGCCGACAAGAACCGCGGCGAAGGCCGGCAGCCACCCCAGCCGGGCGAGGACCCAGCCGGTACCGTCCGGCGTGGTGTGCAGGCCGGGCACAAGCCGGCCGGTAGTCAGGGCCACCGCGGTCACGGCGATCAGAGCGGTCTGGTGCCAGAGGAAGACAGTCATGGCATGCAGGTTGGCCACGGCCACCGGCATCCAGGCCGCCGGGCGTGAGAGCAGCCGGCGCAACGGATTCAGCAGAAGGCCGGCGGCCCCGCACTGGGCCAGGCCGAAGGTGACGGCCGCGAGGCTGGGCGGATCGAGATTGGAGAAGCCGTCGCCGGGCACGCCGACCATCGAGGCGGGATAACCGCACCAGCGAACGAGAGCGATGGTCGCGGCGGTGCCGCCGAGGAGCAGCATCCACAACGTGGCGCGGTCTCGAAGCCGGCCTCGCGCCCACGCCATGCCGAGCGTGAACGGCACGGCCCAGCCGGCGGCCACGTTGATCCAGCCGAGCGCGGCGGGCCCGTCCAGGCCGAGTCGCACCAGGTCGACCATCGCGACAGTGGCTAGAGGCCAGGCCGGATGCAGACGGCGGAGCAGCGGCGCGGTGGCCGTCAACGCGGCGAACACCAACAGGAACCACAGCGGACTCGTCACCAGCCGTACCGGCGATCCAGGCGCGAGAAGCGCGATGAGGCTCCATACGCCCACTAGCGCGGCGACCGGACGGAACAGCCTGGACAGGCGAGCTGAGATCCATGGGCCGTACCGCGGGCCGGGCCGAGTGACCAGCCCGCCCACCAGAAAGAAGACCGCGAGGGTCTGGAACAGCCAGCTCACCGGAACCAGGTGAGGCTGGTAGTGCAGTGGGCTCGCTATATGAAAGGTGCTGTCGAGTGCGGTGACCAGCCAGTGACCGAGAACCACGCCGAGCACGGCGACCGCCCGTAAGCCGTCGATGCCACGATCGCGGCCGGGCGGCGTCGCCGCGGAAATCCGCTGAACCAATGCCTTCATCGTCGCCCCTCGTGCCGGGAAGGTGTTGCCGACGAAGGTACGGAGCGGGGCCGGAGATGTCGTCAAACCACGGTATGACCGACCTCGGTATGACGACACCCGAGCCGTGAGGTGTGAAGCTTCTGGGGCAACGAAGACGGACCGGCAGGAGGCAGAGCTATGACGACCGCGGGAGAGGTACGACAAGCGGCGTACCAGTGGCCGGGTCCGGAACGACCAGAGCCGCCAGCCCGAACACGTCAGCCAGCAGCTCCACCGTGAAGACCGACTCGGGGGAGCCCTGCGCCACGACGCGACCGTCCTTCATGGCCACCACGTGGTGGGCGTACCGGGCCGCGAGATTGAGGTCGTGCAGCACCATGACGATGGTGCGGCCCCGCTCGCGGTGGAGGCGGGCCACCAGATCCAGCACATCGATCTGGTGGCTCAGGTCCAGATATGTCGTGGGCTCGTCCAGCAGCAGGACCTCGGTGCCCTGAGCCAGGGCCATGGAGATCCAGGCGCGCTGACGCTGGCCTCCGGAGAGGGCGTCCACCGGGCGCTCGGCCAGGTCACGCATGTCCGTCCACTCGAGGGCTTCGGTGACGACGCTCTGGTCGGTCGGCGACCACTGGCGGAACCAGTTCTGGTGCGGGTGCCGGCCCCGCATGACCAGGTCCGCGACCGTCAGGCCGTCGGGCGCGACCGGGCTCTGGGGCAGCATGCCGATGATGCGGGCGACCTCGCGGGTGGGCATCTTGTCGATGCGCCGGCCGTCGAGGAGCACCTCGCCGTCACGGGGACGCAGCAGACGGCCAAGGGCGCGCAGCAGCGTCGACTTGCCGCAGCCGTTCGGCCCGACCACCGCGGTGATCGCGCCGTCCGGGATGTCGAGGTCCAGCCCGTCCACGACGATGTCCTCGCCGTAGCCGAGCCGGAGCCCTCGCGCCCGCAGCCGCGGTGCCGGCTTGGGGGTGTCGGCGGCGGGGGAAGCAGCTGTGGGCGAAGCAGGGGAAGCAGCGGGGGAGGAAACAGCGACGGGGGAAACCGCGGCGTCGGAGGCGATAGGGGCGCCTTGACCGTCGGTGAAGGGCGCGTCGTGGGCCGCGGTCATCGGTGGCGCTCCTCGGTCGTCGGGACGGTCATGCGGAAACCCTTCGATTGACGCGGACGAGCAACCACAACAGATAGGGGGCGCCGACGATCGCTGTCACCAGGCCTACGGGCAGTTCGCGGTCGGGCAGGACCGTTCGGGCCGCCAGGTCCGCGGCGACGACCAGCAGGGCGCCGAGGATCGCGGAGACCGCCAACGGGGGACGGGAGCCTCCGCAGAGACGGAGGGCGACCTGGGGGACCAGGAAAGCGACGAACTCGATCGGGCCGGCCGCCGCTACCGCCGCCGCGGCCAGGGCGACCGCGGTGAGGACGACCGCCAGGCGGGCCAGTTGCAGGCGAATGCCGAGGGCCTGGGCGACGTCGTCGTCGAACTGCATCGCCTGGAGGGTGAAGGCGGTGGCTGTCGCGAGGGGGAGGAGGACCACCAGTGCCAGGGAGAGTGGACGGACCTGGGTCCACTCGGCGCCGGCGACCGAGCCGTTGAGCCAGATCGTGGCCCGGGTGGCGTCGACTATCTCGGCCCGGACCAGGAACCAGGAGACGCCGGCGGTCAGGATCTCGCCGACGCCTATGCCGACGAGTACCAGGCGGAAGCCGTCTATGCCGCGGCGCCAGGCGAGTACGTACACGAGCACGGCGGTGACCAGAGCCCCAGCCAGCGCGGCGAAGGGCACCGCGGAGGAGGAGTAGCCCAGGACGATGACGGCCACCGCGCCCAGGGATGCCCCGTGGGTCACGCCCAGAACGTCGGGGCTGGCCAGGGGGTTGCGGGCGAAGGTTTGGGTCAGCGCGCCCGAGACGGCCAGGGCGGCGCCGACCAGGAGCGCGACGAGAACGCGGGGGAGGCGCAGGTCGAGCACGATCAGTTTTTGGGCCGCGGTGCCGCCGCCCAGCAGGACCTGGACTACGTCGCCGGGGGCGATCGTGAAGCTGCCGTGGCCGATGCTGACGACGGCGATCGCCAGGGCTGCCACCAGGCCGGCGGTGCCGACCGCGACCGTGCGCGGTGACACCGTGCCCGAGACGGGGCCCGCCTGGACGACGCGGCGGCCGGCGGGCGTGACGGGTGCTTGTGTCATGGGCCTTCCGTCCCGCGATCAGCAGTGAGAACAGGGGTCAAAGCTTCACCACTCCGCGGCGGCGGCGAACGAGGGCTATGAAGAAGGGGGCGCCTATGACGGCCAGGACGATGCCGGTTTGAAGCTCGCCGGGGCTCACCACGACGCGGCCCAGGACGTCGGCCAGCAGGAGCAGGGCCGCGCCGGCCAGGGCGGAACAGGGAATCAGCCAGCGGTGGTCGGGGCCGGTGAACGTGCGGGCCACGTGGGGGACGATCAGGCCCAGGAAGCCGATCGGGCCGCAGGCGGCGGTGGCGGCGCCGGCCAGCAGGACTATGGCGGCCACGCCTACGACTCTGGCCGTCGTCACGCGCTGGCCCAGGGCGCGGGCTATGTCCTCGCCCAGGCCCAGGGCGTTGAGGGCCGGCGCGTTCACGACGGCCAGCAGGAGGCCGAGCAGGATGAACGGGAGCACCTGCACTGCCACGTCGGCGTCGCGGCCGGACAGGGAGCCGACGACCCAGAAGCGGAAGACGTTCAGGCTGGCGTCGTCCGAGAGGAGCAGGGACTGGGTGAACGAGGACAGCAGGGCGCTGATCGCCATGCCGGCCAGGGCCAGCGTCACGGGGGTGGGGCCGCCTCGGCGGCCGGAGGCGATGCCGAAGACGGCCACGCTGGCGGCCAGGGCGCCGGCGAAGGCGAACCAGATGTAGCCGGTGAGTTGGGCCGTGCCCCACTGGATGCCGATCACCACGGCGAACGACGCGCCGGCTGAGATGCCGAGCAGGCCCGGGTCGGCCAGCGGGTTGCGGGTGTGGCCCTGGATCAGGGCGCCCGCCGCGCCCAGGGCCAGTCCGACCAGGACGCCCAGGACGGTGCGGGGCAGGCGCAGCTCGCGGACGATCGCCGTGGCCGGTGCGGCCGGATCCGGGTTGGTCACCGCCTGCCAGACCGCGGCCGGGCTGAGCCACTGGGCGCCGATCGCCAGGCTCAGCACCACTGCCACGGCAACCGCCGCGAGCAGTGTGGCCAGCACCCACAACCTCCGGGATGGACCGGCACGCCGGAGCTCGACCGCCGTCATGACCCTCCCATCAGAAATCGAACCGAACGAGGGCCAAAGCCAAGTCCGTGCCAACTAGTGGGGGACAGTCTCGTGCAAAGCGTCGATGGAAGGTTAGCCTTACCGAAACTCTCACACGGCCTTGCCCCCACGAACCGGCGTCGCTTAGCTTAGGCAAACCTAACTTGCGAACGTGAGGTCCGAGATGTCCTTAGCCAGACGTGTCTTCGCGGCGGGAATCGCCGCCACCGCCGGGCTTGCCCTGCTCAGTGGGTGTGGAGGCGACGACGCCGATCAGGTGGCGGCGCCGGGGGCGTCCACCGCCGCGGCCGCCAGCTTTCCGGTTTCGCTGACCCATAAGCTCGGCACGGCCGAGGTCAAGGCCGCTCCTCAGCGGATCGTGGCCCTCTCCGACGCCGATCTGGACGCTCTGCTCATGCTCGGCGTGCAGCCCGTCGGCGTGGCCGAGTCGTCCGGGCCGGACGGTGTCACCGCGTGGGCCAAGCCGCTGCTCACCTCCAAGCCGGCCGTGCTCACCGCCGGCGACACCGGCTTCGACGTCGAGAAGATCGCGGCGCTGGCGCCCGACCTGATCCTGGCCGGTGGGGACTACTACATCGACGACGAGTACGCCAAGCTCAGCAAGCTCGCGCCGACCACCGCGTACGAGACCACCGGCGCCTTCGAGGATCCGTGGCAGACCACGCTCAAGCAGGTCGCCAAGGCCATCGGCCAGGACGCCAAGGCCGCCCCGATCATCGCCGACGTCGAGGGCAAGATCGCCAAGGCGAAGGCCGATCACCCGGAGCTGGCCGGCAAACAGTTCTCGCTCAGCCAGATGTGGGAGGCCGGCTCGATCGGCGTGCTGCGCTCCGACAAGGACGCCGGCGTCAAGATGCTCAACGACTTCGGCATGAAGCTCGCCCCGGCTGTCGCCGCGCTCAAGGGTGACGACTTCGCCGTGCAGCTCAGTCTCGAAAAGGTGGGTGTGCTCGACGCCGACACCACACTCGTCTACTACGCCGAGCCGTCGCTGCAGCCCACGCTCGAGGGCAACACCCTGTTCAAGAACCTGGGCTCCGTCAAGCGCAAGTCCTACGTCGCCCTGACCGGTCCGCAGTTCAGCTCGCTGCGCACCCCGACGCCGCTGTCGGTGCAGTACATCATCACCGACGTCCTGCCGACGATCGCCACCGCGGCCAAGGCGGCTTCCTGAGTGTCCACCCGTGAGGTGACGGCTGGTCTCGCCGCGGCCGTGGTCGCGGCGGGGCCGCCCCCGGCGCCCGTCCTGGCGCCGCCCTGGTCCCATCGCCTGCTGTCCCCGGACGGCCCGGATCCCGAGCTTGTCAGCCGCTGGATGAACGAGCCGCACGTCGAGCTCTTCTGGGATCAGGCGTGGTCGCCGCGGCGGTGGGCCGGCGCCATCGCCGAGCAGCTCCAGGGCGACTTCTCCCGGCCCTACATCATCGAGTACGAGGGTGAGCCGCTCGCGTACGTCGAGATCTACCGGACGCCACGCGACGTCGTCGGGCAGGTGTACGACGCCGGCCCGTACGACCTCGGAATCCACCTGGCCATCGGCGACAAGGCGCGGACTGGGCGCGGGCTCGGGCGGGCCATGGTGCGAGCGATCGCCAACGGCCTCACCGAAAAAGACCCCCGTACGCGGAAGGTCCTGGCCGATCCGGACGAGCGGCACACGGTGGCCCGGCGCATGTTCGAGGGCGCGGGTTTTCAGTTCCTGGGTGTTCGAGATCTTGGACACAAGCGAGCTGCCCTGCACATCTACGACTTATCCGTAGAAAGAGGCAGATGAATCCTTTACTCACTCGAAATCATCAGGTAAGCCTTACCTAACAAACCACCGAAGGAAGAGCGCTGATGACCGCATCCCTGAGCCTCGAACGTCTGCGCGGCGACGTCGCCGAGGTGCTCGCCGAGGAGCCCGGCACGTTCGCCGACGACGACAACCTCATCGACCGCGGCCTCGACTCGATCCGGCTCATGAGCCTCGCGACCCGGTGGCGTGAGGCCGGCTTCGAGGCCGGCTACCTCGATCTGGCGCAGGAGCCCACCGTGAAGGCCTGGTACAACCTAGTGACGGCGCAGCGAACCGAGGCTCAGCGATGAGCCCGGTCGTCGAGAACGTCGACGTCGTCGTGGTGGGCGGCGGCCCCGGCGGATCCACCGTCTCGACCCTGCTCGCCAAGCGCGGCCACAGCGTGGTCCTGCTGGAGAAGGAGAAGTTCCCGCGCTACCAGATCGGCGAGTCGCTTCTGCCGTCCACAGTGCACGGTATCGGCCGCCTGCTCGGCGTCACCGAGGAGCTGGAGAAGGCCGCGTTCATGGTCAAGCGCGGCGGCAGCTTCCGCTGGGGCACCAACCCCGTGCCGTGGAACTTCCTGTTCGCCGTCGCCCCCGAGCTCTCCGGGCCCACCTCGTACGCGTACCAGGTCGAGCGCCTGAAGTTCGACGAGATCCTGCTGCGCAACGCCGCCGCCAAGGGCGTCGACGTGCGCGAGGAGAGCCCGGTCACCGAGGTCGTCGCCGACGACGAGCGGGTTCGCGGGGTCCGGTACACCGGCGCGGACGGCGTACAGCACGAGATCCGGGCGTCCTTCGTGGTCGACGCCTCCGGCAACCGCAGCCGGATCCACCAGAACGTGCGCGGCGAGCGGATCTACTCCGACTTTTTCAAGAACATCGCCGTCTTCGGCTACTTCGAGGGCGGCAAGCGCCTGCCCGCCCCCGACTCCGGCAACATCCTGTGCGCCGCGTTCGACGAGGGCTGGATCTGGTACATCCCGCTCTCCGACACGCTCACCAGCGTCGGCGCCGTCATCTCGCGCGAGCACGCCGCCAAGCTCCAGGGCGACCAGGAGAAGTCGCTGCGCGGCTTCATCGACCGCTGCGAGATCGTCAAGGGCTTCCTGTCCGACGCGACCCGGGTCACCGAGGGTACGTACGGCGAGATCCGCACCCGCAAGGACTACTCGTACACCAACAGCTCGTTCCACCGGCCCGGCATGGTGCTGGTCGGCGACGCCGCCTGCTTCATCGACCCGGTCTTCTCCACCGGCGTGCACCTGTCGACGTACGCCGGGCTGCTGGCCGCCCGGTCGATCAACAGCGTGCTGGCCGGCGACATCAGCGAGGACCGCGCCTTCGAGGAGTTCGAGGGCCGCTACCGCCGCGAGTTCCGGGTCTTCTACGAGTTCCTGTCGGCCTTCTACGACATGCAGAGCAACGAGGACTCGTACTTCTGGAAGGCCCGCAAGGTGACGAACTTCGAGGCGACCGACCTCGAGGCGTTCGTGACCCTCGTCGGTGGCGTGCACTCCGGCGAGCAGGCCTTCACCAACGCCGACGCGATGGTCGAGGAGTTCCAGAAGTCGTCGGCCGGGCTGGCCGACGCGGTCGAGCGCACCGGCAGCATGCAGACCGAGTCCGGCGAGCGCATGCATCACCTGTTCGGCACGCCGGTGGTGCGCGAGGTGATGACCGAGATGAACAACATCCAGGTCCGCGGCGTGCGCGGCGCGGACGCGTTCGAGGCCCCGCTGCTCAGCGACGGCCTGGTGCCCAGCCCGGACGGTCTGGCGTGGACGGAGGAGGCCAAGTGACGACGAACCCCTTCGAGGACGAGGACGGCCGCTATCTGGTGCTCGTCAACGACGAGAACCAGCACTCGCTGTGGCCGGTCTTCGCCGAGGTCCCGGCCGGCTGGCGGATCGTGTTCGGCGAGGACAGCCGGGCCGCCTGCCTCGAGTACGTCGAGAAGAACTGGACCGATCTGCGCCCCAAGAGCCTGATCGACCGTATGGACGCCGCCTAAACCGACGCCCTGCCCCGCGGACCGCCGCGCCGATCCCGGCGCGGCGGGCTCCGCCCTGCGCTCAGCACCACAAGGAGCCACGACCGTGCCCGATCCCCTCGAACTCTCCGCCGCCCAGGCGGGTGTCTGGTACGCACAGCACCTCGACCCGGGACCGGCCTTCACCACCGCCGCGGCCGTCGACATCGACGGCGACGTCGACCCCTCGCTCTTCGAGCGGTCCCTGCGGTGGGTGCTCGGCGAGGCCGAGGCGCTGCGCGCCCGATTCGTGGGTACGGCGGAGGAACCGCGCCAGGAGATCGTGGCCGCACCGGACTGGCGCCTTCAGGTGCTCGATCTCGCCGGCGCGGACGCCGACCGCTGGATGCGGGCGGACCTCGCCACCCCTATCGATCTGGCACGCGGGCCGGTGTTCGCGGAGGCGCTGATCCGCCGGGGACCGGGGCGCTGGACCTGGTACCAGCGCTGCCACCACATCGTCATGGACGCCTACACCTCGGCCCTGGTGGCGCAACGGCTGGCCGCCGTCTACACCGCGCTGTCCCGCGGCGAGGAGCCGTCGCCCAACCCGTTCCGGTCGCTCGCCGACGTGGTGGCCGAGGACCGGGCGTACCGGGAATCGCCGAAACGCCTGGCCGACCGGGACTTCTGGCGGAATCGGCTCGCCGGCCTGGAGGTGCCCGATCTGGCCGCCGGCCCGGCCCGGCCCAGCCCCACGTTCCGGCGCCGCCGCGTCGTGCTCTCCGGCCTCGCCGGCCTCGACCGGCTGGGCGCGACCCGGGTCGAGGCGATCCTGGCCGCCACCGCTCTCTACGTGCACCGGCTCACCGGCGCCGACGAGGTCGTGCTGGGCCTGCCCATGATGGGCCGGCTCGGTTCGGTGGCGGCCCGGGTGCCGGTCACCGCGGTCAACGTGGTGCCGCTGCGGATCCCGGTCAGCCCGGCCCGCAGCGTCGGCGACCTGGTGCGCCGGGTGGCCGACGAGGTCAAGGCGATCCGGCCGCACCAGCGGTACCGGGGCGAGGACATCCGCCGCGATCTCGGCCTGGTCGGCGGCGAGCGGCGGCTCGTCGGGCCGTGGGTGAACATCAAGCCGTTCGGTGCTTCGCTGAGCTTCGCCGGGATGCGGGGCACGCCGCGCTACATCGCGGCCGGGCCGGTCGACGACCTGTCCATCACCGTCGACGACCGGGGCGGGAACGTCCTCGAGGTCGTCCTCGACGCCAATCCGGCCCGGTATTCCGAGGCCGACCTGGACGCGCACGCGGACCGGTTCGCCGCGCTGCTCACCACCCTCGCGTCCATCGATCCGGCCGTTCCGAGCGGCCGGGTCGGGCTGGCGGGTGCTCCGGCGATCGACGACACCGTTCACGCGCTGCCGGACGAGAGCTTCGATTCCCTGTGGCGCAACCAGCTTTCCCGTACGCCGTCGGCCGTGGCCGTGACGACACCGGACGGGACGGCGCTGACCTACGCCGAGCTCGACGTGCGGGTCGGTGAGCTCGCGCGCCGGCTGGCCGGGCTCGGGGCGCGGCCGGGCCGGATCGTCGCGATCCGGTTGCCGCGCACGGCCGAGCTGCTGGTCGCCCTGCTCGCGGTGCAGCGGACCGGGGCCGCCTACCTGCCCCTCGACCCGTCCTTCCCCGAGGAACGGCTCGCCTGGATGCTGACCGACAGCGCGCCCGCCCTGCTGGTCGACGGGGACGGCGTCACCCCGTTGGAGCGGCCGGGATCCGTCAGCGCGGACGCGGCGTACGTCCTGTACACCTCGGGCTCGACCGGCCGGCCCAAGGGCGTGGTGGTCACCCGGCGCAACCTCGTCAACTTCCTGCTGGCGATGCGGTCGCTGATCCCGCTGACGGCCGGGGACCGGCTCCTGGCTGTCACCACGGTCAGCTTCGACATCTCCGCCCTGGAGCTCTACCTGCCGCTGCTGAGCGGGGCCGCGGTCGTGGTCGCGGCCAAGGAATCGGTTCAGGACCCGGCCGTTCTCGCCGCCCTGGTCGCCTCGACCGGCGCCACCGTCGTGCAGGCGACTCCGACGCTGTGGCGGGCGCTGACCGACGTGCCGGGCGGAACGTCGGCCGTGGCCGGGCTGCGCGTGCTGGTCGGCGGCGAGGCCCTGCCGCCGGACCTGGCCGCCGCACTGCGCGCGAGCGCCGCCTCGGTCACCAACCTCTACGGGCCGACCGAGACGACGATCTGGTCCACCGCCGCCTCCGTCGACGGTGCGGAAGTCACCGTCGGCCGTCCTGTCTGGAACACTCGCGCCTACGTCCTGGACGCGGCGCTGCGGCCGGTGCCGGACGGGTTCCCGGGCGAGCTCTACCTGGCCGGCGAAGGCGTGGCGCTCGGCTACCTCAACCGGCCCTCGTTGACGGCTTCCCGTTTCGTGGCCGACCCGTTCGTGCCGGGCGAGCGCATGTACCGCACCGGCGACCTGGCCCGGCGGCGCACCACCGGTGAGTTCGACGTTCTCGGCCGCGTGGACCATCAGGTGAAGCTCCGCGGTTTCCGGATCGAGCTCGGCGAGGTCGAGGCCGCGCTCGCGGCGGCCGACGGCGTCCAGCGGGCTGTCGCCCTGATCCGTGAGGACCGGCCGGGGGACCGGCGTCTCGTCGCCTACTTCGTGGGCGGCGCGGCACCGGCCGATCTGCGCCGGCTGCTCGCCTCCGAACTGCCCGACTACATGGTTCCGGCGGCCTTCGTGCCGCTGGACGAGCTGCCGCAGACGCCCAACGGCAAGCTCGACCGCAACGCCCTGCCCGAGCCGGACCTGTCCGGCGGCGGGGCCGAGGAGGCGCCGCGCACCCCGCAGGAGGAGATGCTCGCCGGCGTCTTCGCCGAGGTGCTCGGGGTGCCCGGGGTCGGCCGCCGCGACGACTTCTTCGCGCTGGGCGGCCATTCGCTGCTGGCGGCCCGGGTGGCGTCCCGGGCCCGCACCCTGTTCGGCGCGGATCTGTCCCTGCGCGACGTGTTCGACGCGCCGACCGTCGCCGGCCTGGCCGCCCGCGCCGGCACGGTCCGCCCCGCGTCCACCATCACCCGGGGCGCCGGCACGGAGATGTCCTCCGCCCAGCGGCGCCTGTGGTTCCTGTCCCGCCTGGACGGGCCCAACCCGACGTACAACCTGCCCTTGGCTCTGGAACTGAGCGGCGACCTCGACACCGGGGCTCTGCAAGCGGCCCTGGTCGACGTGGTGGAACGGCACGAGCCGTTGCGCACGGTCTTCGCCGACCGCGACGGCGAGCCGTATCCGGTCGTGCGGGGCGCCGAGATCGGGCTGCGGACCGGGACGTCGATCGCCGGCGCCGTCCGCGAGCCGTTCGACATCACCGCCGAGATCCCGATCCGGGCCGTCCTCGCCGGCGACGTCCTGCTGCTCGTCGTGCACCACATCGCGGGCGACGAGTGGTCGCTCACGCCCCTGCTCGACGACCTGGCCACCGCGTACGCGGCCCGGCGGCGCGGCGAGGCGCCCGCGTGGACGCCGCTGCCGGTCCGCTACGCCGACTACGCCGCCTGGCACAACGGCCTCGACCTCTCCGCCCAGGTGGACTTCTGGCGGACGGCCCTGGACGGCGCGCCCGCCACGCTGCGCCTGCCCACCGACCGGCCCCGGCCGGCCCACCCCGGTGAGCACGGCGGCACGGTCACCTTCCCGGTCGACCCCTCGGTGCGCGAGCTGGCCCGGCGGCACGGCGTCACGCTGTTCATGACCGTGCAGGCCGCGGTGGCCGCCCTGCTGCACCGGATGGGCGCCGGCGACGACATCCCGCTCGGCACGCCGGTCGCGGGTCGCGGCGACGACGCGCTCGAACGGCTCGTCGGCTTCTTCGTCAACACCGTCGTTCTCCGGACGGACGTCGGCGGCGATCCCTGCTTCGCCGAACTGCTCCGGCGGGTCCGGGACACCGATCTGGCCGCCCTGGCCCATCAGGATCTGCCGTTCGAGCGGCTGGTCGAGGAGCTCAACCCGGCCCGGTCCCTGGCCCACCACCCGCTGTTCCAGGTGATGGTCTCCTATCAGGCCGCGCTGCCCGAGGTGGCCGGCTTCCCCGGCCTGACCGTCACGCCACGGCTCATCGACACGGGTACGGCGAAGTTCGACCTCACCTTCGACGTCGCGGAACGGCCCGAAGGCCTGATCGGCACTCTGGAATACCGGTCCGACCTGTTCGACCGGGAAACCGTGGTGGCCCTCGCCGCGCGGTTCACCCGGCTACTGGCCGCGGTCACGGCGGCGCCGGACCGCCCGATCGCCGACATCGACCTGCTCAGCGACGACGAGCGCCGGGCGATCATGTCCGATTGGCAGGGGGTACGCCGGGAGGTCGCACCTCGCGGCCTGGCCCAGCTCTTCGCCGAGCAGGTGGCCGCGAGGCCGGACGCCGTGGCCGTGGAGGACGGCGAGCGCACGCTGACCTATCGCGAGCTGAACTCCCGGGCCAACCGCCTGGCCCACCGGCTGATCGCGGCCGGGGCGGCCCCGGAGCGGGTCGTGGCCGTACGGATGCCGCGCTCGGCCGACCTCCTGGTGGCCCTGCTCGCGGTCACGAAGACCGGCGCGACTTATCTGCCGCTCGACGTGCATCACCCGGCCGAGCGGATCGCCCACCAGATCACCGACGCCGCACCGGTTCTCACCGTCGAATCCCTCGGCTCCCTGGCCGATCTCAGCGACGAGGATCCGGCTGTCGTGGTCGACCCGGCCACCGCGGCGTACCTCATCTACACCTCGGGATCGACCGGCCGCCCGAAGGGCGTCATCGTCCCGCACGCCGGTCTCGCCACGCTGGTGGAGTCGGTCCGGTCGGTCTTCGGCGCGGGACCCGGGAGCCGGGTCGCCCAGTTCGTCTCGCCGGCCGTGGACGTGGCCTTCAGCGAACTGGCCGCCTCGATCCTGTCCGGCGGCACCCTCGTCATCGTGCCCGACGACGCCCGGCTCGGCGCCGCCCTGGGCGAGTTCGTCACCGACCGCCGGCTGACCCACGCCGACCTCCCGCCGGCGCTGCTGGCCGCCCTGCCCACCAGCGCGATCCCGGCCGGTGTCACCCTGACCGTGGGCGGCGAGGCGACCACCCCCGACGAGGTGCGGCGGTGGCGCGCCGGCCGCAAGCTCGTCAACGCGTACGGCCCGACCGAGGCCACCGTCACCGCCACCACCTGGGAAGCGGCCGACGGCCCCGTCCTGATCGGCCGGCCCGACCTCAACCGCACCGCCCACGTCCTCGACGCCCGCCTGCGCCCGGTCCCGCCCGGCGTCCCCGGCGAGCTCTATCTCGGCGGCGACGGCCTGGCCCGCGGCTACCTGAACAGTCCCGCGCTGACGGCGGCCCGCTTCGTGGCCGGCCCCTCCGGCAGCCGCCTCTACCGCACCGGCGACCTGGTCCAGCGCACGGCGACCGGCGAACTGGAGTTCCTGGGCCGCACCGACGACCAGGTCCAGATCCGCGGCTTCCGCGTCGAGCCGGCCGAGGTCGAGGCCGTCCTGGCCGGCCATCCCGCCGTCGCGCAGGTGGCCGTGGTGCCGCGCGAGGGCCACCTCGCCGCGTTCGCCGTCACGCGGGACGCCGTCTCGGCCGAGGAACTGCGCGACCACGCGGCCGCGACCCTGCCCGGGCCGCTCGTGCCGGTGGTCGTGCTGCTCGACGCGCTGCCCGTCACGGCGAGCGGCAAGGTGGACAAGCGGTCACTGCCTCCGGTTACGGCCACGGCCGCGACCAGCGAACCGCCCGTGGGCCCGGTCGAGACCGCGCTGGCCGGCATCGTCGAGGGGCTTCTCGGGCTGCCGGTCGGCCGGCACGACGGGTTCTTCGCGCTCGGCGGCGACAGCATCCTCTCCATCCAGCTGGTGTCGCGGGCCCGGGCGGCCGGGCTGAGAATCGCGCCGCGCCAGGTGTTCGAGCACCAGAGCGTCGCGGAACTGGCCCGGGTCGCCGAGGCCGTCGAGACGTCCCCGGTCGCGGAATCCGGGGCCGGAACCGTCCCCGAGACCCCGATCATCGCCTGGCTCCGGGAACTGGCCGCGCCGGTGGACCGCTACTCGCAGGCACTGCTGGTCCGTACGCCCGCCGGGGTGGATGTCGCCCAGGTGGTGCGCGAGGCGCTGGCGCCGCACGACCTGTTGCGGGCCCGCCTCGTTCCCGGTGCGCAGCGGTGGACTCTGGAGGTCCCGGAGGGACCGCTCGATCTGACCGTACGGGTCGTCGACGCGCGCGGCCGGGAACTGGCCGGGCTGGTCGCGGCCGAGCGGGAAGCCGCCGCCGACCGGCTCGATCCGGCCGGCGGCGTGATGGTGCGGGCCGTCTGGTTCGACCGGGGGAGTGAGCCGGGACGGCTGCTCCTCGTCGCCCATCACCTCGTCGTGGACGGCGTTTCCTGGCGAATCATCGCCGAGGATCTGGCCGCCGTGTCCCGTGGCGAGCGGGTCGCCGCCGTCGGCACGCCGTTCCGGGCCTGGGCGCTCGGCCTCAACGCCGCCGTCTCCTCGCGGGCGGCCGAGGCGGACCGGTGGCGCGCCATCCTGGACGGTCCGGTCGCCCAGCTCGGCGGGCGGCCGCTCGACCCGGCCCGGGACACCGCCGGAACCCTGCGCCAGGTCACCGTCACCGTTGACGCCTCCATCACCACACCGCTGCTGACCACGGTGCCCGAGACCTTCCGGGCCAGTGTGCAGGACGTGCTGCTGGCCGGTCTGGCCCTGGCCCTGGCGCGGCGCACCGGCCCGGCCGCCGAGCCGCTGATCGGCCTGGAGGGCCACGGCCGCGAGGAGCAGGTCGTCCCCGGCGCCGACCTCGTCCGTACGGTCGGCTGGTTCACCAGCGAATACCCGGTACGCCTGCCCGCCGCGGCCGGTGGACCGGCCGCCGTCGTGCGGGGCGTCAAACAGCGGCTGCGCGCGATCCCGGACGGCGGCGTCGGCTACGGTCTGCTGCGCTACCTCGGCGGCTTCGAACCGGCGAACGAGCCCGAGGTGCTGTTCAACTACCTCGGGCGCTTCGGGAACGCGGCGACGGCCGACTGGGCGCCGGCTCCCGAGCTCCCGGCCGCGCACGCGGTCGCCGAGCCGGAGATGCCCGTACGGCACCGGATCGCGGTCAACGTGGCCGCCGTGGACACGCCGGACGGGCCGGTGCTGCGGGCCTCGTTCGGCTATCCCGGCCGGGCGGTCGACGAGGACGATGTACGCCGGCTGGCCGACGACTGGCTGGCCGCGCTCGTCGCGGTACGGGCGGCGGCCAACGAACCCGGGGCCGGCGCCCTCACCCCGGCCGACGTGCTCCTGCCCGGCATCAGCGACCGGGAGCTGGCCGAGCGGTGGCCCACAGCGGTCGACGTGCTGCCGCTCTCGCCCCTGCAGGAAGGGCTCCACTACCTCGCCGGGCTCGACGACCAGACCGACGTCTACACCGTGCAGCAGGTCTTCACCCTCACCGGGCCGGTCGATCCGGACCGGTTGCGGTACGCGGCGGCGAGGCTCCTCGACCGCTATCCGAACCTGCGCGGGGCCTTCGACCGCACCGAGGACGGCCGGCCGGTCCAGGTCGTCCCCGGTGCGGTCGAGGTGCCGTTCGAGGTGACCGACGCCGGTGACCTGGACGCGCTGCTGCGCCGCGAGCGGGCCCGGCGCTTCGACCTGGCCACGCCGCCGCTGCTGCGGTTCGTGCTGGCCCGCGTCGGCGCCGGCGACCACCGGCTGATCCTCACCCAGCACCACCTGCTCATGGACGGCTGGTCGGGCCCGCTGGCCGTACGGGACCTGTTCGCCTTCTACGCGGGCACCGCCACCGAAGCGCCGCGCCCGTACCGCGACCACCTGGCCTGGCTGGCGCAGCAGGACCCGGCGGCCACCGAGGCCGCCTGGCGGGACGCGTTGCGCGGCCTCGAGGAGCCGACCCTGGTCGCCCCCGGCGCCCCGGCGGTCGCCGCGCTGCCCGAGGTGGCCGAGATCGTCCTGGACGAGACCGAGACGGCCGCCCTCTCCGCGGCGGCCCGAGGACACGGGCTGACCCTCAACACCGTCGTCCAGGGCGCCTGGGCGCTCCTGCTGGCCGAGGTGACCGGGCGTACGGACGTCGTCTTCGGCGCCACCGTCTCCGGCCGGCCCGCCGCGCTGGCCGGCGTCGAGGACATGGTCGGCCTGTTCATCAACACCGTGCCGGTCCGGGTCCGGCTGCGGCCCGAGGAGAGCTGGCCCGAGCTGCTGCGCCGGGTGCAGGCCGAGCAGGCCGCCCTGCTGGATCACCAGCACGCGAGCCTGGCCGGGATCCAGCGGCGGGCCGGGCTCGGCGACCTCTTCGACACGCTCACCGTCTTCGAGAGCTACCCGGCCGGAACGGCCGTGCCCGACGCGGGCGACCTGCGGATCGGTGGCGGCATCCCGGTCGACGCCACGCACTACCCCCTGAGCCTGGTCGTCGTGCCGCAAAGCCGGCTGCGCCTGCGCCTCGAGCACCGGCCCGATCTGTACGACGCGGCCGCCGCCGGCCGCCTCCTGAGCCGCTTCCGGGCGCTGCTCGGCGCTTTCGTCTCCGCCCCCGCGACGACGATGGCGAGGCTGCCGATCAGCGGACGGAAAGCCGAGACGACCCTCGCAGTGCCGCCGACCCTGTTGCTGGACGAGTTCGACGCGACGGTCCGGCAGACCCCGGATGCGGTTGCTCTGCGTTTCGGTTCCGTGTCTTTGACGTACGCCGAGTTGCGGGCGCGTGTGGAGCGTCTGGCTCGTGTTCTGGTGGCCCACGGTGCCGGTCCGGAGAAGGTCGTGGCGGTGTTGTTGCCGCGGACCGACGACGCGATCGTGGCCTGGTTGGCGGCGTTGAGGTCGGGCGGCGTGTATCTGCCGATCGATGTGGACTACCCGCGCGAGCGCATCGACTATCTGCTGGCGGACGCGGCGCCGGCGGTGGTGGTGACACCGTCTTTGCTGGCGGAGACAGCCGACGTGGCGCTGCCTGCCATCGATCCGCGCTCGGGTGCCTATCTCATCTACACCTCCGGTTCGACCGGGCGTCCCAAGGGCGTTGTTGTGGAGCATGCCAGCCTGGCGAATCTGTTCCATCATCACCGGGCGCGGGTGTTCGCGGTGCAGCGGCGTCTTGCGGTGGCCCTGTCGGCGGCGCTGGTCTTCGACACGTCGTGGGAGGGGCTGCTCGGGCTCGTCGCCGGGCATGAGCTGCACCTGCTCGACGACGAGACCCGGCGCGACCCGGCGCTGTTCGCCGGTTACGTCGACGCGCACGGGATCGACTTCCTCGACGTCACCCCGTCGCTCGCCGGGCCCCTGGTCACCGCCGGCCTGCTCGCCGCCGGACGCCATCACCCGGCCGTGGTCGCGCTCGGTGGCGAGGCCGCCGACCCGCACATCTGGGCCGCCCTGCGGGAGGCGCCGGACACCAGGGGCATCAACCTGTACGGCCCGACCGAGTGCACCGTGGACACGCTGATGGCCGACGTGGCCGACAGCGAGACGCCGCTCGTCGGCCGCCCGATCGGCAACACCCGGGCGTACGTCCTGGACGACTGGCTCCGACCGGCCGAGACCGGCGAGCTCTACCTCTCGGGCGCTCAGCTCGGCCGCGGTTACAAGGACCGCGCCGGGCTGACCGCCGCCCGCTTCGTGGCCGACCCCTGGGCGCCGGGGGAGCGGATGTACCGCACCGGCGACGTGGTCCGCTGGAGGGCCGACGACCGGCTGGAATACGTGGGCCGGGCCGACGACCAGGTGAAGATCCGGGGCTTCCGGGTCGAGCCGGGTGAGGTGGCGGCGCTGCTGAGCGAGCACCCCGCGGTCTCGCAGGCCGTTGTCGTCGCGGTCGAGGGGCGCCTGGTGGCGTACGTCGTGGGCGAGACCGAGGGGCTGCGGGAGTGGGCCGCCGACCGGATGCCCGGCCACCTGGTTCCGGCGGCCGTCGTCGGGCTCGAGGCCCTTCCGGTCACGGTGGCCGGCAAGGTGGACAAGCGGGCGCTGCCGGTGCCCGACTTCGGCGCGCTGGCCGGTGACGACACCCCGCGCACGCCGGCCGAGGAGATCCTGTGCGGGCTGTTCGCCGAGGTTCTCGGCCTGCCGAGCGTCGGCACCCACGACGACTTCTTCGCACTGGGCGGTCATTCGCTGACCGTCACCGCGCTCGCCGCCCGCGTCCGGGCCGCGTTCGGGGTCCCGCTGGCCGTGCGCACCGTGTTCGACGCGCCCACGGTGGCCGCGCTCGCCGCCCACGTGGAGCGCGGTGGCCCGCAGGCCGGACTGCCGGAACTCGTCGTGGCCGAGCGGCCCGACCCGCTGCCGGTCTCACCCGCGCAGCACCGGCTCTGGCTGCACCAGCAGCTCAACGGCCCCGGCCCGGCCTACAACGTGGCGTTCGCGCTGCGGCTCGACGGCCGGCTCGACACGCCCGCGCTGCGCGCCGCCCTGGACGACGTGCTGGCCCGCCACGAGAGCCTGCGCACGGTCTTCCCGGCCGTCGACGGGCGGCCCGTGCAGCGGATCCGGGCCGAGGCCCGGCCGTCGTGGCGGCAGGTCGAGGTGGAGCGCGAGGACGAGCTGCCGGAGCTGCTGGCGGAGGCCGCGCGCTACGGGTTCGACCTCGGCGCCGAACTTCTGGTCCGCCCGCATCTGTTCGTCCTCGGCCCGGACCGGCACGTCCTGCTGCTCCTGCTGCACCACATCGTGACCGACGAGTGGTCCGAGGGGCGTCTCGTGGCCGACCTCGGCGCCGCCTACGCGGCCCGGGCCCGTGGGGCGGCGCCGGACTGGGCGCCGCTGCCGGTCCAGTACGCCGATTACGCGCTCTGGCACCACGAACTGCTCGACTACGTGCGGGAGCGTCAGCTCGACTTCTGGCGGACCGCCCTGGCCGGCGTGCCGGCCGAGCTGGAGCTGCCCACCGACCGGCCCCGCCCGGCGGTGGCCTCGCACGGCGGTGGCATCGTCCCGTTCGAGGTCGCGGCCGACGGCCATCGGCGCCTTCGGGAGCTGGCCCGCCGTACCGGAACCACGCCTTTCATGGTGGTCCAGGCCGGATTGGCGGCGCTGCTCAGCCGGCTCGGCGCGGGCACCGACATCCCGCTCGGCAGCCCGGTCGCCGGCCGGGCCGACCAGCGCCTCGACCAGCTCGCCGGATTCTTCGTCAACACGCTGGTGCTGCGGGCCGACGTGAGCGGTGACCCCACCTTCGGCGAGCTGCTGCGCCGGGTGCGGGCGACCGACCTGGCCGCGTTCGGCCACGCCGACGTGCCGTTCGAGCGGGTCGTCGAGGCGGTCAACCCGGAGCGGTCGCTCGGCCGCAACCCGCTGTTCCAGGTGATGGTCGCCTTCCAGCACGTGCCGGCCGAGGAGCCCGGCCTGCCGGGCCTGGCCACCTCGCCGCTGCCCGTCGACACCGGGGTGGCCCAGTTCGACCTCGGCGTCGTCGTCACCGAGCGGCACGGGGTGGACGGGCTGCAGGGCATCATCGAATACAGCACCGACCTGTTCGACCGGGAGACCGCGGCCACCCTGGCCGAGCGGCTGGCCCGGCTGCTGACCGGCGCGGTCGCCGGCCCGGACCGCCGAGTGTCCGAGTTGGACATCCTCTCGGCCGCCGAGCACGAGGCGCTGGCCACGGGATGGCAGGGCGCCCGCGCGCCCACCCCGGAATCGACGCTGCCCGGCCTGTTCGCCGCCCAGGTGAGCCGGACCCCGGACGCCACGGCGATCGAGGACGGCGACCACACGCTGACCTACGCCGAGCTCGACGCGGTCACCAACCGGCTCGCCAGGCGCCTTCAGGACCACGGGGTGGGCCCGGACCGGATCGTGATGGTGCTGCTGCCGCGCTCGGCCGGCCTGTTCGTGGCCGAGCTGGCCGTGGCCAAGGCGGGCGGCGCCTATCTGCCGGTCGACCCGTCCTATCCGGCCGAGCGGGTGGCCGCCCTGGCCGAGGACGCCACGCCGGTGCTCGTCATCGCCGCCCCGGACGCGACCACCGTGCCCCCGGGCATGCCGGTCCTGCACCCGGACGACATGGGGGACGACTCCGCGGTGGTCTGCCCCGGCCTGCGGCCGGCTCACGCGGCGTACGTCATCTACACCTCCGGCTCCACCGGCAAGCCCAAGGGCGTGGTCGTGCCGCACGCCGGGCTGGCCGACCTGTCCGAGACGTTCGCCGAGTTGTGGCGGGTGGGCGAGGGCAGCCGCGTCGCCCAGTTCGCCTCGCCCAGCTTCGACGTCACCGTGGCCGAGCTGGCGGTGTCGCTGCTGCGCGGCGCCACCCTCGTCATCACCCCGGAGGCCGACCGGCTCGGCGCGCCGTTCGCCGCCTTCGTCCGGGAGCGGAGGATCACCAACTTCGCGCTGCCGCCGGCCGCTCTGGGCGCTCTCCCCGAGGGCTCCCTGCCGGCCGGGGTGACCGTGGTGACCGGCGCCGACCGCTGCCCGCCCGAGCTCGTCCGCCGCTGGACGGCCACCCATCGGATGCTCAACGCGTACGGGCCGACCGAAGCGACGGTGAACTCGACCTATTGGGAGTGCGCCCCGGACGGCCCGGTGCTCATCGGGCGCCCGGACCGCAACAAGAGCGCGTACGTCCTCGACGCCGCGCTTCAGCCGGTCGCGCCGGGCGTCGCGGGCGAGCTGTACCTGGCCGGGGCCGGCCTCGCCCGCGGCTACCTCGGGCGCCCGGCGCTGACCGCCGAGCGGTTCGTGGCCGACCCGTTCGGCGCTCCCGGCACCGCCATGTACCGCACCGGCGACCTGGTCCGGCGCACCCGCGACGGGCAGCTCGAGTTCCTGGGCCGGGCCGACGACCAGGTGAAGATCCGGGGCTTCCGGATCGAGCCGGGGGAGGTCGCCTCCGTTCTCGTCGAACACCCGGGCGTGCGGTACGCCGTCGTGGTCGCCCGCGAGGGCCGCCTCATCGGCTACGTGGAGGGGGAGGCGGCCGGCGACGAGCTGCGAACCTGGCTCGCGGGAAGGCTTCCCGACTATCTGGTGCCCGCCGTTGTGGTCGTGCTCGACGCGCTGCCCCGTACGGCCGCGGGAAAGATCGACCGGACCCGCCTGCCCGAACCGGTCCTGGAACGGGCCGTGGAACGGCCGGTGACCGTGGTGCAGGAACTGCTCGCCACGCTCGTGGCCGACGTGCTCGGTCTCGACGAGGTCGGCGTCCAGGAGGGCTTCTTCGCGCTCGGCGGCGACAGCATCGTGGCGCTGCAACTGGTCGCCCGGGCCCGCGCGGCCGGTCTCGAACTGACCGCCCGGCAGGTCTTCGAACACCAGACCGTGGCCGCGATGGCCGAGGTGACCGAGGTGGCCGAGGGCGAGGCCGAACCGGCGGCGGTGGCCGTGGGCGAGGTGCCGCCGACCCCGATCATGGCCTGGCTGCGCGAGCTGGACACGCCGATCGACACGTTCAGCCAGTCGGTGCTGCTGCGGGTTCCGGCCTCGCTGACCCGGGAGGCGCTTCGCGGTGCCCTGCAAGCGATCCTGGACCGGCACGACGCGCTCCGGGCCCGCTGGACCGGCGACGGCCTGGTGGTGCCCGCGGTGGGCTCGGTGACCGCTTCGGTGCGGGTCGCCGAGGAAGGCCCGCACGAGGAGCACGCGGCGGCGGTCCGCCGGTTGCGGCCGGCCGAGGGGCGGATGCTCGAGGCGGTCTGGTTCCCCGGCGAGGCGCGACTGTTGCTGGTCGCCCACCATCTCGTCGTCGACGGTGTCTCCTGGCGGGTGCTGGCCGAGGACCTGGCGGTCGCGGCCGACGGCAAGACCCTCTCCCGGTCCGGTACGTCGGTCCGGGCCTGGGCCAGGGGACTCGCGGCCGCGGCCCGGGACCGGGCGGCCGACCTGCCGTACTGGCTCGACGTGGTCGACGGGCCGGTGGCCGCCATCGGCGCCCGCCCGGTCGTCCGGGGCGACACGGTCGCGCGGCTGCGCCACCACACCGTACGTCTCACCGCCGAGCAGACCGGGCCGCTGCTGACGGCCGTGCCCGAGGCCTTCCACGCCGGGGTGCAGGACGTGCTGCTCACCGGCCTGGCCCTGGCCGTCCGCGCGTGGCGGCCGGCCACCGCCGAGCACGGCGTCCTGCTGCGCCTCGAAGGCCACGGGCGCGAGGAGCAGCTGGTGCCGGGCAGCGACCTAACCCGGACCGTCGGCTGGTTCACCACCGAGTTCCCGGTCCGGCTCGACCCGGGCGGCGACGACCCGGCCGCCGCCCTCAAACGCGTCAAGGAACAGCTGCGGGCCGTGCCCGACAGCGGCGCGAGCTACGGGCTGCTGCGCTATCTGCACCCGGGCGCGGCCGAGGCGCTGCGTGGCCGTCCGGCGCCGGAGATCCTGTTCAACTACCTCGGCCGGATGGCCGCCGACGACGGCGACTGGGTCGCGGCCACCGAGAACGGCACCCTCGGCGACGGCCTCGACCCGGCCTTCCCGGCCGGGCAGGCCCTGGAGATCAACGCCGCCACGGCCGATCTGCCCTCCGGGCCGGAGCTCGACATCCGCCTCTCCTACCTGGACGGCGTACTCACCGAGGCGGACGTGACCGCCCTCGGCGAGCGATGGCTGGCCGCCCTTCAGAGTCTGCGCGACGCCGCGCGGGCCGGCGGCGGGCACACCCCCTCCGACCTCCTGGTCACCCTCAGCCAGGACGAGATCGACGAATTCGAGGACGAGTGGAGGCTTCTGTGACCAGCCCGGGCGGACTGCAGGACATCCTGCCGCTGTCGCCGCTGCAGGAGGGTCTCTACTTCCTGTCCACCTACGCGGCCGGCGGACCGGACGTGTACGTCGTGCAGCAGGTGCTGACCCTGGACGGCGAGCTCGACCCGGGCCGCCTGCGCGCGGCCGCCCAGGCCGTGCAGGACCGGCACGCCAACCTGCGGGCGGCGTTCCGCCCCCGCAAGGCGGGTCAGCCCGTGCAGCTGATCCCGGCCGCCCTGCCGGTCGAGTTCACCGAGGCCGAGCCGGGCGCGAGCGTCGACGAGGTCGCCGCGGCGGAACGGAACCGGCCGTTCGATCTGGCGCGGCCGCCGCTGCTGCGGTGGACGCTGGTCCGGCTCGGTGACCGGCGGCACGCGCTGGTGCTGACCGCACACCACATCCTGCTCGACGGCTGGTCGGCGCCGCTGCTCGTCCGCGACCTGCTCACCTTGTACGCGGGCGGGAAGCCGCCGGCCGTCCGCCCCTACAAGGACTATCTGGCCTGGGTCGCCCGGCAGGACCGGGGCGCGGCCGAGCGGGCGTGGCGCGACGCCCTGGCCGGCGTCGAGGAAGCGACGCTCATCGCACCCGGCACCGAACGCGCCATAGCCGAGCCGTCGGCGATCGAGCGGCACGTGGACGTCGTCCGCGTGGCCGAGGTGGCCCGGGCGCGCGGGCTGACTCTCAACACCGTGGTGCAGGGCGCCTTCGCGCTCGTGCTGGCCGAGCTGACCGGACGGGACGACCTCGTGTTCGGGGCGACCGTGTCGGGACGGCCGGGCGCGCTGGCCGGCGTCGAGGACATGGTCGGGCTGTTCATCAACACCGTTCCGGTCCGGGTCCGGCCCCGCCCCACCGACACCTGGGCCGGATATCTGGCACGGGTCCAGGCGGAGCAGGCCACGCTGCTCGACCACCAGCACGTCGGGCTCGCCGCCGTCCAGCGGCAGGCGGGCGCCGGGGCGCTCTTCGACACGCTCCTGGTCTTCGAGAGCTACCCGCTGGACGAGGACGGGCTGCGCACCTTGCAGGACACGGCCGGGCTCCGACTGGCCTCGGTCACCGGGAAGGACGCCACGCACTACCCGCTCACCCTGACCGTCGTGCCCGGGACCGCGCAGATCACGCTGGGCGCCGAGTACCGGGCGGACGCCGTCGACCGCGCCACCGCCTCGCGGGTCCTGGACCGCCTCGCCGAGTTGCTGGCGGCGTTCGCCGGGGAACCGGACGGCCGTCTCGCCGCGATCCGGTCCGGCGACCTCGTAGCGACGGATTCGGCGCTTTCCGTGCCGCCGACCCTGTTGCTGGACGAGTTCGACGCGACGGTCCGGCAGACCCCGGATGCGGTTGCTCTGCGTTTCGGTTCCGTGTCTTTGACGTACGCCGAATTGCAAGCGCGCGTGGAGCGTCTGGCTCGCGTTCTGGTGGCCCACGGTGCCGGTCCGGAGAAGGTCGTCGCGGTGTTGTTGCCGCGGACCGACGACGCGATCGTGGCCTGGTTGGCGGCGTTGAGGTCGGGCGGCATTTACCTGCCGATCGATGTGGACTACCCGCGCGAGCGCATCGACTATCTGCTCGAGGACGCGGCCCCGGCGGTGGTGGTGACACCGTCTTTGCTTGCGGAGACAGCCGACGTGGCGCTGCCTGCCATCGATCCGCGCTCGGGTGCCTATCTCATCTACACCTCCGGTTCGACCGGGCGTCCCAAGGGCGTCGTGGTCGAACACGCCAGCCTCGCGAACCTGTTCCACCATCACCGGGCGCGGGTGTTCACAGTGCAGCGGCGTCTTGCGGTGGCCCTGTCGGCGGCGCTGGTCTTCGACACGTCGTGGGAGGGGTTGCTCGGGCTCGTCGCCGGGCATGAGCTGCACCTGCTCGACGACGAGACCCGCCGCGACGCCGACCTGTTCGTCGACTACGTTCGCCGCCACCGGATCGCATCGCTCGACGTGGCGCCGTCGCTCGGCCAGGAGCTCGTCAACGCCGGTCTGCTGAACGGCGAGCACACGCCCGCCCTGGTGTTGCTCGGCGGCGAAGCGGCCGGGCCCGTCCTGTGGAACGCCCTCCGGGACGCCCCGGGCACAGCCGGCGTGAACCTCTACGGCCCGACCGAATGCACTGTGGACACCTTGATGGCCGACGTGGCCGACAGCGAGACGCCGCTCGTCGGCCGCCCGATCGGCAACACCCGGGCGTACGTTCTCGACGGGTGGCTCCGGCCGGCCCGGACCGGCGAGCTCTACCTGTCCGGCGCCCAGCTCGGCCGTGGATACAACGACCGCGCCGGTCTCACCGCGACGCGCTTCGTGGCCGACCCCTGGGCGCCGGGGGAGCGGATGTACCGCACCGGCGACGTGGTCCGCTGGACGGCCGACGACCGGCTGGAGTTCGTGGGCCGGGCCGACGACCAGGTGAAGATCCGGGGCTTCCGGGTCGAGCCGGGTGAGGTGGCGGCGCTGCTGAGCGAGCACCCCGCCGTGTCCCAGGCGGTCGTCCTCGCGGTCGAGGGCCGGCTGGTGGCGTACGTCGTGGGCGAGACCGAGGGGCTGCGGGAGTGGGCCGCCACGCGGATGCCCGGCCATCTCGTGCCCGCGGCGGTCGTGGGGTTGGAGCGGCTGCCGGTCACGGTGGCCGGCAAGGTGGACAAGCGGGCGCTGCCGGCGCCGGACTTCGGGGCGCTCAGCGGCGGCGCGGCCCCGCGCACCCCGGCCGAGCAGACCCTCTGCGGCCTCTTCGCCGAGGTGCTGGGGCTGCCGTCGGTCGGCGTCGAGGACAGCTTCTTCACGCTCGGCGGCGACAGCATCGTCTCGCTTCAGCTCGTCGCCCGGGCCCGGACGGCGGGGCTGCGCATCACGCCGCGGCAGATCTTCGAACTGCGGACGGTGGCGGCCCTCGCCGCCGTCGCCGCGCCGGCCACGGCGGCCCCGGTGGCGGACTCCGGGGCGGCGCTGGGCGAGGTCCCGCTGACCCCGATGCTCGCGTGGCTGCGGGACAACGGCCCGGCCACGCGGTACAGCCAGTCGATGGTGCTGCGGGCGCCGGCCGAACTGACCGCCGCGCGGCTCGAGGCCATCGTGCAGGCGCTGCTCGACCGGCACGATCTGCTCCGCGCGCGCTGGGACCCGGCAACCGGGTTGTTCGTGCCACCGCCCGGTTCGCTGTCCGCCTCGACGGTCATCGGCGCCGACCGGCTCCGGCCGGAGGAGGGCGTCCCGCTGCGGGTGACGTGGACGCCGGGACGGGTCGAGTTCGTCATCCACCACACCGTCGTCGACGGCGTCTCGTGGCGGATCCTGCTGGCCGACATCGCCGCCGCCTGGGCCGGCCTGCTCGCCGGGCGGCCGATCGCGCTGCCGCCGGCCGGCACCTCCTTCCGGGAATGGGCCCGGTCCCTGAAGCCCGACCCGGCCGAACTGCCCTACTGGCGCGATGTGCTCGACGTCGACGAGCCGCTGCTCGGCTCCCGGCCGGTCCACGACACCGTCGCGAGCGCGCGGACGGTCGTCGTGGAATGGGACGCCACCCTTGTCGACAAGGTCCCGGCCGCGTTCCACACCGGGATGACCGAGGTGCTGCTGGCCGGGCTGGCCGTGGCCCTCGGCGGACGGGACGTCCTGGTCGAGCTGGAAAGTCACGGGCGCGACGGCACCGACGCCGACCTGTCGCGCACGGTCGGCTGGTTCACCACCGAGTACCCGGTGCGCCTGAGCCCCGGCGGCACCGATCCGGCCGCCGCGCTCAAGCGCGTCAAGGAACAGCTGCGGGCCGTACCCGGCAACGGCGCCGGGTACGGTCCGCTGCGCACCCGGCTGGCCGGCCGGGCCGAGCCGCAGATCCTGTTCAACTACCTCGGCCGGTTCGACACCGGGGAGTCCGGCGCGGACTGGGCACCGATCGGCGGGCTGGGCGGCGACGCCGACCCGGAGATGCCGCTGCGCCGGGCGCTGGACATCAACGCGTCGGTGCTGGACGGCCGGCTGACGGTGGCGCTGAGCTATCCCGACGGCGTGCTCACCGAGGAAGCCGTGCGCGCGCTGGCCGATTCCTGGTTCACCGCGCTGGCCGCGCTGGCGAGCGCGAAGGGCAGCCGGACCCCGTCCGATCTGCTCCTGCCCGGCGTCACTCAGGAGGAGATCGACGCCCTCGACCCGGAGGACGTGTGGCCGCTGTCGCCGCTGCAGGAGGGCCTCGTCTTCCTGGCCGCGCTGGCCGACACCGTCGACCCGTACGTCGTGCAACAGGTCCTCGATCTGTCCGGCCCGGTCGACCCCGGCCGGATGCGGGCCGCCGGGCAGGCGCTCCTCGACCGGCATCCCTCGCTCCGGGCGTCCTTCGTGGACGGTCCCGAGGGCACGCTGCGCCAGGTCGTCGCCGCACGGGCGGCGCTGCCCTGGCAGTTCCTCGACCTGACCGACGAGGAGTTCGAGCGGTTCGCCGCCGTCGATCGGGCGCGCCCGTTCGACCTCGCGACACCACCGCTGCTGCGGCTCACCCTCGTGCGCCTCTCCGACCAGCGGCACCGGCTCGTGCTCACCAACCACCACGTGCTCCTCGACGGCTGGTCCACGCCACTCGCCGTACGGGAACTGTTCGACCTGTACGCCGGACGGGCGCTGCCCGCCCCGCGCCCCTACCGCGACTACCTGCGCTGGCTGCTCGGCACCGACCGGGCCGCCGCCGAGGCCGCGTGGCGCGCGTCCTTGGACGGCCTGGAGCAGCCCACGCTCGTCGCGCCGGGCGCCGGCGCCGTCCTCGACAGCCGCCCCGGCAAGCTCGAGAGCGAACTGCCGCGCGAGCTCACCGACCGGCTCACCGCGCTCGCCCGCGAGCGGCAGGTCACCCTCAACACCATCGTCCAGGCGGCCTGGGCGGTCCTGCTGGTGCAGCTCACCGGCCGTACCGACGTCGTCTTCGGCACCACCGTCTCGGGCCGGCCGCCCCAGGTGCCCGGCGTCGACGAGATGATCGGCTTCTTCATCAACACCCTTCCCGTACGGACGGCGCTCGACCCCGCGGAAAGCTGGACGTCCCTGCTCGGCCGCCTCCAGGCCGCGCAGTCGAGGCTGCTGGAACACCAGCACCTGCCACTGACCGACATCCAGCGGATCGCCGGGCTGGGCGAACTCTTCGACACGCTCACCATCTTCGAGAGCTACCCGCTCGACACCGGGGCCCTGCACGACTCGACCGGCTCGGCCGGCCTGCGGATGACCGACGTGACCGGCGACGACGCCCCGCACTACCCGCTCACCCTGGCCGTCGCGCCGGGCGAGCGCCTGCGACTGGGGCTGGCCTACCGCTCCGACGTCTTCACCGCCGAGCGGGCCTCGGACCTCCTCGACCGGTACGCGGCTCTGCTGGCCGACCTGGCCGCCGGCCCGCACCGGCCGGTCGGGCGAGCGCTGCCCGAGCGCGCTGCCGCCGCGCCGGTCGCCGTGCCCGACACCACGCTGCCGCAGCTGTTCGCCGCGTCCGTGCGGGACCACCCGTCCCGGATCGCGGTCGTGTACGAGGGCAGGACGCTCACTTACGCCGCCCTCGACGAGCGGGTGGCCGCCCTGGCCGGCTGGCTGCGGTCGCGGGGCGCCGGCCCGGAAACGGTCGTCGCGGTCGCGATCCCGCGGTCGCTCGACCTCATCGTGGCCCTCTACGCGGTCCACCGCGTGGGAGCGGCCTACCTTCCGCTCGACCCGTCGCACCCCAGGGACCGCAACGACTACCTGCTCGCCGACTCCGGCGCGAGCATCGTGCTGACCTCGGCCGACCACGCGGGCCCGCCCGTGACCGAAGCTCCCGAACTGCCGGGCGACACGGCCGCGTACGTCATCTACACCTCCGGCTCGACCGGCAAACCCAAGGGCGCCACGGTCTCCCACCGGTCGATCGTCAACCGGCTCCTCTGGATGCAGGACCGATACGGCCTGCGACCCGGCGAGCGCGTCCTGCAGAAGACCCCGGCCGGCTTCGACGTGTCCGTGTGGGAGTTCTTCTGGCCGCTGTTCACCGGAGCCACCCTCGTCGTCGCCCGCCCCGGCGGGCACCGGGACCCGGCCTACCTGGCCGAGGTCATCACCGGCAACGACGTCTCGACCGTGCACTTCGTCCCGTCGATGCTGCGGGCGTTCCTGGCCGCCGCCCCCGAGGTGGCCCCGCTGCGCCGCGTCGTCTGCAGCGGCGAGGCCCTGCCCGGCGATCTGGCCCGCCGCTTCGGCGAGGTCCTGCCCGGCGTGGAGCTGCACAACCTGTACGGACCCACCGAAGCGGCCGTCGACGTCACCTTCCACCAGGTCGACACCGCGGCCGACGGCCCCGTCCCCCTCGGCCGCCCGGTCTGGAACACGTCGGTCCACGTGCTCGACCCGTGGCTGCGCCCGGTGCCGGACGGCGTGACCGGCGAGCTCTACCTCGGCGGCGTCCAGCTGGCCCGCGGCTACCTGGGCCGGCCGGCCCTGACCGCCCAGCGCTTCGTGGCCGACCCGTTCGGCGCCCCCGGCGACCGCCTCTACCGCACCGGCGACCTGGCCCGCCGCACCGAGTCCGGCGCCCTCGAATACGCCGGCCGCACCGACGACCAGGTGAAGATCCGCGGTTTGCGGGTCGAGCCGGGCGAGATCGAGGCCGCCCTGACCGCCCTGCCCGGCGTCGGCGCCGCCGCCGTGGTCGCCCGCGACGACGGCCCGGCCCGCCGCCTGGTCGCCTACGTCGTCGCCGATCGGGCCGCGCCCGCCGACCTGGGCGCCGCCCTGGCCGCAACGCTGCCGGAGCACCTGGTGCCCGCGACCTTCGTCAGCCTGCCCGAGCTGCCGCTGAGCCCGAACGGCAAGCTGGACCGCCGGCGCCTGCCCGCACCGGACTTCGCCGCCCGGACCGGCGACGACGAGCCGCGCACCCCGGCCGAGGAACTGTTCGCCGGTCTGGTCGCGGCCGTGCTCGGCCTGGACCGCGTCGGGGTCCGCGACAGCTTCTTCACCCTCGGCGGCGACAGCATCCTCGCCCTGCAGCTGACCGCCCGGGCCCGCGCCGCCGGCTGGCGCCTCTCGGCCCGGGACGTCTTCGCCCGCCCCACGGTCGAGGGCCTGGCCACCGTGGCGGTGCCGCTGGAGGCTCCGCGATCGGAGGCGGTCGCTTCCTTCGGCGAGGTTCCGCTGACCCCGTTCATGCGAACCCTCGACCAGCCCGCCGACCCGCACCTGACCCAGTCCATGGTGATCCGTACGCCGCCCGGCCTCACTCGGGAGGAACTGGCCGACCGCCTGCAGAGGCTCATCGACCACCACGACATGCTCCGCGCCCGCTGGACCGGAACCGCCCTGCGCGTTCCCCCACCCGGCGCGGTCACCGCGTCCGGCCTGATCGGCTCCGGCGTGGCGCCGTCCGAGGGCCGGATGCTGAGCGCCGAACCGCTGGACGGCGACCGGCTGCGGCTGACCATCCACCACCTGGCCGTCGACGCCGTCTCGTGGCCCATCCTGCTGGCCGACCTGGCGGCCGACGGCCCGCTGCCACCGGTCGGGACGTCGTTCCGGGCGTGGGCGCTGGCCCTGGAAGCGGTCGACCGCCAGGAGGAGACCGACCACTGGGACGCGGTCCTCGCCGGACCTCCCGCCTATCTCGCCGACATCGACCTCGACCCGTCGGTGGACACCCTCGGCACGCTCGACCAGGTCACCGCCCGGATCCCCGTCGGGGGCCTGACCACCGCCATCCCGGCCGCTTACCGCGCCAACGCGCAGGATGTACTGCTGACGGCGTTGGCCGTCGCCGCCGGCCGTGACGTCCTCGTCGAGCTGGAGGGCCACGGCCGCGAGGAACAGATCGTCCCGGGTGCCGACCTGTCCCGCACGGTCGGCTGGTTCACCACCGCCCACCCCGTACGCCTCAGCGCGGGGGAGGGCCCGGACCCCCTCAAACGCGTGAAGGAGCAGCTGCGCGCCGCCCCGGACGGCGGCATCGGCTACGGCCTCCTCCGCCGCGGCGATCCCCGCCCCCCGATCCTGTTCAACTACCTCGGCCGAGCCGAGGGAGAGCAGCCAAGCCGCGATGGGCAGCCCTGGCAGCCGGTCGAGGGTCTGCGGGGGGACGCGGGGGACGAGCTGCCCGCCCGGCATGTCCTCAGCATCGAGGCGACCGTCGCCGGGGACGAGATCGTGCTGTCGGTGGCCTTTCCGCGTGAGGCGGTGGCGGCGGAGACCGTCCGCGGGCTGCTCTCGGCCTGGACGACGGCTTTGGCCGAGCTTGACGCGGCGCCGGGGCGCGGTGGGCTGACACCGTCCGATGTGCTGGCACCGGTGAATCAGGCGGCGCTGGACGAGCTGGGTGAGCGCTATCCGGATCTGGTCGACGTACTGCCGCTGACGCCGTTGCAGGAAGGGCTTTTCTATCTGCACGCGCTCGACGGGGCGGGCGACGTCTATCTCGTACAGCAGCAGCTCGAGCTCGACGGGGCGCTGGACGCCGCGCGCCTGCGCAAGGCCGCCGCCACCCTTCTCGACCGTCACCCCAATCTGCGGGCCGCCTTCACGACCACGGCGGCCGGGCTGCCGGTCCAGGTCGTGCCGGCCCGGGTGGAGCCGGACTGGCGGGAAGTCACCGCGGCCACCCGCCACGAGGCCGAGCTTCTGGCCGACGCCGAGCGGGGCCGGCCCTTCGTGCTGGCCGAGGCGCCGCTCCTCCGGTTCCTGCTCGTCCGGCTCGGCGCCGACCGGCATCGGCTCGTTGTGACCCAGCACCACGTCGTCGTTGACGGCTGGTCGGGGCCGCTGATCGCCCGGGAGCTGCTTTCCGCGTACGCCGGGAAAGCTCCGGGAAAAGCGCGGCCCTACCGGGACTTTCTCGCGTGGCTGGCCGCGGCCGACCGTGACACGGCGCGGCGGGCCTGGGGTGACGCGCTCCGCGGCGTCACCGAGCCGACCCTGGTCGCCCCGGGCCTGACCCGGCGCGAGGCCCGGCTGCCGGGTGAGGTGACCGCTCAGCTGCCGCAGCGCGTCGTCGACGTCGCGCGGGGGCTGGGTGTCACGCCCAACACCTTCGTGCAGGCACTGTGGTCGGTGCTTCTGGGGCGGCTCACCGGGCGCGACGACGTCGTGTTCGGGGCGACCGTCTCGGGACGGCCGCCGGAGCTGACCGGGGCCGAGGAGACGATCGGGCTGTTCATCAACACCGTGCCCGTGCGGGCGACGCTGCCGGCCGGTGAGCGCTGGGACGCGTTCCTTACGCGACTGCAGGGGGAGCAGGCCGGCCTGCTCGCCCATCAGCACCTCGGCCTGGCGCCGATTCAGCAGCTGACCGGCGTGGGGGAGCTGTTCGACACGCTCGTGGTGTTCGAGAGCTATCCGGTGGACGGGGACCGTCTCGACGAGAGCCAGCGCGACGCCGGCCTGAAGCTGGCCGGAGTCACCGGCCGGGACGCCACGCACTACCCGCTGACGCTCGTCGCGGCCGAGGACGACGGACTGCATCTGGCCCTCGAACACCGGGACGACGTCTTCGGCGGGGACACCGCGCGGCTGCTGCTCGACCGGTTCGTGGCGCTCGCCGAGGAGGTGGCGGCGAATCCGCGCATGACGGTGGACCGGTCCGACGCCCTCACCGCCGCCGAGCGCCACCGCGTCCTGGTCGAGTGGAGTGGCACCTCGCTTCCGGTCACGCCGGAGACGCTGCCGAATCTGGTGCGGCGCTGGGCCGGGCCGGCGCTGGTCGTCGGCGACCGGCGGTGGAGCTACGCCGATCTGGTGGCCGAGATGGACGCGCTCGCCTCGGCGCTGGCCGGCCGTGGCGCCGGGCCGGGCCGGATCGTGGCGCTCCTGCTGCCACGAGGCGAGCACATCGTCCCGGCGATCTTCGGGGCGATGGCCTCCGGCGCGGCCTACCTGCCGATCGATCCGGACTATCCGCCGGCCCGGATCGCGGCGATGCTCGAGGACGCGCGGCCGGTCGTGACGCTCGCTGTCCGGTCCACTGTCGACCTGCTCCCGGCCGGTACGGCGACTCTGGTGCTCGACGAACCGTACGAGAAGGGAACCGGGACTCCGCAGCCGATCAGCCCCGACCACCCGGCGTACGTCATCTACACCTCCGGCTCGACCGGGCGTCCCAAGGGTGTGCTGGTGCCGCACCGCACGGTGGCCACCCTGCTGGCCAGCCACACCGAACGGATCCTGGGTCCGGCGGCGGAGCGGCTGGGGCGGCCGCTGCGGGTCGCGCACAACTGGTCGTTCGCCTTCGACGCCTCGTGGCAGCCGCTGCTCGCCCTGCTCGGCGGCAACGAGCTGCACCTGGTCACCGAGGGGCCGCGCCGCGACCCGCAATTGCTCGCCCAGCTGTTGCGGGACAACGGGATCGACATGATCGAGGTGGCGCCGTCGCACCTCGGCCAGCTGCTCGCGGCCGGCTTCGACGCCGCCGGGCTGGCCGTCCTCGGCGTCGGCGGGGAGGCGGTGCCCGACCCGCTGTGGGCCGGGATGGCGGCGCTTCCCGGCACCGAGTCGTACAACTTCTACGGCCCGACCGAGTGCACGGTCGACACGATCGTCCAGCGGGTCAAGGAGGTGCCGCGGGCACTGATCGGGCGGCCGGTCGCCAACACCACGCTCTACGTGCTCGACGGGCGGCTGCGGCCGGTGCCGCCGGGCGTCGCCGGGGAGCTCTACATCGGCGGGGCGCAGCTCGCCCTCGGATATCTGCACCAGCCGGGGCTCACGGCGGCCAGATTCGTTCCGGACCCGTTCGGTACGACGCCGGGGCAGCGCATGTACCGGACCGGTGACGTGGTCCGGTGGACGGCCGACGGCCGCATCGACTATCTGGGCCGCTCCGACGACCAGGTGAAGATTCGGGGCTACCGCGTCGAACTGGGCGAGGTCGCCACCGTTCTGTCGCGGCATCCGTCGGTGGGGCAGGCGGTGGTCGTCGCCGAGGCGGGGCGCCTCATCGCGTACGTCGCCGGGAAAGCCGCCGACCTTCGGGCCTGGGCGGCGGAACGGCTGCCGGACTACCTCGTGCCGGCGGCCGTCGTCGAGGTGGACGCCTTGCCGCTGACCGTCAACGGCAAGCTCGACCGCGCCGCGCTGCCCGCCGTCGCATACGTCTCGGAAACCAGGGCGCCGCACGGCGAGCGGGAGGAAAGGCTGGCCGCGCTCTTCACCGACGTGCTCGGTGTCGCCGTCGGGGCCGAGGACAGCTTCTTCGACGTGGGCGGCGACAGCATCGCGGCCATGCGGCTGACGAGCCTCGCCCGCACCCGGGGAATCGAGGTGCGCCTGGCCGATCTGGTCGCGCTGAAGACCGTGGCGGCCCTGGCCGAGGTGACCCGATGAGCCCGTCCGTTCTGCTGCGCTGGGCCCTGCGCGACTCCGCCCGCGGCGTCACCGCCTCCTGGATCGGCGGTCTCGGCTACCAGGCCGGGCTGATCCTGCTGCCGTGGTGCCTCGGCCAGGCCCTCGACGAGGGCATCACGCCGGGCGATCGCAGCCCGCTGCTCTCCTGGGCCGCGGCCACCCTGGCCGTCTCGGTCGCGCTGACCGGCGCCGAGTTCGCGATGCGCTGGTGGGCGACGCTGGCCGGCGTGCGCACCGGCAACCGCCTGCTGCTGCGGCTCAGCGAGCGGGTGCTCGGCTGGGATGCGGTCACCGCGCACCGGTTCTCGGCCGGTGACCTCGTCACCCGGGGCACCCGCGACGTCGAGCAGATCACCATCTGGATCTCCACCGTGCCGTCGCTCGCCAGCGGCGTGCTGGGCTTGTTCACCGTGCTGGTCGTGGTGGCGACACTCGACCCGATGCTGGCGGTGGTCGGGCTCGGCACGGTGCCGCTGCTGATCGCGGTCAACCTCTGGTATCCGCGCCGCTACGAGGCCGCCAACGCCGCTCTCTCGGCGGCGCACGGGGCACGGGCCGACGCGGTGGAGGACCTTCTCTCGGCGAGTACGGCCGTACGCGGTCTCGGCGGTGAACAGGTGCTCGTCGAGCGCCACCACGAGGCCAGCGCCACGGTCCACGACCGCACCCTGGCGCTGGCCCGGATCGCCGCCGGCTGGGCCGCGAACGCGCCGTTCGTGCCGTGGCTGGCGACCGCGGCCGGGCTGGCGTTCGGCGGCCTGGCCGTGCTGGACGGCCGGTTCTCGGTCGGCGGCCTGGTCTCCTTCGCGAGCTGGATGACCCTGCTGGGGCGGCAGGTGATGATGCTGACGTTCCGCTTCGGCCAGCTCGGCGACGCGTGGACCGCCGCCGGCCGGATCGAGGCGGTCCTCAGCGCTGAATCGGAAATGTACGACAAGGCGACTTCGCTGTTGCCGGCGGGAGCGCTGGCCACCGACGGCGTGTCGGTGGAGTTGCCAGAACGAGAGCCTTTGCGGCTGCCCGATCTGAGCGTCGGCCCCGGCGAGTTCGTCGCGGTGGTGGGCCCGGTCGGCACGGGCAAGACGACGCTGCTGCGCCTGCTGGCCCGGCTGGCCGATCCCTCCACCGGCGCCATCCGGTACGGGGGAACGGATCTGCGCGACGCGGCGATCGCCGACGTCCGCGACACCATCACCATCGTCGGCCAGCGCCCGCTGCTGCTGTCCGGGACCATCGCCGAGAACCTTCGCCTGGGCCGTACGGAACTCACCGACGGCCAATTGCGCGAGGCGTGCCGGATCGCCGGCATCCTCGAGCACATCGAGTCGCTGCCGGAGGGCTTCGCCACCGAGGTCGGCGAGCGGGGCAGCACCGTGTCCGGCGGCCAGCTCCAGCGCCTCGCGCTGGCCCGGGGGCTGCTGCGCGGCGCCCGGGTGCTGCTGCTCGACGACGTCACCTCGGCCGTGGACGCCCGCACCGAGCAGCGCATCCTCGACGGACTGCGGGAACTCGACGTGACGATCGTGTTCGCCACCTCCCGTACGGCGGTCCGGGACCGCGCCGACCGCGTCGTCGACCTCGGCGTCCACGACGGAGAGCTGGTGTCGCATGGCTGACGTCCGCCTGCTGACCGAGGAGCCCGACCAGCGGCACGTGCTGCGCCGCGCCTGGCCGCATCTGCGCGCGCACCGCCGCGCGATGGCCGCTGCGATCGTGGTCAACCTGCTGTCCACGCTGTCGCTCACTCTGGTCCCGCTGATGATCGGCCGGGCGGTGGACGAACTCCTGGACGGCGACCGTACGGGGCTGCTGGTGACCGCCGGTGTCGTGCTCGGCCTGGTGGTCGCCCGGACGGTGCTGCTGCGCTGGTCCGAGCTGCTGCTCACCCGCGTGGGGGAGAAGGTCGTGCACAGCCTGCGCGACCTGGTGGTGGAACGGCTCGGCCGCACGTCGCTGCGCTTCCTCGAGGCGCACCGGGGCGGCGACCTGCTCCAGCGGGCCACCGTCGAGATCGCGGAGCTGGCCACGTTCGTCCGGAGTCAGCTCCCGGACCTCATCTCGCTCGGCGGCTACCTGCTGTTCAGCGTGGTCGTGCTGCTCTCCTCCTCGTGGCAGCTGTTCGGTCTGCTGGTGCTGGTCTTCGGGCCGCCGATGTGGTTCATCTCGAAGCGGTTCCGGCGGGCGGCGGCGAGCGCGTACCCGGCCGAGGCGGCGGCCCAGGCGACGCTGGCCGCCACCTTCTCGGAGAGCCTGCTGGCGCGTGAGCAGTTGCAGATCGACGGCGCGACCGGGACCTGGCTCGGCCGCCTGTCCACCGACGCCGACGCCTACCTGGGGACGGCACGCGCCGCCCAGCGCGGCGCCACCTGGATCGACGCGACCTGGATCGTGCAGGGCCTCACCAGCGCCGCCCTGCTGATCGCGGGCGGCCTGCTGGCGAGCGAGAACGTGGTCACCGTCGGCGTCGTCGTCACCTTCGTGCTGGCCAGCCGCGACCTGTTCAGCTCCATCGACGACTTCACCCTGGTCGCCGGCGAGATGCTGGAGTCCCGTGTCGGCCTGGCCCGCCTGCTCGACCTCCTCGAAGCCACCGCGCCCGCGAGGTCCGCGGCCGCGACGGTGACCACGGCCGGTGCGGGCGGGCTGACCGCCGAGGCCGTCACCTACAGCTACCGGCCGGGCGAACCCGTGCTGCACGGGGTCAGCGTTCACTTCGCGCCGGGGGAACACGCGGGCCTCGTAGGGGAGACCGGGTCGGGGAAGACCACGCTGGCCAAGCTGCTCTGTGGGCTCTATCTGCCTGATTCCGGGGCGGTGCGGCTCGGCGGCGCCGACCTCGGCGGGCTCGCCGCCGCCGAGGTGCGGCGGCGGCTCGTGCTGATTCCGCAGCAGGTTCACATGATCGCCGGGACCTTCGCCGACAATCTGGCGCTCACGCCGGGACGGCCGGGGCCCGAGGACTTCGCCCGGGCGGCCGAGCGGCTCGGGCTCGACGGGTGGGTCGCCGGGCTTCCCGGCGGGTTCGGCGCCGAGCTCGGGCGGCGCGGGGAACGGTTCTCGGCCGGGGAACGTCAGCTCGTGGGGCTGCTGCGGGCCGCCATGACCGAGCCCGAGGTGCTCATCCTCGACGAGGCCACCGCCGACCTCGACCCGGCCACCGCGCACCGCATCGAACAGGCCCTGGCCCGCCTGCGGCGCGACCGGACCGTGCTGGTCATCGCACATCGGCCGTCCACCATCGACCGCCTTCCCCGCGTCGTGCGCCTGCACGCCGGGCGGATCACATCCCCGGAGGACTGACAGATGCCCGTCATCGACGGCCTGCACTACGCCGAGGCCGGCCGCGGCCCCGGTGTGCTGCTGCTCGCCGGGAACGGCGCGCGAGGGCGCACCTGGCACCTCTACCAGGTGCCCGCGCTCGTGGCGGCCGGCTACCGCGTCGTCACCTACGACGCCCGGGGGCTGCCGCCCAGCGACACCCCCGAGGTGGTCACCATGGCCGACCTCGTGGCCGACGCCGCCACCCTCATCGAGACCCTGGGTCTGGGCCCGTGCCGGATCGCCGGATCCTCCATGGGGGCCCGGGTGGCCGCCGAGCTCTGCCTGGAACGGCCCGAGCTGGTCGACCGGGCGGTGCTGATGGCCACCTTCGGGCGCCGCAGCGCCTACCAGGCCGCCATGACCGCCGCCGAGCGCAGCCTTCGGGCGGCCGGGATCGAGCTTCCGGACGCCTACCTCGCCGTGGTGCGCGCGGCCGTCAACCTCTCGCCGCGCACCCTGGCCGACGACCGGCAGGCCCAGGACTGGCTCGACGTCTTCCAGATGCCGCTGCCGGGCGCCGCCGGGACCCCGAGCCGGCAGGAGGCCGGCGCCGAAGAGGACCGGCTGAAGGCGTACGGGGAAATCGAACGCCCCTGTCTTGTCGTGGGTTTCGCCGACGACCTCATCGCGCCGGCCACCGGCGGGCGCGAGGTCGCCCGGGCCATACCCGGGTCCCGGTACGCCGAGATCCCCGACGCCGGCCACTACGGCTACCTGGAACAGCCCGAGCGGCTCAACGCCGAGCTGATCACGTTCTTCGATGGAGAGACCGCATGAGCACCCTGGCCCGCGAGGTCGAACTCGTCTGGCACGACCTCACCCCCCGGCTGCTGGAGGTGGTACGCGTCCAACGGCTCACCCCGGGCATGGCCCGCGTCACGCTCGGCGGCGAGGAGCTCGACGGCTTCAAATACGGCGCGCCCGACGACCACGTGAAGGTCTTCTTCCCGGCGCCGGGCGCCGAACTGCCCGTCATGCCGACGCTCGGCGAGGAGGGCCTGGAGCCGCCGCCGCCCGGATCGCCGCTGCCCATCTACCGCGACTACACCATCCGCTACCTTCGGCCCGAGAAACGCGAACTCGACATCGACTTCGTGTTGCACCAGCACGGCCCTGGCGGCTCGTGGGCGGCCACGGCGCAGCCGGGCCAGCGCGTCGGCATCCTCGGCCCGCGCGGGTCGAACCTGGTCCCGTACACCTTCGACTGGTATCTGCTCGGCGCCGACGAGACCGCCCTGCCCGCGCTCGCCGCCTGGCTCGAGCAGCTGCCCGCCGGCGCCACCGTGCTGGCCTTCGCCGAGGTGGCCGGCGAGGCCGAGAGGCACGAGCTGGACCACGTCCAGTGGCTCTTCCGGGATCGCGGCGAGACGCTGGCCGCCGCCATCGAGCGGCAGACGTTGCCCGAGGGCGACGGCTACGTGTGGATCGCCGGTGAGGCCACGGGACTGAAGCCGATCCGGCGTGAGCTGCGAGGCCGGGGCCTCAACCGCAAGTGGATGGAGATCGACGGCTACTGGAAGAGGGGCGTCGAGAACCTGGACCACCACGAGGACGACGATGAGTAGCCCGCTGCCCGGTCTCGCTCCGCACACCCTGCTGGTCTTCCTGCTCCAGGTGTCGCTGCTGCTGATGGTCGCGCTGGCCCTCGGCCGGCTGGCCACCCGGCTCGGCCTGCCCGCGCTCGTCGGCGAGCTGCTGACCGGTGTCGTCCTCGGCCCGTCGCTGCTGGGCGCGCTGGCCCCCGGCGCCTTCGCCTGGGTGCTCCCGGCCGACGCCGGCCAGCTCCACCTGGTCGACGCGGTGGGCCAGTTCGGCGTGCTCCTGCTGGTCGGGGTGACCGGCGTCCAACTGGACACCGCGATGCTCCGCACGCGCGGCGTCACCGGCGTCAAAGTCAGCCTCGCCGGCCTCCTGCTGCCCTTGGCGCTCGGCGTCGCCGCCGGCTTCCTGGTGCCGGCCGCGCTGCTGACCGAGACCAGCGACCGGGGCACCTTCGCGCTGTTCCTGGGCGTGGCCATGTGCGTGACGGCCATCCCGGTCATCGCCAAGACGCTGTCCGACATGGGCCTGCTGCATCGCGACATCGGCCAGCTGACGCTGGCCGCCGGCATGGTGGACGACGCCGTCGGCTGGTTCCTGCTGTCGGTGGTCTCGGCCGCGGCCACGACCGGGGTACGGGCCGGGGCCGTCACGCTGTCGGTGGTCTACCTGATCGGCTTCGTGGTGGCCGCGCTCGTGATCGGCCGTCCGCTCGTGCGCCGGGTGCTCGACCTGGCCGGCAGGGCCGGTGACGGTGGCCCCCGGGTCACCGCGTCGGTGGTGCTGATCCTGCTGGGCGCGGCGGCCACCCACGCGATGGGCATGGAGGCGCTGTTCGGCGCGTTCGTGGCGGGCATCCTCATCGGCCAGGCCCGCGCCGCCGAGAAACCCGATCCACGACCGGGCCGCTCGATCTGGCGCGACCTGTCGCCGCTGCGCACGATCGTGCTGTCGGTGCTGGCGCCGATCTTCATGGCCACGGCCGGCCTGCGGATGGACCTCACCGCGCTGGCCGACCCGAAAGTGCTGCTGGCCGGCGTCGCGCTGCTGCTGGTGGCGATCGTGGGCAAGTTCGCCGGCGCCTACATCGGCGCGCGGGCCAGCCGGCTGTCGCACTGGGAGTCGATCGCGCTGGGCGCCGGCATGAACTCGCGCGGGATCGTCGAGGTCGTCGTGGCCACCACCGGCCTGCGCCTGGGCGTGCTGTCCATCGCCACGTACACGGTCGTGGTGCTCATCGCCGTCGTCACCTCGGTGATGGGGCCGCCGATCCTGCGCTGGTCGATGTCGAAGGTACGGATCACCGAGCGCGAGGAAGAACGAGCCCTCGCCTTCTCCGGACAGGGGTCACCCGCATGAGTGGAATCGCACTGGTCACCGGCGCCGGGCAGGGCATCGGCCGGGCGGTCGCGCTCGCCTTCGCCGAGGCCGGCACCCGGGTGGCCGCGGTCGACCGGGAGGCTGAGGGGGTCGAGCGGCTGGCCGCCGGGCACGACGGCATCACGGCGTACGTCGCCGATGTGTCCCGCTCGTCCGAGGTCGACGGCGTGGTCGAGGCGGTCGAGCTCGGCCTCGGGCCGATCGCGGTGCTGGCCAACGTGGCCGGCGTGCTGCGCACCGGCGCCGTCGTCGGCTTCTCCGACGACGACTGGGCGGTGCTGTTCGACGTCAACGCCGGCGGGGTCTTCCGGGCCAGCCGGGCCGTGGCCCGCCGGATGACGGCCCGCCGGGCCGGGGTGATCGTCACGGTCTCGTCCAACGCGGCCGGGATCCCGCGCTCCGGCATGGCCGCCTACGCCGCGTCCAAGGCCGCCTCGACCGCGTTCACCAAGAGCCTCGGGCTCGAACTGGCCCCGTACGGCATCCGCTGCAACGTGGTGGCCCCCGGCTCCACCGACACCCCGATGCAGCGCTCGCTCTGGGACGAGACCGGCCCCGGCCCGGTGATCGCCGGTGATCCCGCCACCTTCCGTACCGGCATCCCGCTGGGCCGGCTCGCCGAGCCCGAGGACGTCGCCGACGCGGTGCTGTTCCTCGCCTCCGACCGCGCCCGGCACATCACCATGCACGACCTGTACGTCGACGGCGGCGCGACGCTCCGGGCCTGAGCCCGAGCCTGACAAGGAGAACCATCGAAGTGACTACCGTCTCCGCCGCGACCACCGCGGCCGAGCTGCTGGCGGGCTACCGCCCGGGCCGCTCGTCGCTGTTCGCCTCACCGAGCGGCACCCTGCTCGCCGAGGACACCTATTTCGCGGTTCCGCCGTCGGGCCGCCGGGACGGGCTGGCCGACCTGGCCCACCGGGTCGACGCCGTCCTGGCCGTCGCCGAGGCGGCCGGCCACGAGGTCCGCGCCGTCGTGGGCGCGGTCCCGTTCGCCCCCGGCGCCGACGCCCACCTGGTCGTGCCGATGCGGCTGCGGCGTGGGGGCCCGCCGGCCCCCGGGGTGATCGACCTCAAGAGCCCGGTCACCCGGGTCCGGCCCGTGCCGGAGCCGGAGAAGTACGCCGCGGCGGTCGCCGACGCGGTCCGGCAGATCAACGCCGGCCGCTACACCAAGGTGGTGCTGGCCCGGTCGCTGCGGGCCGACGCCCCCGGCTTCGACCCGGCGCCGGTGGTGCGGGCGCTGGCCGGCCGCGACCCGAGCGGCTACACGTTCGGCGTCGACCTCGGCGGCGGCCGCACCCTGTTCGGCGCCAGCCCCGAGCTGCTGGTGTCCCGCCGGGGCCGGCGGGTCACGGCCAACCCGCTGGCCGGCTCGGCCGCGCGCAGCGGCGACCCGGCCGAGGACGCCCGCCGGGCCGAGGCGCTGCTGCGGTCGGAGAAGGACCGGCACGAGCACGCGGTGGTCGCGTCCGCGGTCGCCGACGGGCTCCGCCCGTACTGCGCGAGCCTGACCGTGCCCGCCGAGCCGTCGCTGGTGCGCACGGCGACCATGTGGCACCTGTCCACCCTCATCACCGGAACCGTCGCCGACCCGGCCGTCTCGGCCCTGCGGCTGGCGACCGCGCTGCACCCGACCCCGGCCGTGTGCGGCACGCCGACCGCCGCCGCCCGGGCCGCCATCGGCGAGCTGGAGCCGTTCGACCGCGGTTTCTACACCGGCATGGTCGGCTGGGTGGACGCCTCGGGCGACGGGGAGTGGGCGGTCACCATCCGCTGCGCCACCGCCGACGAGGACGGCCTGGACCTGTTCGCCGGGGCCGGCGTGGTGGCCGGCTCGGATCCGCAGGCGGAGCTGGCCGAGACCACGGCCAAGCTCGGCACCATGCTCGCCGCGCTGGGATTGGAGCTTTCCGATGTCCGTTGAGGACCTGTACCGGGAACGCGGGTACTGGATCGGCCAGACGTTCGACGATCTGCTCCGCGCCGCCGCGGAAAAGCACGGGAGCCGCGTCGCCGTCGTCGACGGCGACCGTGAGATCACCTACGCCCAGCTGCGGGACCGCGCCCTGCGCCTCGCCGCGGGCTTGCACGGCCTGGGAATCGGCAAGGGCGACCGGGTCGTCGTGCAACTGCCCAACACGGCCGAGTACTTCGAGGTCATCTTCGCGCTGTTCCGGCTGGGCGCCCTGCCCGTCTTCGCGCTGCCCGCGCACCGGGCGGCCGAGATCGGCTACTTCTGCTCGCACACGTCGGCGGTCGCCTTCGTGACGACCGGGGTGCACGAGGGCTTCGACCACCGGACCCTCGCGGCGGCCGCCGGCGGCGCCCGGCTGATCGTGGACGCGGAACTCGGCGACCTGCACGCCGATCCGTCCGGACTGCCGGACGGGCCGTCCGCCGACGAACTGGCCTTCCTCCAGCTCTCCGGCGGCAGCACCGGGCTGCCCAAGCTCATCCCGCGCACCCACGACGACTACCTCTACAGCGTTCGCGAGAGCGCCCGGATCTGCGCCCTGACACCGGAATCCGTCTATCTCGCCGTCCTGCCGGTGGCGCACAACTTCACCATGTCCTCGCCGGGCGTGCTCGGCGTGCTGCACGCGGGCGGCCGGATCGTGCTGGCCCGCCGGCCCGACCCGGCCACGGTGTTGCCGCTCATCGCGGTCGAGCGGGTCACCATCACCGCCGTCGTGCCGCCGCTGGCCCAGCTGTGGCTGGACGCGGTCACGGCGATGGAGAAGAAACCCGACCTGTCCAGCCTTCAGGTGCTGCAGGTGGGCGGGGCGAAGCTGGGCAGCACGGTCGCGGCCCGGGTCGGGCCCGTCCTCGGCTGCCGCCTCCAGCAGGTGTTCGGGATGGCCGAGGGACTGGTCAACTACACCCGGCTCGACGACCCGGACGAGATCGTGCTGAACACCCAGGGACGGCCCATCTCGCCGGACGACGAGATCCTCGTGGTCGACGACGCCGGCCGGCCGGTGGCCCGGGGCGAGGTGGGCCATCTGCTCACCCGCGGCCCGTACACCATCAAGGGTTACTGGAACGCCGAGGAACACAACCGGACCGCGTTCACCGCCGACGGTTTCTACCGCACCGGCGACCTGGTGCGGCACCGCCCCGACGGCTATCTCGTGGTCGAGGGACGGGCCAAGGACCAGATCAACCGGGGCGGCGAGAAGATCGCCGCCGAGGAGGTGGAGAACCATCTGCTCACCCATCCGGCCGTGCACGACGTGGCCGTGGTCGCCATCCCCGACGCCTATCTGGGCGAGCGGACGTGCGCCTTCGTCGTGCCGTGCCCGGACGCCACGATCACCCTGCCGGACATCCGCGCCCACCTGAGGGAACGCGGCCTGGCCGCCTACAAGATCCCCGACCGGCTGACCGTGGTCGAGGCGTTCCCCGTCACCGGCGTCGGCAAGATCAGCCGGCGTGAGCTGCGTGCGGCCCTGCGATCGCTGAAGGAAGGCTGACATGCTCCCGCGCATCACCCCGTACCCCCTCCCCACCGGTTTCTCCGTGCACAACGCCCGCGTCGGCTGGCACCCGGACCCGAACCGGGCCGCCCTGCTCGTGCACGACATGCAGAACTACTTCCTGGCCCCGTTCGGCACGGCCGACCACGCCCTCCTGGCCCGGGTCGTCGACAACATCGCGGCGCTGCGCAAGCACGCCCACGAGGCCGGCATGCCGGTCGTCTTCTCGGCCCAGCCCGGCGGGCAGAGCCTGGCCGACCGCGGTCTGCTGCAGGACTTCTGGGGCGACGGGCCGCCGCCGTCGGAGAGCGCGCTGGCCATCACCGACGCCCTCACGCCCGGCCCGGGCGACGTCCGGATCACCAAGCGCCGCTACAGCGCCTTCGTCGGCACCCCCCTGGCCGACCTGCTCGACGGACGCGACCAGCTCATCGTCACCGGGGTCTACGCGCACATCGGCGTGCTCGCCACCACCCTCGACGCGTTCATGCGCGACATCCAGCCGTTCGTCGTCGCCGACGCCGTCGCCGACTTCAGCCCCGCCCACCACCGCGACGCGCTGCGGCACGTCGCCGACCGGTGCGGTGTGGTCGGCACGGCCTCCGAGATCGCCACCTTCCTCTGAAAGGCAAAGACATGTTGGTGTACGACCTCGTCGGCATCGGCTTCGGCCCGTCGAACCTGGCGCTGGCCATCGCCGTCGAAGAACACGACACCCCGCTGAACGCGGTCTTCCTGGAGAAGCAGGAGGATTTCGGGTGGCACCGGGGGATGCTCTTCGAGGACGCCACCATGCAGGTGTCGTTCCTCAAGGACCTGGTCACCATGCGCAACCCGGCCAGCGACTTCAGCTTCGTGTCGTACCTGCACGCCCACGACCGCCTCGCCGAGTTCATCAACTTCAAGTCGATGTACCCGCTGCGCGTCGAGTTCCACGACTACTTCGCGTGGGCCGCCCGCCGGGTGGGCCACCTGGTCCGCTACGGCCACACGGTGACCGACGTGGTGCCCGTCCACGACGAGAACGGCGAGGCGTGGGCGGTCGACGTGATCAGCCCGCGCGGCACCTTCCGGGCCCGCAACGTCGTCGTGGCGGTCGGCCTGGAATCGAGCCTGCCGCCCGACGTCACCCCCGGGCCGCGCGTCTGGCACAACCTCGATCTGCTCCATCGGGTCGCGTCCTTCGACGTGCCGCAACCGCAACGCTTCATCGTCGTCGGCGCCGGGCAGAGCGCCGCGGAATCGGTCGCCTACCTGCATTCCCGCTACCCCACGGCCGAGGTCGACAGCGTTTTCTTCCGGTACGGCTACAGTCCCGCCGACGACAGCAGCTTCGCCAACCAGATCTTCGACCCGGCCGCCGTCGACCTGTACTACGACGCCCCGGCCGACGTGAAACGGATGCTGTTCGACTACCACCGCAACACGAACTACTCGGTGGTCGACGGCGACCTCATCGAGGAGCTGTACCGCCGTACGTACCGGGAAAGGGTCCTGGGCCGTGACCGTCTCCGCATGAGGCGCGCCTCCCGCATCGCCGGCCTGACGCCACGCGCCGACGGCGTGACCGCCGTGGTCGAGCACCTGCCCACCGGCGAGCTCACCACCCTGGAGGCCGACGCCATCGTCTACGCCACCGGCTACCGCCCGGTCGACGTGACCCGGCTGCTGGGCACCGCGGGCAAGCACTGCCTGCGCGACGAGGAGGACCTGCTGCGCGCCGGCCGCGACTACCGCCTGCTCACCGACCCGGACCTCAAGGCCGGCGTCTACCTGCAGGGCGGAACCGAACACGCGCACGGGATAACGGCCACCCTGCTCTCGGCCGGCGCCGTCCGGGCCGGCGAGATCCTCGCCTCGGTCGCCACCTCAACTGCGGCGCCCGGCGGCCGATAGGACGAACGTGCCGGAGCAGCTGTACCTGCTCGCGAACCTGGTCATCATGGTCGCCTACGCGGGGATCATGGTGGCCATCGTGGTGCCCGTGAGCCGGGCGGGACAGCTGCGCACGAACCGGCTGGCCCTGGCCACCGCGCTCATCTTCTTCAGCTGCGCGATCGGGCACGGTCTGCACGCGTGGTCGGTGTACCGGGCGATCCTCGACCACTCGGGCCACCTGCCGGGCTGGCCGCTCGCCGTGTGGGACGCCCTGACCGCCGGGGTCGGCGTCTACTACTGGTCGCTGCGCCGCAGCTACGGCGTCCTGCTCGGCGGCGGCTCCATGTACGTCTCGCCGGGCGAGCAGAGCCGCCTGGCCGAGGCTCGCTCGACGCTGGCGGCCGTGGTCGAGTACACCGACGACGCCATCATCGGCCTCGGCCTGGACGGGCGGGTGACCGCCTGGAACGGCGGCGCCGAGCGGCTGTTCGGCTACCGCGCCGACGAGATCGTCGGCCGGCCGGCTTCCCTGCTGACCGACGACGCCGGCCTCGCTCGGCAGACGGAGGTGCGGGAACGCATCGCCGCCGGCGAACGTGGCGTCTACTACGAGGCCCGGCGCCTGCACAAGGACGGCACGCCGGTCGAGGTCTCGCTGAACGTGGCCCCGATCCGCGACAACCTCGGCCGGGTCACCGGTGTCTCGGTGGTGGCCCGCGACATCCGCCAGGCCCGGGAGGCGGCCGAGCGGCAGCGCGCCCTCGAGGAGCGCACCCATCAGGCCCAGCGGATGGAGAGCCTGGGCAAGCTGGCCGGCGGCATCGCCCACGACTTCAACAACATCCTGGCCATCATCGTGAACTACACCGAGTTCGCCATCGAGGAGAGCGCCGGCCATCCCGGCGTCCAGGCCGACCTGAACCATGTGCGCACGGCGGCCGACCGGGCCATGGGGCTGACCCGGCAGCTGCTCACCTTCACTCGCGGCGACACGGTGCAGCCGCAGGACGTCGACCTCAACCGGGCCTTGGCCGAGGTGCGCGACATGCTGGAACGCACCATCGGCGAGCACATCACCCTGGCCGCCCGCCCCGGGGAGCAGCCGGTCATCGTGCGCGCCGACCCCGGCCAGCTCCAGCAGATCCTGCTCAACCTGGCCCTCAACGCCCGCGACGCGATGCCCGACGGCGGCGCGCTCGTGCTGGAGGCCGGCACCGCCGAGCTCGACGGCGACGAGGTGAAGATGCAGCCGGCCCTGCCCGCCGGCCGCTACGCCCGCCTTCAGGTCAGCGACACCGGCGAGGGCATGCCGCCCGAGGTGGTCCAGCGCATCTTCGAGCCGTTCTTCACCACGAAACCCCGGGGCCGGGGTACGGGGCTGGGCCTGTCGACGGTCTACGGCATCGTCACCGAGGCCGGTGGCGCCCTGAACGTCTACTCCGAGCCCGGCGTGGGCACCACCTTCCGCATCTATCTCCCGCTGGCCGCCGACTCCGCCGGCGCGGCGGTGACCGTACGGCCGGCGGCCCCGCCATCGGGCGACGGCCGCACCATCCTGGTCGTCGAGGACGAGATCGACCTGGCCCGGGTGGTGACCCGCATCCTGACCGCCGCCGGATACCACGTGCTGCTGGCCGACAGCGCCCCGCACGCCCTGGAACTGTTCGCCGACAAGGGCTGTGACGCCCTGCTGACCGACGTCATCATGCCGGAGATGTCCGGCCCCCGCCTGGCCGAGCTCCTGCACGAACGCGACCCCGCCCTCCCGGTCGTCTACATGTCCGGATACAGCAACGGCCTGCTCGGCGAGACGAGGGTCCTCGACCCCGGCATCCCCTTCGTCGAAAAGCCCTTCACCCGTCAGGACCTCCTGCACAAAGTCCACGACGCGCTGCCGGCCGCCCGCGTGTCGCCGTAGCGTTCTTCGAGGCCTACGACCATTGGCGTACGGTCGCCACGGCCTCCGCGAAGGCGGCGGGCGCCTCCTGCGGAAGGTTGTGGCCGGCGGCGACCAGGCGGTGCTCGTGCCGGGCGCTGAACATGGAGGCGTGCCCGGCGGTGCCGCCGGGCTTCAGGGTGTCGGTGGCGCCGTCCAGGGTCACCGCCGGCACCGTGATCTTCGGGCGCGCGGCGAGGCGGGCCTCGAGGTCCTCGTAGGCCGGATCGCCGGCGGCCCGGCCGAGCGCGTGCCGGTAGGCGTGGACGACGACGTCGACGAAGTCGGGATTGCCGAACGAGGGGGCGGTCCGGGCGAACGTCGCCTCGTCGAAGGCCCACTCGGGGGACCACTGCCGCCACAGCATCCGGCACAGGCCGGCCCGATGGGCGGCGAGGACTTCGCGGCCACGCTCGGTCTGGAACAGATGCTGATACCAGACCGCGTGCTCGACGGCGGGATCGAACGCGTGCCGTTGCCGCTCGATGTCGATGATGTCGTACCCGGCCAGTGACACCAGCCCGGCCACGCGCTCCGGCCACAGGGCGGCCACCACGCAGGAGGCGAGGCCGCCCCAGTCGTACCCGGCGACGATCGGCCGGTCGAGCCCCAGAGCGTCGATCAGCGCGAGCAGATCGGACCCGAGGGCGGCCTGCTGCCCGCTGCGAACGGTGGCCCCGGAACGGAACCGGGTGGGTCCGAAACCCCGCAGGTACGGCCGGACGACCCGCGCGCCTCGCGCCACGAGCACCGGGACGACCTCGTCGTAGGCGTGCGCGTCGTAGGGAAACCCGTGCGACAGGACGACCGGCCAGCCGCCGGCCGGCCCGTCCTCGAGATAGGCGACGGACAGCACACCGGCATCGACACTCTTCATGACCACACCATACGAACCCGGCTCGGCTCAGACGCGCGACACCGCCGCCGACACGTCACCGGGCCCGACCGGGACCGACCTCTCCGTCATGGCGCCGGCGACAGCGTGGCCAGAGCGTCGGCCACGCCGCGCGTACACTCGCGGCAATTGAGTTTGTCGCGTTCGTACGACAACCGGTAGAACGGGAACTTCGGCACCCGGGGAGCCCTGCTCCTCGTTCTGAACAAGACGTCCTGAAGTTGCCGGGAAAGTGTCACCAGCGACGCGCGCAGTGCCGGATCCAGGGGCCGTCGAGCAGCTTCCAATATCTGCTTCTCGGCGTAGTCGGCGACGCGTTCCCTCTCCTTGGCGACTGCCAATTGTTGCCGGATCGATTCGAGACCGAACAGCAGACCGCCGAGTGAGGGAACGTACCAGCCGACGAAGATCTGAGCGACCGTGAAGCCGCCCGCAACGCCGACAACGGCCCCGGCGAGGGTCCACGCGCCTATGACGACAGCGACGACGTTGGCGTACCTCCGCCGAACGCGGGCTCCCCACACAAGGTTCGTCAATTGGCGGGCGAGGACGTCGAAGGGCGGATCGAAGGCGGGTACGTCGTCCCAGTCGCTGTCTATGCGTCCTTTCTTGAATTTCCGGCTCAGGGCGCTCCGGTCGGCCGACCTGACCTCCGGCCCGGCGGCGACGTGGTTCCAAGGCAGCCTGAAGGCCTCGACTTCGAACTTCTCCTGCAGCTTCGCGGCCCGTTGAAGTTCGGCGTCCGCCCACCATGTCAATCCGACCGAGTTGATGGCGGCCCAGGCCGCACCGGCAAGGGTTACCCACGTCGCCGGAACCGATCTGATCGTCAATACGGCGCCCGTGACCGCAATGCCCGCTGAAATCAATAGCCGAGCCCCGAAAAGTAGGCGAACCCGTCGATGCGAAATTGACATGGCGCGCAGGGCGCTTTGGCCTTCGCGGCTCACCTGAAGCTTTTTGGTGGGCGGGTCGGGCGAAGACATGGCAGCAGTCTAGGCCATGCCGGCCATGGCGTTCCATACCCGTAAGTGTCAATGTCGTGAATCGCGGAACCCCATTGCTAGAGTTTGACTTTGATGAGCACCTTCGAACAGGTCGGCGGCCTTGATCGGTATCTGAACGACCCGCACGTGACCCGGGCGGTTCGAGCATGGGCACGCGATCAAGGTTTTGTCGCGACGGTGCCGGCGGCGCCTTGGCGCCGGCGAGGCGGAAGCGGTGCGTTGCTCGTCAGGCTCCACATCGTCGTGCCGGCCCATGAGCGGCTGTCGGCGGACCTGCTGGTGAAGGTGTGCTCGGCGGGCAGTCCGGCCCGGGAGCCGGCGAACCACCAGCGCGCCTGGCGGGATTCTCCGGTCTTCGCCACCCGGCACCTTTTCCGTCAGATCTACCCGCCGGTCGCCCTGGCCGACGGTCGCGTTCTCATGTTTCTCGATTCGTCGAGCTCCCTCACCGCCGCGGTGACACTGGGGCAGCTGCCGGGCGCCGCCCGTCTGGACGGCGGCGTCGCCACCATCCGTCTGGTGCTCGGCGACTGGAATTCACCCAATTCCCGGGAGCGTCGCACGTCGAGCGTGGAGCAGTTCCTGGCGGCGGAGCTGAGGGGCGTCCTGGATCGCGGCCGATCGGCTTACACCTGGGCGCGAGACGCGGGACTGATCCCCGATGCCCGGGCCGGCGACGTGCGGGCGGGATTGCCTGACCTGGCCCGCCGTTTCCAGTTGACGTCCGAACTGGCGGGGGCGGTGGAATTCCTGGCCGGCCGGTCCCACGGTGACCTGCACGTCGACAACATCATCGTTTCCCGGACACCTGACGGCGAACTCGACTTCGAGGGCATCCGGCTCATTGATCTTTCCGCCTTCGATCCGCGGGCGCCGTTGTCACGAGACGTCGCCGCGTTGCTGCTGTCCCTCATATTTCCGGCCGTGCGGTCCGGCGCTGTCCCGTCCCTTGTCGATGCGCTCACCTCGGCAGCTCCGGCGACGGCCACCCCTCGCACCGCCCTGGAGCGCGTGGTGAACTCCGTTCGCCTCGAAGCTGTCAAGCAGGTCGAAAGCCGGGACCAAGCGATGTTTCACCGCCAATACCTGCTGTCGCTGATTGCTCAATCGGTCACCTACACGTCGTACGACAACGCGGGGGAGGACGGGCGCCTGTGGTATCTGCGGTTGGGGGCGGCGGCCGCCCATGCCTACCGATCGTTCGGTGCGGGACCGTCCGGTCACCACGCCTGACCCCTCGGGCGCCGCCGTCGTGCATCACGAGCGCGGATCGAACGAGCGTTGTGGGGTCGGTAGGTTGTCGGGCATGGGGACTGTCCGGCTGGTGCCGATGACTCAGGAGCAGTACGGGCCGTGGCGGGTCGAGGCGGAGGCGCACTATGCGCGCAGCGCGGCCTCCTCGGGCCGGTCGGCGGAAGAGTCGGTGCGGGACGCGGCCGAGACGTATGCGCGGCTGCTTCCGGAAGGGCTTGCCACCGCCGGAAATCATTTGTGGTTCGCCTACGACGGTGACCGTCGGGTCGGGTTCCTCTGGGTGAAGGTCGAGCGGGACACCGCCTTCGTCCACAACGTCGCTGTCGAGGCGGACCTGCGCCGGCGGGGATACGGGCGGGCGATCATGGTGGCGGCCGAGCGGTGGTGTCACGACAACGGGCTGAGCCGGATCGGGCTGCACGTCTTCGCGCACAACGCCGGTGCGCGGGCTCTCTACGAACAGCTGGGGTTCAGCGAGACCGGGCGCAACATGGCCAAGAACCTGTGACGGGCCGATGGGGTGCCGCTGGGCCCGGCCGCGTGAGCTACGGGTGCCGCGAAGGTGTGGTCCGTACGGGAAATCGCAGCGAAAGAGTTGCACGTACCGCTACCGTCGCAGTCCTGATGATCTTCCGTTCGCGGTAACGGCAGCTGCCGCGCGCGGAGCGGGCGAATCGTCCGGGAGACCACCCGAGAGCTGGATGACCGGCCGGCTCAGGGGGTCGCCCGGGCGATTCGTTAAGCCACCGGCGGGACGCCGGCATGGGCCGCCCGCAGATGCTGGGACTGCCGCGCGACGTGGCGCAGCGCCGCGAGCCATTCCCGGTGCGTGACCACGAAGGCGCCGACCTCCCGCATGGCGGCGCTGATCAGTTCGGCCGGTGTACGACCGGTGGGAGCGCCCGCCAGGTAGTCCGTCTCGACCACGCCCGCGGAGGCGCCCCGGGCCTGGTCAGGGAAGCAGATCGTCGGGCTCTCAGTGGCCACGGTTTCCCTGAGCGTCAGCCTGATCGGCGTCATCCTGCCCAAGGAACACGCCGGCGCCGGCATCGCCCTGATCAGCGCGATGCTCGGCGTGGGCGGCGCCCTCGGCCTGCCGCTGGCCGGGTCATCGCTCAGTACGCCGACGACCACGTCATGTTTCGGGCCTGCGTGGCCGGCGGCACCATCGCCATCCCCGGCATCCTGGTGCTGGTGCCCTCACCCCAGACGGCCGCGTCGGGCGGCATGGACATCCCCGGCACGGTGTTGCTGGGAGCCGCCATGCCGGCCTCCTGCTTCCGCTCGCCCAGGGCGAGTCTTGGGCTGGACCGACCCGCTGGCCCTGGGCCTGCTGGCGGCGGCCGTGGTGCTGCTGGTGGCGTTCGCGCTGATCGACGCCATCGGCGGCGCCATTCCGGCCGCCAAAGACGCTGGACCTGGGCGGGCACGCCCTCCCATCCCTGGGCGCTGGCGCGGGCTTCGATTCTCCAAGGATGGGCGCGCCGCCGACTTCGGGCGTTCCTGGGTCGTGCGCGGCGCTGGGCTCAGGCGTTCCTAGGCGGGATGAGGTCCCTGATCTGGATCTCACGTGAGACCGGCGTCTCTTCCTGAGGCGGTGCTTTTGACGAACACGTTCGCTACGATCGTGTTATGAGTCCTCGTCGTGTTCCGGTCAGCCGGCGTGATCGGCCCGCCAAGCCGGCGCTCAGCCGGGAAGGCATGGTGGCGGTTGCTCTGCGGGTCATGCGGGAGGAAGGCCTGGAGCGGCTGACCATGCGCCGGCTGGCCGCGGAGCTTGATACCGGGCCTGCCTCTCTTTACGTGTACGTGCGGAATACCGCCGAGCTGCACGGGGCGATCCTGGACGAGCTCGTCGCCGGGCTCGAGCAACCCGCCGGAGGGCCGTGGCGGGAGCGGCTCGTCGGGCTGCTCACCGCCTACAGCGATCTGCTGTTCGCCCATCCGGGGCTGGCCCGTTCGGTGCTGACGCTGCGGCCGTCCGGGCCGCACTATCTGCGGCTGATCGACACGTTGCTCGGCTTGCTGCTCGCGGGTGGGCTGCCCGAACGGCAGGCCGCGTGGGGGGTCGACATCCTGTTGCAGCAGGCGACGGCCACGGCCGCCGAGCAGACCGGGCGCGACGAGTCGGCCGACGCGGACGCCGAGGAGCAGGATCTGGCGCTCGCGGTCGCCGAGGCCCGGCCGGACGAGTACCCCCATCTGGCGCGCGTCCGCGACGAGATCCTGTCCGGCACCGGCGAGCAGCGCCGGCGCTGGGCGTTCGAAACGCTCATCGACGGCCTCGGCCCCACTCGAGAGGGCTGAATCCACGGACGCTGAATTCGGCAGAACGACGCAATTCCGTATACCCAGCGCGAACGTGTTCGTTGCGAACGCGTTCTACCAATCATCGGAGGGCACTATGAACATCGCCATCGTCGGAGCTGGACTGGGTGGATTGACCCTGGCCCGGGTTCTGCACCTGCACGGGATCGCCGCCACCGTCTACGAGCTGGACGCCTCGGCGGCAGCCCGGACCCAGGGCGGCATGCTCGACATCCACGACTACAACGGGCAGGTCGCGTTGCGCGACGCGGGGCTCTTCGAGCAGTTTCAGGCGATCATTCATGAGGGCGGGCAGGCGATGCGCGTGCTCGACAAGCGCAACACCGTGCTCATGGAGGAGTCGGACGAGCAGAGCGCCGGCAACCGCCCCGAGGTCGACCGGGGACAGCTGCGGCAGCTTCTGCTCGACTCGCTGCCGGACGGCACCGTCCAGTGGGGCCGGAAGGTCACCGCCGCTACGCCGTTGGGTGATGGGCGGCACGAGCTGCGCTTCGCCGGGGGCGAGGTGGTCACCACCGATCTGCTGGTCGGTGCCGACGGCGCGTGGTCGCGGATCCGGCCGTTGCTGTCGGGGGCGCAACCGGCGTACACGGGAATCTCGTTCGTCGAAGTCGACCATCGTGAGGTGGACCCCGTGCCGGCCTCGGTGGTCGGCGGCGGGATGCTGTTCGCGCTGGCGCCGGGCAAGGGCTTTCTGGCCCACAAGGAGGCCGACGGCAGCCTGCACGTCTACGTCGCGCTCACGACGCCGAAGGACTGGGTCGAGCGGACCGACTGGGCCGACGCCGGCCGCGGCAAGGCCGTGCTGCTGGACGAGTTCGCCGACTGGGCGCCGGAGCTGCGGTCGCTGATCAGCGACGCGGACGGGGCTCTCGTCCCGCGGACCATCAACGCGCTGCCGGTCGGGCACCGCTGGGATCGGATTCCGGGGGTGACCCTGCTCGGCGACGCCGCGCACGTGATGTCGCCGTTCGCCGGTGAGGGCGCGAACCTGGCCATGGTCGACGGGGCCGAGCTCGGCAAGGCCCTCGCGGCCCGTCCGGATGACATCGAGGGAGCGCTTGCGGCGTACGAGAAGGAACTCTTCGAGCGCAGCGAGGCCGTCGCCCAGGAGTCGGCCGACAGCCTCGAGCTGATCTTCGACGACAACGCGCCGCGGTCGCTGGTCGACATGTTCACCAGCTTCGGCGAGGCGGGAAGCGACTAGGGATTCCGTACGACGAAGGCCGTGGCCTGGCCGGGGGAGACCTGGGCCAGGCGAACGCCGCGGCCGTCGGCGACCAGGACGTGAGTGGGGTAATTGGTCGCGGCGAAGATGAATGCCGGGCCGGTGGGCTTCGGGCAGAATGTGGCGTCCTGCTGGAACAATGGTGAACCGTCCTGCCGGTCCAGGCGCAGGATGAAGTCACGATGGCGCAAGAAATAGCCCGGATAGTTAACTGATTCCAAAGAGACGCAGCCCTGCCCGTTCAAACCATTGCGGACGGTGAAACGGGAACTGTCGCGGTCGGCTTCGGAGCGGAGAACCTCGAGCCGGGCGAGGAAGTCGCGGTGGCGCAGCCGGCGTCCCGACCGGTCGGCGGCCTCGAGCGCGACCCGCGCCCCGGGTACCAGGGCCGGAGCCGGAGGCGGCGGGGGCGACGACGGCTTCGGCGGCGGGGGCGTCGTCGTGGCCCGCTCGACCGGCTTGGTCGTCGTCCGGACCGGGGTGGTCGGCGGCGGCACGAACGTCGGCGGCGGAGGCGGCGACAGCGTCGGCTCGGGCCGGATCGACACCGGCGCGGCCGGCGAGAACGAGGGCACGACGAGCAGAGCCGCTGGTGGCGGCGTGGGCTCGTCGCCGCCGCCGACCGTGAGGGCGACGAGGCCGGCGGCCACGATCACGACGGCGGTGACGCCGGCCAGCAGTACGCGCCGCGGTGATCCGCCGCTCAGCGTGCTGACGAGAGAGTGCCGCGGCGGGTTGGCGCCGAGCAGGGTCAGCAGCCGGCGCTGAAGGTCGCCCGCCGCGCCCGGGGACGGCGTGGTCAACGGCGGAACCGGCCGCGGGGAGGGTGCGGAGCCGGGGCCGGAGGCGTCGCGATAGGGGCCCCAACCGCCGACACGCAGACCCTCGTCCCTATCATCTTCGGTCATCAGAATTCCGCTCCGAGGGCGCGCGCTAAGACTTTCTTAAGCTGTCGAAAAGGCATTCTTACGGCGAAGGACGCCAATGGCAAGATTCTTCACGCGTTCGATCGTGATCGAACTATCCGGGGCCGGTGTCCGTACTCCGGGCTGACGGCGCCCGCACGAGGAGACGACGCCATGGACGGTCCTGGCCCGCAGCAGCCCACACTGGACGACACCGCCGGATGGCCGAAGATCTCGGACTACTGGCCGGACACCAGGAAGGATGAGGACGACGAGGGTGACGGCGAGAAGCCGTACCCCCCGAAGCGGAAACCGCCGCGCCTGGCCCTCGTGGCCGGCGCGGTCGTGGCCGTCGTGCTGGTCGTGGTCACCGGCGTGGTGCTGTTGCGCATGGCCACGACGTCCGACCGGCCGCCCGCCGCCGCGCCGCCCGCCCCCGCCACCGGCCCGGAGATCGTGGTGCCGTCGCCCAACCCTCCGGTGTCGATCGAGCCGGCGCCCGCCTCACCCACCCCCGGCGCGACCACCACCGCCGCCCCGTCCTCACCGGCGGCCACCTCGAAGGCGCCGTCCTCGCCGGCGGTCACCGATCCCGGGCCGGCCTTCCCGGCGGGGACGTTCGTGCTGGCCGGCGGCATGCGGGAGCTCAACGTGTCGGTCGGCCGGCCGCCCACCAACGGCATCGCCCGCGTGCACACGCCCGAGGACAGCAGCGTGACCCCGGACGCGACGCTCAAGGGCACCACGCTGACCCTGACCACCAAGGCCAACGACAAGAAGGGCGAGGCCGTCGTCGACGTCGTGCTCGACGAGCGGATCGCCTGGACCATCAAGACCACCCATGGGGTACGCCGGGCCACGTTCGCCATGGCCGAGGGGCGCGTGGGCGCGTTCGACCTCCAGGGTGGCGCCAACAGCTTCGAGATGACGCTGCCGCGGCAGGACGCGGAGATCCCGCTGCGCATGTCGGGCGGCGTGAACAGCTGGAAGATCCGTACCGAGGGATCGTTTCCGGTCAAGCTGATCGTCGCCAAGGGCGTGGGGGAGTCGAAGCTCAACGGTGACCGCGACCAGGATCTGGCACCCGGCGACACCCGCCGCGCCGGCGGGGACGACTCCTCGGGCGGCCTGAAAATCGACGCGGTGGGAGGGATCGGCACGCTGGACGTGGCGCCGTTCTAAGCGCCGACGAAACCGGCGATCTCGTCGACGACGCGGTCCAGGTCGGCCGCGTCAGGCAGGTGGTAGCGGCCCTCCAGCGCGATCAGCCGCGCGCCGGGCAGACCCGCGGCGAGCTGCCGGCCCCCGTCGAACGGGATCACCCGGTCGCCGCGGTAGTGCAGCACGAGCGCCGGCACCGTGATCCCGGGCAGCAGATCGCCGACGTCCGCCTCGTACGCGGCCTCCAGGTAGGCGGCCGCCACCTCCCGGTCGGCCGAGTCGCGCAGCACCTCGGCCAGGTGCTGGGCGGCGTGGTCACTCGCGCCGGGCCGGTAAAGGTCGGCGAAGACCTTCGAACCCAGACCCCAGTGGGTACGGATCATGGCGACCAGCGCGGCGTTCAGCTCCGGGCGCCGGAAGGTCGCGGGCCCGTCCGCGTACGTGCCGACGAAGACCAGACGGTCGACGAGCTCGGGGTGGGCGGCGGCCAGAGCCACGGCCAGCGGGCCGGCCTCCGACATGGCCAAGACGTTTGCGGGTACGCCGATCCGCCTGACCACCGCGAGAAGCTCCGCGGCCGACGCCTCGAGCCCGAAGTCGCCGACCGGGCCCCGGGACAATCCCGTGCCGTACCGGTCGAACAGCGTCAGCTCGCACCGGCCGGCCAGCCGCTCCAGCAGACTCGACCGGGGATCGCGCCCGGCCGCGATCACGTCGAGGGCCGACACCCAGCCCGGCAACGCCACCAGCGGTGGGCCCTCCCCGAGGGTGGCGGTGGCGATCGAGTACCCGCCCGGCACGGAGAGATACACGGCGCGCAGCCGCGACAACGGCGGCGCCGAACCCACCTCGCGGGGCAGGTCGTGGCGCAGCACCCGCAGGTGCGTGTCGCGGATCGCGGCGGCCGGCTCCAAGCCGAGCTCACCGGCCAGCCGCGCGGTGTAGTCGCGGTAGCTGTCCAGGGCCTCGGCGTGCCGGCCGAGCGCGTACAGGGTGCGCAGCAACAGATCGCGGGCCTGCTCACGCAGCGGATGGGCGGCCACGAACGCCTCCAGGCCCGGCAGCGACTGGGCGGCCCGCCCGGCCCCGAGCAGCGCGCGATGCCACTGCTCGGTCGCGTGCAGGCGCGCCTCACCGAGCCGGATGGCCTCCAGCCGGGCGATCTCCGAGTCGGCGACCTCGGCGTACGGCTCGCCGCCCCACAACCGCAGGGCCTCCTCCAGCAGCGGGGCGGCGGCGGCCGGCGGCTCCCGGGCGGCCCGGGCCACCAGGTCGTCGAAGCGGGCGGCGTCCACGTCACCCGGGCCCAGCCGCAGCACGTAGCCGGGTGACTCGGTGACCAGCCGGGTGTCGGCGGGCAGCGCGCGGCGCAGCCGGGACACCTGACTGTGCAGCGCCGCCGCCGGATCGGCCGGCAGCTGCCCGCCCCAGATCAGCTCGGCCAGCCGGTCGGCCGCGACGGTACGCCCGGCCCGGGCCAGCAGCGCGGCGAGCAGCGCCCGCTGCCGGTCGCCGAGCGGGATCGGGGTGCCGTCCGCGGCGTACGCCCGCACCGCGCCGAGCACCCCGAACCGCATCAGCGCACCGCCACGCCGGCGATCTGCGTGTTGATCGGCAGGAACACCGACCGCAGCCGATAACGCGACACGGACAGGCGGGCGAACCCGGCGGCGCCCAGCAGCCCTTCGGTGTCGCGGCTGACCTCACACCCTTCGAAGAACCACCGCCACGGCTTGGCGACGGCCCGTTGCAGCCGGTCGTAGCCGCTGCCGGAGTCGGCGCCCACATGCTCGACGAAGATCAGCCGCCCGCCGGGCCGCAGAATCCGCGCGATCTCACGGAGCGCCGCGGCCGGATCGGGCACAGTGCACAGCACGAGGGTGCTGACGGCGGCCTCGGCCTCGCCGTCGCCGAGCCCGGTGTGCTCGGCCCCGGCCGCCCGCAGATCGACGGTGACGCCGCGGCGGCGGGCGTTGGCCAGCAGGGGCTCGTGCATGTACGGGTTCGGCTCGATCGCGATCAGCCGCGTACCGGGCCGGTAATGCCGCAAGTTGGCCCCGGTACCGGGCCCGATCTCGACCACGGTGTCGGGCAGCGCGGCGAAAAGCTCCCGCTTGCGCTGGCCGAACAGCAAATCCGCGTACCCGTCGACGCTCCGGAAAACAGCGGCGTTGAGCCGCCCGCGCACCGGGTGCGCGGTGAACTCGGTCATCGCGTCACCTCCGCGCCTCCACGGTAGTGACGCATCCGGCCGCGGCGGTCGTAGTGACGCGACCCGGACTCGAATCGGAAGACGTACATCGGAACTCCTTGTCCTCGCCGATGCCGCCGACCCTGCCCCGCGCCCCTGTCACCCGGCGGTCATCCCACTGTCGCCCGCCTGCCGTGACCAGCTCCCCATCGTCGGTGACCCCGCCCTCGACTGCCCAGCCGCGCCCGAGGCCGGCGTGTGGAAGTAGTGCCGGCACGAACCGTACCGCCGAACGGGGTTGACCTCGAGTGTGCTCGAGGTCCTAGCGTTCTCGGCATGCAGACGATCGAATTGGGCCGTACCGGGCAGCAGGTGAGCCGGCTGGCGCTGGGGGCCATGCAGATGGGCAACGCCACCGACGAGAAGGACTCGTTCCGCATTCTCGATCGGTACTTCGAGGTCGGCGGGTCCTTCGTGGACACCGCGAACTGCTACGAGTGGTGGGCTCGCCGGGACAGCCGGGGCGGGGAGAGCGAAGAGCTGCTCGGGCGCTGGATGCGGCAGGGCAACCGGCGGGACGAGGTGTTCCTGGCGACCAAGGCCACGGCGCTGCCGCGCTACTCGCCGGATCTGTGGGCGGCGGACGGCACGGCCAACTGGGAGCTGGCCCGCCGTACCTTCGAGGGCGCAGGGGCGCAGACGCTGCGCCACGCGCTCGACGGGAGCCTGAAGCGGCTGGGCACCGACCACGTCGACCTGTTCTACGTGCACGTCGACGACCGGAACACGCCGCTCGAGGAAACCCTGGAGGCCCTGGCCGGCCTGGTGCGGTCGGGCAAGGTGCGTCACCTGGGCTGGTCCAACGTACGCACGTGGCGGCTCGAACGGATCCGCGGGTTGTGCCGGGCCAACGGGTGGCCGCTGCCGGTGGCCGTCCAGCAGCAGCACTCGTATCTGCGGCCGAACCCCGGCGCCGACAGCGCCTCCATCGTCGACGGGGAGCAGCTCGACTACCTGCGCGAACACGACGATCAGACGCTGGTGGCGTACTCGCCGATCCTGAAAGGCATCTACGACTCGGCGGAGAAGCGGGCCGAGCACTGGGTGTTCAGCTCGTACGGCGGGCCGGACACCGAGGCCCGGCTGGCCGCGCTGCTCGAGGTGGCCGACGAGGCCGGCGTCACCCCGAACCAGCTGGTGCTGGCCTGGCTGATGCACCAGAGCTCGCCGCGAGTGCTGCCGCTGATCGGGCCGCGCACGCCGGAACAGTTCGAGGACATGCTGCCCGCGCTGGACGTGAAGCTCAGCGACGATCAGCTGACCCGCCTCGACACCGCCGGGGTCTGACCGCTCGCCGGTCCGTCAGCGGAGACGGTCGGCGATCCAGTCGGCGACCGTCTCCGTGGAGGCGAACACGGCGCCGTCGTGGGTCTGGCCGGGCAGCTTGTCGTAGCGGACCGGGCGGTAGTCGTCGAGCTGGTCCACGAGGATGTCGGTCACGGGGGCCGGCACGGCCTCGTCGGCGGTGCCCTGCACGATCAGGACGGGGGCGCTGGGCGCGGTCCGGGCCGGGTTGTCGTACTGGGCCAGCTTGGTCACCCAGGCGGCCGGAAGCTGGCCGCCGTCGAGCAGTTGGGTGGCGGTCAGCGGCGCGAAAGCGGCCAGGATCTCGTTGAGGCAGCCGGTCTCCAGCACGCCGGCCCGCTGGCGGGCGGGCGCGGCGAGCACGTCGGCCGGGCGGAACGAAGGCTCGACGGCGTTGAGGCCGTACAGACCCATGACCAGATATCCCTGCCCGGGCGTGCCGGGGATCTGCGGGGCGAGGACGTCGACGTTGGAGACGGGGGCGATGGCGGCGGTGCCGCGCAGTTGAAGGTCGCCGTCGTACGAAGGGGCGAGCTGGTTGGCGAACAGGGCGCCCTGGCCGCCTTGGGAATGGCCGTCGATCGCGTAGCGCGTACCCAGGGAAGGGTTGAGCCGGCGGGCGGCGCGGACGCTGTCGATGAGGGAACGGCCCTCGCCGGCGCCGATCAGGTACGGGTGCGGCTGCGCGGTGCCGAGGCCGGGATAGTCGGGGGCGGCCACGGTCCAGCCGCGGCTGAGAAGCTCGGCGACGGCGGCGCGGGCCTCGGGCCAGAAGACGTCCTGGTGGGCCGAGGGCGCGCAGCGGTCGGCGAGCCCGGTCGTGCCGTGCGCCCAGACGACGACGTGATCCTTGCGGTTGGTACGCGGGGTCAGCACCAGGCCGGTGGCGGGGACGCGCCGGCCCCGGACGTCGGTGGTCACATACTTCACGAACCGTCCGGTGGCGGCGGCCAGCTCCTTGGGCAGGGCGGCGGGCGAGGAACTGATCACGCTTCCGGGCTGATCGTCCCCGCTCAGCTGAGCAGCGCTCGGCGCCGGAGTGACCGCGGGCGCCGCTTCGGCGGCGGTGCTGGCGGGGACGATGGCGCCGCTACCGATCAGCAGCGACGCTGCCAGCAGACGGTGGACTCTCCTCATGCGTACTCCCCGGGCCGTGGCGACGTGACGCTGAGGACGTTAGAGGCGACGAACCGGAAATGTCGGCAATGTACCTCGATCGCCGCACGCCGAAAACCCGATCAGGTGACGGCGAAGGCCCCGGCGCGACGGCGATCGACCTGTTGCCGCTGCTCGACGGGGACGCGCCGCGCGCGGCAAACCCGGCGATGGACCCGTCTGGACGGCGACGGCGACGTGGCGGTCGAGGGCCGGCTCACTCACCCAGCACGAAGCGGTGCTGGACGCCTCGGTGGTCTCCACATCCAGACCCTGGACTGACACGCGCGTTGTCGGCCCACTGACACATCCCTTAATCGCCGGCCGGAGGGGCGGACCATGAGGGAGCCCGGTGCGTCGATCGGTGAAGGGGCGGCGAAGATGTCCACACCCGCCCCCGCCGGCCCCTCACCGTCGGAAGATCCCGCGCCTCGGGCCGATCGTGATCTGGTGACAAGATGTCTGGTCACCTTCGAGGGCCAATTCCGGACAGGCGGCCTGGGAACGCTGTGCTACGGATATGACACCCGATATCGCCAAAAAGCCAGACGGGTAGCGGCTATCCTGGCTGCTGCCCTCCTCACCTATCAAACGATCCAGATCATGCGAGGCCATCAACTAGAGCCGCTCTTGGTCTACAGTCTGTCGGTAGGCATAGCAGCCGCAGCACAAGAAGCCTATCCGGGAATTATTACGCGCCCGTGGCGTACGAAGAGGGCATCCACTCTGGGATGGGCCGGGATTTACTTTGTCGCGTTCGTCATCGCGGGCTGGGTCTTCGGAGGCTTTCGTACGGGGATTGTCATAGCCGTGACAACTGCGGTCGCGTGGCCCGCCATGGCCCTCGTCGCTACTGCCGTTCCGCTTCTGCTGCATGTCGCGGGTTCCATCCGATTCGGCCTCATCGGAAGCCTGGAGAGAATGCTCCAAGTATTTCCCACGCTCTTCGCGGCCACGCTGATCATTTTCGTGACGGAGGACGCGTGGAAATTGCTCGGGCAGATGTCGAAGGCGGGACTGGTCCTCACGCTCGGACTGTTCGCCATTCTCGCAGGGAGCTGGTGTGTCTCTCGGCGGTCCTGGGCGCCTTCGCGGGCCTGACCTTCGCGGCCGCCCCGCGAGGGCGCCGCGCTCCCGAGTCCGACTCGCCGGAACTAATCGCGGCGCAGGAGCTCGAGGGCGTAGAGCGGCTCATCGCCACCCGCGCCTACTACCAGAGCGGCGCCGCCCAGATCGGAAAACTTCCATACAGCCGTTTTCCCTAGATCTCCAGAGTGGCCGCCAACAGGTCGTAGGTTTCCCGCACCGCCCCGGTGGTGCTCGGCACCACAACCGTGCCTGGGCGCAGGCGTACGACCTCGATCAGGTTGTCGTACATGGCTTTCAGCGCGGCCGCGCCGCCGGCCCGCTCGATGAGGCGGTGGTGGTGGCGGATCCACGGGTCGCCGGTTTCCTGAGCGCGGCGCTCGAACCGCTCGATGGCCGCCTCCCGGTCGGTGAGCAGGACCACCTCGCGGAAGCCGGCCCCGTGCCGGTGGGCCAGCTGCTCGAACTCGGCGATCCGGTCGAGGTCGGCTGCGTACTGGGGCAGGATGACATCGTGGCCGCCCGTCAGGTGGGTCGCCGCCATCGCCCAGACCAGGGACCACACGGCCGGCCAGGTGTCGATCTGTTCGTTCTGCCAGCCGCCGACCAGGCGGTGCACGGCGTCGACGTCGAGGTTCAGCGTGCCGGGGCTGCTGTCCGCGTAGCGGGCGGCCAGGGTGGACTTGCCGATGCCCGGTGGGCCGTTCAGGTGGATCAGCCTGGCCATCTACCAGCCTCCGATCAGGGCTTCGAGCAGGGCGACGCGCTCGGCGATGCCGGCCGCCGACACCCATTCGTGGCGGGCGTGGGCGCCTCCGCCGCGCGGGGCCAGGCCGTCGACCGTGGGTATGCCTTGAGCGCCCGTGGTGTTGGTGTCGGCGGCGCCGTCGGCGGGGCGGCCGTCCAGGGACTGGCCGACGGTGGCGGCGACCTCGGCGACGCGGGCGAGCAGGGCCGCACCGGCCTCGTTCGGGCGCCAGGTGGCGCGGTGGGCCAGCAGGGTGCTTCGGACACGGGCCCTCTCGCGTACGGGAACCAGGTCTGTCAAGGCTTGCAGGACGGCCTCCTCGTTCTCCGGGTCGAGGAAGCGCAGGCCCAGGTCGGCGTGGGCGTGGCCGGCGACCACGTTGGTGCGGCCGCCGCCCTCGATCGTGCCGACGTTGAGCAGGACCGGGCGGGGGCGGACGAACTCGCGGACGCGCAGGAGCTGGTCGAGGAGTTCGTCGATGGCGTTGACGCCGGCGTCGGGGTCGAGGGCGGCGTGGGACTCGATCCCGGTCACCTCGATCCGGGCCCGCGTGCTGCCGCGACGGCCGGTCTTGAGGGCGCCGTCGGGGTGTGGCGGCTCCATCCCGAACACGGCCGCCGCCTTCGCGGCCTCGGAGCGGACCAGGCCGGTAGCGGTGGGGGAGCCGATCTCCTCGTCCGCGACCACGAGCACCCGGATCTCGGGCCCGTCGTGACCGGCTCGCGAGGCGGCGGCCAGCAGCGCCGCGAGGCCGGACTTGGTGTCGTACACCCCGGGGCCCTTGATGGTGTCGTCCTCGACCAGCCAGGGCATGTCGCGCAGCGTGCCCACCGGCCAGACGGTGTCGTAGTGGCTCAGGAACAGCAGCGGGCGGCCCGCGCGGCCGGGCCGGGACCAGAGCAGATGGCCGTCCTCGCGGCCGGTGTGGAAGCCGGCGCGGGCGGCGTCGGCCTCGAGCACCTCGGCCAGCGCGTCGAGTGACGCGCGGTCGCCGGTCGGCGTCTCGATCAGCGTGTACCGGCGCAGAGTCTCGATCACGTCCATATATGAACGCTAAGTTGGGGCTGATGCGTTGTCAACGCGGCGAACAGAGTGCATCATGCCGGTTATACGATTCGTATCTTTGCATGAGGGCGCGAGGGGAGTGGCCGGGTGATAGTGGTTCGTGATCTCGCCGGGCTCGGTGAGTGGACGGCGGCCTCGGCGCTCTACCGGTCCGTCTTCGGGTACGAGCAGCCCGAGTTCGGCGTCAGCCCGCGCCTGCTGGCCGCTCTGCGGGAGAACGCCGGCACCGTGATCGGCGCGTTCCGGGACGCCGAGCTCGTCGGTTTCTGTTACGGGTTCAGCGCCGTCGAGGAGGGCGAGCTCTACCACTACTCGCAGGCGGCGGCGGTCGCTCCCGGGCTGCAGGGCACCGGCGTGGGGCGCAAGCTCAAGCAGGCGCAGGCCGAGGCCGCGCGGGCGACGGGAGCGCGGACGATGCGGTGGACCTTCGACCCGTACGCGCTGCGCAACGCCCATTTCAACTTCGCGGTCCTGGGCGCCACGGCGATCCGGTTCCTGCCCGACTACTACGACGACGGCGACTCGGATCGGCTGCTGGTGTCCTGGGACCTCTACCCGGCTCGCGGCGGGAAGACGGAGTCGTCAGTCGTGGTGGCGCCGGTGGCCGATCGGCCGGCCCTGCGGGAGCGGCTGCGGGCCGCGTTCGGCGGTGGGCGGCGGCTCGTCGCCGTGGAAAGACAGGACGACGACCAGGTGGCCTACACCTTCGTACGGGACGTGCCGTGACCACGCCCGCCGAGCGTTTCGACCGCAACGTTCAGCGCCGCTCGGCGCGGGTGCTCAAGCAGCGCGTCCTCGAGCAGCAGCGCGCCGAGTTCGGCAAGGCGCTCGCCTGGGCGGCCGAACACGACGCGATCGAGCGCGCGGCCGCCCGCATCGTCTCGGCCCGGCGGCGCTTCGTGCTGGGCAACGGCAAGTCCCAGGCGTACGCGGCCCTGCTCACCGCCGACCTCAGCGCCGGCCTGTCCGCCGTGCAGCAGGTCGTGCGGCCACTCGACCTGCTCGGCGACATCCGGCAGGGCGATCTGCTCGTCGCCGTCTCCATGGAGCGCTACCGGCGGGACACTGTGGACGTCGCCGCGGCGTACACACGCCATGGGGGTGAATTGATCCTGATCACCGACGCCCCGGACGCGCCGCTGACGAGCGCGGCCGGCACCGCCATCGTCGTCGAGCGGGACAGCGCCTCGTACGCCAACTCGCCGACCTCGATCGTCCTGGCCCTGCACCTGCTGGCCACCCTGACCATCGCCAGCTCCAAGGGCGCGGGCCGCCGCCTGCACGACCGCGACGCCCTGGCCGCGGAGCTCGACCTCTACATGGACGAGACATGACCCGTATCGCCTCCGTTCAGCTGCGCCGCGTCCGCCTGCCGTTGGTGCACGAGTTCCAGACCAGCTCGCACGCCAAGCGTTTCCTCGAGCACATCCTGGTCACGCTGACCGCCTCCGACGGCGCCGTCGGATGGGGTGAGATCGCCTCACCGAGCGGCCCGTTCTACTCGGCCGAGACCGTGGAGTCGTGCTGGGCCGTGGCGCGTGATCACCTGGCGCCGCTGACGTTCAAAACCGATGTGCTTGAGCCGTACGACCTCTTCGACGCGCTGGCCAAAGTTCGCGGCAACCAGTTCGCCCGCGCCGGTTTCGACATGGCCGCCTGGGATCTGACGTCGAGAGCCGCGGGCCGGCCGCTCGCCGCGGCCCTGGGCGGAACGCGGGCGAGGGTCGAGGCGGGGGTCTCCCTCGGCATCGAACCGACCATCGACGCCCTGCTGGAACAGGTCGCCCAGCGGGTCGCCGAGGGCTACCGCCGGGTCAAACTGAAGATCGCCCCCGGCTGGGACGTCGAACCGGTCCGCGCCGTCCGCGCCGCCTTCCCGGCGGTGCCGCTGCACGTCGACGCGAACGGCGTCTACACCCCCGGCGACCTCGGCGTCCTGACGGAGCTGGACGGCCTCGGGCTGTTGATGATCGAGCAGCCGTACGCGCCGCGCGCGCTCGCCGCGCTGGCCGACCTGCAGGATCGCTTGTCCACCCCGGTGTGCCTGGACGAGTCGGTCGAGGAGCTGGACGACCTGCACACCGCGCTGCGCCTGGGTTCCGGCCGCGTGCTGAACATCAAGGTCTCCCGGATGGGCGGCCTGACCGCGGCCGTACGGGCCCACGACCTGGCCCGGGAACACGGCATCCCGGTCTGGTGCGGCGGCATGCACGAGTTCGGTCTCGGCCGCGCCGCGAACGTGGCCCTGAGCGCCCTGCCCGGTTTCACCCTGCCCTCGGACGTGTCCGGCTCCGACAAGTACTACGCCCGCGACGTCACCACCGAGCCCATCCTCAGCGTCGACGGGCTGGTCGAGGTCCCCACCGGCCCCGGCCTCGGCTACGACCCGGACTTGAGGTTCATCACAGCCCACACCAACGACTTCCTAGAGCTGCACCGCACCTGACCGCTCGTGCGCCGCCGCGAGCCGCCCCCACAGAACGTCCCGCTCGGCGGCGGTGACATCGTCGAAGACGAGCCCGAAGAGGTCGCCCAGCGCGCCGAAGTAGTCGCCCGGCGTCTCCAGAAAACCCCCACGTGGGTCATGGTCGAAGCGCCAGCCCCCCGGCTTCGGCCTCGGAGGGGCGCAGGCCGTACGTGAAAGGACCCTGCCGATGGGCGCCCTCGACCAGTGGCAGGGGCCCGTGCAGCCCATCGCCCATACCCAGATCGACCAGCCAGCGCCCGTCCGGCGCCTCCGCCGACGGCAGTCCCGACACGGTGAGCACCAGGTGGTTGCCGTCCGCCCCGGCCGCCCGCCCAGACAGGGACTGCACCCCGCCGACGTGCCGGCTCACCTGGTATCCCAGTGCGTGAAGCAGTGCGGAGAAGGCGCCGTTGAGGTGATAGCAGTACCCGCCGCGCCCCCGCGTGATCCGTTTCACCGACTCTGCCGGGTCCACAGTGGTCGGCCGTCCGAGCCAGATCTCGAGGTTCTCGTACGGGACACGCTCCGCGTGCGCCCGGTGCAGCTCACCCAGTTCCTCGACGCCGGGCCGCCGTCCCGCCATTCGGCCGAGACCCAGCCGGCACAAATAGGCATCCATCTACTGGGGCGCCGTTTTCGTGGCGGTCCAGACGCCGGCGATGAACAGGGCCGGCACGAGCATGAAGAACACGAAGTTGTCCTCGCGGCCGTCGTTGGCGAGCACGAGGGCCAGGGCGAAGGCCGCCCCCACGAGGCCGATCGCCCAGGTGGCGTAGAAGCGGCGGGAGTGGCGGCGCGGAGCGGGCACGTCGGTGACCGTCACGCCCGGGTTGAGCCTGATCCACTCCTGGGCCACCTCGAGCGGCACGCCCGGGATGCGCAGATCTCCCGCCGGGGTGCGGTACGGGTGGAGGTCCGGGCGGCCCCGGCCCTCGACCAGGCTCCACAGCGGGCCGATCAGCGAACCCGCCAGGGCCAGGGTCGAGCCTGCGCTGACGCCGACGGCCAGGAAGGCGATCGACAGCAGCGAGACCGGCAGGGACAGCGGGGCCAGGCGGGCGTGGCGGCGCAGGGCGCGGGCCGTGGCGGCGTCGACGGGCAGGCGCTGGGCCGGCCGGCGGCGGAAGGTCCAGGCGCTCATCGGCACGTCGGCCCACTCGGGGCCGGGGGAGCCGTCGGTGACGGCCAGGGCGGGCATCCGCACGTCGGCGACCAGCGCGGCGGGAACGACGAGATCCATGGTCGGTTCAGGGTAGCCATGCGGCGCCGGCGCCCGCGAATCGGCCGAAAGCCCGCTGAGCGCGCCCCGGCTCACCTAGAGTCGGTTTTCGGGGGAAAGCCGACCGAAAGGGGTGCGTGGTGTTCGAGCCGATGCTCATCGGAGGCGCGGCCCACTTCGACTGGGCCGAACCGGACGGGGTGCTGGCCACCTACGTCTCGCAGATGGACCGCCTCAGCGACCCCGTCGACCCCGGCGTGCCGATCGGTCTCAGCGTCGGCGGCCTGCTCATCAGCGGCGAGCTGATCCCGCAGTGGCAGTGGTTCGCCGAGGTCAGCGAGCTCAACGACCACGAGGACGCCTTCTACGTCGGCACCGCCGAGCACGTCAAGGAGCAGTCCGACCTGGCCCACGCGGCGATCAAGTCACGGGACATCGGCGACGAGGTCACCCAGCGCCAGTACGCCGCCCTGATGGCTCCGACCCGCTACATCCACCTGCGGAACTCGCGTATCCACTTCCCAGGCACGCAGCCGACCAAGGGCCGCCTGTGGCGCGGCCGCCTGTCCGACATCTCCGGCTGGACCCCGGGCGCCAGCATCTAAGAACAGGCCTCCAGGTCCAGTACGAAGATCGAGCCGCCGTCCGGGTCGGGCGTGTAGCGGATGTCGCCCTCGTTCGCCCGGGCCAGCCCGCGCACGATGTACAGGCCCAGGCCGGTGCCGCGCACGCTGGTCGCGTCGCGTTCGGCGCGGGCCAGCCGCTCGAAGAGCCGGTGCCGGAACTCGGCCGGCACGCCCGGTCCGCCGTCGGCCACGCTGACCGTCACCCGTGAGCCGTCGCGGCCCACCGTGATCGAGGTGGCCCCGCCGCCGTACTTGGCCGCGTTCGACAGCAGGTTGGCCAGGATCTGTTGCAGATGCCCGGGATTGCACCAGGCCCGGGTGTCGTCGCCGAGCACCGGCAGGCCGTCCAGGTCCATCGCCACGAGGGCCTGGGTGATCTGGTCACGCATGCCGATTTCCTGCCGTACGGCGGTGAGTGAACCGGCGTCGATGGACACCATCGCCAGGACCTCGCGCACGATGTCGTCGAGCCGCCCGGCCTGCCGGGCGATCGCCTCGACGGCCCGTTCCCGCATGGCCGCGCTCGTGCCCTCGGCCAGCACCTCGGCGTAGCCGCGGATCGACGACAGCGGGTTGCCGATCTCGTGCCCGAGCATCCCGATGATGTCGAGCTTGAGCCGGTCGGCCGCCTCCAGCTCGGCGTTGCGCTCGGCCAGCGCCGCCGCCGACCGGTCCCGGTCGGCCTCGGCCGCCCGGCGCGCGGACACGTCGGTGATCACGCCGATCAGGTGCTTGGGCCGCCCGCCCACCTCGCGGACGACCGAGAAGGTGGCCGACACGTCGACCCAGTGCCCGTCGGCGTGCCGCAGACGGCCCTCCTGGGTGTAGGCGTCGCGGTCGCCGGTGAACAGGTCGGCCCGGTGCCGGCGGCTCTCCATCAGGTCGTCGGGGTGCGCGAACTCGCGGTCGTGGCGGCCCACGAGCTGCTCGACGGTGTGCCCGAGCATCGCCGCGTAGGCCGGGTTGACCGAGACCAGCGACCCGTCCAGCCCGTAGATGACCTGCCCGGCGGCGGAATGGGTGAACTGGGCCCGGAACCGCTGCTCGCTCTCGGCCAGGGCCTGCTCGGCGGCGCGGGCCGCCGTCACGTCGGTGTTGATCTCGAGGACCTGGTCGGCCGGCAGATGCAGCACCTGGCGGCTGAGCACGGTGACGACCCGGCCGGACGCCGTCAGGTGGTCGAGCTGGCCGTCCCAGTGCCCGCTGCGGACCAGGCCGTCGAGCGCGTCCTGCTCGGTGCACTCGTCCGGGAAGACCGTGGAGAGCAGCCGGTGGATGTTCTTGCCGGCGACCGCCGACAGCGGCCAGCCGTACAACTGCTCGGCGCCGGCGTTCCACCAGCGGATCGTGCCGTCGCGGTCGCGCACGATGACCGCGGCCGGGATCAGCTCCAGCAGCCGGGCCTGCCGGCGCAGCTGCGCCTCGGCCGCCCGCTGCGCGGTCACGTCCTCGACCTGGCTGACCAGGTAGAGCGGCCGCCCGGTGTCGTCACGCACCTCGGCCGTGCGCGACGACACCCACACCTCGTGGCCGTCCTTGTGCCGGTAGCGCACGACCGAGCGGCCCGGCGCGGTGCCGGTGGGACGGTCGTCCGGGTGCAGGATCTCGCCGTACGTCATCAGCTGCAGTTCGCCGGCGTCGTAGCCGGTGATGGCCGACAGGGCCGGGTTGGCCTGCAGGTAGCGGCCGGGCACCCCGTCGGCCAGGCTGATCAGGCCGAGCCCGAGCGGCGAGTTGTCGAAGGTCATCCGGAAGCGGGTCTCGCTCGCCTCCAGCAGGGCCAGCGCGTGGGTGCGCTCGACGAGCAGCGCGGCGTTGCGGGCGGCGTCGTCGGCGTGTTGCAGGGCCGAGCCGAGGCTGTCGGCCAGCAGGGCGAGCTGCTGCACCTCGGGGGCGTCGAAGGCGCCGGTCCGGGCCGAGGAGACCTTCAGACAGCCGATCACCCGGTTCTCGGCGTGCAGCGGGGCGATCATCATCGAGCCGATGCCGTGCCGCTCGCAGGCGGCCCGGTCGACCCGGGAGTCGGTGGCGGTGTCCGTGCAGTGCGCGGGGGCGCCGGTGGTCAGCACCTGGCCGCTGAGCGAGCCGGCGACCGGCACGCGGGCGTTCTTGGCGCCGGCCAGGGTGCCGGCCGTGGCCGCGTACACCAGATCGTCGCCCTCGACCAGCTCGACCGTCGCGCCGTCGGCGTCCTCGAAGAGCTCGACGGCCCGGGCCGCGACCACGCGCAGCGCCGCGTCCCGGTCGGCCGCGGCCGCGGTGACGTCGCGCTGCACGGCCAAGGTGGCCCGCAGCCGCTGCACCTCCCGCTCGGCGGCGAGCGCGGCGACCCGTTCGGCCGTGATGTCCTGCAACTGCACGAGCCGCCAGCGGCGCCCGTCCGGGCCCGGGATCAGCGACAGGCTGACCCGGGTCCAGCTGATCCGGCCGTCGGCGTGCCGCAGCCGGTTGTCGTACTGCACGTCGGCCGCGCCGCGCAGCAGCGCCAGGCGGGCCCGGGCGCTCGCCTCGATGTCGGCCGGGTCGGTGATCTCGCGATGGGTCAGGCCGATCAGCGCGTCCACCGGGCGCCCGGTCAGCTCGGCCGCGGCCGGGTTGGCCCGCCGGAACCGGCCGTGCTCGTCGGCGATGAGCAGGCCGATCGGGCTGGCGTCGAACGCGGTGCGGAACTGCTCCTCGCTGCGCTCGTGCGCCTGCTGGGCGGCGATGGTGGCGGTGACGTCGACGAGCTGGCCCAGGAAGTGCGCCGGCTCGCCGGCGTCGTCGCGCAGCAGGGTGACGGTCAGCAGGCAGTGGGTCAGCCCGCCGTCGCGGCGCCGGTAACGCTTGCGCACGCGGTAGCTGTCGACCCGCCCGGCGAGCAGATCGGCCGCCTGCGCCGCGTCGTTGTCGACGTCCTCCGGGTGGATGACCGACTTGCGGGTACGGGCGAGCAGCTCGTCCGGCGTGTAGCCGAGCATGGCGGCGATGGCCGCGTTGACCCGTACCCACTCGCCGTCGAGACCGACCATGGCCATGCCGATGGGCGACGACTCGAACAGGGCGCCGAACGAGGGGGGCGCCGCCGTACGAAGCATGTACCTCTAATCGGCCGCGCCCCGGCCGATGTGAGCCCCCGGATCCCGATCCCGGTCGCGCCCGAACAGCCGGCGCAGCAGATCGCGGCCGCCGTCGACGACCTCGCCCGCCTCGGACAGGATCCGGTCGCCGGCGATGGCCCACTCGGCCAGCAGCGACGCGGCCCGGTCCATGGTGCGGCGGGCCTGCTCGAAGTCGTCCTCGTCGTGGCGCAGCAGCCACAACCGGCGCGCCTGGTCCCAGGCCCGGGCCCGGGTCATGGTGACCAGCATGCGCTGGCTCCAGTCGTCCAGCGGCCCGACGAACTCGTCCAGCTCCAGCTGCCAGGGGTCGGAGAAGCCCCGGCGCAACGGTGGGATCTCCTGGTAGAAGATCTCGTTCACCAGCAGGTAGTCGGGGTGGATGATGTCGTCGGTGGGAGCGCCCAAATCGGCCCAGGTGGCGATCAGGGCCAGCGCCAGGTCATGGTTGATGTGCGCGTTGACGCCGAGCATGGCCGCCGTCAGCCGGGTCATCTCCACGTCGCCGGCCCGCTTGAAGAGCACCTCCCACACATCCGGGGTGTCCTCGTTGTCGTTGTTCCACAGGTCGATGGCCGCGAAGTAGCGCCGGGCGAACTCGACGTCGAGCCGTTCCAGGAACTCCGGCGAGTTGACCCCGTCGACCAGCGCCGCGTCCACCCGGCGGGTGATCTTCAGGTAGAGCTCGTTGAAGGCGGACACCCGGTTGTTGGCCGGGCTCGGCGGCAGCTCGTCGAGGATCCGCTGCATCGTGACCAGCATGCCGATCACTTCACCGATGGTCGCCGGCTGCTTCACCAGGCACTCGGTCACCTGCGAGCCGAGCGGCGCCCAGCCCCGCCCCGAGGGGATCGTCAGGGCGGACAGCTCGAGCCGCTTCTCCCGCAGAAGCTCCGCGCTGCCCCGCGCGGCAGCACGATCGAACGTCGTAGTCATGGCGACAGCCTTCACAGCGAAACATCGTTCCGCCACCGACTTGTCGGTAACCTGTCCCGCGAGATCCATCACAGCCCTGATGCGAACAGTGCCCGATTCTCCCGGCTCCACCGGATCCGCTCCGCCGTCTCGTCGAGCAAGCCGCTCGCCAGCCACCCGGCCTGCGGCTCCAGCCCCTGCCGGGCCAGCGATGTCGCCCGCTCCCAGACCAGCTCCTGCTGCGCGATGACCTCCTCCACGTCGACTGCCGTCCCGTACGCCCCGGCGAAAATCTCCATCCGGCGCCGCCGGTCCGGCGGGCCGGGGTAGCGCAGCCACCGCCGACAGGTCTCGTCGTCGCGGAACGGCGCCACATACTCCAGTGCGTACGCCACGTCGTGAACCGGTTTCGCCGGCCAGGCGTAGTCCCAGTCGATGACCCCGACGGGCCGATTCCCGTGCCACACGAGGTTCCACGGCCCGAAATCCCCGTGACAGACGATCTCGTCCTCGGCCATCGGCGCCGTCCGCCCGGCCCACACGGCCCGCGGCCGAAACCCGTTCACCGCCTCGTGGTACTCCCGCAGCAGCCGCGCCATGGCGATCAGCCCGTCCTCGTCGACGACCTTGGCCCAGCCGTCGGGCCCGGAGTCGCCCTCGACGTACGTCAGCACTTCCCGGCCTTCGTCATCGACACCGAGGACCCGGGGCGCGTACGGAAACCCCACCGCCTCCAGATGCCGCAGCAGCTCATGCACGGCGGCCGACCAGGGCAGCAGAGGACGCCGTACGGTGTCCCCGACCCGGACGATCCGCCGGTGCGGCGTGTCCTGCAGCATCTCGTGGCCGGTCACTACCGCCGTCCGCGCGCGAGCAGTTCGCTGAACCAGGCCGCGTCGGCGAGCGGAACCATCTCGGCCCGTGACCAGAAGGCGCGGGCGGTGTCGGTCTCCGGATCGCCCACGCGGGGCGTGGTGGCGACGTTGCCGGTGAGGTACACCGTCACATGCCGGGCGTCGTCACGGACGCACATCTCGGCGTTCGCGCACGTGTCGGTGGGCTGGGTGGCCAGCTCGACGAGGGCGCTGAGCTTCTGCCCGCCGAACTGGTAGGAGTCGACCACCGAGCCGGGCCCGTCGGACCCGATACCCATGCGCAGCAGACCGGGCGGGCGCTCCCGGGGTACGAGGGCGAAGTGCGCCTCATCGCCGTGGCGCCGCTCGAAGTCGACGCGCAGAACGTCCTCGACCAGAGACCGCTCGGGCACCGACTCGTCGACCGTCAGGTCACTGACCTGGGCCACGGGAGCCTCGGCGCGCCCGGCGAGCGCCGTCACGCCCACGGCGGCCAGAACACCGGCGGTGACCAGGAGAAGAGCGCGTCTCACGTGGCGATACTAGAGTTCCCCGTCGGGTCTGTCACAGAAGCTCGAACCGGCCGTGTTCGATCGCGACCGCTACGCCGGTTTCGGCGGTCAGCGCCCGCGCCAGCGCGGCGTCCGCGTCGGGAACACCCTCCGCGGGAGCGTGAATGTAGTCGCCCTGGACGGTGACGCCATCGAAGTCGATGTCGAAGGCGGCCACCGAGCTGACCGCGAAGTTCCGGAACACGCCGGTGCCCGAGCCGATGGCGATGAGCTGGTCGACGGCGCGTTCGAGCTCGCCCATGCTGTGCGCGCGGTGTTGGACGGAGACGGGAATGTCCCGCCGCCGGGCCTCGTCCATGATCCGCTGCTGCATGCGATCGGCCGGTCCGTGCCACACCAGGATGGTCGATCCGGCGTCCGGATCGTTGATGGAGGTGACGTAGCCGCTGGCCTCGATCCCGGGCTGGGCTTTGATCCAGACCCTCAGATCGCTGAGCCGATCCTGGCGGCGCCAGAGCGCCTCTTCGTCGCTCGACCACGCCTCGGGTAACACATGGCGACCCTACCCCCGCCTGAGTTACCAGCCTGCGACTGCCATGCGAGCAGACCGGCCAGCGAGGAGGCCGGCAGGCTCAGGTGTGTCATCGAGCCCACCTCGAACCGCAGGTGAGGGTGGTCGCGCCGGGCGACCGCGATCATCCCCGGCGACAGGTCGACGCCGAAGGCATCGAGAACGAGTTCGTGCAGATGTGCGGTGACGTGTCCAGGCCCGCATCCGATGTCCGCCACTGGCCCGCCTCCCGAAGCGATCACGCCGTCGGCGAACAGCGTCGGTGCGGAGCGGAGATACTGAAGATCGGAGAGCGCACTGGTTGTGGCAGGACGGCCACTTCCCCCGACCCGCCCGGACGATAAACGCGCCGTCACCTTGAATTGATCTCGAATGATGTGTGCTCATGGATCCCTTGAGTCAGGGGAGGCATGATGTTCGGACGTCGGCCGATCGTCAACCAGTGGAAACGGATGAACCCGTCGGAACGGGTCCAGTGGTGCGAGTCCCAGCTCGCCCGGATCGCGGAACTGGAACAAATCATGATCCAGAACCCGTACTCCCCGGACTACGACGAGGCCATGAACAACTTCGCTAGTGCCCGGTACGACATCACCAACGTCCTGAACTCATTGCGGGGCGTCCGGATGCCGTCGGAGTATCTGACCGTGTGGGGCAGGTTGAATCGGTTGGTGTCCGACTGGGCCGAAGCCGATCGGCGGCGCGAGCAGGCCCGCCGGGCAAATGCCGCGTGCCCGAACTGCGGGGGGCGCGGGAAGACGATCGAGGGATCGTACCGTCCGTACTTCGCACCATGCCGGAGCTGCGGGGAAACAGGCTTCATCGATATGCGCTACGGCCGCTGACGGGACGGCACGACGGGTCGCCGATGGTCAGGCTGAACTCCTCGGTGCCGGCCCCGGGGGCCACGCTCCGGTTGTCGCCGTCGGTCTTCGTCTCGCCCGCGTACGCCTCCGCGATCATCGTCGAGGCGCCGTCGGCGCTGTAGTCCGCGACGTAGCCGGAGACGATCGCCGTGGATCCGGTGTGCCCCATGCACGCTCGACCTTGGCTATAACTGGGTTCGTGAATCTGAACGACTACCAGAAGGCGGCCCTGCGCACCGCCGCCCCGCGGGACAAGCACAACGAGGTCTTTCACCTGCTTCTCGGGCTGGCGGGGGAGACCGGGGAGATCGCCGAGAAGGCGAAGAAGATCGTGCGGGACAAGGGCAGCGACTTCGGCCGGTGGGACCGGGAGGACCTCAAGAAGGAGCTCGGGGACGCGCTCTGGTACCTCGCCGTCCTCGCGGACCACTTCGGCCTGGACCTCGAGGACGTCGCCGCCTCGAACGTCGCCAAGCTGGCCGACCGGCAGCGGCGCGGCGTCCTCGGCGGCAGCGGCGACGACCGCTAGTCAGGAACCCTTGGGGCGTGTGCCGCGCGGCAGCTCCTCAAGCCTGGCGAGGACACCTCACCACCGCCGGTTGACTCTCCTCTTGCAGGAGGGTGCAAGCTGGCCCAGTGGCAGAGCTATTGACGGTCGGGGAGTTCTCCCGGCTGACCCATTTGACGATCAAGGCGTTGCGCCGTTATCACGACGTCGGAGTGCTGGAGCCGTCGTGGGTTGATCCGTCGACGGGCTACCGCTACTACACGGCGGAGCAGGTTGAGCCGGCTCAGTTGGTGCGCCGGCTGCGCGAGGTCCGGATGCCGGTGGCCGATGTACGACGGGTGGTGTCGGCGGCCGACCCGACAGCCCGGGACTCGATGATCGCCGCCCATCTCGACGTCCTGCGGCAGGAGCTGACGGCGACCGCGGCGGCCGTCGGGTCGTTGCGGTCGCTGCTGACCGGCGGTTCGGCCGGTGAGCTGACCTTCCGGCAAGCCGACGAGCAGCAGTGTCTGCTGATCGACGGTGACGTCGATCAGGACAGCATCACCCCGTGGTGCGCCATGGCCTATCCGTTGCTGTACGCCGTGGCGGGCCGGTGGGGTCTCACGCCGAGTGGGCCCTGTGGGGCTTTGTACGCCTTCGAGTGGTTCCAAGCCGGCGGCCGGGTGACGGCGTTCCTGCCGGTCACCGTGCTCGCGGCCGACGAGCGCGGCTTGTCCTCGGACGGCGGGGTGCGGTGTGGTGTGCTTCCCGCTCAACGCTTGGCGGTCGCTGTACACGCCGGGCCGTGCCGCGACCTGGATCGTACGTATGCCGCTCTGGGCCGCCAGGTGCTGGAACGCGGCATCGGCGCCGCCGGCCCGGTCCGCGAGCTCTACCTGGTGACATCCGCCGACACCGACGACCCCAGCCAGCTGCGGACCGAAGTGTGCTGGCCCGTGACCACCGAGTCGTCCTGACCTTCCCCCTTCGTACGCCAAACCTCAACCTCCTTCAAGGACCCCTCATGCCTTTGTCGATCGCACAGATCGTCGTCGACTGCACTGACGCGCAGAAGCTGGCCGAATTCTGGGCCCAGGCCCTTGGCCGTCCGGTCGACCCCGACGCCAGCGCGGACTTCGCCACCATCGGTCACGGCGCCTCGACCACCGGCAGCGCGCCAGCTTTGATGTTCATCAAGGTCCCGGAGCCGAAACGCGGCAAGAATCGCCTGCACTTCGATCTGGCCGCTCGTCACGTGCCGAACTGGCAGGACGAGGTCGACCGGCTGCTCACACTCGGCGCCACCCGGATCGACGAACACGAGGCCTTCGGCTGGCACTGGGTCACCATGCGAGACCCGGAGGGCAACGAGTTCGACCTCGGCGCCGGCGCCGCGACCCCATAGTGGCTGAGTACATGGCCTATGAGCGCGGCCGACAATCGCGGCAGACCTCCACCTTCATGCTTGCTGCCGACGTGCGCGCATTCGACGACGTGCTGAGCCCGTACATCAGCGGTGGGATCGGCTGCTGGACGACCGGCTTTCACAAGTCGGAAGGACCGGTGGTTGTGCATAGTTCTCTCGGCGAAGCGCTCACCGGGGACATTCAGGCGTTCCTCCGGCTTACGGAAGAGGGAACGCCGACTGGCCCAGGACTTCAGTACTTGCCGACTAATATGGCCGGAGGTTCGTGGGCGGGGCCGCGTGTGGACCCCGAAACGCCCAATGCCTTCATCCGTGCCGGCCGGCTCGCTTACCTCTGGTTTCCCGACCGGGAGCCGGATGCCGTCCAGACCGGGTTCGCCGAGATGGTCGAGGTGGCATGGAGAGCGCTCCATGCCGTGACTGCGGCACATCTCGTTCGGTCGGACGGCAGTCCTGCTCGGTCCACCCGAATCGGCTCGGCGGCCAGAGAGTGGGCCATGAAGCACCCAAGCCAGCAACTGGTGGCTTGGAATACGCACTTGCGGCTGCGATAGCGGGAAGCCAGCGCGTGTTCTCTGCGGCTACTTGATTACTGGTGGTACGACCGCAGCCGGCCGGCTTGGTCGAGGTGACCGGTGGGATCGCTCGCTCGCGGCCGCCCACGAAAACGGCCGGCGAAGCTGCACGGCGACAAGGGCTACGCCTATCCCGGATGCCGCGAGCGGCTGCGTGAGCGCAACACTGTCCCGCGGACCGCTCGCACCGGCATTGATTCGTCCAAACGCCTGGGCCGGCATCGCTACGTCATCGAACGCTGCATGGAATGCGCCACGAGTGAGTTCGTAAGTGACTTTGAGGTTCTGTCGCACGAAGTGTGGACGGCACCCGTCGATGGGCGGTTTACAACAGGTCGAGCATGGTGTTGATCCGTGCTTCCAGGACGGTGTCGATGGCTCCGTCGATGCGGACGCTGACGACGCTGCCGCCAACAGCTTGGGCGAGGGAGACCACGACTGGTGGCGCCCCTTGAAGGGGGTATTGGAACCACGCGGTGTCGGACTCGTCGTCGGTCCCGTCGAGGGCTCCGACAAGGGCATCTTCGTCTGCCGCGTCGTACTGGTAGCCGACATATTGGCTCAGATGCTCAAGGAAGCGGACAACGTTCTGCTCGAAGATCCATCCGGCTACGGTAGTCACGGGAGTCATTGTGGACTGTGTCTCTGTGGCTGATTCTCCCGTAAGGCCAGCACGCCCGTCGTGGTCAGCCCCGTCAGGCGGCGAGCAGGACTCGTTTGCGGAGCAGGTCGAAGCCGGCGCGGCCGTACATCTGTCGTTTGATCATTTTGATGCGGTTCACGTTGCCTTCGACAGGGCCGGAGCTGTGCGGCAAGGTTAGGCCAGCGGTGTCGGCGGCGAGGTCGCTGGTCAGGCCGGTCGCGAAGCCGGTCATGCCCGGTAGCCCGGTCTGACGGGCGGCGGTGATCCAGTCGTTGAGGCGGTCGCCGTGCAGACCGGTGAGCATGGCGGCGAATGAGCGCACCAGCTCAGCGGAGGTGGCCAGTTCGGGGCGATCGAGGATGGCCCGGAGCTGACCGGTGTCGCGGCTGGTGAGGTTGTCGGGGTGTCGGCAGATCCAGCCGGTGACCTGCCGCACCGACGGCGGCTTGGTCACCGAGGTCAGGTCGGGTGTGGTGTGGTGCTGTTCCATGAACGCCCGCACGATGCCGTAGCTGCCGGTGAAGCCCTGGGCGGTGACCTCGCGGTGCAGGGTGATCGCGTTGAGGCACCCCTCGCTGATACGGCGGAGAACGTGGGGCTTGAATGGGTCGAGTCGGCTGGGGCGCGGTTTCTGCCCGACGACCATTTCCTGCCAAGTGGTAGCGCGGGCGTAGCGCTGCACAGTGTGCCTGCCCCAGCCCAGGTGACGGGCGATTTGCCGAAGCCCGGCGCCCTGGGCGATCAGATCGTGGACCAGCTTGTGGTGCTCGCGGCGGCGTTGTGCCATCGCCCCGGATGGCTCTGGCGTTTCAGTGAGCGATGGCGGCTGTTGCTCGGCCGGTGTATTGGCGGCGGGTTCGTGCAGGCAGGCTTTGTGTCGGGCGACGCAGCGTTCCACGGCGGTGGCCAGGTTCGCCCACAGATGGAACCGGTCGGCGACCTGCACCGCGTCAGGTGCGCTGGTGCGGGCGGCTTCGGCGTAGGCGCTGGCTCGGTCCCGGCAGATCACCTGCGGTGTCGGATGCGCAGCGAGCCAGCTGGCCAGCGGCGCGGCATCACGGCCGACGAGCAGGTCTATGACCTGCCCTGTCTCGCAGTCGATCAGCACGGTGCCGTAGTGGTGGCCACGTTTGATCGCGAAGTCGTCGACACCCAGCACCGCCACCAGCCGCTGCGGCGGGTCCGGCAGAGCTCGTACCAGCCGGAGCAGGCTGCTGGGACTGGTAAGCACGCCCAGCACGGCTGCCAGACGTGTTCCGGCCCGGCCTGCCAGCGCCAGCGCGATCGCGGTCAACATCCGCAGCAGGCCATCGGTGCTGCGCACCCGCCGCCGGGTCAACCCATTGACCTGCTCGACGAACGTCCGGACCGCACAAGCGGTGTTTGCGCAGATGAAGCGGCGCACCCGCAAAGAATCCGGGTCGGCTGACCGGCGACCGGAGTGTCGGTCAACTGGCGCAGGTAGCGCCCGTGCACCCGAGCTGTCGCAGTGCCGCAGGTCGGACAAACCGCCGTTCGGTCGCGAACGCTGGCCCACAGCTGCAAGCCGGCCTCCGACCGCTCCACTTTCTCGACATCGAGGGCATCAAGATGAGACAGGACCAGCTGGACCGAAGCATCGCACAGTGACCCAACGATTCATCAGCAGACTTCGATCACGTTTCGTGCGACAGAACCGACTTTGAGCGCCGCGGGTCAGTCAGTTTCAGCGCCGTCCGCAGGGGCTGGCCTGCGCTTGGAGGCGAGCCACGCTGTCCAGTGGAGTAGCTGGTCTCGCTCCCGGCGTCTGGCGCGGCGTAGGGAGTCGAAGTCGGTCCGGGCGATGTCGAGACGGCCGAAGGTAACTTCGGGCCGAGTACCGGGCGGTGGGTTCCAGTCGTTGACCTGGATGACCAAGCACATCCATGAAGCCTCTGGGGAGCCCTCGTAGAGGTACGGCAGCACGGCGAAGGTCTCTCCGCCTCGCGGGTGAAGATCCTTGGCGGTGCGGCTGAACCCTCGTTTCTCAGCGGTGCTGATCAGTTCTGTCAGTTCGTCGCTGGAGACGACGCGCAGGTCAGCGGGCACGGGCAATCCCCACCACGACTGCGCTGATCTCCGCTTGATGCCGCGGCCGAACAACCGGACCAACCAAGCCTCCTTAATCGACACGTATGCGGCGATCCGCTGGGACTCGTGGGTCGGCATGGTGGGACGGCCCTCGGTCGGCGCCGCTTGGACGTCGGCATGGCTCCTCCAACGCAAGCCGTTGCCCCCCGACACACCGCGAAACGAATCTTCGATCGACTGATCGACGAACACGGCATGTCCGGCGTCTCCTACCAAGTAGTCCGTGGTCACCGTCGCCGAGCGGAAGCCGAAGATCCGGGTCGAAACCGATCGCGGTCCGGTCGATGTGTTTCTCCCGCAGGCGCACCAGCCGGGCGAGCGTCGACCGTCTCAACGCGACAACCCCTACTGACGCGCGGTCTGAGCACGCTCCTCGTGGAGCGGGGGCGGGCCGAACCAGGTCATCCCCTCGCCGTGGCCGGCGGTCCAGGCCAGGGGCTTTCCGTCGAGTGCGAGCACGTTCTTGTGGCTCGGGTCCGCCGCCGCGAGGCCCGGGTAGACGAGGACCTCCGGGTCCTCCACGGCGATCCAGTGGCCGGGCAGCGAGCCGGCCAGCGCCGTGAACTGGCGGCGCCGCTCGTCGGGTACCTGGTACAGCACCGACGTGTGGAAGACGACCAGGGTGGCGTCGCGTGGGGCCGACAGGGCCAGGCCCGTCAGGTGGTCGACCAGGTCGCCGCGGATCAGGTCGGGCGGGTCGGCGGCGGCGATGGCCGCCGCCTCGCGGAGCCGGGCCCGGCGGTGGTCGTGTTCGGGCCAGATCAGGGCGTCCAGCCAGGCCAGGTCGGACGGGTCGGTGACGTCGAGCGGGTTGAGGTCGAGGCCGGCGCGCCAGACGACCGTCGGCAGGGACGGGGGCAGCGGTACGCCGGTGGCCGCGCACGACAGCAGCGGGCCGGCCGTGCCGACGCGGTGGTCGCCGTAGGCGTACGAGTAGCGGTCCGGATAGAGGTTGAGACCGGCCGAGCACCCCACCTCGAGCAGCGCCAGGGGCTGCGGCAGGGCGGCCAGCACCGGCAGGAGCAGCGCGCAGCGGTTGGCCTCGTTCGTCTGCGTCGCCCGGGTCAGTAGTTCGCGCTGCACCGCCGGCCAATGGGACCGGACGAAATCCGCGAACGCGGTGGGGGAGTGCACCGGCCCGCCGAGCAGCCGCACGACCCCGAACAGCAGGTTCGGCTGGCGCTTGGGCGGCGGCACGGTGTCGAGCAGCGCTAGTAGGCCGGCGTTGCCCGCGACGGACCTCGCCAGGCGCTCGTACGTCAGCGAGACGCCCCGCGCCTGACGCTCCGCGAAATCCTCGTACCAATGGGCCGCCGTCATGATCCGCATGATCGCAGACATTCGCGTTCATGTCCGCCGCGACCCACACTGAACTGGTGACAGTGATAGAGATCTATCTGGAGACGGCCACAGCCACCCATGACTTCCTGGGCCACCCGGCGGTGGCCGAGCGCTGGGACGCCCCGAGCGCGCTGGCCCGCCTGCGCGTCGGCCCGCTCGCCGCCCACCTGGCCGGCCAGCTCGTTCAGGTGCCGCCCGTGCTCGACGCCCCGGTCACCGGCGAGCGGGTCACGCTGGCCGAGCACTTCGCCCGCTCCACCTGGACCGACGGCGACCTCGACAGCGAGGTGAACACCTACATCCGCCGGGTCTCCGAGGACGCCGCCGCCGTGGGCCACGCCGCCGTGACCGCCACCGCCGGTGAGGCCCTGGAAAGACTGCGCCGCCGGCTGCCGTCCGAAGAGCCCGGTCGCGCCGTCCAGCTGCCGTTCGGCCCGTGGTCGCTGACGCTGGCCGACTATCTCACCACCCGGCTGCTCGAGCTCACCGTGCACGGCGACGACCTGGCCGTCAGCGTCGACGTCGATCCACCCGCCGTGCCCGCGGCCGCCCTCGACTCCACCATCGGCGTCCTGTGCCGGTTGGCGGCCGTACGGCACGGCCCCACCGCGGTCCTGCGCGCGCTCAGCCGCGCCGAGCGAGCACCGCGAACGATCGCCGCGCTTTGACGAAGCGGACGATCAGGCGACTTCGCCGATCACCTCGCGGCGCAGCGGAAGGGTCATCGTGGCGCCGCGCTCGATCGGGCGTACACCGGAAAGACCCTGGTCCTCGGCTCTGGTCATGAAGTCGCTCAGCGGGGACTTCATCACCTTGTAGTCGTCGTAGTGGATCGGCAGGGTCAGGCCGGGACGGATCAGGTGGGTCAGCTCGACACCCTGCTCGCCGTCCATGGTCAGCAGCATGCCGGCCAGCTTCGTGCCGCCGAGGTGGATCAGCATGGCGTCGATCTCGCCCATCCGGCGCGGGATCGCGGCCAGCGCGGTGTCGTACAGCGTGTCGCCGGTGATGTAGAGGCGCAGGGCGCACCGCCCGTCCACCTCGAGCTCGACCACCGAGCCCATCACGTCCGGGAGCAGGTGGTCGGCGACACCCGGTCCGTGCCGGCCGGGCACCGCTGTGACCCGCAGGCGCTGCCGGTCGCGGGTCCACTCGTGGCACTCCCAGGTCGGCAGGCCGCTGACCGCGAGGTAGCGGCGGCGGCGCAGGCGGCGCTGGGCCTGCGGCGTGGTGATGATGGGCAGCGTCGGCTCGATCCGCTGCCGCGCGGCCCGGTCGAAGTGGTCGCCGTGCAGGTGCGACAGGAGCATGGCGTCGACCTCGCGCATGTCGAGGACGTCCAGGGCCGGGTCGCGCAGTCTCTTCGACCAGGCGCCGTAGCCCAGGTAGACGCGGCTCCCGGCCGCGCCGAACGCGGGGTCGGTGAGCAGGGTGAAACTGCCCAACCGCAGGATGGTGGTGGCGTTTCCGACAAAAGTGACGCTGGACTGCATCCGAGGGGCCTTCCCAGTTCTTACCGTTCTACACCACGCAGTGACGAAGGGATGACTCGCCGGCGTCCCAGGCCGACAGGACGCCGCGGGCCCACAGCTCGTCGATCTTCAGCGCGCAGCGCGCTCCGAACAGGACGTCCCCCGCGAGCTCGGGCTCGGCGGCGGCGAAGGAGCCGCACAGGTCGTACGCGGCGATCTGCTCGTGCACCGCGTCCGCCTCCACGTGCTCGTCGTAGTACGCGGTCGACGCCGCGTCCCCGCCGAGACGGCGCAACCCGTTGCCGTACGCCCGGTTGGGCAGGGTCGAGGTCATCTCGTACGCCGCCAGATGCCCCACCATCGCGCCGCGCCACCGGCGGCGCAGGCCGAACAGCGACATCACGTTGTTCACGGCCAGCGTCGCCGCCCCGGCCGAGTCCACGTACGTCCCGTAGGTCGTGTCCAGGCCGAGCCAGCCCATCGTCTGCTTGAACAGCTCCTGATGCATCTTCGGCAGCTCACCACCGCCGTACTCGTCGGCCTGGATCTCGATCAGCGCCGCCTTGGCCTTCCCGCCCAGCCGGGGGATGACGAACGTGTGCGGATCGGCCTCACGCAGCTGATAGACCGAGCGGTGCGCGACGAACTCGCGGAACTGCTCCAGGGTGGCCCGGCCGCGCAGGTAACCGGAGAGCGACGGCCCGTCGTCCTCCTCGACGATCTTCACCAGCTGGGCCGGAACCGTGGCCGGGTCGACCCGCGGGGGCGGGCCCACCAGTTCCACCAGCGTCGCCTCGAAGGCACGTTCGGCGGCCGCCCGTACCCGCAGCATGTCCGGGTCCCATTCCCACAGGTCGTCGACGCCGTCCCAGCCCCGGTAAGCCAGCTCGTAGCAGATGAACAGGCTCAGGTGCAGGTCCTCGTCGTCGTCGAAGACCGGCGCGGCGGGCAGGGAACCACCCCGGCCGCCCAGCACGTCGATCAGTGCGGCCGAGACGGAGCCGCGAGCCGTGGGGAGCTTCATGGCCGCAAGGCTTCCCCGTACCGGATCGCATAAACGATCAGTTTGATCCGCTGCTCAGCGGGCACCTGCCCGCCATGTCGACAAAGATCGTGCCCTACCAGGACGGCCCGCTGATCGTGCGGGGCGACTTCGAACTGCTGACCCCCGACGGCGAGCCGATCGACCCCGGCCGCGGCACCATCGCCCTGTGCCGCTGCGGGCGATCGGCCGTCAAACCGTTCTGCGACGGTACGCACAAGGCCGTCCGCTTTCGCGCCGGTACCGACCGGGAGACACCCGCGCCGCGCTGAAAAGTCCCACGTTTCGCCGCCGTTGAACGGGGTAGGCCGCTGCGGCGAATGAGGGAGCTGATGTGGGTGATCCCGTTTGGGGCGCTGTCCGGCCTGCCGGTTGATCGGGTCGTATGCGAGGACAGTCTGGGACGCTCGTTGCTGGGTGCGGTGGCCCGGGAGTACGGGGCGTCGGCCGGCCGGATTCCGGTGCTGGGGCGCCTCGGCCAGCTCCCGCCCGACCAGCGCCGGGCCGAACTGGCCCGCGAAGCCCACGACGAGGCGGTGCCGCACAACGCGGCGGCCGCGATCGACGCCGAGGCCGTCGCCGCCTGGGTGACCGGACACTATCGGAACGCCACGTATCCGGCCGTCCTGCTCGGATCGCCGCACGGCGCCGCCGCCCACCTCGCGGTGACGCTCGGCGCGGCCTGGCTCCCTACCAGCTTCACCACCACCCTGACCTGGCCCGGCGGCGACGCCGGGAACTGGCCGGGCGCGCTCGAGTGGGGCGCCGCGCTGGCCGAACGGATCCTCGCCCGCAACCCCGGCGTCAGCGTGCGGCAGGTGCACGACCCGCTGCGCGGGGGACCGCCCTGCGGATCGACGGTGCGGCTGTACGTGCGCTGGCACAGCATGCCGGAGGCATACGAGACCTTCCTGCGCGAACGCGTCGCCGACGACGGCGCCTCGCTGCTGCTGCGCGACCTGCGCACCTGGCCGGTGCGGTCGCTGACGTCCCGGCACAGCTTCCAGCTCGGCAGCCCGGTCGGCGGCTGGAAACCGGAGGACTACGCGATCGGCAACCCGGCGTTCCGGGTGGTCCTCGACGATCTGGGCGTGGACCGGTGGCCGGCGCCGTCGGAGGCGCCACCGCGCTACGCCGAACGCTCCGGCGAGCCCGCCTTCGGCATGGACCTCAACCGTCTCGCGGTCGAGACCGGCCGGCCCTCGCACCGCGTCCTCTACGCCCAGCCCGAGACGTTGAGCGCCTGCGTGGCCGACCTGATCCGGAACCTCTCCCGCACCGCGCCGGCCGAACGCTGCGCGGTCGACTGCGGCGGGCTGTTCGATCCGTGGCAGGCGCGGGCGAACGGCCTGGTGCCGTACTGGTGCGAGTCGGCGGCCCGGCCCGCGGTCGAGGCGGCCGAATGGTGGCTGGCCGGCAGCCGAGCCTTCGACGAGGTGACGGCCCTGCCGGACGCTCCGGGCCACGACAGCGACCAGGTGGCCACCCTCGCGCACTGGCGGTCGCTGACCGCCTTCGGCCGCGAGCGGGGCCGGCTCGACCAGCTGACGGTCAGCCGTTACCCGATGCTGCCGCTGGCGCCCGGTCACGCGAGCCGGGTGCTGGCCTCGGCGGGCGAGGCGGGTCCGGCTTCACCACCGATTCCCTTGCCGTACGCGGTCTCCCGGCTCCAGAAAGCGGGCACGCCCCTCGGGCTGCTCGTGAGCTGACGCCACGGCGTCTTTCCGGCGGCGCACAAGTTTCTCTCAGGCCGGCGCGGCACATTGGGCGCACGCCTTTCAGTGGAGGAAAAAGCGCCGTGCACTTCTCGGGTCTGATCAGCGCCGTCATCGTGGGTCTCATCATCGGCGCCCTCGGGCGGCTGGTGGTGCCGGGACGGCAGAACATTCCCCTCTGGCTCACCATATTGATCGGCATCGTGGCCGCCGTTCTCGGCACGTTCATCGCCGCCGCCATGGGCGTGGCGGAGACACCGGGCGTCGACTGGATCGAGCTGGTGGTCCAGGTGATCCTGGCCGCGGCCGGCGTCAGCCTGGTGTCGGGCTCGCGAAGCTACCGGTAGCTGGGACTTTGCTGCGAATGTCGGATGATCTCCCAGCGGAGACCTCGTACGGCCGGCAGCCGCCGTCGACGGCCTTCGCGAACGGCACGAACGTCCGGTCCCACCCGCCGGCGACGCGGCAGTTCACCTGCCAGTCGAGCAGGATGTCGTCGAGCGCGGACGGCGCGTAGAAAGGCGGCAGGTCGCACCCCGACGCCGCTGACAGCCCGTCGTGCCGCCGCAGGGAGGCGGCCAGGTCGGCCGGGAAGGCTACCGACATCCGCCGTTGGACCGCGTCGATCCGATCGGCGGTCGCCGGGCGGCCCACGGCTCACGCGCTGACCGGGGCGTGCGCGGCCAGCCAGCCCTCGATGCGCGCGGTGCTGCCCTTGTCCGGCCGCGCCGGGGTGACCAGGCCCGTGGGCCGCTCCCTGCTCCCTGCTCCCTGCTCCCTGCTCCCACGAGCATCGGCACGGAGGTGGCTCTGGTCATCTCCGCCCGAACCAGGCGACCCCGCACACCAGCAAAATCATGACCAGGAAGACCGCGGCGAGGGCCATCGCGATCCGCCGCCCGCTGACCCCCGGCTTCCGGTCCAGCACGGCCGGCTCCGCCACGACGACGTCGCGCGCCACCAGCATGTCGTCGAGCCACACGTCGGCACCGAGGCGCCCGGCCGGCCGTACCGGCAAAGCGTCGTCGTCGACGTCGCCTGAGGTCACCACGGCCGCCGAGATCCCGTGCCCCGCCAGTGCCCCCAGCATGAGCGTCGTGTGGTTGACCGCGTCGGCGCCCGCCCCGGTGACCACGACGGCCGGCGCCCGAACCGCCTCGGCGAGGTCGGCCAGCGTCCACCCATCAGCCCCGAGCGGAACGAGCAGCCCTTCCGGCGCCACAACGAGAACCAGCCCATAGGCCCGCCGCACGGCCGCCACCAACTCGCGCGCCTGCTCCAAACCAAGCCGCGAAACGTCAGTCAGCTCAACGACACCGGCCACATGCCCCCGCGCCGGATCGCCTTCCCCGACAGCGCTACCCAAGCTGACCAGCCCCACGGGAACCTCAGACGCCGCCGCAAGCGCCGCCACAGCGCCGCGCCAGTCCACGTCCCCCGAAGTGCCCGCGACAACCCAGATCCGCAGCCCCCGCCAACCTAGATCCACGTCGATACCTTACCGACCCCACCCAACCCAACACGTCGATATGTCAGCGCCCTTCGGACCCCCGGCCACGTCAATGCCTCAGTGGCCCCGGTGGAGCCGGTAGCGTCGATACCTTGCCCGGCCCGGCAACATCTCAGTGACTCCGGCCGCCCCGGCAGCGTCGATACCTTGCCCGCCTTGGCCGCCCCGGTACCTTGGTGCCCATGAGCCGAGCAACCGATCTGGCCGCGCTAACCGGCGTAGCCGTCGCCGGCATCATCGCCATCAGCTCGGCCGAGGGCCGCTACGAGCCTTTCGACGCCACTTCCGGCATAGTCCTGTCCATTCTGCTCGCCTGCTTCTACCGACTGCCCCGCGCGTTGGCCTGGCGAGACGCCCTACGCGAGGCAACCCCGGTAGCCGCCGTCGGCGCACTCCTCTTCTGCATCATGCTCGCCCCAGTAATAGACGCCGCGGTAGCCCCCTTGTCGGAGCCCTTGACCGACAAACGCGCCACAGAGATCACCGCCTTGGTGAGCCTCCGCCTGTTCTGGACATGGCTGATGACCTTCGTTCCCTTGTGGATAGTCCTCTTCGCCACCGCGATAACGTCACCCGCTCCGCGCCCGGCCCGATAGATCCACGCGCCGCTGGCCCGCTCTCCCCGCTGTCCCGCCGTCCCGCCGTCTCGCTGTCTCGCTGTCTCGACCTCTCGCCCTTGCCCCTCGCCCTCGCCCTTGCCTCTCGGCCTCACGCCCTCTTACCCCTGTCCCTCGTCCGTTCGCCGGTCTGTCCGTTAGCTCGCCGATCTGCCCGTTCGCTTGCCCGCCTGCCTGTTCGTTGGCCCGCCTGACCGTTCGTTGGCCCGCGCTGTCGTTGGACCGACCGCTCGCTGGCCCTCGCACGCCAACCCGCGCGTCTGCCTCTCCTGACTGGAGGCTCTGCCTTCCGATACGGCTTCCCTCACATCTACGGTCAGCCGATGATTCGCCTACGCTCCGTGACGACGCTGCGAAGCGAGACGTACTCTGGCCGGTGGCATGTGAGCCTCAGTCCGTCGACCTAAAGCTCTCCTCCCCGGCTTCTAATTGGCATGATCCTTTCTTTGTATTGGATCTCCGCGGTGCGGGATAATGGTTTATGGCGCAGCTGGAGTTCTTTTCTAGGTCTGAGATAGCGGCGATGCGTGATTGGTCCGGCGTGCCGAGTCATTCGCCTGCCATGCTGGAATTCCGGCGCGATCATGAAGCGCGGCGACAGTGGGGTCTGAAACGCCGTCATGCGTTGAAGCTATGTCAATTACACGGCTGTTCACGACTGTGCGGCGAGCTGGGCCTGCACGATCCGGTCGAGCGGATACCGCCGCTTCTCTGGGACGATGAGCTCACCTGCGAGCGACGGCCCATTGCCCCGGCGGGAGCCGCTGATCACCCACAGGAGACATCGCAGCCCGCCTTCGCTGGTCGTGCGCAGAATGCGGTTGAGGCGGAGACGCGAACCGGGATGGTGGCCCAGGCCGCGGCGGCATCTCAGCCGGAACCGACGGTTGAGGCTGAGGTAGCGGCTCGGTCCGGGTCGATGGTTGAGGCTGAGGTAGCGGCTCGGTCCGGGTCGATGGTTGAGGCGGCGGCTCGGTCCGGGTCGATGGTTGAGGCTGAGGCAGCAGGCCAGTCCGGGTCGATGGCTGAGGCTGAGGCGGCGGCGCGGTCCGAGCCGGCGGTTGAAGCCGAGGCGGCAATGCGGCCCGAGTTCACGGTTGGACTCGACGCTGCAGTGCGGCCCGAGCCCGCCATCCACGCTGATGGGGCAGCGCGTCCTGAGGCCATGGTTGGGGCCGAGGCCGCCGCTCAGCGAAGGCCGCAGCGTGGGCCCGATTCGCCGAGCGGTGTTGAGCCCCGGTCCTGCCGAGGGTTCCGGTCCATAAGAGGCGGTCGCGGAATTCAGAACCGGCCGATGTTGCAACGGATGCACTCATTCCAACAAGGCGTGCGCTGGCGGCATTTGTGGCAGCCCTGAGGTCATTCGCTTCGGTTTGGGAGCGGCGAATTCTGCAGATGCTCCCTCGTGGGTGATCGATTGTCACGGAGAGTGAAGAGACTCGGAATTGCGGAGCCGATTCTCGGCAGCGTCACGGTCTGGTGGTGGAAGTAAGAGAACTTCAAAGTCGACGTGCTTCTCGCCGCAAGCCGGGTGGAGTCGGCCGTGACAAGGCCCTGCTGCGCGCCTAGATCGTGGCCGCGCCAGGTGGGTCGCGTTTGAGCAGGAGGTCGCGGCCGTTGAGGGGAACTGAGCGTGCGGGCTTGGCGCGGAGAGTGAGCCGGTAGGTGAGCTGGCGGGCAGCGGCGCGGTTGGCGCGGGGCAGAGGTAAGGGTGGCGGCGGCGTGGCCCTGCGCGAGAGGGCTGAGCCGTAGGGGGTGGGGCCCAGCGGTTCGGGCTCAATGAGTTTGGCGGCCGGAAAGGTTGGTTTCGGTGTCTAGGCGGGCTGTGATGCGGTTGGCCTCGGGGGAGCGGAGCACGATCCACAAAGCTCGGGCCTCGTAGTAGTGCTTGCGGGCCTCGTCGCGGTTGTCTGTTGCCCATAGGCAGTCGGCCAAGCCGGTCAGGGCACGGGCCTGCTGCTGGCGGTCGGCGGCGGTTACCGCGGCCTCGTGGGCCCTGGTGTGGGCCGCTATGGCCTCGGGGTGGTCGCCTGCCTGGTGGGCGTCCTCGCCCAGGCCGTTGTGGGCCCAGGCCTGGCCGTCCACGTCGGACGTCTCGGTGAAGATCTGCAGGGCCGCTCGGTGGCTTGCGGTGGCCTTCTCCACGTCGCCCCGGGATCTGTGGGCTGTGCCCAGGCTGTCCAGGGCCCAGGCCTCCAGGCTGCGGTTGCCCAGGCGGCGGGCGATCGACAAGGCCTCACCCACGTGGGCCACCGCGTCGTCGTGGCGGTTGAGGAGGGTCTCCACCTCGCCCAGGTTGGACAGGGCGCCGCAGGCGCCCAGCTCGTCGCCGGTCGCCTTGTACAGGGCCAGGGCCGCTGAATACTGGCCCGCGGCCACTGCGGGGTCGCCCGTGCGGGACTCCAGGTTGGCCACGTTCACCAAGGCCCGGGCCTGGCCTGTGCGATCGCCGGCCTGCTCGTACAGGGACAGGGCCTCGCGGTGGCGGCCCGCCGCGCGTTCATAACGGCCCAGGCGGGTCTCGGCGACGCCCAGGTTGTTCAAGGTGCGGGCCTGGTCCACGCCGTCGCCGGCGTGGCGGAACAGCTGCAGCGACTGTTCCAGGTGGGCGGCGGCTTCCTCGTGCCGGCCCAGCTGCACCTCGGCCACGGCCAGGTGGGCCAGGGCGCGGGCGTGGCCGTGGGCGTCGCCGGACGTGCGGGCCGCGTCGCGGGCGTGGCCGTGCACGACCAGGGCCTCGGCGTGGTATCCGCCCATCAGGTAGCGGAACAGCACCGCCGCCAGCCGGGTCGTGTGCGACGGCCAGCCCTCCGTGGCCGTGTAGGCGGTGACCGCGATGAGGTTGGCGCGTTCGGCCGCCAGCCAGCGCAGCGGGTCGGTGACCTCCGGCAGCGGGGTCGCGGGGGCGTCGATCGCCGGTCGGCGGTGGGCCTCGACCGGGTCGAGACGGTTCATGGTGGCGGCCGCCGCGGCCAGGTACAGGTCGAACAGGCGGGTCAGGGCGGCGCGGCGGTCCGCCCGGCGGTCCTCGTCGGCGGCGCGGCCCACGGCGTACGACCGAATCAGATCGTGCAGTGTGAAACGGCCGCCGGTGGACTGCTGGACCAGGTGGTGCGCGGCGAGCTCGCCCAGGCGGGCGGCGGCGTCGGGGACGGAACAGCCGGCCAGCGCGGCCGCCGCCGAGACGTCGAAATCCTGGCCCGGGTGCTGCGCGACCAGGCGGAGCAGGTCGCGGGTGTCCGCCGGCAGGTTGCGGTACGAGACGTCGAGCGCGAACTGCACGCCCGAGTCGAGGCGGCCGGCACGGTGGCGTTCGTCGAGCCAGTCGGCGTGGTCGGTCAGCGTCCAGCCGGGCTTGGCCCGCATGTGGCCGGCGACCAGGGCCAGGGCGAGCGGCAGGTGGCCGCAGCGGGCGGCGATGCGGTCGGCCGCCCGCGGGTCGGTGCCGGCCGGCACGCCGGGGACGTCGCGGGCCAGGAAGGCCAGCGCCTCGCCGGGGGTGAACACGCCGACGTCGACGGTGGCCAGGCCGGGGAAGCTGCGGCGGCTCGTCACCAGCGCGACACAGCCCTCGGCCTCGGGCAGCAGCGGCCGCACCTGCTCCTCGGAGGCCGCGTCGTCCAGGACCACCAGGGTCCGGGTTCCCCAGACCTTTTTCCGGTACGCGGCGGCGCGCGCACCGAGATCGTGCGGCAGCTGCTGGCCGGGCACGCCGAGCAGGCGCAGGAAGGCGTCGAGCACCGCCGACGGGTCGGCCGGTGGCTGCGCCTGGTCCGGGTGGAAGCCGCGCAGGTTGACGAAGAGCACGTGGTCGAAGGCGCCCAGCCGGTGGGCGGCGTGCACGGCCAGGCGGGTCTTGCCGACCCCGGCCATGCCCGAGATCATCACCGCTGAGCCGTCCCGGACGGCGGCGGCCAGCCGGTCGGCCTCGGCCGCGCGCCCGGTGAAGCCGGGCAGGTCGTCGGGGAGCGTGTCCTGCACCCGGACCTGGGCCGCGGCCCGGGACTCACCGCTGATCACGCGCAGCGCGTGCCGCCACTGGGTCACATACCCGGCGTCGCCGTGCAGGGCCTCGACCACGGCCACGACCAGTTCGTCGTCGAGGCGGCGCCGGCCCGGGCGGAAGCAGTCGACCACCGTGGTCTTGCCGACCGTCCGCGCGGCGGGCCGGCCGGCGTTGACCCGGCCGGTGATCGTCTCGTACGACGGATTGCCCGCCCAGGCCTTGAGCAGCCGCAACGCGGCGGCGAACTCGTCCAGCGTCGTGGCCTGCCCCGGGTCGGGCAGCGTGGCGAACCGGTCGGCAGGCAAGGCGCGGCTCCGGGGGGTGAGCGAACCACCGACGGTAGTCGCTCGGCGCCAGCCCGGTTGTCGGCCGGCGGACATTCGGATTCGTTCGGATTCCGCCCGCGCGGGCGGATTCTGCCGCAGAGTGAACAGGCGCGGCCGGATCGGTAACGGGGGGTCGTTCCCATCGTGGCTGGGGAGCGGCACGGACCGGCCGCGCCCTAAGACGGCCCTTCGGCAGGGGGCTGAGACGCGGCGGCTCCGCGGAGAAATTCGTCGACCAGGGACTCGGCGAAGCCCTCCTCGGGCACCTTGGGTGCCCAGCGGAGCATGCCGTGCATCATCGACGGCGCGGTCAGCATCAGCACGGCCAGCTCGAGGTCGAGGTCGGCCCGCAGCTCGCCGCTGTCGACACCGCGGCGCAGCACCCCACGGGTCACGTCGCGCCGGGGCTCCATGACCGCCTGCCACATGTCGAACAGGTTGTCGTCGCGCAGGAACTCGGGCAGCAGGCAGGCGGTGACCTTGCTGTAGCGCTTGGCCCGGCCGCTGCGGTTGGCCTTGATCAGCATGATCAGGTCGTCGCGCACCGACGCGCCGGCCGGGGTCGGCAACGGGCCTTTCATGCCGCGGATGGCGTCCATGATCAGCGCGTCCTTGTTGGCCCAGCGACGGTAGATCGTCGCCTTGCCCACGCCGGCCCGGGCCGCCACCGCCTCGATCGAGACGGCGGCGGCGCTGGAACCCTCGGCGAGCAGGTCGAGGACGGCGTCGAGGATGGCCTCGTCCGCTTGGGCGTTGCGGGGCCGCCCAGGAGCCTTACGCTCCTGGGCGGTCTCGGATGTGGCCTCGGCCGTGGTCATGTCCATCATTGTTACCGACGTGTCAGGCTTCGACCAGTTCGACGCCCTGCTCCTCGGCCAGCCCCTCGGCGCTGGTCGGGGCGGGCGCGCCGGCCGGGCGCTTGCCGGGGATCCAGATGAGCGCGACCAGGGCGCCGAGCACGGCGAACACCATCGAACCGGCCGAGGCCCAGTGCATGGCCGTGACGAACGCCTCGTTGGCGTGCGACAGCAACTCCGGCGCGGCCGGGCCGGCCTGGGCCGCCACCCCGTACGCCCCGGAGATCGACTCCCGGGCGGCGTCGGCCGCGGCCGCCGGCAGGCCGTCGGTGGCCGAGCCGAGCTGGTCGCGGTAGACCGAGGAGAGCACGGCGCCGAGTGCGGCCACGCCGAGCGCGCCGCCGAGCTGGCGGATCGTGTTGCTGACGGCCGAGCCCACGCCGGCCTTCTCCCGGGGGAGCGCCGCCATGATCGACTCGGTGGCGGGCGGCATCACGTTGGCCATGCCGACGCCCATGATGAAGAACGCGGCGCCGACGATCCAGATCGGCGTGGTCTCACCGACGAACAGCCAGGCGGCCAGGCCGATCGCGACCAGGATCAGGCCCACGGTGCTGACCACCTTGGGGCCGAACCGCTTGACCATGGCGGCGCTGCGCGGGGCGAAGACCATCTGGGCGACCGCGAACGGGACGAACAGCGCGCCGGACGCGAGCGGGCCGTAGCCGCGCACGAGCTGCAGGTAGAACGCGCCGAAGAACATCGCGCCCATGGCCGCGAAGAAGATCAGGCCGATGACGCCGGTCGAGGCCGAGAACTGCCGGTTGGCGAACAGCCGGACGTCCAGCGACGGGAACTCGACGCGCAGCTCCCAGAGGATGAAGCCGGCCAGCACGACGGCCGCCGCCACCAGGGTGCCCCACGACTTGGGGTCGCCGAAGCCGGCGTCGCCGCCCTCGATCACGCCGTAGGTGAGGAGGGTGAGGCCGATGACCGACAGGATGACGCCGACGATGTCGATGCGGTTGGGCTTCGGGTCGCGCGACTCGGGCACCAGGACCAGCACGAGGACGACGCCGGCGGCGGCGATCGGCACGTTGATCAGGAAGACCGAGCCCCACCAGAAGTGTTCGAGCAGCAGGCCGCCGACGATCGGGCCGATCGCCACGCCGAGGCCGACCGCGCCCGCCCAGACGCCGATGGCGCGGCCGCGCTCACGCGGCTCGAAGACGTTCGCGATGATCGACAGGGTGGCCGGCATGACGGCCGCGGCGCCCAGGCCCATCAGGGCGCGGGCGGCGATGAGCTGGTTCGCCGAGTCGGCGTAGCTGGACACCAGCGAGGCGATCGCGAAGATCGCGAGGCCGGTGACCAGGGTGATCCGGCGGCCCAGCCGGTCGGCCAGGATGCCGGCGGTGAACAGCAGGCCGGCGAAGACCAGCGTGTACGAGTTGATCGACCATTCCAGCTCGCTCTGCGTCGCGCCGAGCCCGTGCACCGGGTCGGCGATCGTCCGCAGGGCGACGTTGAGAACGGTGTTGTCCAGCACGACCACCAGCAGGCTGATGACCAGGACGCCGAGGATGGCCCAGCGGCGGGGATGCCCGGCCGGTGCCGTCACGGTCTGATCCATCTGGTGTTTCCCCCACGTTTCGATACGAGACTGTTCCGTATTCGTGGAGCCTAAGCGAAACGAGACGTATCCGTATCGGAATGTGGGGCCGGTCACGATTGCTACCGTCCCGCAACCGTCGCGGGCTGAGACCCGCACCATGCGAGGCCGATCGTCGAAGCATGCTCAACATCAGGGCCTGGCTACCGGCCGGCGGGGGACTGCGCGACGAGGACTGGACGCGCCGCCACCGGCTGCTGACGCTGATCCTCGCCGGGTGCGTGGGCGGCCTCACCGTCTTCGGCGCGTGGCGCGACGAGCTGGGCGACCCGCTCACCCTCGCACTGCTGTTCCTGACCCTGGCCTGCGTGGTGGCCGGCCGGTTCTTCGACGGCCGGCGCCTGTCCTCGTCGTTCGTGTCGCTCGGCTTCACCGTCGCCTGCGCGGACTTCGTCGTGATGTGCCACGGGCAGACCGAGGCCCACTTCACGTTCTTCATCTCCGTCGCGGCGCTGGCCCTGTACCGCGACTGGGCGCCGTTCGGCATGGTCCTGGTGGCCACCACGGCCCACCACGCGCTGTTCGGCGTCTTCGACGCCGAGGCGACGTACGGTCACCACTCGGCCCAGCAGCACCCGCTGTTCTGGGCCGTGCTGCACGGCGTGGCCGTGCTGTTCGCGGCCGCCTTCCAGGTGGTGGCGTGGCGCCTGACCGAGACCGAGGAGGCGCGGGCCAAGGCCAGCCTCGACAAGAGCCAGGCCCAGCTGAGCGCCGCCTTCGACGAGACGCCGGTCCCGATGGCGATGATCTCGCCCGAGGGTGTGCTGCTGCGCACCAACACCGCCTACCGGTCCTGGCTGCGCCTGCCCGATGAGCTGCCGGCCGGCTTCCGCGTCGCCGACCTGCCGATCTCGCCGCTCGACGTCAAGGGCAGTGCCCTGGCCGAGCTGGTCGCCGCGCCCGACGACGCCGTGCTGACCCGCCAGTACCGGCGGGACGACGACGGCTCGATCATCTGGGTCGAGGTGCACAGCACCGGCGTGCGCGACGCCCACGGCAACCTCGAGATGGTCTTCGTGCACTGCCTCGACGTCACCGACAGCCGCAGGCACGAGGAGGAGCTGCGGCACCAGGTACGCCACGACGCGCTCACCGGCCTGCTCTCCCGGCCCGGCTTCGAGAGCGACCTGGCCGAGCTGCTGGCCCCGGGCGGCGAGCCGGTCTGCGTGCTCTACCTCGACGTCGACCGCTTCAAGTCGATAAACGACGGCCTCGGCCACGTGGCCGGCGACGAGCTGCTGCGCGCGCTGGCCGCCCGCCTGGCCGCCACCGTGCCCGCCGGTTCGCTGGTGGCCCGCCTCGGCGGCGACGAGTTCGTGGTGGCGCTGGCCGGTTCGGTCGACGCCGGGTGCCAGGTGGGCCGCGAGATCCTGGCCGCGTTCACCGAGCCGCTCCCGCTCAGCAGCGGGCACATGCAGATCGCGATCAGCGTCGGCATGGCCCTCGGCCGCTCACCCGAGCAGGCCGAGGACACGGTGCTGGCCGCGGACACCGCGATGTACGCGGCCAAGCGCGCCGGCGGCAACCGTCTGCAGGTCTTCAGCGACGAGCTGCGGGTGGCGGTCAAGGAGCGGATCGCGGCCGAGGCCCGGTTGCGGGCAGCCCTGGCCGGCGACCGCGAGGCGGCGCTGCCGGTCTGGTTCCAGCCGATCGTCAACACGGCCACCGGGCGCATCGTCGGCGCCGAGGCGCTGGTCCGCATGTTCACGCCCGAGGGCAACCTGCTCGGCCCGGGACACTTCATCCCGGCCGCCGAGGAGACCGGCCTGATCGTGGCGCTCGGCGAGCACGTGCTGCGCCTGGCCGTACGGCACCTGATGGCGTGGACGAACCAGCTGCCGTACATCTCGGTGAACGTCAGCCCGCGCCAGCTCGCCGAGCCCGACTTCGTGCCGATGGTGGCCGCGGTGCTGGCCGAGAACCCGGGCCTGGACCCGTCCCGCGTGGTCCTCGAGATCACCGAGACGGCCCTGCTCGGTTCCGCGGTCGACGTCCGCGAGAAGCTGGAGTCGATCAAGCGGCTCGGCGTGCGGGTGGCGCTGGACGACTTCGGCACCGGCTACAGCTCGCTGACCTGGCTCCAATCGGTCCCGGCGGACGTGGTCAAGCTCGACCGCTCGTTCGTGGCCGGCCTGGCCGCCGACTCGCGCAAGTCGTCGATCATCTCGGCCGTGCTGTGGCTGGCCCGCTCGCTGAACATGACGGTCGTGGCCGAGGGCGTCGAGGACCCGGAGGACTGGAAGGCCCTCCAGGCCGCCGACTGCCCGTCCTGTCAGGGCTACCTGTTCGGCCGCCCGCTGCCCGCCTCGGAGTTCGAGCTGATGCTCCCGTTCCCCGAGACGGCCCGCCCGCGCCAGCTGGCGGGCTAGGTGTGCTGTCCAGGGAGGTTGGTCGAGGTGGTGTGACGAGTTGATCTGACTCTGGACGGGTGAAGGCCTCCGGTTGTGGAGTGGAGCTGT
>NZ_JBEZGO010000014.1:79300-153920 GCF_040650035.1 Actinoplanes sp. NPDC048796 | reverse complement strand
CGCCTGGCTGCACTCCTACAATCATCACCGCGGACACACCGCACTCGGCGGCCAACCACCCGCCAGCCGCGTCCCCAACCTCACGGGTCAGAACATCTAGTCGCGACGTCCGGGGACATTGGCCGAGGAAGGGCGACCACTGGCCAGGCGGGGCGGCACGCGAGGCCGGGAGCACTTTGCCGATGGCACGCTCCTGGCCGGCTACAGCATGGCCCACACCGTAACTCAACCTTGCCGCGTTCTGGACCGGCTCGGAACGCGCCGTGGCTACGGCACCCACAGCGCTCGCTATCCGCGGCTACTTATCTTCTGGTGGCACGACCGCAGCCCGGCCATGTGCGGGTGATTGACCAGGCCCAGGCTTCAAGCCATGTTTCCTTACCGTCGACGCTTTGCGCTGCATTCTGGTGCCGCGCAGCCCTACCGCAAGCCGAGGATAGTGGCTTCCCACGTGGTCAATGCGCCCTGAGAGGCAATCCGTTCGACCACTCCGGACGCGAGATTAAACGTAGCCTTCAGGCGGAAGCCGCCGGACATGGTGGCGTATCCGACGGCGTCGTCAGCCGAGTGCACTAGGAGTTGCCAAAGGTCCTCATTGATAGCGACCTCATCGTCGGTGTCGTCGTCTGCGGCGCACCCTGGCATGTGTTGCAGTACGGCCGCCGTGAAGTGGGCCTCCAACGGTCCGTCGAACGTGACAGTCAGCGTCGTCCCGGAGCGGCTGAAGTCGAGGGTGTCGATATCCAGCGCCATGTAGTCAATCGTCAGCGCATCCTCGTAGGCGAAGCCGTACACGTGCTCCATGCCCATGAGCGTCTTCGTCACCGATTCGCGGGTGGCGGTTATCAGCTGCCTGACGGCAGGGCCGATGGCTTGAGGCAGCGTGAAGTCGCAAAGCTCCTCCACGACGGCGACCGTGGTTCGGCCACGGGCGTTAAGCGTCGCGCGCACGACGACATGGTCGTACTCTAAGTCTAGTGGAACATCTCGGCTGCTCAGAAAGTCGGCCGCCGATGGGTCAATGAGCGCCAGCTTCTGCACTATCCCGGGAGCGTGCTCGAGAAACGCCTGCCGAGCTCCCGTGTTGCCCAGGTCTGCCATCGCGGCGTCGGTGAGCAGCCGCGTTACAGCATTGCCGCCGGTGTGTTCGCGTACTCGGCGCTCCACAACGGATGCCAGTCGCCGGGCCTCTACCAGCTGAAGGGCGAACCGGGGAGAGTCAAGCACGTCGTCTCGGTTGCTCTTCTCGGTATTGCACGCCCCGCAAATGGGTGCCAGATTCGAGAGGGCGTTCAGGTCAAAGTCGGCGGCGAGACCGTGTAGCTCGATTAGCTGCTGGAGGCGCGCAGGGGAGATCGTCCGCGGGATGATGTGGTCGATCTCCACATCGCGGTACTCCTGCGGCCGACGGCAGCAATAGCAGCGCAGTCCCCATGCCTGCAACAGCTTTAGCCGCAGTACGGCATCGTCACGACCGATATAGCGGACCTCTGACGGTGAGTCGGCAGCCGTCATCGGTCGCTGTCCAGATGGCCGGTCGCTGGGTGAACTGACTCAGTCATGCGGGCTGCCGTCGTCTCCTCGGTTTCGGCCACGGTGCGATTGAGCGCGCAGCGGGCAAGCAGCGCGCCTCGCGGAGGCGGCTGGACGAGGCCTCGGCCAAACAGAAGTGGGCCCGCCAACCGTAAAGGCAGTTGGGATCCAGCACGGCGTCGGCACCGACCAGGCGCACTGATTGACGCAAACGCAGCCGGCGGTCTTCCTCCTCCTCGAGGAATGCCAACGAAAAGAACCGTCTCAGGTCGAGCCAGACATTATCGGCGTCCGCGACCACACTCACCGAGCCGGTGAAACGATCCCCGGCAACGAACACCAACCGGCGGACGTCCATATTCGCCATCGTAGTCGACATCACTGGGCCCCCACGCGGCGAAGGCGCATCACACGCAACCACATACCTCGGGTGCGAGACCGCCACCCACGAAGATCGAACCTCCGCTCCTCGGCCCAAGCGCACAGCCCGCGCCCAGGCCGACGCCTACCCGACGTGACGGACCTCGACAGTCCGCCGCGCGGTCGGCGCCAGATCCGGATACCGAACCGCACCGCGAATGCCGCACGGAAGGCGGCTCCGGCCCTTTGCTCGTCGGCGGCATTTACCCACGGTGTCTCGGTAGCGGAAGCCGCTATCCGCGACGTGCGCCCGCACCTGGCAACAATCGAGCGGCGCGGTACCCTTGACAACCGGAACTCCATTTCCCCGCTCAAGAAGTGCGTCGCAGGAAGAGCCGGGGGCCCACCCCATGCGTGGGAGGAGAGGGCGACAGCTGTTGAACGCTGCCCTCTTCAAGGAGAGCCTCCATGCGAATTGGTCTCGGCCTACCCATCAGCAACCCGCGTCTGCTCACCGACTGGGCGCGGCGCGGCGAGTCCTCCGGATTCGACACCCTCGCCCTGCTTGACAGGCTCGCCTACCACAACCCGGAACCGCTCACAGCACTGTCCGTGCTGGCAGGCGCGACGTCACGAGTCCGGCTGCAAACCGAAGTGCTGCTCGGCCCGCTGCGCTCCACCGCCCTGTTGGCTAAACAGATCGCTACTCTCGACCTCATGTCCGGCGGACGATTCACCCTCGGCATCGGCATCGGCGGCCGCGAGGATGACCACGCCGCCGCCGGAACGCCCATTAACGCCCGAGGCAGCCTCCTGGAAACCCAACTCACCGAGTTACGTCGCATTTGGCTCGGCCAGCCCTACCCGGACGCGGTCATCGGCCCGCTACCCGCCACCCCGGGCGGGCCTCAAATCCTCATCGGCGCGTTCGCGCCCGCCGCCCTACGACGAGTCGCCCGCCACGGTGACGGCTTCCTATGCGCAGCCCCGCTCGCCTGGGCCGACAAACTGGTAAGCATCGTCCACCGCGAATGGACCGCCGCCGAACGCAGCGGACAGCCCCGGCTGGTCTGTCAAGTCAACGTCGCCCTCGGCTCGGCCTTCGCACCAGCTCGTTCAGCTATTGCCGCCTATTACGGCCGCGATGACTGGGGTGTACCGATCGCTGACCCGGCTGAACTCGTCGACACCGTCGCCGCGTACCGCGCCTTCGGCGCCGACGAACTTGTCCTGTATTGCTACGCCGATGACCCAACCCAAGTGGACCACCTCGCCCAGGTACTGGGCCTCACCTAGCCTGACGACGGCGCCGGCGCGAGGCGGGGACGACCGCTTGGCGCCGGCGCCAAGCAGAACAACGTGATCAGATGCGCGCTCATCGGCAGAGTCGCTCGCTCTGGTCCGTCGCTCGATATTAGGTACCGGAGGCCATGTAGGCGGCGAGGATGTAGTTGGGGTGCCGGTCAAGGTTCTTGCGAGCCCGGTCGTAGCGCACGGGGGTCTTGGGATCGGCATGACGGGCGGCAATCTGCACGTCACGGAGGTTGACGCCGGCGTCGAGCATGGTGGTCACCAACGTGTGGCGCAGCATGTGCGGGTGCATCCTCGACATTCGGATGCCGGCGGTGGCGGCGAGGTGCTTGAGCCTGCGGGTCGCGGCGTGCCGGTCCATGCCGGCGCCGATGGTGTTGCGCAGGATCGGCCCGCTGAGGCGTTCCTCAACGGCCCCACCGCGGGTGGCAGCGGGACGAGTACGACCTTGCCGCCTTTGCCGTGGACGCGCAGCACGCGGTGGTTATCAGGGCCTCGAACTGCAGGTGTCCCAGGCCAAGGGTCGGTGGGGCGGCGGACGTAGTCGGCTGGGGAATGTTCGAGGATGGCGTCGATGACGCAGACTCGCTAGAAGCCGACCAAGACCGACAGTCGCCGGGAGACCGTCGAGGGCTGGTATTGGCGTACCTCTTGCAGCCAGCGCACATACCGCTCGACGTCGACCCGGCGGGTGGTCAGCGGGTTGAGGTCCTGGTTGGTGCACCAGCGGAGGAAGACGTGCAGGTCGGAGTCGGTGTGCCACGCGGGTCTGGCCGCGGTAGCGGCCCAGGAAGGCGGACGCTGCGGCCCGCACGACGAGTTGATCGGAAGAGCAACATCGGGCGCGGAGGCGGGAAAGGCAGCCATATATCACCGTGCGTCATCACCAGCGATGAACGCCAGGACGCCCGGAGCGGCAGATCCGTGCGCTCGGCGAAGCGCGGACGGGCTCGCCGGTTTTGGCCTGGAATCTGGTGGTCGTGCCGTGGGGCGGCTGCGATCATGACGCGGTGAGTCAGTACTTCGACGATGCGACGACCGGGCAGACTCTGTGGAATCCGGCTACGAGGGTGGCCCAGCTGTTCTTCCGGATGACCGAGGCGCTGGCGCCGACGGTTGAGTTGCCGTGCGGAGTCGTGGATCTGGGGGTCGACGAGTACGCGGTCGATCCGGCGGCATTTTCCCGTTTCGTGGACGCCCTGGTACGGCAATATCTGTCGTCGAACCACGCGATCTTCAAGGAGATGCTGGCCGGATATCTGCCGCCGGCGGTGGTGATGGTCGAGCGCAGCGGACGAACGGTTGCGGCGTTGACCACGCCGGTCGAGCGTTCGGCTGTGGCGATCTCGCTCAACGTCGATGCCTTCGACCCGGCTGCCGATCGGCGCGAGCTCATCCAGTTGGCAACTGCGGCATCGCGATCGATGCCAACAGCCTGAGGTCGTCGGCATCGGGCGCTCGTCCACGCGACCGCGCGGAACATCGACGTACGCAACTCGGCAAGAGCTGGCATCGGGCCGATACCGGCCGGTGTCACACCGCGTGACGGCTCACTGCCGGCCAGCGCGTGCGCTCGGCGGCAGGTGAGTGCACTCGATCTTGGATCCGAAAAGAGAACCGTCAGATCTCGAGGGCTGCAGGGAACGCTTGCCGAGCGATCATCCGTCCTCGGCGGGCGCGTTGCCGGTGCGCGCGTTACCCGCGGCAGATCCGGACGCTGAGGCGTTCGGATCGTCACGGACTGAAGTACTGCTCGGCCATATCACGGATAACCAGTGACCCCCACACCCGATCCACGGCTCCAACATGTTGCTCGTTGAACAGAACCGGAACCAAGCCGTCCAGATCAAGCGGCCTCACGCCCAGCACTTGGCCGCCCGTGGATGAGATCGCTTCGAAGCGGGACTTCGCCTGCTCGAGGATTCCGTGCCCGGCGATGGATTCGTACGTAGGCGGCACGTCGGCTGTCCAGTCCATCAGGCCGACCACCACTCCCACACGATCCTTGGCTCCGAAGGCAGGCACGGCCATGACGCGCCCGCACGCGAAGCCCCCATCGGACAGCGGCAGTGCCCAGAACTGGCCGGCCGCGAGGAACCGGTTCGACCGCGGAACGAACGGATAGCCCATCGCGCCATGCATCAGCCAATGCTGGCAAAGTCCTCGAGGCGTCGTCACCTCGACCCATGATCGAGTGCGCTCGCTCGCGCGCGACGCCTACCCAGCATGACGGCGCTCCCGGCTCCGCGCTCGGATGGCGGCTAGATGAGCGCACACGTGCAGTGCTTGGGCCTGAGCCTTTGAACTCAAACAGTATGCTGGAATCATGCTTGGGCCGCCTCCCGGCGAAAGGCGATCATGGCAACGACTGATGCCGATCAAGAAAGAAGTAGAACAGCCGTCGACTGGTCGATGTTCGTCAGCCTTGCCGGCGGAGTTACGACGGTCCTATCGTCGGTCACCAACGGCCCACCTCTACTGACGACCTTGAGTCTGGGCGGCGCCCTATTTTCGGCTCCCTTTTTGGTTTTCCGGCTTGCCGAAAAAGCAAGGGGGCGACACGCTTCACCGAGTCGGCTACCAATCTTGGTGACTGTATTCCTCTACACCGGCGTTCTTACCTTGCTCCTCGTGCCAACTACGCAAAGTTACGTCTTCTACGATATTTTGGGATTCAGCGGAGGGCCTCGGGTAGTCGGTGCAGATGTCGTCATCCCGCCAGGGCAGAGCTCCGATCGCGGAGATGAGCCCAAACAGAGAATTCGTATTACGATTCAGAACCCGGACAAAAATGCGCAATACGCTAGCTTGCTGGAGCTGTCCGCGAATTGGTTGGAAGGGCCCGAATCCTGCAAGGCTCCCGGTAGGGACATAAACGTTAGGTACACGGTGCAAAGTGTGATCAATGAAACAGGAGGAGCATCAAATCGGATCTCCTTCAAGGGGGTGGCGGCAGAGAGTGTGGAGGCGGCGTCGGGAACCCCTTCCGCCCGCGGCCCCGACGTGCCTGTCGCGGGGACATTGAGCGCGTTCGGGAACCGATGCGACGACGGAATTCGTCGCACCCTAACGCTTCAACTCGGCATTCAGACCCCCTTAGCGGCCAACAGTTTTGCTGAAGTCGATCTAGATTTCCCGGCTACGTTGTCCGGGGCGACCATGAAGTTCCCTCTAGACTTCAGGGGTGCGGAGCTGGAAGTCTCGATAAAGCTTTCGTCCGGCCGGGAAAGAGTGATCCACAATTGAAGTAGCCTGTCGCCTCGATCATGGAACCACTGGCCATGGGGCACGTGTTCACATCGGCAGATCCCTCAGGTTGCGGACGTCGGTGATCGAGCAGACGCCGACGTTACTGAGCGGAACCATCGAGCAGCCACCGGGTGATGGTAAGGCGCAGGAGCACGAGTGGGCCGGAGTAGGACTCGGTCGTGACGTCGAAGCCCCCGTACTTGCGGGCGAAGTTCGCGACAACTCGTGGATGATCAGGCACCTCGTCGAGGATGTCGGCGCTGGCCCAGGCGATCATGGCGTGAAGACTCCGCGCGGGTTGTTAGGCACGTGATCGTCACCGCGTGAATCGCGCGCCCTCACACACGTCTGAGCACCGGAAGGTGCCCCATGGAGGAGATCATTGACGAAGGTCGGATAAGTACGCGCCGGCCTCCGCTCTACCGTAAGGAACCCTTGACCAGGGCTAGGCACGCCGTAGGTGTGCGTGTGGCCGCTGCACAGCGGTGCCGGAGGGTGTCCGGTCAGAGGGTGGCCGCGTCGATCACGAACCGGTAGCGGACGTCGGACTTGAGGACGCGCTCGTAGGCGGTGTTGATCTCGGCTGCCGTGATGAGTTCGATCTCGGGTGCGATGGCGTGTTTCGCGCAGAAGTTCAGCGTTTCCTGGGTCTCGGCGATGCTGCCGATCGAGGACGCGGCGAAGGAGCGGCGGTTGCCCATGAGGGCGAACACCGAGACAGGCAGCGGCTGGGCGGGTGCGCCGAGGTTGACCAGGGTGCCGTCGAGGGCGAGCAGCGACAGGTACGCCTGCACGTCGATCGGTGCGCTGATGGTGTTGACGATGAGGTCGAAGTGGTTCGCCAGTGTCGGGAAGGTGCTCGCGTCGCTGGTGGCGTAGTAGTGGTCGGCGCCGAGGCGGATGCCGTCGTCCTTCTTGCCCAGCGTCTGCGACAGCACGGTTACCTCGGCGCCCATCGCGTGGGCGAACTTGACCGCCAGGTGGCCGAGGCCGCCCAGGCCGACGACGGCGACCTTCGTGCCGGAGCGGACGTACCAGTGGGCCAGGGGCGAGTAGGCGGTGACGCCGGCGCAGAGCAGCGGGGCCGCGGCCGCGAAGGGGATGCTCTCGGGAACGCTGAGCACGAAGTCCTCGACGACCACGATTTGGGTGGCGTAGCCGCCCTGCGTGGCGGTGCCGTCGCGGTCGATGCTGTTGTAGGTGAAGGTGGCGCCGTTCAGGCAGTAGTTCTCCAGACCGGCGAGGCAGTTGACGCACTCGCGGCAGGAGTTCACCATGCAGCCGACGCCGACCCGGTCGCCGACCTTGTGGCGGGAGACCTGGGAGCCGACCTGCGCGACGGTGCCGACGATTTCGTGGCCGGGACCAGCGGGTAGGAGGCCGGGCCCCAGTCGCCGCGGACGGTGCTGATGTCCGAGTGGCAGGTGCCCGAATAGGCAATGTTGATCAACACATCGTGCGGTCCGACCGGACGGCGTTCGATGGTGGTGGGGACGAAGGGGCCGGTGGGGGAAGTGGCGGCGTAAGCCCGTGCGGTGGTCATGACCCCAGAGAACAGCAGGACCGTCCGTGCTGGCAGAGCCGCTTGATGGGGGGCACTCGCAGTGGCCCCCTCAGCGGCGGGGACGCGCCTACAGTCGAAATCATGGACACCAGGAACGAGTTGCGCGAGTTCCTCGCCTCCCGCCGCGCGAGAATCCGCCCGCAGGACGCCGGGCTCCCCGCCGGCAGCGGCCGCGGGTTCCCGGGTTGCGCCGCGAAGAGCTGGCCGCCTTGGCCGGCGTGAGCGTCAGCTGGTACATCCGGCTCGAGCCGGTGACGCGGTCGGCGCCTCCGACGCCGTGCTGAACGCGATCGCCAACACGCTCCAGCTGGACGAACTGGAACGCCAACATCTGTTCCACCTCACCCGCGGCAGCCGGCGCAGTGCGACCAAGACCCCGGCCCGGCGCCCTGCGACACCGGCGATCCGCGCGACGCTGCAGCTGGTCCTCGACCAGATGACCGATCTGTCGGCCATCGTGCAGAACGACCGGTCCGACATCGTGGCGATGAACCCGCTCGCGCGAGCCCTCTACTCGGGACTGCTGTCCGGCTCCGCCGGACCGTGGAACCACGCTCGCTACATTCATCTCGACCCGGGCGCGCCGGGACGAAACGGATCCACCACGAACTCGTCGGTGACATGGAACTGGTCTACGAGACCCTCGCCCTGCCGGGAGACCCCGGCCTCACCCTGTACATCAACGCGGCCGAACCCGCGACCCCCTCAGCGGACGCCCTGCGCCTACTCGCGGCATGGTCCACGCCGATGCAGGAACCCACTCCGCACCAGCAGAAAGAACACCAAGACTGATCATCCCGGGCACACCGCAGGCGGCTGACGGGAATTGCGTAAAACTGATGCGCGCTGAACGTATTTGTCGCCGCCGTAAAGCGGTGTCGGTTGTTGAGGTATGGCCACTTCCAGCGACAGGCCAACGCCCTCACATCGGCATGGCAGGATGTCGGTCAGCCACTGTCGTTTCCTGGCGTGACGGCGGGTCGGCCGAGGGCGGACAGCGGCACGCGAGCGCGCCGGTCGGAAGATGCGCTGTCGCTCGGACCGCGACCCTCTGTCAGCCGACGTCGGGCCTGCCTCCGGTGGGCCCCACACCGTCATCGGCAAACTGCCACCCATCAACCGGAGTTCTTCCAGGGCAGGAAGGCGACACCGCCGATCAGAATCGTGGCGAGTACGGCCAGCGCCGTCTTGACCGAGGTGGCCGCGGCCAGCGCACCCGCCGCCGCGATCACGACCGGCTGCACGACCTTGTTCGCCACCGACCAGGACATCACCACCCGCGACATGTAGCCGTCGCCGGTGGCGTTCATCCGGTAGGTCGCGAAGGTCGGGCTGAACATGCCCGCGAAGAACACCATCAACGTCTCCGACGCCGTCACCAGGAGCAGCCCGGCCCGCGACGCGGTGGCCAGCGGCATCAGGCCCATCCACAGGTTGCGGCCGACCCCGGCCGCCAGCAGCACCCGGTGCTCGCCGATCCGCCGCCGCAGCGGCTTCACCACCAGCGACCCGAGGACCCCGGCCACGCTCGCCACCCCGGCGATCAGCCCGTACTGCCAGGCCGGGAACCCCAGGTCCCGCAGGACCAGAACGGCCAGCAGGGGTACGGAGGCCAGCACGCATCCGCCGAAGATCATCGAGTTCCAGAACAGCGCCGCCAGGCCGCGATGCCCGAAGATGTGACGCCAGCCGCCGGCCAGATCCGGGAAACCCTTCTCCCGTACGGGCGGTGGCGGCTCCGGCACGCGCATCCCGCGCAGCAGCACCGCCGAGACGAGGAAACTGACCGCGTCCACCACCATCGTGGCCGTGGCGCCCAGCCACGAGATCAGCACCCCGCCGGCCGCCGGGCCGGCCGCGTTGGCCGTCCACAGTGTCGTCTCGAAGCGGCCGTTGGCCTCCGCCCGGTGCTCGGCCGGCACGAGGGTCCGCAACTGGGCCACCCCGGCCGCGTCGAAGGCCAGCCGGGCGACCATCTGCACCACCGCCACCACGCACAGGTGCCAGTAGGTCAGCGCGCCGAACAGGGCCGCCGCCGGCACCGATCCGACCGCCACCACCCGGACCAGATCGGCCGTGACCATCACCGGCAGCTTGCGCCGATGCTCGATCCAGGGTCCCAGCGGCAGGGCCGCCACGGCGCTGACCACACCGGCCAGGACGGTCAGCAGCGACACCTGGAAGGCCGACGCCCCCAGCACCAGCACCGCCACGACCGGCAGGGCCGTATATCCGAACGCGCTGCCGAACTCGCTCGCCCCGAAGGCCGCCCACCGCCGCCGGAAGTCCTGTCGCCACACTCTTTGCGATATTACGGTTCGTCGATATGGTCGGTCGCGTGAGACTCCGCATAGTCGCTGCCCTCGCGTCCCTGCTCGTCGTTCTCGCCCCGGCCGGGGTGGCCCGCGCGGCCGACGACCCCCTCCTCGACCAGCTCACGGCGATCCCCGGGCTGACCGTGGTGTCGCAGACACAGGGCACGGGCTACCGGTTCTTCGTGCTGACGTACCGCCAGCCGGCCGACCACCGCCACCCGAAGCAGGGCGGCTACGAGCAGCGGCTCACGCTGCTGCACCGCTCGGCCGACCGCCCGGTGGTGCTCTCCACCAGCGGGTACGGGCTGGCCGCCACGCCGCGGCCGTCGCAGACCGAGCCGACGGCGCTGCTGAACGCCAACCAGATCTCGGTCGAGCACCGCTTCTTCACGCCGTCGCGGCCGGCCCCGGCCGACTGGTCCGACCTGACCATCTGGCAGGAGGCGAGCGACGAGCACCGCATCGTGACCGCCTTCAAGAGCGTCTACGCCACCAAGTGGATCCAGACCGGCGGCAGCAAGGGCGGCATGACGTCGGTCTACCACCGGCGGTTCTACCCGCGGGACGTCGACGGCGTCGTCGCGTACGTGGCCCCGAACGACGTCGTCAATCCCGCCGACACGGCGTACGACAAGTTCTTCGACACCGTCGGTACGCCGTCGTGCCGCACCGCCCTGGACGAGGTGCAGGCCGAGGCGCTGCGCCGGCGGGACCGGCTGGTGGCCCGGCTGCAGGCCGACGCGGCCGAGAACGGATGGACGTTCGCCCGGACCATCGGCACGGCCGACCGCTCGTTCGAGATGACCGTGCTGGACTCGGTGTGGGCGTTCTGGCAGTACAGCACGGAGGCCGACTGCGCGGCCGTGCCGGCGGCCGGCACCGCGACGGACGAGCAGCTGTACGACTGGATCGACGGCGTGGCCGGCTGGAGCTTCTACACCGACCAGAGCCTCGAGTACTACTCCCCGTACTACTACCAGGCGGCCAGCCAGCTCGGCTGGCCGAGCCTGCGCTTCGACCACCTGCGCGGCCTGCGCAACTACCCGGGCCTGTACACCGCGAACTCCTCGCTGCCGCCGGAGCTGCGCCGCCCGCACAACCCGCTGCCGATGATCGACGTGGATCTGTGGGTACGCACGAGCGCGCAGCGCATGCTGTTCGTCTACGGCGAGAACGACCCGTGGGGAGCGGAACGCTTCACCCCGAGCCGCCGCGACTCGGCCCTGTACGTGGCTCCCGGCGCCAACCACGGCGCCAACATCGCCCGGCTGAGGCCCGAGGACGCCGCCGCGGCCACCGCGACGCTGCGGCGCTGGGCCGGCGTGCCGGACACGGCCGCCACCAAGCAGCTGTCCGCCTCCTTGCCGCTGGACGACATGCTGCCGCCTAAGCGAGGCCGGTGACCGTACGGGTGGCCGTGTCATAGCTCCGGGCCGCCACGAACCACCCGCCGGCCCGGGGCGGGTCACCGAGCGCGGCCAGCACGGCCTCGTGCTGGGCGGGGCGCACGCGTAACGCCAGGCTGAGATGCGGCACCCACTCCCCCGGTGGCGGCCACGGGTCCGGCAGCGCCGCGCAGACCCGAGCTTGCACCTCGAGCAGCGCGGCCGTGGGCCGGACCTCCCAGACCACGGCCCGCCCGAGGAACCGCACGGCCCCCAGCTCGGCCGGCACCGGCAGCCCCGCCACCGCGAGCCCCTCGACCGAGGCCGCCGTGGCCAGGGTCAGATGCGGCCGGTTGGTCGCGTGCCCGTGGGTGGCCAGGCTCGGCAGCCCGGCGGCCACGAGCCGGGACCACATTTCCCGTACGGCGGACTCGAGCCCCGCGTCGGGCAACAGCTCAACAGTGTGCACACGTACCGGCGTACCCCCGAATTAATGGGACGACCCTCCGGCGCGCCTGAGCCTATAGTGGGCCGATGCCGCAGGGGAGGCCGACGCTGGCCGATGTCGCCCGGCGGGCCGGTGTGTCGAAAGCGGCCGTCTCGCGAGTGATAAACGATGCGCCGGGTGTCGCGCCCCGGACGCGTGAACACGTCCGGCAGGTCATCGCCGACTTGGGGTTCCGGCCCGATCCGGTGGCGCGGGCCCTCGCCTCCGGGCACGGCGAGGTGATCGAGCTGGTCGTCGTGGACGAGCCGTCGATCTTCGGGACCAGCCCGTACTACGGCCGGGTCACCGCCGGGATCCTGCAGGAGCTGGCCGGCGGGAACGCGCAGCTGCGGGTGCACGTGGTCGACGAGGCCGGTGCCCGGGCCCTGCTGTCGAGGATGGCCGACACGGTCACGCTCGGCGTGCTGCTCATCAACGTGCCGCCGCGGATCGCCGGTGAGTTCTACGCCCGCTGCGACCGGGTGGTGGCGATGAGCCCGTCGGCGCCCGGCGTCCCGTACATCGGCCTGGAGAACGCCGAAGGCGCCCGCGCCGCCGTCATCCACCTGTACGAGAGCGGCCGCCGCCGGATCGCGGCCCTGCACGGGCAGGACGGCAACGCGTGCGCTGAGGGCCGCCGCGAGGGCCACCGCCGAGCCGTGCTGGAGCTGGGCCTGCCCGACATCTCAGCGACCGGCAAGTTCCGGCGCGAGGACGGCTACACGCTGACGCAACGCCTGCTGGCCGAGGAGCCCGGCCTGGACGCCATCTTCGTCGGCTGCGACCTGATGGCCACCGGCGCCATGCAGGCCCTGGCCGACGCGGGCCGGCGCATCCCCGACGACGTGGCCGTGGTCGGCTTCGACGACAGCGTCATAGCGGAGTGCGCCACCCCGCCGATGTCCTCGGTGCACCAGCCGGTCGAGGCGATGGCGGCCGCGGCAACCCGCGCGATGATCGGCCGTCAGCTCGCTCCCCATTGGCGCTGCGTCTTTCCCGCCGACCTCCGCATCCGCCAGAGCTCCCACGCCGGGTCGCCCCACCGCGGCTCGCTTCCGAACCACCCGGCTCCGGCAACCTGACCACAGGTCTCCGCGAGGGACCGCCGACTGATCATTGCGTCCCGGCACAGGCAGTCTCCGCTAGATCTCCTGGGCGCCCTTGTGGGCGGCACGGCACGAGGGGTGTGCGTCCGCCGCCGTCGCCGCCCTCGATGTCGCCCCGGGCGTCGTCGAGGCTGTCGGCCGTACATCGAGCGCGGCGCCCAGCGCGGAGACCGCGTCGGAACGGGACCGATCCGCGCACGCGGCGCCGGCGAAGACCCCGGACGAGCCTCCGGTGCGAACCGACAAGACCCGCACCGCGACGGGATCCACCGGCGCCGGCATGCGACCAGTACGAGCCGTTGAGACCAGCGCCAGCCGTTGAGACCAGCACCGATCCTCAGCGCCGGCCGTGGGACCGGCGCCGGGACGGGATCAGCGGCGTGGGCGGGTGGGTAGCGTCAGGAACGCCAGGCCGGCGGTGAGGACGGCCAGGCCCGCCCAGGAGAGGGCGGGCAGGCGCTCGCCGAGGAGGGCGACGCCGAGCAGGGCCGCGACGGCCGCTTCGGCCAGGGACAGGACTGTGGCCGTGGTCGCGGTGGTGTGCCGCAGGCCGTAGCCGAAGAGGCGGTAGGCCGCGTACGTCGGGACGAGCGCGAGGTACACCGCGACCGTGGCCCCGCGGGCGGAGAGCAGCCAGCCCGGATCGCCGGTGAGGACCACCGGCAGGACGAGCAGGCCGGCCAGGCCGAACATCGTGCCCATCACGGTTCCCGACGGGTGGCCGCGGGCGATGAGGTTGCCGCCGGCCATGGTGTACGCGGCGTACGACAGGCCGGCGGTCAGGGCCAGCGTCACGCCGAGAACGTCCACGCCGGCGCCGGCGCCGGCGCCGGCGAGTTCGGGGCCCAGGACGAGCACGGCGCAGCCGGCGATCGCCGCCACGGTGCCGGTCGTCCAGCGGCGGGCCGGGCGCCGGCCCTGGATGAGCCAGGAGAGCAGGCCGGCGAACACGGGGGCGCTGCCGAGCGTGATGACGGTGGCCACGGCCACGCCGGACCGGGCCACGGCCGGGTAGAAGCTGAGCGGATAGCCGGCCACCGTGACCGCACCCAGCAGGATCAGCGGCCACTCGCGCCGGGGAAGCACCCGGGCGAAGGCGCGGGAGCGCAGGAACAGGAGCAGGCCGCCGAGGAGAAGGCCGGCGGCGCCGATGGCGGCCGCGGGGGCGGCGGACGGGGCGAACGACGCCGCGGTGCCGGTGGTGCCCCAGAGCGTGGCGGCGGCGAGGACCGGGACCGGACCGGCCAGCGGGTTGACGTGGTGGGCGGGGTCAGCGGGACGCGTGGTGACAGACAAGATCGTGAACTTCCGTGTCGAATTCCGGGTACGGGCTGGATTCGATACGGGCGCAGGGAACAAGAACCAGGACCGACGGGGGCCGTGGAGCGGATCGTCAGCGGGTGCGCCCGGTTAGGGGCGGACCGGCGGGGAGACGACGTGCCAGTACTTGTTCACGCCGCGATGCTACCCCGTCACTCTCACCAGAGCAGCCAGTACGTGGTCGCGCGCTCCCACGATGTGGTCGACGATCACCCGGGCGAGCGCCGTCGCGTCGCCGCCGCGCAGGGCCTCGACCATCTGCCGGTGCTCGCGGTCGATGCGCTGCAGGTCGTGGCCGGAGCGGACCCACTGGCGGCTGTACGGCTCGACGAGCTGCAGCAACTGGTCGATGAAGCGGATGGTCAGCGGCCGCTCGGACAGCCGGTAGACACGCGAGTGGAACTGGTAGTTGAGGGCCGCGCGCGCGGCCGCGTCGCCGCCCTTGTCGTGGATCTGCTCGGCCAGGCGGTGCAGGGCGTCGACGTCGCGCGGGCGGCAGCCCCGCACGATTTCCTCGGCGAGAGCGGGCTCCAACTGCAGGCGCAGGTCGAACAGCTCGTCCACCTCGTCGGGGCTGAGCTCGGCGACCACCATGCCGCGGTGGGGCTGGTTCACCAGCAGCCCCTCGGCGGCGAGCATGTGCAGCGCCTCGCGCAGCGGGATGCGGCTCACGGCGAGGTCGGCGGCGATCTTCTCCTGGACGAGGCGCGTGCCGGGCAGGAACTCGCCGCGCCGCAGGGCGGAGCGCAGCCGCTCGGCGATCTGGTCGGCACTCACCGCGGCATCGTAGCGTGCATTTACTACAGGGGCTGCGACTGTATACATTCGCAGCGTGAATGTTGACGTCGCCATCATCGGGGGCGGGCTGCTCGGCCTCGCCACGGCCCGGGCCCTGCTGCGCGAGCGGCCGGATCTCAGCGTCACGGTCCTGGAGGCCGAGGACCGCTGGGGCGCCCACCAGTCCGGCCACAACAGCAACGTCATCCATTCCGGCCTCTACTACAAGCCCGGCGGGCTCAAGGCGCGGCTGGCCCGGGCCGGCGGCGAGGCGATGATCAGCTACTGCGAGGCGAACGGCGTCGCGGTCAAGCGCACCGGCAAGATCGTCGTGGCCACCACCGAACGCCAGCTGCCGCAGCTCGACATGCTGGCCGAGCGCGGGCGGGCCAACGGCGTGACCGTCGAGCGCCTCGACCGGCGGGCCATCAACGAGCGGGAACCGAACATCGCGGGCGTGGGCGGGCTCTGGGTGGCCGAGACCGCGATGACCGACTTCGGGGCCGTCGCCCGCACGCTCGCCACGGAACTGACCGGGCTCGGCGCCGGCCTGCGCCTGCGTACACCCGCAAGCGTCTTCGAAGTCCGCGGCGACCGCACGGTCGTCAACGGCGAGGTGAGCGCCCGCGTGGTCGTCAACTGCGCCGGCCTGCACAGCGACAAGGTCGCCGAGGCGCTCGGCGAGAAACCGCCGGTGCGGATCATGCCGTTCCGCGGTGAGTACGCCGAGCTGCGGCCGGGTCTGCGCGGGCTCGTCACGAACCCGGTCTACCCGGTGCCGGACCCCGATCTGCCCTTCCTCGGTGTGCACATCACGCCGATGCTGGACGGCACCGTGCACATCGGGCCCAACGCGGTGCCCGCCCTCTCCCGCCACGGCTACCGGTGGCGCACCGTCGACCCCAGGATGGTGCGCGAGCTGCTCGCCGACCCGGCGCTGCGCGGGCTGGCCAGACGCTTCTGGCGGTACGGCGTCACCGAGATCAGCCGGTCGCTCGTCTGGCCGCTGTTCGTGCGCGAGGTGCGCAAGATGGCGCCCAGCGTCCACGGCCGTGACATGCGCCGGCACGGCAGCGGCGTCCGGGCCCAGGCCGTGACCCGTGACGGCGCCCTGGTCGACGACTTCGTCATCCAGCGGACCGAACGCGCGGTGCACGTCCTCAACGCCCCCTCCCCCGCCGCCACCTCCAGCCTGCTCATCGGCTGCCGCGTCGCCGGCGACGTCTTCGACCAGCTGGGCGACGGCGACGCCGCCCGGGCCGTCCTCAAGGCCGTTCCGTGAGGACAGCGCCTCGGGACCGGACGAGGGGCAGATAGACCTCGTCGACGATCTCGCGCAGCACCTCGTCGGGCGCGGTGGGGACGCCGCGCGTGACGAACTCGTTGCGCAGCAGATCGATCGCGACCGTGGCGACGCGCGGGTGGAGCGCTTCGGGGCGGGCCTCGCCCCGGGCCACCGCGCGGCCGAGGATGAGCAGCCACGTGGCGGCGGTGGGGTCGGCTGAGCGGTCCGGCAGCTGGGCCAACAGCTCCTGGGCGGAACCGGCGGCGGCCATCAGTTCGCGCAGGATCGCGCCGAGCGGCGAGCTCCAGTGCCGGTTGGCCAGCCGCAACGTCTCGAGCGCGTCCTCGCGGAGCGCGCCCGTGTCGGGCGGCTGAAAAGACCGGGCCAGCAGGCGGTACGCCGCGATACCGAGCGCCAGCCGGTCGGGCCACCGGCGGTAGAGGGTGTTCTTGTTGGTGCCGGCGCGCCGGGCCACCCGGTCCATCGTGAGCCCGGCGTAGCCCGACTCGACGAGTTCGTCGGCCGCCGCGCGCAGCAGGGCGTCCTCCAGCTCGGCGCCGCGACGCCGGGTCGCGGGCGGTGCGGGCCGTTTCGTCATGCCTCCAGCATCGGGTTGCCCCCGCCCCGCCGTCAAAATAGGGTACTGAACGTACCTAACGAGGAGGACGCTGATGCGCGGTCGCGGTATCACCTACGACACCGGATTCGTGCGGGACGGGCGTACCTCGCGGCCGGTCTTCGATCTGCGCCAGGTGGCGCGGGAACTCAGCATCATCAGGGCCGATCTGCACTGCACGGCGGTTCGGATCACCGGCGGCGACCCGGAGCGGATCGAGGCGGCGGCGGCGATCGCGCTGCGCGAAGGGCTGGAGGTGTGGTTCTCGCCGTACCCTCTGGAACTGAGCGAGAGGGCGATGCTGGCGCTGTTCGCCGACTGCGCGCGACGGGCGGCGGGACTGCACGGCGATGTCGTCTTCGTCGCCGGGGCGGAGCTGAGCCTGATGAACCCGGGGTTCCTGCCGGGCGGTGACGTCCGGGAACGGGTCGCGTCGCTGCGCCGGCCGGACGGCGTACGGGAAACGATCGACGGTCTGAGCGTACGGCTCAACGACTTCCTCGGGCGGGCCGCGCCGGCGGTGCGCGAGCATTTCCGCGGGCCGCTCACGTACGCGTCGGTGCCGCTGGAGCGCGTGGACTGGACGCCGTTCGACTTCGTGGCCGTGGATCTGTACCGCTCGGCGCGGGTGGCGGACCAGTTCGCCGAGGGGGTACGGACCCTGGTCGCCCAGGGCAAGCCGGTGGCGATCACCGAGTTCGGCTCGGCGACCTTCCGGGGTGCGGGCGACGTCGGAGCCGAAGCGCTCGACATCGTCGAGTACGACCCGGACGGCGGCCCGGCCCGGCTGACCGGCGACCACGAGCGGGACGAGGAGGGCCAGGCCGGCTACCTGCGGGAAACCCTCGAAGTCTTCGACGCCGAGGGCGTGGACAGCGCTTTCGTCTTCATCTTCGCGCTCGGCGACCACGTGCACCGGCCGGACGGCGACCCGCGCGACGACCTCGACCTGGCCAGCTACGGCGTCGTGAAGGTCTACGAGGACCGCGCGGGCGAGACGTACCCGGACCTGCCGTGGGAGCCGAAGGCCGCCTTCCACGCGGTGGCCGATTTCTACGGCTGATCGCGCGGGCGCAGGGCCGGGGCGCTCGCGGCCACGAAAACGGCCAGCAGCACGGGGATTCCGAGCGCGACGGGCAGGGTGACCACGGTGGCGGCGGCGCCGATCAGGACCGGGCCGAGCAGGAAACCCAGGTAGCCGATGCTGACCACTGTCGACAGCGCCCGGCCGGCGCGCTCGGGATCCTGGTCGCCGGCGGCGGTGAACACCTGCGGCGCGATGCAGGACAGGCCCGCGCCGAGCAGCCCGAAACCCACCACGCCGGCGAGCGGCTGATTCACCAGCAGGGCGACGCCGAGGCCCACGGCGGCGAGCAGTCCGCTGACGCGGACGAGAAGAACCGGTCCGAGCGTACGGGTCAGCCGGTCACCGAAGACCCGGCCGGCGGTCATCATGACGGCGAAGGCGGCATAGCCGTACGCCGCGACGCCCGCACTGGTTCCGAGATTGTCCCGCAGGTAGACGGCGCTCCAGTCGGCGGCCGCGCCCTCACCGACGAGCGTGCACAGCACGAGAACACCGAGAAACATCAGCCGCAGCGACCGCCGCCCACCAGCCCGCGCCGAGGAGGAAGGCCCTGGCGGAGAAGAAGACGCCGGCGGAGAGAAAGACGCCGGTGGAGAGACGGCCGCCGGCTCGGCGGAAGCTGCCGATGAGGAGGAAGCTGCCGGTGAGGAGGAAGAGTTCGGCGCGGAGACGGACGCCGGCGCGGCGGAGAAAGCGGGCCGCGAAGGGAGCAACCAGGACGCCGACCAGACGGCCAGCGCGACAACGCCAGCCCCGACGGCCAGAAGGGTGAGACCCACACCGGCCCCGGACCGGGCGAACAGGCTGCCGATCATCGCGCCGAGGAAACCGCCGACGCTGTACACGGCGTGGAACGACGACATGATGGGGCGGCCGGCCGCGCGCTGGACCTCGATCGCGTGGGCGTTCATGGCGATGTTGAGCGTGCCGTGCGTCGCGCCGAACAGGAACAGCGCCGCACACAAGGCGGTCAGCCCACCGGCGAACCCGGGCGGCACGAGCAGAACACCCTCGAGGACCATCGCCGGTACGAGCACCCGGCCGCTGCCGAACCGGTCACTGAGCCGCCCGATCACCACCATCCCCGCGATGCAGCCGGCGGCGAACGCCAGCAGCGCCACGCCGAGCCGCCCGTCCCCGAGGCCGAGGTTGCTCTTGACCGCCGGAATGCGCGCCGTCCACACTCCGAGCGCCGTCCCGAAGCCGAGGAAGGCCAGCGACGCCGCCACCCGCCCCCGCCGCACACTTCGATCGACCAACGTCAGTTCCACAGTGACCACTCAAGGTCACATCGCCCCTTGAATCAAGCCCTTCAGGGCACGGGAGTGGGCTTGTCGGCGATCACCTCGTAGACCAGGTCGGTGGTGATGGGACCGATCTGGGCCAGGTCGTCGGTGATCTCCTCCAGGTCGCGCAGGCCGGTGGCGACGATCTCCATCATGTAGCAGGACTCGCCGGTCACCCGCAGGCAGCGCACGATCTGGGGGTGGCGCTCGAGAACCGTCGCGATCCGGGTGTCGAACAAGGGGCCGTCCATCCTCATCCGCACCACCGCGCGCAGCGGGTAGCCGACCGCCTCGGGGTCGACGTGGGCCGCGTACGCCGTGATGATCCGCTGGTCCTCCAGGGCGCGCAGGCGCGCGCGGGTCGCCGAGACGCTGAGCCGGATCTCGCCGGCCAGGTCACTGAGGGTTGCGCGGCCGTCGCGCTGCACGGCCTCGAGCAGCGCATGATCTGTTTCGTCCAGCTCTTTCAGAGCGCCGCCGTTCGTCACCCGGCGATGATGCCGCAGAACCGGCGGCGCGTCGGTAAATGTTCGGCAAATGTGCGGCGCGGGTGGGGCGGATCACGACACCTGAACCCGGCCGGGCCCGCCGCGTCTTCGACGATATGAAGATCGAATCGGACTTCCCCATCACGTCCGCGACATCGGCGCCGCCGTCATCCCGGCGTACGCGGCCCGGGCCGACCGCGCCGGGTTCGCCACGCTGGCCGGTAACTTCGACGCCGCGCGCAAGGCCTGGCCGAAGGCGGGCCGTGACGGATCGCCGCGGCTGATCGCCATCAACTACTTCGCCTTCGACGACCTCGAGCAGGGCCGGGCCGGCGTGGCCGACTACTACGGCACGGCGCCCGCCACATACCGCGACATCGTCGTCGGCAGCATCGCCGCCGGCGCCCAGGCCGCCCGCGCCGCCGTCCGGGCCTTCGCCGATCTGGGCGCCGACGAGCTGGTCTTCCAGCCGTCCACGGCCGACCCGAACGGCGTCGAGCGGCTGGCCGCGGCCGTCCGCTAAGGCCCATCTGGCGGATCGCCTGGGTCGGAGGCGAGGTCAGGGGGATGGCTGGCGTCGGCCTCGAGGCGGCCGAATACCGGGGTCGTACGGGGGTGTTCCGCAGCCGCCGTCAGGCGCCGCCTGGACCATGCCGCAGCCCCGCGTGATCCATCAGATCGGCCCTGGTTCCATGGGGTGGCGCTCCTGCTCGCGGAGCGCCAGCCACCCCATGGCCCGCAGATATTGCGGCCGGGTGATCGCGCCGGACGCCAACTGGGCGGCCAGGGCGCCCTCAAGGCTCTCGGGCGAGCGCGAGGGCGAGGCCAGGGCCGGGGCCGGGCCCGAGGCCGGGGACGCGAACGGCGCGGAAGGCAGCGGCGGCGCCGAGGGCAGGACCCGGAACCAGGACACCATCACGCCGATCATCAGGGCCAGCAGGATGACCAGCACCGCGACCACCATCGTCGAACACCTCCGCCCTCCAGCCTGGTCGCGGACGGCGTACGCCGACAGGGTCCTTGGTCCCGCCCTCTCGGGGCAGATCGCCCCTGCCGCCCGCCGGCCGCACGGCCGACGATCAAGGGGACGGAAGGGAGAACGGCCATGAGGAATCCGGCAGTGGTCGTCGGCACGGACGGCACCGCCTGCGGCACCGCGGCGGTCGAGTGGGCGGCGGGCGAGGCCCGGCGGCGGGGCACGACGTTGCGGATCGTGCTCGCCTACGACTGGGATCTGCACGAGATCGGCGACGAGTACCTGAACGTGGCGCGCAACCTCGCCGAGACGACAGTGGCCGCCGCACACGCCCGGGCCCGCGCCGTCGAGCCGGGCATCACGATCGAAACCGAGGTTCTTGCGGGGTACGCCGTACCCCGGCTCCGGGAAGCTTCCGCGGGAGCCGCGCTCCTGGTGGTCGGCAGCCGCGGCCACGGCGGCTTCGCCGGGATGCTGCTCGGCTCGGTCGGGCGCAAGATGGCCCTTCAGGCGCCGTGCCCGGTGGTCGTGGTCCGGGGCCGTGACGCCCCCGCCGGCCCGGTGGTGACCGGCCTCGACGACTCCGACGCGATGCTGCCCACCGCCTTCGAGGCGGCCGCGGCCCGGGGGACGGGGCTGACCGTGGTCCGCGCCGTCCGCCCGGCGGTGCCGTTGTGGCTGGGGGTGCCGGCCACCGCCGTACCCCTGCCCGAGGACGACGACGCCGAGCGCGAACAGCTCGCCGCGCAGCTCGCCCCCTGGATCGAGAAGTACCCGGGGGTGCCGGTCACGACCGTGCTGTCGCACGACAGCCCGGCCGCCGCCCTCGTCGCCGCTTCGGCCAGGGCGCAGCTCGTCGTGGTCGGCAGCCACGGGCACAGCAACGTCAGCGGGGCCCTGCTCGGGTCCACCGGCCTGCAGTTGCTGCACCACGCGCACTGCCCGGTGCTGATCGACCGCTCGGCCGCCCCGATCTAGAGCTGCTGGAGCAGGGCCTCGGCCACGGCTTCGGACGACTGCGGGTTCTGGCCGGTGACCAGGTTGCGGTCGACCTCGACGTGCGAGGACCAGGGCGCGCCGGCCTCGACCTTGACGCCGGCGGAGTTGAGACGGTCCTCGAGCAGCCAGATCGCCTTGTCGGCGTTGCCGGCCTGGGTCTCCTCGGCGTTGGTGAAGGCGGTCACCCGGTAACCGGCGAACGCGTTGCGGCCGTCGCTGTCGACGGCGGCCAGCAGCGCGGCCGGGCCGTGGCAGACCACGCCGAGCGGGGTGCCGGCGCGCAGCGCCTCGGCCAGCAGCTCACCGGAGCGGGCGTCGACGGCCAGGTCCTCCATGGGTCCGTGGCCGCCGGGCACGTAGACCGCCGCGTAGTCGGCCAGGTTCACGTCGGCCAGCGCGATCGGGTGCTTGAACTCGTCGGCGGCGTCGAGCACCTCGCGGAACTTCGCGGCGTCCCCGGCCAGGCTGCCCTGGTCGACCGGCGACACCACACCGCCCGGCGTCGCGACGACGATCTCGTGACCCGCCTTCTTGAACTCCTGGTAGGGAACCGCGGCCTCCTCGGCCCAGAAGCCGGTCGGGTGCTTCGAGCCGTCCTTGAGCGTCCACGCGTCGGCGCCGGTCATGATGAACAAGATCTTCGACATGCCTCAACGCTAGGCCGGGCACCCATCGAGCGGCCAATAGTCCAAGGAATGCGTGCGATCGGTTTCCCGATGGCTCACAAACCCGGCTGGGCCGGCATCGCGATGTCGTCGACCTTGACGTTCACACCGGTCACGGTCAGGCCGAAGCCGGAGACCGCCGTCGACACCGCCGCCTGCACGGCCTTGATGACGTCGGCCACGACGGCGCCGGCCGCGATCACCAGCACGACGGTGACCTCGACGGTCGCACCCTTGACCGACGCGTGCACGCCGCGGGTGGCGTCGCCGACCTCGTCCAGGCCGATCCGGTCGAGCACCCGGTCGAAGAAGCGGGCCACGTCGCCGCCGAGGTCGGCCACGCCGGGCACCTCGCGGGCCGCGGCCGCCGCGATCTTCTCGACCACCTCACGGGAGACGCTGTTGACACCCGTCACGCCGTCGCTCATGACACTCCCCACCGAAACGCCCAGCCGGAAACGCGGGCAGCGTATCAACGATCATGGAATGTCGTTGCTCTGCGGGGCGACGACCGGGGTCATCGCCCGCCATCCGTCGCCGTTGATCGCCCGAGCCCGGGCGGCCAGCCGTCGCAGCGCCTGGTCGGCGGCCTCGGTGCGCTCCGAGCCGCTGTAGCCGATGAAGGCGATCAGGCCGGGTTTCGGCTCCCAGGCGATCGCCGCGTTGCCGCCGAAGACCGAGGTGAGGTCACCGGTGGCGTAGAGATGGTCCTCGTACCCGCCGGCCGCGGCCACCCCGGTGAAGGTCAGGCCGCCGCCCAGGGCCTCCCGCTCGCCCAGGTCGGCCGAGCCGTACCGGACCTCGTGGATCGACGCCGGGCGGTAGGTGCCGGAGGCGACGACGGACAGTCCCGGCGGCGGGCTGACGACCGGCCGCCCGCCGGAGAGCCGGACCCGGTCCGCGATCGCCCGCAGATCGGCCGCGGGCAGGTCCCCGCGGACCCGGACGTGCGCAGCGCCGAGCGCCTTGACGACCATCTGGCGGGTGGAGGCCGCCCCGGAAACGGGATAGGTGACCACCGCGCCGTCGTGGCCGAGCGAGCCGCCCGCGCGCCGGACCAGGACCGTCCACGGGCCGCCGGCGGCCGTGGTGTCGCGGCGTTCGAGACCGGTGCCCGCGGCGCAGGCGCCGTCGATCACGATGGCGACCGGCGAGGCGCCGGTGAGCGCGGCGGGCGCGCCGCGGGCCGGTACCCCCGTACAGGAAGAAGGGGTGAGGGTGACCGGAGCCGGCTGCTCGCCTCCGTCGCGGTTGAGGAACAGGAAGGCGACGGCCAGCGCGAGTACGCCGACGACCGCGACCGCCACGGGAAAACGCCGGGGCGGCTTGTCCGGCCCGAAGCTGACGATGTCGGTCACGCGGCTAAGTATCGTTCAACTTCGAATGGTGGCGGCTGTAGAAGAAGTACACGGCCGCGCCGAGCAGGAACCAGATCACGAACCGGAGCCAGGTGACCGGGTCGAGGAACGTGATGAGCCAGATCGAGAAGAGCACGCCGACCGCCGGGACGACCGGCATGCCCGGCACCTTGAACGATCGCGGCAGATCGGGACGCCGGTAGCGGAGCACGATGATCGCCACGCAGACCACCACGAAGGCCAGCAGGATGCCGATGTTGGTGAGCTCGGCCGCCTCCCGGATCGGCAGGAAGCCCGCGATGATCGCCGAGGCGGCGCCGGCGATCCAGGTCACCCGGGTCGGCACGCGCCGGCGCGGATGCAGGCCGGCGAACCAGGCCGGCAGCAGGCCGTCGCGGCTCATCGAGTACCACACGCGGGTCACGCCGAGCATGAAGGTGAACATGACGGTGAGGATGCCGATGATGGCGCCGACCGCGATCACGTCGGCCAGCCCGGAGAGGCCGACCGCGGCGAACGCCGACGAGAAGCCGCTCTCGGGGTCGATGTCCCGATAGTTCTGCATGCCGGTGAGCACGAGGGTGGCCAGCACGTACAGCACCATGGAGATGGCCAGCGAGTAGATGATCGCGCGGGGCAGGTGGCGCCGCGCGTCCTTGCTCTCCTCGGCCGCGGTGCTCATCGCGTCGTACCCGAACACCGCGAAGAAGACGGTGGCGGCGCCGGTGACCGCGCCGCTCCAGCCGAACGGGAAGAACGGCGAGTAGTTGCCGGTGTTGATGTGGAAGAACCCGACGACCACCACCAGCAGGACCACGAAGATCTTGATGCCCACGACCACCGTCTCGGCCCGGGCCGCCGCCCGGATGCCCTGATTGAGGAGGTACGCGATCAGGAGGCACAGAATCATCGCGAAGAGGTCCACCACGTGCCCGTCGCCGCTGCCCGGGGCGCCGAGCATCCAGGCCGGCAGGTCGAGGCCGAGCTCGCCGACCAGGAACGAGAAGTAGCCGGAGATGCCGATGGCCACCACGGCCACGATCGCCGTGTACTCGAGCAGCAGATCCCATCCGATGAACCAGCCGACGATCTCACCCAGGACGACATAGCCGTACGTGTACGCGGAGCCGGCTTTCGGGATCATCCCGGCGAATTCGGCGTACGACAGGGCGGCCGCCGCCGAGGCGATGCCCGCGATGAGGAACGAGATCAGGACCGCCGGGCCGGCCGTCTCGTGCGCCACGGCCCCGGCCAGCGCGAAGATGCCGGCGCCGATGATGCCACCCACCCCGATGGCGGTGAGCTGCCACAACCCGAGCGAGCGCTGCAGGTCGGTGCCGCGCTCGTCGTCCATGTCCTCGACGGGCTTGCGCCGGAAGATGCCCTCCATTCCCTCACCTTGCATCAACACATGTGAATGCGCTAGACCTTCACAGATCGGCCACCCGACCTCCGCGCCCGATCCCTAGCGTTCCCGGCATGCGCGTCACGATGATCCTGCCCGCGTTGACCGAGGCCACCAGCCCGCTGTTCCGCCCGATCAAGTATTCGCTCTTCCCGCCGCTCGGGCTGGCCACGCTCGCGGCCTACCTCTCCCCCGACGACGAAGTGCGCATCCTCGACGAACACGTGTCCACGCTCGACGTGGACGACGACACCCCCGACCTCGTGGTCATCCAGGTCTACCTCACCTCGGCCCGGGCGAGGACACGTGGCCGGAGTTCCTGGCCGACTTCCGCCGGGGGGCTTTCGCGAGCAGATACACCTCTTCCCGCCGTACGCTCGTGGGCCTCCCGCCGATCCGCCGGGACCTGATCCAGCGGCACCGCTACCTCGTACCGAACTCGATCGTGGTGACCCGGGGCTGCCCGCACCACTGCGACTTCTGCTACAAGGACGCGTTCTTCACCGGCGGCAAGTCGTTCTACACGCAGCTGGTCGACGACGCGCTGGCCGAGATCGACCGCCTGCCCGGCAAGCACCTGTACTTCCTCGACGACCACCTGTTCGGCAACAAGCGGTTCGCCACGGCCCTGTTCGACGGCATGCGCGGCATGGGCCGCGTGTGGCAGGCGGCGAGCACGGTCGACGCCGTACTCGCCCCCGGCCTGCTCGAAAAGGCGGCCGACGCCGGCCTGCGCAGCATGTTCGTCGGCCTGGAGACCATCAACGCGGCGAACCTGCCCGCCCAGCGCAAACGCCAGAACGTGGGCCGCGACTACAGCGCCGTCGTCCGCCGCCTCCACGACAGCGGCGTCATGATCAACGCCAGCTTCGTCTTCGGCATGGACGACGACACCCCCGACGTCTTCGACCGCACGGTGGCGTGGGGCGTCGACCACGGCCTGGAGACCGCGACGTTCCACATCATGACGCCGTATCCGGGCACGGCCCTGTACAAGCGCATGGAGCCCCGCCTGCTGCACCGCGACTGGGACCGCTACGACACCCGGCACGTGGTCTACGAGCCCCGGGGCATGACCGCCACCCAGCTCGAGGAGGGTTACTGGCGCGCCTACCGCGACTTCTACCGCTGGCGCTCGATCTGGCGCGGCGCCGCCGGAAAGCCACCCCGCTCCCGCCTGCGCCACCTGGCCTACGCCGGCGGCTGGAAGAAGTTCGAACCCCTCTGGGACGCCCTGATCAGATCCGGTCAGGTGCTGCGAGCCCTCCCCCTACTCGAACACGCCCTTTCCTGGCGCGGCCAGTCCCCGCCCATCCCGAAGATCCGAACTCAGGAGTCCCGTACGCATGCCCAGCATGCCAGAGCCGAACAGCTCCGCCAGCGAATCCTCCCCCGGGCCCGTTGACGACCAGCGCCGCTCAAACGAGGCCCGCTCCGCGCTCCTCAGCGAAGCGGCAGAGACGTTCTTCGCGGAACAGCTTCACAAGCTGGGCCTTTCTCACGATCAGGTAGAGGCCCAGAAGGAAGCGGAACTCAAGACGTCTCTGGCGGTAATCGATGACGCGCTACAGCATCCCGATTCCTTCGGCACGATCACCGTCGACATCACACCCAGACCACCCGAATCGATCTGCCCGGCACCGGCATCGACACGCTGGCAAAAGGACTCGGGTGCCGGGGGCCGCTGGTCGCCGGCCACCGGAGGGGGTAGAGGCCCGGACGGGCTGCGCGCGGTGTGGTTGGTCATGGTTTCGGCGTACCGGGCACGGGCGGGACCTATCGTTCTGCGGGTGACACTGCAACAAGGCGCCCGTTCGGGGACCGAGACGCTGGCCCGTGTGATTACCGAAGTCTTCGCCCCGGCGGTGCTTGTCACCGCCCTTCTGCTGGTGGTGGGCGGGTGGTGGGGTGTGCCGGCGGCCGTCTTCACGGCGGGCATTCCCATGGCGTACGTCTTCCGGGGCGTGCGACGCGGCGACTGGGCCGACCATCACATCCCCGAGCGCGCCCACCGCCGCGCGCCCCTGCTGTTCGGGGTGGGCTCGGTGGCCGTCGGGCTGACCGCGCTGATTCTGCTCGGGGCGCCCCGGTCGCTGCTCGCGCTGATGATCGCCGGCGTGGCCGGCCTGCTGGTCTTCGGTGCCGTCACCGCGTTCTGGAAGATGTCCATCCACGCCGGTGTCGCCGCCGGCACGGTCGCCGTCCTGGTCGTCGTGTACGGGCCGTGGGCGCTGCTCAGCGCCCTGCTGCTGCCCCTGATCGGCTGGTCCCGCGTGCGGCTCACCGCGCACACCCCGGCCCAGGTCGTCGCCGGGACGCTCACCGGCGCGCTGATCGCCGGCATCGTCTTCCCCGCGCTGCGCTGATCGACGGGGGACAATCAGGTCATGACGTATCCTCCGCCGCTGTATCACGGGGACAAGGGCGAGGTCAGCGCGACCTACCGCCCGGACGGCACCGCCCCGGAGCTCGTCTATCCGACGAACGGCACCCGCGTGCACTATCTGTCCACCGGTGCCTCGACCAACGGCCTGTTCGGCCTCTACCGCTGGGAGTGCGGTCCCGGCGTCACCGGCCCCGACCCGCATTTCCATCACACGCTGGCCGAGAGTTTCTACATTCTCAACGGCGTCATGAGCATCTACAACGGCGAACGCTGGATCGAGGCGTCGCCGGGCGACTACGTGCACGTGCCACCGGGCGGCGTGCACGCCTTCAAGAACCGTTCCGGCGCCCCGGTCTCGATGCTGCTGCACTTCTCACCGGGCGCGCCCCGGGAGGGCTACTTCGAGGGGCTGGCCCATCTGGACGAGATGAGCGACGAGGAGAAGGCAGCCTTCTATCTGGAGCACGACAACATCTGGCTGTGATCCGTCACGCGGGCCGGGGCGCGATCGCCGTCCCGGCCCGTGACCGAAATCCGCGGCGACGGCCTGACAGCCGGTCAGTCGTCGTCCCCGTCGTCGCCGTCGTCATCGTCGTCGTCCCCGTCGCCGCCGGGGCAGCCGGAGAGGGTGAGCACCGTGGCGACGCCGCCCGCCGCGAGCAGCACCCGCCCGAAGAAGGCGCGCCGGCCGATCCGTTCCTCATCGTCCATACCGGCATTCTGGCAAGCCGGGCGGCCGGCCGGAACCCACCGGCAGCGAGAAGCGCCGGTACGCTCCCGGCGTGCCATGGTCGATCTCGGTCATGCCGGGCGGGGTCAGCGCAGCAGGGACGGCATCGCCTCCTGGAGCATCGGGCGCCATTCGGGCAGCGGGGCCACGCCGGTCTCGGCCCAGCGGGCGTGGCCGAGGACGCTGTAGGACGGGCGCTTGGCCGGGCGGACGAAGCGGTCGCTCGTCGTCGGCCGTACGCGGGAAGGGTCGTGACCGGCCTCGGCGAAGACCGCCTGAGCCAGCCCGAACCAGGTGGTCGAGCCGGCCGCCGTGCCGTGGTAGACGCCGGGCGCCGCCGGCGACCGGCCCAGGGCGACCAACTGCCGGGCCAGGGCGTACGACCAGGTGGGCGGCCCGGTCTGGTCGTCCACCACGTCGACGGTGTCGCGTTCGCGGGCCAGGCGCAGCATCGTCCGCACGAAGTTGTTGCCGTGTTCGCCGTAGAGCCAGGCCGTGCGCACGACGGAGCCGCCGGCGGCCAGGACCGCCCGCTCCCCCACGGCCTTGCTCCGGCCGTAGGCGTTCACCGGGGCCGCACCGGCGTCCTCGGGGTACGGCGAGGTGGCCGTACCGTCGAAGACGTAGTCGGTCGAGACGTGGATGAGGCGCTTGCCGGCGGCCGCGGCCAGCACCGCTACCGCGTGCCCGTTGACCGCGGTGGCCGCCTCCTCGTTCGCCTCCGCGCCGTCGACGTCGGTCCAGGCGGCGGCGTTGAGGACCACGTCAGCGCCCTCGACCGCCTGGCGCACGGCCGCCTCGTCGGCGATGTCGAGCGAAGCCCGGGTCGCGGCGACGACCTCCGTCTGACCGGCTTCGCGCAGAGCGAGGACCAGGTCGCGGCCGAGCATGCCGCCGGCGCCGGTGACGAGCCAGCGCATCAGAGGCCGGCCCGGGCCTTGAGCGGCTCCCACCACTCGCGGTTCGACCGGTACCACTCGACCGTCGCGGCCAGGCCGGCCTCGAGGGTGACCGCCGGCGCGTACCCCAGCTCCTCGGAGATTTTGGTGATGTCGAGCGAGTAGCGGCGGTCGTGGCCCTTGCGGTCCTCGACCGGGCGGACCATGTCCCACCCGGCGCCGCAGGCGTCCAGCAGCATCTGCGTCAGCGAACGGTTGGACAGCTCGGTGCCGCCGCCGATGTTGTAGACCTCGCCCGCGCGGCCCTTGGTCAGGGCGAGCTGGATGCCGCGGACATGGTCGGAGACGTGCAGCCAGTCCCGGACGTTGCCGCCGTCGCCGTACAGGGGAACCTGCTTGCCGTCGAGCAGATTCGTGACGAACAGCGGGATGACCTTTTCCGGGAACTGGTAGTGGCCGTAGTTGTTGGAGCAGCGGGTCACCACCACGTCCATGCCGTGCGTGCGGTGGGCGGCCAGGGCCATCAGGTCGGAGCCGGCCTTGGAGGCGGCGTACGGCGAGTTCGGCGCCAGCGGCCAGGTCTCGGTCCACGAGCCCTCGTCGATCGACCCGTACACCTCGTCGGTCGAAACGTGCAGGAACCGCCCGACTCCGGCATGCCGGGCCTCGTCGAGCAGCACCTGCGTGCCCAGCACGTTGGTGGTGACGAACGGCGTGGCGCTCTGAATCGAGCGGTCCACATGGGACTCGGCCGCGAAATGGACGATCGCGTCGTGTCCGGGCAGAAGTTCGCGAAGCAGCGCGGCGTCGCCGATATCGCCCTGGACGAAGCGGAGTCGCTCATGCGACACCGGCAGATTGGCCCGATTGCCCGAATAGGACAGGAGGTCGAGCACGGTGACGTCGGCGTATTCGTCCTGAAGGACGGCGCGGACGTACTCCGATCCGATGAAACCGGCACCACCGGTCACGAAAATGTGCACGGCTGGCGAGTGTAGACGTGCGCCGCACTCTGCGTAACCTGCGCGGGTGCGAGGAATTCTGCTCGCCGGGGGAACCGGCTCACGTCTCTGGCCCATCACCATGGCCATGTCCAAGCAGCTCATGCCGATCTTCGACAAACCCATGATCTACTACCCGCTGACCACCCTGGTGTCGGCCGGGATCCGGGAGATCATGATCATCACGACGCCCGAGGACCAGCCGCACTTCGAGCGGTTGCTCGGCGACGGCTCCCAGTTCGGCCTGTCGCTGACGTACGCGGTGCAGCCGCGCCCCGAGGGCATCGCACAGGCCTTCCGCATCGGGGCCGACTTCGTCGGCGACGAACCGGTGGCGCTGATCCTGGGCGACAACATCTTCCACGGCGTCGGCCTCGGCCGTCAGCTCACCCGCTTCGCCGAGCCCGCGGGTGGCCGCGTCTTCGCCTATCCGGTGGCCGACCCGGAGCGCTACGGCGTCGTCGAGTTCGACGAGGCGGGCAAGGTCCTCTCGATCGAGGAGAAACCCGAGAAACCCAAGTCCACGTACGTCGTACCCGGGCTCTACTTCTACGACGCCGACGTGGTGCGCATCGCCGAGAAGCTCGAGCCCAGCGCGCGCGGCGAACTCGAGATCACCGCCGTCAACGAGGAGTACCTGCGCCAGGGCCGGCTGGACGTCACAGTGCTCGACCGGGGCACCGTCTGGCTCGACACCGGCACCTTCCAGTCGATGGTCCAGGCCTCGGAGTACGTACGGGTCATCGAGGAGCGGCAGGGCCTGAAAATCGGCTGCGTCGAGGAGGCCGCGTGGCGGCTGGGTTTCATCGGCGACACCCGGTTGCGTGAGCTGGCCCAGCCGCTTCTCAAGAGCGGCTACGGCCAGTATCTTGAACGCCTGCTGGACATGGGAGGTCCCCGGTGAAGATCCGCCCCTTGAGCATCGAGGGCGCGTGGGAGGTCACCCCCGTGCAGCACGGCGACGACCGTGGCACGTTCCTCGAGTGGTACCGCTTCGACCGCCTGGCCGAGGCCGTGGGTCACGCGCTGGATCTGAGGCAGGCCAACCTCTCCACCTCGGCGCGCGACGTCGTGCGCGGCGTCCACTTCGCCGACGTGCCACCGGGGCAGGCGAAATACCTGACGTGCGTGTCGGGCTCGGTCCTGGACGTGGTGGTCGACCTGCGGGTCGGCTCGCCCACCTTCGGCGCCTGGGAGGCCGTGCCGCTCGACGACGTCGAGCGCCGCGCGGTCTATCTGGCCGAGGGTCTGGGCCACGCGTTCTGCGCGCTGACCGACGACGCGACAGTCGCCTACCTGTGCTCGGCCACCTACCGTCCCGGCCACGAGCACGGCGTGCACCCGCTCGACGACGAGCTCGGCATCGACTGGCCGGCCGGCACGCCGCTGCTCTCGCCGAAGGACGCGGCGGCGCCGACGCTGGCCGAGGCACGGGCGGCGGGGCTGCTGCCGCGATACGACGAGTGCCGGGAATTCACCGCAACCCTGCGTCGGGTTCAAGACATTCAACCATCCCCGCCGGACGATTGACCGGGGGCCATGCGGTTGGTATGTGGCGCGCATTTCCGCGGCGGTGTGCGGCGATGCACGACGAGAACCGAAGATAGTCCGATGTGACCACTTTGGACCGCGTTTCTTCGGCACCCTCATCCGAACCGTCATCGGACTCACACGGAAAGGCGTAGCGCGAACGGCCGTCCGTTCGAAATTCTTTCTCGTGTGTGTCCGGCGGGTAACCCGCAGCGCCGCGTGTCCGGCATGTCCGATACGTCGAGGTCCGGACCATGGATAGATGAAAGTCGATGACGGAGGCACGGAGTGCAGACAGTCGATTCAGTGTCGACCCTTGACCTCAGTGACAGAGTTCCGCAGCTCAACGGCCGTCCCCGAGCGGGCCGGGCCCGCAGCGGGTGGCAGAACAAGTACGTGCTGGCCCTCTACCTCATCGACTTCGCCGTGGGACTGGCCGCCGCGAACTCGGCGTTGCTGCTGCGCTTCGGCACGCCGAACCGCGACCCCTTCGCCACCGGCTATTTTCTATTGACATTTCTCATTCCTGTGGCGTGGCTGGCCTGCCTCACGCTCAACCGGGCGTATGAGCCACGTCACCTGTTCGTCGGCACCGACGAGTACGCCCGGGTATTTCGTTCCGGATTGGCGCTGACCGCGGTCCTGGCCATTGTTTCGTTCTCCTTCGACCTGCGTTTGGCCCGCGGTTACGTCATTATCGCGATGCCCCTGGCGGTGGCCGTCAGCCTCGCCTGCCGATTCGCGCTGCGGCAGCTCCTGCACCGCACCTGGGCCCGCGGCCGGCACCTGCACCGGGTCATCCTGGTCGGCCACGAGCGGGCGGTCGCCGACATGGCCCGCCGGCTGGGCCGAGAGCGCCACCACGGCCTCGACGTCATCGGGGCCTGCCTGCCCCCCGGCCCGAGCCGCGGCGGCTTCGTGCTCGGTCTCCCACCCGTCTACGGCACCTTCGACGGCGTGGCCGCCGCGGTCGCCCGCTCCGACGCGGACACCGTGGTCGTCCTCTCCTGCCCCGAGATCGACGGCCCGGCCCTGCGGCGCCTGGCCTGGCAGCTCGAACGCGACGACGTCGACCTCATCGTGGCCAGCACCCTGGTCGACGTGGCGGGCGACCGCACGACGATCCGCCCGGTCGACGGCCTGCCGATGCTGCACGTCGAACACCCGCGGCTCAAGGGCAGCGCCCGGCTCGTCAAGGCCGCCTTCGACCGCGTCGGCGCCTTCGTGCTGCTGCTGCTCGCCTCCCCGGTGCTGGCCGTGGTGGCGGCCATGGTGGCGTTCGACCCCCGCGGGCGCGGGCCGGCCATCTTCCGCCAGGAGCGCGTCGGCAAGGACGGTCAGCTGTTCACCCTGTACAAGTTCCGCACCATGGTGGTGAACGCCGAGGCCCGCCTCATCGAGCTGCGCAACCTCAACGACACCGACGGCGAGCTCTTCAAGATGCGCAAGGACCCGCGGATCACCCCGATCGGCCGGTGGCTGCGCCGCTTCTCCATCGACGAGCTGCCCCAGCTGTTCAACGTCCTCAAGGGCGACATGTCGCTGGTCGGCCCCCGCCCGCCGCTGGCCCGTGAGGTGGCCGGCTACCCGTCCGACATGCTGCGCCGGCTCGTGGTCAAGCCCGGCCTGACCGGCCTGTGGCAGGTCTCCGGCCGCTCCGACCTGTCCTGGGAGGAGTCGATCCGGCTCGACCTCACGTACGTCGAGAACTGGTCCCTCTCCATGGACCTGGCCATCCTGGCCCGCACGGTCAGCGCCGTGGCCCGCAGCTCAGGCGCGTACTGAGGACGACAGAGAAAAGCGGCCCGGTCCCCCTCGCGGGGGCCGGGCCGTTTCCCTTGCCAGTCAGGCGGGCGTGCCGACCGCCGTGTCCCGGGCGTCGGTCGGGCGCAGCCGGACCGGCGCGGCCAGGTGTGCGAGCAGCACGTCGGCGATGCGGTCGCCGGCGTGGCCGTCCCAGAGGGCCGGGGCCCTCTTGGCCGGCGGGTCGGCCAGGACCCGGCGGGCCGTGGCCACGATGAGCTCCGGATCGCGGCCCACGAGGATGTTCGTGCCCTCGGTCAGGGTGATCGGGCGCTCGGTCGAGTCGCGCGTGGTCAGGCAGGGCACGCCGAGCGCCGTGGTCTCCTCCTGGATGCCGCCGGAGTCGGTCAGCACCAGGCGGGCCGACGCCTGCAGGGCGATGAAGTCGAGGTAGCCGGCCGGCGGGATCAGCCGGATGCCCTCGGGCAGGCCGGCCGTCTCGAGGCGGGCGGCCGTGCGCGGGTGCACCGGCAGGATCACCGGCAGTTCCCTGGCCACCTCGCCGAAGGCGCCCAGCAGCGCGCCCAGGATCTCGGGCGAGTCCACGTTGGCCGGCCGGTGCAGGGTCGCCAGCGCGTACCCGCCCGGGGTGAGCCCGTGCCGGTGCAGCGCGTCCGAGCCGAGCGCCCGGTCCAGGTTCGCGTGCAACGTGTCGATCATGACGTTGCCGGCGAGGTGGATCTGGTCGGAGTGGTAGCCCTCGGCCCGCAGGTTGTCGACGCCGTCCGGCGACGGGGCGAACAGCAGGTCGCTGAGCCGGTCGGTGGCCAGCCGGTTGACCTCCTCCGGCATGCTCCAGTCGCGGCTGCGCAGGCCCGCCTCGACGTGGGCCACGGTGATGCCGGCCTTGGCCGCCACCAGCGCGCAGGCCAGCGTCGAGGTGACGTCGCCGACCACCACCACCGCGTCCGGCTCGAGCTCGTCGACCAGCGGCTCGAAGGCGAGCATCACCCGGGCCGTCTGCTCGGCGTGGCTGCCCGAACCGGTGCCGAGGTGGCGGTCCGGCTTGCGCAGCCCCAGATCGGTGAAGAACACGTCGTTCATCGCGGCGTCGTAGTGCTGGCCGGTGTGCACCAGCACCACCTCGGCGCCGCGCGCCTCGAGCGCGTCCATCACCGGCTTGACCTTCATGAAGTTGGGCCGGGCCCCGGCCACACAGATGATCCGCGGCATCAGATCACCTCGACCGTGTCACCGGACAGCCGGCGGCGGGTGTCGAGCAGGCACGAGGCCTCGCGGCCGATCATGTCGTAGTCGAACTCGTCGTGGTCGGCCAGCAGCACCACCGCGTCGGCCGCCCGCACCTCCTCGGCGTCGGCCGTGACCATGGTGAGGTCGTCGGCGCCGTGCACGGCCTCGACCACGTGCGGGTCGGCCACCCGGACCTCCGCCCCCATCTGGCGCAGCAGCTGCACGACGCGGACCGCGGGCGATTCCCGGGCGTCGCCGGTGTTCTTCTTGTACGCCAGGCCCAGCAGCAGGATCCGGCTGCCGGAGACCGAGCGCTGGCGGCGGTTGAGCGCCTCCATGAGCCGGCGCACCACGTAGTCGGGCATGTGGTTGTTGATGTCGTTGGCCAGGTCGACGAAGCGGAAGCTCTGGCCCAGGGCCCGCTGCACCCGCCACGACAGGTAGGACGGGTCGATCGGCAGGCAGTGACCGCCGACGCCGGGGCCCGGCGTGAACCGCATGAAGCCGAACGGCTTGGTCGAGGCCGCGTCGATCGCCTGCCACACGTCGATGCCGAGGTCGTGCGAGATCATCGCGATCTCGTTCACCAGCGCGATGTTCACGTGCCGGAACGTGTTCTCGATGAGCTTGGCCAGCTCGGCCTCGCGCATCGAGGAGACGGTCACGGTGGTCTCCACGACGCTGTCGTAGAACTCCTTGACCCGCTTGAGCGACGCCTCGTCGAGGCCGGAGACGACCTTCGGCGTGTTGACCAGGTTCCAGTTCTGGTTGCCCGGGTCGATCCGCTCGGGGCTGAAGCCGAGCTGGAAGTCGGTGCCGGCGGTCAGGCCGGACTCCTTCTCCAGGATCGGCAGGACGACCTCCTCGGTCGTGCCCGGGTAGGTGGTCGACTCCAGCACGACCAGCGCTCCGGGGCGCAGGTGCCCGCCGAGCATCTCGGAGCAGGCTTCGACGTACGACAGGTCGGGCGCACCGTCGCGCAGCGGCGTCGGCACCGTGATGACCGCGATGTCGAAGCCGGCGCAGTCGGCCGGATCGGTGCTGGGCCGGTACTTCCCGCCGGCCAGCACGGCTCGCAGCCGCTCGGCCGGGATGTCCTCGACGTACGACTCCCCCTCGACGAGACGGCCGACGCGGACGGTGTCGACGTCGAAGCCGACGACCTCGTGACCGACCTCGGCCGCGCGGACGGCCAGCGGCAGTCCCACGTAGCCCTGACCGGCGATGACAACTCGCATGGTGCTTTCCCCTTCAGTTGCGCTCGGCGGCCGGCGTACGCGCGGTCCGTACCCACTCGCGGGCGACGAGCCCGACGAAGGCCACGTTGGTGGTCAGGTAGCGGCGGCCGAGACGGCGCGGCTCCTGCAGTGCCCGGTAAAGCCATTCGCAGCCCACCCGTTGCCAGGCGGCCGGCGCGCGCTTGACCACACCGGCCAGCACGTCGAAGGAGCCGCCGACGCCGTGCACGACCTTGGCGCCGGTGCGGGCGCCGTGGGTGGCGACGAAGACCTCCTTCTTGGGTGAGGTCATGCCGAGGAAGAGCAGGTCGGCCCCGCTGGCCTTGATGCCGTCGGCCACCGCCTCCGACTCCTCGGCGGCGTAATAGCCGTCGCGGTAGCCGGCGATCTTCAGTTTCGGGTGCTGCTTGCGGATCCGCTCGACCATGGTCTCGAGGACGTCGGGCTTGGCGCCGAGGAAGTAGACCGAGTGGCCGCGCAGCTCCGCCATGTACATGAGCCGCTGGAACAGGTCGATGCCGGCGACCCGCTCGGGCAGCGGCCGGCGCAGCACCTTGCTGGCCCAGACCACCGACTGGCCGTCGGCGACGATGAGACCGCAGCCGGTCACCGCGTCGCGCAGGGCCTCGTCGCCGCGCATCTTGACGATTTTGGCGGCGTTGACGACGCCGACCTCCAGCAGTTCGCCCTTGCCGACCGAGTCGAGGCAGCGCTGGACGGTCTCCTCCAGGGTGAGCGCGTCCAGCGGCATGCCGAACAGGTCGCGGCGCGCCTCGGAGCTGGTGGCCGTGGTGCTCATCGCGCGATCCCTTCCGCCGGAACCTCCACGGAGGCGAGCCAGGCGAAGTAGAGCCAGCCGAACTCGTACGGCCGGCACTCGCGGTCGAGCGAGAGCGGCTTGTAGACCCGGTCGATGACCGAGAGCTTCAGACCCGACTTGGCCCGGGTCGTGACCGTGTGGGCCGCGCGCACGATTTTGCGCGGATCGCCACGGAAGACCTTCCGGACCGTAAGGCCCTCGTCGTCGAGCAGCATCGGGTTCTCCGTGTCGCCGAGCTCGGCCGGGCCGAGCAGCCACAGCAGGCCCTTGCGGATCGGCTCGTCGAAGTCGCTGATGCCGCCGGCCGCCTCGGCCAGGTCGAGCAGCGCCATCGGGCCCATCGCGTGCTGGTGGACGGTGTAGACCGGGTAGCCCTCGACGACCTCGCCGGTGCGGGCGTCGTAGTGCCACCACCACTGGCCGTCCGGGCCCTGGAGGCGGCAGATCTGGTCGGCCGTGGTGCGGGCCGCCCGCAGGGCCTCGGCGTCGCCGCCGTCGGCCGAGTGGTGCAGCCGGGCCAGCGCCTGGATCGGGTAGACCTGGTCGGCGAAGCAGGCGACGTGGTCGCGGTAGGGCTTGACGAGGCCGGGGCCGGTCGCGTGCGGGAACAGCGGGCTGCCGGGCCGGACGCTGTCGAGAAGCCGCCGGCGGGCCTGCGCGAGGTGGTCCTCCACATCGGCCTGCTTGCGGGCGGTGGCGAGCGCGGCGACGACCCAGGACGCCTCCACCACGTACTCGGCGGCGGTGCGCCGGTCGAAGGCCCGCAGCCGCTCCAGCGCCTCGGGCAGCCGCGGGTGCCCGATCTGGGCGGCGGCCCAGGCGACGAGCGCGATGTCGCCGAGGTTGGTGCTCGTCGCCTGCCGGTCGACGAGCAGCGCCACGTACTTCTCCAGGTCGTGGCCGCCGAGCAGGGCGGGTACCTGGTCGGCCGGGAGCCAGGCGACGCCGAGCGCCACGATCGCGGCGTAGCGCAGGCTCGTTCCGGACAAATGCGCACTCACCGCGCCATTTTCGGCGGTGAATACTCGAGTGAACGCGAACTCGTCCGTTTCGGTGCGGTACATCGTGGGCAATCCGCGCGACGCGAGCGCGAGAAGCCGATTGGTCAGGTCGATCGTCTCGCCGTCGAGGTGGACGTATCTCGCTGGTGCTGACGTCATGGCGTCCTTCCGGAGGCAGGGCGACCGGCGGGCTGGAACAGGGTGCCCGCCAACGTTTTTTGCGTGGCCGACGCTGAGGCTACTGAGGACGATCCACCCACGGGAAGGTATGACGGGTTGCTGACTCGCCGTTACGGGCGATTCGCGCGGAGGCTTCCGTTTACTCCGACCGTACGGCAGACGCCTCTTTCAGAATGGTCACTACGGATTCGACGTTTCGGACCGCGCTCTCACACCTTCGGACGATGGCCGAGACAGCGAAAGAGGGCCCGCCGTACGGCGGGCCCTCCTCGTCGAACGAAGTTCAGCGAACCTACCGCCGGGGGACCGTCATCGTCGACGGCGCGGACACCCCGACGTGGCCGGAGGAGTCGGTGACCACGGCCCGCAGGGTCACCTTACGGCCGGCGTACCGAGCCGGGGGTGTCCACGAGAACGCGTACGGGGAAACGGATGTGGTCCCCACCTTGACCCCGTCGGCCAGGAGCGTCACCGACCGTACCCCGAAGTCGTCGGTGGCCCGCACCAGCGGGTGCGCGGCGTCGACGATCGCGGCCGCCGGGCGGGCGTCGGCCACCTTGCCCACACCCGTCGGCAGACGGCGCGGCTTGGGAGTACTCACCGTGCCGGCGTCGGTCAGGACCACACCACCGGTGACCCGGCTGTCCTTCACGAAACCGTCGGCTCCGTAGGTGAACTTCACGGGTCCGGTGACGACCGTCCGGCTCACGTAGCCGTGGTTGCGGATACCGCTACGGACCGTGTTCTCCGGGGCGCCGTCCTTTCCGCGCGCTCCGTCGAAGAGGACGCCGCCGGTGACGACGCTGCCGGTGACGGTGAGTTCGCTCTCGACCGTCGACGGGCCGGATCCCTGAATCACTCCGGTTTTGACGACTCCCCAGCCGCCGCCCTTGACGACGCTGTTGCTCAGGCGACCGGCCGCGCCGAAATAGGCGACACCGGCCTCGGCCTCCACTTTGCCCGGTGTGACCGTGACGCCGGAGATGTCGACGAACATCTCATTGGTGTCGGTCGAGCCGAGCGACTGCCGCGACACCGTGATGACGTTGCCGCCGCCGTCGCGCAGGTACGGCTGGTCGCCGGCCAGGGTCGTCAGCGACTGGTCGGGCTCGATGACCACCTTGTCGGCGCCGGCTCCCTTGATTTTGAGCGGCTTGGTGATGGTGAGACCGTTCTTCGCCCCGGCCTGCACCGGGTTGGAGGCGTGGTTCACCGGGGTCGACGACTCCTGGTAGGTGCCTTGGCAGACAACGACGGTGTCCCACGGCGACGCGTGGTCGACGGCCGTCTGGACCGACGTGAACTGCGCGTTCGGGCACTGCTGGCGGTCGTCGTCGACGGTCCAGACGGTGCCGCTGTCCTTCAGCGCGACGTTGCCGGGCGAGTTGTCGTACGCGGCCAGGGTGGCCGCCGGCGTCGTACCACCGAGGTTGTAGCGCCCGTAGCCGGCGCCGTTCGCCTTGCTGACACCGTCCGAGAGGATCTGCGCGCCGGAGGCGCTCTCCTGGAAGCGCACGTCGGCCAGCTGGATCGAGCCCGATGTGGGCATCGCGCCGGTGCCGAAGCGCAGCTCCAGCGAGGCCAGCGAGCCCACGTCGAGGCCCTGCCGGGCGAACTCGCTCAGCGGCACCCGGATCTGGTCGAGCACGATGTGCGTGTTCGGGGTGTTCGTACCGGTCGACATGTGCAGGGCGTTGCCCCAGCGCGGGTCGCCGGCCGCGACGACGGCCTCACGGCCGGCCGTGTCCTTCAGCGCGATGACGAAGTTCTGGGTGGTCGAGGCCGGGTCGTACGAGGTGGGCTTCTCGTTGGGCCACACCGGGCCGGCGGCGGTGCCGTTCACCGTCGTGTCACGAGTGTTGTCACCGCGGTTGTCCGCGCCCGGGTTGCGGGTGTCGAAGAAGTTCACCGCGGCGTCGAGCGCCAGCGCCTCCAGGCCCTTCATGTTCTTCGAGGCGGCCGGGATCCGCGCGGTCAGCTTGGCGGCCGAGCCCTGCTCCCAGGCGAGGGTGAGCTGACGGCCGTACGAGTGGTTGATCGGCGCGTTCTCCCGGGTGCCGTTCTGGCCGCCGAGCGCGGTCGCGGCCGGCAGCGGGCACTGCTTGGCGGCCGGCGGCAGGCCGGTCTTGCCGAGCTGGGCCGGCGCGAAGTCCTGCGGCTCCGGGTTGCACCAGTCGAAGCCCTGCGAGGTCGCCGCCGGCTTGGTGGTCACACCGGCCGCTTGGGCGTACGGGTCGGCGAAGCCCTGCCCGGCCAGGGAACCGCCGAGCGCGTTGAGCGTCAGCGGATTCTCCGTCTCGGGACGGATCAGGTCGACCCGGGAGCCGGCGCCGGCGAAATAGGTGGTGTTGACCCGCTCCTCGCACGGGATCGCGGTCCCCGACGGGCTGGTGGGGCAGGCGCCGGCCGGCACCTGGAGCTTCGACGAGGTGTTCGACAGCTCGCCGGTCATGTACGGCTCGAAGGCGCCCTCGCCGCCGATGTAGCGCCGGAAGAACGCGGCCATCGTGGCCAGGCCGAGCTTCTCCTGGTCGCCCATCCGCGCCGGGTCACCCGAGATTTTGGTGTTCTTCGCGGGGTTGAGCGGGTCGGAGTTGTCGATCGCGTAGTTCCGGGCCGGGTCGGTGTAGCTGCCGGCGCCGCTGAGCCGCAGATTCTTCGGGTGGATGTTGTTGGTCGCGAACGGGGCCGAGTTGCCGCACGCGGCGTCGTTGTTCGCCTGCCCGTCGGCGCCGCCGTCGGCGTACCAGACCGAGTTGTACCAGTTGTGGATGGCGCCGAGCTGCTGCACCTGGATCCGCGGGAACGGGTCGCCGGGGTTGACGTACTGGGAACGCTCGAACTCCCGCGCGCCCATCAGGTTGGAGACGTCGCCGTCGCACATCGGCAGGATCGTCATGAACGGCAGGCCGTACGGCGCCTTGCGCTCGTAGTCGGTCGGCGCCAGCGAGATGACGCCGTTGATCGGGTAGCGCGGGCCGTCCGTACGGATGCGGTTGTAGTCGAGGAAGTTGGTGACCGCGTCGCCGCCGCGCGAGTGGCCCATCAGGCCGATGCGGGTCAGGTCGAGGTGACCGGCCAGCGCCTTGCCGACAGTGGTGTGCTCGTCGACCGGCAGGCCCTTGGCCTTGTTGGCGGCGGTGATGGCGTCGAGGGCGGCCGACAGGAGCATGCGGCGGTTGTGCATGCCTTTGCCCTTGTTGTTGTCCTGCCGCATCATCAGCTGGTCCTGCGAGATGGAGAACGTGGTGTAGCCCCACGTGGCCAGGTTCTCGGCCAGGTAGGCGTAGCCGCTCTCGTTGTGCTTGTACTGCGCGCACGTCGCTGTGGCGGAGTCCTGACCGGAGTCGCAGGAGCCGTGGTTGCCGTGCACCAGCACGATCAGCGGGGACGGCTGGGTGCGCTTCTTCCAGTCGGGCATGGAGAGCTGGCCGCGAATCTCGACGTCCATCGGCGCCTGCGACGTGCCCGCCGTGGGCGCCGCGCCGTCGGAGTTGGGCTCCTGGATGGTCGCGAGGCCGAACTTGGCCTCCTGGATGACCTGGTGACCGTACGGTCCGCGGGCTGTCGGATCGGGTAGGGAAGCGGGTTTGGGGGTCGTCGCCGCGCCGGCCGGGGCGGCCAGCCCGGCCAGCGAGACCACGACCGGCAGAGCGATCCCGAAAACGCGCCTAAGTGTTCCGTGCACGCATTTCTCCCCAGAAAGGAGTGAAAGAAATTACGAGCGGAACGCTAAGAGTAAGACGTTTCTCAGCTGTTTCTTACTCAATTCGAAGGTGGGAATGGCAAGGTGGCCGGGCGGACCAGCGCGGTGACCGCGCGACGGCTCCGCTGATGGCCCAGCGCAGCTCGGGACGCCTCCCGGAGGAAAACGGCCGACCAGTACAGCGCGGCCGCCGGCGCGGAATGCCGCATTCGGTAGAGCCTGACCCGGTTGACCGTCAGCAGGCTCCACAAGGCCGGCGACACCCGCGACTCGCCTCCGATATGGACAACCTCGGCATCGGCCACCAACTCGGTCACGAAACCACGATCCCGGGCGCGCAGGGCGAATTCGGTTTCCTCGGAATAGAGGAAGAACCGCTCCTCCCACGGACCGCAGGCCTCGAGGCAGGCGCGCGACATCAGCATCACGGCGCCGGTCGCCCAGTCGGCCGTGCCGTCGGTGAAGTACGCCTCGCGGTCGAGCACCGTCTCGCCCAGCGCCGGGAAACGGCCCGCCCGCTGGCCCAGCACGGCCTCGCCCAGGGCGCGGCGCACGGTCGGCTCGCGGCGCAGCGAGTACGCCACGTGGCCGTCCTCGCCGAGAATGCGCGGCACCGCGATGCCGACGTCGGGCTTGGCCAGCCGGGCCGCGAGCCTGGCGACCGACCCGGGCGTGAGACGGACGTCGGGGTTGAGGATGAGGACGGCGTCGTACGGATCGGCGACGCGCAGCGCCGCGTTGAAGGCGGCCGCGTATCCGGCGTTGCGTCCCGTCTGCTCGATGTGGCAATTCGGCACGAGCTCACGGGCGATCGCGACACAGTCGTCGGCCGAGTTGTTGTCGGCCACGTAGAGGCCCCAGTCGAGGCCGCTCAGACCCTCGTCGAGGGAGCGCAGCAGGCCCGGCAGCACCGCGGCGCTGTTGTAGGTGACTACTACTACCGCGACTCTCATGCTGTCCTGCTGCTTTCGTCTCGGAGCCAGGTGGTGAAGTCGCCGGCGCGCACCGCCCGCTTGGCGCGGCGCCGGGTGACGAGCGTGACGGCCAGGAAAACGGCCAGTTTGGGCGCGGCCAAGGGATTCGCCCGGACGATCCCGATCAGATCGGCTTTGGTGGTACGGGCCTCGTCCACCGCGTCCGGCAGGGCCTGCTGGAGTTGCGTGGTGGCGGTGACCGACCGGACCCGCCGGCGGATCAGGTCGCCCAGGGTGCGCGGCGGATGCACGACGACCCTCGAGCCGGGCACGATCCGGCGCTCGGCGGCGGTGAACGCGACCGAGGCGGCCAGGTCGTCGCCCATCACGTCGGGCACCGTCCGCAGCCGCTCGCGGGCCTCGCCGGTCACCGCGATGACGCCCCGGCCGAACAGGCCCTCGCGCACCACCGGAAGCCGCTGCCAGACGTCGTAGTACCACCGCACCGGCCAGGACGACCGGCCGGTGGGCACGACCCGCTCGGGCGCGGCCGCCAGCACGCCCGGCTCGCGCAGCGCCTCGGCCAGCCGGCGGATGTCGTCGGCGGTCATCTCCACGTCGGCGTCGAGGTAGACCACCTCACTGCCGGTGGCGCGGTCGTCACCGGCCCGCATCGCGGCGTACTTGCCCGGCTGCGGAAGGTCGACCACCTCGACGGGCGGGCCGAAGGCCCCGGCCACCGCCGCGGTGTCGTCGGTGCACCCGTTGGGCACCACCACCACCTGCATCTCGCCGGGCCGCGCGCCGGACACGAGCGACCGCAACAGCCGGCCGATGACGGGCGCCTCGTTGTGCGCCGGGACAACCACGCTGATCACGCTGGCAGTATTCCGGGGCCGGTCGATCGGCACCACCCTGTGTCGGATCCCCGCCCAAGGACACGCCGGACGGTCACCGTGGACGGACCGTCGGCTGTTCAGCCTCGACCGGACGGCCGACTGCCGCCGACCCCCGGTTATGCGAAAGGGTGGTGGAGCAATCTGGCAATGGAAAGGCAGGGCAATTCGTGTACGTCTCGGTACGCGACCGGCCGGGGGCCCAGCCGGGCCGCACCGCCGGACGGGTGGCGACGACCGTGGTGCTCCTCGGCGTGGTCAGCATGTTCACCGACGTCTCCTCGGAGATGGTCGCCGCGGTTCTGCCGCTCTACCTGACCACCCAGGTCGGCCTCGGCTACCTGGCGTACGGCTTCGTGGACGGCCTCTACCAGGGCGTGAGCGCCGTCGTCCGGATCGGCGGCGGCTACGCGGCCGACCGCAACGGGCACCCCAAATGGATCGCTGTCCTCGGCTACGGCGTCTCCGCCCTGAGCCGCGTCGCCCTGCTCCCGGCGCACGGATTCGCCACCATCGTCTCGGTCATCTCGGCCGACCGGCTCGGCAAGGGCCTGCGCACGGCGCCCCGCGACGCGCTCATCGCCGCCTCGAGCGACCCGGCGCAGCTCGGCCGGGCGTTCGGCGTGCACCGCACGCTCGACACCATCGGCGCCGTGCTCGGCCCCCTGGTGGCTTTCGCCCTGCTCGCCATGGTTCCGGGCAGTTACGACTCGGTCTTCGTCGTCTCCTTCGCCTTCGCCATCGTCGGCCTGGCCATCCTGCTGCTGTTCGTGCCGAACATGCGCACTCACGCCGCCGCGGCCCGCACCGGCCTGCGCGTGGTCTTCCGCGAGCTGGCCGGCAGGGGCCTGCGCAAGCCGCTGATCGCCACCGCGATCCTGGGTGTGCTGACGGTCGGCGACGGCTTCCTCTACCTCGCCATCCAGCAGCGCGACGACCTCACCGCGAGCCTGTTCCCGCTGCTGTACGTCGGCACGAACGTCGCCTACCTGGCGTTCGCGCTGCCGCTGGGCCGCCTGGCCGACCGGATCGGCCGGGCCCGGGTCTTCGTCGGCGGTCACGTCGCGCTGCTCGCGGCCTACCTCGCGGCCGGCGGCCAGTTCGGCGGCATCGCCACCACCGTTCTGGTCCTGCTGCTGCTCGGCACGTACTACGCGGCCACCGACGGCGTGCTGCCGGCTCTGGTCAGCCGCCTGGTCAGCGAACAGACCCGGGGCAGCGGCATCGCGGCCGCGCAGACCGTCGTCGCCCTCTCCCGCTTCGTCTCGGCCCTCGCCTTCGGCAGCCTGTGGGTACTGGTCGGCCGCGGCAACGCGCTGCTGATCGTCGGCGTGCTGCTGGCCGCCGCCCTCCCGGCCGCCTGGATGCTGCTACGGCCCAGTGAGGCCACGGCGTGAACACTCGCGTCAGGGTGGCCGTGCTGGCCGGCATCGTCGTGCTCGCCCTCGCCGCGGCCGGTGTCTACGTGTTCCGGGTCCAGCGTGAGCAGGCGTCGGAGGCCAAGGCGGCCCCGGCCGTGCCGGTCTCCGACCTCACCACGGCCATGGCCGGGCCGCATCTGCTGTTCCGCAACACGGCCCTGGGCAACGGGTACGGCAAGCTGGCGGTGGTGCCGCTCAGCGATCCCGGCGGTCCGCGCGCGCTCACCGGCGTGTCCTGCGAGCGGGCCTACTCGGCGGCGGGGCGCTCGGTGTGCCTGTCGGCCCGGCGCGGCATCACGAACACGTACAAGGCGCAGATTCTCGGCGACGACTGGAAGGACGCCGGCGACCTGCCGCTGACCGGTCTGCCCAGCCGCGTCCGGCTCTCCCGCGACGGCACGCTGGCCGTCACCACCACCTTCGTCTACGGCGACTCCTACGCCACCGTCGGCCAGTTCTCGACGCGCACGCTGGTCACCCGCATCGGCGACAGGAAGTCGGCCGACCTCGAGAACTTCACGTTGTACGTGGACGGCAAGCGGATCACGGCGGCCGACCGCAACCTGTGGGGCGTGACGTTCGCCGACGACGACGCCTTCTACGCGACCGCCGCCTCCGGCGGCAAGACGTGGCTGGTCAAGGGGAGCCTGTCCGGGCAACGGCTCGATTCCCTCCGTACGGACGTGGAATGCCCCTCGCTCTCCCCCGACCGCACCCGGATCGCCTTCAAGAAGCACGGCGACCTGCCGAACGGCGAGTGGCGGCTGGCCGTCTACGACCTGCGGACCGGCCAGGAGACCGTGCTGGCCGAGACGCGCAGCGTCGACGACCAGGCCGAGTGGCTCGACGACGGCACCGTCCTGTACGGCCTGCCGCGGACCAACGACAGCGGCGCGGCGACCAGCGACGTGTGGGCCGTGCCGGCGGACGGATCGGGCAAGCCTCGCGTACTGGTGCAGGATGCCTGGTCACCGGCGGTGATTCGCCAATGAGTGACACATTGACCACCCCATTTGATCACCGTCCGAGGCTAGGGTTCCGCGAGACGCGTACCGCATCGATGAGGGAGCACGATGACCACCGACCCTGGCAGTCACCTCCGCGAGCCGAAGCGGGGCCTGATCATTCTGGCCGGCGCCCTCGCCGTCGCGGTGGTGACCGCGCTCGTCGTGATCGGCACCCGGCCTGAGCCGCCGCAGACCACCGGCGTCGCCGGCGGGCAGTCCCCCGCCACCGGCCCGGTGACCGCGCCGTCCACGGTGCCGTCGACCCCGCCGTCGACCGCGCCCAGTTCCCTGCCACCGTCGCCGAGCAAGTCCGTACCGCCCTCGAGCGCCGCGGCCAGCAGCAAGGCGGCACCCGCCCCGACGTCGGCGAAGCCGGCGGCGCCGCCCGCCGCGCGCCCGTCGGCCTTCCCCAACGCCGGAAACACCGGCGTCCGGCCGGGAGTGAAACTCAAGGCCCGGGGCGACATCACGGTGACCAAGAACGGCACGGTCCTCAACGCGCTCGACGTCACCGGCGTCATCACGGTCCAGGCCAGCAACGTCGTCATCTCGAACACCCGGGTGACGAACAGCGCCAAGGCCGACTGGGGCATCGTGCAGACCGCCGGCGCCAGCAACCTGGTGGTGATGGACAGCGAGATCCGCGGCAACGGCACCGACAGCATGCACCAGGGCATCTACAACATCGGCGGGCACATCACGGTGAAACGTACCGAGATCTCACGCATCGCCGACGGCGTCGCCACCAACCGCGGCCTCATCGAGGACTGCTACCTGCACTCGCCCCAGGTGTTCGACGGCGACCACGTCGACATGATCCAGTCGACCGAGGGGCCGCCGTCCGGCGCCTCCCTGACGATCCGGCACAACACGATCATCAACGACGAGCTGCAGACGTCGGCCATCGCGCTGTTCCAGGACTTCGGCGTGGCCCGCAACGCCCTGATCGTCGACAACTACCTGGCCGGCGGCGCCTACACGGTGTACGGCGGCGAGGGCGACCACGGCCAGTCCAGCAACATCCGGATCGAGAACAACACGTTCGGCAAGGACGTCTTCCCGAAGGTCGGCCAGTACGGCCCGATCGCGCACTTCGACGCGGGCGGCCCCGGCAACACCTTCACCGGCAACGTCTTCGCCGACACCAAGACCCCGGTCTCCCTGTCATGAGGCGGTTTCCGTGACCACATCCACGCTCGAGGGCAGCCGCGGCGACCTCATCGTCTACTTCTCCGGCAGCCGCTGGGACGGCCCACCCGGCCACGACCGCAACATGGCCTCGGCCCTGAGCCGGTTCAACCCGGTCCTCTTCGTGGAACCCCCGGTCTCGGCGCTGACCTCCTTGAAACGGCCGGAGCTGGGCAGCCTGATGGACGGCCCGCGCCTGCGCGTCCTCTCACCGCGCCTGGCCCACCTGGTGACCCCGGTCGTGCCCGGCCACAGCCGCCCCGGCCTGCACCGCCTCGTGCCGCCGATGGTTCGGCGAGCGGTCTCTCGCGCTATCGAAGAGCTCTACCCTTCGGCTGGGCCGCTCGCCGCTGTGGTCTCCTCCCGCGTCGAGGACCCCGGCTTCGACATGCCCGCGCGGCGCCGCGTCTTCTACGCCACCGACGACCTCGTGGCCGGCGCCGGCATGCTGGGCCTGCCCCGCGAGCGGCTGCTCCGCGAGGAGGCACGCTCGCTGCGCCGGGCCGACGCGGTCGCGGTGGTCTCGGAGTCCCTGCAGAAGAGGTACGCCGGTGACGGCTTCCCCTCCGAGTTCGTGCCCAACGGCTGCCGCCCCGACCTGTACGCCTCGGTCGACGAGGCGCCACTGCCCACCGACGTCACTCTGGAAGGCCCGATCGCGGGCCTGCTGGGCCACGTCAACGACCGCATCGACCTGTCCCTGCTCGAAGCGGTCGCCGACACCGGCGTCTCGCTGCTCATCGTCGGCCCGGTCGCGCCCGGCTACCAGGCCGACCGTTTCACCGCGCTCACCCAGCGCGCGAACGTCTGCTGGACCGGCCCGAAACCGCACACCGACATGCCGTCGTACCTGCGCCTGATCGACGTGGGCCTCACCCCGTACGCCGACAACGAGTTCAACCGGGCCAGCTTCCCCTTGAAGACCCTGGAATATCTGGCCGCCGGCCGCGGCGGTGTGGCCACTCCCCTGCCCGCGGTGACGTGGCTCGGCACCGACCTGGTCACCCTGGCGTCGACCCCTTCGGCCTTCGCCGCGGCCGTGCGGGCGGAGCTCGCGGTGCCCCGTACCCCCGCACTGGCCGAAGCCCGCCGAGCGTTCGCCCAGAAGCACAGTTGGGACCGCCGCGCCGCCCAACTGGCCGACCTCCTCCACCTGGAGGCTTCATGAAAATCCTCGTCTACGCCCACCGCCTGGAGGTCGGCGGCACCCAGGTCAACGCCATCGAGCTGGCCGCGTCCCTGCGCGACAACCACGGCTACGACCCGGTCCTGTTCGCCACCCCCGGCCCGATGGAGTCCCTGGCCTCGTCGTTGCGGCTGCGCTACATTCCCGCGCCGGAACCGGGCTCCCACCCGTCACCGGCCCGCATGCGCGCCCTGCGCGCCGCGGTCCGCGACGAGAAACCGGATCTCATCCACGCCTGGGACTGGACGCAGACCCTGGACGCCTTCTACGGCGTCCACCTGCCCACCGGCCTCCCGCTGCTGTCCACCGTGATGTCGATGGGCGTGCCCCGCCTGATCCCCCGGGCCGTCCGCACCACCTTCGGCACGTACGAACTCCTCGACCAGGCCCGAGCCGCCGGCCGCGACCGCCTGGGCCTGCTCCTCCCCCCGGTCGACGTCCACCAGAACGCCCCCGACCCCACCCTCGGCAAACAGTTCCGCGCCACCCACGGCCTGGCCCCCGACGACATCCTGGTGGTGACGGTCTCCCGCCTGGTCGAACACCTGAAGCTGGAAAGCCTGCGCCGCACGGTGGAAGCCATGACGACCCTGGGCGCCGAGATCCCCACCCTGCGCCTGGTCATCGTCGGCGACGGCACCGCCCGCCCCGCCATCGAGGCGCAATCCGCCACCGTCAACGAAGCCCTGGGCCGCCCGGCCATCGTCCTGACCGGCGCCATGTCCGACCCCCGCCCCGCCTACGCCGCCGCCGACGTGGTGGTAGGCATGGGCGGCTCGTCGCTGCGATCCTTGGCCTTCGCCAAGCCCACAGTCGTCGTAGGCGAACAAGGCTTCGCCGCGGCCTTCACCCCTTCCACGGCCGACCGTTTCCTCTACACCGGCATGTACGGCCTGGGCGACGGCGACGAGGGCAACCGCACCCTCATAGCCGAGATCCGCGAGCTGGCCACCGCCCCCTCGACCGCCGCCACCGAACTGGGCGACTTCTCCCGCGACTTCATCCTCCGCAACTACTCCCTGGAGTCCGTCACCGCAAACCTGGACACCCTCTGCCGCGAAACGCTCACCGACCACTCCCCCATACGCCGCCGAGCCACCGACGGCCTCCGCACCGCCGCCGTCCGCACCGCCGGCGCCGCCCGCGACCTACTCCCCTCCCGCTAACCCGCCAGGCACAGACCTTCCACCCGGCGCGGCCCTCATGCGGCGCTGCCCTCATCCGGCGCGGCCCTCTCATCTGTGCAGGGCTTCGCCCTCCCCGGCCAGACCTCCGCCCCTTCCGCCGGTCCCGCCCTTTACCCGCCGGGCCTCCGCTCTTTTCACCCGCCGGGCCTCCGCTCTCTCCTCTCCACCCGCGCCAGGCCGCCGCCGGGCGCCGTCTCGGCGGGGATCGGGTCGCTAGGAGCGCGCCTCTCCAATCCGTTCCTCCGCAACAAGCCCACTGTTGGCGTTTGACACCGACTCCCGGCTAGCGCTGGGGTGCCCGGGCCAGGAGAGAGAAGGCGTTCGGGAGACGACCGCGGAAGGCGGCGGCGTCCACCTCACCCATGCGCCAGAACGGTTCCGGGTATTCGGCCAGGTGGCGAACTTCGAGGCTCGCGTCGACGACGGCGGTGACTGTGCGGCCCAGATTCCACTGCCACATGACGGCCCCGTGGGCGGGAAAGCTGAAGTCGTCGCAGACGAACGAGCGGCCGAAGTAGTCACGGTCGGACCGGATGCGCGGCTTGTCGAGGTCCCAGGTCCACAATTCGGTGGCGGGGTGACCCTCGTACAGGAACAGGTGGCCCCCGGGCCGCACCAGGCGTGCCATCTCGGCGGCCCAGGCGTCGATGTCCGGCATCCAGATCAGCGCGCCCTTGCCGGTGTAGACCAGGTCGGCGCAGCCATCGCGCAACGGCACCCCGGGAACCGCACCCATGACGTAACGGCAGGCGACACCGAGCCGAGCAGCGCGGCCCTGCGCCTCACCCACGGCCACTTCGCTGTAGTCGACCCCGATCACCGCCCGGGCACCGGCCCGTACGAGCGCGATGTCGTCCTCCCCGTTGCCGCTCTGCGGGTGCACCACCAGCGGCCGCGCCGCCAGAATCCCGCGCAGCAGCTCATATTCCTCGGCCACCAGCGTGTCGTCGGCCGGCAGCCCACCGAAGTACTGAAGCTGCTCCCGATAAGCCTGGTTCCAGGCGGCACGGTTACCGACCGACCGAGCATCCATGCCCCCACCCTCCCGGCCCCGCACCCACCGGGTCAACCGCATTCGTCGGCGTGCCCAGCCGGACACCACCGACGTCACACCCCCGCCGCCGGTCCGACAGCAAGCCCGGTTCGCCGAAACCGCAGTGGACCCCCGACATCACGCCATTGAGCTCGCCGCCCCGATCCCGACCGACTTCGCAGAGACACCACCGGCGCCCCACACCCACCAACCCGCGCAACCGGCCTGGAATTGCCGCCCGGCCCCCCCACCCAGCCCGGCCGGCCCGACAGACCCGCCCACCCGAACCCCCACGCGGCAGCGAACCCCGCCCCACACCCAGGCGCAAGGTGAAAGCCCACTCCTCGTACCACCAAGCAGCCAGTGCCCCCCCCGACTGCCCGGCAGCGAAACCCCACGCAAGGTTGAGGGCCGGGTGTGGCCGACCCAGACGTAAAGCGCTCCCCAGCCAGTCAGGGTCGGCCACACCCAGCCCTCAACCGTCCCAGCGCAAGAAACCCCTACTTCACCGAGCAGCCACGATCCCCGACACCGCAACCGGCTCCTCCGGAGCAGGAGTGCGAATCAACTTCAACGCCGGCCAGGCAACCACCGCAAACGCCGCCGTGCTGAGAACCGCCCCCAGCAGGAGCGTCAACAGATCCCCGTCGACCACCCGCTGAACCCCGACACCGACCAGGGCCGCCGCCACCCCCGCCAGCACCGGCCGGACACAGGCCCGAACAGCGTCCGACCACGGGATCGACACGGTAGCCACCGCCGCCAGGTGGAGGGGAAACGCCACCGCCAGCGCCACGATCAGGTGGGCGATGCCCGCCCCCCGAATCCCGGCGTGGGACACCCCGATGATCAGGGCTGGGAGCAGGGCCACGATCCACGCCGCCTGGATGTACATGTTCAGGCGGGCCTTGCCCACGGCCGTCAGCAAATCGGCCGCCAGCTGCATCGCCACCCGCAGACCGCCCAGGATGGCCAGGAACGTCAGGGCCGCCGCCGCCCCCGACCACTCCGAGCCGTACACGACCCGGGTGGCCGGCAGGGCGTACACCGCAAGCCCCGCCACCACCAGCGACGTCGGGATCAGCATCAGGGTCAGGGAGCGGCTGAACGCCGATCTCAGCGCCGGCAGGTTGTCCTGGAGGCGGGCGAACGCCGGCACCGACACGCGGGCCACCGCCACCGACAGGATGCTGACCGGCCAGCTCGACAGGTTGAAGGCCATCAGGTAGAGGCCCAGGGCCTCCGGGCTCATCAGGCGCCCGACCACGATGTAGTCGAGGTTCATCAGCCCCACCGCCAGCAGCAGGGTGCCCGCGATGGGCAGGCCGCCCCGCAGGACGTGGCCCGCCGCCTCGCGGTCCCAGCCCGGCCGGAAGCGCTGCGGGGTGAAGACCAGCAGCAGTACCCCGTTCACCAGGTTGCCGAAGAAGCGGCCCCAGGCCAGGCTCCACGCGCCGAAGCCCAATGATGCCAGCACGATGGACAGGCCCAGGGTCACGATCATGCCGGTGAGGTCGGCCGTGGCCCGGCGCCCCTGCATGAAGTTGCGGGTCAGCATGGCCGACGGGACCGCGAACAGGCCGTTGATGACGACCGAGACGGCCAGCAACCGGACGATGCCCGCCGCCTCCGGCGCGTTCAGGGCCGACGCGATGCCCGGCGCCCCGAAGAACGCCGCCGCCGCGACCAGGCAGCTGGCCGCGAAGATGAGGGTGGTCGCGGTCGGGGCGATCTTCTCGATTTTGCCGGCCCAGCGGACCAGTGTCGGCTCGATGCCGAGGTCGTTGATGTTGACCAGGATCATCAGGACGACCAGGGCGACGGTGAACTGCCCGTAGTCGGCGGGCGACAGCAGCCGGGCCAGGATGATGCCACTGAGGACGGTGCCGGCGCGTGTGGCCAGGCTGCTGACGAAGCTCCAGCCGAGGCCCCGCTTGACTAGTTTGCCGAGCGGCTCTTCCACCGAAATGTTCCTTTCACACCCGGGACCAGCGCGGAGCCGAGGTCCGGATCTCCCGGGACGGGTGGGTGAGGCGCCACACCGCGCCGCAGAGGCCGACCGTCATGCCGAGCGAGAGCGAGTAGGTCGTGTAGGTGAGGCAGTCGAACGTGTACGTGATGAACAGGGCCATCACCTGGGTGGAGATGAGCACCAGGCACAGGTGTTTCTGCTCGCTGGTCTCGGCCCGGCGCATGGCGATGGCGGCGACCGTGATCGCGGTCAGGTGCAGTCCGGCCAGCACGACGATGCCGACGATGCCATTCTCGAGGGCCGTCCGCATCCACTGGTTGTCCAGGAACTGGTACATGGGCCATTCCCACGTGCCGGACCCGCGGCCGAACCAGGGGCGCTGGCTGAAGTAGTTCCCGACCATCGCGTACCGCTCGGTGCGCACCTGGATGCTCGAGTCCTCGCTCGCCCCGGCGAAGATGTCGTAGATGGTGCGGACCGTGGACGGCTGGATGGCCGAGATGGCGACGACGGCGGCGATGCCCATCGCGATGATGTTGTAGCGGGTCCGCCACGTCCAGAGCGGCATGAGGATCAGCAGGGCGATGAAGATCGAGATGATTCCGGTACGCGAGATCGTGACCAGGATGCCGGCCACGATCAGGAACGCCGCCGCCCCGTACAGGCCCCGGACGATCTGTTTGGCCGAGAACTTGGCGAAGTGGATGGCGATCGGGACGGCCAGCGACAGCGCCGCCGCCAGCTCCAGGTAGTGGGTGGTCGTCGCCGGCACGCGTAACCCGCTGCCGCGCACCTGGAAGCCGGGCACGCCGAGGTTGGTCAGGCCGGGCACCTGCATGTACTCGACGATGTTGACCGGCAGCACCCGCTGCAGGAGGCCGATGACCGACATGTACACGCAGCACCAGACGAACGCCTGCAGCAGGAAGCGCAGCCGGCTCCAGTTGGAGATGCCGTCGGCCGCCACCAGGATGACGCCGAGGAACGCCGCCCCGCCGGCCAGCAGGGACCGGTCGGCCGCGTTCGCCTCCAGCGGGGTCAGACCCCGGGCGAAGGCGATGACGTAGGAGACCAGCAGCGACAGGAAGAAGAACAGTGCCGCCCAGCGGATCGGCTGTGGCCCCGGCATCACCAGCTCGGGGCTGAGACGCGTGGCGAGCCACCAGCAGAACAGCAGGACGCACAGGACCGTGCCGGGCCGGCCGACGTCGGCCGTGGTGCCCGGGATGATCAGCCGGGACGGGATGAGGGTCAGCCAGGCGATGACGAAGGCCAGGGCGAACGCCGCGTCCAGCTTGACCAGCCGGCGGCGGGTCGCGTACATCTGGTCGGCGAACAGCGCCGGTTCTAGGTCTCTCGCCGAGATCGGCGGGGCGCTCAAGTGCGCCTGCCGCGATCGTTGCCCCGCTCACCGCCTTGACGGGCCCGCGGCATGGACGGGATCACGATGGTTTCCGCACCGGGGTCGCGGCCGTTCTGCTGCGGGGCGCCGCCACGGGCGTACTGGCCGAGGGGTTTCGTCTTGTCGGCGTCGCCGTTGACGTTCGGCCGGTTCATCTGCGGAACGGACGGGAAGGTGCCGTTCAGCGGGATGGCGGCCGCGCCCGGCGGCATCTCGGGCGAGACACCGGCGTCGCCGCCCCTGCGGCGCTTGCGGCGCCGCAGGAGCGTGTCGACCAGGATGGTCAGGCCGCCGGTGAGCAGGATGCCGATGGCGAAGATGACGACCACGGCCCGCTTGACCTTGCCGCCGGGGCGCTTGAGGTTCTCACCCTTGTCGAGCCGGTACGCGGTGATCATGTCGGCTTTCTTGACGTTGTACTGCGTCTGCAGCGCCACGACCGACTTCTCGTAGTGGTTCGTCACCTCGGTGGTGGCCGACTGCGCCTCCTCGAGGGTGGGCGCGACGACCGCGATGATCGCCACCGGGTTCTTGTCCGAGATGGTGATCTCGAAGCTGGCGCTCTCGTCCTTCTTCTTGAGCGCGTCCAGGAACGTCTGGTCCTGCGTGGCCACCGTGGCCGCGTTGCTCAGCGACGACAGGCCGAGCGCCAGCCACGGGTTCTGCACCGAAATGACCTTGTTGGGGTCGGAGGCCACCGTCGGCGGGATCAGCTGGACGTACGACGTGATCGCGTAGTCCGGCTTGATCTCGGTCGCGGCGTAGCCCGTCGCGGCTATCGTGACCAGCAAGAGCGTAACCGAGACATACCAGCGGCGAATCATGAGCTTGGTAAGGTCCCAGAAATCCATGCCGTTCCCCTCGGCCGGTCACACCCCCGGTGCACCGGCATGTCGCACATTCCGCTGACGCCGGGATGACACTAACGTCCTCCGACGGCGCCAGGCCATCCGTACTTCGGGTCCAGTTTGGATCGGACAACTGACACCCGGCGCGTCTTTCTATCGCATGCTCATCGTCCGTTCATCGCGTGCTCAGCTGTTGGGAGTGAAGACCGGGTCGACCCAGAAGTTGTGGCTGGACCGGGTGCCGGGGAATCCGGAGCCGTACTTGAAGACACCGCCGGTGGCCGGCACGTGCAGCGGCGGGTTGTGGGTCGCCGCGGCCAGGCCGCCCGAGGTCACCGCGTAGTGGCCGGTCGTCGTCGAGTACGACACCGTGTACACGGCGCCGGGCGAGATCGCGTACGGCTGGGAGAACAGCATCGTCTGCCACCCGGTCGCCGTCTCGCTCACGAAGGTGCCGGTGATCAGCGGGTCGCCCGCGGCGTTCCACAGCGTACCGGTGTGGGTGCCGTTGTTGCCCGCGCCCCGGTAGTAGCGGATGCCGTTGACGACGCCCGCGACGTCGGTCGTGAACTGGACGCCGACCGAGATGGCGGCCGAGTCGTTCCAGCTCGCGTTGGCCGGCGTGGCCGTGCTGGGCCAGACCGTGACCGCGCCCGCGGGAACGGTCGGCTGCGGCGGCTGCGGCTCCTCAGGGGCGGCCACGAACATCGGGTCGACCCAGTAGTTCGTGTTGCCGTACGAGCTCGTCGGGAAGACGTCGGCGCCGTACGTGTAGAGGCCGTTGTTGCCGCCGACCCCGGTCAGCGGGCCGTTGACGCGCTGGCCGTTGAAGTAGCCGCTGGTGGCGGCGTAGTTGCCGCGCGGGGCGTAGTACGAGGCGACGTAGGTGGTGCCGGCGTCGACCTTGTACGGCTCGTCGAAGTACACGCTCTGCCAGCCGGTGGCCGAGTCGTTGACGAAGGTGGCCTGCCGCAGCCGGCTGCCGGCGGCCGACCAGAGGCTGCCGACGTGCGTGCCGCCGTTGCCGGTGCCCTTGTAGAACCGGATGCCGATGACCGTGCCGTCCACGGACGGGGTGAACTTCACGCCGAGCGTGGTGCCGCGGGAGTCCTTGACGGCGGCCGTGTCCGGCGTCTGGTCGGCCGGGAACAGGCTGTTCACGGTCGTCTGGGCCGGGTCGGTGGTGAACTTCCACACCTTGGGCTGGGCCATCGCGTTGCCGTTGGCGTCGGACGCGGCCACCCGGGCCGTGAACGTCTCCCCCGCGGTCAGCGCGGCCGCCGGGACGAACCGGGCGGTACGGGTCGGCCCGTCGTAGTCGATGGTGCCGGCCACGTTGGCGCCGGCGTCGTTGACGAGCGTGAAGGTGATGGCCGCGGCGTTCACCGGCTTGCTGAACGTGGCCGCGGGCTGCACCGAGACGGGCGTGTAGAGCGCGTCCGGCGTCGGCGTCACGGTCAGGACGGTCGGCGCGGTCAGGCTCGACGAGTCGAACAGCACGTCGACGTAGTAGTTGGTGGCCGCGTAGGACCGGACCGGGAACTCGCCCGGCTCGCCGTACACCCCGTTGCCGCCCGAGTCCTGGCTGCGCGGGCTGCTCAGCGGCGCCGCGTTCAGGCCACGGTAGGCGAAGGCCCACGAGTCGGCCGCGTAGTGCCCGTTCGGCGCGCTGTAGGAGGCCACGTACGTCGTGCCCGCGACCACCGGCACCGCCGGCGAGAGGGTGAGGGTCTGCCAGCCGGTGGCCGTCTCGTTCTCGAAGGTGCCGCTGGAGAGCAGGTCACCGCCCTCGGTCCAGAGGCTGCCGGTGTGGGTGCCGGTGTTGCCGGTGCCCTTGTAGAACCGGACCGCCTTGATGAAGCCGTCGGTCTGCGGGGTCACCTTGATGCCGAGCTCGGTGGCGCCGGTGTCGGTCGAGGCCGGGGTGCCGGGGACCTTGTTGCCGAACAGCGAGGTCGAGCCGGTCAGGGTGAGCGCCCGGGTGGTCGGGTTGCTGTTCAGGTTGGCGCTGTCGTCGGCCGCGCGCACCTTGAGGGTGGCCACGCCGTCGCCGGTCACGTTGCCCGTGTACGACCAGGCCGTGGTGCCGTTGGCCGGGTGCCAGGTGACGCCGTTGTCGAGGGAGACCTCGACCGCGGCGACCACGCCGCCGCCGGTGTCGGAGGCCGTGCCGGAGACCGTCACCTGGGAGCCGTTGGCCACTGTGGCGCCGCCGGCGGGCGAGGTGATGACGGCGGTCGGCGCCACCGTGTCGGTCGAGGCGCTGGCCGCGAGCAGGGTGCTCATCCGGGTGGCCGGCTGCACCTTCATGTCGGCGAACAGGTTGATGACCGCCTGCTGCATGTTCTTGTCGACCGGCTCGATGTCCCACTCGCTGTCGTGGTGGTCGTCGAGGCCCCAGGCGTACTGGATGGTGCCGGCGCCGAAGACCAGGGCGCCGCTGGCCGCCTTGTAAAGCGTCATGTGGTGCGTGGTGGTGCCGGCCGAGACGACCTGGCCGAAGTCGCGCAGGTACTCGGGGGTCGGGCCGGTGGTCTCGGACAGGCGGATCAGGCCGGCCGGGCGGAAGCCGTTGTCGATGTCCTCGTCCGACTCGTAACCGATGCTGTGCTTGGCCAGCTGCTTGGCGCCGGAGGTCTGCGCCGCCACCTCGGTGCCGCGCCAGAAGCGGTTCTTGCCCTTGGCCGCCGGCACCTGCATGGTGATGTCGTCGCTGTTGGCCATGAACATGGTGCCGGTCAGCGAGTTCTCCGGGACGCCGCCGTTGGACGGCGGGCTCCAGCGCGGGTCACGCCACGTGCCGGTCCACTCCGTCGACGGGTCGCTCTTGCGGTTGTCCCAGGTCTCCTTGTAACAGACCAGGGTCCGGTACGCCGTGTTCGAGCCGTCCTTGCTCGTCTCCCAGCGGGTCTTCCAGTAGACCTCGTTGCCGCTGAAGAAGGCCAGGTTGGTGCCGGAGTCGCGGGCCGCCTCGACGAACGTGCGCTGCGCGCCCGACCAGTACTCGTCGTGGCCGACGGAGAGGAACACCTTGTGGTTGGCGATGAGCGCGCCGCGACGGTCCGCGTCGACGTCGGTGGTGTACGTGACGTCGTACCCGTTGCGCTCGAGGAAGCGGATCATCGGGTACTCGTTGCTGAACAGGAAGTCGCGGCCGTCGAACGCGCCCCGGGTAGCGAAGGGGCGGTTGTAGCTGAGCTTGGTCGCGCGTCCCTGCGGGCCGCCGTAGAAGCTGGCCCCGCCGTACGTGTTGTAGGCCTGCCAGGTGGCGTCCGAGGTCTTGAAGAGGACGTCGGAGTGGCTGGCGTCGTTGCGCACCACGAAGGAGATGTGGCTGGAGCCGCCGTCGGTGCGGGTCAGCAGCGCGAAGTAGACGCCGGAGACCTGCCCGGCCGGCACCTGCCAGGTCGCCGAGGGAGCCCACGTGCCGCAGTCGTAGATCTGCGTGGTGTCGTCGTCGACGCAGGCGGTGTCCTGGTTCTGCGCCGGGTAGGTGGCGGGCAGCGTGGTGATGCGGCGGGCGCCGGCGCCGCCGTAGTAGCCGATCCGGAAGATCTCGATGGTGAACGCGTGCTCGGCCCGCACCTTGAAGGTGACGGTCTCACCGGCGTTGACGCTCATGTCGGTGGCGAAACCCTGGATGGAGTCGTCGCCGGCGCCGGTGATGTTCCATTCGCCGTCCGGCGTGCCGGTCAGCGCGTTCTCGCACACGACGTTGTTCGTCGAGCAGGCGGCCGAGACCGCCGACGGGCCCAACCCGATGAGTACCGCGGCCCCCAGCACCGTGGCGGTTGCGGCGGCGATAAGCGCCCTTGCTCTATCCATCGTGTCCTCGAATTCCTTTTCCGCTACTTGCCGCAGACCTTAGGGGCACGTCCTGACAGGACGTACTCCACCGGTCGGATGATCTCCAACGCCTGTCGGGTCATTCCTGCCGCAAGGCGGTGACCAGCGCCTCGGCCACCCGGTTCTGCTGCTCACCGGTGATCTGCGGATAGATCGGGAGGGAGAGGATTTCCGGGGCCACGGCCTCGGCATTCGGGAAGGATCCGCCCAGGCCGCCGAAAGCGCCCGTACGGTGCACGGGGATCGGGTAGTGGATGCCGGCGCCGATGCCGGCCTCGTTGAGGCGGGCGAGGACGGCGTCGCGCCGGCCGCCGGGGATACGCACGCAGTAGATGTGCCAGACGTGCTCGTTGCCCTCGAGCGTCTCCGGGAGCACGATGTCGAGGCCGGCCAGCAGCTCGTGGTAGCGGGCGGCGGCGGCGCGGCGGCGGTCGTTCCAGTCGGCCAGCCGGGCCAGCTTGGCCCGCAGCACGACCGCCTGGAGCCCGTCGAGGCGGCTGTTCACGCCGACCAGGTCGTGGTGGTACTTCTTCAGGCCGCCGTGACTGCCGAGCGTACGGACGGTGGTGGCCAGTTCCCCGGACGAGGTGACGACGGCGCCCGCGTCGCCGTACGCGCCGAGGTTCTTGCCCGGGTAGAAGCTGGTGGCGGCGATGCCGTCGACGCCGGCCGCGCGGCCGTGCCGGGTCGCGCCCTGCGACTGGGCGGCGTCCTCGACGATCGCGACACCGGCCGCGGCCAGCTTCTCGACCTCGGCCATCTGGCCGTAGAGGTGCACGGGCGCGATGGCCTTGGTGGCCGGGGTGACGGCCGCGAGGGCGGCGTCGGTGTCGATCAGGTACGTCCGGGGGTCGCAGTCCACGAGCACGACCTTCGCGCCGCAGCGGGCGACCGCCTCGGCCGTGGCGATGAACGTGTTGGCCGGCAGGATGACCTCGGCGCCGGGCCCGACCCCGACGGCCCGCAGCGCGAGCTCGAGGGCGTCGGTGCCGTTGGCCACGCCGACGCAGTGGGCCAGGCCGGAGAAGGCGGCGTACTCCTGCTCGAACGCGGCCACCTCGGGCCCGCCGACGAAGGCGGTCTCGGCGATGACGCGCTTGAAGCCGGCCTCGACCTCCTCGGCCACCTCCGCGTGGGCGGCGGCGAGGTCGACGAGCGGGATCCGGGACATGTGCTGGCTCCTAAGAAGTTGAGCGGATCAGGCGGGCCGGGTTGCCGGCCCAGACCTCGCCGGCGGGAACGTCGCGCAGCACGACCGAACCCATGCCGACCAGGGATCGGGCGCCGATGGTGACGCCCTCGCGGATCAGGGCGCCGCTGCCGACGTACGCCTGTTCGTCGAGCACCGCGCCGCCGCCCAGCCGGACGCCGGAGGCGATGGTGCAGTAGTCGCCGACCCGGTCGTCGTGGGTGAGCACGGCCTGGGGCATGACGGCCACGTGCGATCCGACGGCGACGTCGGCGGTCAGGACCGTGCCGGCCAGCAGCACCGTGCCGGGGCCGATCGTGCTGCCCGCGCCGACCGACGCGAACGGGTGCACGACGGTGGCGTATCGCTCGACGGGCAGGCCGAGCCGCTCGACGATGCCGCGCCGGGCCGTGAAGTTGCGGGGATTGCCCACGCAGACCACGACCGCGGCGTCCATGTCGGCCGCCCGGGAGACGGCGCCCAGGATCGGCAGGCCCGAGCGGGTCGTGCCGTGCAGGTCGGGGTTGTCGTCGAGGAAGCCCAGGACGTTGAAGTCGGCGCGGGCGGCCGACGCGGTCTCCCGCGCGAAGCCGCCCGCCCCGACGATGACCAGGTCTGTCACGGCCTGGCCAGCTCCCGCAGGACATCCACGATGTGGTTCTGGTCGTCCTCGGTGAGCTGGTGGTGCAGCGGCAGGATGAGCGAGTCGCGGGTGATGCGCTCGGTCACCGGCAGCGGCCCGGGCGTGACGTCGGCGTAGGCGGGCTCCAGGTGGGCCGCCATGATGCCACGCCGGGCCGAGACGCCCCGGCGGGCCAGCTCGGCCAGCACATCGTCGCGGTTCGTCCCGTATTCGCCGTTGATGAGCACCCAAAACGACTGGTAGTTCGTCTCGCCGTAAGCGGGGTCGCGAACCGGCACCAGACCGTCGATACCGGCCAGCAGCGAGTGGTACCGCGCCGCCTTCTCGCGACGGTCGGCCACCAGGGCCGCAAGACGGCCGAGCTGGACGAGACCGACGGCGGCCTGGATGTCGGTCATCCGGTAGTTGTAGGCGGTCTCCAGGTAGGCCTCGAGCACCGGCTGGCTGCTCTTGTGCCGGTCGGCCGCGGAGACGTTCATGCCGTGCTCGCGCAGCCGCTTCAGGCGCACGGCCCGGTCGGCGTCGTCGAGCGTCACCATGCCGCCCTCACCGGTGGTGATGAGCTTGCGCGGGTGGAACGACCAGGCGGCCAGCGTCGCGCCGGTGCCGGCCGGCCGGCCGTACGCCGTGGAGCCGGCCGCGCAGGCCGCGTCCTCGACCAGTTCGACGCCCCAGCCGGCGGCCGCCTTGCGCAGCCCCTCGGTGTCGAACGGGACGCCACCCTGGTGGACGGCGATGACCGCCCGGGTGCGCGGCGTCCGTACGGCGTCGATCGTCTCCGCCGTCAGGTTGCCCGTGGCCAGGTCGACGTCGGCGAAGACCGGGGTCGCGCCGACGTAGCGGACCGCGTTGGCCGTCGCGATGAACGACAGCGACGGGACGACGACCTCATCGCCCGGCTTGACGTCCAGCGCGACGAGAGCCAGATGCAGCGCGGTCGTGCAGGAGCTGACGGCGACGCCCTGCGACGCACCCACGACCGCCGCGAACTCCTGCTCGAAACGGGCCACACGCGGGCCCTGAGCCACCCAGCCGGAGCGGACGGCGTCGGCCGCGGCCTGCGCCTCCTCCTCACCCAGCTGGGGAATCATCACGGGGATCACTTCACTGTGCTTTCCCGCGAGGCCAGCCACCAGTCGACGAGGCCCTCGAGACCCTCGTGCAGCGACAACTGGGCGGTGAAGCCGAGCTTCTCGGTGGCGGCGCTGGTGTCGGCCAGGCGGCGGGTGACGCCGTTGACCGCGCGGGCCGGCCCGAACTCCGGCTGCAGGTCGCTCTTCATGACCTCGCTGAGCGCGGCGGCCAGATCGCGCAGGCTCGTCTCGGTCTGGCTGGCGATGTTGAAGACCTCGTCCGTGACGTCGGCCTCGGCGGCCAGGATGTTGGCCCGCGCGATGTCGGCCACGTGCACGAAGTCCATCGTGGCGAGGCCGTCGCCGAGGATCAGCGGCGGGTTGCCGGCGTCGATGCGCTCCATCCAGCGGATGAGCACCTCGGTGTAGAGGCCATGGATGTCCATCCGCGGGCCGTACACGTTGAAGTAACGCAGGGCGACGTAGTCGAGGCCCTTCATGGCGTGGAAGCTGCGCAGGGTGGCCTCGTTGAAGGCCTTCGCGGCGCCGTAGAAGGTGTCGTTGTTGTACGGGTGGTGGCGTTCCGTGGTCGGGAACTGCTCGGCCAGGCCGTAGACCGACGCCGACGACGAGGCGATCAGCTTCTTGACCCCGGCTTCGGCCGCCGCCTCGACCACGTTGAACGTGCCGTCGACGAGCACCTCGTTGGCCAGCCGCGGCTCCTCGGCGCACTGCGTGATGCGGATGGCGGCGAGGTGGAAGACCAGGTCCTTGCTGGCGGTCACCCGCTTGACGAGCTCGACGTCGCGGATGTCGCCCTCGATGAGCTCGACCGGGCCGTTCTCCAGCGCCCAGGCCAGGTTGTCGCGCCGGCCGCGGACGAAGTTGTCCAGCACCACGATCTCGGCGGCCCCGCCGCGAACCAGTTCGTCGACGACGTGCGAGCCGATGGTGCCCGCCCCGCCCGTGACGAGGGCGCGCGCGCCCTCGATCTGTACGCCCGTCACGCCATGTGCCCTTCATCGAGTTTGATCATCGTGCCGCCCTCGGCCAGGCTACGCGAGGCCGCCTGGAGGATTTCGAGGACGCGGAGCCCGGACCGGCCGTCGGTCAGCGCCGGCTCGCCGGTGGTGATGGCCCGCGCGTATTCGTCGACCATCGTGCGCAGCGCCTCCCGCTCGGTGAGCGCCGGGGCGACCATGTCGCCCGAGCGGTACGAGACGAGGATGTCACGCCGTTGCTCGTCGCCCAGTTCGTCGGGCGAGGCCACGTCGACGCCGCGGTCGTAGATGGCCACCCGCTGGCTCGGGTTGAGGTCGTCCCAGACCAGCGTCCGCTTCGACCCGCCGACTATGGTCGTGCGGATTTTGACCGGGGACAGCCAGTTGACGTGGATGTGGGCGATCGCGCCGTTGCTGAGCTCCAGCGTCAGATAGGCCACACATGCCCGGCCCGCGCCGATTCCGTCGGCTCCGTGCGCGGCGACCGCGACCGGCCGTACCGAATCGGGCAGAACGAAGTCGAGAATGGACAGGTCGTGCGGCGCCAGGTCCCACACCACGTCGATGTCGCGCTGGACCAGGCCGAGGTTGATCCGCACCGAGTCGAGGAAGTGCAGCTCCCCCAGCTCGCCCGAGCGCAGCAGTTCACGGATCCGCAGCACGGCCGGCGTGTAGCAGTAGGTGTGGTCGCACATCAGGGTCAGGCCGCGGCGGTCGGCCTCCTCGACCAGCTCACGGCCCTGTTCGTACGTGGCGGCCAGCGGCTTCTCCACGAGGACATGCTTGCCGGCGCGCAGTGCCGCCAGGGCGACCGGCAGGTGAGTGCCGGCGGGCGTGGCGATGGCGACGGCCTGAACCTCGGGGTCGGCCAGGACCTCGTCCAGGTCCGCGGTGACCTGGACGGTCGAGTAGCCGCCGAGAACACGGCGGGCCCTCTCGACGTCGAGGTCGCAGAGCCAGCGCAGCCGGAAGGCCGGCGTGGCCTGGAAGTTGCGGACCAGGTTGGGGCCCCAGTAGCCGGCCCCGACGACGGCGATTCCGATGGGAGTAGTCACGAACATCCTCATCCGGTGCACGGTGGACGGGTTCCGTGCCGGAAGCTATCGATCCCAGTGGGCCTGAAGGAAGGGGCCGGGCCGAATTCCGGCCGAGGCCCCCAGGGGCCGCCGGTACGTTCGGTTGAGGTCGTACGACTGACGGTCAAAGTGGACGACGACCATCGGTTGGATTGGGCCGCCGGGTCGATTTCGCGACACCTTTTCTGGTTTCCGGGCCGATAGTCTGCCCGGCTATGACTCACGTAGCCCCGACGGCCGACGTCGATACCCGTGCATCTCTCGGCGAAGGCACCCGAATCTGGCATCTCGCGCAGATCCGGGAAGATGCCGTGCTGGGCCGCAATTGCATCGTCGGCCGCGGCGCGTACGTGGGCCCGGGAGTCGTCCTCGGCGACAACGTCAAGCTCCAGAACCACGCGCTGGTCTACGAGCCGGCCCGGCTGGGCGACGGCGTCTTCATCGGCCCGGCCGCGGTCCTCACCAACGACGAGTACCCGCGCGCCGTCACGCCCGAGGGCCGCCTGAAGACCGGCGACGACTGGCACGCGGTGGGCGTGACGATCGGTGAGGGCGCGGCGATCGGCGCCCGGGCGGTGTGCGTGGCTCCGGTGACGGTGGGCCGCTGGGCGCTGGTGGCCGCGGGCGCGGTCGTCACCAAGGACGTGCCCGATTTCGCCCTCGTGGTCGGCGTGCCCGCCCGCCGCGTCGGCTGGGTCGGCCACGCCGGGCGCCCGCTCGTCGACAAGGGCGACGGCTCCTGGGTGTGCCCGGCGACCGAGGCCGTCTACGTGGAGGCCGGCGGGCGTCTCACTCCCGCCGAGTGATGCCCGGCCGGGGACGGCCGGACAGGCTGGCCCCATGACGGAGCTGCGATACGAGGACCGGACCGACTTCGACGACGCCGACCGCGGCCTGATCGGCGCGCTGGACCCGTGCGTGGTGACCGACGCCGAGGGCCGGGTGGTCTGGGACAACGACTCCTTCGCGTTTCTCGGCGCGGAGTGCCCGGACACCGCGAACCCCAGCCTGTGGAGACAGTCGCAGCTCTGCGCCAAGCACGGGCTGTACGAGGTCACCGACGGGATCTACCAGGTACGCGGTCTCGACCTGTCCAACATGACGCTGGTCGAGGGCGACACCGGTGTGATCGTCATCGACCCGCTGATCTCGGCCGAGACCGCCGCCGCCGGGCTGCGGCTGTACCGGGAGCACCGGGGCGACCGGCCGGTCACCGGCGTCGTCTACACCCACTCGCACGTCGACCACTTCGGCGGCGTGCGCGGCGTGGTCGACGGCGACGTCCCGATCCTGGCCCCGCAGGGGTTCCTCGAGGCGGCGGTGGCCGAGAACGTGTACGCCGGCACCGCGATGCTGCGCCGCGGGATGTACCACGCCGGGAGCCCGCTGCCCCGGGACCCGCGCGGGCTGATCGGCACCGGGCTCGGCCAGACCAGTTCGATCGGCTCCATCTCGCTGCTGGCGCCGACCGTGGACATCACCCACACCGGCCAGCAGGAGGTGGTCGACGGCGTCCGGATCGTGTTCCAGGTGACGCCGGGCACCGAGGCGCCGGCCGAGATGAACTTCTTCTTCCCCGACCGCGCGGCGCTCTGCATGGCCGAGAACGCGACACACAACCTGCACAACGTCCTGACCCTGCGCGGCGCCGTGGTGCGCGACGCCCGGGTCTGGTCCCGGTATCTCAACGAGGCGATCACGTTGTTCGGCGACCGCGCCGACGTGGCCTTCGCCTCGCATCACTGGCCGGCCTGGGGGCGCGACCGGATTGTCGCGTTCCTGTCCCAGCAGCGCGATCTGTACGCGTACCTGCACGACCAGACCCTGCGCCTGATGAACCAGGGCCTCACCGGGCCGGAGGTGGCCGAGACGATCGAACTGCCCCCGGCGCTGGAGAGCGCCTGGCACGCGCGCGGCTACTACGGTTCGGTCAGCCACAACGTCAAGGCCGTGTATCAGCGGTACCTGGGGTGGTTCGACGGCAACCCGGCCCATCTCTGGGAGCACCCGCCGGCCGAGTCGGCTCGCCGGTACGTCGACTGCATGGGCGGCGTGGCCGAGGTCGTCGCCAAGGCGCGCGCCTACGCCGGCGACGGCGACCTGCGCTTCGCGGCCGAGCTGCTCAACCACGCCGTCTTCGCCGAGCCCACGAACGCGGAGGCCAAGGCCCTGCTGGCCGACGTGTACGAGCGGCTCGGTTTCGGATCGGAGAGCGGCACCTGGCGCAACTTCTACCTGGTCGGGGCGACCGAGCTCCGCCGGGGCATCGTCATGGAGGGCTCGTCGGTGAGCGCGGCCGGAATGATCACCGCCCTCACCGTGGAGCAGCTCTTCGACTCGATCGCCATCCGCCTGAACGGCCCGCGGGCGTGGTCGTCGTCGCTGACCATCGACTGGCGGTTCACCGATCTCGGCGCCGCGTACCGGACGACGCTGTCGAACGGCGCGCTGATCCACTGGCCGGCGGAGCCCGCGGCCGGGGCCGACCTGCGGCTGACCCTGACCAAGGCGCAGCTGATCGGCATCCTGGCCGGCCAGGGCATCGAGGGGGTGGCGACCGAGGGCGACCCGAAGGTCCTGCAGGTGCTCGTGGAGCTGCTCGACGACCCCGACCCGGCCTTCGCGATCGTGACGCCGTAGCAGTCGCGCTCGAGGTGGATGAACCCCGCTTCACCCCTGGCGCATGAGGCGACGGGGCGGAGAACGACTCATGCTGCTCGTGACCTTGTACCGCTCGGCCACGCGGAGGCCGCCATGTCCGACCACCCGATTGCCGATCACGGACTGATCGGCGACCTCCAGACGGCGGCGCTGATCGCCGTCGACGGCACCCTCGACTGGTTCTGTGCGCCGCGCTTCGACTCGCCCAGCGTCTTCGGGGCGCTGCTCGACCCCGATCGCGGCGGCCGGTTCGCGATCCGGCCCGCCACCGACGACTACACCGCCAAACAGCTCTACCTGCCCGACACCGCCGTGCTCGTCACCCGCTTCATGACAGCCGGCGGCGTGGGCGAGGTCGTCGACTTCATGCCGATCGACGGCGACGAGAAGAGACACCGCCTGGTCCGGCTGGTCCGCTGTGTCCGCGGCGAGATGGCCTTCTCGATCGAGGTGTCGCCGCGCTTCGACTACGCCCGCGAGTCGTTCGAGACCCGGATGGCCGACGACGGCGTCCTCTTCGAGGGACCCCGCAGCGCGCTGACGGTCCGGCTGATCCGCGAGCCCACCGACCGGCGCACCGAGGCGCGGGTCGACGCCGAGGGCGACATCCACGCGGAGCTGCGGCTGAGCGCCGGCGAGGTGCGCGGCGCGCTGCTCGAGACCGGCGTCACCGGTCCCCTGGAGGCCGTCCGGGTGTCCGAGGCGCTGCGGCTGTTCGACCAGACCGTCGACTTCTGGGAGTCCTGGCTGGGCCGCTGCACCTACACCGGCCGCTGGCGCGAGATGGTCAACCGGTCGGCGATAACCCTCAAACTCATGACGTACGCCCCCACGGGCGCGCTGATCGCCGCGCCCACCGCGGCCCTGCCCGAGCAGATCGGCGGCGAACGGAACTGGGACTACCGCTACACGTGGGTCCGCGACGCGTCGTTCTCGGTGTATTCGCTGCTCTCGCTCGGCTTCAGCGACGAGGCGTGGGCGCTCGCCGCCTGGCTGCGCGACCGGGTCGACGAGCAGACCGAGAAGAACGGCGGCGGCCCGCTGCAGATCATGTACCGGGTCGACGGGTCGAGCGACCTGAGCGAGGAGATCCTGCCGCACTGGAGCGGCTATCGGGGCTCGGCCCCGGTGCGGATCGGCAACGGCGCGGCCGGTCAGCTTCAGCTCGACATCTACGGCGAGGCGATGGACAGCATCTACGTCGCCGGGCGCAACGGGCTGGCCCCCGGGCACCAGGGCTGGCTGGCCATCCGCGACCTGCTCGACTGGGTCGCGGCGAACTGGTCGCAGCCCGAGGAGGGCATCTGGGAGACCCGCGGCGGCCGGCAGGACTTCACCTACGGCCGGCTGATGTGCTGGGTCGCGCTCGACCGGGGCCTGCGGATGGCCGCCGAGCACGGCCGCCCGGCGCCGCTGGAGACGTGGCGGCGCGAGCGTGACGCCATCTACACCGAGGTGATGACGCGCGGCTGGAGCCCGGAACGGCAGGCGTTCCGGCAGCACTACGGCACCGAGGTGCTCGACTCGTCGCTGCTGCGCATGCCGACCGTCGGCTTCATCACGCCGGCCGATCCGCGCTGGGTCTCCACGCTCAAGGCCATGGAGAAGGAGCTGGTCACCGACAGCCTGGTCTACCGGTACGACCCGGCGGCCTCACCGGACGGCCTCCAGGGCTCCGAGGGCACGTTCTCGCTGTGCACCTTCGCGTACGTCTCCGCCCTGGCCGCCGCCGGCGAGCTCGACCGGGCCCGGCTCACCTTCGAGAAGATGCTGACGTACGCCAATCACCTCGGCCTGTTCTCCGAGGAGATCGGGCTCACCGGCGAACAGCTCGGCAACTTCCCGCAGGCGTTCACCCACCTGGCCCTGATCGACGCCGCGGTCACCCTCGACCGGGAGCTCGACCGGCACCCCCGGGCCGCGGCCCGCCGGCACACGGCGATGCCGGCCCGATGACCGCCGTCACCACCGCGCCACCGGCGTTCGGCCGGGACGCCCGCGACCTGGTGGCCGCGGTCGCCCGGCTGTCCTCCCGGCATCCGGCCTACCCGGCCCTGCGGGCGCGGGCGATCGAGGCGTGGCTGTCGCTGGCCCGGCACCTGGCCTACCGCTACATCGGCCGCGGCGAACCGGCCGAGGACCTGATCCAGGTGGCCGCGCTGGGCCTGGTCAAGGCGGTCGACCGGTACGACGGGTCGCGTGGCGTCGAATTCACCACGTTCGCCGTACCGACCATCGTGGGCGAGCTGAAGAGGCATTTCCGGGACCGTACGTGGTCGGTGCGGGTGCCGCGCCGCCTGCAGGAGCTGCGCTCGGCCCTCGCCGAGGCCGACAACGACCTCACCCACCGCCTCGGCCGCCGCCCGAGCGTGGCCGACCTGGCCGAGGACCTGCGGATCGGCGTCGAGGAGGTGATCGAGGGCATGGAGGGCGCCGGCGCGTACACGGCGGCCAGCCTCTCCGCACCGGCCGGCGCGGACGGCGAGTCCGACCTGGGTTCCACCCTCGGCGTCGAGGAGCGCGGGTACGCGATGGTCGACCTGCGCCTGGCCCTCGGCCCGGCCCTGGACACCCTCGACGAGCGGGAACAGCGCATCCTGGCCCGCGACTTCTACGGCAACCTGACCCAGCGCCAGATCGCCGAGCTCGAGGGCATCTCCCAGATGCACGTCTCCCGCCTGCGCACCCGGGCTCTCGGCAAGCTCCGCCGGTACCTCGAGCTCTGACCCGCTGGCGTCCGGCGGTCATGATGGAGTGGTGCGACTGATCCTGAACGTCCTCTGGTTCATCTTCGGCAGCGGTTTCGTGCTGGCCATCGCGTACGGGGTCGCGGCACTGATCTGCTTCGCGCTGATCGTCACTATCCCGTTCGGGGTGGCCGCGCTGCGGCTCGCCGTGTACTCGCTGTGGCCGTTCGGGCGGACGATCGTCAGCCGCCCGGACGCCGGCGTCGCCTCCGGCCTGGCCAACATCCTGTGGGTCGTGCTGGCCGGCTGGTGGCTGGCCCTGAGCCACATCGTCGCCGGCGTCGCCCAGTGCGTCACCATCATCGGCATCCCGTTCGGCGTCGCCAACTTCAAACTGGTGCCGGCCGCGTTCTGGCCGCTGGGCCGCGAGATCGTCGACCTGTGACGCTCGGCAGGTTTGAAAAGTGGCGTCCAGCCTGACCAGGGGCTTGATCAACTGCGTCGGCACCGATGTGACGGCGGCCCTATGCAGCGTTTCGGGGCCGCCAGTTGTCTAGTAGGTATGGACGAGTTGAGGGGCCAGGGCGCGCCCGGTTCGCAGGCGCCCGGCTGCGGCCCGGGCGGCGCCGGGGCGGTCGCCCAGCGCGACTACACGCACCCGTCGGCGGGCTGGGGTGCGGCGCGGTCGGTGGGCCAGGTGCTGGCGCGCAGCCGCGAGCCGGTCACCGGTGTGCGGGCGATGCTGAAGATGAACCAGGAGAACGGCGGCTTCGACTGCCCCGGCTGCGCGTGGCCCGACGACCCGAAAGGCCTGCATCTCGACCTGTGTGAGAACGGCATCAAGCACGTCACGTGGGAGATGACCGGCAAGCGTACCGACCGGGCCTTCTTCGCCCGTCACACCGTGACCGAGCTGTCGGGCTGGAGCGACTACGCTCTGGAGAACCAGGGCCGGCTCACCGAGCCGATGCGCTACGACGCGGCCACCGACAAGTACGTGCCGATCGGCTGGGACGAGGCGTTCGCCCTGGCCGGGCGCCATCTGCGGGCGCTCGGCAGCCCGGACGAGGCCGCCTTCTACACCTCGGGGCGGCTGGCCAACGAGGCCACCTTCCTCTACCAGCTGTGGGTGCGCGAGTTCGGCACGAACAACCTGCCCGACTGCTCGAACATGTGCCACGAGGCGAGCGGCCGGGCGCTGACCGCGTCGATCGGCACCGGCAAGGGCACCGTCGACATCACCGACTGGGAAAAAGCCGACCTGATCTGGGTCATGGGCGTCAACGCGGCGTCGAACGCGCCCCGCATGCTGACGGCGCTGTCCGACGCGTACAAGCGAGGCGCCACGATCGTCCACGTCAACCCGCTGGTCGAGGCCGCCTCGCGGCGCACCATCGTGCCGCACGAGTTCCTGGCCATGGGCACCTTCCACGCGACACCGACCGGCAGCATGGACGTGCAGCCGCGGATCGGCGGCGACCTGGCGCTGGTGCGCGGCGTGGCCAAGGTGGTGTTCGAGCGCGACGCCCTCGACCACGAGTTCCTGGCCCGCCACACGACCGGGCTGGCGACCTACAAGGCGCGCTGCGCGGGCACCTCGTGGGCGGAGATCGTCGAGGCGTCCGGGGTCGACGAGGCGACCATCCGCAGGCTCGCCGACTCCTACATCGCGGCCAACCGCACCATCATCTCGTGGTGCCTCGGCGTCACCCAGCAGGACCACGGTGTCGACACGGTTCGTGAGATCGTCAACCTGTTGCTGCTGCGCGGCAACATCGGGCGCGAGGGCGCCGGCCCGTGCCCGATCCGCGGCCACAGCAACGTGCAGGGCAACCGGACCTGCGGCATCGACCACCGGCCCTCCCCCGCCTTCCTCGACAGGCTGGCCGAGGTCTGCGAGATCGATCCGCCGCGTGCGCATGGGCTCGACACCGTCGCCACGCTGCGGGCCATGAACGAGGGCCGGGTGAAGGTCTTCGTCGGCATGGGCGGCAACTTCGCGATGGCGGCGCCGGACACGGCGTACACCATCGCCGGTCTCCGCAAGTGCGCCCTGACCGTGCACGTCAGCACCAAGCTCAACCGCAGCCATCTGGTCCACGGCGCGGACGCGCTCATCCTGCCCTGCCTGGGCCGCACGGAGCGTGACGTGCAGGCGTCGGGCGAGCAGGTGATCACCGTCGAGGACTCGATGAGCATGGTCCACGCGTCCCGGGGCCATCGCCGGCCGGCGTCGCCGGACCTGCTCTCCGAGCCGGCCATCATCGCCGGCCTGGCCCAGGCCTCACTGCCCGGCAGCCGTACGCCGTGGAAGCAGTACGTGGCGGACTACGACCGCATCCGGGACACCATGGCCCGGGTGCTCGACGGCTTCGAGGGCGTGAACCACCGGGCGCGGCAGCCGCACGGCTTCCGCCTCCGGCAGCCGGCCCGCGAGCGCGTGTGGCTCACCCCGACCGGCCGGGCCGCGTTCTCCGACAGCGACGTGCCGGCCCTCGACCCCGGCGACGGCTGCCTGATGCTGGGAACGATGCGCTCGCACGACCAGTGGAACACCACCGTCTACTCGGACAACGACCGCTACCGCGGCCTGAGCAACCTGCGGACCGCCGTCTTCCTCAACCGCGACGACATGCGGCGGCTCGGCCTGTCCGAGTTCGATCGGGTGGACGTCACGTCGTACGCCAAGGACGGCACGACCCGCAGCGTCTACGGCTACCGCGCGGTCGCCTACGACATCCCGCCCGGCAACGCCGCCGGCTACATGCCGGAGATGAACGTGCTGTGCGCGGCCGGCGACTACAGCCCGCAGAGCGGCCAGCCGCTGATGAAGCACCTGCGCGTGAAGGTGCGCAAGGCGGAGGTCACATCGAGCGAATGAGGGCGACGGCCCAGCTCATCCGGCGGGCCGCGGCCTCCGGGTGCTCCCCCGACTCCTCGGCCAGCCGGGCCGCGCAGCCGCGGATCCCGAGCGCCCGGAGCGTGACCGTGATGGCGGCCCGCGCCTGCTCCGCCGAGGGCTGGTCGGAGGGCTGAAGCCGCGACGCGAACAGCGCCTCGGCCCGGGCGGTGTCGAACGTGGTCCGCACGGCGGGCCTCCGTACGGCGAAACGGATGCGCTGGGGTGTCGCCTCGCTCTTGCTGCGGGTCATGGTCGACATGTCAGTTACCCTCGTCCTTCCGCGCGCGGATGTCATCGAGGCCAGCGCCCACCCCCGCCTACCAGCCAGCAGGAACCCCACCTAGATCGAACGGCACCACGCACAGCCCGGCCCGCGTCATGGCCGGCCGCCGCCCCTGCCCACGGTCGCCGCGTTCTCCCCCCGCGCAAACGATTCGGCCGACAACGAGATGGTGGTCAGCGGAGGGCAGGCCTGAGCGACCATCGCACGCAGCGGAACCACTTCCGGCGGGCGCCACAATCCGGCCGTGGCGGCGGAGGGTGTTTCCCTGCACGAGATCGGCCGAGCCCCGCCTTCCGACGCCCTGACCGGCCGTTTCGAGGTGCCGGACGGAGATGCCACTCTCATCGAGGCCGGCCGCTCAAGGACGCACGCCGGTCCGTCCGGCCCGGAACTCGGCCGGGGCGACGCGCCGGATCTGTCGGCCCGGAACTCGGCCAGGGCGACGCGCCGGATCCGTCGGTCTGGAACTCGGCCAGGGCGACGCGCCAGATCCGTCGGCCGGCACTCGAGGGTGTGCGAGGCGCCGATTGAAGCGGCCTACGCGCGGCACGAGCTCCGCTCTCCCATCAGCCGTTGGGCGCTCGTCCTTTCGGTCGGCGACGCCGCTGCCCTCCCGAGTACTCCAGCCATCCTCGGCGCGAGGACAGCAGGTGCGGCATCCCGGGCAGGCGGCTACGTCGTCCTCGGCGGGTGGAGCGGCCCAGAGGGTGCCCGGGTGGGCGCACCCAGCGCGGGCCGCGCCGGCCCTGATCGCCACACCGGCCGACGGCGCGCCGGCCAAGAGCGCACCGATCGAGAGCACGCCGGCCAAGAGCGCGCCGGCCAAGAGCATCGCGATGACCAACGGCGCACCGGCCGGGAGCGTCGCGATAGCCGGCGGCCTCGCGTTAACCGTCGGCCTCGCGATAACCGAGAGCGTCGCGATAACCGACGGGCGTCGCGATAACCGACGGGCGTCGCGATAACCGACGGGCGTCGCGATAACCGACGGGCGTCGCGATAACCGACGGGCGTCGCGATGGCCGACGGGCGTCGCGATAACCGACGGGCGTCGCGATGGCCGACGGCCTCGCGATGGCCGAGAGTGTCGCGATGACCGTCGGGATGGGGGCCGCTACGGGGAACTCAGCTGCTCTGTCAGCCGGTCCAGACCGTTTCTGATTAGGCGGCCGTAGTCGGTGTCGCCGAGGGCGCCGATTTCCTCTCGGGCCCGCGCGAGGTGTTCGCGGGCTCGGGTGAAGTCGCCGAGGCGGCGGTGGCAGTCGGCCAGGCTCAGGTGCAGGGACGGGTGGAGGGCGGCCACCGACAGCGGCACCCCGGCCTCGGCCACCCGGTCGTCGGTGAGCCGGGCCGCCGCCGCCAAGGCCCGCTCGTCCCAGAGCAGTTCCTGGTGGACGTCGTCCTGCACGTCGGCCGCCGAATGCGCCAGCACGCACACGTGCAGCGGGTCGCCCTGTTCGCCGCCGATCTCGGTCCAGAGGCGTGCGAACATCTCGCGGGCGGCGTCCCTGTCGCCGCGCGCGTGGTGTGTCGCGACCGCCTCGCCGATGCGGTCGAGGGTGGGATCGGTCGTCACCCGTACCAGTGTGAACGCGCCGTCAAAAGCATCCCGGGCCGCGTTAGAAGAGCGTCAAAGCCGTGATGCCGTACGAGATCAACGATGTTGACTCGGAATGTGAACGGTGAGGTGGGTCCCGGTGAACCGATGGTGTGGGCGACGTCGACGGGAGCGGTCCTCGCCGGTTTGGCGATCCTGTCGTGGGAGTCCCACGACGTCCCCGGTATGGCCGGCGCGGAGATGCTGGTGCCGTCCCGCGGGCACGCCCCTCTGACCACGCTCGGTGTCGGCGCTCTGGTGCTCGCCCTGCAACTGTTTCTGCTGCACCGCTACCGCCGACCGCGACGGCGGCCCTGGCGGTGCTGGTCTGCGCGGCGCTGCTGATGACCGGGCACCAGGCCCTGCGGATGCGCTCCCCGAGGCACGAATCACTCGACTCGCTGCTGCTGCGCGGCCAGGCCGCCGCGGTCAGCTACGAGCCGGAGCCGGGCGGAGAAGTGGGGGGCGGGCGGGCGCGCGCGGTCCGCCCCGGCGCCGGGCCTCCCGCCCAGCGGGGCGGGGGAGGAATAACCCCCGCCGGGCGACACAAA
>NZ_JBEZGO010000014.1:0-79290 GCF_040650035.1 Actinoplanes sp. NPDC048796 | reverse complement strand
CCGCCGGGGGTGGGGGGGGGGCCGCGGGCCCGCTCGCGCCCCCCCGGGGGGGGGGGGGGGCCCCCCGGGGGGGGGCCCCCCCCCCCCCCCCCCCACGGAGGGTGGACGTCAGGACTGCGCGCGCCAGCTGGTCGGGATGCCGGGTACGCCGACCGCGTGCCGGTGCTTGCCGGCCGCGTCGACGACGTAGACCTGCGGGTTGACCCGCACCGGGTAGCTTTCGCCGCTGTCCGGATCGGTGACCTGCTGCACCTCGCTCTCGCTGTAGGCCAGCCACTTGCCGTCAGCCGACCAGACGACGTTGTCCTCCGCCACGTCCGGCGTGTTCGTGACCTGCTTCTTCGCGCCGGTGGTGGCGTCGACGAACCACAGGTCGTCGCCCGACGAGACCGCCAGCTTGCTGCTCTTCGGGTTCCAGTCCACGTCGTCGGCGGTCGACAGGTCGCTCACCTGGCGGCTGGCGGAGCCGTCCGCCTTCCACACGTGCAGGCCCGGGTCGACCCGGCCGGCGGTGGCGATCCGCTTGCCCTGCGGAGCCCACGAGAAGCTCAGATTCGTGCCATCGTTGTTCGCGCCCGTGATGGGCGTGAGCGGACCACCGAAGTCCCTCTTGTAGATGTCACCGCAGGCCTCGAAGCCGATGGTGGTGCCGTTCGGCGACCAGCGGGGACTGGAGGGACCGCACGGCGCCTGACTGAACGGCTGCGCTCCCGTCCCGTCCGCGGCGGCCGTGTAGACGGTGGGGAAGAAATCGTCCGGGCCCTGGGTGACGTACGCGATGCGCTGGCCGTCCGGGGAGTAGTCGGGCGACGAGTACCACGAGACGTTCAGGTTGAGGTCGGTGAGCGCACTGCCGTCGGGCAGGACGCTCTGCACCGGGCCACTGCCGCGCGGCGAGTCCACCGTGCGGATGAACAGGAGGCGGCCTTGGGGCTGGGCTGAGGGGGCGGCGCTGGCAACGGCCGGCATGCCGGCGAGGAAAGCCGTGATCGCCCCCGCGACGATCATGATTCTGTTCCTTTGCATATCCAAGATCCTGACACTCCATGGTGTACGCCGCTACCCCGCTCACGCACGGTCACCAGTTCAGATCCGGACCGTCCAGGGACAGGTAGCGCGGCGAGGTGGTCTCGGTGCTGTCCAGCAGGTGGGCGAGGCGGGCGGCCGCGACCTCGGCCGGGGTGGTGGCGTCGGCGGCGCCCATGGCGGTGGTCAGGGCTCCCGGGTGGACGGCCCAGCAGCGGACCCGGCCGGCCAGTTCCGCCGCGAGGGCGATGGTCAGCATGTTCTGAGCGGCCTTCGAAACGCGGTACGCGTAGCTGGTCCCGCGGCCGGCGAAGTCGCCGGCGGCCTGGGCGGAGAGCGAGCCGAGCCGGGAGGACACGTTGACGATCAGCGGGGCCGGGGCGGCGAGCAAGCCGGGCAGCAACGCCTGGGCCAGGCGCAGCGGGCCGGCCACGTTGACGTCGACGCTGTCGAGGATGGTCCGCGGGTCGGTGTCGGCCAGGGGACGGGCCGGCGCCCCGATCCCGGCGTTGTTGACCAGGGCGTCGACCGGCCGATCCCCGACCGCGCCGAGCAGGGCCGCGCCCACCGGTTCCCGAACGTCCTGCACCACCACCGTGACCCGCTCCCGGCCCAGAGCCGCCGCCGCGGCCTCGGTGCGCACACACGCGACGACCTCCCACGCCTGCCCGGCGAGGTGGCCGACCAGTGCCGCCCCCAAGCCGCGCCCGGCGCCGGTGACCACCGCCAGCCGCGTCACGCGGAACGTCCCACGGAAACCGGTCGAGCGTCAGCAAGCACGCACTGACCCAACCCGGCATCCGCCGCGCGAGCAAGAGGAAGTGCGTCTGTTCACAGCCCCGCGGCGCGGCGGGTGAGCCAACTGGACATGACTCGCACGCCGTGGGTGATGGCCCGTTCGTCGGGGTCGAAGGTGGCGAAGTGCGGAAAGCTGGTCTCGATGCCCGCGTGCGGGCGGCGGACGCCCAGGAAGGAGTACGTGCCGGGCAGGCGGTTGAGGAACAGGGCGAAATCCTCGCCGCTGAACGGCAGGGCGGCGCGGATGGTGCGGACCCGGGAGCGGCCGGCCGTGCGCTCAAGGTGCTGTTCGAGGGCTTCGGCGTCGGGGCGGGGACACACCATCGCGGGGAACGGGTCGGCCGGGAACGTGACGGCGGCGCGCGCCTTCTCACGGATCTTGGCGCGGATCTCGGGGTGGCGGGAGGCGGGCCAGCAGCGGTAGGAGAACTGGACCTCGTTCCCCACCGCCCGGGCCTGGGCGACGACGAAACGGGACAGCGGGCCGTCCGGTTTCTGAATGTCGGCGACCATGCGGGACAGGTCCCTCGGCGTGACCGGGCGGGCGACCGTACTCAAGGAATTGATGTCGGCGGCCAGCGCGGTCGCGGCCTCCGGAGTCGCCAGGGTGACCGAGCCCCGGTCCTGGCCCGGCAGGCCGGTGCCGGGGGTGACGGCGAGGTCGCCGACCGGGAACGGACCGCAGTGCAGGGCGTGGATCTCACTGGCGCGGATCAGGTCGAGCACGCCGGCGGCCAGCATGGCGGCGGCGCCCTTCAGGCTCTCCTCGGCGGGCTGGAACACGAACGCGACGGTGCCCGCGACCGGGCGCCGGGCCAGGGTGGTGGCGATGCCGACGCCGATCGTCGTGTGCAGGTCGTGGCCGCAGAGATGGGCGGGAGCGTCGCCGCCGCCCATCTGGTCGGACGGCGGCACGGCGTCCATGTCGGCCCGGTAGGCGACAGTACGGCCGGGGCGCTCGCCGCGCAGGATCGCGACGACGCCGTGGCCGCCGACACCGGTGGTGACCTCCAGGCCGGCAGCGCGGAGGCGCCGGGCCACCACGGAGGCGGTCCGCTCCTCCTGCCCAGGTCCTTCCGGATGAGCGTGCAGGTCGCGGCGCAGGGCTATCAGGTCGGCGCCGGGACGGGTGGTGGCGAGGGCGGGTGACGGCAGGGCGGCGGCCACGCCGGCGGCGGCAGCGCCACCGAGGAACAGGCGTCGGCTTACGGTGTGCGACATGCCCATCAGCCTGCCGGGGAGGACCCGGGCGGCACACTGATGCCAGACCCCCTGAACGGGGTATACCTAGCCCTACCTCAGGCCCTACTCCCGATCCTTGATGTCGAACTCGCTCCGCTTGACTCCGGAGAGGAACTGGTGCCAGTCGTCCAGGCCGACAACGACGAGGGAGTTGTCGGGAGCCTTGCCGTCCCGGATGTAGACCACCCCGTTCCCGTAGCCGATGAGCACCCCGCCGGTACCGGTATGAGAGCTCGAATGCCGCCAGGTGATCGAGTCGTCCTGAACGACCCGGTCGTCCACCCGGAAGACGTCCGGCTGGAAGATCTCCTCCCGCAGCCGGGCCTCCGCCGCCGGATCCGGACCGTGCTCGACGGCGAACCTCGGTATGAGCTCCCGGACCCGCGGCTCGGCCGGCGGGGCGGTCTCGGCGAAGCTTCCGTAGTCGATACGGAGCAGGTCGTACGAGGCCTGCGACTCCGGATCGCGCGTGTAGCCGCGTTTCACGACGTGGATGAGCCGATCGTCGACGAGTCGCGCCAGATTCGCCGATCGGGTGTCGATCTCACGGACCAGGAAGAAGCCGGAGGAGCCTCTGGCCGCGACCTGTTCCACTATGTCGTCGAGAAGTCTGCGCTGCACCGGGCTGGCGTTGATCTGAGGAAGCTTGACCGTCAGGTAGTGCTTTCGCGCCGCCTCGCCGATGTCCTGGACCGTGATTCTCTTGCCGAGACTCCGCTGAGCCGCCCGGGCCACGATGGCTATGGCGTCCCGGGGTACGCCGTTGGCCGCCACCGCCAGCTGGGCCACCACGTCATGCCCGGTGAAGAGCGCCTGCGTCAGTTCCTCGACCGAACCGACGCTTCCACCCTCATCAGCCAGCACACCGTTGAGGTGATTGAGGAGCAGCGCCCCGTAGAAATGGAACGCACGTCGTTCGTCCTCGAGTCCGTCGATGTTGTCGAGGAACATGGCGAACTCGTCCAGATCGAGAATGGGGAATATCTCGGCGCCGACCTCGACCCCGACGTAGCTTCCCGGCGTGACAGTGGCACGCCACTCCGTACGCTGCGGAATGGCGGCGATCCTGACCGTCACCTTGGGTATGGTGAAGAACAAGCGCCGCAGCATCTCGCCGAGATAGGGCTGTAGCGCCACCGGAATCGAGTTCCACTCGTCGATGATCAGCCAGATACGCTTGGCCGGAATGCTTGCGAAGATGCTCCTGAAAAGTGGCGCTATGGCACCGAAATGTACACGCGTCCGGACCGGCCCGCTGGCTTTGCGACGACCCGCGCTCGCCTGCTTGCGAGTCGTTCCGCCGCTGGCGGCGAATCCCACCTCCGGCGACTTGCTGATTTTGGCGTTGAGGGAGCCGGACGACGACGAACCCCATTCGTCAGTACTGGACGTCTCGGCCTCGGCGGCCTGATTGACGATCACCTCGGACAGATGATCCAGCACCCTTTCCAGGGTCGATATGTCCGGACCGGGTGCTCCGGCGAGCGCACTTTCCAGAAGCTGGTGATGGACGATCGAGATCGCGTCGACCAGCAGCCGGGTGGCCCTTTCCGCTACGGGATAGTCATCGTCGGAGTAGAGACTCCCCGTGCTTCCCAGGTCGGTCGACATGTCGATGTAGATGACCGCGTCGCCCTCGAGTCGTCTTTTCTCGGCGAGATAGCGGGAGGCGTGTGTCTTCCCCGCACCCCGGCGGCCATAGATGATGCCGTTATCCCGGCTGGTGAGCGCGGCGACGAGAGTGGGGTCGTTGACATAGGTCGCTATCACATCACTGGGCTCGAGGCGCTCGGCGCGCTTGTCCACGTCTTGAAGAGCTCTGAGCAGGCGACCGATCTCCACTGCGCACTCCTTTGGCCGATGAGGAACAACTATGAGGGCCGGGTCCAGTCGAAGGTGCGCTCGACGGCGCGCTGCCAGTTGCGGTACTCGGTGACTCGCACCGCCGGGTCCATGGTGGGCAGCCACTGGGCGGCCCGGTGCCAGTTCTGCCGTAGGCCCTCCAGGTCGGGCCAGTAGCCGACGGCCAGGCCGGCCGCGTACGCCGCGCCCAGCGACACCGTCTCGGCGGCCAGTGGGCGGACCACCGGCACGTCCAGGACGTCGGCTATCGACTGCATGAGCAGGTTGTCGGCCGTCATGCCGCCGTCGACGCGCAGCGTGGTCAGGTCGAGGCCGGAGTCGGCGTTCATCGCGTCCACCACCTCGCGGGTCTGCCACGCGGTCGCCTCCAGCACGGCGCGGGCCAGATGCCCCTTCGTGATGTACGAGGTCAGGCCCACGATCACGCCGCGTGCCTCACTGCGCCAGTACGGTGCGTACAGGCCGGAGAACGCCGGCACGATGTAGCAGCCGCCGTTGTCGGCGACCGTGCGGGCCAGCGTCTCGATCTCGGGCGCGCTGGCGATCAGCTCGAGCTGGTCGCGGAACCACTGGACCAGCGAACCGGTGATCGCTATGGAGCCTTCCAGCGCGTACGCGGCCGGTCCGCCCTCGATCTGATAGGCCACCGTGCTGAGCAGTCCGTGCGTCGAGCGCACCAGCTCCTGGCCCGTGTTCAGGAGCAGAAAACTTCCGGTCCCGTACGTACATTTCGCCTCGCCCGGGGAGAAGCACGTCTGCCCGAACAGCGCGGCCTGCTGGTCGCCGAGGGCGGCCCCGATCCGTACCCCCGGAAAGCCCGCGACGGCCGTGCCGAACACGCCGACCGAGGGCCGGATCTCGGGCAGCATGGCCCGCGGGACGCCGAAGAACTCGAGGGCCGCCGGCGACCAGTCGAGGCTGTGCACGTCGAGCAGCATCGTGCGGCTGGCGTTGGTGACGTCGGTGACGTGCAGGCCGCCGGTGAGTTTCCAGATCAGCCAGGTCTCCATGGTGCCGAACAGGATCTCGCCGCGTTCGGCGCGGTCGCGCAGGTCGGGGCGCTGGTCGAGCATCCAGCGCACGCGCGGGCCGGAGAAGTACGTGGCGATCGGCAGCCCCGAGTCGTGTTCGACCTTTTTCGCGCCCTCGGCGCCGAGCAGGTCCCGTACCAGATCGTCGGTCCTGGTGTCCTGCCAGACGATCGCGTGGCCGACGGGTACGCCGGTGCCGCGCTCCCAGAGCAGCGTCGTCTCGCGCTGGTTGGCGATGCCGAGCGCGGCCACCTGGTCGGCGGTGATGCCGGCGTTGCGCAGGGCCTCGGGCGCCAGCTTCTCGACGTTGCGCCAGATCTCGGCGGCGTCGTGCTCCACCCAGCCCGGCTTCGGGTAGTACTGCTTGTGCTCGTGCTGGGCCAGGGAGACCAGCCGGCCCCGGCGATCGAAGACGATGCACCGGGTGGACGTGGTGCCCTGGTCGATGGCGACCACATAGCGCTCGGTCATGGTTTCCCTCCCAGTGAAGCTTCAGCGTCGGGCGGCTCCGAGGTCGCGGGAGATGGCGCGGGCCGCCTCCCGGACGAGGGCGACGAGGTGCTGGTGCGGGCGGTAGTGGCTGTCGCAGATCCGTTCGACCAGGCCGCTGATGCCGACGGCCCCGACGACCAGGCCGCCGGAGCCGCGGATGGGCGCCGCCACGGCCGCGGTGCCGGGCGTCATCTCCTCGATCTCGAGGCTCCAGCCGGCCTCTCGGACCCGGTGCAGCTCGGCTTCGAGGGCCTCGGCCGTACGGATCGTGCGGCGAGTGAAACGATCCTGCACAAAAGGGGCATAAGCTCGGTAGGCCAGCAGGACCTTGCCGAGCGCGGTCGCGTGCAGGGGCAGGGTGCTGCCGACGTCGAGGGTCTGGAACGTGTCGTCGGGGCGGAACACGTGGTGAACGACGAGGACCTGACCGTCGTGGACGGTGCCCACGCGGACCGCCTCGCCGCTGCGGGCCGCGAGGGGGTCGGCCCAGTTGATGGCGTGCGAGCGCAGCTCGTTGATGTCGAGGTGGCCGTGCCCGAGCTGCAGCAGGGCCGAGCCGAGCCGGTAGTGGCCGGACGAGCGGTCCTGGTCGACGAAGCCGACGTGCCGCAGGGTGGCCAGGATGCCGTGGGCGGTTCCCTTGGCCAGGTCGAGCGAGCGGGCGATCTCGCCCAGCGAGAGCGGGCCCGATTCGCCGGCCAGCAGGCGCAGAACCGCGGCGGCCCGCTCGATGGACTGCACTGTTCCGGGCACGTTGCCGACTCTATGCCACCGCGTGAACATCCACTGTGACGAATGTTCGGCATTGTCGAACGGTCGTCATTGCCCGTGCTCCCCCGGCTACCTAGCGTCCGGTGCATCTTCCAAGGAGGGCACATGGCAGAAAGGCTGAAACTCCCCGGACTATGGGGCGAGCTGGCCGCCGAGTTCGCCGGGACCTTGATTCTCATCCTCTTCGGCGTGGGCGTCGTCGCGCAGGTGGCCGGAGCCGGCATCGGCGACCACGACAGCATCGCCTGGGCCTGGGGCCTCGGCGTGACCCTCGGCGTCTACGTGGCCGCCCGCACCAGCGGGGCCCACCTCAACCCGGCCGTCACCATCGCGCTCGCCGCCTTCAAGGGCTTCGAGTGGCGCAAGGTCGCCCCGTACTCGCTGGCCCAGGTCCTCGGCGCGTTCGTGGCCGCCCTGCTGGTGCGCTGGAACTACACCGAGGTCCTGCACGCGGCCGACCCCGGCCTGACCATCAAGACCCAGGGCGTCTTCTCCACCCTGCCCGGCAACGGCAGCCTGCCGGTCGGCGAGTGGGGCGCCTTCCGCGACCAGATCATCGGCACCGCGATCCTGCTCTTCCTCATCCTGGCCGTCACCGACGCGGCCAACACGGCGCCCCAGGCGAACCTGGCGCCGTTCATCGTCGGCCTCATCGTGGTCGCGATCGGCATGGCGTGGGGCACCAACGCCGGCTACGCGATCAACCCGGCGCGTGACCTCGGGCCGCGACTCGCCAGCTTCCTCACCGGCTACGGTGGCGCCTGGCGCGATCAGACCGGGTATCTCTACTTCTGGATACCGATCGTCGCGCCGATCATCGGCGGCCTGCTCGGTGCCGGACTGTACAAGGTGCTCGTCGGGCGGTTCCTGCCGGCCGACGGCCCGCAGGAGCCGGGTCGCATCCCGGACCAGAGAGTGGAGGAGGCAACCCGTGGCTGACTTCGTCGGCGCCGTGGACCAGGGCACGACCAGCACCCGCTTCATGATCTTCGATCACGGCGGGAACGAGATCGCCCGGCACCAGCTCGAGCACGAGCAGATCCTGCCCCAGGCGGGCTGGGTCGAGCACAACCCGGTGGAGATCCTGGAACGGACCACGACGGTCGTCCGTACGGCCATGCAGAAGGCCAACCTCCAGGCGAGCGACCTGGCCGCGCTCGGCATCACGAACCAGCGCGAGACGGCCGTGGTGTGGGACCGGACCACCGGACGGCCGTACTACAACGCGATCGTCTGGCAGGACACCCGCACCGACCGGATCGCGTCGGCCCTCGACCGCGACGGCCGGGGCGACGTGATCCGCCGCAAGGCCGGCCTGCCCCCGGCCACCTACTTCTCCGGCGGCAAGATCCAGTGGATTCTGGAGAACGTCGACGGCGTACGGGAGGCGGCCGAGCGCGGCGACGCCATCTTCGGCAACACCGACAGCTGGCTGCTGTGGAACATGACCGGCGGTGTCGACGGCGGCCGGCACATCACGGACGTGACGAACGCCAGCCGGACGATGCTGATGGATCTGGAATCTCTGCAGTGGGACGACGAACTGCTGAGCTTCTTCAACATCCCCCGCTCGATGCTCCCGGAGATCCGGCCGTCGTCCGACCCGGACACGTACGGGGTGGCACGCTGGCCCGGCCCGCTCGGCGGCGAGGTGCCGCTGACCGGCGATCTGGGCGACCAGCAGGCGGCGACCGTCGGGCAGGTGTGCTTCTCCCCCGGCGAGGCCAAGAACACGTACGGCACCGGCAATTTCATGCTTCTCAACACCGGGACCGATCTCGTACGCAGTGAGAACGGCCTGCTGACCACGGTCTGTTACAAGTTCGGCAACGCGGCGCCCGTGTACGCCCTGGAAGGCTCGATCGCCGTGACCGGCTCGGCCGTGCAGTGGCTGCGCGACCAGCTCCACGTCATCAAGTCGGCCGCCGAAAGCGAAGCCCTCGCCTCGCAGGTGCCCGACAGCGGCGGCGTCTACTTCGTGCCGGCCTTCTCCGGTCTGTTCGCGCCGTACTGGCGCTCCGACGCCCGCGGCGCCATCGTCGGCCTGTCCCGCTTCAACACCGACGCGCACATCGCCCGGGCCACCCTCGAGTCCATCTGCTACCAGAGCCGCGACGTGGTCGACGCGATGGCCCAGGACTCCGGGGTCACCCTCGACGTGCTCAAGGTCGACGGCGGCATCACCGCCAACAACCTGGCCATGCAGATCCAGGCCGACGTGCTCGGCGTGCCGGTCAGCCGGCCCGTGGTGGCCGAGACGACCGCGCTCGGCGCCGCCTACGCGGCCGGGCTCGCGGTCGGCTTCTGGAAGAACACCGACGAGCTGCGCGCCAACTGGAACGAGTCACAGCGCTGGCAGCCGGCCTGGAACGAGGAACAGCGCAACAGCGGCTACGAGAAATGGAAGAAGGCGGTGCAGCGCACTCTCGACTGGGTGGACGTGGACTGATCATGACTGCTCTGTCACCGGAGTACCGGGAATCGGCGCTGGCTTCGCTGGCCGGCGCCGAGCTCGACGTGCTGGTCGTGGGCGGCGGCGTGGTGGGCGCGGGCTGCGCCCTCGACGCCACCACCCGCGGCCTCACGGTCGGGCTCGTGGAGGCGCGCGACTTCGCGTCGGGCACCTCCAGCCGGTCCAGCAAACTCATCCACGGCGGCCTGCGCTACCTCGAGATGCTCGATTTCGCGCTGGTCCGCGAGGCCCTGCGCGAACGGGGCCTGCTGCTGACCCGGCTGGCGCCCCATCTCGTACGGCCGGTCCGGTTCCTCTATCCGTTGCAGCACCACGCGTGGGAGCGGGTCTACGCGGGCACGGGGGTCACGCTCTACGACACGTTGGCGATGAACGGCGGCCTGCCGCGCCACCGCAACCTGACCCGCCGCGGCGCCCTGCGCGAGTGCCCCGCGCTGAAGAAGGACGCGCTGATCGGCGCCCTGCAGTACTACGACGCCCAGGTCGACGACGCCCGGCACACGATGTTCCTGGCCCGCACGGCGGCCGCCTACGGGGCCCACGTGGCCTCCCGGACCGAGGTCGTGGGGTTCCTGCGGGAAGGGGAAAGGGTCACCGGGGTGCGGGTCCACGACCTCGAGCACGACAGGACCTTCGAGGTACGGGCCCAGCAGGTCATCAACGCGACCGGGGTGTGGACCGACGACACGCAGGCCCTGGTCGGCGAGCGCGGCCAGTTCCACGTCCGCGCGTCCAAGGGCATCCACCTGGTCGTACCGCGCGACCGCATCCAGTCGAAGACCGGGCTGATCCTGCGCACGGAGAAGAGTGTGCTCTTCGTGATCCCGTGGGGCCGGCACTGGATCATCGGCACCACCGACACCGACTGGGCCCTCGACAAGGCCCACCCGGCCGCCTCCAGCACCGACATCGACTACCTGCTGGAACACGTCAACACGGTGCTGTCGACCCCGCTGAGCCGGACCGACGTGCAGGGCGTCTACGCCGGCCTGCGCCCGCTGCTGTCCGGCGAGTCGGAGTCGACGTCGCAGCTGTCCCGCGAGCACACCGTGGGCAGCCCGCAGCCCGGCCTGGTCGTGGTGGCGGGCGGCAAGTACACGACGTACCGGGTGATGGCCAAGGACGCCGTGGACGCGTGCGTGCACAACCTGGGCCGCTCGGTCCCGCCCTCCTGCACCCACGACGTCCCGCTGGCCGGCGCCGACGGGTTCGCCGCCCTGTGGAACCGCCGCCGCGTCCTGGCCACCGACTCGGGCCTGCACGTGGCCCGGGTCGAGCACCTGCTGGGCCGCTACGGCACGCTGGTCACCGAGGTCCTCGCCCTCATCGAGGACGACCAGTCGCTGGCCGCGCCGGTCGAGGGGGCCGAGGACTACCTGCGGGCGGAGCTGGTCTACGCGGCCTCGCACGAGGGCGCCCGCCACCTGGAGGACGTCCTGACCCGGCGTACCCGCATCTCGATCGAGACCTTCGACCGCGGCGTGGCCGCCGCCCCGATCGCGGCCTCGCTGGTGGCCGGCGTCCTGGGCTGGACCGAGGACCAGACCACCCGCGAGGTCGAACGCTACCGGCTGCGCGTCGAGGCCGAACGCCGCTCCCAGGAACAACCCGACGACGAGACCGCCGACGCCGCCCGCCTCGGCGCCCCGGAGGTGGTACCCCTGAGCCGGCCTTAGGACCTGCGCACGAAGCGGCCCTCGGGAAGCAGATGCCGCTCGAGGGCCCGGGACCGGTGCCGTCTGCCTAGGTCGGCCAGACCTACCTTCGCCGGCTCGGGCCGCGGCACACTGAAAGGATGAACAGTCCCTACGCTCAGGAGCTCGGCAGTTTCCTGCGCGCCCGGCGCGACCGGCTGAGCCCGGACGACGTGGGCCTCGAGCCGGGCGGCCGGCGAAAGGTCACCGGCCTGCGGCGCGAGGAGCTGGCCCTGCTGGCCGGGCTGAGCACCGATTACTACCAGCGGATGGAACAGGGTCGCGAGGTGCGCCCGTCCGACGACGTCCTCGACGCGCTCGCCGACGCCCTCGTGCTCGACGACGAGGAACGCCGGCACCTGTTCGGATTGGCCCGGGCGGTCCGGCGGCGGGTGCCGGCCGAGGCCGGCCGCCGTCCCGAACGGGTGCCGGAGAGCACGCGCCGGCTGTTACGGGTGATGGACACCCCGGCCGTGGTTCTCGGCCGTCACCTCGACGTGCTCGACTGGAACCCGCCGGCCCAGGCGCTGCTGGGCGACCCGGCCGGCTATGAACCCGGCCGGCTCAACATGCTGCTGCTGATGTTCGACGAGACGCGGACCGCTCAACGCACCTGCCCCGGCTGGGAACAGCAGGCCCTCGACTACATCGGCATGATGCGCGCCGCCGTCGCCGGCGATCCCACTCATCCGCGCGCCACCGCGATCGTGGGCGAGCTGAGCATCCGCAGCGCCGAGTTCCGCCGGCTGTGGGCACGGCACGACGTCCGCGAATCGGTCAGCGGCACCAAGACCTTCCGGGTGCCTGGTTTGGGGAACATCGACCTGTTCTGGGACACCTATCCCCTGCCGGGCAACCCGGGACCCGTCATGCTGGTCTTCACCGCCGAGCCCGACTCGGCCGACGCCGACCGCCTGCGGCTGCTGGGCTCGCTGCGGGCCAGCCGCTGAGTGGGCCGGCCCGTCGTGCCCCGGACGGATCAGGCCAGGCGGGTGGCGGTGAGGCCGCCGTCGACGTCGAGCGTCGTGCCCTGCACCATGGCGGCGCGGTCCGAGACGAGGAAGGCGACGTCGTCCGGCTGAACCGGCACACCGGCCGGGGTGCCCTTCGCGTTCGCCTTCGCCATGTCGTGCGCCGCCGCGTTGCCCTCGGTCAGGGTGATGCCAGGAGCGACCGCGTTGACGCGGACCCCGCGCGGGCCGAACTCGGCCGCCCAGGCCCGGGTGAGCTGCTCGTCGGCGGCCTTGGTGGCGGTGTAGAGCGCGCCGAACGGCAGACCGGTGCGCGACATCCACGACCCGACGTTCACGATCGCTCCCCGCCCCCGCTCGGCCATCGCCGGCGCGAGCTCGGCCACCAGCACGTACGGGGCCCGGATGTTCACGGCGAGCATCCGGTCGAGGTCGTCGTCCTCGAGCGTCGGGGTCGGCCGGGTCACGTAGATCCCGGCGTTGTTGACCAGGATGTCGACCGTGCCGCCGAGAGCCTCGCGGGCCTCGGCGGCGAAGGCACGCACCCGAGCCGGCTCGCCGGCCAGATCCGAGGGCACGAAGACGGCTCGGTGCCCGGCGCCGGTGATCTCCTCGGTGATCTTCCGCCCGCGGGTGGCGTCACGACCGGTGACCAGCACGGTGATCCCGTCCGCCGCGAGCGCCCGGGCGATCGCGGCACCGATGCCGCTCGTGGATCCCGTGACGATTGCGGTTTTGTTAGTGGATGTCATACCAAGACCGTAAGAACAATCGGCGTCCTCACACTGGTTCTGGCAGACCCACCTTCGAGGAGCCCCGACAGTTTCACGAGCGGTCCGACACGCGCCGGTTGTGTTGCGGCGGAGCCGACGGGGGCGAGGCCAGGATGTGGAACGAGCCGGTCGCCTCGGCGTGGTAGCTGCCGGTGGCGGTGGCCGCGGCGCCGCGGTACAGGACCTCCTGCCACGGGGCCGGGGCGGGCTCGGGCGCCGTGCGGCGGCGACGGCGGACGACCGCCTTGGCCGGCTTCTCCGGGACGTACAGGTGCTCGACGAAGCCGAGCCACAGGTCGACGATCGTGTTGCGTACGCCCATGAAGGCGACGACGGCGTAGCCCGCGGCCAGCGCGTTCAGGGTCGCGAAGGCCGCGTTTCCCCAGTTCTGCAACTGGTAGTCGCGCCAGATCGTGTAGACCGAGAACGCGATGATGAGCAGCGGCGAGACCGCGAACAGCAGCGAGGTCGAGGTCCGGTCGGCCACCTTCGGCGTACGGGCGAACGGGATCTTCTTGCCGGTCACCGCCTGCTGCAACGATTTCACGACGCCGGCCAGGTTGACCGGGAGCAGGATCAGGTTGAAGCCGTAGACGCGCAAGATGTCGGTGCGCTTGTAGCCGAGGCGTTTGAGGTCGCTCGCCATGGCCAGGAAGTACGGCAGCGCGGCGAGCACGATCAGCGGGCTCAGCAGCTTGCTGTCGAACGGGTAGGCCAGCAGCAGGATCAGGCCGATGCTGCTCCAGCAGGTCGAGGCCATGTAGTTGATCCGCAGCCAGGTCTGCGCGGCGCTGCCGTGCTCGCCCCGCTGGGAGCGTTCGCGGCTGTTGCGCCACAGCTTGGGCAGGATGAGCAGGCCGCCGTTGGCCCAGCGGCGGCGCTGGATGGCCAGTGAGCCGAAGTCGGGCGGGGTGGCGCTGTAGCTGAGCCGCTCCGGGTAGTTGATCAGGCGCCAGCCGTGGATGGCCAGGTCCAGACTGGACTCGGTGTCCTCGATGACGGTGCGGTCCTGCACGTACCGGCGCACCTCGTGGCCGCCCTCGTGCTCGACCTCGACGATGTCGTCGAGGGCCCGCTTGCGGATGACCGCGTTGGCGCCGACCCAGAACGTCGCGTCGTGGTAGCTCATGCCCTGGTGGACGATGTGCTGCAGGTCGGTGGTGGCGCCGGCGAGGCGTTCCATCCGGGTGGCCGAGCCGGGGAATGCCGAGTACGGGGTCTGCGCCACCGCGAGCCGGTGGTTGTCCGGCAGGAAGAACAGGTGGACCAGGCGCAGGCAGTACTCGGGCAGCAGGATCGAGTCGGCGTCGAGGGTGAGGATGAACTCCGAGTCGGGCACGGTGAGCGTCCCGGTCGCCGACGGCACGAGCACGGTGCCCTCGGGGGTCTCGCGCACCTCGTACGCGCGGCCCATCAGCCCGATGTAGCTGTTGAGGTTCATCGCCTTGTTCGCCTCGTGCGACAGCGAGGCGTACCGCTTGCGCTCGAAACTGGAGATCTCGCAGCGGAAGGTCCAGGCGAGGCGGTGGGCGAGCTGGCGCTGGCGGTCGTACGGGATGGGCTCGCCCTCGTCGAGCGCGGCGGCGAGCGCGCCGGCGACGTCGTCGAAGTCCCGCGCGATCGCGCCCAGCACCTGCTCGGCGAAGAAGCGGTCGACGTGGTCCTCGTCCGGTTCCTCGGCGGCCCGGGCGCGCAACCAGGCGGCGGCCCAGCGGTATTCGGCGATCAGGTCGGCCCTCCCGGGGTCGAGGTGTTCGAAGCGCTCGCGGGGCTCGCGCAGCCACTCGGCGAGCTCGCCCGGCAGCGCCCGGGCCGCGTCCAGCGCGGCGACGTGCTCGGCCCGCTTCGCGTGCGGCGGGTCGTCGAGCAGCAGCCCCACCCGCAGGTCCGGATATTCCTGGAGCGCCGCCGACAGCAGCGTCTTGCGGATGGTCGGGATCTCCTCGCGGTACGAGGGCACGAGCACCGTCATGCCCGGCCGCCGGTCGTCGAAGGCCTCGTCGATGACCGCCCGCGGCACCCGCCGGTGCGCCCGGGTGCGGTACAGAGCGCCCTGCCGGGCCACCAGGTACAGCAGGGACGACATCGTCAGCAGCGACATGATGGCCACGTAGACCGTCGTCTCCGAGGTGAACCGCATGCCCTGGAAGCCTCGGTTGACGAACTGGGAGACGACCGTGACGACGATGTAGGCCGCCCAGGCGAGCACGGTGACGACGATGCCGAGACGGCCCATCGTGATGAGGGTGTCGCTCGCCGGCGCCGCCACCGGTGGCAGCGGCTGGGTGCGCCGGTCGGCGCCCCACTGGCGCCTGCGTTTCGCGGGCATGGACGTCTCCCCAGGGGGTCGGAGGGTGATCGGCCCCTCGGATCGGCCGCGCGCCGGCCCACTTGAGGAAAGTTCCTCAAGTGCCGCCGTGGCCCGCCGATGGAACGCACATGTCATCCCCCGACTCGGCCGCGGAACCCCGGCGCCGGCTGTCCGTCCCGCGGATCCTGCTCGTCGTCGTGGTCGTGGCCGCCGCGGTCTCGGCGCCGTTCGCTTTCCGCACGGTCCAGGACCGGCTGGACGCGGGCGCCGCCCGGACGTCGTCGTTCGCGCCGTACGTGGACGTCACCAACACCCCGCAGTTCTCGTTCGAGGACCCGTCGGCCAACGCCGCCGGCAACGTGGTGCTGGGCTTCGTGGTCAGCAGCACCGACGTCGTCTGCCAGCCCAGCTGGGGTACGGCGTACTCGCTGGCGACCGCGTCGACCGGCATCGACCTCGACCGGCGGATCGCCCGGCTGCGCCAGCGCGGCGGCGACGTGACGGCGTCGTTCGGCGGCGCCAGCAACAAGGAGCTGGCGGCGGCGTGCGCCGACCAGGCCAAGCTGACCGCCGCCTACCGGTCGGTGGTGGACCGCTACCGCCTCACCTCCATCGACTTCGACCTCGAGGACGGCCGGGAGACCGCGGCGGTCATGGCGCGCCGGGCCCAGGCCGTACGGACGGTGCAGGCCGAGCAGAACGCGGCCGGCAAGAGCCTGGACGTGTGGCTGACGCTGCCGGTGGGCACGTCCGGGCTCACCAGCGTGGGCGTGGCCGCGCTGAAGGCGATGCTGGCGGCGAACGTCTCGGTGGCCGGGGTCAACGCGCTCACCATGGACTACGGCTCGTCCGGCACCGGCCGGACGATGACGAGCCTGGTCGAGGCGTCTCTGACTTCGCTGGCCGGGCAGGTCGCCACCGCGTACGGCGTCAGCACGGGTGAGGGATGGCAGCGGATCGCGGCCACCCCGATGATCGGGCAGAACGACACGGCCGACGAGCGGTTCCAGCTGACCGACGCGTCCACGCTCATCGCGTTCGCGCGGGAGAAGGGGCTGCGGCGGCTGTCGATGTGGTCGGCCAACCGGGACAACAACTGCGGCGTGAACTACGTCGACACCACCATCGTGTCGAACAGTTGCAGCGGCCTCGACCAGGAGCAGGGCGCGTTCACCGCGCTGTTCAACGAGTTCACGGCCGCCGACCCGGCGACCGGCCCGTCGAGCGCGGCCGGCGTGGCCGCGCCGCCCACCGACGATCCGTCCACGTCGCCCTACCCGATCTGGAGCGCCCTGACCGCGTACGCCAAGAACTCGAAGGTCGTCTGGCACCACAACGTCTACCTGGCGAAGTGGTGGACGCAGGGCGACACCCCCGACGCCCCGGTGACGAACGCCGCCGACACCCCGTGGACGCTGATCGGCCCGGTGCTGGCCGGCGAGACGCCGCTGGCGACCGCCTCGGCCTCGGCCACGGCCATCGCCTACGCCACCTGGAACCCGACCGCGACCTACGTGGCCGGTGACCGGGTGAGGTACCACGGCGTCGTGTACCAGGCGAAGTGGTGGACCCTCGGCGACGTGCCGGGTGCCCCGGTCGACGACCCGTCGGACACGCCGTGGCAGACCCTATGAGGCGCGTTCGACGTACATACCGGCGCGCCAGGCGTCGGCCAGGGTGTCGAGGGGAACGCCCAGCACCTCGCTGAGGCGCACGATGGTGCCGAAGGCGGGGGCCGGCAGGCGCCCGACCTCGATCTTGCGAAGGGTCTCGGGTGACATGCCGGCGGCGAGGGCGACGTCGTGCAGACTGCGGCCGTCGCGGGCCTGCCGGAGGGCGATGCCAAGGCGCTGGCCGGCCGCGATCTGTTCGGCGGTGTGCGGTTGGCGAACCATTCCGTCACTATAGCGTCGAAAACGGCGTGGTATAACTATACCGTGATCGAGTTGAAGTCTTCCGCCGAGATCGAGCGCATGCATGTCACCGGCCGCTTCGTGGGCGAGGTGCTGGCCGAGGTCAGCGCCGCGGCCGCGGTCGGCGTCAACCTGCTCGACCTCGAGAACCACGCCCGCCGCCTCATCAAGGAGCGCGGCGCCGAATCGTCGTACTGGGACTACGCGCCGTCGTTCGGCAAGGGCCCGTTCCGCAACGTGCTGTGCCTGTCGGTGAACGACGCCGTCCTGCACGGCCTGCCCCACGACTACGTGCTGCGCGACGGCGACCTGCTCAGCCTGGACATGGCGGTCGCCATCGACGGCTGGACGGCCGACTCGGCGTACTCGGTCGTCGTCGGCACCCCGGCCGAGCAGGACCTGCGCCTCATCGAGGCCACCCAGGTGGCCCTGGAGGCCGGCATCGGCGCCGCCCAGCCCGGCGGCCGCCTGGGCGACATCTCGGCCGCCATCGGCGCCGTCGCCAAGCGGTACGGCTTCCGCGTCAACACCGAGTTCGGCGGCCACGGCATCGGCCGCACGATGCACGAGAGCCCGCACATTCCGAACGACGGCCGCGCCGGCCGCGGCATGAAACTGACGCCCGGCCTCACCATCGCCATCGAGCCGTGGTTCCTGGTCACCACCGACAAGATCCGCTTCGACGAGGACGGCTGGACGATCCGCTCGGCCGACGGTTCCCGCACGGCCCACTCGGAACACACGGTCGCCGTCACCGACACCGGCCCGGTCGTCCTGACCCGCCGCCCCGGCGAGACCCCGGCATTGGCCTAATCGATTGAGCTCGCTTTGGCCCTCCGGCCGGGTCCGCGTGGATCTAGCCTGAGGGCCGAGCCCCAACCGAGGAGCCTTCATGACCCGGGTCGACTTCTACTTCGACGCCGCCTGCCCGTTCGCCTGGATCACGTCGCGGTGGATCCACGAGGTCGCGCCGCTGCGCGAGCTCGAGGTGCGCTGGAAGCCGATGAGCCTGTACGTGCTGAACGAGGGGCGCGACCTGCCCGACTGGTACCGCGATCTCGTCGACCGGTCGCTCGGCACGGCCCGCGTCGTCACCGCGGCGGCCGAGGAGCACGGGTACGAGGTGCTGCGCGACCTGTACACCGCGCTCGGGACGCGGATCCACAACCAGGACAACAAGGATTTCGCCGTCGTGGTGCCCGAGGCGCTCAGCGAGGTCGGCCTTCCCGCCTCCCTGGCCGGGGCCGCCGCCGGCGACCGCTACGACGCGGCGCTGCGCAAGAGCCACCACGAGGGCATGGACCCGGTCGGTGAGGATGTCGGCACGCCGACCATCCACATCGACGGGGTCGCGTTCTTCGGACCGGTGCTCAACCAGATCCCGCGGGGCGAGGAAGCGGCGCGCATCTTCGACGGGGCTCGGGCGCTGGCCAACTACCCCGGCTTCTTCGAGCTCAAGCGGACCCGTACGGGCGGGCTCTCGTTCGACTGAGCGGCAAGTCCGTCGAGGAGGCGCTGCAGGCCGTACTCCAGCAGCACGTCCAGGTTGAAGTCGTGGTCGCCCTCGGTGATGTAGCGGGCCATCAGCGGCAGTTTCCCCGTGCCCAGGACGGCTTCGAACCGGTCGCCCTGCGAGGCCAGCCACTGCTGGTCGGTCATGCCGGTCTCCTGCTCGGCCCGCGCCTCCTCCTCGAGGTTGACCGCCGTGCCCCGTACGTAATTGGCGATCGTCACCGCGGCCGTGAACTGGGTTTCGGTGTCGAAGCCGCGGCGCCGGAGCGCCCGCATCGTCCATTCGGTGTGCGCCATCGCGTGCGGGGCGAGCAGGGGCCGGGTGAACGAGACGGCCTGGGCCAGCCATGGGTGCTCGCGGTACATCGACCACTGGAGCCGGGCCAGCGCCTCGGCGCAGGCACGCCAGTCGTCGGTGTCCGGGTCGAGCGTGGCCGGCGGCGGGTTGTCGGCCATCACCCGGTCCATCATGAGCAGGACCAGGTTCTCCTTGTCCGGCACGTAGCGGTAGAGCGACATGGTCGGGATGCCCAGGTCGCCGGCGAGGCGGCGCATGGAGACCGCGGCCAGCCCCTCGGCGTCGCCGATGGCGATGGCGGCCTCGACGACCTCCTCCGTGTCCGGCGGCGTGGCGGCGCTCCCGGCCACGATCGTGCCGGCGCCGGGCCGGGTCTCGACCAGGCCGGTGTCGCGCAGATGGGCGATGACCCGGGTGGCGGTGGCCATGGCGACGCCGTGGATGGCCATGATCTGCCGCGTCGAGGGCACCGGGGCGCCGTCTTTGATCTGGGCCTCGATCAGGGCGGCGATCCGCCGGTACAGGGGTTCCACCGCACTAGTGCACCACATGGGGGAGTTAGCACTACCGACACCGCAACTAGTGCGCTCGTACGGTGTACTCATCCGATCACGGGAGGGGCACCATCATGAACGACGCGGTCCGTGTGGAATCGCTGTACAAGACGTACGACAACGGGGTGACCGCCCTCGACGGCGTGTCAGCGGGCTTCGCCGCGGGCACGTTCACCGCGGTCATGGGCCCGTCCGGCTCCGGCAAGAGCACGCTGCTGCAGTGCGCGGCCGGGCTCGACCAGCCGACCGCGGGCCGGGTCTTCATCGACGGCACCGAACTGACGGCCACCAAGGACACCGCCCGCACCAAGTTCCGGCGCGGCCGGGTCGGGTTCGTCTTCCAGGACTACAACCTGTTGCCGTCGCTGACGGTCGAGCAGAACGTGCTGCTCCCCTCGCGCCTGGCCGGGAAGTCGTCCCGCAGCCCCCGGGCGATCCTGGGCCGCCTCGGGCTGGGCGACCGGGCCCACGAACTGCCCGAGCGGCTCTCCGGCGGCCAGCGCCAGCGGGTAGCGGTGGCGCGGGCCCTCGTCACCGAGCCGGCCGTCATCTTCGCCGACGAGCCGACCGGCGCCCTCGACATGCGCAGCGCGCGCGAGGTTCTGGGCCTGCTGCGGGCGGCGGTGCACGAGTTCGGCCGTACGGTCGTGATGGTCACCCACGATCCGGTGGCGGCCGCGCACGCCGACTCCGTGCTGTTCCTGGCCGACGGCCGGCTGGCCGGATCGCTGGCCCGGCCGACCGCCGACGCCGTGGCCGAGCGCCTCGCCCACCTGGGCGACCTCACCACCCGGACCGCGGCATGATCGCCATCGCGCTGCGGAACCTGCGGCACCGGCCGGGCGGCTTCATCGCCACCTTCGTCTCGGCCTTCCTCGGCGCCTGCCTGCTCATGGCGTTCGCCTCCCTGATGGACACCGGCGACACCGAGTCGCTGACCACGACGGCCACGGTCGGCGGCGGCTGGTGCCTGGTCATCGTGGCCTTCGCGGTCACCTCGACCCTGTCGCTGTCGGTGCGGCAGCGAGCCGATCAGGTGGCGCTGCTGCGCTCGGCCGGCGCGACCGTGCCCCAGCTGCGCCGGATGATCGTCGGGGAGGCGGCGGCGATCGCCCTGCTCGCCTCGGCGGCCGCCGTGCCGGTCGGCTACGCGCTCGGCCGCGTGCTGCTCTCGCTGCTCGAGGACACGGGTCAGGTGGACGCCGCCGTCGGCTTCCAGTTCGGCCCGATCGCCCTGGGCACCGGCTTCGGGGTGACGCTGCTGGGCGCGGTGGCCGCGGCGTGGGCGACCGCCCGCCGTACGGCCGGGAATGCCGGCGGCAGGCCGGAAAGGCCGCGTCTGCGCCGGATCGGCGCGGTGGTGTTCCTGATGGCCGGGGCGAACTGCTCGGTCCTGACCGCGACGGTGATGGACGGCAAGGGCGTCGACGCGATGCAGACCGCCGGCCAGGCCGGCATCTGGGCCGCCATCGGCCTGGCCCTGCTCGCGCCCGAACTGCTGCGGCTGGTCACGGCCGTCATCGGCCCGGTCGTCCGGACCCTGGGCGGCGTGGCCGGACAGCTCGCGGTGACCGGCGTGCACGCACGGTCGCGTCAGCTGGCCGCGGCGGTGATGCCGGTGCTGCTGTTCACCGGCATCGCCACCGGAACCGTGTACATGCAGGGCATCGAGGACCGCGCGGCCGAGGGGCAGATCCAGCCCGGGTACGCCCGGGACATCCAGACACTGAACTACGTGGTGGTCGGGATGATCGCCCTGTTCGTGGCGGTGATGCTGGTGAACACCCTGATCGCCGCCACGGCTCGCCGCCGGCGCGAGTTCGCCCAGCACCGCCTGGCCGGCGCCACCCGCGGTCAGCTGCTGGCGATGGTCTCGCTCGAGGTGGTGCTGGTCACCGTGACCGGGGTGCTCGGCGGCTCGCTGGCCTCGCTGTTCACCATCGTGCCGTTCGGCTCGGCCCGGGCCGGCCGGCTCTGGCCGGAGGCGAGCCCGTGGCAGTACGGGGTCATCATCGCCCTCGCCGTGATCCTGACCGCGGCCGCCACCGTTCAGACCACCCGCCGGATCCTGCGCGGCCCGGCCACCGCCGCGATCCGGGCATGAAAAACGGCCCCGGCCTGAGGCCGGGGCCGTTCTTTCACGTCACTTGCCGTGGCGGGCGTACTTGGCGCGGAACTTCTCGATGCGCCCGGCGGTGTCCAGGACCCGGGTGCGCCCCGTCCAGAACGGGTGGCTCGCCGAGGAGATCTGAACGTCGATCACCGGGTAGGTCTGCCCGTCGGTCCACTCGATGGAGTTCCTGCTGGTCTCCGTCGAGCGGGTGAGGAAGGCGAAGTCAGCGTTGCGGTCGCGGTAGACGACGCGGTGGTAGTCCGGGTGAATGCCGTTCTTCATGGCTATCTCCTCCAAAGGAACGTCCATCACAACCAGCCCGGGGGCTCCGGCATTCCCGCCTCAGTGACTGCTGGATCACACCGCTGACCTGCGGTTATGCGAACCTGGCGGAAGCGATGCCGAGGGCGGCGGCCTCGTCGGCGGACAGGTCGAAGCTCGCGGAGGCGAGCAGTGCCGGCAGCTGGGCGGCGATGCTGGCGCTGGCGATCGGGGCGGCCACCTGCGGGCGCGCGCGGAGCCAGGCCAGGGCCACGGTGGCGATCTCGGCGCCGCGGTCACGGGCGATCTTGTCGAGGGCGTCGACGACCTCGAGGCCGCCGTTCTCGAGCAGGTCGGCCGCTCCCCCGCCGCGCGGGGACTTCGACAGGTCGGCGGCGGTGCGGTACTTGCCGGTGAGGAAGCCGGCGGCCAGGCCGTAGTACGGCACGACGGCCAGGTTCTCGCCGGCGGCGACCGGTGCGATGTCCGCCTCGTACTTCGCCCGGGCGACCAGGTTGTAGTGCGGCTGCACGGCCACCGGCCGGGCGAAGCCCTCGCGGCGGGCGATGTCGATCCACTCGCGGATGCGGGCGCCGGTGTAGTTGGAGACCGCGATGGCGCGGACCTTGCCCGCGCGGACCAGCGCGTCGAACGCGGCCGCGGTCTCGGTCAGCGGGGTCGCCTGGTCGTCGTAGTGCGCGTAGTACAGATCGATGTGCTCGACACCGAGCCGGCCCAGAGAGGCGTCCGCCGCGGCCGCGATGTTGCTCGCCGACAGGCCGCGGAACTGCGGGTGCTGACTGACCTTGGTGGCGACGACGATCCGGTCGCGGTTGCCGCGCGAGCGCAGCCACTCCCCGATGATCGTCTCGGACTCGCCACCGGAGTTGCCGGGCGCCCAGGCCGAGTACCCGTCGGCGGTGTCGACGAAGTTGCCGCCGCCCGCGACGTACTGGTCAAGAACCTCGAATGACGTGTCTTTGTCGCTGGTCCAGCCGAAGACGTTGCCGCCGAGCGAGAGCGGGAAGACGTCGATGCCGGAGTTGCCGAGAGTCGCCATGAACGTGGCTGTCCTTCCTTTGATCAACTCTTCGCACGCTATCGCGGCCGGGGCCGACCGGCATCACATGGCGCAGAGTCCGTAGCCGATATGCCCTATGACATTGATTAACGTCGATTTAGCGGGGACGCTCGAACCACCGCAACCCCTCAAGGAGGACGTCATGCTGCTCCGCCGGATCGCCGCGGCCCTGTGCGCCACCGCGCTCGCCGCCGCCGGGCTCCAGGCCACCAGCGCCGGACCGGCCGCCGCCGCCGCGCCCAGGGTGCTCTACTACGACGCCAGCCAGGCCCAGGAGTTCCGCTCGGTCGTCGACCAGGGCGCCCAGATCTGGAACAGCCGGGTCACCAACGTGCGCCTGGTGCCGGTCTCGTCCGGGCAGACCCCCAACATCCGGGTGTACGCCGACAACGGCTGGCCGCGCACCTACACCACCTCCCTCGGCAACGGCCGCTGGTACATGGGCCGCGAAGCCGTGAACGACGGCTACTCCCAGCCGCGGATCGCCGCCCACGAGTTCGGCCACATCCTCGGCCTGCCCGACCGGCGGACCGGCCTGTGCGCCGACCTGATGTCCGGCAGCAGCGCCCCGGTGTCGTGCACGAACGCCTACCCGAACACGCGCGAGGCGAGCACGGTCAACAGCAACTTCGCCTCGGTCGCCGCCACCGCGCCCCAGGTCTACGTCTGGGCCGACCAGCCGGCGCTTCAGTAACGGAACTTGTGTCGCGAGCTGCGCCGGTTGACCCGAGCCGGTAGGTCGTCCAGGTGGTCGCCATGGCGCAGCCGCGCTTTCAGCTCATGGCCCTGGGTTAAATGCCGGATGGTGACGACGAAGCCCTGCACCAGGCGGTCCTCGCGCAGATCGCGGTACGTGGCCTCGATGAGCACCTGGCTCCCGTCGGCCCGCACCAGCGAGCAGAACACCACCCCGTCGCCGGAGCCGCCGAGGGCCCGGCGCAGCTGGTGACGATCGTCCGGATGGACCAGATCGTCGAGTGCGGCCAGCGGCGGCAGGTCCTCGGCGCCCAGCAGGGCGCGCAGTGAGGGGCTGGCGTACCGGATGCGCTGGTCCTCGTCGAGCACCACCATGATGTCGGCGCTGTTGCGGATGACCGCGCGCAGATAGAGGTCGCTGTCGCGGCGGCCCACCGCCTCGACCAGGGCGATCCGGTCCAGCGCGAGCGCGGCCTGACCGGCCAGCACCTCGAGGCTGTCGCGGGTGGCGGTGAGAGTGTCCCGGCGGCCCTCGAGGATCAGGGCGCCGCCGCCGGGGCGGGCCACGGCGAGCGGTTCCAGGCGGAGCGGGCAGACCAGCGTGGCGTAGTCGTGGTCGGCTTCCTCGATCCACCAGCTGCGATGCGGCGGCCCGGCCCCCGCGCCGGGCACCGCCTCGCGCGCGATCCGGCGGTCGTCGAGGGCGAAGTCGGTGCCGCGGACGGCGTCCGGCGGCATGAGCTCGGCGATCGCGGCGCGGACGGCCTCGTCGACGGCCGCCGTGTCGGCGGCGGCGACCAACGCGGCGCTCGCCTGCCGCAGGGCGCGCTCGCGGGTCAGGGCCTGGCGGTTCAGGGTCACCGAGTCGGTCAGCCGGGTGATGGTCAGGAGCAGAGTGATCGCGCCGGCCACGGCGATGACCACGCCGTCGCCGACCGTACCGTCGACGGCCTCGACCAGCAGAACGACCGGCGGCGTGGCCACCGAAACGCCCAGCAGCGCCGCCCAGCGCCCGCGCCACGGGCTCGGGCGCGGCGTCGCGGGCTCGGTGAGCCGGGCCATCGACGGATGCAGCGCGGCGGCACCCCAGGCCAGGTAGAGCACCACGAAGCCGGTCTCGCCGGCCCGGCCCGGCCACAGCGGCTGCACGATGTCGCTGACCAGCACCCCCACCGCGCCGACGACCAGCAGCGTGGCCGAGAGGTTGCGGCCCACGGCGGCCCGCAGGCGGACGACGACGGCCAGGAGAAGCAGGGCGCCGATGACGTACGACCCGGCGACGTCCCCGAGCCGGCTCGCGTCGCCGACGGCGAACACCCACACCACCAGCAGCACCGAACAGGCGAGAGCGAGCAGGTCGATGAGCCGCGCCCGGTCGACCAGGATGGCACCGATCCGGGTCAGTTGCAGCAGGCCGCAGGCGACCAGCACGCACATGGCGTAGAAGCAGGCGCCGGCCACGCCGGGCCGGCCCACCGCGGTCAGCACGTCACCGGCGGCGCTCGCCCCGATGGCGCCGGCCAGCAGCAGCCAGGGCGCGGTCCGGGCCGGCCGGTGACGGCGGACCCCGTAGAGGATGGCGGCCGCGCTACCGACTCCCAGCACAGCCCATTCGATAGCCCTCAGCACGAATTACTAGTACCCCACCGCGCCCGGATGCGGTAGGCACGTCGCATGACGACATCGGAACCATCGCCGTTGAAGGTGGTGCCGCCGGGCGGCGGAACATCGGGCAGCCTCGGCGACATCGGCGTGCAATTCAAGTTGTGGGGCGAGGACACCGGCGGCCAGCTGGCCGTCGTCGAGCATCCGTTCCCGGTCGGCGCGCTGGTCGCGCCGCACCTGCACACCCGGGAGGACGAGTATTCGATAGTCACCGAGGGCGAGATCGGCTTCCGCTCGGGCGACCGGGAGGTGGTGCTCGGGCCCGGCGGCTACATCACCAAGCCGCGCGGCGAGCTGCACGCGATGTGGAACGCCGGCGCGAAGCCGGCCCGGATGATCGAGATCATCACCCCGGCCGGCTTCGAACACTTCTTCCGCGAGGTGGCGGAGCTGATCGCGGCCGGGCCGGCGGCGGCCGCCGACGGCGGCGATCTCGCGGAGCGTTACGGCCTGCGGTTCGGCGAGCCGGAGTGGCTGCCGGAGATCGTGGAGCGGTTCGGGCTGACCACCTAGGCGGCGGGCAGCCCGCCGACCTGGGTGTTCACCCACGCGCGGATCGAGGGCAGGTCGCCGGAGCAGGCGCCGGCGTTGCCGTTCGTGTTGTTGGTGCAGATCTCGTAGGCCGCGTTGATGCCGCAGCAGCGGCTGTCGGCCACGATGGACGTGTCCAGCTCGTCGGCCACTCGCGGGGTGGAGCCGCGACCACGGGTCGGGCAGGTCGGGCCCCAGCCGATGATGCGGGTGGCGGTGCCGGTGGAGGACACACCGTAGCCATTGATAGATGGCTATCAGTGCATCCAGCCGGGCCTACCGCGAGCCGATGACCTCCATGGCCGTACGGGCCTGGGCCAGCGGGTCCGGGCCGAGCGGCCGCAGCACGATCGTGTCGGCACCGGCCGCGCGCAAAGCCTCGATCTTGCCGGGGATCTCGCCGGCCGGGCCGATCAGCGAGAAGATCTCCGACGGATCCACCCCGAGCCAGGCCGCCTGCCCCTCGACCATCTCGCGGGTGACGCCGAAGTCGTCGGTACGCAGGTACGTGAAGACGATCAGCTCGTGGGCCGGGCGGTCCCCGGACTCGCGCCCGCGCCCGATGTGCTGCAGGGCGGCCGCGATCTCGGCCGGTCCGGCGCCCTCGGCCAAAATCGTCCCGTCGGCCACGCGGCCCGACAGTTCGAGCGACTTCGGCTTCACGACACCCGTGACGATGGGCGGGACCACACGCGGCGGATGGACGAGCGAGATGCCGTCCAACGTCACCTCCTGGCCGTGCAGGGTCACGGTCTCCCCGGCGAGCAGGCCCCGGGTGCCGACGATCGTCTCCTCCAGCAGGGCCAGCTTGCGGGTCCGGTCGGCGCCGACCTTGCGCATCCAGTCCGGCACGCCGTGGCCGACGCCCGCCACCAGCCGGCCCTCGTGCACGCGGGCCAAATTGCCCACCTCCATGGCGAGCAGCGCCGGGTTGCGGAGCGCCACCGGCGCGATGCCGATGCCCACCCGCAGCCGGGAGGTGGCGGCCAGGGCGAGCGCGGCCGAGCTGATCGAGCCGGTCCAGCCGAGGTCCTCGATCACCCACAAGTCGTCGGCGCCGAGCCGCTCGAGGTCGGTGGCGAAGCCGGTCAGCTCTTCGGGCTGCCGGTCACGGTCGAACATGAATCCGATCCTGGTCATGCCGATAGATGATCACACCCAGACGGTCGCGAGCCAGACCGCCACGACGGCGAGCACCAGAAGCACGATGTTGAAGCCGATCAGCCGGGCCTCGCCGCGCGCGAGGTGCAGCACGATCCCGCCGACCTGAACGAGCACCAGGCCGGCGGCGGCGGCGACGGCCAGCCCGGACAGGATGCCGGTCAGCGGCGGCAGGATCAGGCCCACGGCGCCCAGGACCTCCAGCACGCCGATCGTACGGGTCACTGGCAGTGGAATGCTGTCGACCCAGCCCATCATCGGGCGCAGCTGATCGCGGCTCCGCACGATCTTCATTCCACCCGAATAGAGGTAGACCAGGGCGAGCAGCCCGGCGACGATCCAGTAGGCGATCTCCATGATCAGGCATCATGGGGCACTTTCGACGGGCTTACAAAAGGCACATCCGTGTGCCTGGGGGGTGACATGTCGGAGTACGGGCACACGTGCGTGATCCGCGGCGACGGCGGCCGGACGCTGCGCGCGATCCTCGACCAGATCTGCAACAAGTGGACGCTGCTGATCGTGGCCACGCTCGATCAGGGCACGGTCCGCTTCACCGATCTTCAGCATCAGATTCCGGGCATCTCGCAGCGCATGCTGACGCTGACGTTGCGCCGCCTGGAACGCGACGGCCTGGTCTCCCGGACGGTGTACGGCGAGGTGCCACCCCGGGTCGAGTACGCGCTGACCGCCATGGGCAAAAGCCTCATCGGGCCGGCGCTGGCCCTCGCCGGGTGGGCCATCGAGCACGTGCCGGCGATCGAGGCCAGCCGCGCCGCGTACGGGACACGGCGCGGCGGCTGAAAGGCAGGATCGACCGATGCGAATCCTCGTCGACGGTCCGCCGCCGGTCGCGTACGGCCAGGGCTACGCCGCGGGAGCAGGTGCAGGCGGCGCTCGCGGCTCTGTGGGTGGGCGTCACGACGTACGCCCGGGAAAGCTCGGTGTTTCTGACGGACGTGCGGCGGGCCTTTCCGATCGTCGACCGGGAAGGCCCGCCGAACTAGCTAGCCGTTGCAGATGTCGGTCATCTCGTCGCGGGCGACGACCTTGATGCGCTGGCGGCCGTGCGGCTCGCCGAGGGTGATCTCGTGCGCGTCGAGCTTCTGCCACCCCTCCCACGTGGTGATGGGCAGGCCGCGGCCGCGCAGGTAGTTCGTCACGTCGTCGTGCTCGCGGGACGGCGCGGTCGGCAGCTTCTCGACGTCGGCCAGCAGGCTGGTGACCGTCTCGTTGGCGTCGCCCTTGGTGTGGCCGATGAGGCCGACCGGGCCGCGCTTGATCCAGCCGGTCACGTACATGCCGGGCATGTGCTCGCCGTCGAGGTCGAGGATGCGGCCGGCCTCGTGCGGGATGGTGCCCGTCCTGGTGTCGAACGGCAGGTCGGGCAGGGCGGTGCTGAGGTAGCCGACCGCGCGGTACACGGCCTGCACGTCCCAGTCGGTGAACTCGCCGGTGCCGCGGACCCAGCCGTCGCCGGTGAGCTCCTGGGTCTCCGTACGCAGGCCCTCGACCTTGCCGTCACCCAGGACCTCGACCGGAGCCTGGAGGAAGTGCAGGTGCAGGCGGCGCGGGCGGTCCTCGCGGGGGTCGCGGACGGCCCAGTTCTGCAGGATGTCCACGCACATCTTGACGTGCCGGGTCTGGCGCATCGCCTCGAGGCTGCCCTCGTCGAACTCGATGCCCTCGGGGTGCACGATGACGTCGACGTTCGGCGAGTGGTCGAGCTCGCGCAGCTCCTGCGGGGTGAACTTGACCTGGGCCGGGCCGCGCCGCGAGAAGACGTGCACGTCGGTGACCGGGCTGTTCTTCAGGTGCTGGTAGACGTTGTCCGGGATCTCGGTCTCGAGCAGCTCGTCGGCCGTCTTGGCGAGGATCCGGGCCACGTCGACGGCGACGTTGCCGGCACCGATGACGGCGACCTTCTGGGCGGTGAGCGGCCAGTCGCGGGAGACGTCGGGGTGCCCGTTGTACCAGGACGCGAAGTCGGCGGCGCCGTAGCTGCCCAGCTTGTCGATGCCGGGAATGTCGAGCTCACGGTCCTTCTCGGCGCCGGTGGCGATGATCGTCGCGTCATAGAAGCGGCTCATCTCCTCGGGCTTGACGTCCACGCCGTAGGCGACGTTGCCGATGAAGCGGATCCGCGGGTTGTCCATCACCCGGTGGAGAGCCTTGATGATCTCCTTGATGCGCGGGTGGTCCGGCGCGACGCCGTACCGGATCAGACCGTAGGGGGTCGGGAGCTTGTCGAAGATGTCGACGGTGACGTTCTCGACGGCCTTGATGAGGTGGTCGGCGGCGTAGATGCCGGCCGGGCCGGCGCCGATGACGGCAACCCGCAGAGGGCGGTTCATGGTCGCGGTTCCTTAACAAGATCGACGTTAGGCGAACCTAACTGTAAAACCTCAACCTAGGTTCAGATCAAATGAGGTCCCGCCGGGTGATATTCCGTAGCGGAGCGTGACGAGACCCACCGTGCTATTAAACCCATGGGGAATGTAGGGTTGCGATGGCACACCCCATGATCAACTAGCTGAGGCCCCTCCATGACGGCAGACGAATACGCTGCGTGGCGACAGGCGCGGGAGCGCTCGGTCACCGCGCCCACCGGCAATCTCGCCCTGATCGAGACCCGCTGGGGCGCCGACGACCCAGCCGCGGCCCTCCAGGGCCAGCCACCCACAGTAACCGCCAGCACGCTGGCCCGCCGTGATTTGATCACGGGCATCGAGCAGCGCGGCGTCCGCCTCTGGGATGCCGACTCCCCCGCGATCCGTGCCTTCGCAGGCATCGAGGCGTACCCATATGCGCAGGACTGGGTACTTGAGGGCACCTGGACCGAGGTGCCCGGAGCGCGGTATCTGCCCTTTGAACACGCCCGCGACGAGGGCCGTACGCGCGATCTTCCGGTGCCGGGTGATATTCACCTCACCATCGCCGGCCGCGACTACAACCTGAGCGCCTTCGACGACGAGGGCACGCTCCTGCTGGTCTTCGGCGACCCCACCAACGGCGTCGACACCTACCATTCCGGCCGTTTCCTGTTCCCCACGCTGACGCCGGGCACCAACAAGATCACCCTCGACTTCAACCAGGCGTTCGTGCCGCCGTGCGGGTTCTCCGCGGCCTACAACTGCCCGATGCCGCCACCGCAGAACCGCATCGCCGTCCCGGTCCACGCCGGCGAGAAACTCCCTCTGTTCAAGAATGGATACGAAGTATGAGAAGGCTTCTGGCCTCGCTGGCGGCGGTCACCGCGCTGAGTGTGGTGGCCGCTTGCGGCAGCGGTTCCACCTCCTCCACCGGCAAATCGGACGCCGCCGCCACCATCCAGGTCGGGTCGGTCTATGAGCCGCAGAACCTGGACAACACCGCCGGCGGCGGCCAGGGCGTGACCGAGGCGCTCAACGGCAACGTGTACGAGGGCCTGTACAAGCTCACCGACGACGGCAAGGTCGAGCCGCTGCTGGCCAAGAGCCAGAAGGTGAGCGACGACGGCCTCACCTACACGTTCACCCTTCAGCCGAACGTCAAGTTCCAGTCCGGCAAGGCGCTCACCTCGGCCGACGTCAAGGCGAGCATCGAGCGGGTCACCGCCGAGAACTCCAAGTCGGCCCGCAAGAGCAACCTCGAGGTCGTCAAGAGCATCACCACCCCCGACGACGCGACGGTGGTGGTCACGCTGTCCAAGCGGTCCATCTCGTTCGTCTACAACCTCAGCTACGTCTGGATCGTCAACTCGGCCGCGTCCGACTACGCGACCAAGGCCGACGGCACCGGCCCGTACAAGCTGGGCGAGTGGAAGCGCGGCTCGACGCTGTCGCTGACGAAGTTCGACGGCTACTGGGGTACGCCCGCCAAGAACGCCGGCGTGGTCTTCCACTACTACACGGACGCCACGGCGCTGAACAACGCGCTGCTCACCAACGCGGTCGACGTCGTCACCAGCGAGCAGAGCCCGGACGCGCTGGCCCAGTTCAAGAACAACTCCTCGTACAAGGTGAACGACGGCAAGTCGACGACCAAGCTGCTGCTGGCCTTCAACGACAAGGTCGCGCCGTTCGACAAGGCCGAGGTGCGCCAGGCGATCACCCAGGCCATCGACAAGAAGAAGCTGCTGAACAGCATCTGGGGCGAGTACGGCACGGTGATCGGCTCCATGGTCCCGCCCACCGACCCGTGGTACGAGGACCTGACCTCGGTCAACGCGTACGACGTGAACGCGGCCAAGGCCAAGCTGGCCGCGGCCGGCTTCCCGAACGGCTTCACCTTCACCCTGGACACGCCGAACTACGACCCGCACCCGACCGCGGCGACCTTCATCAAGTCGGAGCTCGCGAAGGTCGGCGTCACGGTGAACATCAACACGATCACGGCCGACCAGTGGTACACGAAGGTGTACCAGAAGCGTGACTTCCAGGCGACGATGCAGGAGCACGTCAACGATCGGGACGTGGTCTGGTACGGCGACCCCACCTTCTACTGGGGCTACGACAACAAGCAGGTCACGGCGTGGATCAACCAGGCTGAGCAGGCCAAGACCACCGACGAGCAGACCGCTCTGCTGAAGCAGGCCAACAAGCAGATCGCCACCGACGCGGCGAGCGACTGGCTGTACCTGTACCCGCAGATCGTGGTGGCCTCGACGAAGCTGTCCGGCTACCCCCTCAACGGCCTGAACGCGCAGTTCCCGGCGTACGACATCGTCAAGAGCTGATGACCGGCTACCTGCTGCGACGGACGGCGATCCTGCTCGGATCGCTGTTCCTCGCCGCGGTGGCCCTGTTCGTGCTGCTGCGGCTCCTGCCGGGCGACCCGGCCAACGCGCTGCTCCCGGTGGGCGCGACGCCCGAGCAGATCGAGGCCGCCCGGCGGGAGCTGGGCACGAACGAACCGCTGCTGAAGCAGTTCCTCACCTGGCTCGGCGACCTGTTCACGGGCGACCTCGGCACCTCGCTGATCAGCAAGCTGCCGGTGGCGCCGGAGATCGCGGCCCGGCTGCCGGTCACGGTGCCGCTGACGCTGGCCGCGTTCGTGCTCGCGGTCGTGGTGGCGGTGCCGGTGGGCACGCTGGCCGCGGTCCGGGCCGATCGGTGGTACGGGGTGGTGCTGAACGCGGTGGCCCAGTTCGGCATCGCGGTTCCCGCCTTCTGGGTGGGGCTGCTGCTGGTCACCGTGTTCGCCTTGAAGCTCCAGGTCCTTCCGGCCGGTGGCTTCCCGCCGGACGGCTGGAACGACTTCGGTACGGCCGTCGAGTCACTGATCCTGCCGGTCGTCACGGTCGCGCTGGTCATGTCGGCGTCTCTCATCCGGTACGTCCGGGCGGCCGTCCTCGAGGTCAAGGGCGCCGACTACCTGCGTACGGCCCGGTCGCTCGGCTCCTCCCCCGCGCGCGCCCTGTGGCGGCACGGGCTGCGCAACGCGGCCGTGCCGGTCATCGCGGTGCTCGCCATGGAGCTGGCGACGACGTTCCTGGGGGCGGTGGTCGTGGAGAGCGTGTTCGCGCTGCCCGGCCTGGGCGGCCTGCTGGTCAAGGCCATCGGCGAGCACGACTTCCCGGTCATCCAGGGCGTGATGCTGGTCAGCACCGCGACCGTGCTGGTGGTCGGCTTCCTCGGCGACGTGTCGCAGCGCCTGGTCGACCCCCGCCTGCTGCATCGGAGCGCCTCGTGAACCGTCGTTCCCTTCACCTGGTCATCGGGCTCGTGCTGGTGCTCATCGTGGTCGGCGCGGTGCTGGTGTCGTACGTCTGGCTGCCGTTCCCGCCCGACGACACGTCAGGCGGCCGGCTCATGCCGCCCGGCGGCGACCACCTGCTGGGCACCGACAAGCTGGGCCGGGACCTGTTCACGCAGCTGCTCATCGGCGGCCGGATCGCGATCGGCACGGCGCTGGGCGCGGTCGCGGTGGGCGGCGTGCTCGGGGTGAGCGCCGGGCTGCTCGCGGGGTTCGCGACGCGCTGGCTCGACGACGCCTTCGCGGTGGTGCTGGACATCCTGATCGCGTTCCCGACCCTGCTGCTGGCGATGCTCATCGTGGCCGGCACGGGCGCGTCGCTGGGCACCGCGATCCTGGCCATCGGCCTGGCCATGGCGGCGATCGTGGCCCGGCTCGTCCGGGTGCTGGTGAAGCAGGTGCTGGCCCGCGACTACATCACCGCGGCCCGCGTCGCCGGCGTGTCCTGGCCACGCATCGTGGCCAGCCACATCATGCCGAACATCGGCCCGGTCGTGATGGTGAACCTGGCCCTGCAGGCGGGCCTGGCGGTCCTGGCCGAGGCGAGCCTGTCGTACCTGGGCCTGGGCACGCCCCCGCCGAACGCTTCCTGGGGCCGCATGCTGTACGAGGCCCAGGCCACCGTGCTGACCTCACCGGTGGCCGCGCTGGCTCCCGGTATCGCCCTGGTCGTCCTGGTGATCGGCATGAACCTGACCGCCGACGGCCTGCGCGACCTGACCGACCCCACACGCCGCCGGGGCCGCGCCGCAGTCGACGTTGTCGAACTGGCCGACTACACCGAGGTCGTCGACCCCGCCCTCGCCCGCACCACCGGCTCCGATCGACGGGAGGACTGATGGCTCTGCTCTCCGTTTCCGGGCTGACCGTCCGCAGCGGCGGCACCACGCTGGTCGACGACGTCTCGTTCACCGTCGGCCAGGGCGACCGGGTCGGCCTGATCGGCGAGTCCGGGTCGGGCAAGTCCCTGACCGCCCTCGCGGTCACCGGCCTGCTGCCGCCGGGACTGACCGCGACGGGAGAGGTACGCCTGGACGGGGTGGACATGATCGGCGCGCCCGAACGGCAGCGGACGGCGGTACGCGGCCCGGTGGCGGCGATCGTCTTCCAGGAGCCGCTGACCGCGCTGAACCCGCTGATGCGCGCCGGCCGCCAGATCGCCGAGCCGCTGCGCCGCGTCCGTGGCCTGCGCGGCGCCGCGCTGCGCGAAGCCGTGCACGCGGCGTTGCGAGAGGTGCTGCTCGACGACACCGACCGGATCGCCCGCTCGTACCCGCACCAGCTCTCCGGCGGCCAGCGCCAGCGGGTGGCCATCGCGATGGCGATCGCCTGCCGCCCCCGCCTGCTGATCGCCGACGAGCCGACGACCGCGCTCGACGTGACCGTACAGGCGGAAATCCTCGACCTGCTCGACCGCCTGGCGACCGCCCACGGCACGGCGCTGGTCTTCATCACCCACGATCTGCCGGTAGCGGCCCGGGTCATCCACGACACCCACGTCATGCGGAACGGCCGCATCGTCGAATCCGGCCCGATCTCCTCGCTGATAGCCGCCCCCGAACACCCGTACACCCGAACCCTCGTCGACAGCGCCCGCCGCTTCGACGCCGCCCTGGAGCGGACCGCCCGTGACTGACTCTTCCCACCCGTCCATCTCCGCGGCGTCCACGGGCGCCTCCTCTCTGCTCGCCGCCGAGGCCGTCGGGTTCTCGTATCGCGGCGGCATGCCGGCGCTGACTGACGTGTCGCTGGCGGTGCAGGCCGGCCGCAACGTCGCGCTGGTCGGCGAGTCGGGGGCCGGCAAGAGCACGCTGTTGCGGCTGCTGCTCGGGCTGGCCCAGCCCACGACCGGCACCATCACGTTCGGCGGCCGGCCGCTGACCCGGGGACGGCTGCGGGAGTACCGGCGTTCCGTCCAGGCGGTCTTCCAGGACCCGTACTCGTCCCTCGACCCCCGCCACAAGATCGGCCGGATCGTGGCCGAGCCCCTGCGCGGTCTCGGCCTGGGCGCCGACCCGGCCCGGGTGGCCCAGGCCCTCGACGCGGTGGGCCTGCCGGCCGACACGGCCGGCCGCTACCCGCACGAGTTCTCCGGCGGCCAGCGGCAGCGGATCGCCATCGCCCGCGCCATCGTCTGCGACCCGAAGGTCCTGCTGGCCGACGAGCCGGTCAGCGCCCTCGACCTGACCACCCGCGTCCGCATCGTCGACCTGCTGGCATCACTCTGCGCCGAACGGGACCTCACCATCATGCTGGTCTCCCACGACCTGGGCGTGGTGGCCGAGCTGTGCCGGCACACGGCCGTCCTGGAACACGGCCGCCTGGTCGAACAGGGCGACACGTCCCAGGTCCTGGGAGCGCCGTCCCATCCGTACACCCGCAAGCTCCTGGCCAGCGTTCCCCGCCTGACCAACTGAACCACGGCCGGCGGGAACCCGCGCCCGGCCGAGGTGGCGCCTCCCCGGCACCGCGGCGGCCGGCGCGGCATCCACCGCCCCACCCGGCCCATCGGCGCGGGTCTCGGCTCTGGCCCGAGGTGGCGGCGCGGGTCTCCGCTCTGAACGGAGGGGTCGGCGCGCCCGGCCCATCCGCGCGGGTCTCGGCTCTGGCCCGAGGGGGCGGCGCGGGTCTCCGGCTCTGGGCCGAGGGGTCGGCGCGGGTCTCGGCTCTGGGCGGAAGGGTCGGCGCGGGTCTCGGCTCTGGGCGGAGGGGTCGGCGCGCCCGGCGTTTCCGGACGGGTCGGCGCACCGGCCAGGCCCGCACGGGTGGGCATCCCGGCCGCAAGCCGCTGTTGGGGAACGCGACCGTGATGTGCCCGCGCGGGCACATCAGCGGACCGGATGAGCCGAACCACCGCTCCTGGATTTATACGGTAAATCACTATGAAATGGCGAATTCACCGCGTCGGGAGCAGGGCGCGGGCTCGCTGCTACCGGCTCGGCAGGCGGCCCGCTGAGCCGAAGGAACTGCGCCCTCAACGAACCGGACTGCGCCGGTGCCGGACTTCGCCCGGAAGGTTTGACTCACTGTCCCACCTCCACATGAGTGGAGAGACCCACAACGTCCGGGTGTATGGACTCTCCCGCTGCTACGGCGCAGGGCGAGGTTCCGGGAGGCGATTCGCTCGGCGCGCTGGGGAGAGGCGATGCGCTCGGCGCGGCCGAAAAAGATGACACCTACGGCGTGGCCGGTGACGGCGGGGAGAGCGTGGCCGGTGAAGGCGCGGAGAGCGTGGCCGGTGAAGGCGCGGAGAGCGTGGCCGGTGAAGGCGCGGAAGACGTAGCCGGTGAAGGCGCGCAGGGCGTCGCAGGTGAAGGCGCGCAGGGCGTCGCAGGTGAAGGCGCGCAGGGCGTCGCAGGTGAAGGCGCGGAGGGCTCCTCGTCCGGGTGTGGGGCGACGGGGACCACCCGGGTCGGTGAAAGGTCGAGGTGGGTGTCGTGGGTGATCAGGATGGTGGTGCGGCCGGTCATCAGGCGGCGTAGCGGGGTCATGACGCGGGCCGCCGAGTCGCGGTCCAAGCCGGTGGTGGGCTCGTCCAGGATCAGGACCGGTGTGTCGCGCAGCAGGGCGCGGGCGATGGCTATCCGCTGGCGCTGGCCGCCGGAGAGCAGGCGGCCGCGGTGGCCCACGTCGGTACGGTAGCCCTCGGGCAGCGCGGCGATGAAGTCGTGGGCGTCGGCGGCCCGGGCGGCCGCCTCCACCTCCTCGGGGGTCGCCGAGGGGCGGCCGTACGCGATGTTGTCGTAGAGGCTGCCGGCGAAGAGCTGGCTCTCCTGGTGCAGCAGGGTGACGTTGGCGCGCAGCGTGCGCAGCGGCAGGCGCCGGATGTCGACACCGTCGAGCAGGATCCGGCCGGCCGTCGGGTCGTGGAAGCGCAGCAGCAGCTTCGTCACGGTGGACTTGCCGGACCCGCTCGGGCCGGCCAGCAGCACCACGTCGCCGGGATGCGCCGTGAACGACAGGCCCCGGAGGGCCGGACCTTCCGCTCGCGGATAACTGAATTCGACACCGTCGACGTCCACCCGGCCCCGGGCCCGCCAGTTCTCGTCCGCCCAGCCGGCCTCGGACGAGGAAACGGGCGCGGGCTGGACGCGCAGCAGGTCGTCCAGGCGTTCCACCGCGGCGGCCGCCTCGGCCGCGCCGAGCGGGAACTGGCCCAGCGTCTGCATCGGCGGATACAGGTAGCCGAGGTAGCCCGCGAACGACAGCAGGCCGCCGAGGCTGACCCGGCCGGCCGACAGTTCCCAGGCGCCCAGGCCCAGCACGGTCAGCACACAGATGGTCTCGACCACACCGACCAGTGGACCGTACAGCGATCCCAGCCGGGTCTCGGCCATCCGCGCCCGCAACCACACCAGGCCCTGCCGGTGCAGGCGGTCCTGCTCGGCTTCCTGGCGGTTGTACGCGCGTACCACCGCCTGGTTGGAAAGGCTTTCCTCGACCACCGTGGCGATGCCGCCGTTGCCGGCCCGCTCCTCGGCCGCGGCCGCCTGGAAGCGGCCGCCGATGGCCCGGGACACCACCAGGAACAGCGGCGCGAGGGCGAACGAGGCGAGGGCGAGGTCCCACCGTACGAGAAGGGCGGCCGTGGCGAAGGCGATGACGCTGACCGCCGCCGTGGCCGTGCGGACCAGGCCGGACACGACGAAACCCTCGACCGATTCGAGGTCGTCGGTGAACCGGGTCATCAGGTCGCCGAGGCGGCTCTGGTCGAGGAAATCGAGCGGAACGCGCTGCGCGTGCGCGAACATACGGCCGCGTAATCGCAACAGGAATCGTTCGCCGGCGAGGGTGACCAGAAGGCCGGCGGAAAATGAGGCGGCCGCGCCCGCGACAGCGATGACGAGCCACGATATCGCCGGTTTCCAGAATGCGTGGATGTCGCCGGCCGCCAGCACGTCGTCGGTGATGACGCCGAACAGATACACGGCGGCCACTTCGGCCGCGGCCGCGAGGACGGCGAGCGAGCCGCCCAGGAGGACCAGCTTGCGGTCGGCGGCCACCAGCGGCCAGAACCGCCTGATCGTCGGCCACCCGTTCATTTCCGCTCTCCTGCTCATCAGGGGGTGGGGGCCGGCCCTGCCGACCGGCCCCACTCCGTCAGTTCCCGTCGCGACGCGGCCCGGACTTCTTCTTCTTGTCCTTCTTCTTCAGCTCGGCCGGCGGGCGGGGGAGCTCTTCGCGCTTCTTCGGGAGGATGTTGTTGAACGGCATGACTCATGCCCTTTCTCTTGTTTTCCGCCGTGCGGCGCTTGCAGAGAGAAAACTATTTTCGGAAGTTGTCCGGCCGATATGCGAGGCCTGGGAATCGGATAAGTCGAATGACATGAATACCGGCCCGCCGACGGGGTATCCGCCGGGCCATGACCAGGCGATATGACGGATACGACAGGGTTGCGGTGGTGACGGGATCGGACTCCGGAATCGGCGAGGCGATAGCTGTCGCCCTGGCCCGGGGCGGGTTCGACGTGGGCGTCACCTACCGGTCCGACGACAGCGGGGCCAAGGCCACGGCCGAGAAGGTACGGGCGGCCGGGCGCCGCGCCGAGCTGCGCCGCCTCGACCTGACGGAGCTGCCGGGGGCGGCGGACGTGGTGGACGAGCTCGCCGACGCCCTGGGCGGTCTGGGTGTGCTGGTCAACTGCGCCGGCACGGGCATCTCGACGCCGGTCCTCGACACCGGGTACGAGCAGTGGCGCGAAGTACTCGCGGTCGACCTGGACGGGCCGTTCCTCTGCGCGCAGCGGGCCGCCCGCCGGATGTCCGCCGCCGGCCGGGGCGGGCGGATCATCAACATCACCAGCGTGCACGAGCACGCCCCGCGGGTGGGCTCCGGCGCGTACTGCGCGGCCAAGGGCGGCCTCGGGCTGCTGACCAAGGTGATGGCGCAGGAGCTGGCGAGCCACGGCATCACCGTCAACGCGGTGGCGCCGGGCGAGATCGCCACGCCGATGACCGGCAACGACGACGTCGACCCGTTCACCGTGGACCGGCCCGGCATCCCGGCCGGCCGGCCGGGCGACGCCAACGAGGTGGCGGCGGTGGTCGCGATGCTGGCGGGGCCCGCGGCCGCGTACGTCACCGGCTCGTCCTGGGTCGTCGACGGCGGGATGCTACTGATGGGCCCGCAGGCCGGCTCGCACCTGACAACCGACCGGTGGCGTGAGGGATAGACCACCCTCACCGGGGTATTCGGACGGCCTACCGAAGCCGAGGAGCAATCATGACCAAGGACGTCATCGACGTTCTGACCAGCGACCACCGGGACGTCACGGCCCTGATCGGGGAGATCTGGACGATCCGTGACCCGATGATGCGCCGCGATCTGACCGACACCGCGATCAGCGAGCTGGTCCGCCACGCCGTCGCCGAGGAGATGTACGTCTACCCGGCGATGAAGAAGTACCTGCCGGACGGCGAGAAGTCCGTCGAGCACGACGTCGAGGAGCACAAGGAGCTCGAGGAGACGATGAAGCGTCTCGAGGACGTCGACGTCTCCAGCCCCGAGTTCGACGAGGCGCTGCGCAAGCTCGAGGAGGTGCTGCGCGACCACGTGCAGGACGAGGAGAGCGAGCAGTTCCCCGAGCTGCGCCGGGTCGTGCCGGCCGACGAGCTGGTCGAGCTGGCCGGCAAGGTGGAGACGGCCAAGAAGCTGGCGCCGACCCGGCCGCACCCGAGCGCGCCGAACGCCGAGCTCTTCCACAAGCTCGTCGGCCCCGGCGTCGGCCTGGTCGACCGGCTGCGCGACAAGCTGACCGGGCGGGCCACGAAGTAGTCAGAAGGCGTACCGCACGCGGCAGTAGGGGATCCGCTCGGCGATCAGGCCGGTCAAGGCCTGCACGTAGGCGCCCTTGCTGCCGGTGCGGTAGCGCACGTTCCAGCTGCCGTTCTGCGACCGCTTCGGCTGTTGCAGCTCCGGGCGCCAGAGCAGTTCCTCCGCCTTGGGATGCCAGCCCAGGTTGACTTCGTGCAGGTCGCGGTTGTGGGTCAGGAAGATGACCTCGCAGGCGAGCTGCTGCTTGGCGGCGGCGCCGATCCCCGCGTCGAGCTGGCCGAACAGCTCGGCCCAGGCCTCGAGCCAGCCGTCACGCACCACGACCGGGCTGAAGTTCACGTGAACCTCGTAGCCGGCGGCCACGAAGTCGTCGATGGCGGCGATCCGCTCGGCGATCGGCGAGGTGCGGATGTCGAGCAGCTTCGCGTCGGCCTGCGGCATCAGCGAGAAGCGGACCCGGGTACGCCCTTGCGGATCCCAGTCGAGCAGATCCCGGTTGACGTACTTGGTGGCGAACGACGCCTTCGCGGTGGGGATCCACCGGAACAGCTCGACCAGGTCGCGGACGTTGTCGCTCAGGAGAGCGTCCACGCTGCAGTCGGAGTTCTCGCCGATGTCGTACACCCAGGCGAGCGGGTCACACTCGTTGCCGGCCGGCTTCACGCCCTGCCGGGCCGCGTGCCGCTGCACGTACCCGAGAATCTTGTCGATGTTGGCGAAGACTGTGATCGGGTTGGAGTAGCCCTTGTGCCGCGGCACGTAACAGTAGGCGCAGGCCATGGCACAGCCGTTGGCCGTCGACGGCGCGATGAAGTCGGCTGAGCGCCCGTTGGGACGGGCGCTCAGCGACTTCTTCACCCCGAGGACGAGTGCCTCTTGCTTTATACGTACCCACCGATTCACGTTTGACTCATCCCCATACAACTCGGGGATGCGATTGTGGGTCTCCACCTCCACCAGCGTGGCGCCCGGAAACCGCGCCAGGACCTCTTTGCCGCGCGGCAACTCGGCCGCGGCGGCCTCGTAATAGATCCGGCTGACGTCTAGCACGAAACCCACCGTACCTAGTCGAAGTCCACCGATCGTCCCAGCTCGGCCCACCGCGCGTCCTCCGCGTTGAGGATCGCCATCTCGCGGCGCACGAGGTCGACGGCGTCGCGGCCCAGCGGCAGGTGCAGCGGCGGCTCCTCCATGGCGGTCACGTCGAGCAGGACCCGTGCCACCTTGACCGGGTCGATCGGCTCCCGGCCGCCCCGCCCGCGCAGGAACTCGCCCATCGCGCCCACGGTGGCCGCGTAGTTCTCCGAGACGGGCGGGATCTCCATCGACGAGCCCGACCAGTCCGTACGCATGGCGCCCGGCTCCGCCAGCGTGACCTTCACCCCCAGCGGCCCGGTCTCCTTGGCCAGCACACCGGAGAAGCCCTCGACGGCCCACTTGCCCGACTGGTAGGCGCCCACGCCCGGCGCCGTACCCCGCCCGCCGACCGAGGTCACCTGGATGAAGTGCCCGGCGCGCCGCTGGACGAAGTGCGGCAGCGCGGCCTTGGTCACGTACACGGTTCCGTAGAAGACCGAGTCCATCTGGGCGCGGAAGTCGTCCAGCGTGATGTCCTCGATCGGCACGAGGTTCGCGTAGCCCGCGTTGTTGACGACGACGTCGAGGTGCCCGAAGGCTTCGATCGCCGCGTCGACCGCCTCTTGCGCCCGCGCCGCGTCGGTGACGTCGAGGGTCAAGGGCAATAGCCGTTTCCCGTACGTCTCGACGAGGTCGCCGAACGCGCCGATGTTCCGCGCGGTGGCCGCGACGTGATGCCCGGCGGCGAGGGCTTCCTCGACGATCGCGCGCCCGAGGCCGCGGGAACTACCGGTGACAAACCAGTTCATCGCTGTCTCCTTTGTTGTCGTCCCGCAACCGAAGTTAACGCAATGATGTTGCGTTATCTTGGTGTCATGCCACACACCTTTCAGCGCGCCCGCTCGGTCGAGGCGAAAGAGGAGCGCACCGCCGCCCTGCTCACCGCCGCCCGGGCGCTCGCCACGCCCCAGGGGCTCCGAACCGTCACGCTGACCGAGATCGCTCAGGCCGCGGGCGTCCATGTCTCGGGCGTACGCCGGTACTTCGGCTCCCGTGAGGAGATCTTCCTGACCCTGGCCGCCGAGGAGTGGACCGCATGGGCGCACGCCGTCGAGGCCCGCCTGGAACCGGCGGACCTGGCCGGAACGCTGGCGGAGACGCTGGCCGAACGGCCGCTCTTCTGTGACCTGCTCGCGCACGTGCCGCTCAGTCTCGAGCGGGAGGTGTCGGCCGAGGCCGTCCACGCCTACAAGCTCGCCGCCCTGGCCGCCCTGGAGGTGCTGCTCGACGCCATCAGCGGCGTCACCCCCCTGTCCCGGGAGGCCGCACAGGACCTCGTCGCGGCGGTCACGAGCATCGCGGGCAGTCTCTGGCAGATCTCCCATCCGCCGGCCACGCTGGCCCGGCTGTACGCCGAGGACGAGCGGGTGGCCCACGCCGCCTCGGACTTCACGGCCCGGCTGGCCCGCCTGACCGGGGCTCTGGTGCGGGGCCTGGAGTCGCCGCGGCGCTAGGCAGGGGCGCCCCGACGACGAGCTCTTTCGCGGCCGCGGCGGCCAAGGCCTCGGACAGCACGGCCCGCTCGGGGCGGCCCTGCCGGGCGGCCAGGGCGGCCACGTCGGCGAACTCGGGCATGACCTGCACTATCACCCCGTCGAGGTGCCCGACTTTGATCGGCACGGAGACTCCCCCGACGTCGACCGGGACGAAGAGACGGGGCAGGGCGGTCTTGGCGCGCGGGGACTCCCGTACACCCAATGTGGTGGTCTCCTGGAAGATCCTGGCCCGCAGCGCCGGCGCCGCCGAGGGATCGCAGAGCACGCTCAGGGTGTGCGCGGGCCGTCCCTTCTTCATCAGGATGGGCACCAGCCAGGCGTCCGAGGCGCCGGCGGCCATCAGCCCCTCGACGACGCCCGGCCACAGCCGCGGGTCGAGGTCGTCCACGTTCGCCTCGAGCAGGACGGCCGGTTCGGCCGGACCGGCGGTTTCCGTACGGCCGACGAAGACCCGGACGACGTTCGGGCGGCCCGGGGTGTCGCGGCCGCCGGCACCGACGCCGGTCGCGTCCACACTCATGGCCGGAAGGTCCTCACACCGGGCGGCCAGGGCCCGGATGACGGCCATGCCGGTCGGTGTCGCCAGTTCGCCGGTGCCGCCCGCGCGAATCCGCCAGTCCCGGGAGAGCTCGGCCACGGCCGGCGGCGGGACGGGTAGTTCACCGTGGGCGGTCCGCACCCGGCCGGAGCCGACCGCGACCTCACCCGCCGACACTGTGCCGGCCCCCAGGTCGTCCAGGGCGGCGCACACCCCGACCACGTCGGCGATCGAGTCGAGGGCGCCGACCTCGTGGAAGTGCACGTCCTCGGGGGGCACGCCGTGCACGGTGGCTTCGGCTTCGGCCAGCCGCGCGAAGACGGCCAGGGCCCGCTCACGGACGCCCGGAGGCAGATCGGCGGCCGCGAGCAGGTCGCGGATCCCCCGCCACGTCCGGTGCGGCGGGTTGCCGGCCAGGGGCCGCACCTCCGCTTTCACCGCTCGCAGACCGGCGCGCGAGACGGTCCGCATGCCGATCTCCACCGACCCCGGGACGACCGCCTCGACGGCTGCCCGGATGGCGTCGAGACCGGCACCGGCGTCGTGCAGGGCCGCGAGCAGCATGTCCCCCGCCACCCCGGCCGAGGCGTCGATCCAGGCGTGCCTCATGCGGCAGCCGCGATCTGGGCCGCGAGATGACCCGCCCCGTAGCCGTTGTCGATGTTCACGACGGCGACGCCGGGGGCGCAGGCGTTGAGCATGGACAGCAGCGGGGCCAGGCCACCGAAGGCCGCGCCGTAGCCCACCGAGGTCGGCAGGGCCACGACCGGCGCCGCGATCAGGCCGGCGACCACGCTGGGCAGCGCCCCGTCCATGCCCGCGGCGACCACGACGACCCGGGCCCGGCGCAGGAGCGGCAGGTGGGCGAGCACCCGGTGCAGCCCGGCGACCCCGACGTCGACGACCAGTTCGGTCTCCCGGCCCAGATACCGCGCGGTGTGCATCGCTTCCTTGGCGACCCGCAGGTCGGAGGTGCCGGCCGCCACCACCACGACCAGCCCGCCGGACGGCTCGGGTGGCTCCGGCGGATGGGCCAGCAGCCCCGCGTCCGGGTCGTGGAAGGCGTCCGGCCGCTCCCGCAGAACCGCTGAAGCGTGCTCGTCGCCGGCCCGGGTGAACAACGTGACGCCCGCTCCCCCACCGATCGCGGCGATGGCCGCGACCTGCGCCGGCGTCTTGCCTTCGCAGTACACGGCCTCGGGATATCCCCGCCGGGCATACCGTTCGGCGTCCAGCCGGGCGAATTCCTCGATGTCGACGGGATCAGGCATGGGCGGCCGTGACCAGGGGGAGGGTGAAGGCGCCGGACTGGATGCCGGTGGCCAGGTCGAGGGCGGCGAAGCGGAACCCCGCAGCGACGATCGCGGCGTGGATGTCCTCGCGCAGGGTGGTGACGGCGCGGACCAGGTCGGCGGCGGGGAGTTCGACGCGGGCCACGTCGCCGTGGTGGCGTACCCGCAGGTCGCCCAGGCCGAGCCGGCGCAGAGCGGCCTCGGCGGCCTCGATCTGGCCCAGCTTCTCCCTGGTCACCGGGGTGAAGTGCGGGATGCGGGAGGCCAGGCAGGGCGCGGCCGGCTTGTCGGCGCTGGGCAGGCCGAACGCGCGGGCCAGGCCGCGCACCGCCGCCTTGTCCAGGCCCAGGTCGGCCAGGGGGCGCAGCACGCGGTGGTCGGCCGCCGCGCGGCTGCCGGGGCGGTCGGGGCGGCGGGCGTCGTCGGCGTTCTCGCCGTAGGCGACCGCGTCCAGGCCGTGCGCCGCCACCACCTCGTCGTCGATGCGGGTGAAGAGCTCGTGCTTGCAGTGGAAGCAGCGGTCCGGCCCGTTCGCCTGATATGCCGCCACCTCACCCTCATTGGTGCGGATCTCCACGACGGGAACGCCGATGTGCCGGGCCACCTCGTGGGCGCCGGCCCGCTCGTCGGCGGCCAGACTGGGTGAGACCCCGAGGATCGCCACCACGCGCCCGGGGCCCAGCACCCGGACGGCCAGCGCCAGCAGCACCGACGAGTCGACCCCGCCGGAGAAGGCCACCCCGAGCCGCTCGACGCCGTCGAGCAGTTCGGCGATCCGCCCGGCGACGTCATCGGGGAAGGCGGTGGGATGATCGGTCATGATCCTTATTTGATGCCCGGGGTGGGCGGGACGGCAAGCGGTTGCCACATGTTGCGGGAGGTGTGTGGTGGCTGAGCGGGCCCCGACGATCTACGACGTGGCCCGGGCGGCCGGGGTGGCCGCGTCGACCGTGTCGCGGGCGTTCGCGCGGCCGGGGCGGGTCAACTACGCGACGGCGGAGCGGATCCGGCGGGTGGCGGCCGAGCTCGGCTACCGGGCTCATCCGCTGGCACGGGAGCTGCCGTCCGGGCGTACCCACATGATCGGTCTTGGCGTCGCCGACATCGGGAACCCTTTCTACACCGAGATCATCCGCGGGGCGCAGGACGCGGCCACCGAGGCCGGCTACACGCTGATGCTGACCGACGCCCGCGAGTCGGGCACCCGGGAACAGGAGGGGCTGGAACGGGCCCTCCCGGCCGTCGACGGGCTGGTGCTGGCCACCTCGCGCATGTCGGACTCGGCGATCCGGGCCCTCGCCAAGCAGCGGCCCGTGGTGGTGCTCAACCGGGCGGTGGCCGACGTGCCCAGCGTCATCTCCGACAACCCGGACGGTGTCCGCCGGGCGGTCGCGCACCTGGCCGATTCGGGGCACCGGGACATCACCTACCTGGCCGGGCCGGAGGCGTCGTGGGCGGACGGGATCCGCTGGCGCGCGCTGCGGGAGCTGGCGCCGGGCAGCCGGCGTCTGGGCCCGTACGCGCCGAGCGTGTCCGGCGGCGCGGAGGCCGCCGCCGACCTCGCGCGGCAGCCGGCCGGCGCCGTTCTGGCCTACAACGACGCGATGGCGATCGGGCTGATCCGGCGGCTCACGGCGATGGGCGCGCGGGTGCCGCGGGACGTCAGCGTGGTCAGCTTCGACAACATCGAGGCGGCCGAACTGGTGACGCCGGCCCTGACCACCGTGGCGGCGCCGCTGCGGGCGATGGGGCGTACGGCCGTCACGACCGTGCTGGCCATCGCGGACGGCGCCGTGCCGCGCACCACCGGGCCGCTGGTGTTGCCCTCGCGGCTGGTCGTGCGGGCGTCGACGGCTCAGCGCAGCCGGAACAGGACCTCGCCGGCCTGGGGCACGACGAACGCGCCCGGATCGTCGAGGCGCACCGAGGCCGGGTCGAGATAGTCCAGGTTCGCGGCCCGTACGACGTCCTCGGGGATCCCGGTCGCCAGCGTGACCGTCACGCGGAGCCGTTCGCCCGCGACCGGGTCGTACGTGCCCGCCCCGCGCAGGTGGGTCGAGTGGGCCAGCACGCCCCAGTGGTAGCCCTTGAACCGGTCCCACTGCTTCAGGAAGTAGTCGCGGCAGTGGTACCCGATCTTCTCGATCTCGGGGTGCATGGCGGCGATCCGGGTGATGTGCGGCGCGTACAGGATGACCTGTCCCCCGTCGGCCACGACCGGCTCCACCTTGTAGAAGCCCTTCGCGCCGGTCCACATGTCGTCGTACTTCGTGGGGATGATCGACAAGACCTTCGAGACCGGGGCGTCGAGATAGCGTACGTGGGTCTCGGCCGACACTTCGGCCGCCGCGGCCCACGCTTGTTCGGGGCAGCCGAGCGCGGCCGCGTGCAGGGCGCCCGTACCGGACTGCACGACCAGGCAGAGCGCCAGCCGGCGGCTCGGGATCAGCGCCGCCGCCTGGTCGATGAGGGCCCGTACGGGCGTCACCCCGCGCGTGCCGATGATGGAGGCGCTGGTGATGAGGGCGCCCAGCCAATGCGAGAAGTCGATGATCTCCTGCCCGGCCACGCCCGGGAAGAAGTACTTGTTGCCGCCGGAGAAGCCGACCACCTCGTGCGGGAAGACCGGCCCGATGACCAGGCACACGTCGTGCTCGACCACGGCCCGGTTGAGCACCACGTCGACGTCCTGGCTCATCCGGCCCTCGGACAGCTCGGCGACCCGGGCCGCCGGGATGACCCCGATCGAGGTCAGCGCCGACGGCTGCCACCACTCGTGGTTGCGGACGTCGAAGCCCTCGTACGGGCCGCCGAGGTGCGCGGCCAGCTGGTCCTCGGTCATCGGGGCGTGGGTGCCGAGCGCGACCAGCACCGTCACGTGCGAAGCGCGCCCGTGCAGGGCCTCGTGCACCGCCGAGAGCAGCATCGGCAGCGGGCAGCTCCGGGTCCCGTCCGGCACGATGACGCAGACGCTGCGCCCGTCCAGGTCGTGCGAGGCGAGGGTACGCAGGACGTAGTCGCGCACGGCCGCGTCGTCCAGGGTGACGTCCGGGCCGCCGAGGAGCTCGATCATGGCTCCACCCTGCGCCCGGACGCCGTGCCGGGGCAAGCGGACCGGGCAACACATGGCAACCGCTTGCCGTGCCCGCCCCGCGAGGGAAACCTCGATCTCATGGCGATGCGTGAGGACCGGCTGCTGCCGGCGGATCCGGCGGTACGGCCCGTGGCGCGGCGGCTCTACGAGGCGGTCCGCGACCTGCCGATCATCTCCCCCCATGGCCACGTGGACCCTCGGATGCTGCTGGCCGACGAGCCGTTCACCGACCCCACGGCCCTGTTCATCACCCCCGACCACTACGTGACCCGGCTGCTGCACGCCGGCGGCGTCACGCTGAACCGCCTCGGCGTGGGCCAGGGCCCGTTGACCGAGCAAAGGTCGAGGGAGGCCTGGCGGCTGCTCTGTGCCAACTGGGCGCTGCTGCGCGGCACTCCGGTGCGGTACTGGCTGGAAACCGAGTTCGCCGGCATCTACGGCATCACCGAGCGGCCGTCGGCCGGGAACGCGGACGACCTCTACGACCGGATCGCCGGCGCCGCCAAGCGGCCCCAGGAACTGTTGAACGGCTTCGGCATCGAGTTCCTGGCCACCACCGACGACCCGGCCGACGACCTCGGCCCGCACCGCGAGCTGGCCCGGACCGTGAAGACCCGGGTCGCGCCGACCTTCCGCCCCGACGCCTATCTCGAGCCGGCCGCCCCCGGCTGGGCCGGGAAGGTGGAACGTCTGGGTGCCGCCGCCGACACGGACGTCTCCCACTATCAGGGCTATCTGGCCGCTCTGGAGAGCCGGCGCCGCCACTTCAAGGCGAACGGGGCCGTGTCGGCCGACCACAGCCACGCCGACGCCCGGGCCGAGCCCGTCGACCACCCGGAACGCCTTTACGAGAAGGCGCTGCGGGGCGAGATCTCGGCCGAGGAGGGCGCCGCCTTCCGCCGCCACATGATGCTTCAGATGGCCCGGATGTCGGCCGAGGACGGCCTGGTGATGACGTTGCACCCGGGCATCCACCGCAACCATCACCCACCGACCTTCCAGCGGTACGGGCCGGACACCGGCCACGACATCCCGACCACCGTCGAGTTCACCCGGGCGCTGGCGCCCCTGCTGGCCCGGCACGGCACCGACCCCGGCTTCCACCTCGTGCTGTTCACCGTCGACGCCACCGTCTACAGCCGCGAGATCGCCCCGCTGGCCGGCTTCTACCCGTCGGTCTACGCCGGCGTGCCCTGGTGGTTCCTCGACAACCCGTCGGCCATCCGGCACTTCCAGGAGTCGGTCACCGAGATCGCCGGGTTCAGCCGCCTGTCCGGCTTCATCGACGACACCCGCGCGCTCTGCTCGATTCCGGCCCGGCACGACATGTCCCGCCGCCTCGACGCCGGCTATCTGGCCGGCCTGGTGTGCACCCACCGCCTCGACGAGGACGAGGCCCTGGAAACGCTCACCGCCCTCGTCACCGACCAGCCCCGGAAGGTCTTCAAGCTGTGATCGTCCACCTCGGACTCGGCAACTTCTTCCGCGCGCACCAGGCCTGGTACACGGCCGAGGCGAACGACGGCTGGGACATCGCCGCCTTCACCGGCCGCTCCGCGCATGCCCCGGACCCGCGCTACAAGCTGGTCACCCGTGGCCCGGAGACCGACGACGTCTCCTGGCCGGACGCCATCCGCGAGACGCATCCCGGCACCGACACGGCCGCCTGGGAAAGGCTCGTGGCCGACCGGGAAACGGCCATCGTGACTCTCACGGTCACCGAGAAGGCGTACGCGGGTGAGGACGTACCCGCCCGCCTGGCCAGGGGCCTGGCCGCGCGCAAGGACCGGGGAAGCGGCCCGATCGCGATCGTGCCCTGCGACAACCTGCCCGGCAACGGCGCCGTCACCCGCCGCGTGGTTCTCCGGTCGGCCCGCCGGACGGATCCGGCCCTGGCCGGCTGGATCGAGGAGAACGTCTCCTTCGTGTCCACCATGGTCGACCGGATCACGCCGGCCTCGACGGCGCCGGAGGTCGTCACCGAGCCGTACCACGAATGGGTCCTGCAGGGTGACTTCCCGGCCGGCCGGCCGGCCTGGGACACCGTCGGAGCTCGCTTCGTCGACGACGTGCTCCCCCACGAGCAGCGCAAATTGTGGCTGCTCAACGGCGGCCACTCGCTGCTGGCGTACGTGGGAAGCGCCCGCGGCCTGACCACCGTGGCCGAGGCCGTGGACGACCCGGAGTGCCGGGCCCGGCTGGAGACCTGGTGGGACGAGGCGGCCGCCGCGCTGCCGCTGCCCGCCGGCGAGGTCCGCGACTACCGGGCGGCGCTGGTCGAACGCTGGCAGAACGCCCGTATCCGGCACCTGCTGGCGCAGATCGCCATGGACGGCTCGCAGAAGATCCCGGTCCGTGTCCTGCCGGTACTGCGGTGGTCGCGGGAGCGCGAGAGCCTGCCGCACGGCGCGATCGGCATCCTGGCCGCCTGGCTCCGGCACCTGCACGGCGCCGGCGCCCCGGTCGACGACACCGGCGCGGCCCGCTTCGCGGCCGCGACCACCGCCCGCGAACTGCTCGGCCTGCTGGATCCCGCGCTCGCCGCCGACGACGGCCTGGTGGCCGCCCTCGACGACGAGCTGGGGGTCAGCTCACGGTGATCGTCCCGCTCGCGGAGCGGGTGCAGCGGACCGAACGGGCGGTGGCGACCGCGGCCCCGGACAGGCACTGGGCGAGGACGGCGTGGCCGGCCGCGTTCGGGTGCCACGACTCCTGGCAGGTCTGGAAGTAGGTGACGCAGGCGTTGGCGATCCGCTGGATGTCGAGCTTGTCGAGCCCGGCCAGGTCGGTCAGGAACACACCGGTCGGCCCGTCCTGCAACCGGATCGGCGTGGCCAGCGCGTTGCCGGGGCTGCCGGCCCGCTCACAGAGCCGGGCCCCGTCGAAGGCCGACTGCACGTTCAGGTACACCAGGTCGGGGAACTCGGTGCTGAGCGTGCCGTGCACGCCGGCCACGAGCGTGCCCAGGCCGGCCGAGAACGTGTGCCCCGGGCCGAGGCTGGCCCGGTGGATCGGGCAGCCCGCCCGGTACCGCTCGGCGCCCAGGGCCCGGAACTTGTCGCGGTCGTCGGCCCGGCCGTCCTCGGCGTGCAGGCTGCTCTCGAGCTCGGTCGGCAGCGGGTTCGTGTAGTCCTGGAAGACGACGCGGTGCACGCCGTCGGCGTCGATCTCGTCGAGCGTACGGAGAATGGCCCGGACCGCCGTGACCGTCTCGGCCTGGGCCGCCGTCAGCTGGGCCGGCGTGGCCAGGTCGCCGGGCGCGCACGGTTCCTGCGGCACCGGCCCGCCGAGATAGGCCCAGAACTCCCACCACCCGGTCCAGGCGTCGGCCACGAACCGGTTGGCGCACTTGACCGCCACGTCGCCGAAGGTGAACGACGAGTTGTTCGAGCCGAGGCCGATCAGTACCAGGTCGATGTCGTGGGTGCGGCCGACCGCGCGCAGCTGGTCGAGCTGGGAGGCGACCGTGCGGCCCTTCTCGCGAGCGCTCGACGCGGTCGCGATGTCGGCCGGCTGCCCGCCGGAGCAGGCCAGGTTGAAGCGGTCCTGGATGCCCGGCAGGGTGGCCTTCAGCAGCGAGGCGTCGGCCGAGCGGTGACAGAAGTAGGCGTTGCTGTTGGCCGCCGACCACCCCGGGAAGGCTTGCGCCTGCCCGGAGGCGTCGACGACGGGCTGGTAGTTGCCGGCGCCCTCACCGCTGATGAAGCTGTCGCCGAGGGCGACGGCGGCGGTCGGGAGCGCGGCCCGCGCGGGGGCCTGGATCAGCAGGAGGGGGAGGAGGGTGAGGACAGCGGGGACGGCGAATCGGCGCCACATGTCCCCGATCGGATCACGTCGGTTAGATGAACGTCAATCCTTGCAGGACGCGTCGCAGGCGCCGAGCGGGATGACCACGTCGGCGCTGTCGCGCTCGGCCGGCCAGAAGCCGTCGAGGCTCACCGCGACCCACGGGCCGACCGGCGGCCGGCTCCAGTCCAGCCGGAACTCGCCGTAGTAGTCGACGTCCTTGGTGACCTCGGCGTCGTCGGTCCGCGGGGTCCAGTACCGGGTGGACAGCACGTACTTGCCGTGGTCGCGGCCCGGGAAGGCCATCGTGCCCGGCGTCCGGGTGACGGTGATCATCTGGTCGAGCACGACGGTCTCGGGCTCGGGCACGTCGAGCGAGGGCACGCCCTCGTCCGGGACGACCTCGGCCAGCCGGTCGGAGAAGGCGTCCGGCTGGAACGGTTTGCCGTCCAGGGTCAGGCCGGTGTTCCAGGCCGCGCCCTCGCGCTTGGGCGGCGGCGAGGCGGCCAGCACGCGACGGTACAGAGCGGACGGTGGATTGCTTTCCGCGATGGGTGGGGCGTACGGATAGTCCAGCGGGGCGCCGAAGGCGAACCGCAAGGAGTGCACGCACGCGCCACGGAGCTCGAAAGCGACATCACTGAGCGGTTGACTCATGTCCGTATCCCCTCAAGATCGACAGTGACGAACAAGGACATTGACGAAAATGTCGAAATAGACGAAATTGGCGAGGTTGACGGCACGAACAATCCCGAACGAGCCGAGCGAACCCGACAGTAGGATCCGAAGGGTGGCGGCACAAGGCGTGACCGACGAGTCTGCGGTTACCCCCTCGTCACAGATCGTGAGCGAACTCGCCGCGACCTGGCGTTCCTACCTGCCCGACTACGCCCTCCGGCTTCGCGTGGCGACCGAGAGTGTCAGCAATCCGCCAATCACCCAGCGTGCCCAGGCGGTGGTCCTGTTCGCCGACGTCGTCGGCTTCACCGCCATGACGGAGAGCTTCGCCGGCTCCGGCGCCTACGGCACCGAGCAACTGACCAGGATCATCAATCACTGGTTCGAGCTGACCGCCGACACCATCGCCCGCTCCGGCGGCAGCGTGGTCGACTTCGCCGGCGACGCCCTCGTCGGCACCTTCCTGCACACGCCCGAGGACGCCCCCGAGGTGGCCCGCCGGGCCATCGAGTGCGCCGAGCTGATCCGCGCCGCCACCGCCGCGGTCGCGCCCGTCGAAACCCCGGACGGGCCGCTTTCGCTGACCATCCGGATCGGACTGGCCGGCGGCCCGTTGCAGGTGATGCTGGTCGGCGATCCCGCGATCCGCCTGCAACACCTGATCGCCGGCCAGGCGCTGGACGACGCGATCGACGCGCTGCACCGGGCCGGCCGCGGCGAGATCATCGCCGACGAGGCGCTGCGCGTGCTCGCGGACAAGGCCGGCCCGGCCGGCGACCGGCCCGGCGACGAGGAACCGCCGCTGCCCGGCGCCGAGCTCGAACGGCTGCTCAAGCCCTTCCTGCACCCGGCGATCCGGCAACGGCTGCGCTCCGGCCGCCACGAGCTGGTCAACGAGCACCGCAAAGTGACCACGGCCTTCGTCCGCCTGCCCGACCTCTCGGCCGACGACCCCGGCACGGTCCAGGCGCTGCAGGATTATTTGGCCGCCGGGGTCGGCATCATCGACCGGTACGGCGGGCACCTGCGCCACCTGATGGCCGACGACAAGGGCACCGTGCTGGTCGCCGTCTTCGGCACCCCGGTCAGCCACGAGGACGACGAGGAACGCGCGCTGCGCTGCTGCCTGGAACTGCTGGCGCTGCCCGGCGGCCCGTACCGGGGCGGGGTCACCACCGGACCGGTCTACTGCGGCGAGGTCGGCTCGGACGTGCGCCGCGAGTACGCGGTGGTCGGCGACGCGGTCAACCTGGCCGCCCGGCTCATGCAGGCGGCGCCGGCCCGCCGGCTGCTGATCGACCAGGCCACGTACGACCGCACCCGCGACCTCCTCATCGCCGAGGGCCCCCGGTTCGTGACCGCCAAGGGCAAGGCCGAGCCGGTTCCGGCGTGGACGGTCGTCGAGGTGTACGAGGCGCCGGCCCCGCTGCCGTCGCCCGCCCCCGGGCCGGTGGTCGGCCGGTCGCGGGAGCTGGCCGTGCTCGACCGGGTGGTCCGCGAAGTGCACGGCGGCGCGGGCCGGGTGGTGTGGCTGCACGGCGAGGCCGGCGTCGGCAAGTCCCGGCTCGCCGCCGAGATGTGCCGGCTCACCGGCGAGCTCGGCTTCACCGGCTACGGCGACAGCTGCCGCTCGCACGGCACCAGCGCCAGCTACCTGGTCTGGCGCTCGATCTGGCGCGAGCTGCTGGAGATCGCGCCGGAGCTGCCGATCGACGAGCAGCGGCGGCTGCTCACCGAGCGCAGCGCCCGCTACGACGGCAGCGGCCAGCGGGCGCCGCTGCTGGCCGCCGTCATCAACCTGCCGATGGACGACACGGAGCTGACCGCCCAGCTCGACGTGGCCGGCCGTGACCACCTGCTGCGCTCGACGTTGCTGGCCTGCCTGTTCGACCGGGCCGCGGCGCAACCCCTGATCCTGCTGCTGGAGGACTGCCACTGGATCGACCCGGCCTCGCTGACGCTGCTCGACCTCATCTCCCGGCACATCGCCGACGTGCCGGTGCTGATCCTGGCCACCTCCCGGGAGCCGCTGCCGTACCGGCTGAGCGGGCGCGATCAAGTGGTCGATCTGCCGCTGGCGTCGATGACCGACGACGACGCCGACCGGCTGACCCTGCTGCGGTTGCGGGAACGCTACGGCCCCGGCACGCGGATCGCGGCCGGCCTCGTGCGCAGCCTGCGCGAGCAGACCGGCGGCAACGCGTTCTACATCGAGGAGCTGGTCAGCTACCTGCACCTCAACGACGTCGATCCGGGCGATCCGGGCGCGCTGGCCGAACTGCACCCGCCGGGCAGCCTCCAGCGGCTCGTGATGGCCCGCATCGACCAGCTCACCGACGCCGAGAAGGCGGCCATCAAGGTGGCCAGCGTGATCGGGCGGCGCTTCCGGCCGCCGTGGATCCACTCGGTCTACCCGGCCGCCGGCACCCGGCGCCAGCTCACCAACAGCCTGCGGCGGCTGCACAACCTCGACCTGACCCCGCAGGTCGAGCCCGAGCCGGAGCCGGAGTACGAGTTCAAGCACCCGATCACCCAGGAGACGGCCTACCAGAGCATCACGTACGACACCCGGGCCACCCTGCACGAGCGGGTGGGCCTGTTCATCGAGTCGGCCTACCCCGACCGGCTTCCGCAGTACGTGGACGTCCTGGCGTTCCACTACGCGCGCACCGGGCGGGTCGACAAGCAGCGGTTCTGGTACCGGGCGGCCGGCGACCGGGCCAAGGCCATCTTCGCCAACGAGGCGGCCACGTACTACTACGGCCGGCTGCTGCCGCTGCTGCCCCGGGCCGAGCAGGCGGAGCTGCACATCGAGATCGGCACCGTGCACCAGCACACCGGCGAGTGGTCCGAGGCGGAGGACCACTACCGGCGGGCGATGCTGGTGGCCGGGGCCACCGGCCGGGCCGACATCGTCGCGGCCGGCCAGCGCCAGCTCGGCGACCTGCTGATGTACACCCACTCCTACGCCGAGTCGGTGACCTGGCTGGAACGGGCGATAGCCGGCTTCGAGAGTCTCGGCGACGAGGCCGGCCTGTCGCGCACGATGGACCGGCTGACGTTCGCGCTCTACCGGCAGGGCTCCTACCCGGAGGCCCTGGCCATGGCCGAGCGCCACCTCGCGCTGGCCACCCGGCGCGCGGACCTGTCGGCGATGAGCGCCGCGCTCGGCCACATCGGGCTCGTGCACCTCAACAGCGGCCGCCTCGAGGAGGCCCGCGACCACCTGCGCCGGTCGCTCACCGAGGCCGACCGGGCCGGCGACCGGCACCGCATCCTGCACACCGCCGGCAACCTCGGCTGGGCCGCGATGCGCGCCCGCGACCACGCGCAGGCCATCGCCTCGTACCGGCAGGCCATGGAGGTGGCCCGTGAGATCGGGGCGCGGCACGAGGCCAACGTCATCGCGGGCAACGTGGGCGAGATCTACCGGAAGGAGGGCGATTACGCCCGGGCCCGCAAGTGCGCGATGCGCTCGCTGCGGGTGGCGGTCGAGCTGCGCGACACCTCCAGCATGGCCGACCAGGTGGCCGAGCTGGCCGCGATCACCGCCGGCGAGGGCCGCCCGGGCGAGGCGCAGCGGCTGCTGGAACGGGCCATCGAGATGGCCCGCGCGCTGGACGCGCCGTACTTCCTCTGCGACTGGCTGCACCGGCTGGCCCGCCTGCACCTGGCCGAGGACCGCCCGGCGGTGGCCGAGCGGCTCAACAGCGAGGCGCTGCGGGTGGCCGAGGAGCACGGCGAGCGGGACACGCTGGTGAGCGCCTTCATCATGTCCGTACGCCTGCGGGCCGTGGCCGGCGAGATCGACGCCGCCCGCGCGGCCGAGACGCTGCGCGAGGCGGCGACGCGGTGGACCGAGCCGCACGAGCGGGCCGCGGTGCTGGACGCGGTGTGGCAGGCCGACCCCGAGGACACCGAGGCCCGCGACACGGCCGCCGACATCTACCGCACGCTCTACCGGCGCGCGCCCAGCGTGGACTACCGCGAGGCGTACCGCCGGCTCACCGGCACGCTGCTGCCGCCCGGCCCGATCCTGCCCGAACTGCCGGACTGGATCGCGGCCGACGACGGCGCCGACCTCGAGACCCTGCTGCGGCAGGCCGAGGGCGCCTGAGCCCGACTACCCGATCGGCGCCTCCCCCGCGAGTTGCCGGAGCGCGGGCAGGCTGGGCGCGAAGGCGTACACCGCGCCGGTCGTCGTCACGAAGCCGCCGAACGCCTGGCGCGGAATGCGGTCGACCACGTCCCGCGGCAGGCGCTCGCGCGCCTGCTCCTCGCTGAGACCCACGACGGGGTCGAGGCCGTCGACCCGGTTCTTGTCGGCGAGGCTCCGGCCGTACGCGTTGAGGGCGCTGGTCGGGAACTTGGGGTCGTTCACCCAATGCCGCAGCAGGAACTCGAACTGGTCCTCGATGCTGGCCACGTAGGCGTTGAACAGGATGCCCCGCTCCCGGTCGTCCGGCCGCTCCCGGTCGAAGGCCGGGCCGAAGGTGATGCCCCGGCGCAGCATCTTGTGGCCGCGGTCGCGGAACACGTCGTCCGCGCGCGGGTTCATCTTGCGGATGTGCGCGTACAGCGGGGTGTGCCGGCCGGACTCGTCACCGCCGTACGTGAAATCGTTCTGGTTCCGGGTGGCGGCGCCCGGCTCGAGCGAGGTGCCGTCGAGGGACCGGCCCAGGGCCTTGGCCGCGGCCTCGTCGGCCGTGGCGCCGCTGCCGCCCATCCGGCGCCACCAGCCGGCCGCGTCCTGGGTCATCCGGCGGAACACCTGGAAGGAGCCGCCGTGCATCCAGGTGGCCGGCCGGGGGCGCGGGGCCCAGTTCTGCGGCCGGCGCTCGCCCGGGTAGCCCAGGACGAACTCGCCGGGCGCGACGACCGCCCCGCTCTGCTCGGGGTCGCTGAAGCCGCGCACGCCCGGCTGCGAGATGCCGTCGGCGAACCCGAAGTGCTCGACCCGCCGGTTGCCCTCGTTGCGCCGCACCTCGCCCTGCTCGGACCAGAGCACCACGAGACCGGCCTCCTCGGCCCGCCGGCGCTCGTCGCGCAGCGCGTCGCCGATCGTCCGCTCGTCGTCGGCGGCCAGGGTGAGCAGCGCGTCGACGGGCGCGCCGGCCGGCTTGCCGACGACCCAGCGGGCCGGGTCGCTGGCGCCGACGTCGCCGAGCAGGGCCGGCGCCGTCGTGATCCGCCCGTCGGGGTCGATCCGGGTGCCCAGCGGGCCCCGCCAGAACGCGTCGAACGGCGCCAGGTCGGCCGCCACCTCCTGGTGCAGCAGGGTCAGGCCGGTGGCGGTGAGCCCGACGTTGAGCAGAACCGCCGACTGCTTGAGCCGCCGGCCCCGGCGGGCCCGGCCCTGACCCTCGTCGTCGCCGTCGAGCGCCCGTTCGACGTCGTCGGTCCCCGCGACCCGGCCGGCCGCCTCGCCCAGCCACGCGCGGGCCCCCGGCCGGTCGCTGCGGAACGACAGGGTCAGAAAGGCCTGGTACCGGCCGCCGAAGGGCAGCAGGATATTGCCCTGGATCTTCGGTGCATCGGTTGAGATCGCCACGGTGGTCCCCTCGGTGAAGGATCTGCACACCGGAGGATGCCGCAGATGATCGCCGTTTCCGCCCCGCTGTCCTAAATCTGCCAGCGACCCGTTGCCGCCGATCATCCTTTCGGACGAGGGCCCCTCCACCTTTTTCTGGTCGAGTGGGGTGGGTCACGACCGATCGACAAGCCCGTGGCCAACCGAATGAAGACTGCAGCCGCCGCGGCCCTCGCGACCGCCTCGCTGACCGCTGTCACCGCCGCGCCGGCTCTCGCCGCGCCCGCTGACCCCACCCCGTCCTCACTTGTCGTTGGCCTGCGCAGCGACAGCGCGGCGGCCGGCACGGTGAGCGCCCTCGACGCCGAGCCGGGCATCAGTGTCCTGGGCAGTTCCACGACGCCCGCCCTGGACAGCCTGACCGTCACGGTTCCGGCCCGGGACCGCGCCGAGGCCGTCGCGGCGCTGCGCGACAACCCGGACGTCACCTACGTCGAGCCCAAGGCCGTCGCCTCGGTCGTCTCCACCGACGCCCCGAACGACCCCAGCTACCCGCAGCAGTGGGGCCTGTCCAAGATCAAGGCCTCCGGCGCCTGGGGCTACACCACCGGCGACGACGTCGTGGTCGCCGTCATCGACACCGGCGTCAGCCCGATCAGCGAGCTCGCCGGGCGCATCCGGCCGGGCTACGACTTCGTCAACGACGACTCCAGCCCGGTCGACGACAACGGGCACGGCACGAAGGCCGCCTCGGTCATCGCGGCCGAGGGCGACGACGCCACCGGCATCGCCGGCGTCTGCTGGACCTGCCAGATCCTGCCGGTCAAGGTGATGGGCGCGGACGGCCGGGGCACCACCGACCTCATCGCCAAGGGCATCGTCTACGCCGTCGACCACGACGCCGACGTCATCAACCTCTCCCTCGGCAGCGCCACCGACACCCAGGTGGTGCGCGACGCCGTCGCCTACGCCGCCGCGCACGACGTCGTCGTCATCGCCTCCGCCGGCAACGACGGCAAGACGACCCCGTTCTACCCGGCCGCCGTGCCCGCCGCCATCGCCGTGGCCGGCTCGGACACCAACGACCTTCGCTACACCTGGTCGAACTACAACGCCGTGGGCAACACGTGGGTCGACGTGGCCGCGCCGGGCCAGAACTACGCGCAGGGCACCGACAACAAGTACTACTGGTTCGCCGGCACCAGCTCGGCCGGCCCGGTCGTCGCCGGCGTCGCCGCGCTCGCCCGCGCCGCCAAGCCGTCGGCCACCGCCGACCAGATCCGCGCCGCCGTCGAGAGCACCACCGACCCGGTCGGCACCTGGGTCGCCCAGGGTCGCGTCAACGCCGAGAAGGCCCTCGCGGCCATCACCGGCGGCGTCACGCCCACGCCGGTGGTCCGGGACAACACTCCCCCGTCGGCCGCCTTCAGCGTCCCCGCCACCGCCACCGGCGTCGTCCCGGTCACCCTGACCGCCCCCTCGGACGACACGGCCCGCATGGAGCTGTTCGTCGCCGACAAGCTCGTCGCCACCGCGACCTCCGCGCCGTGGAGCATCGACTGGGACACGGCCGGCCTCGCCGGCCAGAAGACCGTGAAGGTGCGCGTCACCGACACCTCCGGCAACGTGATCACCGCGGCCGGCGTCGCCGTCACCATCGACAACATGGGCCCGGTGCTCAAGTGGGTCACCCCGGCCCCCAAGGGCAGCCTGCGCGGCACCGTCGCGGTGACCGCCACCGCCGCCGACCCCAGCGGGGTCACCTCGGTCGACGTGCTGGCCGGCGGCGAGGTCATCGGCAGCGACGACACCGCCCCCTACCGCATCGACCTCGACACCACCACCCTGGCCAGCGGGGAGACCGTGACGCTGCGGGCCACCGACAAGGTCGGCAACGTGACCACCATCGCCCGCGCCCTCACCCTGGACAACACCGCGCCGACCGTCGAGATCTCGGTGCCGGGCGTCCTCAAGGGCGCCGTGAGGATCACCCCGACCGTCGCCGACGACGTCGCGGTCAAGCAGGTCAAGGGCGTCGTCACCGATGACGACGGCAAGGTGCTGGCCACCCTGGTCTCGGCCAAGGCCCCGTGGACGCTGACCTGGAACACCGCCAAGCTGGCCGGCACCTATCACCTCGACGTGACCGCGTTCGACACCACCGGCAACACCACGACGGTCGCGACGACCGTGAACGTCGACAACGCGGCGCCCTCGGCCGCCGCCGACGTGCCGGCCGTGACCGGCGGGCCGATCACGGTCGCGCTGAGCAACCCGTCGGACGACACCGCGAAGATGGAACTGCTGCTCAACAACAAGGTGATCCGGACGATCGAGTCGGCGCCGTGGTCGATCGAGTGGACGCCGACGGCCTCCACCACGTACGCCCTCGGCGTGCGCGTCACCGACGCCGTCGGCAACGTGGCCACCACCACCCGTAAGGTCGTGACCGACCTGGCCGGCCCGAAGATCGCCTGGCCGACCCCGATCGCGTCGCTCCCGCTGCGCGGCACGGTCCAGGCGACCATGACCGCCACTGACGTCTCCGGCGTCGCGTCGGTCGAACTGCTCGCCGGCGACCAGGTCATCGGCGAGGACACCACCGGCCCGTACCAGGTCGAGGTCGACACCACCACGCTGACGGCGACGCAGGTGCTCACCGTGCGGGCCACCGACAAGCTCGGCAACGTCAGCACGCTCAGCCGCACCTTCACGGTCGACAACGAGGCCCCGGTCCTGGACGTCGCCCTGCCGGCCACCATGAGCGGCCTGGTCAAGCTCGCGCCCACGGTCAGCGACAACGCCGGCATCAAGCAGGTCAAGCTGGTCATCAGCCAGAACGGCAAGATCCTCAACACGGTGGTGGCGGCCAAGGAGCCGTGGACCCTGCTCTGGAACACCACCAGCCTGACCGGCACGTACACCCTGACGGCGACCGCCACCGACAAGGCCGGCAACTCGGCCACCTGGACCGGCGACGCCACCGTCACCAAACGCTAACCATCGGCAGTGACGCGGCCCGGGAGGTTCTCCCGGGCCGCGTTTCTAGTACTTCAGGTACTGCCTGGTCAGTTTGGCGACCTTCTCGACGAGGGCGATGCCGTCCTCGTACGTCTGGTTGTTGTGCGAGAGGACGGCGACCGAGACGTCGGTCTTCTTGTCGGTGGACGTGATGCGGCCGATCGTGTTGACCGCCCACAGGCCGTTGTCGGCGTCGCGGGTGTCCCAGCCGTTCTTGACCGTGGCGACCTCGCCGGTCCGGGCCAGGACCGGGACTCCCCAGTCCTGGTCCTCCTGGACGGTGGTCATCAGCGTGAACGCGTACTGCCGGGAATTGACCGACAGCGGGCTTTTCGGGTCGACGAACTCGGCCAGCAGCCGCACCTGGTCGTCGGCGGTGGTGCGGGTCAGGCCCCAGGCGCTGTTCACCGCGGTCTGGGTCAGGCCCAGGCGCTTGTTGCAGGCGGTCAGGCCCTCGACCTTGCCCAGCGCGCCGAACAGCTGGGTGGTGGCGTCGTTGTCGCTGTTGCGGATCGACTTGGCCGTCAGCTGCCGCTGCCCGGAGGTGAGCTTGCGGTCGTCGTCCTGGGCCTGCAGCAGCGTACAGGCCAGGATCGAGGCCTTGACGACGCTGGCGGTGTCGAATTGCTCGGTGCCCTTGAATTCGAACCGCTCCCCCGTCTTGCGGTCGAGGACCGCGACGGAGAACTCGGGCACTGTCGGCGCCAGCTTCGTGAGCGCGGCGGTGAGCTGCTTGCGGCGCTGAGCGCGCAGGGCGATCGCCGGGTCCACGGTGGTACGTGTCGGTGACGGTCCGCGCGAAGCTGATGACGCTCCGGAGTCTCCGCCGCTCTGGAGGCCCTGAACGATCAGCGCGCCGCCTCCGACTGCCACCACCGCTGCGACGATCAACGAGACGAGTTGGGTTCGTTGCACCCGAGCATGGTGCCGTACACGGTCAAAAATGGCGAGACCGTGAGGGATTGATCCTATTCGTCACGTTTGATCGGCGAGAATGACGGGATGTCGCTGGCCGAGCACGCGCGCGCGATCGTCGAGTCCAACCTCTACCTGACGCTGAGCACCGTCGACACGAACGGGCGGCCGTGGGCCTCGCCGGTCTACTTCGCGCCGGACGGCGAGCGCGATTTCCTCTGGTGCTCCGAGACGAGCGCGCGGCACTCGGTCAACCTCAGGGACCGCCCGGGGGTCGGCTTCGCCATCTTCGACTCCACGGTGGAGCCCTACCACGGGCGGGCCGTCTACGCCGACGCCGAGGCGTTCGAGGTTCCCGCCGACGAGGTCGACGCGGCGCTCGCGCGCTACCCCCGGCGCGACGGCCACGACGTCACGATGCTGGACCGTGACGACGTGACCGCCGGATCGCAGTACCGGCTCTACCGGGCCTCGGTGACCGCCCTGTGGGTCCTCTGCCCCCGCGAGCCGCGCACCCCGTGCGCGCGGCACGGCCTGGCCAAGGACCACCGGGCCCGCGTCCTGTGACTCACGCGGCCGGCCGGTGCAGGCGCTCGTAGGCGCCGTTGAAATACAGCAGCGGATGGCGGTCCGGGTCGCTCTCCAGCGCCACCACCCGGCCGATCGTCAGGTAGTGGTCGCCGGTCTCGTGCTCCTGTTCGAGGGTGCAGTCGATGGAGGCCAGCACGCCGTCCAGGATCGGGCTTCCCGTGCGGCCGGGCCGCCAGCTCACGCCGCGCCACTTGTCGGTGCCGGTACGGGAGAACTGGGTGCACAACTGCTCCTGGCCCGCCTCCAGGATGTTCACGCAGAACGCGCCGGCCCCGCGGATCAGCGGATACGAGGCCGAGGCCCGTGACGGCGAGAACGCGATGAGCGGCGGATCCAGCGACAGGCTGAAGAACGACTGGCAGGTCATGCCGACCGGCGCGCCGTCGACCACGGCGGTGACCACGGTGATGCCCGAGGCGAAGCCGCCCAGGACGCGGCGGAACTCGCGGCTCGCGATGGCGGTGTCAGTCACGGCCCACCAGCCCCACGTTCGCCTTGCCCCACTCCTCGACGACGTCGGTGAGCGAGTCCATCCGCGACATCACCATGTAAAGACCTCTGGTGGGTACGCTCGCGCCCAGCTCCACGAGCAGAGGGCGCAGATACGCCTCGACGGCCAGGGCGTGGCCGGGCGCGGCGCCGGTCATCACCGGGATCGCGGTGACCCCGGCCAGCCCGTTCGAGCCGTACCGGTCGAGGAAAGCCTTGAGCAGACCGGTGTAGGTCGCCTTGTAGGTCGGCGACGCGACGATCAGCAGGTCGGATGCGGCGACCCGGGCGACGAGCTCGTCGATCTCGGGCTCGGGCCAGGTGAAGAGGCGGCCCGCGTAGTCGGCGAGGTCGACCACCCGGTCCGCGCCGCCGAACAGGCCGGCCACCGCGTCGGCGGTCAGCCTCGTACGGGACAGGGGTTTGGGGTTGCCCACAAGCACAGTGATCTTCATGGCGGAGGCGTTACTCCTTCACTATCAGGGAACATCAGCCACCGCGGAGCAGTCCGGAATGGTCGCCAGGCACAGAGGGATGAGACCGGCCGTCTGCGGAGTTTCTCTTACTTGCTTACGACGGTCTCCAGCTTGCCGTCGGCGGTGTAGAGCAGAACCTCGATGCCGAGGTCGCGGGCGGCCCGGGTGGTCCAGCCGGCCGGGCTGAAGACCTGGGCCACGGTCTCGCTGACACAGAGCACGATGCGGCTGTCGGGGAACATCGACGACCGCAGCCAGGTCAGCTTGAACATGTCGGCCATCACCTTGTTGCGGTGCAGGGAGCGAAAGGTGCCCTGGTTGCCGACCATCTGGACGAGGAGGCCGTACGTCTCGTCGGCGCCCTCGATCTCAAGCCGGGTGCCGTCGCCGAGATCGACCGAGCGCGGCCGCAGGTCGACGCCGAGCTCGTCGCTGAGGGCGAGCAGCATGGCCCGCTCGATGCTGTCCGGCCCGAACCGGCGCCAGCCCCGCTCCTCGGCGTCCTCACCCATGGTCAACAGCCTACGGGCGGCGCGTTCGTCCGAGGCCATCGCCTCGACAAGCGCCTCGACCGAATCGAACCGCTCCTGCTCCCGGAGGAGCGTCAGAATCCGCACGTCGGCCCGCTTTCCGTACATGTCCTCGTCCCGGTCCAGGACGTAGGCCTCGACGGTCCGCACCTCCCCGCCGAAGGTCGGGTTGGCCCCGATCGACACCAGGGCCGGCGCGGCCGCCCCGCCGTCTAGCGCGAACAGGCCGAGATAGACGCCGTCCCCGGGAAGCGCGGCCGGCTCCTCGACGGCCAGGTTCGCCGTGGGGAAGCCCAGCGGCCGCCCACGGCCGGCGCCGTGCACTACGCGGCCCGTCAATCCCGTCACCACGGACCCGCCCCCTTCGTCGCGGTGTGTCACCACAGACCCACCTTCATCGTGCGCGGACAACGACCCACTTTCTTGACCGCGCCACCGTCCGTCACCGCCGAACCGCCTTTCTTGCCGGCGCCGTAGGCCGTGACCATGGGCGTCACGAGGCGACCGCCAGGACCGGGGCCGCCGTCCGGGAGCGGTGACGCAGCAGCGCCGTCACCAAACCGGCCGCGGCGACCAGGAACAGCACTGCCAGAACCGCGCAGGCCGCCTCGTAGCCGGCGAACCCGGCCACCGCGAAGACCGCGAGCGGCCCCACCGCGGCCCCGACGTCACCGGCGGTGCGGGTGAGGCCGATGACCCCACCGGCCGCCGACGCCGGGTAGGCGTCACCGGTGATGACACCCGGCAGGACGCCGATGACGCTGGTGGCCAGCGAGTACGCCACGATGGCCACGGCGAACCCGGCCGGCACATGCAGCAGCGGCAGGCAGAGCATCGCCAGCGCCCCCACCATCCCCGCCGGCACGAGCAGGGCGATCCGGGCACCCCGATCCACCCAGCGGGCGATCAGCGGCATCGCGGCCAGACTGGCCACGGTCCCGGCCGCGGTGGCCAGGCCGAGCGTGAACGGTTGGAGGCCACCACTGTCGTACGCCAAGACGGGCACCAGGCCCTGCTCACCGGCGAACCGCACGAAGAACGTGGCGAACGCCTCCGCGCAGAGGGCCAGCAGGAGCCAGCTCCGCGTTACCACGGGTTCCGGGCGCGCTCCGCGTTTTCCACCGAAGCGCTTCGTCCACAGCCGCCCGACCCGATCATGCGACTTTCCGCGATACTGACCGACGGGGGCTCCCCCTGGGAGGGCGGGCTCCGTGGTTGGGTGCTCGGTCGGCGCGGGCTCCGTCGGCGCGGGCTCGGTCGGCGCGAGCTCGGTCGGCGCGAGCTCGCTCGGCGCGAGCTCCATCGGAGGGCGCGATTCGGCCGGTGCGGTGGACGCCCAATAATGTGCCGCCGGTCGCGCCACCTCCCAGAGCAACACCGCCACCACCGGCACGGCCGCCACGGCGAAGGTCCAAGCCGGCCCGGCCACCCCCACCACCGCCCCGCCGAGCAGCGCCCCGCCCCCCGCCGTGCTCATCTGCACCACCGTCGCCGTGGCCATCACCGCGCCCCGCCGCCCGGCCGGCGCCCCGGCCACGAGCAGCGCGAACCCCACCGTGACGGCCGCGCCGCCGAGCACCCCGGCGACCAGCCGGAAACCGATCAGCGCGCCCGCCGTCGTGGCCAGCCCGGTCAGCGCCGTCACCAGGGCCAGCCCCAGGAGCACCACCCGGAGGTAGGCCCGGGCCGGGAACCGGCGCAGCGCCAGCCCGGCCGGGATGTTGGCGATGATGCGCCCCACGGCGAAGGCCGCCACCAACGGGCCGAGCAGGCCGACCGCGATCCCGTACGAGTCGAGGTAGACCGGCAGCACCGGCACCGTGACGCCCCACGTCATCTGGGCCGTCCCGATCAGCGCGCACACCAGCACCGTCTGTTCGGCCACCGAGGGTTGCCGCATCAGATCGCGAGGTTTTCGCGCAGGGTGCGGCCCGGGTAGCGGGCGGCCAGCGCACCGCGGCGGCGCAGTTCCGGTGCCAGCAGCTCGGCCAGGTCGGCCAGGCCCGACGGCATGGCCAGGGGGCTCGACAGCATGTAGCCGCCCCGGGCGCCGGTGGCCGCGAAGTTCTCCTCCAGGGCGTCCGCGACCGTGACCGGGTCACCCAGGACCGTGTGGTCCATGCCGGTGGCGCTGCGCCAGCCGTGCTCGAAGAACTCCGTACGGCTCATCTGGTAGTCCTCGCTGTGTTCGGCCAGCAGTGTGCCGATCAGGCCGCCCGGCGTGGCCCGCGCCTCGGCCGCCTGGCGTTTCAGCTCGCCGAGCGGGAACGACGCCGGCAGCTTCGAGAAGTCGATGCCGGCGTTGTGGGACAGGAACGCGCCGACCGCGTCCTCGCTCCAGAACGTCAGCACCTCGTCGCGCCGGGCCTTCGCCTCGTCCATCGTGCGGCCCACGATGACCTGGGTGGCCCACAGGATGCCGACCTGCGACGGGTCGCGGCCCTCTTCCTTCAGCGCCTCGTCGAGCATCGTGCGGTGCCGCTGCTGCGACGGCAGGCTGCCGCCGAAGCCGAAGACCAGGTCGGCGAAGCGGGCCGACGCGGCGATCCCGCGCGGCGAGTTGCCGGCCTGCACCAGCATCGGCGCCACCTGGGGGCTGGGCACGCTCGGCAGCGGGCCCTGGACGTCGAAGAACTTGCCGTGGTGGTGGATGGCCCGCACCTTGGCCGGGTCGGCGAAGCGGCCGGTCTGCCGGTCGCGGACGATGGCGTCGGTGTCGACCGACCGCCACAGCGCCTGGCAGACGTCGATGAACTCCTCCATCCGCTCGTAGCGCATGTCGTGGGCCATCAGCTGGTCGAAGCCGTAGTTGGCGGCGTCGGCGCCGCGGGTGGAGGCGACCACGTTGAACGCGATCCGCCCGCCGGTGACGTGGTCGAGCGAGTTGAGCAGCCGGGCCACGTAGAACGGGTGCATGAAGGTCGACGAGTAGGTCAGCCCGAAGCCGATGTGGTCGGTGACCGTCGACATGGCCGCGATGATCGGGCTCATGTCGTGCCGCGGCCACTGCACGCCCCATTCGACGGCGGCGTCGATGGAGCCGCGCCACGTGTCGGGGATGCCGGTGCCGTCGCCGAAGAACAGCATGCCGATGCCGGCCCGTTCGGCGGTCTGGGCCAGTTCCATGTACATCCGGGGGTCCGGGAAGTCGCGGCCGACCCACGAGCCGCGCCGGGCCCAGCGGCCCTCGGTGTGCGTGAACGAGAGGTCGAAGGCGAGGTGCATGCCGCTCATGCCGTCACCCACAGTTTCGCGAGCTCGTCGCTGTCGCTCAGCACGGCCACGTTCAGGGCGAGCGCGGCGAGAGAAGCTTCATGCAATTGCTTGTCGTACGCCGCGACGGCGTCGACCGGAAGCAGGACGGGCCAGTCGAGCTGGAACGCGTCGGTGGCCGTGGCCGCCACACAGCATTCGGTGGTGAGCCCGCACACGGCGACCCATTCGATGCCGGCCGCGCGCAGCTGAGCCTCCAGGCTGGTGCCGAGGAAGCCGCTGTAGGCGCGCTTGACCACCCGGATCTCGCCCTCGGCGGGCCCGGTGCCGTACCACTGCGCGCCCGGGGTGCCCAGAACACAGGGTTCTTCCGGTCCGTACGGGGCTTCGGGGTCGCCGGCGCGGAGCCACTGGCTCGCGTGCCAGGGGTTGCGGGGATCGCTGCCCAACTCGACCCAGGCCACGGTGACGCCGGCGGCGCGGGCGGCCTCCACGAGCTTGCCGATGGCGGTGACCGCGTCGGCGACGACGGGCGGATCGGCGAAGGACCGCTGCACGTCGACGACGACGAGGGCCGGCTTGCGACCGTCGAGGGCGGCGATCTGGGCCGTACGAAGCTCGCTCATGACTTGCCCCGCAGTGCGGGCAGCACGGCCTCACCGAACGGCAGCATGTCCGCGTGGTAGTCCGGGAAGATGAGCATCAGGCCGTCGAGCTCGGCCTCGCTGGTGATCTGTTCGATGTGCTCGATGACCTTCTCGGGGCCACCGGTCACGTACGGCGTCTGGAACGCCTCCGACCCGGTCGCCCCGTCGGCCCAGGCGCGTGCCGTGTCGGCCGGGATGCCCCACGAGGTGCGCATGCCGATCAGCGCCTCCTTGTCGAGCCCTTCGCCGTAGCGGGCCGCCTTCGCCTCGGCCTTGGCGTCGGTCTCGTCGAGGACGACTGTCAGCATCGAGTACGTCTTCACCTCGCGCCCGTGTTCGGCGCCCTTGTCGTGGACGTATCGCGAGAACTCACGCATCTGGTCGAGGTTGTCGGCGCTCAGGAAGGCCCCGTCGGCGTACCGGGCCTGGAAGTCGCGGCCCGCCGCCGAGCGGCCGGCGCTGATGATGGTCGGCCGCACCGCCGGGTGCGGGCGGGACTCGCAGGCGTCGAGCGTGAAGAATTCGCTTTTCATGGTGACGACGTCCTCGGTCCACAGGCGGTTGACGGCCTGCGTCCACTCCTCGGTCATCCGGTAGCGGTCGGCGTGCGACAGCTCGGCGTCCCAGAGCCCCATCTGCTGGAACTCGTCGGCGTAGGAGCCGTTCACGATGTTCATGCCGGCCCGCCCGCCGGACACGTCCTGCAGCGTGGTGAACATCTTGGCCGCCACCGCCGGGTGGTGGATGTTCGCGTGCATGGTGGCCCAGATCTTCACCGTGGAGGTCGCCTCGGCCAGCGCCGACATCATCGTCATCGACTCGAGCGTCTGTCCCCAGTGGTCGGTGGTGCCGCCGAAGCCCTTCCACTTGGCCATCGACATGATGAAGTCGAGGCCGATCTGTTCGGCTTCCACCGCCACCCGCCGGTTGTAGGCGTACGTGGCCTCCGGGTGCGGGGCCGTCTCCGAGATCATCCAGCCGCCGTTGCCGATCGGCAGGAACACGCCGAATTCCTTGCTAGCCATAACTGTTTCCTGTTCTCGAATTACGGCGCGGGCCAGATCAGCTTGTCACCCTGATAGATCGCGGACACGTACGAAGGGTCGAATTCGCTCGTCGCCTGGTCGGGCGTGATCGAGGTCTTCGTGTACGTGTTCAGCATCTCGGCCAGCGCGGTGACGTTCTTCGTGTCGATCGCACCGAGCGCCGCGCCCGTCGGCAGGCTGTCCCGGACGACCTTGGTCTCGGTCTGCCAGACGGCGAGGTTCTGCTTCTCGTCGTATCCGGCGCCGGTCAGGTCGGCCGCCGCCTTCACGCATTCCTCGCCGTGCTCCTCGCAGTATTCGAAGGCGTGCAGGCCGGCCCGGAGGAAGTCCTGTACGGCGGTGGGGTTCTTCGCCGCGAAGTCCGGGTTCACGGCCATCGCGCCGAGCGAACCGGGCACCTTGTAGTCGTACGGCCGCCAGACGGTCACCGGCGTGCCGGCCGCCTTGAGCTGGTTGGGTTCGTTGGAGATGAAGCCGGTCAGCGACGTGACCTGGCCGCGGGTCAGCACCGACGGGTCGTAGCCGACGGTCACCTGCTTGACCGAGCCGAAGTCGGCGCCCGCCCGCACCAGCATGGCCTGCACGCCGACCGGCATGGCGCCCTTCTGGCCCAGCGTCGTGCCGTCCAGCTGCTTGAGGTCGGTGACGTCGGTCTTGGTCATCAGAACCTCGAGACCCACGTTCGAGTACGACGAGACGCCCGTGACCTTGATGCCGTTGGCGTTGGCCGAGAGCACGTCCTGCTGGCTCACCGGGCTCACGGTCACCTTGCCACTGGCCAGCAGCTTGGTGTTCTGGCTGGTGTCGCCGGTGCCGGGCTGCATGGCGACGTCGAGGCAGACCGCGTCGAAGTAGCCGAGTTTCTTGGCCGCGGCGTACTCCAGGATCGACGCCGACGCCTGCCACTGGTAGCCCGACAAGTAGGTGATCTTGCCGGCGGCCTTGTTCTGGGCGCAGCGGTCGGCCGAGATGGCCGTGCCGGCCGCGGCGGCGGCCACCTCGTCCGAGGAGTCGGAGGAACCGCAGGCGGCGGTGCCTATCAGCAGGGCCGCGGCGGAAAAAGCCGCAAAAAGGGTGCGAGTACGCATGAGGAGTCTCCGTCAGAGGGTGCGTTGAGTTATTTGGCGCCGGCGCGGGTCTCGTGCCAGTGCAGGAGACGGCGCTCCAGCAGCGTCACGACGAGCAGCAGCAGGGAACCGAGCACGGCCAGGATCGCGATCGACGCGTAGACGGCGGCCAGCCGGTTCATGGAGGAGGCGAGGCTGATCGCCGTACCCAGACCCTGGGACGACCCGGCGGCCGAAAGCTCCGCGACGACCGCGCCCACCACCGAGAGGGGGAAGACGATCCGCAGCGCCGCGAACAGATACGGCAGCGAGCTGGGAACCCGGATGTACCAGAGCGTCTCGAGCCGGGAGGCGTGCATGGTCTGGTACACCTGCAACACCGGCAACGGCACCGCCCGCAGGCCCATCGACATGTTGATGAGCACCGGGAAGAAGCAGATCAGCCCGGTCACGATGAGCTTGGGCGCCGCCCCGAAACCGAACGCCACCACCAGCGCCGGCGCGATCGCCACCAGCGGGGTCACGTTGAGGATGACCGCGACCGGCATGATGGCCCGCCGGGCCAGCGTGAACTCGCTGACCACCACGGCCAGCACGAACGCCACCGCCGTGCCGATGGCCAGGCCGCCGACCGCCTCCCGCAACGTGACGAGGGCGTTCTCGAGGTAGTAGCCGGCGTCCTCGGTCAGCGTCCGCCCGATGTCGCCGAGCGGCGGCAGCAGGTACGGCATCCGGGCCGCGCCCCACTGCCACAGCGCGCCGAGCACGGCCAGCATGAGCACCAGCGGCAGCCACTTCGCCGGGTGCAGGAAGGCGAAGGTTCGTTTACGTGTGGCGCGCGGCTTCGCCACGAGAGCGATGGTCATGAGGCGATCGCATTCGCGTAGTGGAACGCACCGCGGAGCCGGTCACGCACGAGGTCCTCGTACGCGTGGAACTCGGGGGTCTTGAGAAGGGCCTGCCCGCGCGGCCGGGGCAGATCGATGTCGATGACGTCGGTGATCCGGCCGGGCCGGGGCGCCATCACGACGATGCGGTCGGACAGCCGGACCGCCTCGCTGACCGAGTGCGTGATGAACAGGACCGTGGCCTTGAGCTCGTCCCACAGGTCCAGCAGTTGCTCCTGCAGGGCCTCGCGGGTGAACTCGTCGAGCGCGGAGAACGGCTCGTCCATGAGCAGAACGTCCGGGTGCAGGCCGAAAGCGCGCACGATGGCCGCGCGTTGCTGCATGCCGCCGGATATCTGCGAGGGGAGTTTGTGCATGACGTCGGCCAGCCCGGCCTTGCTCAGCAGATCCACCATGTCGGCCGTGTTCCGGCCCTTCCGGCGGTTGACCTTCCTCGGCAGCGACACGTTCTTGAGAACGGACAGCCACGGCAACAGCGCCGGCGTCTGCGGCACCAGGCCGAGCATCTTGTCGGCGGCGGCCCGTTCCGGCGTGAGCCCGCCGACGGTGATCCGGCCGGCGTCCGGCGTCTCCAGCCCGGCCACGGCCCGCAGCAGCGTCGACTTGCCGCAGCCGCTGGGCCCGATGACGCTGACGAAGGTGCCGGTCCCCACGGTGAGATCGACGTCGTCGAGGGCGGTCAGCGAGCCGCCCGCGCCGATGTCGTAGACCCGGCGCACTCCGGTGACGCGGATTTCTCCGCTCATGCGGAATTTCCCAACATAGCGGTCTCCAGACAGATAGAAATCGTCAATGGAGCCGGAGAAGCGTGCGAGGCGAATACGAGGATGTGACTCGCGAGACTCAAGCTGAGAAAGAAGCTAAAGACGCGTTGATTCGGCCAGAAGTATCGGAGGTTTCTACGCCGTTAACTCGGCTTTCTCCAGTACGGCGAACCGCCGCTCGGCGTCGTCACCGCGCGGCCACAACACGGCGACCCGCGTCGCGCCGCCGCTCACATCGTCGAGGGCGAGCGCCGCCTTGGCCGTGGTGACGGGATGGCGGAAGTTCGGCGCGGTCACCATCGTGCCCACCCCGATCGTGGTCGTGGTCGTGGTGGCCGCGGCAGCGGCGAGAACGGCGTACGCGTCGTGCCAGACCGGCCGTCCACCCAGAACGAGGTGATCCCAGAGCCACCCTCGCCCGATCCCGAGCCGCTCGGCCCGCTCCCACTCCCCCGCAGCTCGCGCCACGGCCGATCCGGCCACATCACCGCATCGATCATCGCGCCCACGCTCCGCGGCCTACCCGCGCGATAGAGTCCCACCATGAGCCCCGACCGGCTGACTCCCCGAACCCGCAACCTCATCGCGGTCGTCGCGGCGGCCGTCGCCCTGACCACCATCGCCGTCCGCGCTTTCCTGCTCGGGGACGAAAACCCCTGGAACCTGGCCCTGTGGGCCGTGCAGGGCCTGGCCATGGTCGTCGCGTGGGCCATGTGGGGCACGTTCCGCCGCCGCCCCGCCGGCCGGAACACGCGTCGCCTGCTCTGGTAGGACGGCACCGGCGCGGCGACACTTCCGATGGGCCGCCCGGGGGTGTCCCGGCATCTGCGGCTGCTGCGGGAGACCGGACTGGTCGACCTCCGGCAGGACGTGCAACGCCGCATCTACGCGCTGCGGCCGGAGGCGCTGGCCGACCTGGATCAGTGAGCGTTCACCGACGCCCCGTCAAGCGGGCCAGGGCGCCGATCTCGAGGGCGGCCCACACCGTCCCGTCGGGGGCGAGCGCTATGCCGTGCGGCTCGCTGCCGGGGGTCGGCAGATCGTATGACTCGATCGTGCCGCCGGGAGTGATCGAGCCGATCCGGTTGCCCGCCCACTCGGTGAACCACATCCGGTCGTCCGTGCCCGCGGTGATGGCGTGCGGGCGCCCGGCCCGGTCGGGCAGCGGGAACTCGGTGATGGCTCCTTCCGGTGTGACGCGGCCGATCTGGCCCGCGCCGATCTCGGTGAACCACAGGGCGCCGTCCCGGCCGGCGGCGATGCCCACCGGCGCCGCGCCCTCGGTCGGCAGCGGGTGGATCGCCGTCGAGCCGTCCATGCCGACCCGGCCGATCGCGTTGCCCTGGTTGAGGGTGAACCACATCGCGCCGTCGGGGCCGGCCGCGATCGCGGACGGGAACGAACCGGTGGGAACCTCGGTCACCGTGCCGTCGGCGGTGATCCGCCCGATCCGGTCGGCGGCGCTCTCGGTGAACCACATCGCCCCGTCCGGGCCGGCCGCGATGCCGAACGGGCCCGCCTGCGGCGTCGGCAGGGTGAACTCCGTCAGCTCGCCCGCGGTGGTGATCCGCCCGACCGTGTGCGTGCCGTACGCGGTGAACCAGAGCGCCCCGTCCGGCCCGGCGGCGATGATCGTGGGCCGGGCGGCGGCGCCCACGTCGAAGGTGGCCGCCGGTGCGAGCCGCCCGATCTGCCCGCGGGACACCAGCGTGAACCAGAGGGCGCCGTCGCCGCCGGTCGCCAGGGCGTACGGTCCGCCGGGCACCGGGAACTCCTCGATCTTTGTCACGGGGTCCGATCCTGCCCGGCCACGCCGGATTCGCAACCCGATTCGGCTCAGGTTCGCAAGCGCTCGGGCGATAGGCGCGTCATGTCCCGGGTCCCCCTGCTCGCGTACGCCCTGGCGGCTCTCGTGGCGGCGGTGGCCTACCCGCTGGCGCCGGAGGGCGCCCACCCCCTGCTGTACTTCCTGATCGGCTCGGCCTCCCTCGTGCCGGGGATTCTGGCCCTGCGCGAGCGGCGCGGGCCGTCGGTGCTCATCGTCGCCGGGCTCGCCGTCATCAACCTGGGCGGGCTGTGGGCGGCCGTCCAGCTGGGCCTGACCGACAACCGGGACCTGACCTCGCTGGTCTTCATCGTGGCCGGGCATCTGCTGCTGCTCGGGGCCGCGGTGTGGATCGTGCTGCGGCACGGGAGCGGCGACATCGGCGGCATCCTCGACGCGGCCGTGATGGCCGTGGGTCTCGCCGGGCTGCTCTGGACCGTGCTCGTGCAGCCCCGGCTCGAGGCCAGCGAGCTGTCCGCCGGCTCGCGGGCGGGCCTGCTCGTGATGGCGTTGTGCCTGGCCGGCATGCTGGGCGCCCTGCTGCGCGTGGAGAGCGCCGGGCGCGAGTCGCTGCTCGCCCTGCGCGCCTTCGTCGTGGTCCTGCCGCTGGCCCTGATCGGTAACCTGAGCCTGCTCTGGTACGCGGCCGACACCCCGCTGACCCGGCCGGGCTGGGTCGACACGCTCTTCCTGGCCGGCTACATCGTGGCCGGCACGGGCGTCGCCGACCGCTCGATGGATCAGCTGCAGCGCCCGGGCCCGGTGTCGGCCGACCGGCTCGGCCCCGGCCGGCTGGCCTTCCTCGGCAGCGCGATCGCGCTCAACCCGGTCGTGGCCGCCGTGCAGCAGCTCGCCGGCCGGCCGATCGACGCCGTGCTGCTCGCGGTCGGCACCGCGGTGATCGTGCCCATGGTGATGGTCCGCATCGGCATGCTGTCGGCGCAGCGCTCGCGGGCCGAGCGGGCGCTGGCCCACGAGGCCACCCACGACGCGCTGACCGGCCTCGCCAACCGCAAGAAGTTCCTGGACGGCCTGGACGCCGCCCTGGCGGCCGGCGAAGCCCCGCTCATCCTGTTCTGCGACCTCGACGGCTTCAAGGCGGTGAACGACGGCCTGGGCCACGTGGCCGGAGATCAACTGCTGAGACAGGTTGCCGTACGCCTGTCCGCGTGCGTCCGGGACACCGACCTGCTCGCCCGCTACGGCGGCGACGAGTTCGTCGTCCTGTGCCGCGACGCCTCGGCCGAGGTGGTGCCCCGGATCGAGGCCACCTTCGCCGCCCCGTTCGTGGTCACCGGCGAGCCGGCTTCTGTCGGCGTCAGCGTGGGCGCGGTCCGCGCCGCCCCCGGCGACGACGCCGTCTCGGTGCTGCGCCGCGCCGACGGCGCCATGTACGAGGCGAAGTCCCGGCGGGTCGGTGCCGCGTCACGGTGACGGCCGGGCGGTGGTCAGGTCCAGGCGAGGGTCGAGCGGTGTGACCAGTACTCCTCGGGCGGCTCGGCCAGGTGCGCGAGCGCTTCGGCGTCGACATCGACGGCCGGGGCGCGCAGGTTCGAGTCGAGCTGCTCGAGGGTGGCCGCTCCCGACAGCACCACGTTGGCCCACGGCTGGGCCAGGGCCGCGGCCAGGGCGACCGCGTCCGGGGCCTCGCCCAGCTCGCCGGCCGAGGCCAGGCGGCCGTTGGCCATGGCCTCCTTGACGATGACCAGGCAGCCCTGTTCGTGGGCCTCGGCCAGGGCGGGACCGGCCGACGGCTCGAGGAGGTTCCACGTGGCCTGGATGCTGCGGAACAAAGGCTCGCCGTCGATCCGTACGGCCAAAGCCTCTCGAATCGCCGTCGCCTGGGCGGGGCCGCTCGTCGAGACGCCCACGATGATGCCCTGGGCGGCGAGGCCGGCCAGGCGGCGGTGCAGCACCTTGTCGGTCAGCGCCGTGCTGTGCGGGGTGACCGAGTGGACGTGGTAGATGTCCAGGCGCTCGCCGAGCAGGTCCTGGGTCTCCTCGATCTGCCGGTCGAAGGTGGCCACGCTGTGGTCCTTGACCTCGTGCACGTCGGCGTCGACCCGCCATCCGGCCGTGTAGGTGTAGCCCCATTTGCTGCCGACCACGACGCCCTCGGGGTCACGGGCACGCAGCCACGCGGCCAGGAACTCCTCCGCGCGCCCGTAGGAACGGGCGACGTCGAAATACCTGACCCCTTTGCCGTACGCGTCGTCGAGCAGCGCGAAGACGAGCGTGCGCAGCGACTCCACCGTACGGTCGGCGGGCAGGTCGGCGTCGCGCCCCAGGTTGATGTACCCGGGGCGGGCGACGGCGGCCAGGCCCAGGCCGACGCCCCGAACCGAGATCAACGGCTGGAGGCCGTACGGGCGGCGATCATCTGCGCGGCGGTGAGGCGGTCGGCCGGCACCGAGGCGGTCGGCCGGCGCCCGGCCCGCCGGAAGCCGTCGTCGGTGCGCGGGGCGATCAGCTCGGCGGTGGGGATCTTCGTCTCGGACGACGGGGCGGGCGCGTTCAGATCCGGGTAGCGGTTCTCCCACGCCTGCCGGACGCGGTCAGGAATGTGCAGGTGGCGCCACAGGCGGCGGAGCACGCCGGGATGCAGGAGATCGTTGATCTCGCAGCAGTCCGAGGCCTGGCACAGCACGGTCTGGTAGGCCAGCCGCTGCTGCGCCGGGTCTTCCAGGTCGAACCGGCGGCGGGACTTGTGGCCGGCGGCCATGTGATGCGGGAGTTCCAGCACTCCCACGCTGTGGCCACGAAGGTCGTCGAGTCGTTCGGGGACGGAGGGTGCCCGATCCTGAGGGCCGCGCTGCCGGCGGCCGTCGCGGGCGGCGACGTACGGCATGGGCCCAGGCTATGCCCGGGGGCGCGCCCCGGGTACCCGGTCGGCCGGATCGGTTACGCGGGTGCCGAAAGTGACCGTGTCGCGCAACCGGCGCCGCATGCCCCGCAGCCGGTTCAGCGTCCCCGGGGAGCGCTTCTCCAGCGGCCGGTCGAGCGACGCCGCGTGCCCGAGCATGCCGACGATGGTGTCGATGGCCGCCTCCAGCACCTGGGTGTCCGGCAGCTGGTCGGGGCTCGGCCCGGTGACCGGCACGGCCACCGGGCGCAGCTCGTCCAGGTCGCCCACGATGTCGCACGGGTAGTTGCGCAGGGTGGCGATCTGCTCCTCGGCCACCGCCAGCACCCAGGCCGCCCGGTCGGCCCCGATGCCGAAGCGCAGCGCGTTGGCCCGCTGCTTGAGTACGGCGTCGACCAGGTGCCGCTGGACGACCCGCTGGTAGGGCACCCGGTGCGGGTAGAGGTCGCCCAGGGCCTGGTTGACCCGGCGCAGCAGCTCGATCTCGGCCGCGCCGAGCGAGACGTTGGCCGTCGGCTCCTCGAGCCGGCAGAGGTCGCCGGGCACCCCGACGACCCCGGCGAACCGGCGCCACAGCGTGTCGTGCGGCGACCCGGCCGGCGGTACCGTGATCAGGTGGCGGTGCCCGGGCGGCAGCGGGTCACCCCAGCGGCGCAGCATGCGGTCGGCCGTGTGCTCGTCCCAGAAGGCTTGGTAGCGCCCCTTCTCCACGGCCGACAGGAAGTCCTCGAAGCGCCACGTGCTGCGGCCCCGGATGCTCTGCTGCCACATCGACGGCAGCGTGCGCCACAGGTCGCGCCCGGCCACGATGACGTGCACTTCCGCCTCGCCGAAGCTCGCCAAGGCGCGTGCCACCTGCGGCGGGGTGGCCGCGCCGAGCCCCTCGCTGCTGATCACCACGTCGCCCGGCCAGGCGTTGGCCAGCCCGGCCAGCCGGTCCCAGGTCCAGCCGGACGACGGGTCGTACCAGGGCACCTCGCGCAGGTCGGCCATGGCCTGGTCGTGGGCGTAGAGCGTGTGCGGCACGAGGACGCCGGCCCGGTCGCGCAGGGTGTCCTGGTTGCCCCAGAGAACGTTCTGGATGTAGGTGCTGCCGGTTTTCGGCGCACCGATGTGCAGAAAGACTCGCCTGGCCACAAGGCCATCTGATCAAAGTCGACCGGGAAAGTCGTAAAACACTCCGACGAGTTCGCCCAAGAGACGTAATAGCCACATCTCAGGATGAAGTTCCGGCGTTCACCTGTGCCACGGGGCCCAGAGCGGGTACGCGCCGCAGGTTCAGCGCGAGCACCCCACTGATCCCGGCGAAGACCGACGCGAGCGCCACGACCGCCGGCCACGCGCCCAGCGACCAGGCCGTACCGGCCAGACTGCCGAAGATCGACGAGCCCGCGTAGTACGCGAACAGGTAGAACGACGCCGCCTGCCCGGCCGGCACCCCACCGGCGTGCGCCCGCACCGGCACCCAGCCGCTGGCCACCCCGTGCACGCAGAAGAACCCGGCGGTCATCACGGCCAGCCCGGTCACCATGAGCGGCAGACTGTCCGGCAGCGTGAGCAGCAGCCCCACGGCGGTCAGGACGGCGCCGAAGGGCATGACCGCCCGCCGCCCGTACCGGTCGGCCAACCGGCCCGAGACCGCCGAGCTCAGCGTGCCCACCGGATAGACCAGGAAGACGGCGCCGGCCGCACCCGCGCCGAGCAGGAACGGCGCGCTGGTCAGGCGAAAACCCACGGCGTTGTAGACCGCGACGAACGCGCCCATCGCGCACGCCCCGATCGCGTAGAGGCTCAGCAAAGCCGGATCACTGAGCGCCCGCCGGGTCATGGCCGCAGCCGGCCGGGCCACGAAGTTGCGCGACCGCGGCAGCAGCACCGCCACCACCACGGCGCAGGCCACGCCGAGCAGGGCCACTGCGGCCAGGGCCCATCTCCAGCCGTACGCCTCGGCGGCCCACCCGGTGATCAGACGCCCGGCCATGCCACCGAGAGCGGTGCCGCCGATGTAGAGCCCGGCCGCCCGCGCGTGCGTGTCCGGGTGCAGTTCCTCCCGCAGGTAGGCGGTGGCCACCGCGGGCAGCCCGGCCAGCGTGACGCCTTGGAGCAGCCGAAGCCCCAGCAACACGTGCCAGGTCGGCGCCACCGCGCAGGCCAGCCCGACCACGGCCGAGCTCGCGAGCGACAGGTGGATGAGACGGGTACGCCCGGCCTTCTCCGACAGCGGCCCGGTGACCAGCAGCGCCACACCCAGCCCGACCGTGGCCAGCGACAGCGACCAGGCACTCTGCGCCGGCGTCACCCCGAACGCCACGGCGAGATTCGGCAACAGCGCCTGCGTGCTGTAGAGCAGAGCGAACGTGGCCACCCCGGCCGCGAACAGAGTCAGACAGATCCGGCGGTAGCCGGGCGTCCCGGCGCGATACGTGCTCACCCGACCGACTTTTCACCGCCGGAACGCATGCGTCCAATACATGGGATCAGCGACCTCGATACGTCCGGTGCATGGCCCCAGCTAGCGAGCACTCCGACGCCGAGCGCCACACCCGCAGCGCCGATTCCGATCACCGCCGACCGGAGGTCGATCAGAGAATCACCGGTTCGTCCGTTGGGCATCTTGGCCTCCGTCACCATTCGTGTTGTGCTTGGTGATGTGTTCGAGGCCTGTGACGCATGACGCCGGCATGCCAGCTTTTCGGTGTGATACACCCGACCGCATCGCGGGTCACCACCCGTGACAGATCGAGCGTGGTCGCGGACAGACAATGACCTCTCCGCGCCACGACCCCTCCGCCGGCCCCGAATCGCCGACATCGGGTCAAGACACTGACGACGGCCAGTTGCTTCGCGATCAGAAACTTGTCGACGCCCTGCGGGCGAACGGCTTCCAGGGCGACGGATATACGCGCTTCGCCGAGCGGCTCGCCCGGCACGGTCTCGGAACCATCGAAGGATGGATGCGCTCCGGGCTGATCGCGGGACGATGGAGTCCCGATCGCGGCGCCAGCCCTCTGACGTACTTCATCGGCATGTGCATCGACGCTTACCCCAACGCGTTCCGCACGTGGCGGCGGAGCGGGAGCCGATCCGTGGCGGCCACCGCGGATCGGCCCGAGCCCGAGTCCGCTGACTGGAAGACTCCGGAGAGCGAGGTCATCGCCAAAGAGCAGATCATCGGGAGATGGGCGGCCCTCCCCGAGCGTCGGCAGCGTGTCCTGGTTCTCGAGGCGCAGGGCTTGACTCACGATCAGATCGCTCGTTTGCTCGGAGTGCCGATCGCCGCCACCACGGCGTTGCTGCATCGCGCACGCAAGGGCCTTCGAGGCCAGGAGGAGGTGTGATGGACGAGCGAAACGCGGGGACAACCGCACAAGCACCCACGCCTCGGGCCCCCTACTCGCCGGCCGCGGTGTCCGCGCGCGAGATCGACGATCTCATCGAGGACTCCTCCCTGGCCGAGCCGGGCCATGGTGCCGATCGGGGCCCGTCAGGCGAGCTGGTCCGGCGAACCCTCGGTCGCGGTGGAGTGCCCGCGCCGGACGCGGTTCCCGCCCTGCGCCGGGTTCCGGTGCAGGGCAGAAGCGTGGCCCGGGTCCAACGCATGCTCGACGCCTGCGCCGAGCTCGTCGACGAGGTCGGCTATGAG
>NZ_JBEZGO010000013.1:0-248164 GCF_040650035.1 Actinoplanes sp. NPDC048796 | reverse complement strand
CCTGCATCACTACAATCACCACCGACCCCACTCAGCAATCGGTGGCCTACCACCCATCACCAGGTTGACCAACGTCCCTGGACAGCACAGCTAGGTCGTGAGATAGGCCTTCAGCTGGTGACGCCGGAATCCCCAGCGCTGTTTGACGAGAGGGATCAGCTCGTTCAGGCCACCGCTGCCACCCGGCCGGCTGTTGACCGGCCGGTCCGGATCGAGATGCCGGGTCACCAGGCCCGTGTACCACTTCGGGTCGTGTACGGGCGGGGTGCCCAGGGCCTCCAGGATCACGCGGTGGATCTCGTGGGTCGGCCGGCCGTCGGCCACGTTGGTCAGTTGTCTTTCGACGTACACCTGCCAGCCTTCCAAGCCGTCCCGCCCGCGCGGTCCTTTCCTGTCGACGAACTCGCGCAGGCTGCCGCTCGTCCGTAGCCGTTCTTGGACTGTCTCCTGGTAGATGAAGTCCCTGAGCAGGGAGATGTTCTCCCGTGCCGCGAGCTGGACCCGCAACGCGGCGTCGTCGAGATCCCGCTGCGCGGACGCACTCAGCGCCCGTCCGCCACCGACCGGCTCGCCGAACTGACTCAGGACCGCCTCGAAGTCACGCCCCCGGTGCGCGTCCGGGGGTAACGTGTTCATGTCGGCGAGGATGTCGATAATGCCGGCCAGCGTGGTGCGGAAAGACTCGTACAGATCCAGTTCCTTGCGGATGCCCTGCATCGGATTGACGCTGCGCGCGGCCTCCTCCAGGTCCGCGCGCTTCTGCTCCCACCAACGAACATAGCCGAGCCGCCCGATCGCGCTGAAGACGTTCGCGTCGGCCAGCACGATCGCGGAGACCCGGGACAGCATGTCCGGATGGGAGGCGACCAGTGTCAACTCGGCCATGCAGTGCGCCGACCGGAGATACGCGTCGTCGATGACCAGAACCACGTGTTTGTTCGCGGCGGGACGGCGTATGAACTGTTCGATCAGATCGCGATACCGCAGGCCGTTGAGCACGCCGCGGCGCACTGCCCCGCGGCCGGCGAGCCGCGCGGTGATCGCGGCGACGACCGCGTCAGCCTCGGAGCCCTGGTTGGCGGAAACGAAGACCTCCAGAGCCGAGTCGGAAGGCTCCGGCTGGTCGAGCCGCCTCAGCAGGTCCGCCGGGTCGATCAGCCGACGGCTCAAGCGGCACTGGATCCGGTCGCCCGTGCGGGCGAAGTCCTCGAGCTCTTCCACGCTGAACATCGTCGGATCGAGTGCGTCCGAGCACACGGGGCAGTCGCACGGCAGCAGCCGTACGAAGCGCAGGTCGGGATAGGAGCGGTGAACGCGATCGAGTTCCTGGTCGATCAACGCCCGCAACGTTGCCACACCACGCGGCGTGAAGCGAAGGTGCAGTCGCCGGCGGCGGTGATCCTCGACCGCCTCGGCCCGGCCGCCCCCGCGCGCCAGCACGACACCGCCGCGCCACACCGCGTCGCCTTCGATCAGGTCATGCAGGGCGACGATCAGGCGCCGGACGATGCCCTTCGGCATCACGTCGTACTCGTAACGCAGCGCCACCGTGCCCGGCTCGTCCCAGGAGTAGGCCGGGCGCGCCGGCGGCAACAGTTGTGGCGCCAGATAGGAGTCGGTGCCCGGGATCTGGTAGCACAATGCGAATCTGACCATCAGCCGGAGCAGTTCGGCCCGCATGGACGTGTAGGCCGGCTCCCACCAGATTCGCGTCAGGTCGGCCGGCGTCATGACGCCGCGGTTCGCGACGACCTCGCCGTCGTCCAGTACGCGATGGACCGCCCGGAGCGCCCAGGCCGGGTTCAGAATGAGCACGTCGGCCAGCATCGGGTCATCGGGGAAGTAGAGGCAGGTGCCGAGGTCGTGGAGCAATTCGCCGAGCCGGCGCGACTCCGGTTCGCGCGTCAGACCGTGTCGCGCGCATATGGCGAAGAATTCGGCGGCGGAGATGAAGTCCCGCGGGTCGTCGTCCAGAGCTCGATGAACGGCCTGCCAGTTTCTCGGCACGACCGTGCCGACATGCGGCAGGAGTTCCAGCTCACGCCGCAATCTAGCCGTGAACTCGGCGAGGCCCACGTTGTCGGACAGATCGACGTTGAAGGTGCCGGCCAGGTTCGGATACTCGCGGCGCAGGGTCGGCACGTCGAGCGGAGGCAGATGGCCTTGCCCCCGGTTCTGCACGATCATCAGCGGACTGCGACCGCTGAGGAGACTGACTGTCTCCAGCCAATATCCGATGTCTGTCTCCTCCCGCCTGCCATCGAGGACAAGGACGTAGACCGAGCGTCCGGTCAGGAAGAGCTGATGGGTGGCGTGGTAGGTCTCCTGACCGCCGAAATCCCAGATATGCGCGCGGAACTGCCGTTCGACCGTCCCTCCCGCGACGGGCACGAGCGACGGGAACCGCCAGCTCGAAACGCTCACGCCGTGAGTGGCGCCCTCATCCGCGGCCACGGGGTGCCCGGGATCGAGAATCTTCCTGGCGAGGGTGGTCTTGCCGACCCCCGCGTCACCGACCAGCACCACCTTCGCCTCCATCAGGTACTCGGTTTCCGCCGGTGGCTCCCGCCGGTGGGAGAGCCACCGATCGGAAAGCCTCGCAGCCGGCATCCACTCGTCGAACTGGGCAAGCGTGACGGCATTGGCGGCCGGGCCGGGTGCTTGGCCTTTCGACATCAGGGCAACCACCCCTCCAGATGCCGGCGACCACACGCCCGAGCCGGGCATCGGCGGCGCCTGTTCGGGACCGTCGGCTCGCACCCCGATGCGACCGTGGGTCAGCGCGTGCGTGATCGTCCCTCGTACGACGACGTCGCCACTGCGCGACCACCAGCGCTCGCCGACCAGTTCCTCGGCGGGCAACCCGACGATCGGCGCCGGAGCGACGGCGCCCGGCGCTGCCTCGTCCAGCACCAGCACGGCCATGCCCGCGCCGGTGTCTCCGCCCGGGGGACGCAAAATCTGCTGGATCCGGCGGTGCTCCGGCGTGGCCGCCCAGGGAAAGGAGACGATCCACTCGTCGCTGAGCTCGGGCGAACACGTCAGCACCCGCCACGCGTCGATCAGCACGCCACCGGCGACGGGGGCGCCGTCGCCGCCGTTGTGGAGGCTGACCATCCAGGAGTCGTCGGCCGGACCGGCCGAGGCCGAGGTGCCCTGGGCCGACGGGGACCGCAGCTGCCCGAGCGTCCATCGCGTGATGTCCACGATAGGACCGGTGGGCAGCGCCAGAGCGGTGGTGGGCTCCGGTCCCGTGCTCACGCCAGCCGGTCGTCCTTCGAGATCCGGGACGGTCAGGTCCTGCCGAACAACGGCGCGCAGCAGTGCGTCCGATACCTCGCCGACCTCGTGACGGCGCAGGGTACCGACGAGGCGTTCCCGCACGCCGGGCCGGAAGTCGTACATTTCCGTGTCCGGACCGGTCCCGCTGCCGGGTGCGACCCGGCGGAGAAGTCCGCCGAGGAAGACCTCCGCGATCTCGGCCGAGCCCGCCCGGGGCAGGGTCGCCTGTTGCACGTAACGGATGATCGGCAACGTCAGTGGCGCGGCGACCGACAGGCGCGCGGCCAGACGCAGGGCGCTCGGCGAGGCGACGGCGCGGAACGCGCGCAGGACGTCGTCCGCCTCCTCGTCCGCCTCGCCGGCGGACGGTTCGGCGACCGGCCGGCCCCACTTCTCGCCGACCGGCACGACGGCGGCGTCGGGCACGCTGCCACCGGCGATGAGGGTCGCCCAGGCGGCGAGCCATCCAGGCTGCATCTCGAAGACCGGGATGGGAACCGTGTCGTCGTCCGCCGAGGCGAAGGCGAGCGCCCCGTTGTGCGGTGGCGGGCTGAAGGCGGTCAAGCGCCCGACCTCGGCCGATAGAGCGGTGCGGGGCCAGAGTCGCTGCGGCAGCGGCTGAACGATGGCCGTCAGATCCTGCCCGGCCAGCGACCGCAGGAAGTCCGCCGCGGCCGGCGAATGCCAGAACGGGGCGACGCCGTCGGTGATGAGCAGGATGACGCGCCGGGCGGAGTCGCGCCGGGCCACGCGCCGGGGACGTTCGGGTGCGCCGGCCGCGCTCGGGGACAACTCCGGGCCGTCCGGCGTGATCGTGAGGTACTCGTGCTGCAGGTGTCCGAAGATCCGCAGGCGGCCGATCTCGACGCGGAGTTCCTCGCTCTCCGTCCGCCAGACGTCCATCGAGGGCGAGGTGTCGGTAATGATCAACAAGTTGATCCACCGGCGGTCGGCCGGGCGCAGGACGGGCAACCAGAAGCCGAAATCCGCCCGATATCGAGCAGTGGCCTCCTCGTCGAGCTGGACGCCGGTGTTCCCGGCCACCCGCCGGTTGAGCGGTCGCAACGCCCTGATGAGGCTGACCGGGGCCCCGCCGGGCCGGCGATCCGGCCGGCGCACGATGATCGACTCTCCGGGCTCGGCGGAGGTGGGCGACGATCCGGTCTGATCGCCGGGGCTCAGCGCCCGGCCCGGATCCGGCCGGCCGGGCGCGCCGGTGGAGGCGCGGTCGTCGTTGCCGCCGCCGGGCTGGACCGACTCGTTCGGCCGCGGCGTCGTCTCGCTGCCGTGTGGCCGCTCCGCGCCGGGCAGCTGGCGGGCGAGCCAGAGCGCCTCGGCGATCTCCACCGGCTCCGCCCCCGGGTCGAGGCGGAGCAGCGCCCGGATCGCCCGCTCGGTCGTCACGGCGAGTCCAGTGACTGGAGAAGCAGTCCGAGAACCACATCGGGGTCGTCGCGGCCGCCGTCGGTGTAGCGGCCGGTGAGGTAGATGGCGTTGAGCAGCTGGTCGGTGGCGAGTTCGCCGTAGCTGCGGGCGGTCAGGAACTGGTCGATGACGGCCGCGCTGTCCCGGGCGGCCTCCGGGCCGAGATGCGCCTCCACTATGAGCATCAGCTGATCCGCGGTGGGCGGCGGGATGTGCAGCCGGATGCAGCGGCGGAGGAAGGCGGGCGGGAACTCCCTCTCGCCGTTGCTGGTCAGCACCACGAACGGGAATTCGCGGCACCGAACCCGGCCGTTGTGGACGACTGTTCGCTCACGGGGATCGGCGCAGACCACCTCGACGTCGGGGGACCGATCGGCCAGCCGCGCCAGCTCCGGGATCTGGAACTCGCCGTCCTCGAAGATGGTGAGCAGGTCGTTGGGCAGATCGATATCACTCTTGTCGATTTCGTCGATGAGCAGGACCCGGGGTCGCGTCCGCGGCAGAAGCGCCGTGCCCAACGGCCCGAGGCGGAGGTAGCCGCCGATGCCGGCGTCGGCATCGCCCGCGCCGCTGCCCAGCGCCGCATCCTGGACGCGGCTGACCGCGTCGTACTGGTACAGCCCTTCCCCCACGGTGCTCCGGCTGACGATCGGCCACTGGAGAACCGGTCCCAGCTTCAGCTCATGGGCGACGGCGTAGGCCAGCGACGACTTGCCCACCCCAGGGCTTCCGGTCAACAGCAGCGGCCGGCGCAACACGAGCGCCGCGTTGACGGCTTCGATCTCCTGCTCACTCGTGCTGCGATAGGCCGCTCCTCGCCGGGTCTGCGTCTCTCGCACCGGATCGGCGCTCGTCTCGCCCGAATCCGGAACCTCGCCGTCGAAGACGCGCCAAGGCGGCGGTGCCGGCCGGTTGTCGATGCCGTCGTGCGGCATCGCGTTTCCGTGGTAGATGCGCCAGGTCATCGAAGCTCCTCACTCATGCCCGACGCCATGTGGCGGGCGCGGCCAACGGATTGTCCAGGTGGGGCATCCGGTTCGGGTCGTCCCAGTAGAGAACGAAACCTTGGTGGAACGGCGGCTTGGCCGCTTGCCGCAGCCGCAGGGCTGACCTCGCCAGCTCGGCGGGGGTGCGCGCCACCAGCGCGGTGCGGCGGTGAACGGCCGGACCGGCGCAGGCAGAGGCCGCGTTTTCCCGTAGCCAGAGGAAACCGGGCACGCCGGCGGTCGTGCCGGCCCGCAAGGAGTCCCGGTTGCGCCGGCCCGCCACCTGCTGTTCGAGCAGGACGACCGCCCCGCGCTGGTCGGCGCGGTGCAGGTGGTCCTGGAAATCCAGATCGCTCATGTGGCCGAGACAGCTGCGGCACACCAGCCGGACTCGGCCCCGGCGGCGCAGCTCGGCCCCGGCGGCCTCCCATTGCTGTCGCCAGCGCTGATGAGACTCGACGTCCCGCAGGCGCTCCAGAGAGCGCACGACCGTCGCGTACTGCAGGCCGAGGTTTCCCCGGTTGGGTCCGATGCGCCAGTTCTCGACCTCCAGGTCCCACAGTTCCGACGGCAGGATGAACTCCACCACCGGGTCGGCCGCGCCGGGCGTTCGAGCCAGGGCGTCGAGACCGTCGTAGAGGACGGCGCCGAGCCGAGCCGGCGCCTCGGCCGCGGTCATGGGGACGGCGCTGCCGTACCGGTCGAGGTCGGGGTACAAGCTGGTGAACCCCTCGGTGTCGGTGTACAGCCACATCGATGCCTCGTACCGGCTGCCCCGCCGGCCGACCGGTCGACCCGGTAGCGCGGCCGGGGCGAGCAGAACGACGACAGCGGATTCCCGCACCGTCGCGGGCCCGCGGGAAGCGCTGTTGGTGCCGGCCGGGCGATGGTGGGCGAGCCACGTAGCGAGCGGACGGATCCGGGGGTCGTCCGGAAACTGCTGCTCGACCGCGACGAGGCAGCGAAAGTAGGGATGCTCCGCGGAGTCGCCCCGCCAGGTCAGATCCTCGGCTTCGGCGAGCAGCGCGGTGAGGTCGGCGAAGCGAACGGCGTCCGGCCGAAGGGGGAGCAGGGCCACGCCGTACGTCCAGACCGCTGACAGAACGGCCGGTTCCACCGCCGGTGCCGCTTCCAGCGCCATGCGAAGCTCGCGCGCGGGGCCGTCCGGAAGGAGCGCGTCGCGGGTCAACGCGGCCATCGCGACCTGCATCTCCTCGAGCCGGGAACGCATGACGACCGACATCTCCTCGCGCACCACCTCGCGCAGCTCGCTGGTGAGCCGGCGGCCGGCCGCCGGATGGAGATTGCGGACGAGGGCCATCGACCCCGCGGTGTTGCCGTCCAGTTGCAGCGGCAGCGGGAGGCCCGCCTCGGACAGTTGGTCACGGACGTTGGCGTAGAGCGTGCGCATGCTCAGAAGGTCGTCGGCGCCGGCGAGCCCGTCTCGCATCAAAGCGAGCAGCCGGCCGGTGAACGCGGTGTTGCGTGCGCCTTCGGCAGCGATCGACCGCTTGATCTGTGAGCTGGAGGTCAGGACGTAGGCACCCCCGATGTCGAAGCCGTTGACTGTGAGGCCCAGTGGCAGGTCGACGGCCCGGCCGCTGTAACAGCAGTCCAGGACGACGATCTTGGTCTTCGCGTCGCTGCTCTCGATCAGGTCGGCCATCGCGCGGTAGCTGACGCTCAGCCAGGGGTCATCGGATGCCTGCGTGGTCGCCAGGTGCAGTTCCCGATTCCGGCCGAACAGCAGGCCGTGGCCGGCGAAGTAGACCAGTAACAGGTCCTCCGCCTCGTGGGCGGCGGCTTTGACCGGGTTCAGCACGTCGGCGACACTCGCCGGATCGGTGACGACCTCGCAGGTGGCGGCCGTGAAGGTCGACAACGAAGCGTCGACGAGCACGTCGCGCAGGTCGCTGACGTTGTGAACGGCCGCGTCGAGGTCCTTGAGCCCGTCCGACTGATAGTGCCCCGATCCGACGAGGACGGCTCGCGACCGGCCCGGTTCAGGAAGACGCACGGGGGTCGGTCTCGTCCATCTCCAGGTAGAGCCGCTGAGCGGCCAGGTCGGGCTCCGGAATGTCGGCCGCGTCGATCTCGATCTCGCTCGTCCCACGCTTGACCCTGATCTTCGAACGTCGCATCGACATCCGCGTCGCGGCCCACGTGCTGATGCCGGTCACCAGCGCCACCACGAACTCCTGGGAGGTGACGGCAACCGTGAGGGCCTCGACGATCTCGCCGCTCATCTCGCCCGGCTCCGGCTCGCGGTAGGCGGGTGTCACCGCCGTACGAAGATCCGGATCTTGGCGCAGCCACTGATGAAGATCGAGTATTTCCTCGCCGCCCTCATCGTCCGCCACCGTGACCGTGATAGTGGCAGCCTGCTCGCGCACAGTAGACATAGGCCGACCGTAGCGAGCAGGCACCACTCTGACATCCACCGTTCCGGCGACCCGCCAGAGGCTGGGCGGCGTCAGGCCGGGATGGTGGGGAGCGTGGCCATGGCCTGTTTGACGGCGTCGCTGGAGAGTTCGTGGTCGACCATGTCGCCGGACAGGAAGCGGCCGTAGGCCGGCAGGTCCAGGTGGCCGTGGCCGCACAGGGCCGTGAGGATCACCTTCTCCTCGCCGGTCTCCTTGCAGCGCAGGGCCTCCTCGACGCAGGCGGCCAGGGCGTGGGTCGGCTCGGGGGCGGGGATGATGCCCTCGGTGCGGGCGAAGGTCACGCCGGCCTCGAAGCACTCGCGCTGGTCCTTGGCCACCGCCTCGATCAGGCCCAGCTCGTAGACGTGGGAGATCAGTGGGGACATGCCGTGGTAGCGCAGGCCGCCCGCGTGGATCGGGTCGGGGATGAAGTCGTGGCCCAGGGTGTGCATCTTCATCAGCGGGGTCATGCCGGCCGTGTCGCCGAAGTCGTAGGCGTAGACGCCCTTCGTCAGGGACGGGCAGGCGGCCGGCTCGACGGCGCGGATCACCGGGTTCATGCGGCCGGCCAGCTTTTCGCGCAGGAACGGGAAGGCCAGGCCGGCGAAGTTGGAGCCGCCGCCGGTGCAGCCGACGATCACGTCCGGCGTCGCGCCGGCCTTGGCCAGTTGCAGCAGGGCCTCCTCACCGATGACCGTCTGGTGCAGGAGCACGTGGTTGAGGACGCTGCCGAGCGCGTAGTTGGTGTCGGCGTTCTGGGCGGCCACCTCGACCGCCTCGCTGATCGCGATGCCCAGCGAGCCCGGGGAATCCGGATGGGCCTCCAGCACGGCGCGGCCGGCCGACGTCAGGACCGACGGTGAGGGGTGGATGGTGCCGCCGAAGGTCTCGATCATCATTTTGCGGTACGGCTTCTGGTCGTACGACGCCCGCACCTGCCAGATCTCGCATTCGATCCCGAATTGCGCGCTGGCGAAGGCCAGGGCCGTTCCCCACTGCCCGGCGCCGGTCTCGGTGGTCAGCCGGCGGATGCCCCCGGCGGCGTTGTAGAAGGCCTGCGGCACCGCGGTGTTCGGCTTGTGCGAGCCGGCCGGCGACACACCCTCGTACTTGTAATAGATCTTCGCCGGGGTGCCGAGGGCCTTTTCGAGGCGGTGGGCGCGGAACAGCGGGGAGGGCCGCCACAGCCGGTAGACGTCGAGCACCTCGTCGGGGATCGGCACGTACCGTTCGGTGGTCACCTCCTGTTCGATGAGGGCCATCGGGAACAGTGGGGCCAGGTCGCCGGGACCGACCGGTTGCAGCGTTCCGGGATGCAGCACCGGTGGCGGCGGGCTGGGCAGATCGGGCACGAGGTTGTACCAGTTCCGCGGCATCTCCGATTCGGACAACAGGATCTTCGTGTCGGTCATGCCCGGATTCTGCCCGGCCGCGCCCGTTCCCATAAGCCATTCACCCAATGTGTTTACAGGGTCACCTTGCGTGAGGTTAACTAGCCTCGAAGGCTACGCCTCGGAAGTCCTATAAGTCCTTATAGCGTACTTCGCCATTATCCCCGGCTTACGGTTACCGGAACAGACCTCCGGTGCGATCGCGCCGGAAGACAGGTGTCCGGTCTGTCTACTGTGGAGCTTGAGCGGCGAGAGCATGAGCTGGGTGTCGTTCAGCCGACAGTGTCCGGTTCGCGCACGCTCCGTACACAATCAAGCACTTGACTGCCGAAGGCTAGTCAGGCCGGGGGTGACGGACAGGGTGTGCGACAACGGCTTGTGGCGACCTCGATCGCGTGAGAGTTTCCGTCGAGGTCCCCCAGCCGTGACTTGCCGTTCGCGTCAGCCGGAGACCCGGACGACGGGGCCGCACGGCGCCCGAACGAACAGAGAGTCGAGATGATCGATCTACCGACAATCGCGTCGATCGCCGCACTGCTCGCCGTCGCGATCTTCCTCGCGGCCCAGCAACAGCAGATCCGCGCCACGCAGATGACCGACATCCGCGAACGGCACTTCGAACTGATCAAACTGATGCTGGATCACCCCGAACTGGACTACAACGCGACCGGCCGGGCGGCCGGCGACGATCGGATGACGGCCATCGGCATGAGCATCTGGGTCGCGCACTGGAACACGCTGTGGCACATGGGACAGATGGACGAGAAGGCACTGCGGTTCAACCTCGCCGACCTGTTCCGCAAGTCCGAGGCGCAGAAGTGGTGGACCGAGGTCAGCGACGGCTGGTCGACGAAGGCCAACCGGCGCGAACGCCGCTTCATCACCATCGTCAACGAGGAGTGCCAGGTGGCCGCGTCCAACCGCACGGTCGCACCGACCGGCGCGAGATGACCGCCCGGGTGTCGGACACCTGACGGGTCCGAGCATCGATCGCCTCCGCTGGCTAATGTCGAGGCTCATGGATCTTTCTCGTCGCTCCCTGCTCATCTCGGGAGCCGTCGCCGGCCTGGTCGGGGCGGCCGCCGTGCCCACGTCCGCCGCCGCTCACCCCAACGATCCGCTCGAGCGGCTGCTGGCCGGCAACCGGCGGTTCGTCGCGGGGCGCGCCTATCATCTGCATCAGAGCCTCGACCGGCTGCACGAGGTCGCGGCCGGGCAGCACCCGTTCGTGGTCACGATCGGCTGCGCCGACTCCCGGGTGCCGCCCGAGGTTCTGTTCGACCAGGGCCTCGGCGACGTCTTCGACAACCGGGTCGCCGGCAACATCGTCGACGACCTGCTGCTGGGCAGCATCGAGTTCGCGGTCGAGGAGTTCGGCTGCCCGCTCATCGTGGTGCTCGGCCACGAACGCTGCGGCGCGATCAGCGCCACCGTCGACGCGATCGAGAGCGGCGGCACGGCGCCGGGCCACATCGGCGCGATCGTCGAGGCGCTGCGCCCGATCGTCGAACCGCTCGCCGGGGGACCCGGCGACGTCGTCGAGCGCGGTGTCCGGGCCAACGTGCTGGCGCAGGTGGCGGCGCTGACGGCGCGCAGCGATCTCATCGCCGGGCATGTGGCCACCGGTGAGCTGCGGGTCGTGGGCGCCCGCTACGACCTCGACAGCGGCCGGGTCACGCTGCTCCGGTGAGGGCCGGGAAGCGGTCGATGTTGGCCACCGCCCACTGCCGCAGGGCGGCCAGCGGCGCGCACGCGTCCTGGCCGAGCGCGGTGAGCTCGTACTCGACGTGCAGGGGGACGGACGGGTAGACCGTACGGTCGACGAGCCCCTGTTCTTCGAGGCGGCGCAGTGTGGCGGTGAGCACTTTCGGGCTGACGCCGTCGAGCCGGTCGCGCAGCGCGCCGAAGCGCCGCGGGCCGTCCTCGAGGGCGCCCAGCGCGAGGGCGCTCCACTTGTTGGCCAGCAGATCCAGCAGTTGGCGGCACGGGCACGAGGCGTCGTAGACGTCATGCTGGCGGGAGCAGGAATCGGTCGTCACGGCCCCATCGTAGTACCCAAAGGGAACTAAGATCCCTTGCCGGTAACTAGGGCCTTCGGAATACCGTCCTCGTCATGAGCGAAACGATGCGCGCGGTCGGCTACCGCGACAACGTCCTGGAGGACATCACCCTGCCCGTTCCCGAGCCCGGCGAGCACGATCTGCTCGTCCGGATCGAGGCCGTCTCGGTCAACCCGGTCGACGTCAAGGTGCGCCGCGGCGGCGGCCCCGGCGTGCTCGGGTACGACGCGGCCGGCGTCGTCGTCGCGGTGGGTGCGGCGGTCACGCTGTTCACGCCCGGAGACCAGGTGTGGTACGCCGGTTCGATCGCCCGCCAGGGCACGGACGCGCAGTTCCACGTCGTCGACGAGCGGATCGTGGGCCCCAAGCCGGCCTCGCTCGACTTCGGCGAGGCGGCCGCCCTGCCGCTGACCGCGCTGACCGCGTGGGAGGCCCTGTTCGACCGGCTGCGCCTGACGGCGGACAGCACCGGCTCGATCCTGGTGATGGGCGCGGCCGGCGGCGTCGGCTCGATCCTCGTCCAGCTCGCCCGGCAACTGACGAACCTCGAGGTCATCGGCACGGCGTCCCGGCCCGAATCCCGGCAGTACGTGCTCGACCGCGGCGCCCACCGGGTGGTCGACCACCATGGTGACCTGCGCGCGGCCCTGCCCGACGGCGTCGACTACGTCTTCACCCCGCACTCCGCCGGCATGGTCGAGACGTTCGCCGACATCGTCCACCCGTTCGGCGCCGTGGTCGCGATCGACGAGCCTGAGGGCCTGGACCTGCTCCCGCTGAAGTCGAAGAGCATCGCCTGGCACTGGGAGCTGATGTTCACGCGCTCCCTCTACGACCCCACGAGCCACGCCCAGCACGACATCCTGCGCCAGGTGGCCGAACTGGTCGACAAGGGCGTCCTGCACACCACCCTGACCACGCGCGTCGAGGGCATCGACGCCGCCGGCCTGCGCGAGGCCCACGCCATCGTCGAGGCGGGCTCCGCCATCGGCAAGACAGTCGTGGTCAAGCGCCCCGAATGAGGCGGCGCGCCAGGCGGTAGGTCAGCAAGCCGCTCGCGCCGCCGGCACCGGCCAGCTCATGGCGTCATGCGAGCGGTGTTCGCCTCGGTATGACGCTCGGGGCGGTCCCGGCCGGAGCGGGCGGTGACGGTCAGGACGGTCAGCGCGGCCAGCACCAGCAGTCCGCCGATCAGGGCCAGTGGCCGCGCGCCGGCCGCGGGCAGCACCGCCCCGCCGAGCAGTGACCCGCCGGCGATTCCCACGTTGAACGCCGTGCTCAGCCAGGCCGACGCCATGTCGGTGCTGGCCGGCGCCACCTGCAGCATCCGGTGCTGTGCGGCCGCCGGGAAGGCCGAGTAGCCGCCGCCGGTCAGCGCGATCAGCGTCACCGCGGCCACCGGCAGCGCGCCCAGCGGATAGAGCGCCAGCAACGCGAACGCCACCACCGCCAGCGGGGTCAGCCGGGCCGCGACCGGCCGGCGGTCCAGGAATTGCCCGACGATGATCGTGCCGAGCACCCCGGCCGCGCCCGAGGCGAACAGGACCGGCGCCAGCGTGCCCTCGCTCAGGCCGGTGACGTCGAGCAGGAACGGCCCGACGTACGTGGTGAACGTCAGATAACCGCAGACGCCGAGCGTGGTGGCGGCCACCAGCCACCGGAAGGCGGCCCGGTCCGGCGCGCTGCCCCGGGCCGCGCCGCCGGCCTGCGGTGGATAGGACGGGACGAGCACGACCACCGCGATCGCGACCAGGACGCCGACCACGGCCACCGCCGCGAACGCGGCCCGCCAGCCGGCCTGCTGGCCCAGCCAGGTGCCGGCCGGGACGCCGATCACCGGGGCCAGGGCCGTTCCGACCGAGAACAGCGCCACCACCCGCCCCCGGGCGGCGGGCGGGAACGGATCGTTGACGGCGGCCGCCGCGATCGACCAGAACAGCGCCTGGCACAGGCCGATCAGCAGCCGCGATCCGGCCAGCACCGGGAACGACGGGGCGAACGCGGCGATCAGGTTGGCCCCGGCGAACACCCCCAGGGTGACGCCGAGCAGCCTCCGGCGCGGGATCCGGCGGGTGAGCCGGGTCAGCGGCACCGAGAACAGCACCACCACCGCGGCGTACCAGGTGACCAGCAACCCCACCTGGGACCGCGACCGGTCCAGGTCGTCGGCGATCAGGGTGAGCAGGCCGATCGGCAGCAGTTCGGTGGTGACGAACGCGAGCGCGGCCAGCGACAGCGCGACGACGGCCGCCCACGCCCGTCGGCTCGCGGCAGGTGGTGCCATGGATCATCCTCTCCCGCGCGCGAACCCGCGCACCGGCGGATGATGTCAGCCCCTCCATCATGCCCGCCAGGCATTTCCCGCACGGCGTTCTCAGCGACGGCACAGGGGCCGGGGCCGACGATGCGGAGCATGACGACGCTGTCGCACCGGCCCGCCGCGCTGCTCGTGGCGGTGTCGCGGCCCTGGTTCTGGCCGGTCTCCCTCGGCTGCGCCGCGCTCGATCTGGTGGTGCCCCGCTCCACGCGGACCCCGCAGCTGGTCATGGTCCCGGTGCTGTTCGGGATCCCGGCGGCCGGCTTCGCGCCGGCCTACGTCACCGCCGGATGAGCGCGGGGATCCCTCCCCCCGTTGTCCAGGGATCCCCGCGTCACTGCCTACCTGTCTAGCCGGGCGCGCGTTGTCTGGCCCCTGGTGGCGGCCGTCAGACAAACAACGCTGGACAACGCGGCGACAATCGACGATGGACCGTGGGGTTCGCGGGGGAGAGGGGCCGGAGGATGCCGAGGCCGGAACGACCGCTGGACGGGCGAGGCGGCCCGGTCGAGGAGCTGGCGGCCGAGCTGCGGCTGCTGCGGGACAAGGCCGGCAAGCCGGGGTACCGGCAGATGGCGGCGCGGGTCAACTACTCGGTGGCCACCCTGTCGGCGGCCGCGTCGGGGCGGCGGCTGCCGACGCTGGAGGTGACACTGGCGTACGTCGCCGCGTGTGACGGTGACCCCGGGGACTGGGAGCGGCGCTGGCGGCAGGCGGAACGGCTGACCGTGGCGCCGGCCGACGAGCCGGCCGCCGCCGACGGGGACGGGCGGTCGCCCTACCCGGGGCTGGCGACCTTCCGGCCCGAGGACGCCGACCTGTTCTTCGGCCGCGACGCGCTCGTCGACGACCTGGTGTCCCGCCTCGGGCCGCGGCGGTTCCTGGCCGTGTTCGGCGCGTCGGGCGCCGGCAAGTCGTCGGTGGTACGGGCCGGCCTGGTGCCCGCCTGGGGTGGACCGGCCGTGGTGCTGACCCCGGGGACCCACCCGCTGGCGGAACTCGCGGTGCACCTGGCCCGGCGGGCCGGGGTGGCGGCCGGCGGGGTGCTGGACGACCTGCGCGCGGACCCGGGGCGGGCCGCTCTGCTGGTCCGGCAGGGGTTGCCGGCGGCCGGTGATCTGCTGGTGGTGGTGGACCAGTTCGAGGAGGTGTTCGCCGGCGGCGCCGATCCCGTCGAGCGGACCGGCTTCGTCGCGGCCCTGCTGGCGATGTGCCGGGAACCGGACGGCCGGGCCCGGGTGGTGCTGGCCGTGCGGGCCGACCACTACGCCCGGTTCGCCGAGCATCCGGAGCTGCTGGCCGCGCTGACCGACGCCCAGGTGCTGATCGGCGGGATGAGCCCGGCCCAGCTGCGCGAGGCGGTGACGAAACCGGCCGAGCGGCGCGGCGCCCGGGTCGAGGGCGCGCTGGTGGCCACGATCGTGGCCCAGGTGACCGGCTCGCCGGGCGCCCTGCCGCTGGCCGCGCACGCGCTGCGCGAGGCGTGGCGCCGCCGGCAGGGCGCGATGGTCACGCTGGCCGGATACGAGGCGGCCGGCGGGGTGGCCGGGGCCGTGGCGCACACCGCGGAGGCCGCGTACGACCGGTTGTCCGAACCGGAGCGGGCCGCCGCGCGGCGGGTGCTGCTGCGGATGGTCGACGTCGGGCCGGACGGGGTGATCATCCGCCGCCGGCTCGACCGGGCCGAACTGGACGGGATCGAGCGGGCGCCGGCCGTGGTCGAGGCGTTCGCCGGGGCCCGGCTGGTGAGCACCGGCCGGGACACCGTGGAGATCGCCCACGAGGCTCTGATCCGGGCCTGGCCGCGGCTGCGGGGCTGGGTCGAGCAGAGCCGGGCCGGGCTGCGCCAGCACCGGCGGCTGACCGAGGCCGCCGCCACCTGGGAGGCGCTGGGCCGCGACGACGGCGCGCTCTACCGGGGCCTGCGGCTGTCGAACGCGGTGGAGGCGCTGGACGCGGAGACCGTCGGCCTGACCGGCCCGGAACGGGAGTTCCTGGAGGCGAGCCGGGCGTTACGCGACCGTGAGGCGCGGCTCGGCCAGCGCCGTACCCGCCGGTTGTTCGCCGGGCTCGTCGCGGTCCTGGCCGTCGTCAGCGTTCTTGCCGCCGGCGCGGTCCTGTCCGCGCGGCGCGCCTCGGCCGAACGTGACCGGGCGGTGGCCCGGGAGCTGGCGGCCGGCGCCCGGGCCGAGCGGATGACCGACCCCGAGCTGGCCCTGCTGCTCGCCTCACGGGCCTACCGGCTCCACCCGGACGACGAGACCGAGTCGGTGCTGCGGCAGGCCACGGCCGACACCCGCACCACGTACACGGTGGACGCGCACGGAACGGAGATCTACTCGGTCGGCGTGAGCGGATCCCAGGCCGTCAGCGCCGACCTGTCCGGCGACCTCAAGGTGTGGGACCCGCGGGGCCGGTCCCCGGCGGTGACCGCGCCGGTCCGCGGCACGTACGCCGACTTCGGGCCCGACGGGCGGATGGCGATCGCGACGAGCGATCCGTCGACCCGCAGCCATCAGGTCGTGCTCTGGAAGCCCGGGGAGGCGGCCCGGCCGCTCCACCCGGCGATCGCCGCGTCGGCGATGGCCGTGGCGTACAGCCCGGACGGGCGCTGGGCCGCCATGCTCGGCGACGATTCCCACGCGTACGTCTGGGACACCACCCGCGACGGTGTGCTGCGGTCGTTGCCCTTCACGGGCGTTCCGGGCGGCCTCGCCTTCGGCCCGGGCGGGCGGCTCGCCGTCGCCTCGGACGACGGCACGGTACGGATCTGGGATGTCGCCACGACGTCGCCACCGGTCGTGATCCGCCAGCCCGGGGACCGCTTCCCGGCGGCGGTGGCGTTCAGCCCCGACGGCCGCCGGATCGCCGTCGGGGGCAGCGGGAAGGTGACGGTCCGGTCGGCCGACGGGCGGGGAATGCCCCAGACGTTGCTGGACCCCGAGTTCACGTACATCAGCGTCGCCTTCAGCCCGGACGGGCGCCGCGTCGCCGCCGGCGCGTACGAGCGGACCGTCCGGATCTGGGACGTGGCCGACGGCAGCCGGGGCCTGATCCTGCGCGGCCACCACGGGGCCGTCCGCGACGTGCAGTTCACTCCGGACGGCCGCAGCCTCGTCTCCGGCAGCGACGACGCGACCGCCCGCGTCTGGGACGTCACGGGCGCCGGTGACCCCGAGGCGGTACCCCTTCCGGCGTCCCGCGGCCCGGCCCTGCTCAGCGGCGACGGCAGCGCCGTGGCGTCGGTGAATCCCGGCACCGTCTCCGTCCTGGGGTTCCACCCGCCGCGCACCACGACCACGCTGCCCGGTGCCCGGCCGGACACCCGGATCCTGGCCGTCGGCGCGCACGGGCGCGCCGTCGCCGCCCGCGCCGGCGAGCGGCTCAGCTGGTGGCCGGCCGGGGACGGCGGCCCACCCGAGCCGGTCGACTGTGGACCCCAGCCCCCGGGACCGATCGGGTACACGGCCGCCCTGAGCGGCGACGGGCGGGTCCTGGCGCTCGACTGCGGCGACTACGAGGTCCGCGTGTGGCACGCCGGGAACCTGAAACCCGTCGCAAGCGTCGAGGGCAACGGGCCGATCGCGATCAGTCCCGACGCCACTCGGCTGGCGCTGATCCAGCAGGGCCCGGTCGTGGTGCTGTGGGACCCGGCGGCCGACCGGGTGGTGCGGTCGCTGAGCATCCCGGGCGGAAACCCCGACCACGCGCGGTTCAGCCCGGACGGCCGGCTCCTGGCGGTGTCGGGCGACGACGGGGCGATCCGGGTGTGGACGGTCGCCGGTGACGCCGGCCCGGTCGTCCTCACCGGCACGGCCGGGCAGACCACGGCGATCGGCTTCAGCCCGGACGGCCGGCTGATCGCCGGCATCGGCACCGACGACGTGCTGCGCGTGTGGAACACCGACGGCAGCGGCGAAGCCCTCACCTTCGCCCCGCCGGCCGACGCCCGGGATCTCGCCTTCAGCGCGGATGGACGCGAGCTGATCACTGTGCACGACGACCACCTGCGGATCACGCCGTGCGAGGTGTGCGGGCCGATCGGCGAGGTGCTGGCGCTGGCCGCCCAGCGCACCACCCGCGACTTCACGCCGGAGGAGCGCGCGAAATACCTGCGGAGTTAGCCCTCGGCAGGACAGACCCTAGAGCGCGGGACGGCGCCGGCCGGGCAGGCGGCCGGCCACCACCGCGCCCGGGCCGTGCAGCAGGACGCTGGCGAGGACGGTGATCGTCATGGTGGCCAGCGCGGTCTCGGCGAGTTCGCCGTCCGGGAGGTCGTTGAAGGCGAGCAGGCCGAAGACGATCGACGTGGTGCCGCGCGGGCCGATGGCGGCCACGACGAGTCTTTCACGCCAGGTCATCGAGGAGCCGAGCAGCGACAGCAGGATCGGGCCGGCGCGGACGACGGTGAGCACCGCCAGGCTGTAGACCGCCAGCTGCCAGCCGACGCCGTAGCGGACGGTCAGAACGACGGCGTTGCCGAGGTAGAACCACATGGCGATGGTGGCCATGGCGGCGGTGTCCTCGAGCAGTTGCAGGTCCGGCGTCTGCGCGCGGTGCTTGACCGGATGGTTCGGCCGTACGTGGCGCAGGTAGCGGAACGCGAGGCCGCAGACGAAGGCGGCCACGAAGCCGTTGCCGCCGATCGCCGCGGTCGCGGTGTAGGCCAGCAGCGGGGCGGCCACCACGGTGATGCGCCGGGACTGGCCGGTGGTCCAGCCGTGCCGGTCGGCCAGGTTCATCAGCGCGGCGATCAGCAGGCCGAGCCCGGCCCCGGCCAGGATCGCCTTGATCGCGCTGGGTACGGCCGCGCCCAGGGCCTCCAGCGGCGTGTCCGCCGTCGACGACGTACCCGCCAGGATCAGCGCGAACAGGAAGACGGGCGACATGATGCCGTCGTTGTAGCCGCTCTCGACGTTGAGCAGTTCGCGGACGCGGGCCGGGACCAGGCGGTCGCGGACCAGCGACTCGGCCGGGGCCAGGTCGATCGGCACGACGATGCAGGCGATCACCAGCAGGGCGGCCCAGGACAGGCTGGGCGGCAGCAGCAGCCAGCCGATCAGCACGGCGAGCCCGAGGCTCAGCGGCATGGCGATCAGCAGGGCGCGGGCGGCCAGGCCCGGCTCGTCGCCGAAGAGCCGGCCGCCGCGCACCTCGGTGGCGTCGACGAAGAGCAGGACGGCCAGGATCACCTCGGCCACGTGCTGGGCGACCGTCGAGTTCACGGTGCCGGTGAAGGCGTCGGTGAAGATCGCCGTCACGATGCCGGCCACGACCATCACCAGGGGTACGCGGACGTGCCACCGTTCGAGCCGGCCGGCCACGAGCGACCACGCGCCGGTGACCGCCGCGATCACCACGAGGGTCGCGATCATGAAGCTGAGCGTCGCATGGTCAGACGTGGCTCCGGGCCGAAGTCCGCCGGCGAGGCGGCACGAACAGGGTCAGCGGCTGGTTCATGAGCGGCCGCGTCGTGGTCGAGACAGTCATGGCCGAGACGGTAGGGAGGCCGACCTTAAGATTCGTTGAATGTGGGGATGCGCACGCGCATGGCGGCGCCCTCCCGCAGGTCCAGCACCTCCAGCGTGCCGCCGTGGGCGAGGGTGATCTCGCGGGCGATGGCCAGGCCGAGGCCGGTGCCGCCGCTGCCCCGCGACCGGCTGTCGTCGAGCCGGACGAACCGGTCGAAGACCCGCTCGCGGTTCTCCGGCGCGATCGGGGGACCGTCGTTGCCGACCACGATCTCCGCGAAGTCCCGGCCCGCCGCCGAACTGACGGTGACGGTGCTCCGGGCGTACCGAAGGGAATTGTCGGTCAGATTGCGCAGCACCCGGGCGAGCTGATCCCGGTCGCCGCAGACGCGCGCGGGGTCGACGGTGCCCTGGATGTCCAGGCCGGGATGCTCGACGGCGATCCGGTCCCGCTCGGCGTAGACCAGATCGTCGAGGTCGACGTCCTCCCGGCGTACCGCAAGCTCCTGATCGTCGGACCGGGCGAGCAGCAGCAAGTCGTCGACCAGGCGCGACATCCGCGCGCTCTCCTGGTGGATGCGCCGCACCGAGCGGGCCGGCGTCTCGCCCAGCCCGGCCACCCCGGCCAGCAGGTCGGCGTTGGCGTGGATCGTGGTCAGCGGGCTGCGCAGCTCGTGGCTGGCGTCGGCCACGAACCGCCGCTGGGCCGTCGCCGACGCCTCGATCCGGTCGAGCATCGTGTTCATGGTGCGGGCCAGCGCGGCGATCTCGTCCTCGGCGACCGGCACCGGCAGGCGCTCGTGCAGGTTCGTCGCGGTGATCGACGCCGCCCGCCCGCGCATCGCCTCCACCGGCCGCAGCGTACGGCCCACGAAGAAGAACACCGCCACACCGACCAGCACCGCCAGGATCGGCAGGCCCACCAGCAGCGCCGTCAGGATGGCCCGCGTGCCGTAGCGCACCAGCTCCAGCGACACCGCGACCACGACGATCCGTTCACCCGACGGCGTCGAGACCCCGGTCGCCTGGATCCAGAAATTCGCGGTCTTCTCGTACGCGTCGTGTCCCGCGGCCGGGCGCAGCGTGGAGATCGGCACGCGCGAGACCCCGGACCGGGCGATCACCGTGCCGGTCGGGTCCACCACCTGGACCCGGCTGCCCCAGGAGTCCTCCCGCAGCGCGAACCGCAGCGCGAACCTGTCGCCCGAGGCCACCGCCGCCGCCACCTGATCGGCCCGGTCGTCGGCGGCGGCGCGGACGTCCTCCAGCAGCAGGCCGCGCGCGGTGACCAGCAGGATGCCGCCGGCGATGACCGAGGCCACCGCCACGACGACGCCGGCCGCCAGCGCGGAGCGCATCCGCACGCCGAGCCGCCGCCGCAGCCTCAGGAAAAGGGGCATAGCGGACACGCTAGCTTTTAAGCTGATCGTGCGGGTTGAGGGAGGCGAGATGCGGGTGCTCGTGGTCGAGGACGAGGTCACGATGGCGGACACGATCCGCGACGGGCTCGCCGCGCAGGGCTTCACGGTCGACCTCGTGCACGACGGGGTGGACGGCCTGTGGGCGGCCACCGAGAGCCCGCACGGCGCCTACGACGCGATCATGCTCGACATCATGCTGCCCGGGCTCAACGGCTACGAGGTGTGCCGGCAACTGCGCGGTCGCGGCGTCTGGACGCCCATCCTCATGCTCACCGCCAAGGACGGCGACTACGACCAGGCCGACGCCCTCGACCTCGGCGCCGACGACTACCTGGTCAAGCCGTTCGCGTTCGTCGTGCTGATCGCCCGGCTGCGCGCGCTGATCCGCCGGGGCGCGCCCGAACGCCCGGCCGTGCTGCGCTCCGGCGACCTCACCCTCGACCCGGCCGAACGCCAGATCCGCCTCGGCGATCAGCCCGTCTCGGTCACCCCACGCGAATTCGCCATGCTCGAGTTCCTGATGCGCCACCCCGGGCAGGCGATGACCAAGACCGCGATCCTGGAGAACGTGTGGGACGCCCACTTCGACGGCGATCCCAACATCGTGGAGGTCTACATCGGCTACCTGCGCAAGAAGATCGGCCGGGAGCGGATCGAGACCGTACGCGGCGCCGGATATCGGGTGGCTGAACACGCGGCGGACGCTACGGCCGGCGACCTGAAGAGCCGCTGAATTCAGCCAATCCTTAGGTTCGGCCCCTCAGCATGGCCGTCATGCACTCGCACGAAGGCCTGCCGCCGCTGCTGCGCGACCTCGCGCCGCTCCTCGACAACTGGGGCTACATCGCCCTGTTCGTCATCATCTTCGTGGAGAGCTTCGGCCTGCCCACCCCCGGACAGACCCTGATGGCGGCGGCCGCGATCTACTCGCACTGGGGCCGGCTCGACGTGTGGCTGGTCGCGGCCCTGTCCTTCACGGCGGCGGTCCTCGGCGACAACCTCGGCTACTGGCTCGGCGCCCGCGGCGGCCGTCGAGCCGTCCATCGGTGGGGCCGTTACGTGTTCCTCACCCCGCCCCGGTTCGCCAAGATCGAGGCGTTCTTCGCCCGGCGCGGCAGCTACGTGGTGGTGGTCGCCCGCTTCCTGGACGGCCTGCCCCAGTTCAACGGTGTCCTGGCCGGCATCACCGCCATGTCGTGGCGCCGCTTCCTGCTCCACAACACGATCGGCGCCTTCAGCACCCTCGGGTGGACCCTCGAAGACGCCGGCATTCACCGTAGCCCACGCCGTTGACTGGACGAGGCAGGTGGACGGCTGGGTGGGTCAAGCCTTGAAGCACCGCGTGACAGCGTTGCCCTGACGGGCGAGCGCGACGACAGCGGCCCGGGGGATGGGCGGGGCCGTGGGCGCCCTCTTCGACGACTGCATCACGCCAACGCGGGAACCCGTACGAGCGAGAAGCTGGACGTGAGCACCGCCTCGGTCAGGCGGACACCGGTGACGTGCTCCGCGAGATCGAAGGCCCGCCCGGAGGCCTGCTCGTCGAACACGTAATCCGGATCGTCCGGATCGTCGGGACCGAGGTTGAATCCCATCGCCCGGAGAACGTCCAGAAGGGCGTCCGGTTCGCTGCCTTCGCGCCACGACGCGTTCCGGAAATCGAAGGAAACCCGGACGTCCCCGTCCTTCGCCCAGATGAACAGCTCGTCGTTGTGCTCGGAGTGGTACACGGTGGCGACGTCGGTACCCTGCGACAGCGTCTCGAGGATCTCCTCGTCGGTACCGAGCTGGCTGTACTGCTCGACGATCAGCGCGCCGCCCGTCAGCTCGGTGACGGCCACGGAGAAGTTGTGCTCGTCCAGATCGTCAAGCCCGACGATCCGCCCGATGACCGAGCCGCCGAGAGCGTGTGCGACCTCGTCGCTGGTGCGGCCCCTGACGAAGGTCAGGCAGGATCCCACCGAGAGGCCTGGACCCGTGATCTCGAACCACCCGTAGTCGTTCATGGCGATCATCAAACCATGGCTCCAGGGTCGCGAGCGGCGCAGGTGAACGGCGCCGAGCGTGGCCGTCACCAGGAGCTTCCGGCTGTATCGCACCGCCGTCCCCGCCAACCTTGAGATCACGGCTGAACTGTAGAGCGGCATTTCGCCCGGGCCTGCAACAGGAGCGCCCGGATTCCCCAGACGGCGAGCGCTTGCAGGCCGGCGAGCATCACCCACCAGAGGACGTCCGCGATGCGCGCGACGGTGTCGCCGAGCAGATCTCCCGTGATCGAGACGGCAAGCAGCTCGTACGGCCCGGAGACCACGCTCAGCGGAGCGCAGGCGAACCAGAGCACCAGCCGGGCCTTGATATCGAAGTTCTGCGCGACGCTCAACGCGAACGCGACACCGACGTAACCGACCGCCACGGGGTGCGCCCGCGCCCACCGAAGCCATACTTGAACACGTTCAATCATGAGGCGGAGAATAGAACAGCCGCCGCGCGAACGCATCGTCAGCTGCGTCACCGCCAGCCATGCTTCGTGCCTGGCTAGTCCCGGAGAGCTTCGAGGTCGGCGAAGAAGTCGGGATAGGTCTTGGCCACGCAGCCGGGGTCGCGGACCTCGATGCCGGGGGCGCGCAGGCCCAGCAGGGACAGGCTCATCGCCATGCGGTGGTCCTCGTACGTCTCGAACGTGGCCGGGCGCGGCTCGCCGGGGTTGATGGTGAAGCCGTCCTCGTCCTCGACGGCGTCGACGCCGGCGCGGCGGAGCTCGGTCACGACGGCGGCGACGCGGTCGGTCTCCTTGCCCCGGATGAAGCCGATGCCGCGGACGCGGGTGGGTGAGTCGGCGAAGACGGCGACGGCGGCCAGGGTCTGGGCGGTGTCGGAGATGTCGGCCATGTCGACGTCGATGCCGTGCAGGGCGCCGGAGGAGCTCACGGTCAAGGAATCCGGCGTACGCGTGACGGTCGCGCCCATGCGCTCGAGGACGTCGGCGAAGCGGACGTCACCTTGCAGGCTCGCCGTGCCGAGGCCGCTCACGGTGACCCGGCCGCCCGCGATGGCGGCCGCGCCCAGGAAGTAGGAGGCGGCGCTGGCGTCGGGCTCGATGTCGTAGGCACGGGCCGTGTACCCACCGGGGCGGACGGTCAGGTCCTCCACCGTCGCGCCGAAGGCGGCCATCACGGCCTTGGTCATCTCCACGTACGGAACGGAGACCAGCTCCGAGGTGAGCGCCACCTGGAGCCCGTCGCGCATCAGCGGGCCGGCCATGAGCAGGCCGGAGAGGAACTGGCTGGAGATGTGGCCGCTGACGTGGACCGGGCCGCCGTGCATGGGGCCGCTGACCGCCGCCGGCAGGTAGCCGGGCTCGCCCAGCTCCTCGACCTTCGCGCCGACCTGGCGCAGCGCGTCGAGCACCGGGCCGAACGGGCGGGCGCGCAGCTGCGGTGTGCCGTCGACGACCGTCCGGCGGCCGAACAGGGCCGCCGCCGGAAGGATGAAGCGCGACGTCGTGCCCGACTGGCGGGCGTCGACGACGGCTCCCTCGGCGGGCGATCCACCGCCGGTGACCGACGCCGTACGGGAAATGGGGTCGACCGCGACCGACGCGCCGAGCGCGCCCACCGCCGTCATCATCGCGCGGGTGTCGTCGGCGAACAGCACGCCCGTCAGGGTGGAGGTGCCGGGCGCGAGGGCGGCGCAGAGCAGGGCCCGGTTGGTGATGCTCTTGGAGCCCGGCGGGCGGACGACGGCGTGGAGAGGGCGGCTGAGCGGCGGGATCGCGCGGGAATCGGTCACGCGTCCATCCTTGCCGGATCGCCGGCGCCGTGCCGGAAAATTTTCCCAGCCTGTGGATAACGGAGAAACTGTGGACAACTCCGATGATCTTCGCGGAGCCGCCACAATGGCCCGATGCGAATCAGGGCAGCGCTTCCGGCCGACCTTCCTTTCCTGCAAGAGATCGAGCGCGCCGCGGGTGAGGGCTTCCGCGCGATCGGCATGGCCGCGATAGCCGACGACGATCCACCCTCGATCGAGGTCCTCACGGACTACGAGCGGGCCGGGCGGGCGTGGGTCGCGGCCGATGGCGGTCCGGTCGGCTATCTCCTCGCGCGGCTCGTCGACGGCGACGTTCACGTGGAGCAGGTGTCGGTCCATCCGAGCCGGCAGGGCGAGGGAGCCGGCTCGGCGCTGTTGGAGCGGGCCGAGCAGTATGCGGTGGAGTGCGGCGCGAAAGCGCTGACGCTCACGACGTTCGCCGACGTGCCCTGGAACGCGCCCTACTACCGCCGGCGGGGGTTCGCCGTGGTCGACGAGGGTGAGCTCACGCCGGGCCTGCGGGCCGTGCGGGAGCACGAGGCCGCGGCCGGCCTCGACCGCTGGCCCCGCGTCACCATGCGGCGGCCCGTCGGGCGCGATCAGCCCCGGCCGCCGTGAGCCGGTCAGAGCACATGCTGGCCGTACATCTCGCCCAGCGGGTCGGCGATCAGCTCGATGCGGGCGCCGTCGGGGTCGCGGAAGTAGACCGAGACGCCGCTGTGCACCTCGTGCTCGACGCCGGCCCCGGTCAGGCGGCCGACCAGGGCGTGCCATCGGGCCGGCTCGACGCTGATCGCGATGTGGTGCAGGCCGCCCAGGACCTCGGCGTACGGGCCGACGTCGAGGCCGGGGAAGTCGAAGAAGGCGAGGAGGTTGCCGTTGCCGATGTCGAAGAAGAAGTGTGACGAGCCGGGGTAGTCCCGGTTCTCGATCAGCTCGGTCAGGGGGAAGCCCAGCACGTCCTGGTAGAAGCGGATGGTGCGCTCGACGTCGCTGCTGATCAGGGCGGTGTGGTGCAGGCCGCGGGCGGTCGAGGCGGGCCGGGCGCCGGCCGGCTTGAGGTGAGCCTCGCGCAGGCGGGCGCGCTCGGCTTCGCGAGCGGCGACGGCGGGATCGGCGGCGGAGGCGGGGCCGCCGGCGGGATCGGGGGCGCCGGCGGGATCGGGGGCGGCGGCGGGATCGGGGGTGGTCATGGCTCGACTCTAGGGGCCGGGGGACGTCAGCGGATGCCTTCCGCGCGGAGGCGGGCGGCCAGGGCGGCCGCCTGGTCGAGCATGACCTCGGAGACGCGGCCGACATCATCAAGGGTTTCGCCGGCGGCCTGAAGGGCTGAGGCCCCCTATTCGGAGGAATGAATGAAACGCTTCACCGTGGCCACGTCGGCCCGGTTGCTGACCTTGGCCGGATGCTCGACCGGCGGCGGGAACGCCGCGGGCGACGACAGCGTCGCGGGTGCGCGAGGGCGACGAGCGGTCGGACAACCCGTACTCGGCCGGTCCGATGTTCGTCCTCTCCGAACAGGAGATGAACTACCACCTGCTGGCGGGGATCTACGCGGCGATCCGCTCGGCGGCGGCCCGGCGCGGGCTTTCCGTGCGGCACGCGCCGCCCGTCACGCCGGAGCGGATCGAAGGCATCACACGGTTCTTCACTCGGCTGCGGGCCGAGATCGGCGTGGGGCTCATCTATTGGATGGACACCTACTGGCCCGTGGAGACCGAGCGCGCGGCGTGGGGGATGACCGACGAGGCGTACGCCAATCTCGACGCCGTTCTGGTGTCGACCTTCGCGGTCATCGTCGAGCGGACGCAGATCGTGCCGAACGTGCGCAGCAAGGCGGCGCTCCGCGGGCCGCGGGTCATCTTCGGGCTCGACTTCGTCGATCCCTGGTACTGGTACCGGACGCACCTCGACGATCGGCGGACCTACCGCTATCAGCGTGAGGTGCTGGTGGCGGAGGCCGGATCGATCGACGGGGTGTCCTATTTCGCGAACGACACGTTCGGCCATTTCGTGCCTCGCCGATGGCTCGACGAGACGCTTTCGGTGGTCAGCTCACTTCACGATCCGAAGATGTGAACGCTTGCGCGGCGCCGGTTTCTCGTCCTCGTGGAAGACCTCGTCGAGGCGGTGGCGCAACGTCTCGCGGTAATTCTCGCCGGGCTTTTGGCGCGGCTCCTTCTTGAGCAGCCCTTTCGCCACGACGACCGTGACGGCGACGGCCAGGAAGTCGCGGATCACGGCCCAGCCGGCGGTGCCGAAGGTGAAGTCGGCGGGGACCATGACGCCCTGCAGGACCGCCCCGGCGACCGCCGCGACGGCGGACGCGCCGGCGAGACGGCTCAGATCGCCCTGGACGCCGTGCCAGTACAGCGGCAGCCAGCGGTCCAGCAGCCAGGCGAACAGCACCGCCGGTACCACCTGCGGGATCGCCTGGGTCACGCCGTCGAGCAGGGTGCCGGTGCTGGGGACGAGCGCGGCCAGCACCAGCATCACCAGGGCGTCGAAGCGGCGCGGGCCGTGCGCGCCCTGGGCGACCAGCCAGACCGCGCCCACGGCGGCGGCCGGCCAGAGCGCGCCGTCGAGCGCGTGCCCGGCGTACAGGGCCAAAAGGTAGAGCAGGGCGAACCCGGCCGAGCGGGCGCCGTAACGAGCGAGGCTCACGGCATGTACCTCCGAGACCGGCCCCGGGGGGAGGGACCGTTCCGCGAAGATCGGCAGCTCGCCGGCCGAGTTGAGCCTGGTGGCGAAGTTTTGTCGGACCCATCCGATAGAACTACCGCACCTGTTCGTGAGGAGGATCGGTTGTGACAAGCGAGGGCGCCGCGTTCGAGCGGCGCAGCACAGCCCCGGTCATGGCGCCCGTGCGGGCGCGCAAACTGGCCAAGGTGCCGTTCGTGGAGCTGTCCGAGGGACGGCTGCAGGGTGTGGTCTCGAGCGGGTCGGACGTCGAGAGGGTCTACGTCTCGTCGATCACCGCGGCCGAGCACGGGCTGAGCTGCAACACCAACAACAACCGTCCGTGCGGGGGCCTCGGCGGTGGCGCCCGCCCCTGCAACCATCTGAAGGCGCTGCTCGAGGCCGCCGTCGCGCAGTACGGGGTGGAGCGCGTGGCCCGCTACCTCAAGGTCGAGCCGCCGTCCGGCGAGACCGACCTGTGGCCCGCCCTGCGCCCGGTGGCCGCGCCGCAGCGGGCGGCCGAGGTGTTCAGCGGCTTCCTGCGCCACCTGGCCTACCTCGAGGTGCCGCCGACCACCGAGCCGCTGCCCGACCTCCAGTGGTTCCCGGCGGCCAGTGCGGCGGTGCGCTGATGCTGTCCGACGCGCTGCGGGCCCGCCCGGCCGGGCTCGACGAGGTCCTTTCCCTGGTCGACGGCCTCGACGACGCCCTCGTGCACGGGCTGGCCCGGCTCGACGACGAGCGGGCCGCCGCCCTCGAGGCCGTGGCGGGCGCCTTCGACGGGTCACCGCTGGCCGGCCGGGCCGCCGACGCGATCGGCAAGATCGTGGCCGGCACGGTGACCGACGACCATCTGGCCGCGCTCGCCGGTTGCCGGGTGGCGCTGCTCGGCGCCGCCCACGACGCGCTGGTCGCCGGGTTCGACGCGGCGAGCGGCCGCGCCCGCGAGCCCTGGGCGGCCCCGGGCGGCCCGGCCGGGGCCGGCCATCCGGTCGCGGGCAGCCGGTCCTGGCTGCGCGAGCTGGCCATCGCGGGCTGGCGTGGCGTCGACCACGAGCTGGCCGCGGGCGGCGCCCCGACGGTGCGGGCGCTGCTGGCCGAGCCGTCCGGCCGCCGCCTGGCGGTGCTGCTCGACGGGTTCGGGGCCGAGCTGCGGGCGGCCGCCCCGGTGGCCACGCTGCCGCGGGTGCCGGTCCGCCGCTGGGCCGACCTCTGGACCCGGGCGCTGGTGCTCTCGCAGGACGGCCTGCCGGCCGAGCCGTCGGCCCCGGCCGGTGGGCGGCTGCTGATCCTCGGTGCCGACCTGCACGAGCATCCGACGGTGTTCCGCTGCCAGGTGCACGGCCTGCTGGAAACCGGAGCCGGCGTCCGCCTGGTCCGCACGAGCGTGGCCGCGGCCAAGGTCGACACGATCAGCGGCCCGTCCGCCTGGCGGATGCTCGGCGCCTTCCCGATCCTGCTGGGCGCGCTCGCGGAGCACCGTTCCGTCGAGGTGTCGCAGATGACGCTCACCGCGAGCGGCGACCTGATCTGGGACGAGAGCCGCGCGGCGCCGGGGGAGCCGGCCGACCCGTTCACCACGGCCCGGGTCCTGCTGGCGGGCGCCGTCGCGTCGGCCACGGCCCCGCTCGACCGGCATCCGGCCGCGATCGCCGAGCCGGTGCTGCTGGCGGGCGGCGAGTTCGAGGCCGACACCGACCGGCTGCCGGCGGCCGGGCCGCTCACCCCGGAACTGGTCGCCGGGGCCTCCGCCGTGCTGGGGCTGCTGCGCTTCGACGGCGTGCGCTGGGTGGTGCAGCCGCTCGCCGTGCAGGCGACGGTGCGCAAGAAACCGGTCGTGGCGCACAGCGGCGACTGGGCGCTCGGTCCCACCGACGCCAAGGCGGCCAAGGCCGAGGCGGCCGCCGGCGGCGCCGTCGAGGTGCTGCGGGAACGAGCGGGAAGGCTGCTGCGCAAATGACGGCGGACAACCGGCGCGAGGTCCTCTACTGGCGGTTGCTGGCCCGCCTGTTCGACCCCGAGGAGCAGGCCGCGCTCGAGTCGGCCAGCGTCGCCATCGTCGACGACGCCGGTCTGCCGCCGGCGCTGCTCGACCCGGGCACCTCGATCGACAACCTGGTGCAGCGCCACCCCCACCTGGCCGCCGAGATCGACGGCCTGATGAGTGATCCGGACGGCGATCGGACGGGCGAGGTGCGCCGGGCCGCGCTCGCGTCCAAGCTGCTGCTCAACGTCTTCGACACCGGCACGGGCGACGTCAGCGCCGGCCGGCTCGCGCGCTGGCAGGCCGACGCCGGCTGGTTCGAGCGGGCGCTCGGGCACGAGCCGGGGCAGTCGCGCGGCCGGGCCGAGGGCAAGGTACTGGCCGGCATCGAGGGTGACCTGATCAAGCGGATGCGGCTGCGCGAGGTGCTGGCCGACCCGCGCCTGGCCGCGAAGCTCACGCCCAGCATGTCCCTGATCGATCAGCTGCTGCGCGACAAGAACAACCTGGACGGCGTCGCCCTGGCCAACGCCAAGCGGCTGATCCGGCAGTTCGTCGACGAGGTGGCGGCGGTCCTGCGTACCCAGGTCGCGCAGGCCAGCGCGGGCACGATCGACCGCTCGGTGCCGCCGAAACGCGTGTTCCGCAACCTCGACCTCGACCGCACGATCTGGAAGAACCTGCCCAACTACAACCCCGAGGACGAGCGGCTGTACGTCGACCGGCTCTTCTACCGCCAGACGGCCAAGCGGGTCACCCCGGCCCGCATGATCGTGGTGGTCGACCAGTCCGGATCGATGGTCGACTCGATGGTCAACTGCACGATCCTGGCCTCGATCTTCGCGGGCCTGCCCAAGGTCGACGTGCACCTGATCGCGTACGACACGCGGGCGCTCGACCTGACCCCGTGGGTGCACGACCCGTTCGAGGTGCTGCTGCGCACCAAGCTCGGCGGCGGCAACGACGGCCCGGTCGCGATGGCCATGGCCCGTCCCAAGATCGCCGATCCGCGCAACACGGTGCTGGTGTGGATCTCCGACTTCTACGAGTTCGACCGCTCCCAGCCGCTGTTCGACGGCATCGAGGCGGTGCACCGCTCCGGGGTGCGCTTCATCCCGGTCGGCTCGGTGAACAGCTCCGGCACCCAGAGCGTGAACCCGTGGTTCCGCCAGCGCTTCAAAGATCTCGGCACCCCCGTGATCTCCGGAAAAATCCAGAAGCTCGTCGTCGAGCTCAAGAACTTCGTGGCATAGGGAGACTTCTGATGAGCGAGATGCTGCGGCCCCCGGCCGAGATCAAGTACGCCGACGAGCTGGACTGGCTCGAGTCGATCGACGACGGGCCGAAACCCTTCTCCTGGCGCCTGAGCCCCAAGATGGTGCGCCTGTTCATCCTCGGCTCCGAGCGCGCCGACGGCCTCGACCGCGAGATCGGCCAGAAATGGTACGGCGACCGCAGCTTCGTCGAGCGCTCCATCGTCACCCTCGCCTCCGACCGCGGACTGCTGCTCATCGGCGATCCCGGCACCGGCAAGAGCTGGCTGGCCGAGCTGCTGGCGGCCGCGATCAGCCGCAACTCCACGCTCGTCGTGCAGGGCACCGCCGGCACCACCGAAGACCACATCAAATACTCGTGGAACGTCTCGATGGTCATCGCCAAGGGCCAGTCCCGGGCCTCGATGATCCCGTCGCCGATCATGACGGCGATGGAGGGTGGCGTCATCGGCCGCTTCGAGGAGCTGACCCGCTCGACCAGCGACGTGCAGGACGCGCTGATCTCGATCCTGTCCGAGAAGTACGTGTCGATCCCCGAGCTCGACGAGGACAACATCGTCTTCGCCCGGCCCGGCTTCTCGATCATCGCCACCGCCAACAGCCGCGACCGGGGCGTCAACGACCTGTCCTCGGCCCTCAAGCGCCGCTTCAACTTCGTCCGGATCCCCGTGGTGACGAACAAGAAGAGCGAAGCCGAGATCGTCCGATTCCGTACGGAGGAGTTGCTGCGCCGCCACAACATCGAGCTCGAGGTGCCGCCCACCCTGCTCGACGTGCTCCTGCAGAGCTTCGCCGACCTGCGCGCGGCCGCGAGCTCGGCCGGCAGCGACGACGAGAAGCTGGAGTCGGCGCTGTCCACCGCCGAGCAGATCGGCGTGCTGGAGGACGCGATCCTGCACAGCAACTTCTTCGGCGCCGCCACGCTGACCGCCGAGACGCTGGCCGGATCGCTGGTCGGCTCGCTGGCCCGGCGCAGCCCCGAAGACCTGGCGATCCTGAACAAGTACTGGCACGGCGTGATCGAGCCCCGCAGCAAGGAGGACGGCGGCGAGTGGACCGGGTTCCTCGAGGGCGGGCGCCAGGCGATCGCGACCCTGTCATGAGCGGGCCCTTCGACCCGCTGCGGGCGCAGCTGCTGGGCGCGGCCGAGGCGCTGGCCGGCGGGCCGGCCGCCCTGCCCGACATCCTCACCGGCATGGTCGACGACGTCGAACACGCCCTGCGCGAGCCGTTGGAGATCTTCCCGGTCTGCCACCACTCGCCGGCCTCGGCGCTGGCCATGGTGCGCCGGCTCCGGGAGAAACAACCCCGGGTGATCTACCTGGAATTGTGCGAGGACATGGCGCCGCTCCTGACCGAGCTGCGCAACTGCCGGCTCCCGGTGGCGCTGCAGGCGTTCGCGTCGGAGCTCGAGGGCTTCCCGGTCGAGTCGGCGCCGCTCAGCGTCATCGCCCCGATCACCGAGAGCTCGGCGGAATACCAGGCCATCTCGTACGCCCTGGAGACCCCCGGCGTGCAGCTCGTGCTGGTCGACCGCTCCACCGACCACGTCTTCCAGTGGGCGCCGCGCGACGAGCCGGCCCCGCCCGGGCCGGCCGAGGAGGACCTGCACGGCGACGCGGTCGGCGTCGAGATCGGCGACCTGCGGCCGCGCTTCGCCGAGCTGGAGGAGCACCTGCTGCACCACGGCCGGGTCCGGCACTGGTCGGAGTGGTGGGACCAGTACGTGGAACAGCCGCTGGCCGGCGCCGACCACGACACGTACCGCCAGGTCATGGTCCTCATCGGCAGTCTGTTCCGGCGGCTGGCCCCGCACGACGGCGCCCGCTGGCGCAGCGACGAGGACCGCGAGCGCTACATGTGGACGCGCATCCGCGAACACCTGGCCGCCACCGGGACCGACCCGGCCGACTGCCTCTACGTGTGCGGGGCGTTCCACGCGGCGAGCCGTCTCCCCGAGGTCGGCTCGGCCCCCGGCACCCCGGACTTCGCGATCAGCCCGCGGACCGGCACGACGTGGCTCTACGGCCTCATCCCGTCCAGCCACTCGGCGATCGAGGCGCAGTTCGGCCTCGCGCCCGGCTCGGTCTCGATCGCGGCCGCCACCTGGCAGAAAGGGCTGACCAGGTCCCGGCTCACGCCGTTCGAGCTCGACGGGCAGAAAGGCGGCCGCAACAAGAAGGTCCGCAAGGCGCTGCCGCCGCCGCAGGCCGACCCGCCGCCGGCCGACCAGCTCACCGGGTACCTCTCCGGGCCGCCCACGCTCGACGGGCTCGACGAGGCCGAGTTGCGCGGCTGGTGCGTCGACATCGTCCGGCTGGCCCGCCGCAACGGATACCTGGCCAGCACGGCCGACGCGATCGCCGTCTTCGAGACGTCGGTCCTGCTCGCCGGGATGCGCGGGCGGGCCCGGCCCACCCCGTACGACTTCGCCGACGCCGCCGTGACCTGCATCGAGAAAGACGTCGTGCCGGGGCGGCGCGACGTGCGGCGGCTGTGCGAGATCCTGCTCGGCGGCGACCGGATCGGCCAGGTCGGCTACGACGCGCTGCCCCCGCTGGCCCGCGACGTGTTCGACCGGCTGGCCCCGCTCGAACTCAACCTCGAACAGCGCACGATCCAGCGGGCGCTGCTCGACCTGACCGCCCGGCCCGAACTGGCGGCCTGCTCCCAGCTGCTGTGGATGCTGCGCTACCTGCTGCCCGACCACGCGGTCCGCCCCATCATGGGATCACGCCGCCTGGGCGAGAAACACTTCCAGGAAAGCTGGGACCTCGACCTCGGCCGCCACCAGCGGACGATCATCGAGCTGGGGTACGAGGGTGTCACCGTCGAACAGGTGCTGGAACAGCGGCTGCGCCGCGCCGCCTGGGACTCCTCGGCCACGGCGGCGGTCGCGCTCAAGGCGGTCGAGGACTCGCTGCTGTTCCTGGCCAGCCCCCGGCTCACCGACGAGCTGGGCGCCCGCGCGGTCGAACTCCTCAAGGGCGAGCGCACGGTCGACGAGGCGCCGGTCGTCCTGCGCCGCGTCCGGCGGCTGCTCGGCCACTACCGGAGCACCGCCCCGGCGCTGCCGGCCTGGTGCGAGCGGTTCGTCACCGAGGGGTACGCGCACTACTGCACCCTGCTGCCGACCGCGTTCGTCGACGACGAGACCGGGGTGCGCCAGGTCGGAGCGATGCTCGGCTTCCTGTTCAGCATGGAGAGCCTGGCTCTGTCGCTCGGCTGCGACCGGGCCCAGCTCGAACTGGCGGTCCGCCAGTCCCATCCGGAATCGCCGGCCAAACTGGCCCTGCTCTGGTCGGCCCGCCACCAGCTCGGCGCCCTGCCGCTGCCCGAGCTGCGCTCGCGGGTCGAGGAACTGCTGGACAACCCGCTGGTGGTGCCGTCGGTCCCGCAGTACGTGAGCGGTTTCGTGCAGGCGCTGGAGCCGGTGCCGCGCCTGGCCCCGTTCGTGGTCGAGACGCTGTCCAAGGCCTTCGGCCGCCTGCCCGACCCGGTGCTGCTGCCCTGGCTGCCCACCCTGATCACCACGCTGCGCGACCAGGCGGCCGAGCTGGTACCGGTCCTGACCCGCGAGGCGGGCCGTACGTTCCCGGCCACGCTGGAAGCCCTCGACGCCTGGACCCCACCCTGGGACCGGCCGCCGCCGTCGGCACGGGCGGCCAACCGCCCCGGCGCGGGCCCGGCCGCGGCGCTGCTGGCGTCCCACCCCGCCACGGCCGACACGGTCGCCGAACTGCTCGGCTGCGCGGGCGAGTGGTCGGCTTCCGCGCCGCCCACCCCGGCCTTGCTCGCCCTGTTCCCGGAGTCCTCGACCGCGGTGGAGGCGCTTATCGGCGAACGTTGACCGCAGCCCTCACCGCATCTCCGCGCCGAGCCGCATCTCCGAGCCGCGCCGCGCCGTGCTGCCGCGTCGCGTCGTGCTCCCGCGTCGCGTCGCGTCGCGTCGCGCTGAGCTTCTGCGCTGTGCTGAGCTTCTGCGCGGTGCCGAGCTTCTGCGCCGTGCTGAGTCTTCGCGCCATGCTGAGTTTTCACGCCGCGCCGCGCCGCGCTGTGCTTCCGCGCCGCGCTGTTGTGCCTTCACGCCGCCCCGCGCTGTGTTTCTGCGTGGCGCCGTGTCTCCGCGCCGCGCCGCGCCACGCTGTGCTTCTGCTCGGCGCGGCGTCCTGGCCTATCGCCGCGCGGCGGACTGTTCCAGCGTGGCCCGGGGCTCTGCGTCAACGCTCTGGGGCGGCTCGCCTCAGCGTTGCGGGCTTGTGCCTGAGGCGGCTTGCGCCAGGGTCTCGGCGTGTGTGTGGGGCGTCTTGGCGGTGCGGCGGGTGTGGAGCTGGGGTGCGGGCGTCCATGGCGGATGCGGTGCGGCGTCTTGCGGTGTGCGCCGGAGCTGTCTCAGCGTTGCGGTGCTGCGGGGAGGGACAGGGTTCCGCGGAGAGCGCCTCGGGTGGTGCGGAGGGCTACCACTGTCCAGGCGGCCAGCAAGCCCGCGTAGAGCAGCGCGGCGGCTCCGGCGAGCATGTCCGAGCCGGTGTGCGTGGCCAGGGCCGACGTGCCGGTCACGCAGGTGCCGACGGGGAATGTGAACGACCACCAGGTCAGGCTGAACGGCAGGTGGGCGCGGGCCGTGCGGACGGTGATGGCCGTGGCCAAGGCCATCCAGAGCAGGGTGAAGCCCCACACGGGTACGCCGTAGACGACGCCCAGGACGCGCAGCGTGTCGGCGTACTCGTGGGGGAGGGCCAGGTGGGCGACGCCGCCGAGCAGGTTGAGGGCGGTGATCGACTGGCCGAGGGGGCCGAGGACGATCCACAGGGTCGGCACCATGCGGGCGGGGCCGACATCGCGGGTGGCCAGGCGCTGCCAGATCTGCGGGATCACGGCGAACGAGGCGATCAGGCTGACGCCGAACATCGCGTAGCAGGCGACCAGCAGGGTGAGTCGGGGCTGGCCGGCCGGGGCGTACGGGATGAGCAGCGCGCCCGTCGCCGCCGAGACCATCGGCGGCACCACGGGCATGAGCCAGCCGCCGAACGGCTCGCGCTCGCCGGTGTGGCGGGTGAACTGGAGGTACGGCACGGCGACCGCGGTGATCAGGCCGCCGATGGTGCCCGCCGTCCAGAGCACCCAGTCCGCGGCGAGCGCGGCCGTCTCGCCGATGACGTCCCGCCCGGCCAGCAGGGTTGCGGCGCCCACGGTCATGAGCGCCATCGGCGGCGCGCCGTAGAAGTGCGCCATGACCGGGTCGAGGTGGTGGCGACGGGCGACGGTGGGGTACCGCCGCCAATGCCGGGCCGTTGCCGCCGTCACGGCGACCAGCAGGACGACCGCGAGCACCCACCCGCCCACCGCGAGCAGTCGCAGGCCGGGCAGGCGCACCGGCAGCGACACCGCCGCGGTAGCCACGATGCCCGTGCCCATGACCGACGCGAACCAGTTCGGCCCGAAATTCGCCACCAGCGCCCCGAAAGGCCGGCCGGGTACCGTCCCGGGGGCGTCATCCGCCCGCCTGGCAACCAAAGGTGCTGTAGTCATGAGTCCACGATCGCGCCGCCCCGGACCAGCCGGTAGGTGGCCTGATCTTGTGGTCTCACAACCTGGGGTTGTACCCCGCTACCATGTCTCATTGTGGCCCTCAGCGCGCGCATGCCCGACCTGGCAGCTCTCGAACTCTTCCTCGCTGTCGCCCGGACCGGCAGTCTGAGCGCGGCCGCCCGGGAGACCGGCGTGTCCCAGCAGGCGGCTTCGGCGCGGCTGGCGGCGCTGGAGTCGCAGACCGGCATCCGGCTCGCCCACCGCACCACGCGCGGGGCCGAGCTGACCCCGGCCGGGGCGGTGGTCGCGCAGTGGGCCGACCGGCTGCTCACCCTCGCCCACGAGGTCGACACCGGGCTGGCGTCGCTGCGGGACGACAGCCGCAGCCGCATCCGGGTCAGCGCCAGCCTCACCGTGGCCGAGCAGCTGCTGCCGAGCTGGCTGGTCAGCCTCCAGGCCGACGCCGAACGGCGCGGCGAGCCCCCGGTGCAGGTGGTGCTCACCGCCACCAACAGCGACACCGTCATCGAGCAGGTTCGCTCCGGCGCCGCCGACCTGGGCTTCGTGGAAGGGCCGACGGCCCCGCGCGGCCTGCGCAGCCGCGTGGTCGCCCACGACGACCTGGTCCTGGTCGTCCCCCTGGCACACCGGTGGGCCCGCCGCCCCGACGGTGTCGACGCCGCCGAACTGGGGGAGACGCCCCTGGTCACCCGCGAGGCCGGCTCCGGCACTCGCGACTTCCTCGCCGCCGCCCTGCGCGAAGTCCTGGGCGGGGACTACACGCCGGCCCACCCAGCCCTGGAACTCTCCACCTCCGCCGCGGTACGCGCCGCCGTCCTGGCCGGCGCCGGCCCAGCCGCCCTGAGCCGTCTCGCCGTCGCCGACGACCTCCGCGCCGGCCGCCTCCGCCCCGTCCCCGTCGCCGGCCTCGACCTGCACCGTCCGCTGCGCGCCATCTGGTCGGGCTCTCGAGTCCCACCGGCCGGCGGCGTCCGCACCCTCCTCGCCCACATCGGCGCGCTCCCCTAGGACCGCCGGCGTCGACCACCCGGGCTGCCTGAAGCAGCATGCGAAGGCCGGCGGCGCCGCGGGGGGCCATCATGTCCCGATGAGCACTGACTGGCTGGCCTGGCATGACGAGTACGACGACCCGGACTCGTCGCTGTCGCGACGGTTGACGGTCGTTCGGGACTATCTCACGCGTGCGCTGTCCGAGGCGCCCGCCGAGGCGGACGGCCGCCGCCGGCTGATCAGCCTGTGCGCCGGCGACGGGCGAGACGTGTTGCCGATTCTCGCTCGGCACGATCGAGGGCACGCGGTGCACGCCGTGTTGACGGAGCTCGACCCTGAGCTGGCGGCGAGGGCGCGCGCGACGGCCACCCGGCTGGGGTTGCCGGGCGTCGATGTACGAACGGGTGACTCCGGTTCCGCCGGCACGTTTCTCGATGCGGCACCGGCACACATCGTGATGGCTTGCGGAGTGTTCGGGAATATCAGTGACGACGATGTGCGCCGGACCATCGCGGCGCTGCCCGCGCTGCTGGCCGAAGACGGCATCGTGATCTGGACGCGCGGCCGGGGCGGCCAGGACGTGGACCCGAGCGAGAGCGTCCGGGCCGATCTCGAAGCACACGGGTTCCAGGAGATCGCGTTCACCCGGCCGGACGATGCCCGGTTCCGGGTCGGCATGCACCGGCTCGCGACCGCACCGCCGCCCGGGCGGCTCACCGCTCAGGCTCAGCTGTTCAGCTTCGTGCCGAGACAGCGGGAATGACCTGAAGGGTCGAGAAGGGGCTCAGACCTGGCGGTACTCCACCTCCGGGCGGCCGGGGCCGCCGTAGCGCGGGGTCCGGGTCACCTGGCCTGTGTCGGCCAGGTGTTCGAGGTAGCGGCGGGCGGTCACCCGGGAGGCGCCCATGCGGGCGGCCACCTCCGTGGCGGACAGGCCAGTGGTGTCGTCGCCGGCTCGCAGGACGCCGAGGACGAGGTCCAGGGTGCCCTGGTCGAGTCCCTTGGGGAGGGTTACCGGGGACGTGCCCCGGAGGGAGGCCAGGGCGCGGTCGATCTCGTGTTGGGCGGCCACGGGGGCTGTGCCCTGCACCTGTGCTCGGTAACGGGCGTACCCGAGAAGCTTCTCCCGGAAAGCGGCGTAGGTGAACGGCTTCAGCAGGTAGTGGGTGACGCCCAGGGAGACCGCGGAGCGGACCACGGCCAGGTCGCGGGCGGAGGTCACGACCAGGACGTCGGTGGTGAGGCCGGCGCCGCGCAAGGAGCGGCACAGGTCGAGGCCGAACATGTCGGGCAGATGCAGGTCGAGCAGGATCAGGTCGATCGGGGTGGAGCGCAGCGCCGCCAGCGCCTGCTGGCCGGTGTGGGCCACGCCGGAGACGGCGAAACCCTCGACTCTTTCCGTGTACGCGGCGTGGGCCTCCGCCAGCAGCGGCTCGTCCTCCACCACGAGAACGCGAATGTCAGTCATGAGGCGGCACCGGAAGGCGCACGGTGACCGCCGAACCGGCCACCTCGATGGTGCCGCCGTGGCGGTCGGTGACCTGGCGTACCAGGGACAGGCCGATGCCCCGGCCCGGGGCCTTCGTCGACCAGCCCTTGCGGAACGCGCCCGCGGGGACGCCGGGGCCGGTGTCGGTGACCCGGACCAGGACGACGCCGTCCGAGAAGAGCACCAGGACCGTCACCTTCCGCGGCGGTGGCGTGCCGGCCACGGCCTCCAGCGCGTTGTCGACCAGGTTGCCCACCACCGTGAGCAGGTCGCGGCTCGGCAGGGGAGTGCCGGCCATCCGGGAGGCCTCGTCGACGATCAGTTCCACGCCGCGTTCGCCGGCCTGGGCCGACTTGCCGAGCAGCAGGGCGGCCAGGGCCGGCTCGTCGAGGGCGCCCACCACCCGGTCGGTCAGCTGCTGGGCCACGGCCAGCTCGGCGGTGGCCAGGTCGACCGCCTCCCGGGTGCGGCCGAGCTCGACCAGGGTCAGCACCGTGTGCAGGCGGTTCGCGGCCTCGTGCGCCTGGGCCCGCAGGGCATCGGTCAGGCCGCGTACGGAATCAAGCTCTCCGGTCAAAGCCCGCAGCTCCGTGTGGTCACGCAGAGTCAGTACGGTGCCGATGGTCTGCCCCTCCGAATGGATCACTCGCTGGTTGGCCACGAGGACGCGATCGCCGGCGAGGACCGGCTCGTCGGCCACCGCGGCCCGGGCCGCGATCAGATCGCGTACCGGTGCGGGAAGGTCGTCGCCCAGCAACCGCCGCCCCTCGTCGTTGATCAGCGTGATGTGCCCGTCGCGGTCGGCCACCACGAGCCCTTCGCGTACGGAGTGGAGCACAGCGTCGTGGTACTCGTACATCCGGGTCATCTCGGCCGGGCCGAGCCCGTGGGTCTGGCGCCGGAGGCGGCGGCTGAGCAGCCAGCTTCCCGCCGCCGCGAGCAGCAGCGCCAGTGCGGTCGGGATGGCGACGGCCGGCGTACGCCCGATAAGCCGGTGATTGATGGCGTCGGTGGTGATGCCGACGGAAACGAGAGCGATCACCCGGTTTTGCTCATCGCGCACCGGCACGACGGTCCGGACCGACTCGCCCAGCGTGCCCACGCTTTTCTCGACGACCGTGCCGCCGGCCAGCGCCTTGTCGATCGTCCCGATGAACGGCTGCCCGATCAGGCTGGGCGTGCGATGGGTGTAGCGGGTGCGGTCGGTGGCCATGACCACGATGAAGTCGGTGCCGGTGGCGACCCGGACGCTTTCGGCGTACGGCTGCAGCACCGTCGACGGTGACGGGCGCCGCACCGCGTCGACGACCATGGGGGACCGGGCCACGGTCTCGGCGATGTCCACGACGTCGTCGATCGCGGCCCGCTCGGCGTCGTCGAGGACGATGAGGACGGTCCCGGCCGTGCCGATGGCGACCAGGGCCGCCACGACCAGCGCCTGAAGCACGAACAGCTGCCGCGCGATGCTCCAGCTCGTATCGTCACCGAAACGCGCCGGAAAACAGAATGAACGCAATGATGCCCCCGGGATGAGACGCGGGCCACATTCTCCGTCATGAAGACCCCGAGGGACCGTACCCACTATTTGTATCTGGCGGTGATCGCCGCCGTCGTGGCCGGCATCGCCGTCGGCCTGGCCGTCCCGGACTTCGCCGTGGAGCTGAAGCCGGTCGGCACCGCCTTCGTCAACCTGATCAAGATGATGATCGCGCCGGTCATCTTCTGCACCATCGTGCTGGGCGTGGGCTCGATCCGGCAGGCGGCCAAGGTGGGCCGGGTCGGTGGGCTGGCGCTCGGCTACTTCCTTCTCATGTCGACCGTCGCCCTCGCCATCGGCCTGGTCGTCGGCAACATCATCCACCCCGGGGCCGGGCTGCACCTGGACCCGTCGATCGCCGAGGCGGGCCAGAAGGCGGCCGGTGACGCGCCCAAGGAGGGTCTGGACGACTTCGTTCTCGGGATCATCCCGACCAGCCTGCTGTCCGCCCTGACCGACGGCGAGGTGCTGCAGACGCTGCTGGTGGCGCTGCTGGTCGGCTTCGCCGTGCAGGCCCTGGGCACCCGCGGCGAGCCGGTCCTGCGGGCCGTCGAGGTGATCCAGCGGCTCGTCTTCAAGATCCTCGCCATGATCATGTGGCTGGCCCCGATCGGCGCCTTCGGCGCGATGGCGGCGGTGGTCGGCGCGACCGGCGTGGACGCGCTCAAGAGCCTGGCCCAGATCATGCTCGGCTTCTACGTCACCTGCGCCATCTTCGTCTTCGTGGTGCTCGCGCTGATCCTGTGGACGTTCGCCCGGGTCAACATCTTCGCGCTGCTCAAGTACCTGGGCCGCGAGTTCCTGCTGATCCTGTCGACGTCGTCGTCGGAGTCGGCGCTGCCCCGGCTCATCGCCAAGATGGAGCATCTGGGCGTCAGCAAGCCGGTCGTCGGCATCACGGTGCCGACCGGGTACTCGTTCAACCTCGACGGCACGGCGATCTACCTGACGATGGCTTCGCTGTTCATCGCCGAGGCGATGGGCGACCCGCTGTCGATCGGCGAGCAGATCTCCCTGCTGGTCTTCATGATCATCGCGTCCAAGGGCGCGGCCGGCGTCACCGGGGCCGGGCTGGCCACGCTGGCCGGCGGCCTGCAGAGCCACCGGCCCGACCTGGTCGACGGGGTCGGCCTCATCGTCGGCATCGACCGGTTCATGTCCGAGGCGCGGGCGCTGACCAATTTCGCCGGAAACGCGGTGGCGACCGTGCTCATCGGCACCTGGACCGGCGAGATCGACCGGGAGAAGACGGCGGCCGTGCTGGCCGGGCAGGACCCGTTCGACGAGGCCACGATGCTCGACGATCGGCCCGCGGAGGTCACCCAGCCGGTCTGAGTAACATGATCCGGTGCTTTCCCCGGGGACGTTGCTCAGCGAGCGCTACGAATTGACTCAACGCATCGCGGCCGGTGGCATGGGTGAGGTCTGGCGCGGGACCGACCGCATGCTCCACCGTGCCATCGCGGTCAAGGTCGTGCTGCCCAACCTCATGGCCGACCCCGAGTTCCTCACCCGGTTCCGCTCCGAGGCCCGCATGATGGCCGCCCTGCGCCACCCCGGCATCGTCCAGGTCTACGACTACGGCGAGAACGCGGCGGTCGGGGGCGGCCGCATGGACTACATGGTCATGGAGTTCATCGAGGGCACCCCGCTGTCGAAGCAGATCCAGCAGGCGGGCCGGCTCAGCCCGGCCGAGACGATGCGCATCGTGGCCCAGGTCGCCGACGCGCTGCAGGTGGCGCACGACGCGGGCATCGTGCACCGCGACGTGAAGCCGGCCAACCTGCTGGTCCGCCCCAACGGCGCCCTGGTGCTGGTCGACTTCGGCGTGGCCCGCTCGACCCAGGTCACCGGCATCACCAGCACGAACGTGGTGCTGGGCTCGGCCAACTACATGGCGCCGGAGCAGGCCGAGGGCCACCCGGTGTCGGGGCTGACCGACGTGTACGCGCTGGGCGCGGTCGCGTACTGCTGCCTGACCGGCCGTCCGCCGTACGTCGGGGAGAACCCCCTTCAAGTTCTGGCCCAGCTGGTGTACGGGGAACTGCCGCCCCTCCCGCCGGACGTGCCGCCGGCGGTGGCCGCCCTGGTGAACCGGGCCCTGGCCAAGAACCCGCAGCACCGGTTCCCGAGCGCGGCCGCCCTGGCCCAGGCCGCCCGCGGCGCCGGCCGCCCCGGCGCCGGGCCGGCCGGGCCCACCGCTCCCTACCAGCGCCCCGGCGGGCAGCCGCCGGCGAACTCCGGCGCCTTCCCCCCTTCGGGTCGCGCCGCGGCCTCCGGCTCCTTCCCGCCCGCCGGCCGGAACCCGGCAACCGGGGCCTACCCGCCGGGGCGGGCGCAGAGCGGCGCCTACCCCGGGGGGCCGACCGGCCGTGCCGGCGCGGCCGCGGTTCCGCCGCCGGGTCACCCGGGCGGCACCGCCCGCTATCCGGGTGGCACCGCCTCCTACCCGTCCGGTAGCGGCTCCTACCCCTCGGGCAGTGCCTCCGTTCCGTCCTCGGGCGGCTTCGCGGCCGGTGCCGCGTCCGTGTCCCCGCCGGGTCGCGGCGCCGGATCGAGCGGCGGCTACGGCAACCGCCCGCCCGCCGCGGTCGTCACGGGCGGCTACGAGGGTGGCTCCTCGTCGTCCGGTGACTCTTCGAAGGGCAAGAAGCGCGGCACGGTGATCGCCCTGGCCATCGCGGCCGTCGTCCTGGGCGTGGTCGCGGTGACCTTCGCCATCGTCACGAGCGGCTCGGGCAACGACCCCGTCGACAACCCGGTGGCCAACGGCGCCGTCGACCCCGGCGCGGGCGCCACCCCGGCCCCGGCCGAGGAGCCGAGCAAGACCAAGTCGCCCAGGCCGGCGAAGACGAAGAGCCCCAAGCCGACCGACCCCGAGACCGAGCCGGTCGAGGAGCCCTCCCAGCCGGCCGAGGACGAGGAGTCGCCGGCCGGCGACGTCACCAACCCGTACACGGCGACTCAGGTCTGCGGCAGCGACTACCGGATCGTCGAGACGGCCACCCTCAAGGGCGACGCCGGCACCGTGGGCCGCGTCTACCTGCTCCTCTCGGGCGACAACAAGCAGAACTGCGTGGTCACGCTCCGCAGCACCGACCTGAACGAGAAGGCCGACGCCTCGGCCTTCCTCGAGGTCAAGGACAAGAAGCGCGACACCCAGGGCGGCGAGGTCGACTTCTTCGCCGGCCCGGTCAAGGCGTCGGCCGACAAGACCTGCATCAAGTGGGGCGGCTCGATCGACGACTTCAACTACGAGAGCGACTTCGGCCACTGCGGCTGACCGTCACCCCGAGCGGACGCCCATTTCAGGCATTCGGCCGGCCATCCGGTCCAGGCAGCCGCGCAAAATCTGGGCGACCGGCTTTCCCGGGTCGGCCCAGCCCGGTACCGCGGCCTCGGGGGAGGGGCCGGGGCCGAAGATAACCCCGCCGAGCTCGGTCACCGTCGTGGGATCGTACCGATGGAAGACCTGGAGGGCCCCCCTCAGCGTGAGTGGGGACTCGCCGGCCATGGGTCAGGACAGGACGGGGAACAGGTCGGTGGAGGCGCGGCCGGTGGTGGCCTCGATGAAGTCGACCGGCGGGGCGATCTGGGCCAGGACGGCGGCCGTGTGCCGCAGGCTCTCCGGTGGGACGTCGGGCTCGAGGCCGAGGGCGCGCTGCACGTCGAGCAGGTGGACCGTGGTCTCGAGGACGCCGATGCTGACCACTTCCTCGAGGGGCAGGACGGCCCGGCCGAAGTAGTTCACGCGGACCGGGCCCAGCTTGCGGGCGGCCTCGATGGCGGTAGGGCCGGTCGAGGCGAACTGGGACACCATCTGCTCGACGGTGTACTTGGCCGAGTCCTCGCGGCCGGCCGTCGCCACCTGGGAGCGCGTCGTGGTGGCGACGCCGTCCGGGGCGTTGAACTCGGCCATCAGGGCCGCGGCCGAGGCGTGGGTGGGCGCGGCGTCGGTGACCCACTGCTCCACCAGCACGGCGAAGCCGAAGGGCCACTGCGCCGCGTGCGCCCACAGGTGGCGCACCGTCCAGTCGTCGAGGCGGGTCGGGCGGTCCCAGTCCGTGTCGTCCAGGCCGCGCCCGGTCGCCGCCCACACCGACCAGAGCGCGTCGAGCGTGGTCAGCCGGTCATCGATGGTCATGACCCGACTCTACTGAGATCGGCGTCACAGCTCGATCCCGCCGTCGCGCTGGAAAGTCCCGCCGTCGCGCTGGAAAGTCCCGCCGTCGCCCTGGAGAGGCGGAAAGCTAGGTTCCTAGGACGCTTTACGAGACGTGCCGGGGCTCCCCTGGCCACCGGGCGACCAGGGGGATTCACCGGTGTGTGCGACGCCGAGCCGGATGAGGCTCGAAGGCATGACGACACTCGATCAGCAAGCGGTCCGGCCGTTCACCGTTCAGATTCCCAAGGACGCGCTCGACGATCTGCGGCGGCGGCTGGCGGCGACCCGCTGGCCGACCCGGGAGATCGTGGGGGACCGGTCCCAGGGGGGTGCAGCTGGCGGTGGCGCGGGCGTTGCGGGAGTACTGGGCCACCGAGTACGACACGGGGCGGGTCGAGGCCCGGCTCAACGCTCTTCCACAGTTCGTCACCGAGATCGACGGGGTGGACATCCACTTCGTGCACGTCCGGTCGGCCCACCCGGGCGCGTTGCCGCTGATCATGACGCATGGGTGGCCGGGCTCCGTGATCGAGATGCTCGACTCGGTCGGCCCGCTCACCGATCCCACCGCGCACGGCGGCACCGCCGCGGACGCGTTCCACCTCGTGCTTCCGTCGCTTCCCGGGTACGGCTTCTCGGGTGAACCGGCCGAACCGGGATGGGACCTGGTACGGACGGCGCGGGCCTGGACGGAACTCATGCGCCGGCTCGGCTACGACCGGTACGTGGCTCAGGGCGGCGACGTGGGGGCCGGTGTCACCGACGCGCTGGGCCGGCTCGGGCCGGACGGCCTGGCCGGCATCCACACCAACCTGCTCGTGCCGGCGCTCAACGATCCGGCGTCGCTGCCGAACGGCACGGACGCGGAACGGGCCGCGCTGGCCGCCATCAAGACCTTCCAGAGCAGCGGCAACGGCTACTTCGTGGAGATGGCGACCCGGCCACAGACCATCGGGTACGCGCTGCAGGACTCCCCGGTGGCGCTGGCCGCCTGGATGATCGACCACGACACCGACGCGTACTACAAGATCGCTCGCGCGTTCACCGGCGGTGAGGTCTCGGGCAACCTCACCCGCGACCACATTCTCGACAACATCACGGCGTACTGGCTGACCGGGACCGGCACCTCCGCGGCCCGCTCGTACTGGGAGGCGTACGGGCCGGACGCCCCCGCCGCCGGCCGCGCGCCGCTGCCGGATCCGCGGGTTCCGGTCGGCTTCAGCGCCTTCCCCGGCGAGATCTGGCGGACGCCGCGCAGCTGGGCCGAACAGTCGTACCCCACGCTCGACTACTTCGGCGAAGCCGCGCGTGGCGGCCACTTCGCGGCCTGGGAGGAGCCGGAACTGTTCGCGGAGCAGCTGCGCGCCGCCTTCCGGCCGCTGCGGTGACGATCAGGGCGTGAGGGTACGCAGGAGGTCGCCGGCCTCCTTGTCCATGAGCCGCTGGGAGTTGCTGAGCAGAACCACGGCGGTGCGGTGGTCGGGGTCGAAGCCGACGAACGAGGTGAAGCCCGAGGTGCCGCCGTTGTGCCAGAGCTGGGTGGTTTCCTGGAACCGGCGGCCCATCCAGCCGAGGTGGACCCAGGTGACGGGGCTGGTCCGGTGCTGGACCGAACGGGTCAGGTGGATCGCGGGGTCGTCCGGGCTGTCCAGTTGGCGGCGTACGAAGGCCAGCAGGTCGGCGGCGGTGGAGTGCAGGGCGCCGGCGCCGGCCAGGTCGGCCAGGTGCCAGGGCGGGGTCTGGCGGCCGCGGCGGGTGTGGCCCTGGACGAGGCGGGACGGGTCGGGCCGGGGGAGGCCGGTCTCGCGGACGATCAGATCGGCATACGGGAGGCCGGCGCGGCGGGCCAGGGCCAGGCCGAGGAGGCCGGCGCCGAAGTTCGAGTAACGGAAGCGTTTGCCGGGCGGGGCGGACAGGCGGGTGCGGGCCAGGGCGGCCAGCAGCATGTCGGTGGTGCAATCGGCGTACGGGTCGAGGTCGTTGGGGTGCAGCAGCAGCCGCTTGAGCATGCCGGTGGGCAGGCGGGGGAGGCCGGCGGTGTGGGTGGCCAGATGCTGGAGGGTGATCTCGGCGCCGTCGCGGGAGGGGACGGTGGCGCCGGGCGGGAGCAGCTGGGCCAGGGGCTCGTCCAGACGGACGAGGCCGGCGACGGTCAGGCGGGCCAGGCTGAGGGCGGTGAAGACCTTGGTGACCGAGCCGATCTCGAAGACGTCGCCGGGGACCACCCGGCCGGCGGCACGGATCTCGCTGCGGTCGCCGGACAGGACGGCGACGACGGCGCCGGCGCGGGTACGGACCAGGTCGTCGGCGGTCTGCTGAGCGAGGCTTCCAAGATCCGTCATTGCTCCATGATGGGTGGCTCGGGCAAGCCGCCCCGGACCGGCGACGACCCGCTGCCCGGCGCGGGCAGCGGGTTGATCGCGCGGCGGGTCAGACGGTCTCGCCGGTCCCGGTGGTGGTCTCGGCGCCGGTGTCGGTGGCGTCACCCGCGGTCACGTCGCCGGCGGTGGTGTCGGCGGTGGTGTCAACGGTCGCGTCGCCGGCGGCGGTGGTGTCAACGGTCGAGTCGCCCACGGTGAAGTCGCCGGCGGTCGCGTCGGCCGGGGTGGCCTCGTCACCGGACGTGGTGTCGGCGGTGGCTTCACCTGCGGTGGTATCGGTGGCAGTCGTGTCGCCGGCGGTCGTGGTGTCGGCGGCCGTGCCGGTGTCGGCGGTGGTGTCGCCGGCAGTGGCGCCGGTTGTAGCGTCGCCTGTTGTGACGCCCGCGGTCGCGTCGCCGGTCGTGGTGTTGGTGGCGTCGCCCGTCGCGGTGTCGGTGGTGGCGCCCGTCGTCGCGCCGCCGGTGGTGGTGCCGGTGCCAGTGGTGGCGGTGCCAGTGGTGGCGTCAGTGGTGGTGCCGCCCGCGGTGGCGCCGGTCGTTGTGGTGCCGGTGGTCGTGGTACCAGCGGTGGTACCGCCCGTGGTGGCGCCGGTCGTCGCAGTGCCAGCCGTGGTGCCGGTGGTGGTGCCGCTCGCAGTGGTACCGGTCCCGCTGCCGGTGGTCGCGGTACCCGTGGTGCCGGCGCCGGTAGCGCCCGTGCCCGTGGCGGCAGTGCTCGTGCCGGTAGCGCCGGTGCCGGTCCCGGTCCCGGTGCCGGTCCCGGTAGTGGTGCCGGTGCCGGTAGTGGTGGTGGTCTGGTCGGTGGTTGTGGGTGCGGTGGTCTGGTCGGTTGTGGTGGTGGGGCCGCCGGGCTGGCCGGCCTGCTGGCCCGTCCACGGGACGCCCGCGCCGCCCATCGGCATGGGCCAGCTGGTGAGGCTGTCGAGGCCGGGCAGGCCGTCGAGGTTGAAGATGGCGATCACGATGCCGGAGATGCCGGACCTGTGTTCAGGGGGCGGGGCGTACTCCCCGGCCGCTGATGCCGCCGGGTCGTCGGGGACGTTGGCGAGGGCGCCCTGCGCGGGTGCCAGGGCCATGGCCGCACCGGTGAACAGGCCCATGCCGGCCAGGGCCATGCGACGGCTTGTCTTACGCATTTCTTTTTCCTCCCAGGTCTTTGTCACGACCCGGTCAGCTCAACATATCCGCCGCATTCGAATACGGTGCTCGAACGGATTAGGCGTAAGTTGTTCCTGGGGCAAGATTGATGGGTTATGGCGCCGATTTCACGGGTATCCGGTCAGGCCGCCGGTCGTTGTTCGGCGAAGTTCTCGCATTCTTCCACGTCGTCCCCGCCGCGCCTTTTCGCCCGGTACATGGCCGCGTCGGCCCGGCGTACGATCTGCTGCAGATCGCCGGCCGGGCCGCCCGCCACGCCGATGCTCAGGGTGGCCGGGCAATCCGGTAGGGCCCGTACCGCGTCGACCATTCTGCGGCCCATTTCGTAGGCCGTCGCCGTGTCCAGGCCGGGGAGCAGGACCGCGAACTCGTCGCCGCCGAGGCGGGCCACGAAGTCCTGGTCGCGGACGTTTGCGGTCAATGTCATGGCAATTGCCCGCAGGGCCGCGTCGCCCGCTTCGTGCCCGGCCGTGTCGTTGATCTGTTTGAACTTGTCGGTGTCGATGACCAGCACCGCCACGTCGCCGTCCTGGGTGCGGCGGACCGCCTCGTCGAAGGCGCGCCGGTTGGCGATGCCGGTCAGCGCGTCCACGTCGGCCGCGCGGGCCGCCTGCTCGTGACGGCGGCGCAGCTGGTCGAGCGACTTCATCGTGGTGAACGAGTGCAGGGTGCGCTGCCGCTGCTGCCACAGGGCGGCGGCCAGGGTCGCGCCGTAGGCGAGGGCCGCCTTGGCGTCGGCCGAGCCGTGCGCGGTCAGCAGCAGGGCGTGGGTGTGGTGGGTGGCCGAGGTGATCAGCACGCCGGCGTCGCCGGGCAGCGCCCGGACCGCCCGCCCGATCAGTTCCAGGGCCTCGTCGAGGCGGCCGGTGCGGCGCAGCGCCACCGCGTGGAAGGGCTCGCAGAAGGCGACTACCAGGGCGCTCATCCCGTACGACTGAAGCCGGCTCTGATGATGCGCGATCTCCACCGCCGCGGTCTCCGGGTCGTGCCGGTCGGCTTTGGCGCAGGCGGCGGCGAGCAGGGCGTAGTTGCGCCACACGTCGGCGGCCGGCCCGCTGACCTCGGCGGCCGCCCGGACGGCGTACACCTCGGCCTGTGCCGTGTGATCCTCGGCCTGCTTGACCTGGCCGACCTGGTAGAGCTCGAGGGCCCAGTGCAGGTGGAGCTCGGCCAGGTTGATCAGCCACATGGCGCGTTTGCCGCTCTGTGTGGCGTCGTGGGCGCAGATCTCGTAGGCCGCCTCGTAGTGCGGCCCGACCAGCTCGTACAGGCGCAGTTCCATCAGGCCGAAGGCGATGGCGACCTGGGCGTGGACGGCCGCCACCGCTTCGGTCTCGATGACGGCGTACGTCTCGGCCTGCACCAGGTCGCGCATGACGCTGTCGAGGTCGTATTCGACGGCGTGGGTCTCGCCGAGGCGGGCCCGCTGGGAGGCGCGGGTGCCCAGCGCGCAGGCCTGCCAGCCGGGGCTGTTCTCCCGTTCGGCGGCGGCCAGCATGTCGTCGAGGGCCTGTTCGGAGGAGGCCGGATCGCCCAGCACGTCGTACGCGACGGCGCGCACGAAATGCAGGCAGGCGCGGTCACCGACCTGGCGCAGCAGCGTTTCGGCGCGCTCGAGTGCCTCGTGCGTGCCGCCCGCCTGCGCCTCCTCGAGCAGGCGCATGGCCTCTCGTGTGACGTCGTCCATCGGCCCTCCCTGCCGGGTTAATCGGCAGTGGGCGGGCTACTTGAGGGTTTCGGCAGCTATTGAAGATCGCTGATATTGCCCCTAGGTTCTTCGGCAACGGGGAACGATGGCCCACGAGGCCGCCGTCCTCGTCCCCACGAGGAGGAGACCCATGGACAACTCGGTTACCCGCCGCCGGATGCTGACCGTCGCGCTCGGCGGCGCGGCCACCGTGGCCCTGCCGGCCCCCGCCTGGGCCGTCACCGATCAGCGGCCCGGAGCCGTGCGGCCGCCCGCGCTCACCGGCCACGACACCCAGGTCGCCCGGCGGGTGTCGGCCGAGCGTGCCCTGCGGCATCTCAAGGTTCTCTCGGTCGACCTGGGCCCGCGCATCGGCGGCACCCGCTCCGAGAAGATCGCCGCCGATTACATCGCCAAGACCCTGGACCGATTGGGGTACGACGTCGCGTTGCAGCCGTTCCCGGTCGCCGACAAATTCCTGGCCCAGCTCGACTCGCCGAGCGGGCTGCCCCGCGACCTGAACTGGCAGGCCGGCGCGGCGGCGCTGGGTGGTCTCGACACCCGGGTGCGTGCCTCGGTGGTCGACGTGGCCGCGGGCGCCCCGGAGAACTACACCACCGACGTCACCGGCAAGATCGTGCTGATCGACTACGTGGCCGCGTCCCGCGACGCCCAGGTGGCCACCGCCGTCGAGAAGGGCGCCGCCGCCGTCGTCTTCCTGCCGGTCGACCTGGTCGAGCCGCGCCGCGCGTCGGCGTTCAGCCCGGTCCTGGCCACCGCCGTCGCCATCCCGGTCGTCGGCGTCGCCCAGGCCCAGAAGCACCGGCTGCGGGCGCTGCTGGCCCAGCGCCGGCTGATCCTGACCGTCACCACGCGCGCGCACCGCAACCTGACGTCGCACAACGTCATCGCGGACGCCCCGCGCCGCCGGCCGACCGGCACCGAGCCGGTCGTCATGGTGAGCGCGCACTACGACACCGTCATCGGCGCGCCCGGCGCGAACGACGACGGCTCGGGCACCGTACTCAATCTGGAATTGGCCCGGGTGTTGCGGAACCTGCCGACGAAGGCGCGCCTGCGTTTCGCGTTGTGGGGTTCGGAGGAGCAGGGCCTGATCGGGTCGCGGTACTACGTGGCGCAGCTGCCGCAGGCCGAGCGGGACCGGATCCTGGCGGTGTTCCAGAACGACATGGTGGCCACGAGCTGGGATCCGGCGACGCGGTACTGGCTGCTGTCGTACACCGGCCTGGCCAACCGGGCGACCGACGAGGTGGCGGCCGCGGCCGAACGTCTCGGGTACGCCCCGCGCATCTCGCCGGTGACCTTGCGGGGTTCCAGCGACCACCAGTCGTTCCAGGAGGTCGGCATCGCGGCGGCGAACTTCTCGTGGCGCGGCGAGGAGTCGCCGGCGCTGCTGGAGCCGCCGTACCACAGCCCCGAGGACACCATCGCCAAGAACATCAGCCTGGAGCGGCTGCAGGTGTCGCTCGAACTGATCGGCTCGGCCGCCTACGCGACGGCCGTGCGGGGATAGCGGACAGCCCGCCCCACCGGCGACGCGGGCCGCGCTTCCTGCCCTGGACCGTCAGGCTGCCCCGATGGTCAGCGGCATCACGACGACACTGCTGAATCGTCCGCCGCCGTCCTGCACGGTCAGCACCAGATATCCGGGGAACGGGTTCGGCTCCCTCGTGAAGTTGGCGTTCGCCTGCCAGTCCTGGTTCGGGTCGATGTTCTCCGACCATCTGGTCAGTTCTTTGGAGTTGCGGGCGTCCAGCAGGCGTACCCGCGCCGTTCCGTCGCTGTCGGTCCGGAAGTTGACCGACAGCGGCGGGTTGACCGCACCGTTCGGCTCGGGGTTGCGCACGGTGGTACGTGGCGACCGCATCGCCTGCACGCCCCACGCCCCGGCGCCCCGGCGCAGGTTCATCGTGCCGAGCACGCTGCCGTTCCGGGCCGTGACCTTGACCAGCCGCGCGCCGCCCCCGTCGTCCGGCTCGGCCGAGAAGGTCAGGCCGGACGTGGGGACGCCGAGTTCGCCGAGGAACTTCTCGGCCGTCGGTACCGGATCGCCGGCCGCCGGTCCCGATCCGGTCGTCCCGCCCACCAGGGCCTGCGGCCAGATGATCGGATAGTCGGCGGTCGCGGTCGGCTGCGGCGCGGCCGTCGGTACGTCGCTGTCCGCGCGGCGGTTCACCGCCACCGCGGCGACCACCACGAGGATCACTCCCAGCGCCGCCGTGGCCGGTATCAGGAGACGCTTCCGCATGACTGTCTTCCGCCCTTGGGTTCGCTTCGCAATTCGTTGCCATCCATCACCGCTGAGCTGTATCGAGTCCGCCTGGCGGTGGATCCGCGTCCGCAACTGCTGCTCCTCGGCGGCGCTCAGCCCGCCGTCGGCCTGCTTCATTTCTCCCTCTCCAGCAGCGAGCGAAGATTTCCGGCGGCCCGGGCCGCGTGGGTCTTGACCGCACCACGGGTGATGCCCATGGCCCGCGCGATTCGTTCCTCGGACTGATCGAGGTAGTACCGCAGGAACATCACCTCCCGCTGGCGTTGCGGCAACTTGGCCAGGACCGCCACCATGTCGCGGCGAACCGCCACCGACGACAGCGACTGGTCCGGCCCGGCGACCCCCTCGGAGATCACCTGATGGCGGCCGTGCCGCTTCCGCCGGAGCGAACCCCGGCAGCCGTTGATCACGGATCGCATCACGTATGCCCCGAGCCTGTCCTGGTCCCGGATGCGCCACAGCGATCGGTAGGCCGCCACGAACGCGTCCTGCACGATCTCCTCCGCGTCGCCCACGCTGCCGACCATGAGCGCCGCGAACCTGACCAGACGCGCGTAGTCGCGCTCGTACAGGATCGCCAACTCGTCCCGGTCGTCACTCAACTTCTCCCCCGCCCTCACGCTCGCACTACAGATGCGCGGGCACCGCATCCGGTTGACAAGTCGGCCCTACAACTTCAAACGGTCGGCGCACCCCTGCGCTCCGGCGAGGTCCGAATGCTCACCCTTGGCCGGCTGGATCACCTGGGCGCCCGCGTTCCGCCAGGTCCGCACCGACTGGACGGGCACGACCGGGTCGTCAGCCAGCATCGACACACAGGTCGCGACCTTCGAGTTCAGGCCGGGTGTCCACCGCTGGCGGGCCGCCGGCGTCAGCGCCGTGCAGGGCCCGTGCCATTCGGTCAGGAAAGTGCCGAGCGGGTCCGCCGGCGGCGTGGCCGACCAGCCCGGATAGCTGGGGCATACCTCGGCCCAGTACGCCAGGACCGCGGGTGAGATCTGGTCGGTGCCGTACCGGCTCCACACCCCGTCGGCGAGCCGGCCGACGAGCTTGCGGTTGGCTTCCTTCGCCGGCGTGGACAGCGCTGTGAAGAAGGCACGCATGACGGCGGTGTCCCGGTAGCTCAGCGCCAACGTCGCAGCCGCCACGTCGCCCCCGGCGAGCGGCACCGATCGGCCGGGCACCGCGGGCTGGGCGGCGGACAGGGCCTTGCTCGCCTGCTCGATCAGGCGGGTTCCGGCCTGGCGGCCCGGACACTGCGGGCAGTTGCTCTCGACCGATCGCCACAGCGCGCTCACCCGGCCGGAGAGATATTCAGGGGCGGACAGGTCCAGCGGCGCGGGATTGACGAGGATCGCCCACTTCGGCGCGAGGTCTCGCAGGTAGGTGAGACGGCGCCCGCCGAACGAGAGCCCGAGATAGCCGTCAAGGCGGAGACCCTCGGTGGCGAGGATGACCTTCACCGCCTCGGCGAAGGTCTCCGGCGTCCACCCCCAGGGCTGGTCGTGGTCGTACAACTTGCATGAGGTGCTGACGGTCTCCCCAGTCGTGGCCAGGACGTGCACCGAGTGGAAGAGGGACGAGACGGCAGCTTTGCACTCGGGCGGGTAGGCGGCCGTGACCCACGGCTCCTCGATCAGCAGGAGTGGCGACGCCTGAAGCTGCTTCGGCAGCTGCTGACGCAGGGCGTCACCCGGCCAGTGCATGCCGAACAGGGAGATACCTGGTCCGCCGAGGTCGGCGACGACCGCACCGGTGGTCTGCGGGCCGGCCGCCGTTGGGCGCAGAATGGCGTACCGGACCTGCCGTCCCGATGCGAGAGTGACGCTCCGGCATTCGGGGGAACGCACGCCCGCGCATGTGCCGGCCGTCGCCGAAGGCGGATCGGCAGCGTTGTCCTCCGGTTTGCTGGTCGCGCCGGAACGGCAACCGGCCAGCGCGGAAAGCACCACCATGACAACGAGCGCCGCGATGGCGGAACGGCGCCGCGGGAAGAAACTCCCCGCGGCACCGCCCACTGGAGCCGATCTCACCAACCCGAGTCCTGACGCGCCACACCGTCGCAGTTCGCGTAGGTGCCCGTGCAGAACTTCGCGTAGCTGTAGTCCGCGAGCTGCGGGTTCTTACCCTTGAAGGTGCTGTAGGCGAAGCCCATGTCGACGCCGTGGGTCCGGCCACCGAAGGTCGCGCCCTGGTCGTAGATGACCCGCATGGACGTGTTGCCCGGGTCCGGGTTGATCTCGTCACAGTCCTGAATCGGGATCTTGCCACCGAAGCTCAGGATGCTGATCTCGATCGTATGGTCGGTGCAGTTCTTGACACCCGCCTTGGGCCAATAGGCGACCAGAGCCCCGAAGCCCGCGCCCTGAGAACCGCTCCACGTCTTCGACCGCAGGTCGATGCGGGTGGGCTTCGGATCGAGGCAGAGCCTGCAGTCCTTGCCTACCGCGGTTCCCCACCGGCCGTAGTAGTAATAGTCGCGCGTCGAGGTTGAGGTCTTGAGCTTGTACTTCTCGTAACAGCTGGTGAGCTTGTTGCCTTTGGCCGCGGTGGTGGTGCAGTTTCCCTTGAGGAACGTGCCGCCCTTCGGCGACGCCAGTCCACTCAGGCCGAGCCCCGAGGCCACCCGATCGTCGGCGATGACAACCTCGTCGCCCTTGTTCGAGATGTCCTCGTCACTGGGGTCGGCGGTACCGATGACTTCGAAGCCCTGAGCGACAACGTCGTTCGAGCCGGTGGTGGCCGCGGTGGTGACCTTCACGCTGGTCAGGTCCACGCCGTCTTCCCAGACCGTCGCGACTCCGTTGACCACGGAAGCGTTCGTCTCCGCGGCGTCCACCAGCTTGCCCGACTGAGCCTGTTCGGCCACGAACGCGTCGGCGGCGGCGTCCCGCTCGGTGGCCGTCGCCGGGTCGTTCGTCGCTGCCTTCAGCACGGCGTTCGGCAGGGTCACCACCGACTCCGTGACGGGCGCGGGCTTGCTGTAGTTCACCTCGACGTAGGGGACCTTCGACGAGTCCCTGTAGTTGTGCGACCAGAACTGCTTGTACTGGCTGTAGTCCGTCTCGTCGGACGCGCGCAGACCCATGGTCGGCGTGCTGACGTTGTTCGCGACAGCGCGCCGGAAGAAGCTCGTGGCGTCGGCCGACACCCAGCCGTCGTGGCAGGTCGTCTCCGTCGACGTGGCTTCCTTGTGGAGCCACGCCGGTTGGTTGTCCCAGGACGTCTTGTCCGTGATGGGAGCGGTGCTCCACATCTCCCAGGGTTTGGGGTCACACGACGTCGAGTACGGGTTGGCGAAGTGTGCCGTGGCCGAATCGATCTGCATACCCTGCAACGAGGTCGCCCACCAGGTGACGAACGACCGCGCGCTGCCCGTGGCGTCCCAACTTCCCACGAACAACGAGTCCGCGTCGGGCCAGCCGGTGGGGTAGCCCTTGACCACCGTGGTGCTGGCCACCGTGGTGGACCAGTCGTAGTACGGGTCGATGGTCACGGGATACACGGTGTCCGGACTCGCCAGCCACTTCGTATCGGGCTTGAGCTTGAGCGTCACCGGGGCGTCGGTGGCGGTGCCGACGACGTCGGTGGTGACCGGCCGGCGCTTGGGGGGTCCGCCCCGGGTAGCCGAGCGAGCGTCCCACATCATCGGTGTCGGGAGCTTGCCCTGCTGTCGTCCCTTAGCGCCCTTGACCTGCATCCGGCCATGCTGGTCCGCGCTGATCGAGGCGACGCCGGCCCCGCGCATGGGGAGGGAGATCTCGTTGACGTACTTCGCCGCGGCGGCCGACTTCACCACCGTGAACTGTTCGAAACCGGTCGCGGTGGCCTGTACGACGAGGTCGATACCAGGGCGAACATCGGCATAGGTGGCCTTGTCGCCATCCAGCCGCGGCTGCGGCAGCGCCCCCGGCCAGCCAACAGTGATGCGGTCCGCGTTGGCGCCCAGGGACGCAAGGTCCGTGGTGGCACTCGCACGGGCGCCGGAGATCCGCAGGTGGTGGGGATGCGCGGCCGGGGCCACGGAGCCGTCGGCTTGCCGCTGCAACGTCAGGTCGACCGGTACCCACGACCCGTTCCGGCGGAATCGGACGGTGCCCGCGGAGATCACTCCGGTGACCTTGCCGTCGGGCGTGGCGAAGTATTCTGACGTTTCGGTGGTGGCGTCGGTGATCTTGACCCGTGCACCCGCCTTCTTCGCGGCGGTCATCGCCGAGGCCACGTCGGCCTGTTCCAGAGCGGGCGCCGGTGCCTCCGCACGCGCGGGTACCGAGGCCGCCGCGACTGCCATCGTGAGGACCGTACTCGCGGCCACCGATTTGAAAACCTGACTCCGAGCGAGGCGTTTCGCCTCATCCGGTTGAATTCTGATCATGTATCCCTGTCTCGATCTGATCCGTGCCGGTCGATTCCGGACAACGCACGCACCCGGCCGCAGGTCCCCCAAGCTGTGAGTTCCCTGAGTGCGTGTCGATCGCGGACGGTACAGCACAAGATCATCAAGGTCTAATTGCCTGCGATGCTGATGCGGCATCGAGAAAATAATCGGACAGGAAGGCATTTACATGCGAATTCGGTTCTTCAGAGATCGGTTCGGATGTTGAGATCGATAAGCTCTATCCGGGCGGTAATTCAATCACCCGGAACAAAAATGCCGCACAATCCTGTGCGGCATCCTGTTCGTCTTGACTTATCGAGCTCGATACGAAGGTGGTCAGGCGCGCATGACCGTGGCGATCGGGATGCCGGCCGCGCGTAGGGCGGGGATGAAACCGCCGAGGATGCCGGCCACGAGGCCCGCGAGGATGCCGGCCACACCGGCCTGCCACGGGAACTGGACGTTGTCGAGGATGGGGTGGGAGTTGCCGGCCAGCATCACCACCGCCTTCAGGGCCAGCGCGCTCGCGCCGATCGCCGCGGCTGCCGTGAGCAGGCCGGTCAGCAGGGTTTCGGCCAGGACGATGCCGGCCAGCAGGGAGCGTGGGGTGCCGACGGCGCGGCGCAGCGCGAACTCCTCGACCCGTTCGCCGACCGTGGCCAGGCCGACGTTCAGGATGCCGGCCACGCCGATCAGCAGCACCAGGCCGGCCATCGAGAAGAACAGCAGCCGCATCAGGCGCAGCTGGTCCTCCTGTTCCTTGCGGTTGTTCACGTCGGTCACGTACATCTCCAAGCCCGCCGCCTTCAGCTTGGCCCGCAGCACCTGCTCGACCGGGGAGCCCGGCTTGAGCATCACGTTGATCTCGCCGCCCACGTTCGGGTCGACCAGCTTGCCGGGTGGCAGCCAGGTGGCCAGTTCGTCCGAGCGTACGTAGGCCCGGGGTTCGCCGCTGCCGTCGTCGACCACGCCGATGAACCGGGGCGTCAGGTTGGCGCTGGCGCCGCGCACCCGCATCTCGGCCGGCACCTGATAGCGCGTGAAGCCCTTGGCCGCCTCCTTGTTGAGCACCAGCCGGGGCGCCATCGACGGCACCGTGGTGAAGTCCAGCCAGGTGCCCGACACCGTGCGGAACGGGCGGAACTGCCGGATGTCGCCGGTCAGCGCGGTCAGCCGTAGCTCCACCGCGGCACCCTTCGGGCCGGTCGGCCCCTCGCAGTGCCCGTCCGCGAAGCAGACCTGCGAGCCGCCCCAGTCCTGGTCGATGGGCGAGCCGCCCTCGTTGACCGGGCGTACCCCGGGCTCGCCGATGATGCCCTGCATGCCGATCGACGCGACAGCGCTGGAACTGCCCTTCACCGAGGCGAGCACGGCGTCGGCCGCCTTCTGCTCCGTCGGCATGCCGATCATGCGGGTGCCGTCGTAGCCGAACGTCAGTTCCAGGTCGGCCAGCAGGGCCCGCTCGGCGATGCTGGCGCCGGCCTGCACGACCACGACGGCCAGCACGCCCAGGAACAGGCTCACCATCGACAGCAGGGTGCGCAGCTTGCGGGCCCGGATGCCCTGCACGCCGATGATCAGAGAGGACCGGAACCGGCCCGAGAGCCGCCTCATGCGCGCACCCGTTCGCTCAGAACCCCGTCGACGAGGTCGTGGATGCGTCCCATCCGGTTCGCGTGGTCACGGTCGTGGGTCACCAGGATCAGCGCGCATCCCCGTTCGGTGGCGCCGAGCAGCGCGTCGATGACGAGCGTGCCCGTCTCGGTGTCGAGCGCGCCGGTCGGCTCGTCGGCGAGCAGGACCTGAGGATCGCGTACGAGGGCACGCGCGATCGCCACGCGCTGCTGCTCGCCGCCGGACATCTTGGCCGGCCGGTTCTTGGCCAGATGCGCGATGCCGACCTGGTCGAGGGCTTCCATCACCCGGACTCGGCGTTCCCGGCGGGGCAGCCAGCCCTGGCCGTTGACCAGCGCCATCGCCACGTTCTGGGCGGCCGTCAGATGCTTGAGCAGGAAGAAGCGCTGGAACACGAAACCGAAGTGCGAGCTGCGCAGTGTGGCCGCCCGGCGCTCCGGCACCCGGCTGATGTCCTGCCCGGCCAGCACGTAGCGGCCCTGGTCGGGCCGGTCGAACAGGCCGATGACGCTGAGCAGCGTGCTCTTGCCCGAGCCGGACCGCCCGACGATGGCCACGCTCTGCCCGGCGCCCACCCACAGATCGACACCGTCGAGGATGGTACGGGGCTCGGACTGCCCCTTGAGGACCTTCGTGATCCCGGTCAGCTCGATCACTTCGGGCCCTCGGCCGGCGCCGGCAGGTCGGGGCCGGGCACGGCGATCTCCTCGTCACCGCGCAGACCCGACTTGATCTGCACGACCTTGCCGTCGGACAGGCCCAGCACCACGTCGACGGTCTTGCGGGTGCGGTCCGGGGTGAGCACGTCGACCTTGCCGCGGCCCTGCGTGCCGGCCACCGCCTCGACCGGCAGCACCATGGCGTTGCCGGCCCGGTCGGTGACGACCGACAGGGTGACGTCGGCGCCGTTGATCAGCTTGACGCCGGCCGGCGGCGCGCAGACCAGTTGCATGCCGGTCGGCTCGGAGCCCTCGGGCGTGCTGCCCTCCTCGGGCCCGGCGGTGGGGAACTGGCGGACGGGCTCACCGGACGGGCCGGCGGACGGCGCCGTGGTGGTGGGCGCGGGCGGCTCCGGAATCGTGCCGGCCGGCAACGCGGCGATGGTGCCCAGCGCCGTACAGGGGAAGGGTCCTGGTCCGTTCTTGATCTGACCCGTGACGGTCTTGGCGGCGCCGGAGATGCGGTAGGCCGACGCGCTGTCGATGTCGGCCACGATGCCGTAGCCGCCGTGCCGGGCCGAGATGATCGGCATGCCCGCGCTGACCTCGGCCCGGTCGTCCATGAGCCGGCCGGCCAGCATCGACCCCTCCGGGATGTTGATCCGCCGGGGCGTGCCGTCGTCCCACACGGTGGCCACCCACAGCGGCTGCGCGGCCGGCGTCTTGTTCGGCTTGCGCTGCACGTAGCGGATCTCCCCGCCGGTCGGCGCGACGATGCCGAACAGCGGGTTGACGGCCACCTTGCCGTTCAGGCTGATCTGGTTGGACAGGTTCTGCCGCGACGGTTTCACAGTGGTCAGCACCGTGCCCCGGTCCTCGAGCCCCGGCGTCGGCGCGGCCTCCTGTTTCGCCGAGCACCCCGACAGCGCGGCCGCGACCGTGACCACCGCCGCCCCGCCCAGCGCAAGCCCCCGTCTGTCCACTCCACGTCCCCTTTTCCGCCCCGGCCGGGCACATTCCCGCCCAGCGCGGCGAACCTTACCGGGATCACGCAACCCGGTATCGCATCGGCCACGGTAAGTGTCCACAGAAGATCCTGAACGTGGCGCTGCACGCCAGGACCGCCGCCCACCGCGGAAACGTGACCTTCACCGTCGACGTCGGAACGACGACCAGAGACGAGACCCGATGAACGATGTCCTCGAATCGCCGGACGAGTCACACCGATCCCCGCCCCGATCCGCCGCCGGTCGATGTGGCGGCGTTCAGCGCCTTCCACCGCGACGAGATCCGGCCGCTCGCCGACTTCCCGCTCTGGATGGGCGCGGGCCCGGCCGACGCCGCCCCGGAAACCATGATCGGCGCCTTCCGGAGCTGGCCGTCGATCCGGCATCCCCGAGGCGGTACGACGAGTCGGGGACTTGCCCGCCGCACGCTCGCTCAAGGTCTCGGCCGGGCGGGGGAGACGGAACGAACCTCGACGAACTGCGCACTCCTACCGGCAACGAGCTCGACGGCGTGCTCGCACCCCGGTCTACGATCTTCGGATGTACGTGGAACGCCGTGGCCGGGGAACGCCGGTCCTGCTGCTGCACGGGTTCGGGGTCGACCACCGGATCCTCCTGCCCCTCGAGGCGATCTTCGAAGGGGCCGCGGGGGAGCCGGGCTGGGAGCGGATCTATCCGGATCTGCCGGGCTTCGGCCGTACGCCGGGACGCGACGACGTGCGTGGCAGCGACGACGTGGTCGGCGAGCTGGTGCGGTTCATCGGCGCCGAGTTCGGCGACCGGCCGTTCGCGCTGGTCGGCAACTCGTGGGGCGGCATGCTGGCCCGGGCGGTCGCCGCCCGCATGCCGGCGCGGGTGCTCGGGCTGTGCCTGCTGTGCCCGGCGATCGTGGCGGAGCGCGGCGCCCGGGATCTGCCCCCTCGTACCGTACTCAAGCAAGCTCCTGAATTGACCTCGTCCCTGCCGGCCACCGAGCGGGAGCTCTATCAGGCGGAGGCGGTCGTCGAGTCGCCGGCGGACTGGGAGCGGTTCCGCGAGTTCGTGCTGCCCGGCCTCCTCGCGGCGGACGAGGCGGCGGCCCGGCGGATCGAGGCGGATTACGGCGTCCGGCTCGAACCGGGAAGCGGCCGGTACGACGGTCCCACGCTGTTGCTGACCGGGCGCCAGGACGACATCGTCGGCTACCGGGACACCTGGCGAGTGCTGGAGGACTATCCGCGGGCGACGTTCGCCGTGCTGGACGCGGCCGGGCACAACGCGCCCCTGGAACGCCCGGACGTGGTGAACCCGCTGGTCGCCGACTGGCTCAGGAGGATTCGCGCAGAAGCGCGTTGATCATGTCGGTCAGTGGCGCGGTCAGTTCCCGCTCGCCGGCCGAGGTCAGCGGCTCCACGCGCAGCGACGAGCGCAGCACCACGATGCCCAGCGAGGTGGCCAGCACCAGCTGCGCGCGCAGCAGGCCGTCGTCGGCGGACGGGCAGCAGGCCGCGGCCAGCCGCTCGCTGATGGCCTGGATGACGCCGCGGCGCATCTGTTCGGCCCGTTCGTCGCCCGAGGTGCGCAGCAGCAGGAGCATCGACTCGGTCATGCCCTGATCGTCGCGGGACGTGGTGATGCGCCGGGCGATGTCGGCCGCCACGTCGTCGAGGGCGATCGCGCCCGAGTCGCGGCGCAGCTCGTTGACCGCGCTGGACAGACACGCCTCGAACAGGCCCTCTTTCGACGTGAAGTAGCGGCTGATCAGCGCCACGTTGACGCCCGCCTCGTCGGCGATGTCGCGGACCGTGGTCGCCGAGTAGCCGTCGCGGGCGAAGCGCTTTTTCGCGACGTCGAGCAGCAGCTGCCGGGTCCGGGTCGCGTCCCGGCGCTTCGGCGGTGCTGGCTCGGGCGCTTCCACGCCGGAAGCCTATCCGTCAGCGAGCGGAAGCGTCCCGTGAGGGCTCCTCGCCGGCCAGCCGCGACTCCAGCCGCGTGCTGGCCGTCGCGTCCATCGTGGACATCGGTGCCAGGCCGGGGTGCCGTCACCGCGGCCCCGACGGCGGCGGTACATGCCCTATGTTTCAGGTTTAGTGACGGTTCGCGGGGAATACCGCTATTTTTTTGTCCATGGCAAGCGCGGTGCTGGCGGACCTGAGCGTCAAGACGAAGATTCTGGGCGCCGTGTGCGTGGCGATCGTGCTCGCCGTCGTGGTGGGCGTCGGCAGCCTGGTCGGGCTCAGCAACACCAGCGCCTCGGCCGAGCAGATCTACACCAGCAACGTCTCCGGCGTGAACTGGGTCGGCGAGATCCGCAGCGAGCTGGCCCAGTCCCGGCTGGACGTCACCAACCACATGCTGTCCGACACCGCCGCGCAGAAGCAGCAGTACAGCGACGCCTTCGACAAGGACTACGAGGCGCTGACCGACGCGCTCGCGGCCTACCTGTCCAGCGGCCCGGCCGTGCCCGCGGACGAACTGACCGAGCTCGGCGAGGACTTCGACTCCTACCACACCATGGTCGTCGACAAGCTGCTCCCGGCCGGGCTGAAGAACGACCTCGACGCGTGGCAGAACGCCCGCGACGGCGAGGTCATCCCGCTGATGAAGGAGGTCTCGGGCGACCTCGACCGGATGCGCTCGGCCGAGAACGCGGACGCCAAGACCAACGCCGAGGGAGCCCGCTCCGAGTACGGCGCCAGCCGGGCCGTCACCATCTCGCTGCTGGTCGCCGGTTCGGTCCTCGCGCTGGCCATGGGCTGGTTCGTGGCCCGCCAGATCGTGCGCTCGATGGCCAAGGTCAAGCACGTCTGCGACGGCCTGGCCGAGGGCGACCTCACCCGCACGGCCGGGCTGAGCTCGAACGACGAGCCCGGCCAGATGGGCCGCTCGCTGGACGTGGCCATGGCCCGGCTGCGAGAGACCGTCAAGACCATCGACTCCTCGGCGGCCGCGCTGGGCAGCGCCTCGGACAGGATGTCGCAGGCCAGCGGCGATATCGCCCGGTCCGCCGACGAGTCGTCGGCGCAGGCCGAGACGGTGTCGGCTGCGGCCGAGCAGATCTCCCGCAGCGTCGACGCGGTCAGCGCCGGCAGCGACGAGATGGGCGCCGCCATCCGGGAGATCTCGCAGAACGCGGCCGAGGCGGCCCAGGTCGCCACCGAGGCGGTCGGGCTGGCCGCCAGCACCTCGCAGACCATGACCAAGCTCGGCGAGTCGTCGGCCGAGATCGGCGACGTGATCAAGGTGATCACCTCGATCGCCGAGCAGACCAACCTGCTCGCGCTCAACGCGACGATCGAGGCGGCCCGGGCCGGCGAGGCCGGAAAGGGCTTCGCCGTGGTGGCCTCCGAGGTCAAGGATCTGGCCCAGGAGACCGGCCGGGCCACCGAGAACATCTCGGCCCGGGTCGAGACGATCCAGGCCGACACCGGGGGAGCGGTCACCGCGATCGAGGAGATCAGCCGGGTCATCGCCCGGATCAGCGACTTCCAGACCACCATCGCCTCGGCCGTGGAGGAACAGACGGCCACCACGGCCGAGATGAACCGCAGCGTCACCGAGGCGGCCTCCGGCACCGGCCAGATCGCCGACAACATCACCGGCGTGGCCGACGCCGCCCGGCGCACCACCGAGGGCATCACCCGGTCCCGGGAAGCGACCGCCGAACTGGCCACCATGTCGACCGACCTGAGCGCCCTGGTGTCCCGGTTCCGCTATTAAGGTCAGATTGCCCGGTCCCCGGCCGACCTTGTAGTTGTGACGCGGTCGCTGGACGCCGGCAGCACGAAGTGGGTGCTGGGGTCCCTGGCCGCCTTCTTCACCCTGCTGGCCGTCGTCGACGTGGTCATCTTCGACGGCGTCCAACAGGTCGTGCTGGCCGGGTTCGCCGGGAGCAGCGCCGCCGTCCTCGCCATCGGCGCGGCCCTTGTGCGGCGGCCCCGGCCGGGACGCCGGGCGGCCGTACTGAGCCTGTTCTGCTTCATCCCGGTCCTCAACGGGCTGGCCCCGCTGTTCGTCACCGGCGAGCTGCACCAGACCAGCATGCTGATGCTGATCATGGTGGGGCTGGGCGTGGCCGTGACCTCGACCGGCGTCGCGGTCGCGGCCGCCGCGACCGCCGTCGGGGGCTGGATCGTCGCGGTGCTGCTGCGAGACGACCTGCACACCGACGAGCTGACGTTCTACGCCATCCAGTTCGGCCTCGCGCTGGCCATGGGCACGCTGCTGCGGGCGAGCCTCGTCCGCCGGACCCGGCAGATCCGCGCCATGCGCGACGAACTGGTCACCGCGGCCGAGCGCTTCCGCGGCATCTTCGAGGCGTCGCCGGCCGGCATCGGCCTGTGCGGGCCGGACGGCCGGTTCATCACGGTCAACCCGGCCCTGTGCCGGCTGCTCGCCCGGGACCAGGACGAGGTGGTCGGGGCCGGCGTCTTCGCGTACGCCCATCCGGACGACCGCTTCGACGGCGAGGAGATCGCCCGCCGGATCGCGGCCGCCGCCGACGGCGTGGCCCGCATGGAGGTTCGCTTCTGCCGGCCGGACGACGACACCCGCTGGGTGTGGATCACGCTCACCCGCACCGACGCCGAACTGACCCTCGTGCAGATGCAGGACGTCACCGCGCGCTATCAGGCCGAGCGGGCCACCCGCGACTCGGAGCGGTTGCTGACGGCCGTGGCCGGAGTCGCCCGGCGCATCCGCACCGGGGAGGACGCGCGCGCCAACATCGTCGACGCGGTCCGCGAGCTCGCCAGTTCCGACGGCGTGATGCTGATGGAGCCGGCCACCGGCAGCGAGGAGCTGGTCGTCACCGCGTCGTCGCGCGCGCACCTGGTCGGCACCCGCGTCTCGCTGGCCCTGACCTCGATGACGGCCGAGGTGTACCGCACCGGCGAGCCGGTATTCCGGGCCGACCCGGCGGCCGACCCGATCGTCTCCCCGGCGCTGCTCGAGCTCACCAGGGCCCGCTCGCTGCTGTGGCAGCCGGTCATCGCCGACGGCTCGGTCATCGCCGTGCTGTGCGTGTCGTGGGCCCACCGCCTGCACGACGTGGGCGACCGCCGGGCCCGGGCCGTGGCCCTGCTGGCCGACGAGACGGCGCTGGCCCTCGAACACGAGCAGCTGCTGCGCCACCTGGAACGGATGGCCTACACCGACACGCTGACCGGGCTGGCCAACCGCCGCGCCTGGCAGGCCCAGCTGCCCCGGCTCGTCGCCCAGGCCCGGCGCACCGGCGCGCCGCTGACCGTGGCGATCGCCGACCTCGACCACTTCAAACGCTACAACGACACGTACGGGCATCCGGCCGGCGACGACCTGCTGCAGCGCACGGCGGCCGCCTTCACCGAGGCACTGCGCGACAGCGACCTGATCGCCCGGTGGGGCGGCGAGGAGTTCGCGATGGCCCTGCCCGACTGCCCGGCGCCGGACGCGGCCCAGGTGCTCGACCGGGTCCGCGCGGCGACACCGGGCGCCGAGACGTGCTCGATCGGGTACGCCACGTGGGACCGCCGGGAGACGGTCGAGCAGCTGCTGTCCCGGGCCGACGACGCGCTGTATCAGGCGAAAGAGGGCGGGCGCGACGCCGTACGGGAAGCAGGGGTCATTTTGTCAGCGTGAACCCTTCCAACGGACTCACTTCATGAGGCTGAATACGATCCGGGCCCCATCCGTGAACTCCGTGTCCAGCCAGATCTGGCCGCCGTGGTGCTCGATGATCTTCTTGCAGATGGCCAGGCCGATGCCGGTGCCGGAGTAGACGTCGCGCGGATGCAGCCGCTGGAAGATGACGAAGATCTTGTCGGCGAACTCGGCCTCGATACCGATGCCGTTGTCCTGCACGGCGAGCGTGTACTTCTCGGCGTCCTCGTCCACGGTGATGACCACCCGTGGTGGCACGTCCGGGCGGCGGAACTTGATGGCGTTGCCGAGCAGGTTCTGCCACAGCTGCGTCATCAGGGTGGCGTCGCCCGGCACGGTCGGCAGCTTCGGCCGTACGATCTCGGTCCCGGTCTCCTCGATCGTCAGGGCCAGCGTGTCCTCGACCCGGCCCACGATCACGTCCAGATCCACCGGCTCCCGCTCGTCGTACATCCGCCCGATCCGGGAGAACGCCAGCAGGTCGTTGATCAGCTGCTGCATGCGGGTGGCGCCGTCGACGGCGAACCCGATGTACTGCTGCGCCCGGTCGTCGAGCTGACCGGCGTAGCGGCGTTGCAGCATCTGGCAGAACGACGCCACCTTGCGCAGCGGCTCCTGAAGGTCGTGCGAGGCCACGTAGGCGAACTGCTCCAGGTCGGCGTTCGAACGGTGCAGCTCGGCCGCCTGCTGCTGGCTGGCGGCGAGACTGTCGGCCAGTTTGCCGCGCATGGCCTCGACGTCCTCGGCCAGCCGGGCCACGTCGGACGGGCCCCGCGGGGTGACTCGATGGTCGAAGGCGCCGCCGGCGACCTTCCGCACCGAGGCGCTGAGCTCGTTCAGCGGCCGCAGCACCACCACCCGCAGCAGCACGGCGATCGAGGCGATCAGCGCCAGCAGGGCGACGACCAGGCCTCCGAAGGCGGTGTTGCGCAGACGGCGGCTGTCCTGAAGGTCCGCACGGCCCTGCTGCCGCAGCCCGACCAGCCGCTGATCCAGATCGGCCAGCGGGGCCCGGACGGCGTCGAACGCGGTCTTGCTCGCCGTGACCAGGGCCAGATCGTCGCGGCGGGCCCGCACCAGGGGCTCGGCCGCCGTCTCGCGCCACGAGGCCATCCGCTGCTCGACCAGATCCAGATCGGCCAGCGCCTCGTCCTGCCCGTCCAGCAGGTCGCGCAGCTGCCCGACCAGGCGGGTCTCGTCGGCCCGGCCCTGCTCGTACGGATCGAGGAACTGCTGCTCGCCGCTGAGCACGAAACCGCGCACCCCGGTCTCCTGCCCGACGACGGCGGCCGTCAGCTCGGCCACCGCGGTGCGGGCCGGCGCGATCCGGTCATTGAGCCGGTCGGAGACCTCGGTCGTCCGGGACAGGAGCTCCGCACCCACCACGGTGGCCACGGCGATGAGCGCCACCATGGCGATGAGGACGGACGCGAACCAGCGCTGACTGGTCCACCGGGCATGCGTGATCACCCAAGCAAGGTACGCGAGTCCGTTCGTACACCCGTCCCTGGCACTTTCGCCCGGGGAGTTCGTACGGCTAGTTGGCGTTTCGGGCGTTTCAAGCGGCCGCCGTCCGGGGAAGGATCTTCACGGAAGGCAGAGTCTCAACGAGGGAGTTGTGATGACAGCGGTGAACAATCCCGCCACCGTGGGCGAGTGCCTGCGCGTCGGTGCCGGTTTCTCGCAGGGCGACCGCAACTGGATCGCCGAGCAGTTCGTCACGCTCGACAGCCGCCTGGCCGGTTTCCACGCCGACTCCACCGAGCTGGAGGTCATGGTCAAGGACCGCGACGCGCCGGGACAGAAGGTCACCCTGGAGTGCTGGATCGCCGGCCGCCAGAAGATCGTCACCACCTCCACGGAGGAGGATCTGAACGCCGCCCTGCACGACGTCCGCGACGACCTGCGCCGCAAGCTGGACGACGCCAAGACCCGACAGGAGCCCCGCAACAACCGCCACCTGCGCGAGCACCCCACGCTGCCGGCGGAACTGGTGGAGTAGGTCACCACCAGTAGTTGTCCTGGGGCGTGTAGCCGCGCTCCAGGACGGTGACCTCCTCCGCGGTGAGCTCCAGGTCGAGCGCCGCCACGGCGTCGTCCAGATGACGCGGCTTGGTGGCGCCGACGATCGGGCAGGACACCGCCGGCTTGCCGAGCAGCCAGGCGAGAGCGACCTGGGCCATCGGCACGCCGCGACCCTCCGCCACCCGCTGGACCGCGTCGACCACCGGCTGGTCGACGTCCCGGTCGAACGCCTTCGCGACCTCGTCGGAAGCGGATCGCGGCGTCTGCTCGCCGTACGGCCGGGCGGCCCGGCCCTTGGCCAGCGGCGAGTACGGGGTGAGACCGACACCCTGGTCCAGACAGAACGGGATCATGTCCCGCTCCTCCTCGCGCTTCAGGACGTTGTACTGGTCCTGCATGGCCGAGAACCCGGTCCAGCCGTGCATCGCGGCGGTGTGCTGCAGCTTGGCGAACTGCCAGGCCCACATCGAGGACGCCCCCAGGTAGCGGACCTTGCCCACCCGGACCAGATCGTCGAGGGTTTGCAGGGTCTCCTCGACCGGCGTCTCCGGGTCGAACCGGTGAAGGTAGTAGACGTCGAGGTAGTCGGTGCCCAGCACGATGTCCTCACGGCGGGAGAACCGGGTGATCGCGCGCCCGACGAACTCCTCCGAGGTGCCACCCTGGTAGACGTTGGCGGTGTCCCAGAAGGTGACGCCGAGCTCGACGGCCTGCCGGAAGAACCCGGCCGCGGCGTCCTCGTCCAGCGTCCACCGGTGCAGCCCGGTGCCGGCGTCGCCGTAGCTCATGCAGCCGAGCCCGATGCGGCTCACCCGCAAGCCCGTACGGCCGAGTCTCGTGTATTTCACGCGGTTCCTTCCGCCGTGGGGCCGGCGTTGGCGGGAGTGGAGCCGTCGAGGCAGGCCCGGGCCAGCATCTCGCCCAGCAGAGGGGCGAACTTCATCAGGTTCTCACCGTACGTGGCGAGCACGCGCCCGTTTCGGGCGAACTGAAGCCCGTCGCCGAGGGCCGGGTCGTGCGTGCAGTAGACCTGGGCGACCGGGCGCGGCTCGACAAACGGCAGATGCCGGGTGACGTACGCGGTGAGCGCGTCCAGCGAAGCCCGCTCGGCGGCGGGCCGCCCGCCGTCCCAGGCGACCAGGGCCGGGTCGATGTCGGCGCCGACCGCCCAGGTGCCGGGAGCGGCCAGATGCTGGTAGGTGTCGCCGGTGATCCAGCAGTGCATCGGCTCGGGCGCACCTGGGCGGATCGGGAAGCTGACCCGCAGGTGATGCTCCAGGGCGGCCGGGAGGTCGAGGCCGGCGCCGGAGGCGACCGCGGAGGAGCCGGCGCCGGCGCAGATCAGGACGGCGTCGAAGGTGTCGGCCCGGTCGCCGGAGACAACCCGTACACCAGCCGTCACTTCTTCGACGGCGTCGACGTGAGCCGTCCGCAGGCGGTCGCCGGCGGCCTCGACGAGAAAGCGGCGGATGCGGTCCACCCGGATCACCCCGCCGGCCGGGTCGATCAGCGCGGCATCGGCTCTCCCCGGCAGCCGGAGCAGCGGCGACTCTCCGTCGACAACGTCGTGGTCGGCTCCGGCCGCGGCCATCGCGTCGGCCCACACGCGCATCTGGCCGCCGCTGACCACGGTGCCGACGTCGTCGATGAGGTCGGTGCCGGCCCGCCCGCCCCACTCGGCGAACAGGGCGCGGGACCGAGCGGCCAGCGCGACCATGTCCGGGTAGGCGTGGGCGAGCCGGAAGATCCGGGTATCACCGGCGGAACGCTCACCCATCGGCGCACCGGCCTCGTGACACCACACGTCGACGCCCCGCCGGAGCAGCGCCTCCGTGACCGACAGCCCGACCACACCCCCACCGACGACCGCGACCCTCATGCCGGCGACGCTATCAGCGCCCGGTTTGAGGTGGCGCTCGTAGCCATCCAGGATGGAGGGTATGGCGAGCCCGAACTTTGACTATGTGCAGGGCAACGTTTTCTACAATGCTTCGCCCGAACCGGGGCATCATGTGGGGGAAGACTTCGTCGCTCTGGCGTCCGGTGCCGAGGATGCCACCCCCGCCGAATCGACCGAGTGGATGCTGCGCGTCGTAGTGGACCTGGGCGAGCGGCCCTCGGTACTCGCGGTCGCGGACTATCTCCGGGCGCTTCAACAGTTGTTTGACCATGGTCTGAACATCGAATACAGGCGGAGGCCCGGCCGGTATGTGGCTGACGAACGACGTCGCCTGCTGGCCGTTGCGCACATGCGATTGTCCAGCCCTCTCGAACTCATCCTGACGAACACCGTCAACGCCGCTCCGATCGCCGGGTACGTTGCCGCCGGGTGGGTTCTGGTCGAGCGCACCCTGAAAATGGTGATGGACTGGCAGAACCATCGGCAGACCCTCGCCGAGCGGCAGATGGCGGTGATCCAGCGAGGGCTGGAGCCGGCGGGAGAGACACTCGTTCGAACGGCTCCGCTCCGGGTCGTCGAGCGGGTGGCCGAGCCGTCCGATCGTCAACTGCCGTCAGGGGAAGCGGGCTCGGCCGAATAGGACCGTTCGAACCGGCCGGCGCTGTTCACTCGCCAGATCGTCTGGGTGCTGGTGGGGTGTTCGAGCCGGTGGCGCACGTGAGCCACGTCGTCCAGGCGATCCGAGGTCCGCGCCCGGAAGAAGACGAAACCGTCCTCCGGCTCGGGGGCGAGCCCGAGGGTGGTGAGCGCTTCCACGGCCGCGTCGTGGGTTTCCGCGGTGGGTACGACGTAGGCCCGTCCGCCGTCGTTCTGGCAGCAACTCCGGGTTTCCGAGACCGTCCACAGGGCGGCCAGGACTCCGGCGATGCCGTGGTCGACGCACGCCTCCCGGCCGTGTGCGCGGAGGTGAACCTGGCGGTGCCTGACGGCGACCAGTCCGCCGTTCGCCGTCCGGCACTTCGGGCACAGCGGATGTGGCCCGATCACATTCACCCTCTGACGACCCTCCGCCGTACCGCGCCGAAGCAGGCGCCCAGGACCAGGTAGAGGGCGCCGAACGAGGCCGCGGCCGTCTGCTTCGGCGGGGACAGGTAGTGCAGGGTGGCCGCGCCGATCAGCAGGACCGCGTAGCCGATCAGGACCGCCGCGAGCGCGGTGTCCGTGCCCGACCAGCGGTTGCCGCCGTTCGGGCGGCGGCGCCGGGCCTGGTCGGTCACCTCGATGATCAGCGCGCCGGTGATCAGCATCATCAGCGTGAACGCGACCGCCGTACCCAGTGAGTCTCCCGGGTCGTCGAAGACGGCCGGGCCGAAGCCGGCCGCCAGAAAGCCGAGCAGGGCGGTACGGGCCACTCGACCGTCCCGGACCGGCGTCTCATTCGCTGATACGGCCATCCTCCGATCGTGCCATCGAAGGGCAACGGGAACCGTCGTGATGCCGCAACGTCGTCCGGGCTTGGCCGTACGGGCAGTGCGATGGGGCCTCTGAGCAGGCACGATCGGGAGGTGAAGATCATTTGTGTTGCGGTGGCCGCCGTTCTCAGCGTCCCGTCCGCGGCGTCGGCAGCCTCCGCTGACCGGACCGCGCCGTCGGTCACGGTCACCGCCCCGCTCGCCGGGGCGCTGGTGAAGGCGGCCTTCACTTCGTCGGTCACCGCCACCGACAAGTCGGGGATCTCCGCCGCCGAACTGTGGACCGGCGGGAGACGCGTTGCCCGGCTCACGAAGGCGCCGTTCAAGGCGGCCGTGAACGCGGCCGGAAAGAACGGCGCGGTCAAGCTCGAGTGGCGGGTCTGGGACAAGAGGAACAATCGCCGGGTCGTCACCCGTACCGTCATCGTCGACTCGACCGCTCCGGTGCTGACGGTGACCGCCCCGGCGCCGGGCTCGTACATCGGGGCCAGCACGACAGTGACCGCGAAACCGTCGGACGCGCGGGGGATCGCCCGGGTCGAGTTCCTGATCGCCGGCAAGGTCGTCGGCACCGACTCGGTCGCCCCGTACGCGTACACGCTCACCCCGGCGAAGATTCCCGCCAGCTCGGCGTCGGCGCCGTCGCTCACCCGGACCTTCTCCGTTCGCGCCGTCGACCAGGCCGGTAACACCCGCACCACCGGGTACACCTATCAGCAGTTGCCGTCGTACGTGGCGCCGGCCTCGGTGTCGGCGTGGAAGCTGGTCTCCTGCAAGAAGGAGGGCAGCCTGATGGCCGGCACGTACTCGTACACGATCACCGGCGGCCGGTATTCGGAGCTGCTCCCGGCGTTCGGGCACCTGCGCCGCGACTACGGCTGGAACGGCGCCCCCGCCACGAACGCCGGCCAGACGACGATCCGGTGGCCGGCTCTCGAGGGCGACGGCTACAGCGAGGTGAGGGCCTCGCTGCGGGTCTGGGCGCCCGGCCGTGACCTGGGCACGCCGACCTACGACGTCAGTCTGGGCGACTACACCCTCGACGCGACCACCTGCGCGATCCGCTGATCCGGCCGTGTGACCCGGCTCTCCGCAGCTGCGTCGAGGACGGCTCAGCTTCTCCGCTCGCCGGCCGACGGATGCGGTTGGTCTAGGGGAAGGTAGCCGTGAATGGGGAAGTTCGGACCTGGCGGGCGCATGGTCGCCGCGGCTACGTCTGTCGCGCTGGTTCTGGGCACCGCGGCCTGCCGCGGCGATGACGATGCCGCGGCCGGCCCGGAGGGCGGCGCGGTCGAAGCCGAGTGGTCGCGGCTGTCATTGCCGGACAGCACCAAGCAGGCCGGGGAGAGGGTGGCCTTCTCGGCGCTGCTGCCGGCCGCCGGCAAGCTGCCGGCGATGGCCGTGGGCGTCGCCGCCGAGCCGGGTCAGGCCGACCGGGCCGAGGTGTGGACCGAGGACGGTTCTTTCCGGTCCGATCCGACGGAGCTGCCGCTGCCCGCCGGCCGCGACGCCACCGTGACGTTCGCCGTCTCGGACGGGTCCGCCACCTGGGTCGGCGGCACGCTGTGGCAGGCGGGCCGGCCGCGGGAGCCGTTCGTGGCCCAGTCCGAGGACCGCCGCGCCTGGCGGTTGCTCTCGCTGCCTCAGGCGGCGGCCGACGCCGCTTTCGCGCCGAACACCGCGGCCGCGGTGCCGGGCGTGGGGCTGGTCCTTCTCGGCGTCGACAAGGACGTCACCCCGACTGCCGTGCTGGCCGGGGCGCAGGCCCGGGTGGTGTCGCTACGGGAGGCGCTTCCGGCCGGCCTCGAGTTCCACGACTTCGCGGGGGCGGCGGTCCGCGGCCGTACGATCGTGGCGCTGGGCCGCGCCGCCGTGCCCGGCCGCAGCGACGGCGGTGTCGTCTACCGTTCCACCGACGCCGGCACGTCGTGGACGGCCGCATCCGGCCCGGTCGCGGGCTCGCTGGTGACCTCGGGCGTCGCCGCCACCTCGAGCCGCTTCGTCGCCACCGGCGGCCAGTGGCACGGCGACCGGCTGGCCGCGGCCGCCTGGTCGTCGAGCGACGGGCTGAGCTGGACACCCGAAACCGTGCCTTCGCTGGGGAAGTACGCCCCGGCGGCCGCCAACGACATCTCGCTCGGCGCGCCGAGCGAGACCGGCGGCCGGCTCGCCGTACCCATCGGGGTCACATCGATGCTGTGGACCGCTGTGCTGGAGCGCAGTGCCGCCGGCAAGTGGCGGATCGCCGGATACACCGACGCCTGGATCGCTCCGGGCGAGGACGGCCTCGCCGCCCTTCAGCCGGACGGCTCGATGCTGCTCGCGCAGTCCAGCCTGAACAAGGCCCGGATCGGCCGGCTCGGCACCTCGGGCGACTGGTCGGACCTCAAGCGGGCCGGGGTTCAGGACGCCGGGCTGACCATGTCGCGCTTCGCCTCCCGCGCCGGCGTGTCCACGCTGCTCGGATACACCACCGAAGTGCAGGTGAACGACTACGCGTGGGCCCAGTTCACCAGTGCGTCGCAGTATCAGATCGGCTCGGACGGCAAGGCCGCCGATGCCGCCTGGCAGCCGGCCGCGAGCCAGCAACTTGGCTCGCCGCTGATGCGGAACAACCCCGCCGGTGGGGAGATCGTGGCCGGGCACCTCCTTCGGAAGAACGCGAAGGGCCTGCCGATCGGCGCGAACGTCGCCGGCTGGTTCCGTAGTGGGCCCAAGGCCTCGTGGCAGCCGCTGCGCGGGTTCGCGACGTCGCGCACGGAGCAGCTCACCGACCTCGTGTGGGCCGGGAAGTCGTGGGTCGCCGTCGGCTACAGCCGGCCGACGTTCTCGGCGGCGGACGTCGAGACCACTGCCGTGTGGACGTCCGCCGACGGCGTGACGTGGCGCAAGGAGACGGGGCCGTTCGGCCCGCCGGGCGGGGGCAACACGGGTGCGGCCGACGTGTGCCCGCTTCCGGGCGGCGACGTGCTGGTCGTGGGTGAGTCGCAGACCGGGGCGGACGAGCGGCCCGCGGCGTGGCGCCGGCACGGGGCCAGCTGGGCGCGGGTGGACGCCGGCGCCTTCGGGGGAGCCGACGCCGGTGCGCTGACCTCGTGCCTGACCGAGGGCGGCACCACTCTGATCCAGGGTACGGACGGTGGACGCGACGCGACGTGGCGTACCACCGACGGCGCGACGTTCGCGATGGCCCCGCTCGGCGAGCGGGGCGACACCTTCGAGCCCGTCCGGGCCGTCACCGGCGGCTGGGCGGCGGCCGGGACCCGGATGTCGGCGGGTCACCGCGACGCGGTGGTGTGGTTGTCGAAGGACGGCCGTGCCTGGCAAGCCGTGGCCGTTCCGGCCGGCCGGCCGTTGCGGGGCGCCGATGTGACCGTCGACGGCACACGGCTGCTCCTGGCCACGAACTCGACCACTTCGCCGGAGGTTTGGGAACTGGCCAATCCGCAGGCGTTCCTCACCTCATAGGTGACCGGGGCGAGCCCGTCGGGAATGAGGAACGGGCTCGCCCCGTACGGGAATGGTCAGATCTTGCCGGTGCCGGCACCCGCGGTGACGGTGGCCTTGACGGTGTTGTTGGCCTCCGGCGTGTAGGAATAGGGGATCGCGGCGACGCCGGCGCCGTTGCGGACCTGTTCGGTGCCGGAATTCACCTTGTAGTTGTTGAGGACCTTCAGGTTGCCGGCGGCGGAATCGCCGGTCTGGGTGACCGTCGGGCTCTTGACGTTCTCGAAGTAGTTGCGTTCGACGAAGACACCGGCGTTCTCGGTGGAGGCGACGCCGTACGAGCCGATGTTGCTGTAGTAGTTGTTCAGCACGTGGACGGGGTTGCCGAAACGCACGCGCGGGTGGCGCTGATTGGTGCCGTCGAACCAGTTGTGCACATAGGTCACGCGCAGATGGCCGATGTCCTGCGAGCCGTTGTCGTCGCTGTGGCCGAGCAGCATGGACTTGTCGTGGTCGTGCAGGCGGTTCCAGGAAACGGTGATGAAGTCGGAGCCGCGTTTGATGTCGATGAGGCCGTCGTAACCGTTCGCCAGATCGTTGTGGTCGATCCAGACGTTTGTGGTGTTGGTCTGCACGTTGATCGAGTCGTCGCTCGCGTTACGGAAGACCAGGTTCCGCAGGATGATGTTGCGGACGCCGGACAGGTTGAGGCCGCCGCCGGTGATTCCGGAGCCCGAGCCGACGCCGATGACGGTTTTGTTCGAGGCCACGGTGTACATCCCGGAAATCGCGATGAGGCCGGAGACGCGGACCGTTTGCGACGTGCTCGAGCTGAGCGCCGATTTGAGGGCGGAAGCGCTTGTCACGGTGACGACCGTGCTCGACGAGCCGCCGGTGGTGCCGCCGTTGAGGCTGGCGAAACCGACCGGGCTGCTCTCGGCGGCGGACGCCTCGAGTTGGCTGGCGACCGTGACGCCGCCGACCGCCAGAACACTGGCGGACATCGCCGCGAGGACGGTGCGGCGACGAAGGTGAGGAGCGGACATGGGGAATCCTTCCGGTTCTCAGGGGGCGATAGGTAAGCGCTTACCTGGGCCGACCATAGGGACAGGCATTTAAGAATGTCAATGCCATGGGCGAGGTCGGAAAGTGAAGGTATCTTTACCGGTTCAGTGCCCGCCGGTGGCCGGCCTTCGATGCCGCGGCCGGGACCGGTGCCGGATCATTCAATGGACTGTCGTCAATGCAAAGACCTTGGTTTCGGTACGGCCGTGCCGGCAAACGACGGCAGCCGCCCGGCCCCGATTTGCATGCCCCGCCAACACTGTGACCATGGTGATCGCCCCGGCCCCGGCCACCCCGTACCACCGGCTCGCCCGGACCCCCGCCTTCCGGTGGTGGCAGCCGGTCCTCGGCACCCTGTTCATCGTCGTCGCCGGCGTCATCGTGGCGATCGCCGGCTTCTTCGCCGTCACGCTGGCCGCCCTGATCGCCGGCCGCCCGGAGGACGCCGACGGCGTCCCGGCGTTCGGCCCGCTGCCCACCCTGGCCGCGTCGTTCCTGCTCATCGCCGCGCTGCTGCCGTTGCCCCTGCTCGCCGCCCGGCTGGTTCAGCGCCGCCCGGCCGGCACGCTGTCGTCGGTGACCGGCCGGCTCCGCCGGCGCTGGCTGCTCACCTGCCTGCCCGTCGCCGGCGGGGCCATCATCGTCTTCCTCGCCGCGGGCATGGGCCTGGCCACGGCCACCGGCGAGGACATGGGCCTCGGCGACGCGCTGGCCGGCTGGGGCCCGTTCGCGGTGTCGATGCTGGTGTTGGTGCTGGTCGTGCCGCTTCAGGCGGCGGCCGAGGAGTACCTGACGCGCGGCTGGCTCGTGCAGGCGATCGGCACCCGCAATCCGTGGCTGCCCATCGGCGTACAGGCAATCGTCTTCGCCTCCCTGCACGGCTGGGGCACACCGTGGGGATTCGCCGACCTGATCGTGTTCGGCACGGTCGCGGGCTGGCTGACCGTACGCACGGGAGGCCTGGAGGCGGCGATCGCCCTGCACGTCATGAACAACCTGATCGGCGCGGGCCTGGCCGCCGCGTACGGGGACCTCACCGTCGACGAGACCGCCACCGACATGCCGTGGCAGCTGGCCCTGATCGACCTGCCGGTGTTGCTGGCCTACGCCTGGGTGATCCTCCGGCTGGCCCGCCGCTTCGCCATCGCCGAGGTCGTCCCGCCCGGCGCCTTCCCTTCGCCGCCGGCGCCGGGAATCCCCGCCCCATTCAGCCCTCTGCGGCCCTCCGACGAGTTCATCGAGACGGCACACACGATCCTGAACACCGAACGCGCCCGCCTGGCCACCCTGCTCGCCGGCGTGCCCCATGAACTGATGCTGGTCGGCGGAAGTTCCGTGCGCGGCGCGCTGACCAAAGGCGACGTCGACCTTCACCTGCGTACGCCCCCGGAGGCGTTCGGCCACGCGGTCCAGCTCCTGGGCGGCGTCTACCGCGTCGTACACCCGCAGATCTGGCAGCCGACCCTGGCCACCTTCGCCGTGAACGCCCCGCTGCCGACCGGCGTCGCGGTGACCCCGGCCGGCTCCGAACACGACGTTCGCTTCACCCGCGCCTGGCAGCGCCTGAGCTCGGACCCGGCCCTGCTACGCGCCTACAACGACCTCAAACTGGCATCCCGGTCGGACATCGCCGCCTACGAGAGGCACAAGTCCGCCTTCTTCGACAGCCTGGTGTCACAGTGATCGACGCGAGCGAGGCCCGGGCCGCGCCGGCAGACAGGTCATGCAGCGTCCAGTCCGCGTTGCTTCCCCGCCTGCTTCTCATCCGGTCGGCTCTTGAACTCCGGCCGAGGCGTCGCATGGACGATCGTCAGCCGCTCGGTCTCCCCCTGCTGACGGATCTTCTCTCGCCTCGTCTCACCCACCTGCTTAGCCATCTCCCGGACCGCGTACAGACAGCGGCGATGTTGTGGATGACCTACACCCACTCCAAACTGGGCGAACGCGGCACGCCCAGTTTCGGTTGTTTGCCGGCTTATGTGCATGCGGTAGCGGTGCGCGTAAAGTCCGCCGCCGCACTGGGCGGCAACTCGTAGAGCAAGTTCAGGTACGTCCTGGGCAGGCCGTGCGACTCGCCCTCGGCCAGGCGGAGCTCTGGCAGTGCGGCCGGCTACGGAAACCGAGGACTCAGGAACCGAGACGCCGTCTTTGAGTATTCCCACCGAGCCGGCACACGGCCGGAAGCTGATGGTGTTGCCCTGAGGCAGTCGGCCGGCTCAGGAACTGGTTCGTAGAGCGTCGCCCTAGGTGCAGCTGCGGCCGTGGTGCGGTGATGGACATCGCAAATGCATGGCCTTAAGTCGCTGTCGGTCGCAGTTGCGCGGCGCTAGGGTGATCGTCGTGACGACATTTCGGATCGGTGAGGCGGCCGAACTGCTCGGGGTCAGCGTGGACACCGTGCGCCGGTGGGTGGACGGAGGGCGGCTGGCCGCCGAGCGCGACGAGCACGGTCATCGGCAGATCGACGGTGCCGAACTGGCCGCCTTCGTCCGTAACCAGGCCGGTGAGCATGAGAGCGGGGAGTCGTCGGCCCGCAACCGGCTGCGCGGCATCGTGACCGCCGTCGTCCGGGACACCGTGATGGCTCAGGTGGACATTCAGGCCGGCCCGTTCCGGGTGGTGTCGCTGATGAGCCGCGAGGCGGCCGACGAGCTCGACCTGCAGGTCGGCTCGGTCGCCGTGGCAGTGATCAAGTCGACCACGGTGGTGGTGGAGCGTTCCGCTCCCGCCGTGGCGCCCAGGGGGAGGGCCAGTTGAGAACACTTCGCCTCGCGGCGGCCGGGCTGGCCGCGGTGATCTCTTTCGGCGTCGCCGGCTGCGGTGACGGCAGCACCAACCCGGCGAGCGGTGCCGGCGCGTCCGAGGTGACCGGTGCGGTCACGGTCTTCGCGGCGGCTTCGCTGACCGAGTCGTTCACCACGATCGGCAAGCAGTTCGAGGCGGCGCATCCGGGCACGGCCGTGACGTTCAACTTCGCGGGCAGCTCGGCCCTGGCGACCCAGATCAACCAGGGCGCGCCGGCCGATGTGTTCGCCTCGGCCGCTGCCAAGAACATGACGGCCGTGACCGGCGCCGGGAACGCGGCGGGGCCGCCCGCCACGTTCGTCAAGAACCAGCTGGTGATCGCGGTGGCCAAGGGCAACCCGAAGAAGATCGGCGCGCTGGCCGACCTGTCCGGCCGGGGCATCAAGGTCGCGCTGTGCGCCGAGGAGGTGCCCTGCGGCGCGGCGGCCGGGAAGGCCCTCGACGCGGCCGGGGTCAAGGTCACGCCGGTCACCTACGAACAGGACGTCAAAGCGGCCCTGTCCAAGGTGAAGCTGGGCGAGGTCGACGCGTCGCTGGTCTACCGCACCGACGCCAAGGCCGCGGCGGCCGACGTCGGCGCGGTCGAGTTCCCCGAGTCGGCCCAGGCGGTCAACGACTACCCGATCGTCCTGCTCAAAGACGCCAGGAACGCGTCCGGCGGCCAGGCCTTCATCGACTACGTGCTCTCCGCCGACGGCACCAAGGTGCTCGAGGAAGCCGGCTTCCAGGCGCCCTGATCATGACCCGAACCCGCGGCTCCCGCGTGCCCTTCCCGTTGCTTCTCCCGGCGGTTCTCGGCCTGATCTTCCTGATCCTGCCGGTGATCGGGCTGCTCGCGCGGGTGCCGTGGACCACCCTGCCCCAGCGGCTGACCGAGCCCGACGTTCTCCAGGCGCTGCGCCTGTCCGTCGTCACGGCGACCCTGGCCACACTGTTCTGCCTGGTCCTCGGGGTTCCGCTGGCCTGGTTGCTGGCCCGGGTTACCTTCCCGGGCCGGCGCCTGGTCCGGGCGCTGGTCACCGTCCCGCTGGTGCTGCCGCCCGTGGTCGGCGGCATCGCCCTGCTGCTGGCGCTCGGCCGCCGGGGCCTGGTCGGGCAGTGGCTCGACTCCACCTTCGGTTTCTCGCTGCCGTTCACCACCGCCGGCGTCGTCGTGGCCGAGTCCTTCGTGGCGCTGCCGTTCCTCGTCATCTCGGTCGAGGGTGCGCTGCGCGGCGCCGACGCCCGCTACGAGGAGGCCGCCGCCACCCTCGGCGCGACCCGCTGGACCACGTTCACCCACGTCACACTGCCGCTGGTCGGCCCGGGCATCGCGGCCGGCGCCGTGCTGTGCTGGGCCCGGGCGCTGGGCGAGTTCGGCGCCACCATCACCTTCGCCGGCAACTATCCCGGCATCACCCAGACCATGCCGCTCGCGGTCTACCAGACCATGGAGAGCGGCGACTTGGAGGGCGCCGTCGTGCTCAGCCTGATCCTGCTGGCCGTCTCGATCACGATCCTGGCCGCCCTGCGCGACCGTTGGCTGACCGCGCCATGACCTTCCTGGACGCCCGCCTCGTCGTGCGGCGAGGCACCTTCCACCTCGACATCGACCTCAGCATCAGCGCCGGCGAGACGGTCGCCCTGCTCGGGCCGAACGGCGCCGGAAAGACCACCGCGCTGCGGGCGCTCGCCGGGCTCACCCCCCTCACCGACGGGCATTTCACCCTCGACGGCGCCGACCTGTCCGGGACCCCGCCGGAGAGACGCCCGATCGGTGTCGTCTTCCAGGACTACCTGCTCTTCCCGCACCTGACCGCGCGCGACAACGTCGCCTTCGGCCCGCGCCGGCACGGCGTCGACCGGCGCGCCGCCCACGAGATCGCCGACCGCTGGCTGGAGCGTGTCGGGCTGGCCGAGCACACCCGCCGCAAGCCGCGCCAGCTCTCCGGCGGCCAGGCCCAGCGGGTGGCTCTCGCCCGGGCGCTGGCCGTCGACCCGCGACTGCTCCTGCTCGACGAGCCGCTGGCGGCGCTCGACGCCCGTACCCGGCTCGAGACCCGCGCCGAACTGCACCGCCATCTCGCCGCCCACCCCGGCGCGACCCTGCTGGTCACCCACGACCCGCTGGACGCGCTGGTGCTGGCCGACCGCCTCGTGATCGTCGAGGGCGGCCGGGTGGTCCAGGACGGCGACGCGGCGACCATCACGGCCCAGCCGCGCACCGACTACGTCGCCCAGCTCGTCGGCCTCAACCTCTACCGGGGCCAGGGCACGGGCACCGCGGTCGAGCTCGCCGGCGGTTTCGTCCTCGCGACGACCGAGCCGGTGCACGGCCCGGCCTTCGTGGCGTTCCCGCCGTCCGCGGTCTCCCTCTTCCGCCGGCGCCCGGACGGCAGCCCGCGCAACACGTGGCCCGCCGTGCTGGCCGACATGCAACGCAACGGCGACAACCTTCGCGTACGCCTCGACGGCCCGATCAGCGTCGCCGCCGACATCACCCCCGCCGCCGCCACCCAGCTCGACCTCGCCCCCGGCCGGGAGCTGTGGGCCGCGGTCAAGGCCACCGAGACCCGCGCCTACCCGGCCTGAGCCGGAGCTAGTCCAGATAGGTCGGCCGGATCGAGGGTGGGATCGGGCCCTTGTTGCGGCGGCCCTGTCCGGTCTCCTCCCAGGCGTGGGCCAGGATGCCGACGCTGCGGCTGAGCACGAACAGGCCGCGCGCGAGCGGGGCCGGGAAGCCGAGCTCGGCGTAGATGACGGCGGTGGCGCCGTCGATGTTCATGGGTACGGGGCGCAGCGCCTCCTCGACGGCCAGGGCGGCCCGCAGGTGGTCGCCGGGTACCACGCCGGCGTCCGCGGCCTCGGCGGTCAGGGTCAGCAGTGGGTCGCGGCGGGGATCGCGGGTGTGGAAACGGTGGCCGAAGCCGGGCAGGTAGCGGATGCCCCGGGCCCGCCACTCGGCGATGACCACGTCCGCGGCGACGTCACGGGTGACGATCTCCGACAACAGCTCGACGCACTGTTCGCCGGCGCCGCCGTGCGAGTCGCCCAGAACGTTGATGGCGCTGGCCATGGCGTTGTTGAGACCGACCCCGCAGGTCGCGGCCATCCGGGCCACGGCGATCGACGGGGCGTGCGGGCCGTGGTCCACCCCGGCGATCAGGGCCGCCTCGAAGAGGCGGAGCTGGCCGGGCGCGGGGCGGGCGCTGCGGAGCATGAGCCAGGTCATCTCGCCGAAGGAGATGTCACCGATCAGGGACGCGACGGGCAGGCCGCGCAGCTCGATGACGTTCGGCTCGATGCGGGAGACGGCGGTGGCCCACCAGTCCGCGGCCTGGGAGTCGGTCATGGCTAGTAAACCTCGATCTTGCCGGTCGGCCGCGGGCTGTGGAAGTCGTTGTAGAAGTACTCGCCGCGACGGTTGAACGTGTACTGGAAAGACTCGCCGGGTTCGAGCCGGATGTCGAACAGTCCCTCGAAGAACTGCGTGGCCCCGTGCGCGTGCACGTTGTCGGCGGGATTCACAAAGGTGACGGTGGTGCCGCCGGGAACGCGCAGATGGGTGGGGGCCATCCCGTTCACCGCCGTCGACTCGATCGCGCCCACCGTGCCGGTCGCCGGGTCGAAGGTTCGCGCCAGGACGACGGTGTTGTTCACGACGCTGCCCTCGACCGGCCCGCCCTGGACCGGACGGCGCACGACCGGAGGCGGCGGTGCCGGGGCCGGCTCGACCGTGCCGCCGATCTTGAACGTCCACAGGAAGTCGCCGCGCGGGGCGGAGTCGCCGTACGGGATTCCGGTTCCGCCGGCGTAGACGGACAGATATTGGGTGCCGTCCACCTCGTACATGATGGGACTGGCGCTGATGGCCGCGCCGCACTGGAAACGCCACAACTCGCGGCCGTTGAACGCGTCCAGGGCGATGAGATTGCCGTCGGGCTGACCGATGAAGATGAGGCCGCCGGCCGTGCTGAGCACGCCGTTGCCGTGGGCGAGCGAATACGGCATGCGCCGCCGCCAGCGCACCCTGTTCGTCGCCGGGTCGACCGCGACGACGCCGCCGGTCTGGTATTCGCCGGGCGGGCGCAGGCCGTTGCTGCTTTCCGAGAGCGAGTGGGCCGCCGGCACATATCCGTAGCCGGTGTAGACCAGACCGGAATTGTGGCTGTACGACTGATGGTTCCAGCACGCCCCGCCGCCGTGCCCCGGGGTGGACAGCACCGGAACGTCCCAGAACGGGTCGTACAGCTTGCCGCGTTTGTAGTTCGGCACGGCCCGGTTCGGATCGCCCGGCACCGACGTGCCCAGCGGTTGCGGGACCACCTCGTTCTCGACCCAACCGCCCTGACGCGGGAAAGGCTGCGTCGGCCACGTCTTCTGCCGCGGTTCCTGCGGTACGGGTATCTCGTCGATGCCCAGCGGCGCGCTTCCGTCCGTACGGTCGAGAATGAAGTACATTCCGCTCTTGCTGCCGTAGACGACGATTTTGCGCAGGCGGCCGCGAATGCGGACGTCGGCCAGGACCGGGGCCATCGAATTGTCCATGTCCCAGATGTTGTGGTGCACCGATTGGAAGTGCCAGCGGTACTTCCCGGTCCTGATATCCATGGCGACGATGGAGCTGGAGAACAGGTTCTGCCCGCCCCGGCCCGAGCCGTCCTGCGACGAGTTGCTGCCGCGCGCGTTGCCGAACGTCCAGTAGACGAGCCCCAGCTCGGGGTCGAGCGCCGGATGCAGCCACGGCGTCGCCCCGCCGACCTGCCAGGAGTCGCCCTCCCAGGTGTCGTTGCCGAGCTCGCCGGGGCCGGGCGCGCCCCAGAAGTGCCAGACGACCGAACCGTCGGTGGCGTCGAGCGCGAGCGCGGCGGCCCGGTTGCTGTCGTGGGTGCCGACGTGCAGCAGGCCGTCGTGGTAGGTGACGGCGACCTTCTCCATGGACCCGTAGCCGGTGATCTGCCGCTCCCAGACGACGGCCCCGGTGGCCTGGTCGAGCGCGATGATCCAGCTGCCCTTGCCGTGGGTGAAGACCTTGCCGGCGCCGACCGCGACGCCGCGGCGGGTCACGGTGCCGCGGGTCTGCGTGTACGTCCATCTGGTCTGCCCGGTGCGCCCGTCGACCGCGTGCACGTTGCCCAGCGCCGACTCGATGTAGAGCACCCCGTCGACGGCGACCGCCGTGCTCTGGTTGGTGCCGGTGGTGAGGCCGCCCTCGATGCGGTTGACCCAGGCGCCGCCGAGCCGGCGGATGGTGCCCTGGTTGATGTCGCGCAGCGCCGAGTAGTTCTGGTTGCCGTAGTTGCCGCCGACCTTGGGGAAGTCGGATCCGCCCGGGGTGGTGCACGCCTGCGCCGGCTTGGCGGCGGTGGCGGGGGAGGGCGCGGCCCCGACCAGCGCGGCCGCGGCAATCGTCCCCTTGATGACGGTGCGGCGTCGAACCTCCATCGCGTTCTCCTTAGTGGTCCGCCTGGCGGACCTAAAAGTCCGTCTAGAGGTACGCAGCGTACGACGCGCAGTGAAAGTAATCCATGCTTGCGCTGCTCGAAACATCGTCCTTATATTGAGCCCGGCCGTTATATCGGAACGCAGGGTCCGCCTGGCGGACCACCGAAGGGCGGGTCAGAGTGACGAACAGGCGCAATGTCCTCAGAGGCGCCGCGGCGGCCACCGCCGCGGCGGTCGGCGCGACGGCCGCCGCGGGATCGGCCGAGGCGCACGCGGGCGGCCGGGAACCGACAGTCAAAGAGCCCATCACCACGAACATTCCGCGCGGCCAGGAGAAATACTTCGACCCCTATTACAACGTCGTCCGCGGCCAGGTTCCCGCCTCCTACCACCCCTGGGTCGCCAATCGGCAAGACAAAATCCTTCTCTACACCCGTACGGCCGGGCCCCGTCACGCTCATCTCGGGCCGGCCCTGGCCGCGGGTCTCAATCCGGCGCTCACCGAGGCCCACGTGCTCCAGAACGCCATCGTGAAATGGATGGGCGAGGCCGGGGTGCAGGTCGACTGGACCGAGGACGTCACGCTCATGCCGGGCATCGGCAGCACGTACAAGGCGGTGGTCTTCGGCAGCACCAGCCGCGACACATTGTTCAAGCACGGCACCGCGGTGCAGCCGAACGCGGCGGTCAACACGACCACACCGGCGCACCTCGACGCGGCCCGAACGGCCTTGCGGCAGTACGTACGGGCCGGCGGCGGTTTCGTCGGCATCCACAACGCCATCGGCGGCACCGAATACAACTGGCCGTACTACGAGGGGCTCAGCGGCGGCACCCAGTATTACGACCACGGCGCCAACCAGAACGGTACGGTCGTCACGCTCACCAAGGACTCGTCCACCCAGGGGCTGCCGCCGCGATGGGAGTTCAAGGACGAGTGGTACAACTGGATGCCCTTCCCGACCCGGGTCAAATTTCTGCTCGCGGTGGACGAGGCGTCGCTGGCCACGACATCGAACACCCACCCCGGGCACGGCCGGTTCCATCCCATTTCGTGGTGCCAGTACTACGACGGCGGCCGGTCGTGGGTGACAGCCCTCGGGCACGACTCGCAGGCGTACATCGACGGGTCGGGTTTCGCGGGTCAGGCCTTTTTCAAGAAACACGTCGTCAACGGAATCCTGTCCGCCATGGGCAAGATTCCGTTCTGCGTATGAAAGGGATCGCCATGGAGAAGAAGAAAACCTGGACCAAGCCGCGTACGGAATGCCTGGAGTCGCGCGCGGAGATCTCGGGTTACGCCGGAGTCGACCGCCCGTGGCTCACGAAGCGCTGAGCCGCGAGGCTTTCGCCGCCGAGCTGCGCTCCCTCGCGCCGCGCTATTGGGACGGGCATCCGTTCCACGTACGGTTGCACGCGGGGGAGTGCGGCCCCGGCGAGGTTCGCTCGTGGGTGGCCAATCGGTGGTACTACCAGCAGATCCTGGCCCGGAAGAACGCGGCCGTCATCGCGAATTGCCCGCTGCCCGCTGTTCGGCGGCAGTGGCTTTCCCGTGTCGTCTTCCACGACCGTGCGACCGAGGACTGGCTGGTGCTCGGGGACGCGGTCGGGCTGTCCCGGGAATCCCTGCTCGACGAGCGGTACGTTGCTCGGGGGACCCGGTTCGCGGTGGACGGATATCTGCAATTCTGCCGGGAGAAGCCGTGGACCGAAGCGGCCGCCGCGGCGCTCACCGAAATGTTCTCGCCCACGCTCATGGCGGCCCGCGTCGTGGCCTGGCGGGAGCATTACGACTGGATCAAACCGGACGGCTACACCTATTTCGAGAATCGCATTCCGGTGGTACGCGACGACGCGCGCTACACGCTCGATCTGGTGCTGACACATTGCCGTACGAAGGATATGCAGATCGCGGCGGTCAAAGCGCTGGCGTTCAAATGTGACGTGCTGGGGGCGATGCTCGATGCCATCGATTACCAGGCCGGGGCTGGCCGAGGGGGTACGGCTCGTCCATGATCCGGTGCGGGACGTGGACGCGCTGCTCTACCCGGAGGGGAGCCTGCTGCTGGACGGACCGGCGGCCGACGTCGTCCGGGCATGCGACGGCCGCCGAGATCTGGCCGAGATCGTCAAGATCCTGGCGGCCGAATACGACGGCGTCTCCGCGGCCGACGTGTCCGATCTGGTCGACCGCCCACTTTTCATCGACGCAGGTGCGGCGGCGTGCCTCCAGAACATCGCCGGGAAGCGGCTGGACCGGACGCCGCTGCCGGTGGGGATGGTCGCCGAACTGACCTATCGGTGCCCCCTGAGCTGCGGCTACTGCTCGAATCCGGTGGAGGCTGCCCGGGACGAGATGAGCGCGGAGGGGTGGCTCGCGCTGATGACGCAGGCCCGCGATCTGGGCGTACTCCACATGCATTTCTCCGGTGGGGAACCGGTGTTGCGGCCCGAGCTGCCGGAACTGGCGGCCCACGCGCGCCGGCTCGGCATGTACACGAACCTCATCACCAGCGGCGTCGGCCTCACCGCACGCCGGCTGACCGGAATCGACCACGTGCAGCTCTCCGTCCAGCACGCCGACGCGACCGCCGCCGACGCCATCGCCGGGCTGCGCGCCCACCACCGCAAGATCGCGGCGGCCGCCCTGGTCCGCGAAGCCGGCCTGCCCCTGACGGTCAACGTGGTCCTGCACGCCGGCAACGTCGACGCCCTGGAGGAGATCGCCGCCTTCGCCGCGAGCCTCGGCGCGTCCCGGCTCGAGCTGGCACACACCCAGTACTACGGCTGGGGCTTGCGCAACCGCGCCGCCATCATGCCGACGGCGGCCCAGATCCACCACGCGGACGAGGCGGCGGCGCGGGTGCACGGCCGCTACGACATGGAGATCGTGTACGTCCGCCCGGACCACCACACGGGCCGCCCGAAACCGTGCATGAACGGCTGGGGTTCCCGCCAGTTCGCGGTCAACCCGTCGGGCACGGTGCTGCCGTGCCTGGCGGCCGACCAGCTTCCGGGCCCGAAACCGAGCGGCTCGCTCGAGCAGATCTGGTTCGACTCGGAGCTGTTCAACCGTTTCCGGGGCACCGCGTGGATGCCCGACCCGTGCCGCTCCTGCGACCTGCGCGACCTCGACTTCGGCGGTTGCCGCTGCCAGGCCTACCAGCTGACCGGCGACGCGGCGGCCACCGACCCGGTCTGCACCCTGTCCCCACACCACCGCGACCTGGTGCCCTCGGGCGGCACCCGCCCGGCCGTGATTCCGCGGCGCTACCGATGAACGCCACCGGCAGGTGCTCGGGGTCGGCTGTTTTCGCGCTGTTCGGTCGAGGATCGCTTTCGGGGCGTCGGGCGCTTTCCTGGCGGCGTCTGCCTTGGGGACGGCGCGCGCTTTCGGGGTGGCGCGTGCTTTCGGGGTGGCGCAGGTGAGGGTTCGCGTGCTGGGAAGCGCGGCCGGCGGCGGCTGCCCGCAATGGAACTGCGCCTGCGAAACCTGCCGCCGAGGCCATGTGCGGTCGCAGGACTCGGTGGCGGTCTCGGGCGACGGCCGCGCCTGGTACCTGATCAACGCCTCGCCCGACATCCGCACCCAGCTCATCGCCACACCCGAGCTGCGCCCCGGCCCCGGCCTCCGCGAGACGCCCCTACGCGGCGTGCTTCTCACCACGGCCGAGCTCGATCACACCATCGGCCTGCTCTCGCTGAGAGAGGCGACTTCGCTCATTGTGTACGCGACCAGCGCCGTCACCACCGCACTGGCACCGTTCCGGGCGCTGCTCGCCGCGTACACCAATGCCGAATGGCGCGACCTCCCCACCGACCTGACCCTCGACGGGGGCCTGAAGGTCCAGCGCACGACCGTCGGCACCAAGAGACCGCGCTACGCCGCCCACCTGCCGGGCGACGACTGGGTGTCAGCCTTGCGGCTCTCCGCTCACCCGGCAGACGGAGCCCATCCGGCGGGCGGCGTCCGCCCTTCAAGCGGCGCGGGTCCGGCGGGCGGCGTCGGCCCTTCAACCGGCGCGGATTCGGCGGGCGGCGTCGGCCCTTCAACCGGCGCGGGTCCGGCGGGCGGCGTCGGCCCTTCAAGCGGCGCGGGTCCGGCGGGCGGCGTCGGCCCTTCAAACGGTGCGGATTCGGCGGGCGGCGCCGCGCCAGCTCCCGGCGAGGGTCGGCATCCGGAGTTTGTCTATGCCACCTGCCTGCCCGCCTGGACCGCGGAGTTCGACGGCTTCATCGCCGGTGCTGATGAGGTGCTGGTGGACGGCACCTTCGCGACGGAGGACGAGTTGGCTCGCATGACCGGACGGGCGGGGAGCGCGGCCGGCATGGGGCATCTGCCGATGGCGGACTCGCGGCCGCACTTCGCGCGGCATCCCGGGACGCGCTTCCGGTACGGGCATCTGAACAACACGAATGCCGCCACCGGCCCGGATGTGGCCGAGGACGGCATCGATCTCGTCTGATCTCCCGAGCGGTCTTGACAGGGCACCGATCGGGCGAGAATAACTAACGTACTGGTTCGTACAAAGAACTGGAGACACACGTGGACCGTCGTTTCCTGGTCGGCTTGATCGGCGCGAACATCGGTACGTCCATGAGCCCCGCGCTGCACGAGCTCGAAGCCGACCGGCAGGGTCTGCGCTACCTCTACCAGCTCATCGACCCGTCACTGCTCGGCCTCGACATCGGCGACCTGCTCGTCGCGGCTCGGCGGCTCGGATTCCGCGGGGTCAACGTCACCCATCCGTACAAGCAAGAGGTCCTGAAGTTCCTCGACGAGCTCTCGCCCGAGGCGGCCCAGCTCGGTGCCGTCAACACCGTGCTCTTCGACGGCTCGCGGGCGACAGGGCACAACACCGACCGGTACGGCTTCGCCTCCGGACTGGCCCGGCAGTTGCCCGGCGTCGCCACCGGTCACGTCGTCCAGATCGGTGCCGGTGGGGCGGGTGCGGCAGTGGCCTCCGCGATCGCCGGAACTGGAACCCGGCTGCTGACGCTGGCCGACCTGGACGCCGAACGGGCCCAGAGGCTGGCCGAGGCCATCACCGTGAGCACCGACACGTCCGTCGAGGTGATCGCACCCAGCGAAGTGCCGTCGCGGCTGGCCGACGCGGACGGGCTCGTCAACGCGACGCCGATCGGTATGGAAGGACATCCGGGCATGCCGGTCGCGGATTCCCATCTGCGGGCCTCGCTGTGGGTGGCCGACGTGATCTACCGGCCGCTGGAGACGGGGCTGATCCGGGCCGCCCGCGCGCGGGGCTGCCGGGTCGCCGACGGCGGCGGCATGGTGGTCTACCAGGCTGCCGCGTCGTTTCGGCTGTTCACCGGGCTGTCGCCGGACGAGGAGCTGATGTACGCCGACTTCGAGAGGTTGACCGGGAGCCGCCGTGAATAAGCGGTTATCCACAGTCGGCGGTTGTCCACAGGCCCCGAGGCGCGATCGTGCAAATTCCGGGAGAATGACCAGCGGGGGCTCCCCCTGGGTGGGCGGGCGTTGGCTGGGCGGGCGTTGGCTGGACGGGCGTTGGCTGGACGGGCGTTGGCTGGGCGGGCGTTGGCTGGGCGGGCGTTGGCTGGGCGGGCGTTGGCTGGGCGGGCGTTGGCTGGGCGGGCGTTGGCTGGGCGGGCGTCGGCTGGACAGCCATTGCGAGGGCGGCCTTTACACGGGTGGGCGCTGCGCGGGCGGCCTTCACGCGGGTGGGCGCTGCGCGGGTGGGCACTGCGAGGGCGGCCTCTGCACGGATGGGCGCTGCGCGGGTGGGCACTGCGCGGGTGGGCACTGCGAAGCCGGGCACTGCGAAGGCAGGCACGGCCCTCTATCGGGCCGCGTTTTCGGCAACGGACGATGTGCGCCAGCGCCGCAGCAAAGCGGGCAGCTCCTCGTTGTGTTCGCCCAATGTCGGCGGGGGCGACACCGGCCGCAACTGTTCCCCGTCGATGAGTACGCCGCTGCCGCTGACTTTCAGCCGCCGGTCGACGCCGTCAGGTGGCTGCAGTTCCGTGAAGAAGCCCCGCCCGGCCAGCTGCGGCGACTCGACCGCCTGCGGAACCGTCAGGATGCGGGCCGCCGGCACCCCGGCCGCCGGCAGGATCCGCTCCCACTCCGCTGCCGGGCGAGCTCGCAATGCCTCGTTCAGTGCCTCGTTCAGCGCCTCCCTATGTTCCTTGCGGCTCTCCCTTTCCGCGAAGCGGGTATCCGTGAGCAATCCCGGCCGGTCCACCAGGCGGCACAACGTCTCGAACTGTTCCTGGCGGTTCGCCGCTATGTTCAGCGGGCCGTCCGCCGTCTCGAACGTGCCCGAGGGGGCCGCCGTCGCGTTCTGGTCGCCCATCGGCTGGGGTTCGGCGCCGCTGACCACGTAGTTGGAGACCGCCCACCCCATCGCCGACATCGAGGCCTCCAGCATGGACACGTCGAGGTAGGCGCCGCGCCGGCCGGCCAGCGCCGCCACCACGGCCAGGGCCGCGCTGAGCCCGCCGACCGTGTCCGCCACCGGGAAACCGACCCGCTGTGGGGCCGTGTCGGGTGTTCCGGTCACGCTCATCATCCCCGACAGGCCTTGGATGATCTGGTCGTACGCGGGTGCCTGGCTCAGCGGGCCCGACTGGCCGAAGCCGGTGATCGCGCAGTACACCAGCCGGGGGTTGAGCGGGCGCAGCTGGGCCCAGCCGAGCCCGAGCCGGTCCATGACGCCCGCCCGGTAGTTCTCCACCAGCACGTCGGCGTGTTCGACCAGTTCGGTGAACACGGCCCGGTCGGCCGGCTCCTTCAGGTCGAGCTCCACCGACTTCTTGCCCGCGTTCTGCGCGAGGAAGGACGCGCCCAGCCGGGCCCGGTTGAGGGCCGGGTCCGGGCCGAGCTGGCGGGCCAGGTCGCCCCGTCCCGGCATCTCGATCTTCAGTACCTCGGCCCCGAGCAGCGCCAGATGATAGGTGCAGTAGGGGCCGGCCAGGACGTTGGTGAGGTCGAGGACGCGGACACCGTCGAGCGGCCGGTCGGGCATCAGCGGTACTCCTCCCGTAGCAGCAGATGTGGTTCAGAACAGCGGATGGTCGAAGCCGCGCTCGTTCATCTGGGCGGCCGCCTTGAGCAGCGCCTCGGCGAACGCCGCGACCCGTTCCTCGCCGAAGCGCACGGTCGGCCCGCTCAGGGTGAGGGCGGCCACCACCGTGCCCGAACGGCCGAGGATCGGCACGGCCACGGCGGACAGGCCGTTCTCGCGCTCGCCGTGGCTGGTCGCGTAGCCCTGCTGGTCGGCCTCGTCGATCCACTCGCGCATGCGGCGGACGTGGCCTTCGCCGTACGGGGAGGACGCGGCGATCCGTTCGAGCAGGGGGTCGGGGGCGTTGCGCAGGAGCACCTTGGCCGAGGCGCCGGCCCACATGGGCAGTTCGTCGCCGACGTGCACGACGTGCCGCAGCGGCTGCGGGCTCTCCTGCTGGGCGATGCAGACGCGGACGATGTCGCGGGCGACGTAGACGTTCACCGTCTCGCGTTCGCGGGCGGCCAGTTCCCGCATCATCCGCTGGGTTTCGGGTGGCAGTTCCCAGCTGCGGCGGGCCAGGTGCGCCCACCGCCACAGGCCGGGCCCGGCCATGTATCCGGAGTTCGTCGCCCACAGCAGTCCGCTCTGTTCGAGGGTCTGCACGAGCCGGATCACTGTGGTCTTGGCCAGGCCGGTCGCGGCGACGATGTCGCGTACGGCGATCAGCGGCCGGTCCTCGCTCAGCAGGGACAGGATGTCCAGCGCTCGCTGGACGCTGCGGACGCCCGAGCCGTCGGCGGCGCTCTCGTCGCGGGTCACGGTGGCTCCCTCTCTCTCGAAAAGACTGCCCCTGATTCTGGCGTCACCCTCTTGCCTTCCGCTGGCGGCCAACCGTACGTTACACCGGAGTCCGTACAGCGGTCCAGAACTCGCTCTTATGGTCCGTCTAGTGGACCGTCCAGGAAGAGGAGGCGCAGATGGTCGAACGAACACCGACGCTCCTCGGTGGAAAATGGATCTCTGAAGGGCCCGGCCTCGAGCGTGTGGGGCCTTTCGTCCGTACGGTCGTGAGCAGCGCCCGCGTCGCCGAGCCGGGCGACGCCCGCGCCGCCGCCGAATTCGCCAAAGCCGGTTCTCGTACGGTGGCCCGGCTCGCCCCCGCCACACGAGCGGCCGTCCTCGATCGGGCGTCCGTCCTCGCCACCGAGCGCCGCGCCGCGATCGCCCGGCTGCTCGCCCTGGAACTGGGCAAGCCGCTGCGCGACGGCCTCGGCGAGCTCGACCGGGTGGCCGACACGTTCGCGGTCTGCGCGGCGGCCGCCCGCGACATCGGCGGCGACGTCCTCCCGGTCGCCGGCTGGGCGCGCGGCGCCGGCAACACCGCGATGACCTACCGTGCGCCGGCCGGGGTGGCGCTGGCCATCACGCCGTTCAACGCCCCGGCCAACCTGCTCGCCCACAAGCTGGGCGCCTCGTTCGCGGCCGGCAACAGCACGATCGTCAAGGCCCCGCCGCAGGCCCCGGCCGCGTCCGCGGCGGTCGTCTCACTGCTGCTCGACGCGGGCGCCCCGGTCGAGGCCGTCCAGCTCCTGCACGGCGGGGGAGAGGTCGGCGCCGAGTTGTGTGCCGCCCCCGAGGTGGCCGTCATCAGCTTCACCGGCAGCGCCGAGACGGGCGCGGCGGTCGCGCGGGCGGCCGGGGCCAAGCGCCTGGTCCTGGAGCTGGGTGGCAACGCGGCCACCATCGTCTGCGACGACGCCGATCTCGGTCGCGCGGCGAAGGTCTGCGCCCGCACCGGCTACAGCAACTCCGGCCAGAGCTGCATCTCGGTCCAGCGGATCTACGTGGCCCGCGCGCAGAAAGACCGATTTGTCCAACGGCTCGCGGGCGAGGTGGCGAAGCTGCAGGTGGGTGATCCGCTCGATCCGAGCACCGATGTGGGCTCCATGGTGGACGAGGCGGCCGCTGAACGCGTTCAAGGGTGGGCGACGAAGAGCGGCGGGAAAATCGCCCTCGGCGGTAACCGCGACGGCGCGACGTTGAGCCCCACTGTCGTCGTCGACCCGCGGGAGGACGCCGAGGTCGTCGTCAAAGAGGTTTTCGGGGCGCTGGTAGTGGTCCTGCCGTTCGACGACTTCGACGCGGTGCTGCAGACCTGCAACAGAAGCAGTTTCGGGCTGCAGGCCGGCCTCTTCACGAACGACGCCGGCCGCATCTTCACGGCGTGGCGCGAGCTCGAGGTCGGCGGCCTGATCGTCAACGGCTCGTCCAACTACCGCCTCGACCACGTCCCGTTCGGCGGGGTGAAGGACTCCGGCTTCGGCCGCGAGGACCCCCGCCACATGGTCGAGGACTACACCGTCGTCAAGACGCTGATCCTGCGTGGCCTGTCGATCTGGGGAGAGAACTGATGACACGTACGGCCGCCGACGCCCTGGTCGATCAGCTCGCGAGCTACGGCGTCACGCACATCTTCGGCACGTGCGGGCACACGAACATCGCCCTGCTCGACGCGATCGGCCGCAGCGACATCGACTTCGTCATCGCCCGCCACGAGCAGACCGCCGCGCACGCCGCCGACGGATACGCCCGGGCCACCGGCAAGCCCGGCGTCGTGCTCATGCACGTCGGTCCTGGCATGATGAACGCCGTCACCGGCGTCGCCACGGCCGCCCTCGACTCGGTCCCGCTGGTCGCGATCTCGGGCGACATCCCCTCCTACCTGTACGGCCGTCACCCGCACCAGGAAGTCAACCTGCACGCGGACGCCGACCAGACCGCCATCTACCGCCCGTTCGTCAAGCGGGCCTGGCAGGTGCAGCGCGCCGGTGACCTGCCCCGCTTCACCGAGCGCGCCTTCTGGACCGCCACCAGCGGACGCCCCGGCGCCGTCCTGCTCAACGTCCCGATGGACATCTTCAACCGCGACGCGCCCAGCGGGGAGTATCCGCTGCCGATCAGCGCGGCGAAGCCTGATCTGCCCGAACCGGACGCGAAGAGGATCGCCACCGCGCTGGTGGAAGCGGAGCGACCGCTGATCTACGTCGGCGGCGGCCTCCGGGACAACGCAGCCCTCAAGGAACTCGCCGAACACCTCGACATCCCGGTCGCCCACTCGCTGATGGCCAAGGGAACCCTGCCCGACGACCATCCGCTCGTCATGGGCATGACCGGTTTCTGGGGCTTGACGGAGACCAACGAGTACGCCCGGAACGCCGATGTCGTCCTCGCGATAGCCACCCGGTTCGCCGAAACCGACTCGAGTTCCTGGGATCCCGAGTACACGTGGCGCTTCCCGCCGTCCCGGCTCATCCAGATCGACATCGACCCGGCCGAGATCGGCCGCAACTACCCGGTCGAGATCGGCGCCGTCGCTGATGCGGCCCTCGCGGTCGGGCGCGTGCTCACCGCCGTACGGCAAATGAAGCCGGACGGAACCGACCGAGCGCAACTCCGCGCTTCTTTGAAGGCCGCGCGGGCCGAGTTGTTCGCGGCCAGCGCCGAACGCGGCCGCAGCGACCAGTTCCCGCTGCGGCCCGAGCGGATCCTGGCCGACGTCCGCGCGTGCCTGCCGTCCGACGCCGTGCTCGTCACCGACGTCGGCTGGAACAAGAACGGCGTCGCGCAGTGCTATCCGCTGCCGGCCGACGGCCGGTTCATCACCCCGGGCGGCGCCTCCACCATGGGCTTCGGGCCGGCCGCCGCCCTCGGCGTGCAACTGGCCCAGCCGGAGCGGGTCGTGGTGGCGCTGATCGGCGACGGCGGCATGAGCGCCCAGCTGCCGGCGCTGCCGATGGCGGTCGAGCAGGGCCTGCCGGTGATCTTCCTGGTGATGAACAACCGTGCCCACGGCACGATCTCCGACCTGCAGTCGAGTTTCTTCGGCCGCAGCTATGGGTGCGACTTCCTCGACCCGGACGGCAACCCGTACAGCCCCGACTTCGCCGCCCTCGGACGCGCCTGCGGCGCCGACGGCTACACGGTGGCGGAACCCGGCGATCTCACCGTCGCCCTCAAGTCGGCCGTCCAGCGCCGCCGCCCCGCGGTGATCGACGTGCCGATGGTCAACGAGCCGGTGCCCACCCCGGGCCACTGGAACATCAAAGATATTTATCAGGGCAAATTCGACAGATGAGGTGACACGCACATGGTCCGCATGAGAGCCACCGCCCTCGCCGTGCTCGCCGTTGTCCTAACCGGAGCCGCCGGCTGCAGCGCGCCCGGCTCCGGCAAACAGGAGTCCGGGAACGACTCCGGTCCGATCAAGATCGCCGTCGTGGACGCGCAGAGCGGGCAGCTCAGCTCGCTCGGCGCCTGGGAGCTCAAGGGCGCCCGGCTGGCCGTCGACGAGTGGAACGCGGCCGGCGGCGTCAACGGCCGCCAGATCCAGCTCGACGTCTTCGACGACCAGGGCGACCCGACGATCGGCACCAACCTCGCCCGCAAGATCGACAGTGAGGGCTACATCGCGATGATCGGCACCGCCGAGAGCGCGGTCACCATCGCCATGGCCCCCCTGCTCAAGCAGGCCGAGATCCCGAACATCACGTCCGGGCAGTCGCCGGGCCTGGTCGCCACCAAGAGCGACTTCCTGTTCCTCAACGGGCCCACCTCCACCACGTACGACGAGACCCTGGCCAAGCACGTCGTCGACCAGCAGGGCATCACGAGCATCGCGATGATCACCAACAACGGCGGGTACGGCAAGGGCGAGCATGACGCCTTCCGGAAGGCCCTAGAGCAAAGAGGTGTCACCCCGGTGGCTGACCAGGTGGTCACGGCCGATCAGAAGGACTTCAGCGCGGTGCTCACCTCGATCCGGCAGAAGAACCCGAAGGTCATCTTCCTGGGGGCCGAGGAGGTCGAGTCCGGCCTGATCGTCAAGCAGGCCCGCGACCTCGGCATCACGTCCACCTTCGCCGGCGCCGCCCCGCAGGGCACGCCGGTCTTCCTCGACACGGCCGGCGCCAAGAACGCCGAGGGCACGATCGTCAGCTCGCCCTACCTGAGCAACGACATCGACGAGGCGTCCAAGAAGTTCGCGGCCGCCTACAAGGCGAAGTTCAGCGAGGAGGCCGAACTGCACGGCGCCAAGGCGTACGACGGAACCCAGATCCTGCTGACCGCTCTCAAGAGCAGCAACGTGGCCAGCGGCAAGCCGCTCGCCGACGCCATCCGGTCCACCAAGCGCGACGGGCTGCTCGGGAACTTCGCCTTCGACGAGACCGGCGTCGGCATCTTCGAGACCTCGATCGGCGTCATCAAGGGCGGCAAGCTCGTCGCCGCCGAGAGCTGAGCAGGTATGCAGGTCTTCTTCCAGACGATCGTCGGCGGCGTCAGCCTGGGCGCCGTCTACGCCCTGGTGGCGCTGGGCTTCTCCCTGGTCTACCGCACGATGGGGCTGGTCAACTTCGCGCACGGCAACGTGGTCACCGTCGGTGCCTACCTCGCCTCCACCTTCTACCTGTCGACCAAGCTCCCGTTCGCCCTGGCCATGATCGTCGCGATCGTCGTGACCGGGGCGATCGGCCTGGTCATCGAGCGGGTGCTGCGGCCGCTGGAGAACAAGGACTTCGACCTCATGCTGATCGGCACGATCGGCTTCGGCATCGTGCTCGACGCGCTGATCATCATGATCTGGGGCGCCACCGGCCGCGCGGTGCCGTCCCCGGTGCAGACCGCGCCGATCGACATCTTCGGACTGCGCATCCGGACGTATGACCTGGTGGTGCTGGCCATCGCGGCGCTGGCCACCGTGCTGCTGGTGCTGTTCCTGTCCCGGACCAAGCGGGGCGCGGCCATGCAGGCGGTCGCCATGGACCACGAGGCGGCCACCGCCGTCGGCATCCACGTGGGCCGCAGCAACGCGATCGCCTTCATGATCGGGGCCGGCCTGGCCGCGCTGGCCGGTGGCCTGGTCGGGCCGCTGCTCTACGTCAGCCCGGCGCTCGGCGGCGCGCTCGGCATCAAGGGCTTCGCCGCCGCGATCCTCGGCGGTTTCGGCAGCATTCCCGGCGCGATCCTCGGCGGCCTCGCCATCGGGATCCTCGACTCGTTCACCGCCGGGCACTTCCAGGGCTACTCCGAGCTGGTCACCTTCCTGGTCTTCACGGTGATCATCATGGTGCGGCCGACCGGCATCTTCGGCGAGCGGACGGTGAACCGGGCATGAGACGGCGACTTCTGTTCATCGCGGCCCTCGGTGTCGCGGCCTGGTTCCTGCCGTACGGCCTCGACTCGTACGCCATCCACGTCGTCAACGTCATCCTCATCTTCGCGATTCTGGCCATCGGGCTCGGCCTCGTCATGGGCATCGCCGGGCAGGTCAACCTGTCGCAGGTGGCGTTCTTCGGGGTCGGCGCGTACGCCACGGCGATCCTCACCACGCACGCCGGAATGGGCTTCTGGGTCGCGGGAGTGCTGGCGATCCTGGCCACGGTCCTGATGGGCCTGGTGATCGGCACGCCGGCGTTGCGGGTCCAGTCGCACTACCTGGGCATCGTGACGCTGGGCCTGGCCCTCGCGTTCACCAACTGGGTGACCAATGCCGACATCGCCGGCGGCGCCGAGGGCATCTCGGGGATCGCGGCGCCGGCCCTGCCCGGCGTGGATCTCTCCAGCGAGTACATCTACTACTACCTCGAACTGATCGTCTTCGCGGTGGTGCTGGGGTTCGGGCTCTTCGTGGTCCGCACGGCGCTGGGCCGCCGCATGCGGGCGATGCGCGACGACGCGCTGGCCGCCGGCGCGCTCGGGGCCGAGGTGCCGATGCTCCGGATGACGGCGTTCATGCTGGCCAGTGTGTACGGGGGAGTGGCCGGCGTGCTCTACGCGGGCCTGATCCGCTACGTGGCCCCGGAATCGTTCAACATCGCGAACATGTTCCTGCTCCTGGCCATGGTCATCATCGGCGGCCGGCAGAGCCTGATCGGCTGCGTGGTCGGCGCGATCAGCCTGGCCCTGGTCCGCGAGCTGCTGGTCGACCACCCCACGATCGCCCAGCTCGCGTACGGCTCGGTCGTCGTCCTGGTCGTCGTCTTCGCCCCCACCGGCCTGGCCGGTCTGCCCCGCCGCGTACGGCAGCGGTTCGGCAAGCATGCGAGGGTGGCCGCGCAGCTGCGACCTTTCCAGCCGTACGAGACCACCGCCGCCCCCGCCACCTCCCATGATCAACTTCTCCGGGTCGAGGGGGTCACCAAGCAGTTCCGGGGCCTCAAAGCGCTCGACGACGTCTCGCTCACCGTCGCGACCGGAGAGATTCGGGGCATCGTCGGCCCGAACGGCTCCGGCAAGACGACGCTGTTCAACGTGATCAGCGGCCTCTACAAGCCGACCAGCGGACGGGTGATCTTCCGCGGCGCCGACATGACCGGGCGTGCGCCGTACCGTCTCGCCCGCGCCGGCATGGCCCGTACCTTCCAGAATCTGCGGCTCTTCGGTGATCTGACGGTCGAGGAGAACCTGCTCGTGGCGCTCGACCGCTGGCCGACGCGGTCGGCCTGGCGCTACGCGCTGCGACCGCTCAGCGTCCTGCGGCGGGACCACGCGCTGCGGCGCTCCGCCGCCGAGATCCTGGACCGGTACGGGCTCACCGAGTTCGCCTCCCTCGCGCCCACATCACTGCCGTACGGGATCCAGCGGCGCGTCGAGATCGCCCGGGCGGTCGCCGCCGACCCGGCCCTGCTGCTGCTCGACGAGCCCGCGGCCGGCCTCAACGGCGAGGAGGTGCGGCAGCTGGCCGAGATCGTCCGGTCGATCCGGGACAGCGGCCGCACGGTCATCATCATCGAGCACAACATGGGCCTGGTGATGTCGCTCTGCGAGCAGATCACCGTGCTGGCCGGCGGCCGGGTGATCGCTTCCGGGACGCCGGCCGAGGTGGCCGCCGAACCCGCGGTGATCGAGGCGTATCTGGGAGATTCGATGAACACCGACGACCTGCCCGTCCCGTCCGTCGGGGAGGCCACCCGATGACCACCGGGCTCGCTCTGACCGTCGAGGGGCTGACGGTCAACTACGGCGGCGTCAGCGCCGTCCGGGACCTCAGCTTCGAGGTGCCGGGCGGCGAGGCGGTCGGCGTCATCGGGGCCAACGGCGCCGGCAAGACGTCCACCCTCAAGGCGGTGATGGGCCTGGTGCCCCGCCGGTCCGGGAAGCTGCGCCTGGGCGACGTGGACCTGGCCGGGGTCAGCGCCCGCGACATGGTCCGGCACGGCATCGGCTACGTCCCGGAGGGCCGGCACGTCTTCACCGGCCTGCCGGTCGAGAAGAACCTGCTGCTCGGCGCGTACGCCCGCAAGTGGGACTCCTCGGTGAGGTCGACGCTGGCCGAGGTGTACGAGCTGTTCCCGGTGCTGGGCGAGATGCGGCACCGGCTGGCCGGCGCCCTGTCCGGCGGCCAGCAGCAGATGCTGGCGATCGGCCGGGCCCTGATGTCGCGACCCCGGCTGCTGCTGCTCGACGAGCCCTCGATGGGCCTGTCGCCGAAGCTGGTCGAGGACATCCTGGCCGTGCTGCTGCGGCTGCGCTCCGAGGGCCTGACCCTGCTGCTGGTCGAGCAGAACGCCAAACTCACCTTCGAGGCCACCAGCAGCTGCCTGGTGGTCGAGAACGGCGCGGTGGCGATGACCGGCACCTCGGCCGAGCTGCGCAACGATCCCCGCGTACGCCAGATCTACCTGGGACTGTGATGCCGCTCGGCTCCCCCTTTCCGCCGCTCGGCCTGCGCAACCGGGTGGTCAGCCCGCCGATGGAGCGCAACTACGGCGCTTCCCCGCACGACCTCGGTGCCCGGCTCGGCGGCCAACTCAAGAACGGCCGTCTCAGGCCGCCGCCCCCGGTCACATCAATACTTGGTGCTTTCCTTCATGGTGACGATGTCTCGATGTATAGCTCGATTTCGGCCGGCCAAACCGGCGTATCCTAGTAACTGTCCGCTGGCAAAATAGGCGATGGCGCGGCCATGGGGTGTTTCGTGTTCTATTTGCACCCACATATTGATGAAATCGGCCCCGGCCTTGCTCAGTCTGACTCGCAGTATGTCTTCTGCGAAGATCACCATGTCCAAGGGCTCGTACCAGATGTAGTCACGTCCAACAATTAGTTCTCCCGTGGTCTCTCGAACTCCAGCGAGATTCTTGAAAGTGAATTCGGGGGCGGTGCTCCGATACCAAACGGACTTGTACTTTCTATCCATTTGGCCGCTGACGGCAGATCGTCGTGCCGGGACGACGGTCTGCCGGATCGGCGGCCATTCAGGCTCAAGAATCTCTACTAATTTTCCGGTGGGTATGCAGAACGCGCGACGTGCCATTGCGTCAAGATCTTCTTGAACTACGAGGCCAACAACGCCACCTAGATCCTCGTCCCATACGGGTGCACCGCTGAAACCTGCCTCTATTCTGGCTCCCGTGGACTTGACATCCTCCAAGGCGACGAGCCCGTTGGGTTCGGTGCGCAGCAAGCGCCCCGATGCTTGCCGGCCGCTATATCCATTTGGAAATCCGTAGCACCAGAATTCGTGGCGATTGAGGTCTTGTGTTCTGATGAGCTGTGCGGGGCGCGCGTCGGCCGGTGCGGATTCGACAAGTTGAAGTACAGCCACATCCCCGGACCCGTTCGGAAATGGCGGCACCCAGGCCCGGACCCGCGCTTCGTAGTGCTCGGTCGGCGTGATGAAGGGGAAGGACAGCCGAACTGTTTCTGTATCGCTCGGCCCGTCAGCCGCATTCTCGCTGCGGTTGAGAGAGCTGTTCACCACATGCGCGCAAGTAAGTATGTGCGTCCGGGTCAGGAGCAGGCCCGCGCCTTCGGGCGCCTTCTGGTCGTGTTTCCCGACGGTCACAAGGGCGCTTCCCAAAGCCCGTTCAATTTTCGTCATTGCCGGGATCTCCACTATCGCGCGACCACTTGCAGATGATTTTGAAGTGAGCCTCGGTAGTTCCAGAAGCTATCACCACGCCGGCGGCCAGGGTCAGTTTGACGCCGAATTCGACTGTCACTTCTTCCGGGTCAAGGCTCGTGACGGCGGCTTTCAACGCGTTGACCGCAGGGCGTACGGCCTCGGTCACCTGCTCAAGTCGTTTGCCGGTCTCAGCCACCAATGCGTCACCGCGCCGCGAGGCGAGCGACGTCCCGCGTACCGTGTCGTCTCGCGCCAATTCGAAGAGTACTGCCGTACCGTCTTCGGTGTGAAATTCGGCCAACTCCATTATTGAACCCCCTTTTCGATTACAGCTGGGCATCTCTGGTGGAGCGAAGGGCCGGCCGTTGCAGCATTCCTAGCCGTGAATCGGCGTGGAACGCATTGTGCACGGGCTTTGAGGGTGGCCTACGCTGCCCATCATGTTCCGCGACGAGGATCTCGCACTGCTGGCCCGCCCGCTCTACGCCTTCCTCACCGTCGCCCCGCGCGGCGGACGATGGCCGTCACCCCGCCCGGTCTGGTACGAGCTGACCGCCGACGGCGACCTCCAACTGTTCTCGCTGCCCGATTCCCCCAAGGTCGACCGCCTCCGCGAGCACCCCCGCGCCTCGATCGTGGTCGCCGCCCCAACCGGCGAGCCCGAACACTGGGTGGCGGCCGAGGGCCCGGCCACCGTCCACGACGACGGCGCCAACGAGCTCGCCCTCCGCCTGGCCGAGCGCTACTGGACCTTCTCCGACCCGGAACACGACAAGCTCCTCACCGAGTGGCGCACCGGCCCACTGGTCCGCATCGTTTTGCGCCCGGAGAAGGTGAGCCGCTTCTCCGCCCTCTGAACGGGCCGCTCGCCCGCTGTTCGAGGAGCGCGGAAGCAGCGCCTCCCCGTCGCCGGGAAGGCGCTGCTTCGCGAGCTCTATGTCAAGCCTCACCCCCGTCGGGAGCGCGCTTGCTGGGCGGACGCCGTTTCCGTCGCCGGCCAGGTGGCAGCTCCACCGGAGGTGGATTTTCGACCTTCAGTTGTCCTTGTTCGTGCTCACCGGTCGACGACTCTCCGGTGTCGGCGCTTCGGACGCCTGGGGCGGATGATCCATTGATCTCCGTCCCGAACTTGAGGACGAGGCCCGCGGCCTTGATCTCGATGTACGTCCTGCCGCCATGAGTCCTATTGGCCTTGCTCGCCAAGTAGCCGACCAGGATGAGGGCAAGTGCGACGATCGAGAACAGGAAGATCACCACGGTAAGTCCCGTGGCACTTCCCACCGAGGCTGTCCTACTCCCGCGTGCTGGGCATCATGGAGGCCCGCCTTTCTGTGCTCAAGGACCGTGTTGTCCCGGTGCCGGCTTACCGCGTCCTTCGGTCTTGGCGGGAGTGCCGCTGACTGCTCTCCACCGAAAGGCGAGGTTTCGCCGGCTCGTGGGTCTCTAGCGACAGATTGTCGCTGGCCTGTTTCTAGATCGGTAGCCTCTTCGCTCGGTCGTGACAGTTCAGGTGGCGGCCGCTGGGGTAGGTGAAGACGGTGACTGACGACGGGCGCTATCTGGTCATCAAGGGGCGTCGCTGGCGGGCTACCGATCCGGCCATTCCTGAGCCGGAGGCGGCTGTGCTGCGCAAGGCGCTGATGGCCGCGCGGCGGGACGTGGGGAAGGCGCTGAAGGCGGGGGAGGATCCGGCGGCGGCGCGGGCCCGGGTGCAGGTTGCCAAGGTGGCGCTCGGGGAGCGGGGCACGCCGTGGTGGGAGCAGAGCCTCGAGGAACGGCGGCGGCGGTGGGAGGACGGGCTGCGTGCCCTGGGCGGCTGACGGATGTTTAAGATCCTCGGATGGATGCGACACGGCCTCTGCGCTGGTATGCCGGGCTGTGCTGGCTGTTCTTCGGGATCGTGCCCACCGTGCTTGTCACGCTTCTGGTCGTCAAGGGGCGTACGCCGGGGTCGGTCGGGCTGCTGCTGATCGGTGGCATTCCGCTCGTGCTGACCGCTCTCGGGGCGCTCGTGCGGGGGCTTCGCGAGACCGATCCGGAGCAGGCGTCGCGGCGGCTGCACCTGAGCATGGCCCTGGTGGCCGGTGCGGACGTGCTGCTGCTCGGGGGAAATGCCCTGATTCGGATGGGTGGCAGCTGAGGTTTTCCGGCTAGCCGGTACCGCGGTTGGGGGCTCGCCTGGACGACAGCCGGGCCGCGGATGACCACCCTGTTAGGGCATGGGGGTTCTTACTCAGGCAGCGGAAGCGCCGATCGCGTCGGGGATCGTGGTGGCCGGGCGGTACCGGCTCCGCTCGGTTCTCGGGCGCGGTGGCATGGGAACGGTGTGGCTCGCTCAGGACGAGCTGATGGAGCGCTGGGTCGCCGTCAAGCAGGTCGACCTGGGCTCGGACTGGTCCGGCAAGACGGCCCGCAAGCAGGCCCTGGCCGAGGCGCGGGCGGCGTCGCGCGTTCCGCACCCGGGGGTCGTGCGGATTCACGACGTGGTCCGCGACGACGACCAGCCGTGGATCGTGATGGAGGCCCTGAGCGGGCAGAGCCTGGGCGCGGCGATCAAGGAGCAGGGGCCGCTGCCGATCGAGCAGGTCGTGCGGATCGGGCACTGCATCGTCGACGTGCTCGACGCCGCGCACCGGGCCGGGGTCGTGCACCGCGACGTCAAGCCGGGCAACGTGCAGCTGTGCGACGACGGCCGGGTGGTGCTGCTCGACTTCGGGGTGGCGCACGTGCCCGGCGGGGACTGGCGGCCGCCGCCCGGCGGGTTCGCCGGCAGCCCGGCCTTCGTGTCGCCGGAGCAGTTGCAGGGCGGGGAGCCGCTTCCGGCCAGCGACCTGTTCTCGCTGGGGGCGACGCTCTACGCGGCCGTCGAGGGCCGGTCGCCGTTCGACCGCGGCGACCTGTTCGCCACCGTGCTGGCCGTGGCGGAGGGGCGGATGACGCCGTTCCGCCGGGCCGGGCGGCTCACCCCCGTACTGGAAGGGCTGCTGCAGCCGAAGCTGGGCCGGCGCTGGACCGCCGCCCGCACGCGCGCGGCCCTGCTCAACCTTTGACGCGCAGGCGCTGCGCCCGGTGCGCCGCCATGCGAACGGGAACGTTGGCGAAGCCGTAGCCCCGGTAGCCACCCACCCGCTGCACGATCTCGAAGAAGACCCGGTCGCCGACGACCGGTGTGAACAGCTGCAGGTAGTGACCGTGCTCGTCCTCGTCGTACATCGCCCCGAGGGCTCGAAGCCCGTCCGGCGGCTCCAGGCGCGCCTCCAGATCGTCGTAGTAGTTGGCGGGAATCGGCAGAGTTTCGATCCCGGCCGCCCGAAGGGCCGCCGCCGTCACCGAAAGATCGGACGTCGCCAGGGTGATGTGCTGTGGCTGCGGTACGGCCGGAGCCCAGTCACCGCGGCGCAGCACGGGCACGCTGAGCGCGATCCGGGCCCGTCGCCGCGGATCGCGGATCGCCAGGGTACGGACCAGGCCGTACGGCGCCGCGAACTCGCCCGCCTCGTCGTCGACCAGACCGAGCACCGAACGGTAGAAGAGCGCGGCCTCGTCGTACCGGTCGAACGGCTGGGCCAGGGACAGATGGTCGATGCCGGTGATCCCGGCCCCGGGCGCCCGCTCGCCGGTCGGCAGGAAGTCGTCGTGCCAGCCGGCGGGGGTGGTACGGACGAAGAACACCTCGGTGCCGTCCGGCGCGGCCACGGCGGTCAGGTCGGCCTCGCTCTGCCGCCGGCGGCGGGGGAGCGGCGTGGCGAGGAGCTGTTGCGCGCGTTCGGCCGACTGCTCCGGCTGCGTACTCTCCCAAGCGAAAGCGCGAATCGCGGCCGAGCCCTCGGTGGGGCGCGGAGCGCCGGAGTTGAGCAGGATGCGGGCGGTGCCCTGCTCCCAGAGCTGGACGGCCTTGGACCGGTGCTGGCCGGAGTGGGTGAAACCGAGCGCGCGCAGCAGGTTCTCGAGTTCGGGGCCGGTCGAGGCGTCGACGCTCAGCTCGGCGAACGCGATGCCGTCCAGGTCGGCGGGCGGGGTGAGGCCGGCGTCCCGCAAGGCGATCAGGGAACGGCGGGCATCGACGGCCGTACGATGCGGGTCGGCCTGCCGGAACACGTCGTTGAAGACCTCCAGCGACAGGGGGCCGGTGTAACCGGCGTCGAGGACGGCCTGGGTGAAGCCGGCCAGGTCGAGCCCGCCCTGCAAGGGGAACAGGCGGTGGTGGCGGCTCCACTGGAGGACGTCCATGTCGAGCCGGGGCGCGTCGGCCAGCTGAAGGAAGAAGATCTTCTCACCCGGAACATTCTGGATATTTTCAAAGGCCCCGCGCGATAGGACATGGAAGCTGTCCAGGCACAAGCCCAGAGCGGGGTGGTCGGCCTGCCGGACGATCTCCCAGGAGTGGTCCCATGTGGACACGCGACGGCCCCAGGCCAGGGCCTCGTACGCGATGCGCATGCCCCGGGCGGCGGCGAGGTCGGCCAGGGTACGGAGTTGGGCGACGCTGACCGCGTCGTCGGGGATCGTGTCCGGTGCGACCGACGAGCAGATCAGGATGGTGTCGGCGCCGAGGCGGCCCATCAGGTCGAGCTTGGCCCGGAACCGCCGCTCGACGGCCGCGAAACGCTCCGGGGTGGCACCCTCCGCGTCACGGAACGGCTGGTAGAGGTCGATGCTCAGCCCCAGGTCCTGAGTACGGGCTCTGATGCTCTCGGGAGAGCTCGCCGAGGCGATCAGGTCGTTCTCGAAGATCTCGACACCGTCGAAGCCGGCGGCCGCGGCGGCGTCCAGGCGATCTTCGAGGGTGCCGGAGAGGCAGACGGTCGCGATACTCGTACGCATGAAACTCCTAATGTACGAACCGGTCCGTTCAGCCTAGGTGACGTGACCACTAGAGTCGACACCAACGACGTCGAGGGGGATCAGGGCATGACAGCGGAGTCGGCGCCGAAGGAGCGCGTCCGGGACGCCGAGCGCACCCGCGCCGAGATCATCGAGGTGGCCACGCACGAGTTCGCCGACCAGGGCTACGCGGGCGCCCGGGTCGACGAGATCGCCGCGAAGACGCGCACCACGAAACGGATGATCTACTACTACTTCGGCGGCAAGGAAGGCCTGTACCTGGCGGTGCTCGAGGGCGCGTACCAGCGGATCCGCGCCTCCGAACAGGAACTCGACGTCGAGCATCTGGCACCCGTCGAGGCCCTGCGCCGCCTGGCCGAGACGACCTTCGACCATCACGAGCAACACCCCGATTTCGTACGCCTGGTCGCCATCGAGAACATCCACTACGCCAAACACCTGTCGAGCTCGTCGTCGCGCGAGGTGCTGGCCGCGCCGGCCCTGGAGGTCCTGTCGCGCATCATGGAGCGCGGCCGCGCCGCCGGCCTGTTCCGCGACGACCTGGACGCCCTGGACGTCCACATGATCATCAGCGCGTTCTGCGTCTTCCGGGGCGCCAACCGCTACACGTTCAAGGCCATGTTCGACCGTGACTTGTTCGACCCGCACCTGCGCGACCACCTGCGCGCCATGATCGGCGACCTGGTGGTCGCCCACGTCACGGCGGGCCGTCGGTGAAGACGTCGTCGATCCAGGACGTCCAGGTCGGCACGTCGCCGTCCCAGCGGACGGACCGCAGCACCTTGCGCCCCCGGCGGGCGAACGGAACGGAGTCCCGGCGCTCGCCCACCGTCAGCACGGCGCCGGCCCGGTCGGTGACGACGAGCCAGGACCAGGCCTCGCCGTCGCCGTCGATCTCGAACTCGACGTGCGCCTTCCACCGGCGGTTCGGGCTGGCCTTGGCGGCGCCGGTCCGCCGGTAGCGGCAGCCGTCGCGCAGGCACGCCTCGTACGCCGCCTCGATCGGGCCGGGGTCCCAGTTCAGGCCGGACCCCAGGGCCAGCATGTGGTCGCGCAGCCAGTCGAGGATGGCCCGGCGACGGTCGTCGTCGGGAAGGTCGAGGACCTTGCGGTCGTACGGGACCTCGTGCACCTCGCCCAGGCCCAGCGCCGACGTGGCGTGCAGGGGGGAGATGGCCGCCGGGCCGTCCAGGTCGGTGGGCAGGAACCGGACCCAGCTGGTCTTCGCGATCAGCGGCGGGCCGCCGGCCAGGTGCTCGCTGAACAGTTCGGTGACCACGGTGGCGCACTTGGCGTACCGGCCGGCGTCGGTGAGCGGGTGTCGCAGGCTGCGCGCCGGCACCATGACCGGGTTGGTGTCGACCGAGCGGAGGCGAATCATCGGTGCGTGAGCCACGGCTTCAGGGCCCGGTCGACCGCCACCTCGACCGCGGCCTGAACCTGGGCCGGGTCGCCCGGGTCGTCGACGTCCTCGAGCAGCACCTGCAGGGCGGCCGTGACGGCGCCGACGAAAGCACCGGTCATGGCGGCCGCGCCGACCTCGTCGAGCTCGCCGGGGAACGCGGCGGCCAGGTGGCGGGCGATCTCGCGCTGGGCGTCGAACTGGATCTGCAGGGCGCGCCCGCGCACCGACGGCACCTCGCGGATGAAGCGCAGGCGCAGCGCGGCCAGCCGTCCGGAGAGGTCGTCGCTGTCCTCGCCGACCGTGTGCAGCGCCCGCAGCAGTACCTCGGCCGGCCCGTCGCCGGGGCCGCGCTCCGCGATGGCCCGGACCGCGGCGTGCACCCGCAGGTCGCTCTCGGGGAAGAGCAGTTCCTCCTTGGCCGGGAAGTAGCTGAAGAACGTACGCGTACCGATCTCGGCCGCGGCCGCCACCTCGGCGATCGTGGTCGCCTCGAAGCCCTGCCTCTCGAACAGATCGGCCGCGGCCTCGACGAGGGCCTGGCGGGTGCGGGCGCGCTTGCGGTCGCGAAGGCTCACCGCCGTACCATATCGCACCGGATGCAAAGCAGCACTCGTTGCAAATCTGCACTGAGTGCGGTTAACGTCGGCGTCATGACTGAGCGCAGAGTTCTGATCTCGGGTGCCGGCATAGCGGGCAGCACCCTGGCGTACTGGATGGCCCGGACCGGCTGGCGGGTGACCGTGGTCGAAAAGGCGGCCGCGTTGCGGTCGAGCGGCAACCCGGTCGACGTACGACATCAAGCCGTCGACGTCGCGTCCGCCATGGGGATCACCGCGGCGCTGCGGGCGGCCGCGACCCACGCGACGGGCATGCGGGTGCTCGACGCGTCCGGCCGATCCGTGGCCCGGCTGCCGATGGACTCCGGCACCGAGATCCCGCGCGGCGACCTGGCGTCCCTCCTGTTCGAAGCGGCCGCCGCCGACGCCACGATCCTGATGGACGACACCGTCACGGAGCTGACCCAGGACGCCGGCGGCGTCGACGTGACATTCGCGCACGCGCGGCCCGCCCGTTTCGACCTCGTCGTCGGCGCCGACGGCCTGCACTCGACGGTGCGGCGGCTGGCCTTCGGCCCGGAACGCGACTTCGTCCAACACCTCGGCCTGTACGTGGCCACGGTGTCCCTCGGCGCCCCGTCGTGGAATCCCACCGAAGTGCTGCTCTACAACACCCCCGGCCGCCTGCTCTCCGTCCACCCCGGGCGCGGCGACGCCCTGGCCGCCTTCATCTTCCGGCACCCGTGGACGCCCGATCCCGGCCCGCGCGACCTCGTCACTTCCGCGTACGAGAACGCGGGCTGGCGAACGCGCGAACTGCTGACCCACCTGACCACCACCGACTTGTACTTCGACGCGGTGAGCCGGGTGTCCCTTCCTTCCTGGACCCGAGGCCGCGTAACGTTGCTGGGCGACGCCGCGTCCTGCGTCTCCCTGTTCGGCGACGGTTCCTCCCTGGCCATGGCGGGCGCGTACACCCTCGCCGCCGCCTTGACCGACGAGGCCGACGTGGCGACCGCCCTGCGCCGCTACGAGACCCGCCACCGCACACTGACCGACCCGAAGCAGCGCCACATCGGCCGCACCACAGGCCTACTGGTCCCACGCACCCGACCCGGCCTGACCGCCCGCAACGCCGCCGCCCGAGTCTGGTCGGCCCGCGCCGCCTGACATGCTGGTCATGGTGAACGCCCCATGGTCGGCCACATAGAGCACATCCCCGCGACAGAACCGCTGGGCGTTGACACTCCCAGATCCGCGGCAGGTCGCCGATACGCGGATAGCGCCACGTTGCCGCCAGCCGGTCGTCGAAGCACACGAGCATGTGCCGCGACAGCTCGCCCGGCCCGAACAACGCCTCGTCGAAATATCCGGCCGACCCCGACGGCATCGGGATCGGATGACCAACGGCCGTTCGCCGTGGGACGCAACATCGCGACTTGCCGCAGCGGCTGGACCGGAAATGGCAACAACGTCAGCCGCCGAGCGAGCTGGGGGTCCTGCTCGGCGCTCATCGCTTGGGCATCGTACCGGTACATTCTCGCCATGATCGAAGTTGCGCGGGTCTCCGCCGAGTCGCACGTCGCGCCGTCGTACTTCTACGAGCGGTGGTGCGACCTCGCCACTCATCAGGAGTGGAGCGCCAGCATGGAGTATCTGCGCCTGTCGGAGCCGCTGGCGGTCGGGGCGCGGGGCGTGTCCAAGCCGAACGACGGATCGCCGGCGCCGTTCATGGTGACGGCCTTGGAGCCGGGGAGTGTGTACGCGGACACGACCTTCCTGCGGGGTGCCCGGTTGACGGTGCATCACGAGGCTCGTCCGCTCGGTGAGGGCAGCCGGCTCGAGGTGCACGCCTACCTTCAGGGACGCCGGGCGCGGGTGTGGGCCCGGCGGATGGGCAACGACGTACAGCAATCTCTCAGTACGGACCTGGAGCGCCTGGTCGAGCTGGCTTCTCGTCGTGATCAGGCCGAACGGATGTGACGCAGGACACGTTACCGTGCGTACCCTGTCGGTGATGCCCATCGATCAGTGACGCCGGGAGGTCCACAGTGAGCACGGCACAGCGCGCCCAGCCCGACGAAATCACCACCTGGGAACGGATCCAGAAGGAGACACCGGCTTCGGTGGGCGCCCTGCTCCTCGACCGGGTGGCCCGCACGCCGGACGCCGAGGCGTACAAATGGCCGGTCGACGGGCGGTGGGAGTCGCAGACGTGGGCCGGCGTCGGTGAGATCGCCACCGAGATCGCGGCCGGACTGCTCGCCCTGGACCTCAAGCCCGAGGACCGTGTCTCGATCATGTCGGGGACGCGGGTCGAGTGGATCCACGCCGACCTGGGCATCATGTGCGCCGGCGGCGCCACCACCACGATCTACCCGACGTCGTCGGCCGAGGACGTGAAGCACATCCTCGCCGACTCGCACAGTCACATCGCGATCATCGAGAGCCCGGAGCACCTGTCCAAGGTCCTGTCCCCGGGCACCCTGGTCGAGCACGTCATCATGATCGACGGCCCGGTGCCGGCCGGCGAGTCCCGCGCGATGACCCTGGACGGCCTGCGCGCCCGCGGCCGGGCGCTGCTGGCCGAACGCCCGGACGCGGTCACCCGGGCCACGGCGGCGGTGACGGCCGACCACCTGGCCACGCTGATCTACACGTCGGGCACGACGGGCCGGCCCAAGGGCGTCCGCCTCCCGCACAGCCGCTGGACGTACGAGGCGGCCACGGCGAAGGCGATCGCGCTGATCGAGCCGGACGATCTGGGATACCTGTGGCTGCCCATGGCCCACTCGTTCGGCAAGGTGCTGCTGGCGGCGCAGCTCTCCATCGGCTATCCCACGGCGGTCGACGGCGACCTGACCAAAATCATCGACAACCTTCCCGTCGTACGGCCCACGGTGATGCCCGCCGTACCGCGAATCTTCGAAAAGGTCCACGCCGGTGTCGTGGCCACCGTGCACCGCGAGGGTGGCGTGAAGGCGCGCCTGTTCGACTGGGCGATCGGCGTCGGCCGCCGAGCGGTCCGTGCCCGCCGCCGTGGCGAAACCCCGGGCGCGCTGCTGACCAGGCAGTATGCTCTGGCCGACCGGATCGTGCTCAGCAAGGTCCGGGCTCGCTTCGGCGGCCGGATGCGGTACTTCATCTCCGGCGCCGCCCCGCTGTCCAGCGACATCGCCGAGTTCTTCGACGCGATCGGCCTGCCCATCCTGGAGGGATACGGCCTGACGGAATCGGCCGCCGGCTCCACGATCAACCGCAGCCACCACCTCGAATACGGCACGGTGGGGCTTCCCCTGCCCGGCACCGAGATCTCGATAGCGGCCGACGGCGAAATCCTGATCAAGGGCCCGGGCGTCATGGAGGGCTACCACGGCCTGCCCGACGCCAGCGCCACCATGCTCGAGGACGGCTGGCTCCACACCGGCGACATCGGCGAGATCACCCCTCGCGGCAACATCAAAATCACGGACCGCAAGAAAGATCTGATCAAAACCTCCGGCGGCAAGTACGTGGCCCCGCAGTCCCTGGAGACCCGCTTCGCGGCCCTGTGCCCGCTGTCGGCCCGCATAGTCGTCCACGGCGACGGCCGCCAGTACATCACGGCCCTGATCGACCTGGACCCCGACGCCACCAGAGCCTGGGCCGCCGAACACGGCGTGGCCGGCGCCACCCACGCCGAGATTGTCCGCCACCCCAAGACGGTGGCCGCCATCGACGGCTACGTGACCCAGCTGAACACCGAACTGGGCAAGTGGGAAACCATCAAACGCTTCACCATCCTCGAACGAAACCTGACCGTCGAGAACGGCGACCTGACCCCCTCTCTGAAGCTCCGCCGCCGCTACGTCGAACAGCACAACGCCCACCTGCTCGACAAGCTCTACATCGACTGACCAAGCCGCCCCGGCAGGAATTCACGATGCTCGGTGCGGAGCCGGTCGATACCGGGATCGGCTCCGCGCGGGCGCAGGTGGTCGATGACGCGCCACGCCTCGGCCAGCGCCTGCGAAAAAGATGCGATCTCAGCCGCATGCCGGCGCTGCTGGGCGGCCCGCACCTCTTCGAGCCGCCGGGCCCACCCCGCCGCGACCGCCTGAGCCCGCTCCGGATCGGCCCGCTGCCGCGCAGCCTCCGCCTGCCTGAAAGTCTCGACGTGCCGCCGCTCGGCTTCCGCCCCGGCCCGCCGTTCGGCTTCCGCCCCGGCCCGCCGCTCAGCTTCCGCCCCGGCCCGCCGTTCGGCTCCGGCTCGCTGTTCGGCTCCGGCTCGCTGTTCCGCTCCGGCCCAGGGTTCGGCTTCCGCCCAGGCTCGCTGTTCGGCTCCGGCGCGGTGTTCGGCTTCTGCCTCGGCTCGCTGTTCGGCTCCAGCTCGCCGTTCGGCTCCGGCCCGGGGTTCGGCTTCCGCCCAGGCTCGCTGTTCGGCTCCGGCGCGGTGTTCGGCTTCCGCCCAGGCTCGCTGTTCGGCCCCGGTCCGGTGTTCGGCATCCGCCCCGGTTCGCTGCTCGGCTCCGGCGTGGTGTTCGGCTCTTCGCTCGGCCGATGCTCCGGTGCGCCGCTTGGCCCTCGGGTAGACCTGCCACTCATCCCCAGGCCCAGCCTGCCGTCCGGGTGCGAGGCCAGTACGCCATTCACCCTCCGCTCCGGATCGCCGCTCCGCTTCGAGATCGGCCGGCAAGGCGGTCGGTGGTGAAGCGGCGCCGGAATGTAACTGCGTGGCGGTAGATGGGTGTAAAGCGGCGGTGGGCGGGTGGGTAGTAGCGCTCGTGGCGGTAGGCGGGTGGGGAGCAGCGCTGGGGGCGGTAGGCGGGTGGGGAGCAGCGCTGGGGGCGGTAGGCGGGTGAGGAGCGGTGCTGCTGGTGGTTGCGGGATTCGCGGCGGGGTCCGTGGGGGCCGGGCGATGTGGCGGGGGGTCGGGTGGGCGGCTGAGGCCGGGGCGCTGGTGGGGGACGATCGTGGCCATTGCTCGGCCGTGGTCGGTGATGGTGACGGGGCGGCCGGTCAGGGAGGCCACGCGTACCAGTTGGACGAAGCGGGTGCGGGCCTCGTGCACCGACACCTCGAAGTCGTGGTCGGACGGTGAGAAAGCTGCTGGCTGGGCCATGCGGACATGATGACCCCGGGGTATGACACTTTTCCGCCGACCGATGCAGAGCTTCTATGCATAAGCTGCTTGTACTCGATGTGGCGGACGAACTAGCGTCCCGCTCATGAGTGAACTGGTGGTCACCGACGCGATGCTGATGCGGGTGATGGCTCATCCGCTGAGGATGCGGATCGTCGGGTCGTTGCGGGTGGACGGGCCCGCCACCTCGGCGATTCTCGCGCGGCGGCTGGGCACCGACTCGGGGCAGGCCAGCCATCACCTGCGGCTTCTGGCCCGGCACGGGCTCGTGGTGGACGCGCCCGAGCTGGGGCGCGGCGCGCACGGGCGGGAGCGCTGGTGGAAAGCCGCTCACGTGTCGACGCGGTTCGGTGACGGCAGCCGGGAGGACGAGGTCGCCGTCGAGCGCGCCTCCCGGGAGGTGTGGGGTGCCTGGATCGAGACCTTTCACGCTCAGGTCGCGCAAGGCCGGTGGAGCCCGGAATGGCAGGCCGCGGGGGAGGGCTCCGATCAGGTCATCCGGACCACTCCGGAGCGGCTCGAGCGGCTCCGGGAACGGATCTGGCAGGCCGTCGAAGAGGCCCGCACCAATGAGCCGGGCGCCGAGCAGGTGCTCGTCGTCCTTCAGACCTACCCGCATCGCGCCTCGTGAACGCCTCGCTGTGGCGCAACCGGGAGTTCAATCTGCTGTGGACGTCGCAGACGCTCTCCGATCTCGGCGACGGCGTGGCCACCCTGGCGCTGGCCCTGCTCGTTCTGGTGCAGACCGGCGATCCGGTCAGCGCCGGGCTGGTCGGCACTCTCGCCTCGGTGGCGCGGCTCGTCTGCCGGTTGCCGGCCGGAGTGATCGCCGACCGGTTCGACCGGCGGCGGCTCATGCTCGCCTGTGATTGCGTACGGCTGCTGGCCTTCACGGTTTTGACAGTGGCCGTTGTCACCGGCCGGGCCTCGCTGCCCCTGATCATCGCGGCGGCGGTGTTCGACGCGGCTTTCGGGGCCCTTTTCGGTACGGCGGAGGACGCCTCCCTGCGCAGCATCGTGCCGATCGAGCAGTTGCCTGACGCGGTCGCGCGCAACGAGGCCCGTTCGTACGGCGCCATGCTGGCCGGCCCGCCTCTCGGCGGTCTCCTCTTCTCGGTGGGACACGCGGTTCCGTTCCTCGGAAACGCCGTCTCCTATCTGGTCTCGCTGGTGATGGTCGGCGCCATTCGCAAGCCGTTGCAGGCGCCGCGCGACAAGGATGTTCCGGTCAGGTTCGCCGAGGGTCTGCGGTTCGTTCTGACCCACCCGTTCCTGCGAATGCTGATGCTGATCGCGGCCCCGCTGAACTTCGCGATCGGCGGTGTCGTCTTCGCCGTCGTCGTGGCCCTGCAGAGCGGCGGCACCGCGCCGGCCGTCATCGGGCTCGTCGAAACCGTCGTCGCCGTGGGCGGCCTGCTCGGGGCCGTGGCCGCGCCCCGTCTTCAGCGCCGCCTCGGGCTGACGGTTCTGGTCCGGGTGATCTGCTGGCTGGCCGTCGTCCTGCTGGCGAGCGCCGCCCTGCTCACGTCGAGCGTCGCCGCCGCCGTTCCGCTGGCTCTGACCGTGTTTCTCGGGCCCGCCGGCAATGCCGCGCTCTTCGGCTATCAGGCCGCCATCACCCCCGACCACCTGCAGGGCCGTGTCGTCAGCGTGATCATGATGGCCGCCACGTCGATGGCGGCCCTCGCCCCGGTCGTCGCGGGCTCCCTCGTGGCCGCCTTCGGCGCCCCGACCGCCATCCTCGTTTTCGCCGGCTCGGTCGCGGTCTCCGCTCTGGGAGCCACTTTCGGTACGGGCTTGAGCCGCACCGCCGGCGAAAACCGGTGGAGCGCCGCTGCGGAGCGTTGTTAACGTCGCCGGGCCCATCCGGTGGCACCAGACGAGGAAAGCCGTTGTACAGCTAAGACATCTTCCCGGCGCGCGGCGCCGGGCTCTGCTCTCTGGAGCATTGACCTCCCGCATCGACCAGGCGAGTGCGGCCGGCCGTCGTGACACACGGCCCGCCCCTCGCTTCCCAGTCATGCGCGGAACTCCTCAGCGGAGCTGTGTCTCCGCACGGAATCGTCGTAGCAGATCGGCTTGTCCCTCAGTGACCACCAATCAGTGGCTGGTGAGTCCCACCGGCCTTCCCCTCATCAACCGCCGTTGCCGGCGCTGCCCGTCGGGGCGGTACCGCACGTACGGCAAATTCCGCGTCAACGCCAACCACAAGCTCCTCGACGTCTGGCTCCTGGCGTTGTGCGCCCGATGCGGGGAGACCATCAAATTGACAGTTCTGGAGCGGGTCACCGTCCGCGCCATCGACCCGTCCACGCTGACCCGCTTCCACGACAACGACCCCGAACTCGCGGCGACCGTGCTCGCCGATCCCGCGGTTCTGCGCCGGAACAACGTCTCCCTGGACTGGGACGGCGCGTGGACGCTCCGCCGGGAAAGGACCGATGCCCGGGCCGTCGACACCTCCATCCGCTTCGTCCGGCGGATTCCGGTCCGCCGGACGCGGCTGCTGTCGGCCGGTCTGGAGGTGCCGGGTCGCGAGGTGCGCCGGCTCATCGCCGAGGGCTTGCTCACCTCGGCCCACCGGCTGACCGGGAAATCGGCCGGCGACTTCAGCTTCACGCTCCGCCGGTCAGCCCAGGGGAGCCGTCGACTCGCGGGTGATCAGGCGGCAGGGGAGGGTCTCGGTTCCTGACGTGGGGTTGCCGTCGATGGCGGCGAAGAGGCGCTGGGCCGCGCGGCGGCCCAGTTCCTCCAACCGCATGTCGATGGTCGACAGGGGCGGGCGGGCGTTGGCCGCCAGCACCTCCCAGTTGTCGAAGCCGATGACGGCCACACGCCCCGGCACGTCCAGGTTTTCCTGGTGGAGCACGTCGAGGACACCGCGGGCGATCTCGTCGGAGCCGGCGAAGACGGCGTCGACCGTCGGGTCCTTCTGAAGCAGCATGCGGGTGGCGCCGCGGCCCCACGCCTCGGACCACATGCCGAACCAGACCTGGTCACCGGCCAGGCCCAGTCCCGCCTCGGCCAGGCGGGACTGGGCGCCGCGGGCCCGGTCCTGGGCGGCGCCGTAGGAGGGGTCGCCGGTGATGTGGGCGATCCGGGTGCGCCCGCACGCGATGAGGTGGTCGACCGCCAGACGGCCGGCCGCCTCGTTGTCGGTGACCAGGGACAGGTCTTCAGGATCATCGCTTGGTGAGTACGCGTAGACGACCGGCACGGGAAGGTCCCGGCCCAGCGACGGCCGGCTGTCGGGGCGGGCTCCCACGACTATGAGGCCGTCCACCCGCCGGGAGAGCAGGGCGCGCAGGTGGTGTTTCTCGCGGATGGCGTCCCCGCGGGCGTCGCAGAGGAAGACCGACACCTGGTCGGAGCCGAACGCGTCCTCGGCGCCCATCAGGATCGGGATGGAGAAGCGGCCCTCGAGGTCGGAGGTGAGCAGGCCGACGGTGCCGGTGCGGCCGCCGATCAGGGCCTGGGCCAGCGTGTTGGGCGAGAACGAGAGCTGGCTCGCCGCCTCCAGGACGCGGCTGCGGGTCTCCGCTTTCACCTGCGGCTGGCCGTTGAGGGCCTTGGAGGCCGTCGCCACCGACACACCGGCCAGGCGCGCCACGTCGCGCAGCGTGACCGGACGGGCCGAGCCATTCGATGTCATCAACGCCGGGCCTCCTCTCGTGAGCCAGTCCATCATGCCCAACGAGCGCCCGGGGCGTTCGCGGGACCGGAACGTGACTCCCTGGGGACACAGAGTTGACATGAGGGCGCTCAAGCCATAAACCTCTATGGACGCGAGCGCAAGGGGAGGGCCCGTGCCTACGAAGACGCGCGATTATTACGAAGTTCTCGGCGTGGCCAAGTCGGCCACCCCGGCCGAGATCCAGCGCGCTTACCGGGCCCTCGCCCGGCGGTTCCATCCCGACCTCAACCGGGAGACGGGCGCCGAGACCCGGTTCAAGCAGATCACCGAGGCGTACAACATCCTGTCCGACGAGCGGAAACGGGCGATGTACGACCTGGACCGCGGTCTCGGGGTGTCATCCGGGTCGGCGCAGTTCGGGTGGGGCGCGCGCATGCCGCGCTTCGACGCCGGCGTCGAGGTCCTCGAGATCTCGATCGAGGAGGCGTACGCCGGTGGCCGCCGCAACCTGACGCTGGAGTTCGGCACCGCCGTTCGGGTGGTCGAGGTCGACCTGCCGCCGGGCGTCGTCGACGGGCGGCGCATCCCGCTGCCCGGCATGGACATCTCGGTGACCGTCCGGATCGTCCCCCATCCGCGCTACCGCCTGCAGGGCCGCGACGTCTACGTCGACCTGCCGCTGGCGCCGTGGGAGGCCGCCCTGGGCGCGACAGTGCCCGTGGACACCCCGTCCGGCCCCGCGCAGGTGCAGGTGCCGGCGGGGTTGTCCTCGGGCCGCCGGGCGCGCCTGCGGGGCCGGGGCCTGCCCAACCCGGACGGTGTCGCCGGTGACCTCTACGCCGAGATCAGGATCGTGATGCCGCCCAAGCTCAGCGCGAGCGAGCGCCGCCGCTGGCAGAAACTCGCCAGCAGCTCAGACTTCGATCCGCGCGGCGTATAGGCCGAACGTGGTCCGCCGGCGCAGCCGGAACCCGATCGACTCGTACAGGCGGATCGCCGTCGCGTTCGCGGCCGACGTGTGCAGGAACGGCGTCTCGCCCCGCTCCCGGATGCCGTGGGCGACCGCCCGAACGAGCCGGGTGGCGAGGCCCCGCCCGCGGTGGGCGGCGTCCGTGCAGACCGCGCTGATCTCGGTCCAGCCCGGCGGGTGCAGCCGTTCGCCGGCCATGGCGACCAGCTTGCCGCCGTCCCGGAGGCCGAGGTAGCCGCCCAGTTCGATGGTGCGCGTCCGGAACGGTCCCGGGCGCGTGCGCTCGATCAGGTCGAGCACTTCGGGCACGTCGGCCGCGGTGAGCCGGACCGCTTCCGGCGCCGGCGCGTCCGCGAGGGTGTCGTCGACGAACTGCACGCCGGCCACCTCGTCGACGAGCCGCCATTCGGGGTGGGCGGCGGGTACCGGGCCGGCCACCGCCACCTCGGCGCCGGGCCCGGTCAGTTCGAGCAGGTCCTTCCAGGCGGCCGGGTCGTTCGGGTCGTCGAGGGCGTGGAACGGGGCCACGTCGGGCTGATAGCGCGCCGCTTGCCCGTACCGCTCGGCGAACCGGGCGTGCGGGCCGGTCAGCGACTCCCAGGCCGCGTTGTCCAGGACCGAGGTGCCCGGCGAGACGGTGGTCATCGCGGCGCCCGCAGACCGAGGTGGTCGCGCAGGGTGGGACCCGAATAGTCCGTCCGGAAGACGCCCTGTTCCTGAAGCAGCGGGACCACCTTGTCGGCGAACTCGTCCAGGCCGCCGGGCGTCACGTGCGGCACCAGGATGAAGCCGTCGCTGGCGTCGGCCTGAACCAGCTCGTTGATCGACGAGGCCACCGACGCGGGCGTGCCGATGAAGTTCTGCCGCCCGGTCACCTCGATGATCAGCTCCCGGATGGAGAGCTTCTCGGCCTCGGCCTTGGCGCGCCATTCGCCGGCCACCGCGATCGGGTCGCGGTGCATCCGTACGCTGGCCCGGCCCCGCGCGATGTGGTTGTCCGACACGTCGGGGTCGACCGTGGGCAGGGGGCCGTCCGGGTCGTACGAGCTCAGGTCCCGGTTCCACAGCTGCTCCAGGAACTTGATCGCGGTCGCCCCGCTGACCTGCTCGCGGCGGACGATCCGGGCCTTCTCCTGCGCCTCGGTCTCGGTGTCGCCGAGCACGAACGTGGCGGCCGGCAGAACCAGCAGCTCGTCGCGCTCGCGCCCGTACTTGGGCAGGCGGCCCTTGACGTCGGCGTAGAACGCCTGGCCCTCGGCGAGCGTGCCGTGCCGGCTGAAGATCGCGTCGGCGGTGGCCGCCGCGAACTCCCGTCCCGCGTCCGAGTCGCCGGCCTGCAGGATCACCGGGCGGCCCTGCGGGCTGCGCGGCACGTTGAACCGGCCGGCGATGTCGAAGTGGTCGTCCTGGTGTGCGAACGTGCCGGCCGACGGGTCACGAAGGAAGCCCTCGGGAGCCGGCACCGAGGCGAACAGCTCCTTGGCCGTCTCGAGGAACCGCGTGGCCCGGCTGTACCGGTCCGGCTCGGCCAGGAAGCCGCCGCGGCGGAAGTTCTCCCCGGTGAAGGCGTCCCACGAGGTCACCACGTTCCACGCGGCCCGGCCGTCGGAGAGGTGGTCGAGGCTGGCGAACTGCCGGGCCACCTCGTACGGCTCGTTGAACGTGGAGTTGATCGTGCCGGCCAGCCCGAGGTGGGTGGTGACCGCGGCCAGGGCGGCCAGGACGGTGAAGGTGTCGGGGCGGCCGACCACGTCCAGGTCGTAGATCTGGCCGCCCTGCTCGCGGAGCCGCAGGCCCTCGGCGAGGAAGAAGAAGTCGAACTTGGCCCGCTCGGCCGTCCGCGCCAGCTTGACGAAGGATTCGAATTCGATGTGGCTGCCGGCCTCGGGGTCGCTCCACACGGTGGTGTTGTTGACGCCCGGGAAGTGCGCGGCGAGGTGGATCTGCTTAGGCAACGGGTGCCTCCTGACGGTAGCGGTTCGCGGGCCGGCCGAGGCCGAGCAGGCCGCGCAGGGTCGCCGACTCGTACTCCTTGCGGAAGGCGCCGCGCAGCCGGAGCTCGGGCACCAGGGCGCGGGTGATGGCCTCCAGGTCGGCCGGCAGCCGGCCCGGCCGCAGCCGGAAGCCGGTCAGGCCCGCCGCCTGCCAGCTCAGCAGCAGGTCGGCCAGCTGGGCCGGGGTGCCGGTGAAGATCGAGGCGTCCGAGGTGTACGGGGTTCCGGCGAGCTCGTCCAGCCGGGCCTTGGCGTCGCGGGCGGCCTGCTCGCTGTCCTCCAGGAAGACGACGAGATCACCGAAGACGTGCGGGAGGGAGGACACCTGGGCCACGATCTGCCGGGCGTCGTCCACGTCGGCCGGCGTCACGTACACCAGATCGGCCGAGCCGGTCGCGAAGGCGTACGGGATGTCGGCGTGGGCCAGGGCCGTGACCAGCGGCTGGCCCTGCGGCGGCCGGGGCGTGATGGACGGGCCCTTCACGCTGAAGTACTTGCCGTCGAAGTCGATGTAGTGCAGCTTCTCCCGGTCGATGAACCGGCCGGTGGCGGCGTCGCGGATCTCCGCGTCGTCCTCCCAGCTGTCCCAGAGCCGGCGTACCACCTCGACGAAGTCGGCCGCCTCGGCGAAGTGTTCCCGGATCTCGGGGACCGTCCGCCGCCCGAAATGCGCGGCCTCGGCGGGGCGGGCGGAGAGTTGGACGCGCCATCCGGCGCGGCCGTGGCTCACGTAGTCGAGGGTGGCGAGAGCCTTGGAGACGTGGAACGGCTCGGTGTGCGTGACGGTCGCGGTCGGCACCAGCCCGATGTGCGAGGTCACCGGGGCGACCCGGGCCGCGATCAGCACGGCGTCGAGGCGGGCGCCGACACCGTTGTCGGCGATGCCGAGGGAGTCCTCGATGGTCACGAAGTCGAGCGTGCCGCGCTGGGCCTCGAGGACGAGTTCGGTCCAGTAGGGCGCTGTGAAGAGGTGTCCGGGCTGCGCGCCGGTGGAGCGCCAGGCGGCGGGGTGCCAGCCGGCGCCGTCGAGCGCGACGGCCAGATGCAGGGGTTGTGTCATGATCACTTACCTTCGATCGGGAGGCCGGGCGGGTTGATCTCGCCGGCGTCCACGGCCTCGTCGGCCAGGTTCCAGCGGTCGAGGATCTTCTTGTAGTCACCCGACCTGATCAGTTCGTCGAGAGCGGCCTGGTACGCCTTGACCAGGCCGTTGTCCTTCTTGGTGGTCAGCGCGATCAGGCCCTGCAGCGACGCGCCGGCGCCCGAGTACGTACCGGCGATCTCGGTCTCACCCGCCGTCGACACGTGGTAGGCCGAGGTCGGGTTCGGCCCGAGGTACAGGTCGATCGCGCCCGAGCCGAGGGCCAGGTAGGTCGCCTGGTTGGTCTGGTAGTACTTGATGTCGACCTTGGGCCGGCCGGCCTTGACGTTCTCCTCGCTCCACTCGACCAAAATCTTCTCTTGGTTCGTGCCGGAGCCGACCGCCACCTTCTTGCCGGCCACGTCGGCCGGGCCGGCAACCTTCAGGCCGGAGCCCTTCTTCGCCTCGAAGGCCAGCTCGTCCTTGCGGTAGGTGACGAAGTCGTACTTCTGCTTGCGCTCCTCGGTGACCGTGATGTTGGAGGCGCCGAGGTCGAACTTGCCGCTGTCCAAACCGATGAACAGGTTCTCCCACGACGTGTTCCGCAGGTCGGGCTCGAGGCCGAGGACGCCGGCGATGGCCACCGCGACGTCCGGCTCGCTGCCGATCAGCGTCTTGTTGTCGTCGGCGGTGAAGGCCAGCGGCGGGAAGCCGGAGCCGGCCGCGCCGACGCCGATGACCAGCTTGCCGTTCGCCCGGATCTTCTCGGGCACCAGCGCGGCGGCCGCGTCGACCTTGGCCGGGATGATCCGCTGCTGGTCGGGCGTGAGGTTGAGCTTGGTGGTCGTGGCGGCCCCTTCGACCCGGGCGGCGGCCGTGGGGGCCTCGTCCGGGGCCGAGCAACCGGCGAGCCCGGCGACGAGCGCGACGGTGGCGAACAGGGTTCTGCGGCGCATGGGGTGCTCCTAAACGAGAACTTTGGAAAGGAAGGCGCGGGTACGTTCGTGCCGGGGGTTGTCCAGAACCTCGGTCGGCGGCCCCTGCTCGACGATCCGGCCGCCGTCCAGGAAGACGACGGTGTCGGCGACCTCGCGGGCGAAGCCGATCTCGTGGGTCACCACGACCATCGTTGTTCCGGCCTCGGCCAGGTCCCGCATGACGTCGAGCACCTCGCCGACCAGCTCGGGGTCGAGCGCCGACGTCGGCTCGTCGAAGAGCACCAGCTTCGGGTCGAGCGCGAGGGCACGCGCGATCGCGACCCGCTGCTGCTGTCCGCCGGACAACTGCCGGGGATAGGAGTCCGCCTTGTCGGCGAGGCCGACACGCTCGAGCAGTTCCCGGGAATCCCGGGGGCCGCGGGCCTCGTCGACGTTCTGCCGGGCCGTCATGTGCGGGAACAGGTTGAACGTCTGGAAGACGAAGCCGATGTTGGCCCGCTGCTTGAGGACGAGCCGTTCCGGCAGCTCGTGCAGCTTGTCGCCGTCCTGGCGATAGCCGATGAGCTCACCGTCGACCCGTACCGTGCCCCGGTTGACTTTTTCGAGGTGATTGACGCAGCGCAGCAGGGTGGACTTGCCGGAGCCGGAGGGGCCGAGAATCACCGTGACGCTGCCGGCCGGAAGGCTGAGGCTGATGTCGCGCAACACTTCCAGCGACCCGAAGGACTTGTGGACGCCCCGAATCTCGATCATCGCCGGTACCCCTTGCCGAAGTGCCGCTCGGTGTAGTGCTGAAGGATCGACAGGACCGCGGTGAGGATCACGTACCAGACGGTCGCGACCAGCAGCAGCGGCACGACCCGCCCGTTGCGGCCGTAGATGACCTGCACCTGGTAGAACAGCTCGCCGATGGCCAGCACGTAGACCACCGACGTGCTCTTGAGCAGGTTGACCAGCTCGTTGGCGGCGTTCGGCAGGATCGCCCGCATGGCCTGCGGCAGCACGATCCGGCGGAACTGCCGCAGCCGCGGGATGCCGAGGGCGGCGGCCGCCTCCATCTGGCGCTGGTCGACCGAGAGGATGCCGGCCCGGACGATCTCGGCGGCGTACGCGGCCTCGTGCAGAGCCAGGCCGAGCAGGGCCGCACCGAACGCGCTGACCAGGCTGGAGGTCTCGAACTGCACGAAGCCGGGCCCGAACGGGATGCCGAGCTGCAGCTTGTCGTACAGGTAGCCGAGGTTGGCCCAGAACAGCAGCTGCACGATCAGCGGCACCGAGCGGAAGACCCAGATGAAGGTCCAGCTGACCGACGTGAGCACCGGGTTCTTCGACAGCCGCATCGGGGCGAGCAGGATGCCGCCGGCGAAGCCGAGGACCGCACCGGCGAGGGTGAGCTCCAGGGTGATCAGCAGCGCCCGCATCACCGACTCTTCGAAGAAGTAGCCGGCGAAGGTGCTCCAGTCCCAGCCGGGGTTGGTGGCCAGGCCGTGCACGAACTGGGCGACCAGCACGAGCACGGCGGCCGCGGCGACCCAGCGCCACGGATGGCGGGCGGGAACGATGGTGAGCTCGTCGCTTCGCGGTGACTGCACCGGCGCGCGAGCCGAGGACAGGAGACTCACGGGCGTCCCTCCGAGTCGGGCTGTTGCCACAGAACGCTAGGTGTGAATCGGCATTGCCTTCAAGTCCTATCGGCTCTATATGTTTTACGAAGTCGTCAACGGCCGGGACGTCACAAGGACGGCAGCGGCCAGCATTCCGGCGCAGATCGCCAGGCCGTACGTGAGGGAGTCGCGGCCGAGCGACGCGAGCACCACGCCGGTCACCGCGGCCGTCCCGATGGTGGCCGCGACACGCTGGGCTTGCTGCAACAACGCGGCCGCCAGCCCGGCCGCGCCGATCGGTGCGTAGGCGAGCGTCAGGGCCTGGTTAGGGGAGATGATCACGCCGCCGGCGGCGCCGTTGACGAGTTGGGTGGCCGCGAGCGCGAGCCCGAGGTGGGTCTCCGGGGTGAACTGCACTATGAGCGCGGTGGCGACGACTGTGACAAGTGCGACGACCAGTGCCCATTGGACACTGCGCCGGCCGTAGCGGCCCAGGATCCGCCAGCCGACGGCCGAGAACGCCGCGAAGCCCAGGGCGCTCGGCAGTACGGTCAGCGCCGCGTGCAGCGGCGACCAGCCCAGGCCCTCCTGCAGGTAGAGCGTGATGGCCAGCGAGGCCGCGAGCGACGAGCCGAACTGGAACATCGCGATCAGCGTGCCGTTGCGGAAGCCGCGCTCGCGGATCAGCGCGGGCAGCAGGATCGGGGTGCCACGGTAGCGCCGCTCCCAGATGATCAGGAGGGCGATGAGGGCGGGCGTCGTCGCCAGCAGCCAGCCGGTGCCGGGAACGGTGAAGGGCAGCAGCACGCTCAGCGTTGCCGCCCCGAGCAGCGCGAGCCCCATCGGATCCAGGCTTGTCCGATGCGATCCGGCGGTCCGCGGAAAGTAGCGGATGGCCAACGGGATGGTGATCAAGCCGAACGGCACGTTCAGGAGCAGGACGTAACGCCAGCCGACGGTGTCGATCAGTACGCCGCCGACCAGTGGGCCGATCACCCCGGCGATGCCGCCGACCAGGGCGTACGCGCCGAGCGCCCGAGTCCGCTCGCGGCCGGTGAACATCTCCTGGAAGATGCCGAGGACCTGCGGGTTGACCGTGCCGGCGCCGACGCCCTGCAGCAGCCGCGCGACCGCGACCACCCACGCCTCCTGTGCGGTGCCGGCGACGATCGCGGCCAGGCAGAACAGCGTGATCCCGCCGACGAACAGCCACTTGCGGCCGTGCGCGTCGCCGATCCGGCCGGCCGGCACGAGAGCCAGGCCGAAGGTGAGCGAGTAGCCCGCGATGATCCATTGCACCGAGCCCGATCCGGCGTCGAGGGAGTCGCGCAGGGCGGGCACGGCGGTGTTGAGGCTGGACTGATCGAGCAGCGTGGTGAACGCCGCGGCGAGGCAGAGGGCCATCGCCGGAGCGGGGGCGACTTTGTGAGAAAGGGCTGTCACCCCTTGCTTATATCCCATAGAGCCTATAGGAAAAAGAGAGTCCGTTCCGATGGAGGTATCGATGCGTCACCGTTCCTGGCTCGCCGCGGCTGCGTCTCTCGCGCTGCTGGCGGGCTGCTCCTCCAGCGGCGGCACCGCCACCGACGCCGGTGCTCCGGTCTCCGGCGGCTCCCTGAACTGGGCCGTGGAGACCGAGCCGATCACCCTGAACCCGCATCAGTACGCGCAGGCCAAGGCGCGCCTGCTCGTCTGGAACAACTTCGAGGCCCTGCTCACCCACGACGACAAGGGTGGATACGTGCCCTGGCTCGCCACCGGGTACGAGGCCTCGCCCGACGGCAAGACCTACACCGTCAAGCTACGCACCGGCGTCACCTTCAGCGACGGCACCAAGTTCGACGCGGCCGCGGTCAAGGCCAACGTGGACCAGCTGCTGGCCGACGGCTACGCGCCGGCCGTCGCCGCCGTACAGCTCAAGAACCTCAAGAGCGTCGAGGTCGTCGACCCGGCCACCATCAAGTACAACCTCAAGCAGCCGGACGTGCTGATCCTGGACTTCCTCTCCTCGCCGCAGGGCGCGATCGTCTCGCCCAAGTCGCTCAAGGAGGCCAAGAACCTCAAGGCGGGCGGCCCGGAGCTGGCGGGCACCGGGCCGTTCATTCTCGACAAGTACACGCCCGGCCAGGAGCTGCACTACGTCAAGAACCCCGACTACAACTGGGCGCCGGCCAACGCGGGCCACACCGGCCCGGCGTACCTCGACGAAGTGACCTACCGCTTCCTCAAGGAGTCGTCGGTGCGGGTGGGCGCGCTGACCTCGGGCCAGGTTCAGGTGATCGAGGGCGTGCCCGCGACCGACCAGGCGCAGATCACCGCCAACCCGCAGCTGACCCTGAGCAAGGGACTCAACTCGGGCTCGGCCTACTCGTACTACTTCAACACCTCGCACGCGCCGTTCGACGACGTCCGGGTCCGGCGGGCGTTCCGTGACGCGCTCGACGTCGGCACCGTCCTGCAGGGCGTCTACCGGGGCACGGCCACCCGCGCCTGGAGCGTCATCTCGCCGACCAGCCCGCTCTACTCGGCCGAGCTCGAGGGTTCCTATGGCAACAACGCGGCGAAGGCGAACTCCGAGCTCGACGCGGCTGGGTGGGCCACGCGGGACGCCGACGGATATCGCACCAAGGACGGCAAGCGGCTGACCGCCCGGCTCGTGCAGTCGGCGCCGTTCGTCCGCGACCGCCGCGACATCCTGGCCCAGGCCGTGCAGGCCGCGGTCAAGCAGAGCGCCGGCATCGACCTGAAGGTGTCGGTGGTCGACCAGGGCACCGCCACCAAGGCGATCGAGGACAACGAGTACGAGGTCTTCGACAACTCCCGGGCCGACACCGACGCCGGGGCCGCGCTCAACCTGCTGCTGCGCTCCGACGGCGCCATCAACCGCACCGGCGTCAAGGACCCCCGGCTCGACTCGCTGCTGGCGGCGGGCGAGGCCGGCGGGGATCGCGCCCAGACGTACGGGGAAATCCAGCGGAAGGTCGTCGCCGAGGACGCGCTGATCCAGCCGCTCTACGCGCCGGCCGACCAGATCGCCTCGGCCAAGAACGTCGGCGGCCTCGGCTTCGAGCCGACCGCCGGGGTGCCGGGCAACGCGTACAACGTCTGGCTGAGCAAATGATGGTGCTCCGCCGCGTCGGCACCGGCCTCGTGGTCCTGTGGGCCGCCGCCACGGCGGCCTACCTGGCCCTGCTGGCCGCGCCCGGGGACACGGTCGACGCCATCATCGGCGACGGCGCCGACACACCCCTGATCCGGTCGCAGATCATCCAGGAGTGGCACCTCGACCGCCCGGCCGTCGTGCAGTACCTCGACTTCCTCTGGCGAGCGCTGCACGGCGACCTGGGCCGCTCCTATCTGCTGCAGCGGCCGGTCGCGGAGGTCATCGGGGGCCAGCTGGCCCCGACCCTGACGCTGGCCTTCAGCGCCGGCCTGCTCGGCATCGTCCTGGCCCTGGTGCTGGCGGTCACCACCCGCCGGCCCTGGGCCCGCCGGGCCAGCTCCACCCTCGAGCTGGTCCTGGTCTCGACCCCGCCCTTCCTGATCGGGATCGTGCTGCTGAGCGTCTTCTCGTTCCGGCTGGGCCTGTTCCCGGTCTCCGGCGACCAGGGCGTGGCGGCCCTGGTGCTGCCGGCGATCACGCTGGCCCTGCCGGTGGCCGGGGTGCTCACCCAGGTGCTGCGCGACGGCATCGACCGGGCCCTGGAGGAGCCGTTCGTGGTCACCGCCCGGGCCCGCGGGCTGTCCGAGCGGGCCGTGCTCGTCCGGCACGCCCTGCGGCACGCGCTGCTGCCGACCGTGACGCTGATCGGCTGGCTGTTCGGCATCCTGCTCGGCGGCGCCGTGATCATCGAGACCGTCTTCGGCCGGCCCGGGCTGGGCCAGGTGACGCTGAACGCGGTCACCAGCGAGGACATGCCGGTCGTGCTGGCCGTGGTGGTCTTCTCGGCCTTCGTCTACGTGCTGCTCAACACCCTGGCCGACCTCGCGTACCTGATCATCGACCCTCGGCTGCGGAGGAGCTGACATGACCATCGCCCTCGACCGGCCCGTGTCTCTACGTTTTCGCCGCCCGCGCGGCCTCGGTGTGGCGGCCGCTTCCGGATTCCTGCTTCTGGCCCTGCTGGCGGCGCTCGTCCCGTCCCTGTTCGCGGGGGATCCGCTGGCCGCCGACCCGATGCACGTGCTCGAGGCGCCGAGCGCCGCCCACTGGTTCGGCACCGACCAATTAGGACGTGACGTCTTCGGCCGGGTCGTGCACGGCGCCCGGCACTCGCTGACCATCGGCCTCGCGGCCACCCTGGTCGCCGCCGGCCTCGGCGTCCTGCTCGGCCTGCTGGCCGGGCTCTCCCACAAGTACGCCGACGAGGCGCTCAGCCGCGGCTTCGACGCCCTCGCGGCGTTCCCGCTGCTGCTGCTCGCGCTGCTGTTCGTCGCGGTCGCCGGCCCGGGAACGGCCGGCCTGATCGTCGCCATCGGCATCGCCACCCTGCCGCACTACGCCCGGGTGGTGCGGTCGCAGACCTTCGTGGTCCGCCAGGCCGGATACGTCACACAGGCGGTGGCGTTCGGCGACTCCCGCTTGCGCCTGGTGCTGCGGCACGTGCTGCCCAACGTGATCGGCCCGATCCCGGTGCTCGCCGTGATCGGGCTCGGCGAGGCCATCCTGGCCGCGGCCGGCCTCAGCTTCCTCGGCATGGGACCGCAACCGCCCTCACCCGAGTGGGGCGCGATGCTCTCCGAAGGCCGCGGCTACCTGAGCATCGCCTGGTGGACCTCCATCCTGCCCGGGGTGGTGGTCACCCTGCTGGTCATCTCGCTGACCGTCGTGGGCCGGCGCCTTCAGCGCCGGTTCGAGGGGAGGACGGCATGATTTCCGTACGGGATCTGCGCGTTACGTTCCCCCTCGGGCGCACCGTGGTCGAGGCGGTCCGCGGGGTCGACCTCGACATCACGGCCGGCGAGTGCGTGGCGCTGGTCGGGGAGTCGGGCTCGGGCAAGTCGGTGACGGCCCGGACCCTGGTCGGGCTCACCGGCCCCCGGGCCACGGTCTCCACCTCCCACTTCGACATCAACGGCCAGGACGTACGGGGTTACCAGGAGCGCGACTGGAAGCGGCTCCGGGGCAGCTTCGCCGGCCTGGTGTTGCAGGACGCGCTGGTCTCACTGGACCCGCTGCGCACGGTCGGCGCCGAGATCGGCGAGGCCCTGCGCGTCCACCGGGCCAAGGGCGACCCGGTCGAGCTGCTGTCCTCCGTTCACGTGCCGGAGCCGGCGCGGCGGGCCGAACAGTATCCGCACCAGCTCTCGGGCGGCCTGCGCCAGCGCGCCCTGATCGCCTCGGCCATCGCCGCCGGCCCGCCGCTGCTGATCGCCGACGAGCCGACGACCGCCCTCGACGTGACGGTGCAGGCCCAGATCCTCGACCTGCTGGCCGAACGCAAGGCCACCGGCGAGACCCTGCTGCTGATCAGCCACGACCTGGCGGTCGTCTCCCGCCTGGCCGACCGCGTCCTCGTGATGAAGGACGGCCGAGTCGTCGAATCGGGCCCGACGTCCGCGCTCCTGGCCGCCCCGTCCCACCCGTACACCCGTCAATTGGTCCAGGCCGTCCCATCGGCCGCCTCCCGAGGTCGCCGCCTGTCCTCAGCCGCCCCGGCCCTTCCCACGCTTTCCTCGCCCGAACCAGTCTCCGCCGACAGCGTCGTCATCCGCGCTGAAGGGCTGAAGAAGACGTACGGGAAGCACACGGTTGTCGATGGGGTCGATCTGACTGTCGGGCGGGGGGAGATCGTCGGGCTGGTGGGGGAGTCCGGATCGGGGAAGACCACTGTCGCTCAGCTTGTGTTCGGGCTGGTGGCACCCACGTCCGGGACCGTGGCGTTCGAGGGCGCGCCATGGACCGGGGTGAAGGAGCGGCGGCGTCGTTCGCGGCGCCGCCGCCTCCAATTCATCGCGCAGGATCCGCTCTCCGCCTTCGACCCGCGCTGGACCGTGCGCCGCATCGTCGGTGAGGCGCTCCCGGCCGGAGAGACGGCCACGCCCCTTCTCGAACGGGTCGGGCTCTCCGCCGACGTGCTCGACCGCTATCCGCGGCAGCTGTCCGGCGGGCAGCGGCAACGGGTGGCCATCGCCCGCGCGCTGGCGCCCCGGCCGAGCCTGATCATCTGCGACGAGCCGGTGTCCGCGCTCGACGTGTCGGTGCAGGCGCAGGTGCTCGACCTGCTGGCCGACATCCGGGCCACCGACGGCACCGCCCTGCTGTTCATCTCGCACGACCTCGGCGTCGTGCACCACCTGGCCGATCGCGTGCTGGTCATGCGCGACGGCGCCGTCGTCGAATCAGGGCCGATCGGCGACGTTTTCCACCACCCGCGGCACGAGTACACCCGTGCGCTGCTCGACGCGGTGCCGAACCTGGAGGTGTCGCCGTCATGAAGTTCCTTCTCATCACACTGATCGCCAAACCCGACCCGTCGGTCTCGGATCACGCCCGGCTGCGCGAGGTGGTCGACAACGCCGTACTGGCCGAGGAACTCGGTTTCGACGGTTACGGGGTGGGCGAGCGCCACGAGCGCCCGTTCATCTCCTCGTCGCCGCCGGTCGTGCTCAGCCACATCGCGGCCAGGACGTCCACGATCCGGCTGTTCACGGCGGTCACCACGCTCAGCCTGCTCGACCCGGTCCGGGCCTACGAGGACTACGCCACCCTGGACAACCTCTCCGACGGCCGGATCGAGCTGATCATCGGCAAGGGCAACGGGGCCGCGCAGGCCAAGCTGTTCCACGTCACCACCGAGGACCAGTGGGACCGCAACCGCGAGTCGTACGAGCTGTTCCGCCGCCTCTGGCGGGAGCCGAAGGTGACCTGGGAGGGCCGCTTCCGCCCGTCGCTGACCGAGGCCGAGACCTGGCCGCGCCCGCTGCAGAAGCCGATCCGGGTCTGGCACGGCAGCGCCACCAGCAGGGAGAGCGTCGACCTGGCCGCGCGGTACGGCGACCCGCTGTTCTCGGCCAACGTCACCAACCCGATCGAGCCGTACGCGGAACTGATCCGCTACTACCGGGAGCGGTGGGCGCACTACGGGCACGACCCGGCGGACGCGCTGGTGGGTGCCGGCTCGGCCGGCTTCTACGTCGCCCGTACGTCGCAGGAGGCCGTGGAGACGTACCGGCCGATCTACGACGCCCGGATCGCCCTGTTCCGCAAGGTCGGCGTCGAGCCGGTCTTCCCGACGCTGGAGGACGCGATCGAGCGCAGCTCGATCCTGGTCGGCAGCCCGCAGCAGATCATCGACAAGGTGTCGCGGTACCACGCCGAGTTCGGCCACGAGGTCATGCACCTGCACGCCGACGGTGACGGCCTCACCGGCAAACAGCACCGGGCGACGCTGGAGCTCTTCCAGTCGGAGGTCGCGCCGGTGCTGCGCAAGGAAATTCCCAGCCGTCCGTTCGCGGGGAGCCACACATGACCGTCCCACTGTCCATCCTGGATCTCGCACCGCTCGTCGACGGCGGTGACGCCCGCGACGCGCTGCGGCGCACTCTCGACCTGGCCCGCTCGGCCGAGGAGTTCGGATATCACCGCTTCTGGGTGGCCGAGCACCACCTGACGCCCGGCGTGGCCAGCTCCCAGCCGGCCGTGCTGCTCGGCGCCATCGCGTCGGTGACCGGCCACATCCGGCTCGGCTCGGGCGCGTTGCAGACCGGCTTCCTGACGCCGCTCGCCGCGCTGGAGCAGTTCGGGCTGCTGGACGCGCTCCATCCGGGGCGCTTCGACCTCGGCCTGGGCCGGTCGGCCCAACGTCGCAAATCAGATCTCTCCAGTACGTCGTCGGTCCCGCCGCCGGCCGACGAGGAGACGATCGTCGACGGCCTGCTCATACCGAAGCACTACGACCACCAGGTGCTGCTCAAGTCGGGCCGGGCGCAGCTGTGGTTCAAGCTGCTCAAGCAGCCCGGCGCGGAACCGCTCGACCTGGACGCCGTGGTCGAGGACATCGAAACCCTGCGGGCCGGCCCGTACACCGACGGCGAGGGGAACTCGGCGCGGGCGGTGCCCGGCGAGGGCGCCGACCTTCAGCTCTGGATCCTGGGCAGCAGCGGCGGGGAGAGCGCCCGGGTCGCCGGCGCCCGCGGTCTGCCGTTCGCGGCGAACTACCACGTCGCGCCGGCCAAGGTCCTGGAGGCCGTCGCGGCGTACCGGGCCGCCTTCAAGCCCTCGAAGACCCTGTCCGCCCCGCACGTGATGGTCTCGGCCGACGTCCTCGTGGCCGACGACGACGGCACCGCGGCCGAGCTGGCCCTGCCGTACGCCCTCTGGGTCCGCAGTGTCCGCCGGGGCGGCGCCATCCCGTGGCCGACGCTCGAGCAGGCGCGCGCCCACCAGTGGACCGAACAGGACCGTCAGCTGGTCAAGGATCGCGTCGACACCCAGTTCGTCGGCTCACCCGAGACCGTCGTGGCGAAACTGGAGACGCTGCGCCGGGTCACCGGCGCCGACGAGCTGCTGATCACCACCATGGCCCACGACCATCGCGACCGGGTGCGGTCGTACGAGTTGCTGTCCAAGCACTGGCCGGCCTGACGCTCAGCGCAGCAACGCGGCCATCTCGGGCAGCTTGAAGAAGTCCGCCGTCGCCGTCGCCGAGGGCGATCCGCTTTCCGGGTCGGCCCCGGCGGCGAGCAGGATGCTCACCGTCTCGGCGTTCTGCCGGAACACCGCGGCGGCCAGCGCGGTCTGACCCCGATCGTTCACCCGGTCGGGGTCGGCGCCGTGCTCGAGCAGGGCGCGCACCGTCGCCGGGTGGTTGTGGTACGCGGCCAGGATCAGCAGGGTGTCGCCCTTGCCGTTGGTCAGGTTGGCCGGCAGCCCGGCCGCCACGTTCGCGGCCAGCTCCTCGGTCTGCCCGGAGCGGGCCAGGTCGAACATGCGATGGGCGTACGCGATCGTCTCTTCGTCCAGCTCAGCCACGGCGCCTGCACTACCCCGTCCGGCCGCCGGGAAACGCCCGCAGGGTGATCTCCACCAGCGCGTCGGCGTATTCCGGGGTGAGCGGGCCGGTGCCGAGCAGCCAGCGCTGGTAGAGCGGGGCGTACAGGACTTCCAGGACCAGATCGAGGTCGGCGTCCGCGGCGAGCTGGCCGGCCCGCTGGGCGCTGCGCAGACGCTCCTTCTTGGCCTCGTCGACCGGTGCCGCCAGCCTCTCGCGGTACTGGGCGGTCAGCGCCGGGTCGGCGATGATCTCGAGGTTGAAGGCCCGGATGGGCGCCGCGAACGCCGGGTCGGCGAACTCGGCCACGGTGGCGCGCATGACCGTCCTGAGGTCGGCCTCGAGATCGCCGGTGTCGGGCAGGGCGATGACCTCGCCCTGTTCGCTCAGGGCCAGGAACGCGTCGAAGATGACGGCGCCCTTCGACGGCCACCAGCGGTAGATGGTCTGCTTGCCGACGCCGGCCCGGGCGGCGATGGCCTCGACGGAGACCTTGGCGTAGCCGAGCTCGGAGACCAGGTCGCGGGCGGCGCCGAGGATGGCTTGCCGCGACCGTTCGCTGCGCAGGGCGGGGTTGGGCTTCCGGGGGCCGGTCACGGCCGGGAGCGTAACACGAGCGAGACGAGACGGTCCGTCTTGACAGCTGTGCCATGCTCGGTTTGCGAGACGGACCGTCTCGTCTCACCATGAGGAGGACGCGTGACCGCGCGAGTGTGGTTCATCACCGGGGCGTCGAGAGGTCTCGGGCGGGCGTACGCCGAGGCGGCACTCGCGGCGGGGGAACGCGTGGTGGCGGCGGCCCGTGACGTCGGGCCGCTCGACGACCTGGCCGCGGAGCATGCGGAGAGGCTGGTGCGGTTGACGCTGGACGTGTCGGACCGGGCGGCGGTACGGGCCGTGGCGGACGACGCGGTGTCCGCCTTCGGCCGGCTCGACGTGGTGGTCAACAACGCCGGCGTGATGCTGCTCGGCATGGTCGAGGAGGCCACCGAGGAGCAGATCCGGGCCCAGTTCGACGTGAACTTCTTCGGTGCCGTCTGGGTGGCCCAGGCTGTGGTGCCGCATCTGCGGGCCCAAGGGTCGGGGCACCTGCTCCAGGTCACCACGATGGGCACCGGCGGCGGGTTCGCGTCGACCGGGTTCTACGCGGCCGCCAAGTCGGCGCTCGACGCGCTGAGCCAGGCGCTGGCCATGGAGGTGGCGCCCTTCGGTGTCAAGGTGACGATCGTGCAGCCGGGCGGGTACGGCACCGAGCTGTTCACACGCGGCACCACGACGACCGAGGCCCGGCCCGAGTACGAATCGTTGCGGGCACGCCTGGCCGAGATGTGGGGCGACGAGGCCGGCCCCGAGCCGAGCACGGCGGCGCCGGTGGTCATGAAGCTCGCCGACCTGGAGCGGCCGCCGCTGCGCCTGATCGTCGGCTCCGCCTCGTACGACGTGGTCCGGCAGATGGACGAGGCCCGGGCCGAGGAGTACCGGAGGTGGGAGGGCCTCAGCCGTCAGGCGCCCGGCTGAGAGCGGTGTATCCACGGCGTCAACAAACGGGCGCCCGGCGTCAACGGTGAATATCCGGCCGCGACTTTCCGGCGATGCCGGGAGCAAGGTCGGGACATGACGCTCGCCGACATTCTTCCGTCACTGCGCATCGCGCTCCGCCCGCCGCTCGATCCCTCCGTCTGGCCGGTCTCCGCCCGGTGGGTGGGCCACGGTGACCTTCAGATCGGCGGGGTGCGGGCGGGAAAGCTGGCCGGTTCCTACGGCACGCCGCTGCACATTCTGGACGAGCGGGACGTACGCGAGAGGAGCGCCGAATATCTGCGTGCCTTCGGGAAGCGCGCGGTCTCGTACAGCGCGAGGGCGGGTCTGACCCTGGAAACCGCGAAGTGGGTGGCCTCCTCGGGCCTCGGGTGCCGGGTCTCGTCGGCCGCCGAGGTGCGGATCGCGCTGACCGCGGGCGTCCCGGCGTCCGAGATCGTGCTCGGCGGGGCCGGGAAGTCGCTGGCCGACCTCGACGCGGCCAACGCGTGCGGCGCCGCCGTGGTGGCCGGTTCCGTGGCCGAGGTCGCGCTGATCGCCTCCCGGGCCGAGCTGCCGCAGCGGGTGTGGCTGCGCATCGTGCCGGCCCGGATGGGCCGCCGGCGGATCAGGTACGGGCTCAAGTGCGGCACCGGGCCGGCGCTGGCCGCCGTCGCGGCGATCCGGTCGCCGGGCAATCTGGACCTGGCCGGGCTGGACTGCGACTGCGGGCATCAGCTCAGCCGGTTCCAGCCGTTCGAGTCGTCGGTGCGCGAGGTGCTCGGCTTTGCCACCGTCGTGCGGTCCCGCTACGGCGTCACCGTGCCGGCGGTGAACCTCGGCGGTGGGCACGCCGCCAGCTACCGCTGCGGCGACGACGGCTTCGCGGTCGGCGCGTTCGCGTCCCGGGCGCGGGCGATGGTGCACCTGTCGGCCGAGTACTTCGGGATCTCCGAGCCCCGGCTGACCGTCTCGCCGGGACGGTCCATCATGTCGCGGGCGGGCGTGACGCTCACCCGGGTCGCCGCGGTGTCGTCGAACCTGGGCGGGCTGACCGTGTCCCTCGACGAGGGCGTGCCCGGCTGCGGGGCGGCGCCCTGCTCCGGCCGGCACTCGATGGTCCTGGTGGGCCGCGAGTCGCGGGCGGCCCTGCGCCCGGCGACGGTGGTCGAGACGCTGGGACAGACCCGGACGGCGGCCGAGCTGCCCGAGGACATCGAGCCGGGCGACCTCGTGGCCATCGCCGGCACCGGCGGATACCACTACGCGGACTCGCCCTCGGTGGGCGGAGCGGCCGTGCTGGGCGTGTCGGACGGCATGGTCCGTACGATCAAGCGCCGTCCCACCCTCGAGGAGCTCGCCTCCTGAGACCGCCTCAGCACTTCCCCGGACCGGTCACGCGCCTCCGGCCGCCTTCCGCTCGCGGAACGCGGCCATGTTCATCCGGTTGCCGCAGCGCACGCCGCAGAAGCGCTTGGAGCCGTTGCGGGACAGGTCGAGCAGCAGTCCGGTGCAGTCGTCGGCCCCGCACACCCGCAGGCGGCCCACCTCGTTCATCCGGATCACGTCGATGAGGGCGAGCGCGGCCTCGACGCGCATCCGCTCGGCCAGCGGGGCGCCGGGATCGGTGGCGTGCATGTGCCAGTCCGACCCGTCGTGGCGGGTGAGATAGGGCAGGGCCTTCGCCTTGCGCAGCATCTCGTTGACGGCGGGCACCATGTCGTCGCGGTCGAGGAACCAGACCCGGCGCAGCTCGTCGCGGACCGCGCGCACCTCACGCAGCTCGGCCTCGTCGTGGTCGACGCGTCCCGAGTAGCGCCAGCGGGCCAGCAGGGCGCCCAGCTGGTCCACCGTGGCCAGCTCGTCCTCGCCGCTGCGGGTGGCGCCCGGATCGGTGTCGGTCAGGTCGACGATGAACTCCAGGGCCTCCTCCGTGTCAGGGGCAAAAAGCAATTTGACTCCTCACTGGTACGGGCTTAGCGTCAGGGTCATAAGCAACTTAGCTCATGACAGCTACCTAGGTGAGGGTGCCATGAAGTTCTCGGCCAAGTCCGTGGGTCTGGTCATCGCCGTGACCTCAGCGGTCTCGTTCGGAACGTCCGGCGCGTTCATCAAACCGCTGCTCGAGGCGGGCTGGTCACCAGCGGCGGCGGTCACCGTGCGGGCCCTCACCGGCGGCGTGGTGCTGCTCCCGTTGCTGGTCATCTCGCTGCGGGGGCGCTGGTCGGCGCTGTGGCGTGGCCGATGGCGGGTGCTCGGCATGGGCGTGATCGCGGTGGCGTTCACCCAGCTCGCGTACTTCGCGGCGATCTCCCGGATCCCGGTCTCGACGGCGCTGCTGATCGAATATCTGGCGCCGCTGCTGCTGGTGCTGTTCACGTGGGCGACCACCCGGCGTACCCCCCGCCCGATGGTCCTGCTCGGCTCGGTCCTGGCGATCGGCGGCCTGGTGCTGGTGATCGGGCCCGGGGCGTTGCGGGCCGTCGACGTGTGGGGGCTGGTCCTGGCCTTCGCGGCGGCGATCGGCTGCGCGGTCTACTTCGTGGTGGCGGCCCGGCCCAACGACGGGCTGCCGCCGGTCGCGCTCGCCTCGTCCGGGCTGATCCTGGGCGGTCTCACCCTGGCCGCGGCCTCGGCGGTGGGCCTGGTGCCGTTCACGACGGTCACCACCGACGTCACCGTGGTGAACTCGACGGCGCCCTGGTGGCTGCCGCTGCTGGTGGTGGCGATCGTGGGCACGGCCATCGCGTACGCCACCGGCATCGCCGGCTCGGCCCGGCTGGGCTCCCGGCTGGCCTCGTTCGTGGGGCTGCTCGAGGTGGTCTTCGCGTCGCTGTTCGCCTGGCTGGTCCTGGGCGAGTCGCTGAGCCCGCTCCAGCTGCTCGGCGGCGTCCTGATCCTGGCCGGCATCGCCTCGATCCCGTCCGAGCAGCCGGCCGACGCCTCGCCCGCCGACGCCCCCTCGGTTGCTCTCGCGCCTGCCGCGGTCGTCGCGGCGGACTGAGAGGTCGGGGTAAGCGAAGCGGAGGCTAGCTGTCCGCACTACCGTCGATGATCAGGTCGGCCCGCCCGCGTACGTCGTCGGTGCCGTAGAACTCGTCCTCCTGGCGCGCCCAGCGCTCCCAGTGCGGCTCGTAGGTGGCGCCGTCGCGCGCGAGGGCCCGCTCCCGGCGCAGCGCGTCCGGCACCTCGATCCAGACCAGGCCACTGACGTACGGGGCGAGCACCCGCGCGCCGCAGCCGACACCCTCCACCACGAGGCTGCCGGTACGCGGCACCTCATGCCACGCGTCGGCGTACCGGTCCGCGGCCCAGTCCCAGCTCAGCCATCGCACCGGCTCACCGGCGGCCAGCGGCCGGAGAACCCAGTCGTGCAGCGCCGTGACGCCGCCGCGCAGCCCGTCCCACCCGGGATAGAGGTCGTCCATCCGGATCAGCGGCGCCCCGAACGCCACCGCCAGCTCCCGCGCCAGCTCGGTCTTGCCCGCGCCGGACCGTCCCTCGACCGCCACCACTCGCGTGCCGCTCACCCGCGCGGCCAGCCCACGAGCCCACTCCACCACCGCGGCCACCCGGGCCGCCCGCCGGTCCACAGCGCCACTCGTTCCTCGCGCAGGCCCGCCACCGGGTGCGTCAGTGACCGGGTTGCCGTCGGCCGGGGCCGCGCCCCTTCCCGGACCGGAGCTCGTCATAGCTGGTCGACGACACGGTCGGGCGTGATCCGCAGAACCACGCGGTCGGCTTCCTCGGCGGGGTCGCCCATGACGTGATCGCGGCCGGTGTAGCGGCGAGCCAGCTCGTGCACCAGAGCAACGGCGTCCTCGTCGACGACCGCGGCCCGCCCGCGAATCTCGACGTACCGGGTCGGCGTCCGCCGGTCGTGGACCAGCACGGTGACCCGAGCGTCGCGGCGGATGTTGCGAACCTTACGGCGGCCGCCCTTGGTCGCCATCACCAGATCGTCGCCGTCCCGCCCCAGCCACATGACACTGAGCTGCGACGACCCGTCCGGTTCGGCCGTCGCCAACACCGCGAACTCGGGCCGGTCGACAAGCTCCCGCACGGCCGCACTCAGGCGCACGCCGGCGCCGGCCTCAGCTCCAGCGGGCCGCCTTGACCGGCCTGGTGCACCGCCGCCCGCCGGACCGATATCGCGGGCTGAACGAGCGCCGCCCGCCGAACCGCCGCTCACCGAACCGCCGCTCGCCGAACCAGCCTGACCTGCCTGACCTGCCTGACCTGCCTGACCTGCCTGACCTGCCTGACCTGCCTGACCTGACTTGCCAGCCTGACCAGCCTTGCCGGCCGGGCCGCTGCTCGCCGAATCGGCGCTGCCGGTCGGATCGTCGCGCGCCGGGCCACCGCTCGCCGGATCAGCGTCGCCGGTCGGAGCGCCGTCCGTCGGAGCGCCGTCGGCCGGACCCTCGCCGCCGTCGGCCGGATCCGCGGCGCTGCCCGCCGGACCCTCGCCGCTGTCCGCCGGATCCGCGGCGCCGCCCGTCGGATTGTCGCCGCCGCCCGTCGGACCCGCGGCGCCGCCGCCCGTCGGATTGTCGTTCGTCGGGCCGGTGCCGCCGTGGTTCGGGTCGGGGCCGATGGTCAGAGGCAGGGACGGGTCGGCGGACCACTCCTCCAGGGAGCCGTCGTAGAGGGCCACATCGGTTCGGCCGGCCGCCGCGAGGGCCAGCGCCAGGGCGGCCGCGGAGATGCCGCCGCCGCAGTACAGCCAGAGAGGGCGGGGGTCGTTCAGCAGCTCGGCGAGGACGGGCCGGAGCTGGTCGGGTGTGAGGAAGCGGCCGTCGGGGGCGTTCAGCCGGCGGGCGGGGAGGTTGCCGCTGCCGGGGAGGTGGCCGCGCCGCGAGTAGCGCGTGGGGACGTCGCCGCGGAACGCCTCGGGGCTGAGCGCGCACTGCACCGAGGCTTCCGCGTCGCCGGCCAGCCAGCTCGCCAGATCGTCGCGGGTGATCCAGCGCCCGTCCTTCGGCCGCGGAGTCAGCCCGCGCGGGGCCGCAGAGACCGTTTCGGCGGCGTCGGGGTGCGCCGCGCCGGGGTGGGGCTTCGCGATTGCGCGGCCGGGATACGTGGCGTCCGGGCTGAGGGGCGCGGCGGAGGGGCTGGGGTGCGTGGCGTCCGGGCCGGGGTGTTCGGCGGTGGGGGAGGTCGAGGGGGAGGGCGCTGACTCGATGGGTAGGCCGGCGGCGCGCCAGGCGGGTAGGCCGCCGTTCAGGACCGCGGTGGGGAGGCCCAGCCAGTCGAGGAGGTACCAGAGGCGGGCGGCCCAGATGCCGCCGGCTCGGTCGTAGACGACCACCGGGGTGCCGTCGGTCAAGCCCAGGGCGGACAACGCCTCGGTCAAGGCTTCGGGAGTGGGGCGGGCGAAGTGGTACGGGGCCGTGGGGTCGCTGAACGTGGTCAGCAGGTCGGCGTGGTGGGAGCCGGGGATGTGGGCGGCCTGCCAGCCGGCAAGGCCCGATGTTGCCCGGTGGTCGCCGTCGAAGGTGGGGGAGGGGAGGTCGACCGTGGCGTCGAGGATGAGGAGGGTGCCGGCCCGTACCGCCAATTCCTCGGGTGTGATGAGCGGGGCTGTCACCGCGGCACCGCCCGGGGGATCTCCGTGATCGCGGAATGCCAGTCGAAGGTGGGTGGGAGGATGCCGGCGGCGGCCAGCCAGTCGGTGTACGGGTCCATCAGCTCGGGGCGGATCTCGCCCCAGCGGCCCTCGTGCCACCACGTCGGGGTGATCAGGTCGAGGGAGCGGGCCAGCAGGGCGCGGGGGAAGTACGGGATGACGTGGTCGAGGATGCGCAACGTCTCCGCCTGGTTGTCCGTCGCGGCCCGGTAGCCGCGCTCGGTGACCTCCAGGAACGTCGCGGTCAGGTCCTCTCGGCCGTCCAGGGCGGGGCCCGTGCCGAGCAGGTAGCTGTGGTACGGGGGTGCGCCGATCTCGTCGACCGGCCAGATGACGCGCTGGTCCGCGGGCAGTTGGGCCATCAGGGCGTCCCACGCCCAGTAGCCGCCGAACGTCGCGTCCACCTCGCCGGCGGCGATGTCGTCGACGCTCAGCTCGCGGTGACCGCTGTCGACCAGGGTCACCCTCGCCGGGTCGCCGCCGTCGGCCGCCACCAGGTGGTTCACCATGGCCACGCCGCGTGGGGTCGGGTTGAGGGCCAGGCGCCTTCCTTCCAGGTCCCGGGGGCGGGTGATGCCCCGGCCCTTGACCGTCTGGATGGTCTCCATGGCGCGGTGGTTGATCGACGCCACGCCGTGCAGCGGCTGGCCGGCGGCACGGCGTACGAGAAGCCGGTTCGTCGGGAAGACCCCGAAGTGAACTTCGCCGCGGGCCAGGTGCTCGAGGGTGTCGCCGCGCAGGGCGTCGAAGACGGTCAGCTCCACGTCCAGGCCGGCGTCGGCGTACCAGCCCTCGCGGCTCGCCACGTAGAAACCGGCGGCGTTGGTCCAGGGGTGGAAGTACTCGAGCATCACACGCAGATGGGTCATCGGGAACTCGCAGTCAACAGGTCGGTCAGCCGGCGGCGCAGGCGGATGAAGGCGGGATCGTCGACGACCTCGTCGCGGCGCGGGCGGTCGAACGGCACCTCGACGCGTTCCAGGACTGTCGCCGGGCGGCGGCTGAAGACGTACACGCTGTCGGAGAGCAGCAGGGCCTCCTCGATGCTGTGCGTCACGAACAGGATCGAGCGGCGGTTCTGCTCCCAGATGTCGAGCAGCCAGCGGTGCATCTCGGCCCGCAGCATGGCGTCGAGCGCGCTGAACGGCTCGTCCAGGCAGATCAGCTCCTTGTCGGCCAGCAACGCCCGCAGGAAGGCGACGCGCTGCTGCATGCCGCCCGACAGCTGGTGCGGATAGGACTTGGCGAACCCGTCCAGGCCGACCTTGCCCAGCCATTCCCGGGCCAGGCCACGAGCTTCTTTCTTGCGTACGCCGCCGAGCTCGCGCGCGAGCACGACGTTGTCCTCGATGGTGCGCCAGGGCATGAGCGCCGGTGCCTGCGGCATGTAGCCGATCAGGCCGCGACGGCCGACGGCGTCCTCGCCACCGATCGAGATCTTGCCGGCGGTGGGCTGGAGAAGGCCGCCGACGAGGTGGAACAGCGTGCTTTTGCCACTGCCGGAGGGGCCGACGATGGACACGAACTCGCCCCGCGCGACTTCGAGGGAAATGTCGCTTAAAACGGACAGGTCGCCGAAGCTGTGGGACAGACTCGCCACCTCAAGAGCGGCCATTCGCCCTCCCTTTGATCGTGAGCTTCTCGGCCAGGCGCACCAGGCCGAAGACGGCGAGGGCGAGCACCACGATGATCGCGATGGCGACGAAGAGCCGGTCGGCCCGGAACGCGGATTTCTGCGCGATCATGTAGCGGCCGATGCCCTCCTCGCTGCCCAGCCACTCGGCGATGATCGCGCCGAGCACGCTGTAGGTGGCGGCGATCTTCAGGCCGGAGAACATGGCCGGCAGCGCGGCCGGCCACTGGAGCTTGGTGAACAGCTGCCGGCGGTTGGCCCCGCTCATCAGCATGTAGTCGCTGATGGCGGCGTCGCTGCGGCCGAGCCCGTCGAGCGTGGCCACCGCGACCGGGAAGAAGCAGACGAGCACGATCACGACGAGCTTGGGCGCGATGCCGAAGCCGAGCCAGACCACCAGCAGCGGGGCGATGGCGATGGTCGGCACGTTCTGGCTGATCACCAGGAGCGGGTAGACGGCCGCCCGTACCCCCGGAATCAGATGAAGCAGGACGGCGACGAGCAGGCCGGTGGCCACGCCGGCGGCGAAGCCGAGCAGGGTCAGCTTCGTCGTGGCCAGGGTGTGGGTGGCCAGGACGTCGCGCTGGTCGACGAAGGCGTCCCCGATGTCCTTGGGGCTGGGCAGCAGCCAGGACTCGATCCCCGAGACGGTCGTGTAGACCTGCCAGAGGACGAGCAGCCCGGCGACCGTGAGTGTGGGAGGGAGCCAGCGCCTCATGCTGAGGGCAGGAAGTCGTTCGTGAAGGCCTTGGTGGCGTCCACCTGCTTGGTGAGCACCTTCTGGTCGTACAGCCACTGGGCGAAGTCGGTCCAGACGGCCGGCTTCTGCTCACCCCAGCGGGCGGCGTCGTCCTGGTACTTGGGGCTGAGCCACTCCTGGCTCTTGGTGACCAGCTCCTTGTCCAGGTCGGGCGCGGCCTTGAGCAGGATGGCGGCGGCGTCGGCCGGGTTCTCGGCGGCGTAGCCGTAACCCTGGGAGGTGGCGGCCAGGAACGCCTTGACCACGTCGGGCTTCGACGAGATCTGCTTCTCGCTGGTGATCAGGATCGGGGTGTAGAAGTCGAGGACCGGGGCGTAGTCCTTGACGTACTGGATGTTCACCGGCTCGCCGCGCAGCTCGGCCTCGATGCCCGTCCAGCCGTAGAAGATCCACTCGAGGTCGATCCCCTTCTTGGTGGCCGCGAAGAAGTCGGCCTCGCCCACGTTGACGACCTTGATCGTGGACGGGTCGCCACCGTCGGCCTTGACGATCGTCTTGAGCAGCGGCTCCTCGACCGGGCCGCCGTAGCCGCCGTACGTCTTGCCGGCGTACTGGGCCGGGCGGGTGAGGTTGCGGTTCTTGGGCGAGCCGAAGCCGGAGGTGTTGTGCTGGATGATCGCCGCGATCGAGACGATCGGCGCGTCCTCGGCCCGGGCCTGGGTCAGGGCCTCCTGGGCGCTGATCGCGAACTCGAGCTTGCCCGCGGCGACCAGCGCCGACGGGTCGGTGTCGCCGGGCTGCACGATCTCGACGTCCAGGCCGTTGGCGGCGAAGTAGCCCTTCGACTGGGCCACGTAGAGGCCGGTGTGGTTGGTGTTCGGGGTCCAGTCGAGGGAGACCTTCACCTTCTGCAGCGCTTTGCCGCTCACCGAGGCCCCCGGCTCGTCGTCCTTGGCTCCGCAGGCGGCTGCCGCGAGCGCGACGGAGGCGGCACCGAACAGTGAGAGCGCGCGGCGGCGGGTGATCGGATTCTGCATGGTTATCGGGTCTCCACCAGGTTGAATACAGTCGTATACAGCACCGGAACGGTACGCCCGATGATCTTCACGGCCAAAATTCTTCCCGCATGTTAGACCTGACAGGTAGGAATTCGGGGCGAGGCGCCCTAGGGGTTATCTCGGGGTAACGCCCGGAGGCTCCGGGGCGGCCCGGACGGCAGGCTGAAGCTGTGCTCGCCGATCTCATGAACGCCGCCGCCGCCTTCGTCGACTGGCTGTCCACTCTCGACCAGTGGACGGTTCTGGTTTTCACGTTCCTGTCCTCGGGGGTCGAGATGACCTTCCTGGCCGGGCTGCTCGTGCCGGGCGAGTCGGTGGTCATGCTGGCCGGTTCGCTGCCGCAGGGGCCCGCCGGCTTCGCCGCCGTGCTCGTCGTGGGCACGCTGGGCGCGCTGGCCGGGCAGTCCCTGGGGTACGCGGTGGGCCGCGTCTTCGGTCCCCGGCTGCGGGCCACGCGCCTCGGCCGGCGGATCGGCGCCGAGCGGTTCGACCGGGCCGAGGCCTACCTGCGTGACAAGGGCGCCCCGGCGCTGGTGGCGGTGCGGTTCGTGGCCGTCATCCACGCCGTGGTGCCGATCGTGGCCGGGGTCGTGGGCATGCCGTTCCGGCGCTTCCTGCTCTGGTCGGCGATCGGGACCACGCTGTGGGTGGGCGCGTTCGCGGGGGTGGGCGCGCTCACCGCCGGCGCCGACGCCACCGGCGGCCTCGGCCTGATCCTGACCGCGGTCGGCGCCACCTGCCTGGGCGTGGTCCCGTTCGCCGGGCGCCTGGTGCGCCGGCTCTCAGTCGGCTACTACCAGCGCCTGCGGGGCGGCCTGCTTCATTCTCGTCCGCAGCCAGGCGAGCTGGACCGCCGTCTCGTTCTCACTGTCACGGACGACGTTCAGCAGCTCACGGTCGCGGGTTCCGTACGCGGCCTGACCGATCACCGTCCAGCAGATGTCACACTCGGACGCCATCAGGTAGAGGTCCTGCAGGTCGCGTAGCAGGCCCAGACCGCCCTCGCGGGTGCCCGTGAACAGCGTCGAGTGCAGGCGGTCGGGCTCCTCGGGGGCCTGTTCGGCGTACCGCTCGGCGAAGGGCCGCAAGCGTTCCGCCTGGGTCTCGCAGATCGTGGCCTGCCGGGTGCACAGGTGCTCGATGTCCGGTTCGCCGCCGTGCGCGGCGGCGACCTCCCGGAAGGCGCTCGCCAGGTTGGTCTGCGAGCGGTGCAGCAACCCGAGATAGTGGGCGAGATGCATGGCGGTCATCTCCTCGGCTCGACGCGGACGGCCGCCACCTTGAACAGCGGCTGTTTCGAAACGGGATCCCACGCGGTCATCGTGAGCTCGTTGGCGGCCTGAGAACCGTAGTGAAAAGGCACAAAAACGGTTCCCTCGCGTACGCCGGTGAGCCGCACCGGAACGACGATCGTGCCCCGGGGCGACGTGACGGCGACCTCATCGCCCTCCGCGATGCCCAAATGCCCGGCGTCGGCCGGATGCAGCTCGACCCAGGGCCCGGGGGCGGCGGCGTCGAGTTCGGGGGCGCGGGCGGTCTTCGTGCGGGTGTGGAAGTGATAGACGGTTCTTCCGGTCGTGAGATTCAGCGGATAGTCGTCGCCGGGCGTCTCGGGGGAGGGCTGATAGGCGACCGCGTGCAGGAACGCCCGATCGCCGGGCTGCTTGGCCCGGTAATCGCCGGCGGTGAACTCGGCGCCCGTGTCGAGGTCATGCCCGTACGTCTCGCAATAGTCCGGATCGGTGTTGAAGGCGCCGTCGCTGTAAAGGCGCTCCCGGCCCACCGGCCACTGGATGCCGCCTTCGCGCAGCGCCTCGTAGGTGATGCCGGTGTAGTCGCACGGCCGCCCCTTCGAGCATTCCTTCCACGCCTCGAAAACCTCCTCCGGCGACGTCCACGAGAGCAGCGGTTCGCCGTCGCGGTCGCGGAAATCCATCCGGCGGGCGTAGTCGAGGAAGATGTCGAGGTCGGAACGGGCCTCGCCGGGCGGGTCGACCGCCTTCTCCGACAGATGCACGGTCCGGTCGGCGTTGGTGAAGGTGCCGGTCTTCTCGCCCCAGGTCGCGGCCGGCAGGACCACGTCGGCGAATTCCGCGGTCTCGGTCAGGAACAGATCCTGGACGACGACGAACAGCTCCGGTTTCGCCAGGATGCGCCGGATCCGGGCGAGGTCGGGCAGCGTCACGGCCGGATTGGTGGCGCTGATCCAGAGCAGTTTGATCGACCCCTGCTCCGCGTACCGCCAGATCTGCATGGCGTGCGTCGGCGGCGACCAGTGCGGAATGGTCATCTCGTCGACGTTCCACAGCTCGGCCAGCTGGCGGATGTGCTCGGGGTTGTCCCAGTTGCGGAAACCGGGCAGGTCGCCGTCGCCGCCGGCCTCGCGGGTGTTCTCGGCCGTCGGCTGGCCGTTCATCTGCAGCACCCCGGCGCCCGGCCGCCCGATCATTCCCCGGATCAGATGCAGATTGTTCACCCCGCACGCGGCCGCGGTGGCCTGATTCGATTGGTAGAACCCCTGCAGCACGGTGGACAGCAGTCGCTCCGAGGTGCCCAGAAGTTCGGCGGCCCGCTCGATGTCCCGTACGTCGATGCCGCAGATCTCGGACACCTGGCTCGGCGTATAGGCGTCGACGGTCTTGGCGAGCTCCTCGAAACCGATCGTGTGGTCCCGGGTGTACGCACGGTCGTACCACCCGTGGTGAATGACCTGCCGAATCAGGCCGTTGATCAGGGCGACATTGGTGCCGGGCCGGACGGCGAGATGAATGTCGGCCTCCTGGGCGACCGGCGTCCTCCGCGGATCGGCGACCATCATGCGCGGCGGGTTCGGCCCGCGCCGCCGGTCCAGCATCCGCATCCACAACACGGTCTGCGTCTCGGCCACGTTGTGCCCCCACAGGGCGATCGCGTCGCAGTGGTCCACATCGCCGTAGGAGGCAGGCTGCCCGTCCGTACCGAAGCTGGCCTTCAAGGCGGCGGCCGCGGTAGCCGTACAGAGCCGGGTGTTGCCGTCCATGTGCGGTGTGCCCAGACCGGCCTTGCCGATCACGCCGAGCGCGTAGTACTCCTCCAGGAACAGCTGCCCGCTCGTGTAGAACCCGAAATGCCCCCACCCGCCGGGCCCGCGGACCAGTTCCTTCGACCGTGCGACGACCCGGCCCATGGCCGTCTCCCAGTCCGTCTCGACGAGCCGGCCTCCGTCCCGCACGAGGGGCCGGGTGAGCCGGTCGGCGCTGTTGTTGGCCTGCCATCCGTACAGGTCCTTCGGGTCGAGCCGCCCCCGGTTGACCCGGTCGTTCGCCCGCCCGCGAACCCCGACGATCCGCCCGTCCTTGACGGCGATGTCCATGGCGTCGCCGTTCGAGTGCAGAATCGACGCCGACGGCACCCACCGCTCGACGCCCTCGGCCGTGACGTGCTCATCCACCCGAACGGGCCACTCACGCCCCGGCCCGTAAGGCGTCCGCTCACCCCATGGGTTCGAGATCCGATCATCCATGAGGCGCGGATACCCGGCTGTGCCGCCGGTAACCTTCCGTGGTGAGCACCTGGGACCGAGCCTTCCACGCGTACGGCCCGGCCCGCGACGGCGGCGAGATGATGGAAGCGCTCCGGCGCGGCGACGAGTCGTGGCGCCCGTATTGGTTCCTGTGGTCGGCGCTGTACTGCGACGGGCATCTGACCCCGGCGACGGCCCTGGGCCTGCGGTACCTCGCGGAGACCGTCGGGACCGACGACTTCGGCGGCCCGGACCCGACCCTGCGCGAGGCCGCCGTGTGGTGGATCCGCGACGTGGCCCGCGCCGCTCTGACCGGCGCCGAGCCCCGGCGCGACGAACCGGCGGTGAACGCGTGGCTCGACGAATACCTGCGGCACGATCGGTCGATCTTCGACTGGGATGACCGCGACGCGCCGGGACAGGCGGTGCTCGCCGCGGCCCGAGCGGACTGCCGCGACCTGCTGCCCTCGTGTTTCGCGCCGCTGCCGGCGCTGCTCACGCCCCAGCGGCCGGAACGGTTGCGGGCGGCCGCCGCGAGCGCCGCGGCGGCGCTGGTCGCTCATCCCGGCCTGCGCCGTCACCGAGCGGAGATCGTCACCTACCACGCGGACGAGGCTCGCCACGGATCGCCGCTCCACCGCGCGTCGATGCTGCTCGGGCTGGGCGAGCTGGGCGGGTCGACGCGAAAATGGCTCACCGATCCCGAGCTTGGGGTACGCGTGTGCGCCGCGCTTGCCCCCGGACTGGCCGCGGACGAGGACGCCACCGAGGTGCTGCGGTCGGCCGCCCTGGACCCGGCCGCGCTCGACGCGGCCTTCGGTGACATGCGCCTGCACCAACTGCCGTTGCCTCGTCGGGCCGTCGAAACCCGGGGCGGCGGAAATGTCGTACCGGGGACGTAGGTTGTCGGCATGAGCGAGACCGCCCTCACCGAAACCGACTTCGCCGCCGCTGTCGAGCAGGCGCAGACGGCGGCCAAGTCGTATTACGACACCGGCGACGTGCTGATGACCGATGCCGACTACGACGTGCTGATCGATCGGATCGCGGCGGCCAAGAGCGAACATCCCGAGTGGGACGACCGCGGGGTCACCACCCGGGTCGCGGCCGGGGTGTCCGGTGGTGGCGACGTGCGCCATCCGGAGCCGATGATGTCGCTCGGCAAGGTCACCGGTGAGGATGAGGTACGCGCGTTCGTCGCGAGCCTCGGCGGTGACCCCTGCCTGGTCGAGGTGAAGCTGGACGGGCTCGCCATCCGGGTCGCCTACGAGTCGGGGCGGCTCGTTCTGGCCGCGCTGCGCGGCGACGGCAGCACGGGCGAGAACGTCACCGGGCAGGTGCTGCGGGGCATCGCCGGGCTGCCCGCGCGGCTGGCCGATCCGTGGACGGGTGAGGTGCGCGGCGAGGTCTACATGACCGTCGGGGATTTCGAGGCGGCCAGCGCCAACCGGGTCGCCGCCGGCGGCAAGGCCTTCATCAACTCGCGGGGGGCGGTCGCCGGGTCGATCCGGGCCGCCGACCGTACGTACGAGGCCCCGATGACCTTCGCGGCGTACGACGTCTCCGGTGATTTCGCCTCCCACTCCGAGCGCATGGCGTTCGCCGCCGAGCTGGGTTTCCCGGTGGCGGGGCGGCTGGCCACCGGCGACGTCCAGGTCGCCGGCGACGCCGACACGGCCCTGGCCGCCGTCGCGCGCATCGGTGAGCTGCGCCGCGACCTCGAGTTCCCGATCGACGGGGCGGTGCTGACGGCCGATCTCGAGTCGACGCGGCGGCGGCTCGGTTCCGGCAGCCGTACGCCGTACTGGGCGGCCGCCTTCAAATATCCGGCCGACACCGGCTCCACCGTGCTGCGCGACATCGAGGTACGGGTCGGGCGCACCGGGCGTATCTCGCTGCGGGCCGTGCTCGACCCGGTCTTCGTCGACGGCACCACGATCACGTACGCGACGCTGCACAACCCGAAGTTCGTCGAGGAGCAGGGCCTCGCGATCGGCCAGACCGTCGCCGTGTGGCGGGCCGGCGACGTCATCCCGCGGGTCACCGCGCCCATCGGCGAGCAGCCGCACGGCCTCACCCCCTGGACCCCACCCGAGACCTGCCCGCAGTGCGGTGAGCCGTGGGACAAGTCCAGCCTGCTCTGGCGATGCCACACCGCCTCGTGCAGCGCCACCAACGCGCTCGAGTACTGGTGCAGCCGCGAGGCCATGGATGTCGAGGGCGCGGGCGAGGCGCTGTGCGTCGCCCTGGTCAACAGCGGCCTCGCGACCGACGTCGCCGATCTCTACACGCTCACCGAGGAGCAACTGGCCGAGCTGCCCGTCGGCAACACCAAGGCGGGCGGTGTCGTGCTGCTCGGCAAGCTCAACGCGGCCAAGGTCGTCGCGTCGCTCGAGCACAGCAAGTCCCAGCCGTTCAACCGGGTCATCACCGGCCTCGGCATCCGGATGACCGGCCGCAGTGTCGGCCGCTGGCTCGCCGCCCGCTTCAAGACCATGGACGCGCTGCGCGCCGCCACCGTCGAGGAGATCGCCGAGATCGACAAGATGGGCCTGATCAAGGCTCAGCACGTCGTCGACGGGCTGACCGCCATGGCCCCGGTCATCGATCGCCTGGCCGCCGCCGGCGTGACCATGAGCGTCCCCGAGACCGAGGGCGAAAAACCTTTCGAGGGCCGGACGTACGTGGTCAGTGGCAGCGTCCCGGGCTACACCCGCACCACCGTCAGCGAGCGCATCGAACAGCTGGGCGGCCGGGCGAGCGGCAGCGTCTCGGCGACCACGACCGCCCTGGTCACCTCCGAGACCACCACGGCCAAGGCCACCAAGGCCGCCAAGCTCGGCATCCCCATCATCGACCCGGCCGAGTTCGCCCAGATGCTCGCCGGCGAAGCCACCTCAGGGAGGAACACATGACGCGTCCCGCCATGCGCATCAGCGGGGCAACCATCGGTGCCCCCGATCCGGGCGAGCTGGCGAAGTTCTACAGCGCATTGCTCGGCTGGCCGAGCGAGATCGAGAAGAACTGGGCCCAGATCAGGTCACCCGGCGGCGACGGACTGTCCAGGCTCGACTTCGAGGTCGAACATGACTACGTGCGCCCGACGTGGCCGAGTAAGCCCGGCCAGCAGCAGATCATGACGCACCTCGACATCGAAGTCGACGATCTGGCGGCCGCGGTGGCGTGGGCCGAGCAGCACGGGGCAGTACAGGCGGAGCATCAACCGCAGAGCGATGTGCGGGTCATGCTGGACCCCGCCGGTCATCCGTTCTGCCTGTTCACGAACGATTGACCGGTAACGGCTCCGGCCGGCCGCACACCGGCCAACCTCAAGCGCTGTGAACGGAGGCCACCACAACGCTCACTCTTCAGTGGTTGGCGAGCCGTTCAGCCACTTCCTCAGCGACGCCGCGCATGCGGTTGGGTCAGCCGAGTGCGCGGAGCGCGATCATTCCCGCGAGTACCAACCAGGCTGTCCCGGTGACGGCGGTGCCGGCCAGGCCCGTCGGCCACCGCCGCCGGTTGGCGGTGGCCACGACGAGTCCGATGACGCCGGCGCTGAGCGCGACGCCCGCCAATGTGAGCGGGGCGCCGAGAAAGATCGCTGTGGCCAACTCCCAGTCGCGTGAGCTGGGGCATTCCGAACCATCGCACGGGGGCACCGGATCCGCCGTGGAGTCGACGTAGATCAGGTACCCCGCCCAGGCGGCGAGCCACCACCGGGCGGAAACGCCCGTTTCCGGCAAGAACCGTACGGCCTTCGGGCGAGGCGGGACAGCGGACTCCACGAGCATTCCATCGGCGCAGCGGCCCCGAGCCGAGGAAAGTTCAACGGCTCGTCAGGGCGACCGATGACGGCGGCGCGCACGGGGACCTCCACCGGCACACGCCGCGCGGGCTTGCGGACGCGTGGGTGGGTCGGCTTTCGGCTTCGGGGTGGCTGGGCGCTTGGGTGTCAGAGGTGGCCCGTATCGTTGAAGCTGGTCAGCGTCGGTGGGCGGCCGGAATCCCATTGGACGATGGTGAGGGCGCAGTTGGTCGCGTTCAGGCCGATCCAGCGCCAGTCGGGAGCGTCCAGGGCGTGGCGGACGAACCAGCCGATCACGAAATTGTGGGTGATCAGCAGCTCGTTGCGGTCGTGGTCGCCGGTGACGCCGAAATGCGCTACGGCGGCGCGTAAGGCGGTGGCGTCCTCGTCGCGTTCCTCGGGCGGGACGCTGTCCAGCCAGTCGTGCCAGCGTGACGGGTAACGGTCGCGCTGGGCGGGGGAGGGGACCGGCGTCCGGTCGGTCATGTGGTCGCAGGCGTGCCGGGGGACCGGGGGCAGGGCGGCGGCGACGATCTCGGCGGTCTGGGCCGCGCGGGGCAGCGGGCTGTGGTGGATCGCCGCGAAGGGGACCTCGTCGAGGCGGCGGCCCAGGCGTTCCGCCTGCTCACGCCCGCGCGGTGACAGCGCGCCGTCGGGGGAGGCGGGATCCTGCTCGCCGTGGCGGACCAGGTACAGCTTCGTACGGGCCATGGCGAGCACAGTAGATCAGCGGCGCACGGCCGGCGGGGCACGGCCGCGGGGAGCGGAGAACCGTCAGAGGCCGGGGTTGCGGCGTACGGCGGGTAGGCGGCTGGCGCGGATGGTGGCTCGGCGAGGGCCGATGACCTGGCCCTGGTCGTTCACCTCGATGCCCTCCACCTCGTACCACGTCTCGCCGTCCTGCTGGAGGGGGGTGGAGGCCAGCACGCGGTCGATCCGGATGCGCAACGGGCCGCTGCCGAAACGGTAGTCGGCCTCGGCGAAGGTCCAGATCCGGCCGGTGGACGGGTCGTGGGTGGTCATCTCACCTCATCACGTCGGGCGGCGAACGCCGGGGCGGCGAACGTCGGCGCGGGGACCGTCGCGGGCGGCGAGGCCGGCGCGGCGACCGTCGGGGCGATGTGCGTCGGCGACAGGAGCGTCGGGACAACGAACATCGGGCTGACGAGCGCCGCGGCTGACGAGCGCCGCTGGTGACGAGCGCGCCTGATAGGAGCTGAGACTCATCATGGACCCCGGACAGGCGCGCGCCAAGCGCATCTGCACGTGCATATGCAATCGCCCGACGGAAGTTTGTCCGTTTGGGTAGCCCCGTACCGCCTTACACGCCATCCATGCCGGGTCGGCCGCCGGTGATCTGCTAAATCGGTTGACCACGTTAGTGATCAGCGGAGCGTGCTCGGCTTCCGTCCCGTGACCCGCTGCCACAGCCAGCCTGCGGGGACCGTGCGGCCGTACAGGACGTACTCGCTCACCACATGATTGGTCATGGTGTCCAGCAGATCGCGCCGGGCGATCCGGCGGCCCGCGAACAGCAGCTGATCGCCGGGGCGCAGGACCACGTCGTCGGCCGGGCCCAAGGTGGACTCGTCGCCGCGGAGCAGGAGCAGCGGGACGGCGGCTATCCGCTGGTCCCGGTCGTGCGGGCAGTGCATGAGATCGCCCAGGCGAGGGGTGACCGCGTCCGAGTCGAGCCAGGCCATCAGGGCCGGCGCCTCCCGCGCCGTGAGCGTGACCTTCCACAGGCCGTCCAGCTGGGAGCCGCAGTGCGCGCCCAGCAGGGCGATCGTCTCGGCCGCCCACTCGTCGCCCCGCGCCGGCATCTCCTGCAGGAAACGCCAGGTCAGGGGCGTGCTCAGCTGGGCGTAGATCTCCCGCGCGGCCATCTCGGCCGGCACCAGCAGCCAGTCGACGTCCATCGTGGCGAACAGCGGCGCGTTGCGCGGGCGGTTCTGCCTCGCCCCGATGAACAGGGCCGGGTTCTCCTTGCGGGCCGCCGCCACCAGCGACAGGTTCGTCGCGTCGTTGTGGGTGCCCGCCACGAACCCGACCGCCGTGGACAGTGAGGCCCGGGCCATGACCGACGGCTCGGACGCGTCGCCGACGATGACGCCGTCCTCGGCGGAACCGAGGTCGATCACCGTCACCTCGAGGCCGTCGGCGCGGAGGTCGTCGACCAGCTTGTGCCCGAACCGGCCGTACCCGCAGACCACCCACCGGCCCGACGTCGGCGGACGGCCCCGCTCCGGCCGGGTCGCACCCTCACCCTTGATCAGCCAGGCCAGGAGCTGGAAGGACGAGGGCTGGTGCAGGGCCAGGCGGATGTGGTCGCCGAACCGGTCGAACGGGTTGACCACCGTCGGCGAGCCGAACGCGCGCATCCGGTGTTCGATCACCGGCGACACCGTGCGGGCGATCACCGGCAGGCTCGGCCTGATCAGGGCGGCCGTCATGGCCACGGTCAGGTTGACCTCGTCGTTGTTGGTCAGCGCGACCACCCCTTCGCACTGGGGATGTTCGAGGCCGGCCGCGCCCAGCATGTGCGGGTTGGCGCCGTCGGCGACCAGGCCGGGCACGTCCGCGTAGTAGGCGTCGATGTCGAGCGAGTCCACGTGCTCGGGCGTGTCGTCCAGCACGACCAGGCGGCGCCCGAGGGAGTCCAGCGCGTGCCCGAGCAGCTGCCCGGTCTGCCCGTAGCCGACGATCAGCAGGAACGGCTCCCGCATGTGCACGACCTGCCGGGTGAAGCGGCGAAGGGCCAAAGCCTCTCGAAAGGCCCGGTCCCGTACGAGGGTGAGCAGCGAACCGATCGCGTAGGCCCAGCCCACGACGCTCAGATAGATCGACGCGATCACCCACAGCCGTTGCGCGCCGGTGAAGGTGTGCGGGATCTCGCCGTACCCGATGGTCGTGGCCGTGTAGCTCATGAAGTAGAACGCGTCGAAGAAACCCATCCGGGTCGGGCGCCCGGACGGGTCCTGGCCGGGCATCAGGGTCAGGCCGAGCACGCTGACCGCGAAGATGACGATCAGGACGATGAGCGGCGCCCGCATCCGGCGCAGGATCAGGAAGATCGTCGACGACGGTTCGGTGGGGCGGGCGACCGTCGTGCGGCCCTGGGGGTGCTGTCGGGCGACCATCAGCGGCGGTTGAACGACACGGTCTCGATCACCAGGAGCGCGACCGAGACCAGGTTGGCCAGCAGCGCGCCGCCGGAGAGCGACACGACGCTCGCCGTCGCCTCGCCGGTCATCCCGGCGCCGGAGATCTGCGTGGCGTACACCCAGGCCAGCGTGGCCGCGATGAGCTGCAGATCGGCGACCAGGCTGGTGGCCAGGTGGACCGCGCCGATCTGAGTGCGGTCGCCGAACTTGAGGACGGTCGCGATCAGGTTGACCACGACGGCGGCGAAGAGCTCGTACTCGTTGTGCAACGCCGGATCGGAGATGTCGCCGATGAAGAATCCGAAGTTGAGCGTCGCAGCGAGGAGCACGAAGAAGCCGAAGATCACCTTTTCGAGACTCACGGCTTCAACCTAACGGGACGAGGCGTCGTGCGCGCGATGGAACTCGCTGCGGCGGCGGCGCTTCTCGGCGTACATGGCGGCGTCCGCCTGTTCCAGGGCCGCCGCGAAGCCGTCCTTCGGAGTGACCGCGGCCCAGCCGACCGAGCCGGCGACACCGGCCACCTCCATGCCGAGGTGGATCCGGGCCATGACCGTCTCGGCGTCGGCCTCGGTGCACTGGGGCAGCAGCACGCCGAACTCGTCGCCGCCGAGGCGGGCGACCACGTCGGTCTCGCGGACGGCGCCGGCCAGGGCGGTGGCGGCGGCCCGGATGTACGCGTCGCCGGCCGCGTGACCCTGCGTGTCGTTGATGACCTTCAGTCGGTCGAGGTCGACCATGGCGATCACGGTCGGGTCGGCCAGCCGCTCGTACAGTTTCTCGGCCCGGTCGAGCAGCCGCTGCCACGCGCGGCGGTTGGGCAGGGTGGTCAGCGCGTCGGTGTCGGCGCTGACCTGCTCGCGCAGCAGCGCCCCGGCCGAGCGGTCCTGGGCCCGGTCGGCCGACAGGGCGGCGGTGAGCAGCTGGCCGAGCAGGGCCATCAGCGGTTCGGCGGCGGCCATCCGGGGGTCGCCGGCGTGGCTGCTCGGGTCGAGGCCGCAGATCGCGCCGAAGACGGAGCCGTCGGGCTCGGTGATCACCGCGCCCGCGTACGTGTTGATCTCGATGAGGTCGTTGACGCCGGCCGCCGCGTACTCGGGAATGGTCTGTGCCTCGAGGGCGACGGCCGGCGTGTGCTGGGCCGCCATGTGGACGCAGAAACTCTGCTCCCACGGGTGGCTCTCGCCCTGCCGGAGGCCGTAGCCGTTGTCGGCGTCAAGGTAGAGGTAGGTCTGGCGGCCGTTCTCGACGCGGGTGACCGACCAGAAGGCCAGCGGCATGTTCTCGTGCAGATAGTCGAGCACGAGGCGCGCGGCCCGGGCGAACGTGCCGGCCGGCGGCAGCGCGGGGGCCGCGGTGGGTATCGCCCGCCGCTCGGTGGTGACCTTGGGCGGCGGCTCCTGGTCCGGCTTCGGTGCGGTCGTGGCGTCCACGGGAAGCGTGAAGGTGATCCGGGAGCCGCGGCCGGCCGGATTGTCCGAGGCCCTGATGGTGCCGCCGTGCCGCTCGACGATCTTGAGGCAGATGCCCAGGCCGAGGCCGGTGCCGCTGTAGCCGGAGCCGCGGTGGGCCCGGTGGAAGTTCTCGAAGACGCTGTCCTGCTGGTCGGCCGGGATGCCGATGCCGTTGTCGTCGAGGGTCACGGTGACCATGTGGTCCTGCCGCGACGAGGCGAGGGTGATCTCCGGGACGACGCCGGGCGCGGTGTACTTGATCGAGTTGCTGATCAGGTTCTCGAGCAACTGCCGGGTCAGGACCGGGTCCGCGTACGCGGCGCCCAGCTCGCCGATGTGGAAGGCCGGCTGCGGGGCGCCGGTGCTCTGAGCCTGGTCGATCCGGGCCATCGCGATGTCGTTCACCACGGCCCCCAGGTCGACGACCGACGGCGCGATCGTGGCGTCGCGGGCCGTCGTGTAGGCCAGCAGGTCGTTGATCATGTCGCGCATGCGCGCCGACGCCCGGCGGATGCGGCGGATCCCGTCCTCGGCCTCGGGGGTGGCCGGGTGGTCGGGGAAGTCGGCGAACGCCTCGGCCAGCGCCTCGCTCCAGCCGTCGATCGTGGCCAGCGGGTTCAGTAGGTCGTGGGCGACGACGCCGGCGAAGTTCGCGAGCTCGGTGCGGTGCCGGCGCTCGGAGGTGACGTCGTGGAAGACGGTCACGGCGTACCGGGCGCCGTTCGCGCCGGCCGCGATCGGCGTCGAGTTGACGCTGAGGATCCGCCCGTCGGGCAGGGCGGCGTTGCGGATCAGCAGGTCCATGCCGCGCACGTCGGTGCCGGACAGGGCCTGCCGGTACGGCATCTCGTCGGGCTGCAGCGGGGTCCCGTCCGGGTGGAACAGCCCGTAGAAGTCCGGGTGCCGCATCAGGTCGGACGGGCTGACCTGGCCGCCGACCAGGCGCCGGACGGCCGGGTTGCGCAGCAGGATGCGGCCCTGCTCGTCCATGACGGTCAGGCCCTCGCTCATCGAGTCGACGATCGTGGTCATCAGCTGCGCCTGCGAGGCCGCCGCCTCCTGGGCGCCGCGCAGTTCCCGCAGGATCGCGGTGCGCTCGTCGCGGCCCAGAGCCAGGGCCAGACCCACAACGGCGATCATTCCCACGTACGCCTGTGCCACCAGGGCCCGGGCCGGATGCGACTCGATGAGCGCGAACGGCCCGGTGCCGCCCAGCGTGTAGAGCACGGCGACGGCGCCGAAGGCCAGATCGTGCAGGATGACGAAGCCGGTGTGCAGGCGGGTGCCGGCCCAGACCGTCATGGCGATCAGCGAGAAGGCCAGCGGCAGCCGGTTGTCGGTGCCGAACACGGCCGTGTACGCGGCGATCGACACCACGATCACCAGGATGTACTCGAGCTGTTTGCGCGTTGGCAGGCCGGCCCAGATCCCGCGCAGCGACGGCACGCTCCGCCGGTGGACGAGATGGCCGAGGCGCAGCCCGGCCGCGCCGATGAGCAGGATGCTGACCGTGTTGCGGGTGAGCCAGACCGCGGTGGCGGGGCCGGAGTAGGAGCCGTTGACCGCCCACACCCCGGTCGGGCCGATCAGCGCGCCGACCGCGGTGGCCACGAACGACGCCGCGACCAGGCGCCACAGCTCCTGCGGCCGGGCGAGCGGGCGTTCCCCGCCGCCGCCCCACAGCCCGGGCAGCCACCGCCGGAAGAGGGTGACGAAGGTGCACGCCTGGGCCAGGTTGGCCACCACGAACCACACAGCCAGCGAGGCCGGCGCGCCGGTGGAGATGTTCACGCCCATGGTGACGGCGGCGATGGCGAGCCCGTCGATCCACCGCCAGCGCGAATGCCACTGGGCCAGGAACCAGATCGCGGAGACGCCGGCGGCCGGCCAGACCATGCTCAGGTTGGTCTCGTCCATGACCGTCTTGCGGCCGACATAGGTGGCGGCCGCGTAGAGCACGGTGAAGACGAGCGTGCGCAGCAGAGAAGCGCGCAGCGTCATGCCCGCACGCAGCTCAGCCATCAGCGCACCGCCCCCCTCACGGATTCCTATCGACCCGATCCGCGATTCGATGAGCGACTACGGCAGGTGCATTCTGTGCTGCACCGCGTGCATCAAGTCCTAACGCCCGTTCCGGCCGACGACACAGGATGTGACGCGGAGCGGAAACACCGCCGAAACATCTTTTCCCCTATCCAGGCGCGCAGAGCCATCGACAGGAGCAGATATGAAACGTATCAGAACTGCCGGCGCGGCGGTGCTGGCGCTATGCGCGCCGTTCTTCTCGCCGGTGGCGGCGCGGGCCGCCGTGGACTGTTCGGCTGTTCCCTGGATGAACACGAGGAAGACGGCCGAGCAACGGGCCGCGGCCCTGCTCGCCGCCAGCACCCAGCACCAGAAATACCGATGGCTGGTGGAACAACCGGCGAACAGCCCGGCCCAGACGGAATGGCAGGACGGGGTCGTCTATCCGGTTCAGGTGCCGTGCACGCCGACCGTGGTCTATGCGGACGGGCCGGACGGCGTACGGTTCACCCCCGGAGTGACCGCCTTCCCGGCGACGATCGCGCAGGCGGCGACCTGGAACGAATCGCTGGCCTAGGCGAAGGGGAAAGCGCAGGCGGCCGAGGCGTTCGGCAAGCGGAAGAACGTGCTCCTGGCGCCCGGACGTTGCGCGAGATCTACGACCTGCCGTTCGAGATCGCCGTCGACCGGGGCGCGCCGTCGAGCGTGATGTGCTCGTACAACCAGATCAATGGAACCTATGCCTGCGAGAATCCGCGCCTGAACTCCGTACTCAAGCGAGATGGTGGGTTCGACGGCTATGTGATGAGCGACTTCGGGTCGGTGCACTCGACCGCGGCCTCGCTCGTGAACGGAATGGACCAGGAGCTCAACCGGCCGATCTGGTTCACGCCGGCCCGGCTCGACGCGGCGCTGGCGGCGGGGGAGATCACCCAGCGGCAGGTCGACGCCGCCGCTTTCCGGGTCGTGCGGTCGTCCATCAACCGACGGGGTCAGCGCGAGTTCGGTCTGCTCGCTGCCGTGGCGGTTCGGCAATCCGGCCACCCTGCAATGCGAGGACCTGGTGTCGCCGGAAACCGCCATTCGGGACCGGGCGGCCAACCCCCGTACCGTCGTGGTCCTGCAGACCGGCAGCGCGGTCGAGATGCCGTGGATCGCGCAGGTGCCGGCGGTGCTGGAGAACTGGTACGGCGGCGAGCAGATGGGCCCGGCGATCGCGTCGCTGCTCTTCGGCGACACCAGCCCGTCCGGCAAGCTGCCGATGACGTTCCCCAAGGCCCTCGCGGACATCCCGACGGCCGGTGACGCGGCGCGATACCCGGGCGTCGCCGGCGCCGACGGCATCCGGCAGGTCGACTACAGCGAGGGACTCAAGGTCGGCTACCGCTGGTATTAGAGCGAGGGCAACCGGCCGCTGTTCCCGTTCGGCCACGGCCTGTCCTACACGTCGTTCGCCTATTCCACGCCGGAGGTGACCGTCTCGCATGAAGTGAAGATCAAGTTCACGGTCAAGAACACCGGCCGGCGTACGGGTACGGAGGTGGCCCAGGCGTACGTCAGCCTGCCCGCCGCGACGGGCGAGCCGCCGTCCCGCCTGATCGGCTGGGAACGGGTCACCCTGGCCCCGGGTCAGCAGAGGACCGTGGAGATCAGCCTGAGCCGTTCCGACCTGTCCGGCCCGCACCTGCTGCAGTACTGGGACTCGAAGCGCTCGTCGTGGGTCACCGCCCGCGGCGTCTACGGGCTGAGCGTCGGCGGTTCGTCCGGCACCAAGGCGCGTACGTCGTTCCGCGTCCGTTGAGCACGGGGTGAGGCGGCCCGGGCCGCCTCGCCCTATTGTCGTCCCATGACAACGCTGCGCACCGACGACTGGGATGCCGGCGTGGGCGCCCGCACCCGCCACGACGGCGACGAGTTCATCGACCTCGACCTGTGTGAGACCACCCTCGAGGGCGTCGAGTTCGACAAGTGCACGTTCCGCAACGCCCGCTTCAACTGCGCCGAGCTGACCGACGTGGCCTTCCTCAACTGCACCTTCGTGGCCTGCAACTTCTTCGACGCCTCGCTGACGAACTGCAAGCTGGTCGGCAGCTCCTTCGACCGCTGCTCCTTCGACCTGCTGACCGCGGACGGCGGCGACTAGTCCTTCACCTCGCTGCGCGCGGCCGACCTGTCCACCGCCACCCTGACCGGTTTACGGATGCGCGAGGCCGACCTGACCGGAGCCCGGGGCCAGGGCGCCACCCTGACCGGCCTGGACCTGTCGGGCGCCCAGTTCCACCAGGCCGACCTGACCCGGGCCGACCTGCGCGGCAGCGACCTCACCGCGCTCGACCCGGCCACGGTCTCCCTCCGCGACGCCGTCATCACCCCCGACCAGGCGGTGACCATCGCGTCGGCCCTCGGCCTGGAGGTCCGCGCGATCTGATGGCCGGCCCGTGGCATCATGCTGGGCCATGGATCATCAGGGACGGTTGCGCCGCGCGGCGCTCGAGTCGGGCATCCCGGACGACGAGGTCGGCCGGTTCACCGACCACCTGCGCTTGTCGATCAGGCTGAGCGCGGGCACGCGCGGTGCCGAACCCCCGGCTGCCGATGACAGTTCACTGCCGCTCGTCCTGTCCGTCGACTGCGCCGCCCTGCCGAGGATCGACGGCTTCCCCCTGCCGGCCGGCGGGTCGCTGCTGTTCTTCCTGGACCACGAGAAGGACCACCTGGCCGCGGCCGAAGGCGAGCGGAAGTACGCGCGAGTCACCCATGTCCCCGAGGGTTCAGGACTGTATGAGGCGACGCTGCTGGCCGAGCTCCCCGACTGGCTCCTGACGGACGACGAAGACGAGGACGACGACTTCACGCCTTTCCAGGAGCAGCTGGCCCACGATCTCGAGCGCGACTTCCCGCACCTGGACGAGTTACGCGCTCTCGCCGTCGACCTCTGGCCGCCGTCCCAGGGTCTCGCCCGCGCTTACCTCGGCGGCTACGTCGACGACGAGGTGATGACGAGCATCGCGGAGCAGACCCTCGCCGGCCGGGAGAAGGCCGGCGAGATCGTGATCCCGGTGGCAAAGTGGTATTCGCACGTGGAGAGGGAAAAGCACCGCCTGGCCGGCGAGTGGCTGTCCCTCGCGCGTTTTCCGCTGCCCGGCACCTATTACACCGCCAGTTTCGTCATCCACTACGACGACCTGGCCGCCGGCCGCTGGGACAGGGCCCTGTCCGTGACGGAGTTCACCGAGTAGCAGGGCGGCCGAGTCCCGACGCGACATGGCGCAAGCGGCCGCTCGGCTACCGGCTCCGCCACATCACCAAGGTGTCCCTCTCCGACCGCTACCTCATCGCCCTGGCCGCCATCGCGGGAACGGCACCCAGCACTGACGGGGCGATGTCCATCCGGCCGGCCTCACCGGCCGGCCGGCAGCCGCGCGGCCAGGATGGCGATGTCGTCGTCCCGGTCGGTCCCGATGTCGGCGACCGCGTCGTCCAGCAGGTCCTGCAAGCGGACGCTACGCCATGTTCTGAGCCGTCGATGCAGGGAGTCGTCGGTCTCGCGGCCGACCAGCCCGTCGGTGTGCAGGAGAACGGTGGATCCGCCGGGCAAAGGCGTCGTCCAGGTGCGCCGGCGGGCGAGCCGACGGGCGCCCAGCAGCAGGTCGTTGCCGGTCAAGGACCGTACGGTCCCGTCCGGGTGGACCACCACCGGGGGCGGGTGGCCCGCGTTCGACCAGCGCAGGCGGTAGCCGCCGCCGTCGAGGGCGTCGATGACGGCGACGATGGCGGTCGCCATGATCGGTTCGCCCAGTGCGTGGTTGGCCGCGTCGAGCCGGCGCAGCAGTGCCGCTGGGGAGTCGTGGCGGTCGACGATGTAGGCGCGGAGCATGCTGCGCAAGGTCCCCATCCGGGCCGCCGCGGCCATGTCGTGGCCGACCACGTCACCGATGACCATGATCAGCTGGTTCGCGCGTCCCGCGACCACGTCGTACCAGTCGCCGCCGACCTTCTCCTGCCGGTTCGCGGGCAGATAGTGCGCGGCGAGTTCGTAGCGGTCGACGGCCGGCAGACGGGAGAGGATCGCCTCCTGCAGGATGTCGGCGACCCCGCTGCGGGCGTCGAGCCGCTGGGCTCGTTCCAGCGCTCCCGCGATGTAGGAGGCCAGGGTCGCGATCACCGCTCGTTCGGCGACGTAGAACGTCCGCGGCATGTCCCACCGCAGGTGCAGCGCCCCGAGGACGCCGACCGTGCCGACAACCGGCACGCAGGCCGCGGCCTGCCGGCCCAGGGCGCTCACGGCCGGGAACGCGGCGGCGAGTTCGGCCGCGTCGGCGAAGTAGAACGCCCGTCGCTCCAGGATGGCCCGCGCGGCCAGGGGATCCGGCGTGGCGTCCATGGGGACGACCTGGAGATGGCTCGCGCCGAGCCCGGTTCCTCGAAGATGACGGACCGCCTGCAGCACGTCCGAGGTGGTGACCGTGGTCGACAACGTCTCGCTGGCGCGCAGGAGAAGCAGGTTGCGGGTTATGTCGGCCGATGTCATTTCCGGTGGTAGCCGTACCGAAGTCATGAGGAGCTCCTGCGTGCGGGGGTCGTGGACGGCGTGATGGTGCGGGCGTGTTCCCGGACGTCCGCACCATCACGGGTCAGCGCACGAACGTCGCCACCGGCTTGCCGGACTGGGCGATGGAGGTCGAGAGCATCAGCCCGGGGCCGAGGCGGACTGCACTCCAGCGGGAATCTCCGTACGGACCTGAATGATGTCCCGGCCGGGGATGGACGAGGTTCGGTGCAGGGTTTCGGTGCGCTTGAGCTTTGTCGCGAGCTCGTCGGAGTCGGACGGCATGTCAGCTGGTGAGGAAGTCGAGGAGGTCCTTGTTGAACTCCTGCTCGTGGGCGCCGGTGAGGCCGTGCGGGGCGCCGGGGTAGATCTTGAGGATCGAGTTGGCGACGATCTTGGAGGACTTCAGCGCCGCCGCTTGGATCGGCACGATCTGGTCGTCGTCACCGTGCAGGATCAGCGTCGGCACGTCGATCTTCTTGAGGTCTTCCGTGAGGTCCGTCTCGGAGAAGGCCTTGACGCAGTCGTAGGCGCTCTTGATGCCGACCGACATGGACATCAGCCAGAACGCGTCGTGGGCACCCTGACTCACGGTCGACCCCGGCCGATTGGCTCCGTAGAACGGAAAGGCCAGATCACGGTAGTACTGCGACCGATCGGCGAGTACCGCCTCGCGGATCTCGTTGAACGGCTCGATCGGCGTCCCTTCCGGGTTGGCGGGGGTCTTGAGCATCAGCGGCGGGATGGCGCCGAGCAGAACCATCTTGGCGACCCGGGAGGTTCCGTGACGTCCGACGTAGCGGGTGACCTCGCCTCCGCCGGTGGAGTGCCCGACCAGGACGATGTCGTGCAGGTCGAGGTGCTCGATGACGGCGGCCAGGTCGTCGGCGTAGTGGTCGAGGTCGTTTCCGTCCCACGGCTGGCTCGAGCGTCCACCGCCGCGACGGTCGTGGGCGATCGCCCGGAACCCGTGACTGGCGACGAAGTTCGCGGAGCCGTCCCAGGCGTCCGCGGTGAGCGGCCAGCCGTGGCTGAAGACGACGGGTTGCCCGCTGCCCCAGTCCTTGAAGAAGATCTCGGTGCCGTCGGGTGTCGTGACTGTCGGCATGTGCTTTGCCTTTCTGCTCCTCGGTTGTCGCCTCTGGTCCTCAACCTCCCAAAAGCCCGAGGCTCTGACCAGGACGGTTGGCCCGAGGACCGGGGGGTGCTGACCGGAAGAAAAGGCGGGCTGCCCCGGTACGGGAATCCGGTGCACCGCCGACACACTGTGGACCGTCACGGCGGCCGTCTGGGTGGCCTGATCGGAGCGGGCGGCAGCGCGGCCTTCGGCCATCACACGCTCGCGCTCGCGGTGCCCACCGTCCGGCGACTGGCTGCCGGCACCGACATGCCGGTCGCCGGCGGCTGAGGGGCGAGGTGACATCTGGCTGGCCACCTCTTGTTTCCGGCCAACCGGAAGGCCACGGGCGGCGTCCCCGGCGGAGGATGCCGATGACGCGGCATCGCCGGGAAAGGTGACAACCATGCGTATCACGCGGAACACGGGGCAACTCGGCGAGGTCGAGGTGGATTCCGCCGGCGCGGGCGGCGGCCGGAGCGGCACGTCGGCGATCGTCGGGTTCCTCCTGCTTCTCGAGTTCGCCTCCGGGCTGACTCAGGGCTGGCTCTCGCCCCTGTTGCCCAGCCTCTTGCAGCGCTACGACACCACCGCCGCCAACCTGAACTGGGTGAACGCGGTGTTCCTCCTGTCGTCAGCGGTGTGCGTGCCACTGATGTCCAAACTCGGCGACATCTTCGGGCACCGCCGGTTGCTGACCATCGCCGCCGCCCTGGTCGCCGTCGGGTCGGTACTGGTGGCCGTGGCCCCGACCTTCGGAATCCTGCTGGTGGGGCGGGCCGTCCAGGGGCCGCTGCTGGCCTTCCTGTCGCTCGAGTTCGCTATCGTGCGGGAGCGCGCCGGCCGGCGGACCGGCCGGGCGGTCGGGCTGCTGGTCGGTTCGCTGGCCCTCGGCGGCAGCGTCGGCCTGCTGCTCGCGGGTCAGGCGCGTCAGCACCTGAGCCTGTCCACGACGTTGTGGATCCCGGCCGTCCTGATGATCGCCATGGTGCCGGTCGCGGCGTTGCTCGTTCCGGAGACGTCGGCCCGCATACCGGGTCGCGTCGACTGGGCCGGGGCCGCCCTGCTGAGCGCCGGGCTGGTGCTCGTGCTCGCCGCGGTCGGCAACGGCGGCAGCTGGGGGTGGGCGAGCGGCCGTACGGTCGGCGGGATCGTGGGCGGCCTCGCCGTGCTCGTGCTCTGGATCATCGTCGAGCAGCGCGTCGCGCAGCCGTTCGTCGACGTGTCCCTGGTGCTGGGTGGGCGGCTGGGACCGCCGGTTCTGGCCGGGTTCTTCGCCGGGGCCGAACTCTTCGGCAGCCAGGCGGCCGGTGCGCTGTTCCTCGGCCTGCCGGCCAGCACCGGGATCGGGCTGGGACTGTCCGCCGGGCAGCTCGGACTCGTGCTCGTGGTGTTCGGCCTGGCCGCGTTCGGCGGCACTTCGCTGGCGCCCCGGCTCACCGAGTGGGCCGGCAGCCGGGCCACCCTGGTCACCGGAGCCATGCTGAGCGTCGCCGGGTACGTGCTGACCGCCCTGGCCCACGACTCGGTGGGCCTGTTCGTCAGCTGGCAGGTCCTGGTCGGACTCGGCAACGGCCTGGTCCTGGCGGCGCTGTCGAGCTATGTGGTGACCCGGGCTCCGGCTGACTCCGTCGGAATCAGCGCCGGACTGCTCAACACCGCCCGAACCGTCGGGGGCGCGGTGTCGGGTGCTGTCTTCGCGGCCGTCATGGCAGCCATGGCGGTCCGGCTGCCCGGCATCGGCAAACCGGTCACGACCGAGGCCGGCTACATGACCGTCTGGCTCGTGTGCGCCGGCCTGGCGCTCGCCGTCGCCGCGCTGGCTCTGCGGTTCCACGGGGAGACCGGCCCGGCCGGTGCCGATATTTCCGGTCAGCCCTACCACCGCTGAGGACGCCGCGCTGAGACGATGAGCGGATGCCGAGCCCGATCCTGGTCGTCGACGACGACGCGTCCGTCCGCGGACTGCTCGTGCGTATCCTGCGGACCTGGGGCCACACGATGATCCTCGAAGCCGGCTCGGTCGCCGAGGCCCTGGAACGCGCCGATGCCTGCCGCCCCCGCATCGCCCTGGTCGACGTCGGCCTGCCGGACGGGGACGGTTTCTCCCTCACCCGGCGGCTGCGGTCGAAGCCGTGGACGATGCGCGTGGTCATCTTCTCCTCGGATGCCGACCCGGCGAACAACGCGGCCGCCGTCCGGGCCGGAGCGATCGGCTTCTTTCCCAAGGACGAGCTGTTGAGCCCGGCCCTGCGACGACTCCTCGAGGAACGCGACGATGACCCACGATGACGCCGGCCGCCCCCTGCGGATCGCGATCGGAGAGGACGACGTACTGCTTCGCGAAGGTCTGGCCCGGATCCTGACCGATGCCGGGCTCGACGTCGTGGCCCGGTCCGGTGATGCCGACGACCTCCTGCAGCGCACGCTAGCCTACCGTCCCGACGTCGTCATCGCCGACGTCCAGATGCCGCCCGGCCACGAGGACGACGGCCTGCGTGCCGCCATGGAGATCCGCCGCCGCTCGCCGCGGATCGGCGTGCTGATCCTGTCGCAGTTCTGCGAGCCCGCGTACGTGATGGACCTGGTCGGCGACCGGCCCGAGGGCATCGGATATCTGCTCAAGGAACGCGTCGGGGACGTCGAGGCGTTCGTCGACGCCGTCAACCGGGTCGCGGCCGGCGGTAGCGCACTGGATCCCGAGGTGGTCGTCCGCATGCTCGGCCGCCGCACCAAGGACGGGCCCCTGCGACTGCTGACGCCCCGCGAGTCGGCGGTGCTGGCGGCCATGGCCGAGGGGTTGTCCAACTCCGGCGTGGCGGAGAGTCTGCTCATCAGCCACGCCTCCGTCGAGAAGCACGTCACGGCGATCTTCCGCAAACTGCGCATCGCTCCCGTCGACAGCGAGCACCGCCGTGTTCAAGCCGTCCTGACCTACCTGCGCGCGGGCGATCGCCGGCGATGAAGCGGCCGGAGACGCCCGACGTACGCGACCTCGTGGCGAACCAGGCGGCACTGCGACGGGTCACCGCGACGGTGGCCGCCGGCGAACCGCCACGGAAAGTGTTCCAGGCGGTCACCGCCGAGGCTTCCGCGCTGCTCGGCGACACGCTCATCGCCCTGACGAAGTTCGAGGGCACCGCGGCCGGTACCGACTCCGTCGTCGTGGCCCAGACGGGCGGTCACGTACCCGTCGGCGCGCGGCTCCATCTCGCCGCCGGCAACGGCATCGCCGCCCGGATGTGGAGGTCGGGCCGCCCTGAGCGGATCGACGACTACACCGGCGCAGCCGGACCGGCGGTGGCCACGGAGCTCGGCATACGGGCCGTCGTCGCGGTTCCGGTGACCGTGGACGGAAGCCTCTGGGGCGCGCTGAGCGTCAGCTCACGTATCGGCCCGCTGCCGGCCGGCACCGAGGACCGTCTGGCTCAGTTCGCCGAGATCGTCGCGGCGGCCGTGGTGAGTGCGGCCGCCCGTGAGGCGCTCCTCGCCCTGGCCGCCGAGCAGACGGCGCTGCTTCAGGTGGCGGCCCTGGTCGCTCACCGCGCGAGCGAGACCGAGATCTTCGAGGCCGTCACCCGGCAGGCGGCCACGCTTATCGACGACGAGCCGACCACCCTGGTCCGTTACGAGGGTGAGCGCACGTTCACCGTGCTCGCCACCCACCACGGCCCGGCCGCGGTCGGGACCAGGGTCACCGTTCCGGTCGGTGACGCCGGCACTCTGGACGAGATGATGCGGACGTTGAAGCCGGCCCGGCTGGACCGTTACGACCTGTTCGCCGACCGCACCTACTCCAGCCGGGACTTCGGCGTCGGCTCGAGTGTGTCGGTGCCCATCATCGTCAACGGCCGGCTCTGGGGGGCCTTGGGCACGCTGAACGAGGGCCGCCGTCTGCCGACCGGCACCGAGGAACGCCTCGGCAAGTTCGCCCAACTGGTCGCGTCGGCCCTGGCCAACGTCGAGGCGCAGGTGGAGCTGAGGAACTTCGGCGCCCGGCAGGCCGCCCTGCGACGGGTCGCCGAACTGGTCGCCCGCGGCGCCGCGCTGGCCGAGGTGTTCAACGCCGTCGCGACCGAGGCCTCGAACATCCTGGGCGAATCGGCTGCGGACCTGTTCCAGTACGACGGTACCCACTGCACAGTCGTCGCCACCTGCCGCAGCCCCGTCCCGGTGGGATTCCGGAGCCGCGCCGACGGCGACTCGGCCGGCGCGCGGGTGATGCGGGCGCGACGACCGTGCCGGTTCGCCACCCTGGACGGAACCGATTCCGCCGGCCAGGCCCGCGAGTTCGGCGTGGGAGCGCTGGTGGCGGTGCCCGTCTTCGTGGAGGGGCGGCTGTGGGGCGGGCTGGCCACGACCACGCGGGGGACGCCGCCACCGGAGGACGCCGAGGACCGGCTGGCCGAATTCGCCGAGCTGGCGGCGGCCGCGATCGCGAACTCGGAGAACAAGGAGAAGCTGCGGGCGTCGCGGGCCAGGGTGGTGGCGACGGCCAACGAGGTACGCCAGCGGTTGCAGCGCGACGTCCACGACGGCGCCCAGCAGCGGCTCGTGCAGACCGTGCTGTCCCTCAAGCTCGGACTGGACGCGGTGAGTCGTGGCGAGGACCCCGCCGGTCTGATGCGCGAAGCCCTCGACAACGCCGAACGCGCCACTGTGGAACTGCGGGACATCGTGCACGGAATCCTCCCGGTCGCCCTGGCCCGGGGCGGCTTGCGGGCCGGTATCGACTCGCTGGTCGCCGCGTCCGCCATACCGGTCGAGCTCGATCTGAGCGCTCGGCTCCCCGGCCGGTTGCCGAACGATGTCGAGGTGACGGCGTACTTCGTGGTGGCCGAGGCGCTGACGAACGTCGTGAAGCACGCGCACGCGACGCGGGCGCGGGTGGTCGTGGCCGGCGAGGGGGATCGCCTGGTGGTCGAGGTCAGCGACGACGGTGCCGGTGTCGCCGATCCTCGTGGTGGTTCGGGCCTGACCGGCCTGTTCGACCGGGTCGATGCCCTGGACGGCACCATGGCCTTGACCAGCGGTAACGGCCGGGGGACGGTGGTGCGGGTCGTCCTGCCGCTGTCGGGCGCCCGATCGGATTAGTCACTCGGTGCCGACCGGCAGAATCGCTCTGATCGTCGTACCGTGCCCCGGAGGGCTGCTGACCATCAGTTGGCCCCCGCAGGCCTCGACGCGGTCGAACAGCCCGGTCAGCCCCGAACCCGCTCCGACATGGGCGCCGCCCACACCGTCGTCGCCCACCTCGACGCGGACGACGCCGGCGCCGACATCGGCCCGCACCCAGGCCCGCCCGGCCTTGGCGTGCTTCACGACATTCGTGAGCGCCTCGGCGACGACGAAATACGCGGTGGTCTCGAGCTCCACGGCCAGCCGCGGCATGTCGACGTGGGCCTCGACCGGCAACCGCAGACCGGCCAGCAGCGACTCCACGCCGCCGGGCAGGCCGCTGCGTGTCAGCGCCGCGGGAAGGATGCCGCCGACAATGTCACGCAGTTCGTCGGTGGCCCGCTGGGCGTGCTGGAGAGCCTCCTGAACATGATCGATGCCGGTCCGTACGTCGTCGGCCGCGAGCGCGTGCCGGGCCAGTTTGAGAGCGATGACCGTGTGGACGAGCCGCTGCTGGGCGCCGTCGTGAACGTCACGTTGAAGCCGGCGTCGGCTCTCGTCGGCCGCCGACAGGACACGTGCCCGTGAGGCGATGAGCTGATCGCGGCTCGCCGCGTTGCTCACAGCGGTACCGACCAGGTTGGCGAATCGCTGGAGCCGGTCCTCGATGCCGGACGCCAGCGGTCCGTCCGCCGAAGTGACAGTCAGCATTCCCCACACCTTGCTCTCCACCGCGATGGGCGCGGCGACCGCGGCGCGCATGTCGAAGGAGCGGGCGAGGCCGGCATCGGGTTGCGCGCTGTAGTCGTCCACCCGCACGGCGGCCGCTGTCAGCCGGACTCGTTCCGGCAGCGTATCGGGCGCATAGGCGATACGAGTTCCCGGCGGCGCCGGCCCACCGCTTCGGCTGATCACGCTCAGCGCCTCGTCCTCCTCGAAACGTACGAGGGTGACCGGCTGCCCGTGCAGAAGACGCTGCGCCTCCGCGGCGACAGCAGTGAACACCGCATCGGCGGGTCCGCCGGCGGCCACCAGCTCCGCGACGCGCAGCAGAGCCGCTTGTTCCTCGTTCAGCGACCGGACCTCGGCCCGGGCCTGCGAGCTGGCGATCGCCGTACCGGTCAGCTCCGCGAAGCGCCCGAGTTTCCCCTCGATGTGCGCCGGCAGGATGCCCCGGCCGGCCGCGACGAGAACGCCCCACAGGCGATCCCCGACCATGATCGGTGCGGCGGCGCTGGACGAGAAACCGTGAGCCGCCGCCAACTGCGGCCAGGTGCCCGAAGTGCCGGGCAGCCGGTCCACTCGAGCCGGCCGCCCGGTTCGCCAGACGCGCTGGGTGGCGCCGTCGCCCTCGGCCACGGCCCGCATCCCCACCACGACGCCGTCCGGCGGATCGTGAGTCGCGACGACCTCCGTCGCTCCGTCGGGCTCGAAGCGAAGCATCGTCGTGAAACCCACGCCGACCAGCCCGGCCGCCTCAGCGACGACCGCCTCGAACACCTCGCCGGGTGTGGCGTCGTGCGCCACCAGCTTGGCCACTCGCTGCAGGGCAGCGGCCAGCTGCTCGAGCTCTTCCCGGATCTGCCCGTGGGCGATCGCCCCGGCCAGCAGCTCGGTGAACTCGGCCAGCTGCTCCTCGGTACCGGGGGGAAGCGTCTCACCGGTGGTCGAGCCGACGGCGGTCAGGCCCCACACCTCCGCGTCGACCATGACCGGGGCGCCGACCGCGGTTCGCCAGCCCCAGCCACGCACCACGTCGGCCAGCGAACCGGACACGGTCTCGTAGGACGGGATCCGGCTCGGACGCCGGGAGTCCCAGATCAGCCGGGCCAGAGTTCCGGTGCCGACCGGTCGCTGGATCCCGGCGCGCTGATATCCGAGCGCCCGGTTCCAGCGGCCGATCACTGTGACTGTCTCGTCCCGGTGGAACCGCAGCAGGACCGCGTCGGTTCCCGGGATCAGGCGGCCCACCTCCGTCACCGTCGCTTCGAAGATCTCCGGCTGCGGGGCCCCGCAAGCGACCAGAGTCGCCACCCGCCGCAACGCCGCCTGTTCGGCGGCCGATCGCTGAAGATCACGGGAATCTGGTCTCATGGGAAGCCTCGTCCGCCAATGCGCATTCGATGTCCGGCGATCATGCCGCACCCTCGCCAGTCTCGGCGCCCGGCCTTGCGACCGCAGCATCGCGCCTGGTGAATTGCTGTATACCGGCGATTCCCGAGAGGTTCCGCAGCCGATCGCGGTCACATGGGACGATGTGCCGGTCATGACGGTGCTGCGGTCGTGAGGGCGGACGCCACCGGGTCCCGGCCCGCGCCTCCCGCGGGTGGCCCGAAGGCCGGCGCGGGGCGAGGGGCGTCACCCGGCCGGGTATCCGAACCAGCGGGCGAGGTGGCGGTCCAGGTCCCGCTGGTCGTCGCCGATCCAGGCGACGTGGCCGTCGGGACGCGCCAGCACGCACGGAACGTCGAGGTCGGCGGCCGGGTCGCCGACGTAGTCGACCCGATCCGACCAGCCGCCGGCGGTGAGCCGCCCGGTGCGGTCGAGCAGCAGGCCGCGGCCCCGGTGCAGCCGCTCGTAGACGTGGCCGACGTCGGGCAGGCGGCGGCCGAGCAGGTCCGGTCCGTCGCCGAAGTCGTAGCGGACGCCGATCGCGGTGATCTGCTCGAGCAGGTAGCGGTTGACCTCGTCGAAGTCCATCAGCTTGGTGAGCAGGCGGCGGGCCGCCCGCGCGCCCGGGTCGTCGGCGACCAGCGCCGTCTGGGCGCGGGTGTTGTCCAGCACGTCGGCGGCGACCGGGCGGCGTTCGGCCGCATAGGTGTCGAGCAGGTTGTCCGGCGCCCAGCCCCGGATCCGCGCGGCGAGTTTCCAGCCGAGGTTGAACGCGTCCTGCAGGCCCAGGTTGAGGCCCTGCCCGCCCAGCGGCGGGTGGATGTGGGCGGCGTCGCCGGCCAGCAGCACCCGCCCTATCCGGTAGTGGTCGGCCAGGCGGGTCGCGTCGCCGAAACGCGACATCCAGCGCGGGGAACGCGCGCCGAAATCGGTTCCCGCGACGGCGTGCAACTGGCGCTGGAAGTCCTCGAGCGTGGGCGGTTCCGTGTGTTCGCCGGCGCCGGCCGGGACGATGATCCGGTAGACCCCGGCACCGGCCGGCCGGATGTGCACCCTGCGGTCCGCGATCGGCCCGGGCGGCACCGCCAGTTCCAGGTCGCCCATCAGGGTGTAGTTGCGGGCCGGCTCGCCGGGAAAGCCGACGCCGAGCAGTTTGCGGACGGTGCTGTGCGCGCCGTCGCAGCCGACCAGATAGCGCGTACGGAGCCGTTCGCCGTCGGCCAGTTCCACGGTCACCGCGTCGTCGTCCTGGGTGAAGCCGGTGACCGGACAGCCGCGCCGAATGCGCGCACCCAGCGCGGTCGCGTGCTCCGACAAAAGCTCGACGACGACCGGTTGCGCGATGCCGAGCAGATAGGCGTACGGCGAATCCAGTCCCGCCGGCGCTGGTTTGTCGATGGCGGCGAAGTACGCGCCGGCCGGGCGCCGGCGGCCGTGTTCGCGCATCCGGTCCAGCAGGCCGCGCATCGCCATCAGTTCGATGCTGCGGATGTGCAGGCCGACGATGCGGTCGTACGAAAGGGGCCCGGTCTCTTTCTCGAGAATGAGGACCCGTACGTCGTGCAGGCGAAGCTCGGCGGCCAGCATGGCACCGGCCGGACCGGCGCCGGCGATGATCACGTCGTACATCAATGAAGCCTTTCGGGAGGGCGAGAAACGCGCTCCCGGCGACGTCTATGTCAATCGCCCGACCGAGACGGCAAGGGGGAGCGCCCACAGCGTTACAGCGTTCATGGGTCTCACCTCCTCGGGCGGTGTCGCGGTCGAGAGAACCCTAGCCGATTGACATCCATCACTTCAACGCCGACCATTGGGAGCGCTCCCAGAGAGATGGAGGCCGTCGTGCGCTCTTCATTGTTCCGGCGTGTCGCGACCGGCACGGTTCTCGTAGTCGCGGCGGCGGCGGTGGGTGGCGTGCCGTCGGGGGCGAGTGGGGCCGCCTCGCGGGCGAGTACGGCCGCCGGAAGCGCCGTCCGGGTCGACGTCGACGCGCGGGCCGGGCTGGCGACGGTCGGCGATGTGGCGCTCGGGGTCAACCACGCGATCTGGGACTCCCAGCTCGGGACGCCGGCCGTCGCCGACCTGCTCGGCGACGCGGGTGTGCGGATAGTGCGCTACCCGGGCGGGTCGTACGCGGACATCTACCACTGGAAAGATCACACGGCGCCCGGTGGCTACGTCGCGCCGGACACCGACTTCGACACCTTCATGGCGGGAGCGCGCCGGACCGGCGCCGAGCCGATGATCATCGCCAACTACGGGACGGGTACGGCCCAGGAGGCGGCCGACTGGGTGCGGTACGCCAACGTCACCAAGGGGTACGGGGCCCGGTACTGGACCATCGGCAACGAGAACTACGGCAACGGGCACTACGGCTCGGCCTGGGAAGCCGACGACCACGCCGACAAGAGCCCGAAGGAGTACGCGGCGCAGGTCACGGCGTACGCGCAAGCCATGAAAGCAGTTGATCCGACGATCAAGATCGGCGCCGTTCTGACCATGCCGGGCAACTGGCCCGACGGCATCGTGGCGGCGGGGGACCAGGGCAGCTGGAACGAGGAGGTCCTGACCCGGGCCGGCGCGGCCATCGACTTCGTCGACGTGCACTGGTACCCGGGCGGCAGCACGCCGGCCGAGGCGCTGACGAAGACCGCGCACATCAAGGACGCGGTTTATCTTCTAAGGCAGCAAATTGAGAGGTACGCCGGTGCGGGCGCCGGACGGATAAAGATCAGCATGACCGAGACGAACGTCGACGTCGGGCGCAACACCCAGCCCGGCGCGCTGTACCTGGCCGACGTCTACAGTGGCCTGCTCGAACAGGGCGTCTTCACGGTGCACTGGTGGAACGTGCACAACGGCCTCGGCACGGTCTCGACGGTGGCGGGACACACCGACTACGGCGACTACGGCCTGCTCTCCAGCGGCAACTGCACGGCCGGCAACACGGTGTGCCAGCCGCCGCTGAACACGCCGTTCGCCCCCTACTACGCGCTGTCGCTGATGGGGGAATTCGCCCGCAGCGGCGACCAGTTCATCGGCGCGGGCACGAACGACGAACTGGTCAGCGCCCACGCGGTACGCCGCGCCAACGGCGACCTGGCGGTCCTGCTGATCAACAAGGACCCGTCGTCGGAGCGAACGGTGACGCTGAACTACCACGGCTTCACCCCGGCCACGGGCGCGCCGTCGGTCCTGTCGTTCGGCAACGGCGACACCGCCATCTCCACGACGGCGGACGGTCAGACACTTGCCCCGTACGAAATCAAGCTGGTGACCCTGCACCCGGCGGCCCCGCCGGTGGCCGCCCCGAAGGCGCCGGGCCAGCCCACCGCGACCGCGACCGACAGCACGGCGACGATCTCCTGGCCGTCGGCCGGTGCCGGCGTGAAGTACGAAGTGTTCCGCCAGAACGGCGGCATCAGCGAGCAACTGGGCGAAACGACGGCGACATCGCTGACCGTGCGTAACCTTTCGCCGGGCCGCCGTTACACGGTGAACGTGCTGTCCCGTGACGGAGCGGGACGGCAGTCGGCGAGCTCACCGCCGGTCACGTTCACCACAGGAACGCCGCCGGCGGCAGCGTGCACGGTGAAGTTCCGCGACACGAACGACTGGGGCAACGGCTACGTCGGCTCGATCGACATCACGAACAACGGCACGGCCCCGGTGAACGGCTGGACGCTGACCTTCACGTGGCCCACCACGTGGCAGTCGGTGAGCAGCGGCTGGAGCGCCACGTGGGAGCAGACGTCCCGCACGGTCCGCGTGACAAGCGACGGCGCTTTGCCGGCCGGCGCAACCACAACGGCCGGTTTCGTCGGCGCCTACAGCGGCCCGAACGTCCTCCCAGCCGCCTTCACCCTCAACGGAACGGTGTGCACCAGCGTTTAACGGATTCGTGGCCCTCACTCACACCACCGGGTCGACCGTTGCGGGAGGCAAGCTCATACGCGCCATCTAGCCTTTGCCTTCCCGCGCGGCGCTCATTCACCTCGTAGCTCAACCCAGCCCGTCGTGCCTGCTCAGCGCGTCGTGCCTGTTCTCCGCGTCGCGCCTGTTGTCCGTGCCTATTGCCCTGTCGTGCCTGTTCTCCGCGTCGCGCCTGTTGTCCGCGTCGCGTCTTTCTCGCGATGCCTTTCGCGCCATGCCTCAGCCCACCGCACCGAGGCCGAGGCCGAGGCGGTGGGCGATGGGTCGAGCCGCGCCTCGCCGCGCCGCGCCGCGCCCCGCCGCGCCGCGCCCCGCCGCGCCGCGCCCCGCCGCGCCGCGCCGCGCCTCGCCCCGCCGCGCCTCGCCGCGCCTCGCCGCGCCCGCTTGCCGTCCCTCGACCAGGTCGAGCGCGTTAGCGCAGCGCGGATCGTCAGATACATCCAGGGCGTCGACGCCGCCAAAGATGTCGCAGTTCTAGGAGAGCCGAGATGGTGCAACTGGGTGAGCAACGGGCGTATCGGCGTGCGTTCACTGATTCCGGCCAGCCCGGGGACGGGTCAGGACTAGCTGGGCGGCGCAGCCGGCACTTCGATGCAGCCGGGAGCCGGGAGCCGGGAGCCGGGAGCCGGGAGCCGGGAGCCGGGAGCCGGGAGCCGGAAGCCGGAAGCCGGGAGTGGGGAGTGGGCAGCGGCCATGCAGGCAGTGGCCAAGCAGGCAGCAGGCAGCGGGCAGCGGGCAGCGGTCCGAGCGGGCAGCGGGCAGCGGCCAAGAAGGCAGCGGGCAGCGGTCAAAGCGGGCGGCAGGCGGTGGGCGGCGGCCAAGCAGGCAGCGGGCAGCGGGAGTGGGCTTTGGGTGGCGAGGCTGAAGCCGGCGAGCCGGTTCGGACGCGCCGGCGGGCTGCTGGTGGTGGGGTGTGGGCCCGCCGGCGGGGTTCGGGATCTGGGTTACGCGGTGGGGAAGGGTGCCCGGTCCTGCTTGCAGACCGTTCCCTTCGGGGGCAGGGCGCCTCCGATCAGGTAGCGCGTGTACCAAGCCGTCACGCAGGTGCTGAAGCTGCTGGTGTGGCCGAAACCGGTCATTGTGAGCAGGCGGGCGTTGCCCAGCTCGCGTTCCATGCGCTGGGCGAAGGCGTAGCGGGTCGCCGGGTCGTACGTCGGGTTGACCAGCAGGACCGTCGATGACGTCTTCCGGTTCCACGGGCCGTTGTAGCGCTCGTTCGTCAGCGGCCAGTTCGCGCAGCCGACCTCGCCGAACGCCTCCGCGCGGCCGAATGTCGGGTGGGCCGCCTCGAAGACCCTGGCGAAGCCCGGGTAGCGGGCCGGGTTGCGCGGCAGCGGCGCGTCAGCGCAGTTCACCGCGTAGAAGGCGTCGTTTCCGCTGTACGAGTAGGCGTCCGGCAGGCCGCCGCGGGCCGGCGGGGCAGTGATCTCGGCGGGCGGACGGCGAAGGGTCGACGGCGCTCCGGTGATCGTGTCGTAGGCGAGGCGCAGGATCTCCGCCGTCTCCGGGAACGAGGCTACGTCGTACATGCTGGAAGAGATGTATCCGGTGAAGTCGTCGATCGTGAGTTCCCCGTACCCCGGAAGCGTCAGCGGGCCCTGCCGGAACCGGACCCTGACCTTCTCGTATTTCGCCCGGGCGTTCCCCGACAGCGCGCAGGCCGGGCCCGCCGCGTCGCACGCGCGCAGGAAGCCGTCGAGGGCGATCTCGAAGCCGCCGGCGCGGTCGAACTTGTTGGCCAGGCGGTGGTTCGTGCGCTGGTCGGGGTCGACGTTGCCGTCCAGCACGACCGCGCGGACCTTGCCCGGGAACAGGTTGACGTAGGTGGCGCCGAGGTGTGTCCCGTACGAGTAACCGATGTAGTTCAGCTTGGCGTCGCCGACCGCCTGCCGCAACAGGTCCAGGTCCTTGGCCACGTTCAGCGTGCTCATGTGGGTGAGCAGCGGGCCGGCGTCGCGTTTGCAGGCTTCCGTGTACGTGTAGTTGGCGCGCAGCGTGATCGCGATGTCTTCCCTGGTCAGCGGCACCAGTTTCATCCGCGCCAGCAGCGCCTCGGCCTCGGCGTCGGTGGCGAAGCACTGGAGCGGGTCGCTGGCCCCGATGCCGCGCGGGTCGAAGCCGACGATGTCGAATCGGGCCAGCACGTCGGCCGAGACGAGCTGGCCGGCGATGGTGACCATGCCGCGGCCGGCGCCGCCGGGGCCGCCCGGGTTCACGAAGATGGTGCCGATGCGGTGGGCCGGATCGCCGGCCGGGCGGCGGGCCAGCGCGATCGTGGTGGTGGTGCCGCGGGGCCGGTCGTGGTCGAGCGGCACTTCCTTGGTGGCGCACTGGTAGCCGGCGAGTTCTTCCTCGGCGCAGGCGGTCCAGGCGAGCGCGGGAGCGGCCTGCGCGGCCTGCGGCACGGCGATGAAGGCGGACATGACGGCGAGCACGGTGGCGATCTTGAGTTTGGTCATCGTTCCTCCCCGGGGCATCGTTCCATGGCATCGACCTTGATCGCTGTCCCTGAGTGGGCGTGACGCCCGTCTCGCGTACGCATCAGCGCCGGTCCGTGCGGGTACAAGCAATCCCGTACCGGTCAAGATCAAGATCTGAGAAACCCTGGAGGTACGTCATGAGCGACGCCGCCGAGAAGCGCGAAGAACTCGAGGAACTCGCCAAGGAGCGGGTCGAGGAGCTGCCGGGTGAGACCGCGCTCGGCCACCGTGACCCGGAAGCGGGCGGCGAGGGCGACCCGCAGGACTACGAGGGCAACCGCGACGTGAAGCTCCCCTGACGGTTGCCTCAAGTCTGCCGGGGGGCCGACCGATGGATGCGGCATGGTTCTCCGGCACACAGGCCACGCGTCGCCCGCCCTGTCGGCCCGTCTCGTCGACGGTCACGCACAGGGCGGCGGCGTGCTGGACCGGCTCACCCGGCTCGCGTCGCGCCTGCTGAACGTCCCTGTCGCCGTGGTGTCGCTGCTCGGCGACGACCGTCAGGTGTTCCTCAGCACGGCCGGAGAGCCGTCCGCGCTCGCCTACTCGCCCTGCCGGCACGTGGTCGAGACGGACGGGCCCCTGATCATCGGGGACATCCGGGCCGACGGCCGCGTCCGCGACCGGGCCGAACTGACCGCGCTCGGCGTCGCCGCCTACGCCGGCTTCCCGCTGCGCTCCCCCCGCGGCGAAACCCTCGGCTCGTTCTGCGTCGTCGACGTCGAGCCGCGGGAATGGACCGCCGAACAGCTGTCCACCCTCGATGATCTCGCCGCGGCCGCCGAGTCGGAGCTGGCCGCCCGCCTGGCCGAGACCGAGATCCGTACCCGCGCCGCCCGGGCCCAGGCCCAGCTCGACACCGCCAAAGCGGTGACCGTGAACGGCATCGAGGCCCGCTTCCGCTCGATGTTCGAGTCGTCACCGATCGGCGTGGCCCTGGTCGGGCTCGACGGCTCGTTCCTGCGCGTGAACGCCGCCATCGCCACCATCACCGGGTACAGCCTGGACGAGCTGCTCGCCGGCAACTTCCAGTCGCTCACCCACCCGGCCGACCTCGAGGCCAGCCTCGACATGGTCACCCGCATGGTCGCCGGCGAGGCGCACACCATGCGGCTGCACAAGCGGTACATGCGCCGTGACGGCACCCCCGTCTGGTGCATGGTCTCGGTGGTGCTGCTGCGCGACGACGAGAACCGCCCGCTGCACTTCCTCATGCAGATGGTCGACATCGACGTGGAGCGCCGCAGCCAGGACCAGGCCGAGGCGCTGGCCGCCCGCGAAACCTACCGGCTGCGCACCACCATCAGCATCCAGCGCGAGGTGGCGGCGGCCGCCTCCGACCTCAACGAGGCCCTGCGGCTGATCGCCGAGCGGACCCTGACCGCCATTCCGGCCGACGGCGCCGCGGTCGGCCTGATCGACGGCCCGGTGCTGCGCGCCGCGGCCAAGGCCGGCTCGCTGGCCAACCGGGAGATGTTCGAGGTGCCGACCGGCAGCTCGATGTCCGGGCTGGCCGTACGCACCCGCACCACCCTGCGCTGCGACGACACCGCCGACGACCCGCGGATCGAGCCCACCATGTGTGAGGCGCTCGGCATCCGCTCGCTGATCATCGCGCCCCTGCTGGTCGACGGGGAGCCGGTCGGCGTCCTCACGGTCTCCAGCGGCCGGGCCGGCGCGTTCGACGAGGCCGACGAGCAGCAGCTCACCCTGCTGGCCGACGCGCTGTCGGGCGCCCTGCGCCACGCCGAGGAGGCCGAGCACCGGGCCCGCCTGCTCCGCCAGGCCAACGACGCGGTGGCCGCGCTGCAGGACAGCGAGGCCCGGTTCCGCTCGGCGTTCGACAACAGCCCGCTCGGCATGGCGCTGACCAGCCTGCGGCCGGACAACCTCGGCATCGTGCTGCAGGCGAACGCGGCCATGGCCGCCATCACCGGCTTCCCCATCGCCGATCTGGTGGGCGAGTCCGTCCACAAGTTCCACCACCCGTACGACCACGTCGAGACCGACGGTCACCTGGCCGCCCTGTGCGCCGGCGACGTGGACACGGCGATCGTCTCCAAGCGTTACCGGCACGCCGACGGCCACCTCGTCTGGGTGCAGATCCACGGCGCGGTCGTACGGGACGAGAACGGCAAGCCGCACTACCTCGTCACCCAGGTGCAGGACGTGACGGCGCGCCGTGAGATCGACGAGCAGCTCCGCCAGCGCGCCCAGCTGCTCGACCTCACCCAGGACGCGGTGATCCTGCGCGACCTGGGCGGGCGGGTCCTCTACTGGAACCCGGCGGCCGAGCGCGTCTACGGCTGGCCGGCCGACCTGGTCATCGGCCACGACCTGGACAACCTGCTCGGCACGGAGTTCATCGGCGACGACCGCCGTTCGGTCACCGACGCCCTGCTGAGCGACGGCCTGTGGGCCGGCGAGATCGACCACCTGCGGGCCGACGGCCGCCACGTGCGGGTGCTGTCCCGCAAGGCCGTCCAGTGCGACTCCGAGGGCAACCCGTTCGCCATCCTGTCCATCAACACGGACGTCACGGCCAGCCGCGAGGCCGAGCAGGCCCGCGACGCCGCGATCGCCGACCTGAACGTGCGCAACCGGGAGCTGGAGGAGGCCAACCAGCTCAAGCAGGACCTGATCGGCATGCTGGGCCACGAGATCGGCAACCCGCTGTGCTCGATTCTCGGCTACACCGAGACGATCGCGGACACGTGGGACGTCCTGCCGGCCGAGCGCCAGCGGGCGATGCTGAACGCGATCGACCGCAACGCCCAGCTGCTCAACGGCATCGTCCGCGAGGTTCTGGCCATGGTCACCTTGGACGCGGGCAAACTGACGGCAAGCCCGGAGACGATTGCCGTACGGCCGCATCTCGAGGCCGTCGTCGCCTCGGCCGACCCGGGCGTACGCGCCCTGGACCGTTTCGGTTCGTCGAGCCGCGTCCAGGCCCGCATCGACTGCCCGGAAACCCTGACGGCGTCGGTCCAGCCCGGTCACCTCGACCAGATGCTGACCAACCTGATCTCCAACGCGGCCAAGTACGGGGGAGGGGCCACCGCCCTGACCGCCTCGGTCACGCCCACCGAGATCCGGGTCGTCGTCCGCGACGAGGGCCCGGGCGTTCCGGCCGAACTCCAGCCGAACCTGTTCACCCGCTTCGCCCGCGCCGAATGCACCGCCCGCACCGTCAAGGGCACCGGCCTGGGCCTGTACATCGTCCGCGAACTGGCCCGCGCCAACCACGGCGACCTGCACTACGAACCGGCCCCCGGCGGCGGCTCGATGTTCGTCATCACCTTGCCGCGCGCAGATTGAGCACGACAAGCCACGACCACCCGGCGACGATGGTGAGCCGCTGCCAGACCCCACCGCTGTTCGTGACCGCCCCGGTCGTCACGAACAGCACGGGCACGGCAATCCCGACCACCCGGCAGTACCACCGCCAGGCGGTGGTTGCCCGCCAGCACGCCGCGGTGAAACAGGCAGCGCTCAAAGCCGAGAAGACGGCCACCGAAACGACATTGTGGATGACACCGTGCCAGCTGACCCGCTCCTGAGGCACCGGATCCGACACGAACACCCCGGCCGCGACCAGCCCGGCCCCGACCACGCGGACAAGGATCCCGGTCCAGCGCCCCACCACCCGCGACAGCGCGAACGACGATCCCGCCAGCAGCCCACCGGCCACCACGAAGTTGACGACCTGCACCCACCCGCCGGCCCCGATCGCCGCCTCACTCACCAGATCCCGAGCCGGTTCATACCCCGGCTTGACCGCGTCGTTGGCAAGAAAGACCGCCACGAACAGACCCGCGCCCCAGGCCCCGCCCAAAAGCAGCACGCGCTCCCGCGACATGAGTCCACCCTAGACGTCCACCCGGGCCCGCACACCAGCCTCCGCGAGCCGGACGGCGGAGGTTGGCCGTCGGCGACCCTCATGATCTGCGCCACCCGTCGGGCGCGCTCGTCGCACTCCTCGGAAGCGTGCCGGCGATCGACGATCTGATTCTCTGCGGCCCATCGAGAGGGTCGCGGTCGACGGTCAGGAGGATGTTCACCGCGAGCCAGCCGATCGAAGGTCCAGAGGCCGTGGCGACGGCGGTGGGCCGATCATCCGATGTGGCCGACACCGGCCATAATCTCCGGGCGAATCGGCAAGAGTGGGAGGCCCGGGGATGGCGGCGGACAAGGGGCTGGTCTGTACGGATCCGACCGTCATGGCCTGGGCGGTCGGCGAGCGGGAACTCTGGCTGGCGCGGCGCGCGGCTCTCGAGCACGGGCGGGAGGAGGACGGGTGGGCGCGGGAGGCGAACAGCGCCGACCGGCTCTCCGACCTGCGCCCGATGCAGGTGTCCTGGCTGGTCGGGCGCGGGCCCGAGGCGGCGGCGCGGGCGCTGCTGGCCGGGCCGGCGGTGCTGCGGCAGCGGCAGCGGGTGGACATCGGACGGGTTGCTGTCGCGAGGTTCGAGCTGGACGCGCTGAAGCTCGTCCTGCGTGAGGCGGGGGAGAGCGCGGATCGTCTCGGTCTGCTTCTGCTGCCGTTTCGGGGGCCCGAGCCGGCGGCTCTGGTGGCGGGGTGGCTGCGGCATCTCGGGTCGGCTCGGTTGTGGGCGCGGCTCTGGCTGGGCCGGCATCCTTCGGCGGCGGCGCGGGCGCTGCTGGCGGCCGCGCTGGGCAAGCCGGGCCGGGCCCGGCAGAACGCCGAGGACGCGCTACGCCATCTCGTCGCGACGGGCCACGAACCGGCCGTTCGGGAAGCGGCGGCCGGCTACGGCGTCGCCGACCGGCTCGGCTCCGTCGCAGGCGTAGGAGGCGGAGCGGGCGTAGGAGGCGGAGCGGGCGTGGGAGGAGCAGCGGGCGTAGGAGGCGCCGCGGGCGCAGGAGGCGCCGCGGGCGGAAGCGCGAAGGGTGCTCCCGGAAAGACGGCCGTACGGACGGGGAAGCTGCCGGAGTGGGCGCGGCCGGAACGGCTGCCCGAGGTGCGGCGAACCGGCGGCGGGGTGCTGGCCGAGGACGAGGTCACCACGCTGATCGAGGCGCTCAGCCGGTCGCTGCTGGAGGATCCGCCGGAGCCCGCGCCCGGTGATCCCGCGCCCGGCGGCGGGCTGCCTCTGGTGGTCGAGTCGTCGGCGGCGGCCCAGCCTGAGGTGCGCCCGGTCGACCCGGCGGTCTTGGTGGGCTGTGACCGGGGGAGCCTGGCCGAGTTCGGGCGGGCCCTGCTCGATCAGTGGCTGACCGCTGACATGCCGGCGTCCGAGGCCTGGGTGGTTCTCGCGCAGGCTCATGTCGGGGATGACTCCACCATGGACCGCCTCGCGCCTCTCGTCCGGTCGTGGCCCGCCCGCAGCCGGTGGGCGCGGGCCATCGACGGGCTGGCCGTGCTGGCCACGGCCGGTACGGATGTCTCCCTGCGCCATCTGCTGGCGATCGAGGAGGGCATGTCCGGCGGGCCGACCAACGACCGCGCCCTCGTCTACCTCGCCCAGGCCGCCGCGCGCCGCGGGCTGTCGGTCACCCAGCTGGCGGATCGTCTCGCCGTCACGCATGGGCTCGAGCGCGGGATCGTCCTCGACTACGGGCCGCGCGAGTTCGCCGTGGCCGTCGACGATCACCTCACCCCGCATGTCGTGGGCGCCGACGGCCGCCGCCTCGCGCGCCCGCGCAAGCCGGGCGTCAAGGACACCAAGCCCGGGAGCTATCAGGATTTCGTACGGCTCAGGAAGGAGCTCCGCCTCACCGTCTCGGCGCAGACCGCTCGCCTGGAACGCGACATGCTCGCGCGCCGGCCCCGACCGGCCGCCGAGGTGACGACGGCGCATCCGATCCTCGGTCCCCTCATGCGCCGGCTGCTCTGGGGCGAGACCGGCCGGCGCCTGCGGATCGCCGAGGACGGCAGTTTCGCCGACGTGCACGACACGACCGCGATCGTCGACGGGGACGCCCCGCTGCGCGTCGTGCACCCCGCGGACCTCGATCCGGCCGAAGGCCGCGCTGACCACCGCCGACGGCCTCGGCACCTGGTTCGGCAACAGCGCCGAGGTCGACCTGCGCTTGGTCGCGTACCTCGATGGCCGACTCTGACCGGGAGGCGGTCGCGCAGGAGGTCTTCGCCGCCCTGGCCGACCCCTCCCGCCGCGAGATCCTGGCGGCGCTGGCCGCGGGCGGGCCGGCCACCGCGACCGACCTGGCCGCCCGCCTGCCGATCACCCGTCAGGCCATCGCGAAACACCAGACCCTGCTGGCCGAGGCGGAACTCGTGATCGCCGAGCCGGGGGAGCGCCGTCGCGTGCGCTACCGCGTCCGTTCCGCGCCGATGAAGGTGGCCCAGCAGTTCCTGGCCGCCCTCGCCCGCGACTGGGACGGCCCCCTGGCCGCCCTGAAGGAGACGCCGACCTGATCAGACCGGAGAGGGCTCACCTGAACGACAGCGCGGAGGCCACCCGGCGTACGAACGGCTGCATGCCGGTGAGCTCCAGCCGGGCCCCGCGCCCGGCCGCCGCCCGCCGCAGCGTGACCAGGGTGCCGATGCCGGCCGCGTCCACCAGAGGCACCTGGGACAGGTCCAGCGTGAGGACGGCGCCCGCCGGCGTGCGGGCCAGCAGCGGCTGGACGCCGGCGCGGAGCCGGGCCGTGTTGTCCCGGTCGATCTCGCCGATCACCCGTACCCGGCCGCCCAGCTCCGGGATCACCCGGAGCTGCCCGGGCTCCTCGTCCTCGCCCGGCCACGGCGGCACCGCGTCGGTCAGCAGCGCCTCGCGTAGCCAGCTCAGCGCCCGGCTCAGCAGCCGCGACACGTGCATCTGGGAGATGCCCAGCTCGTCGCCGATCTCCTGCTGGGTGTGGTTGCCCTGGAAGCGCATGGTCAAGATGCGCCGCTCACGCTGCGGCAGCCGGTCGAGCAGGTCGGCCAGGCTGACCCGGTCGGGCACCAGGTCCAGGTTGTGGTCGTCCGACCCGAACAGGTCACCCAGCTCGCCCGTGCCGTCGTGGGTCGGCTGGCTGAGCGAGAGCGCGCGGTATCCGGCCCCGCTGACCAGGGCGGCCCGCACGTCCTCGCGGCCGACGCCGCACCGGTCGGCCAGCTCGGCCTCGGTCGGGCCCCGGCCCAGCTCGCCGGTGAGGTCCTGCCTGGCCCGGCCGACGGCCAGCGCGAGCTCCTGGAGCCGGCGCGGCACGTGCACGTTCCAGCCGGTGTCGCGGAAGTGGCGCTTGATCTCGCCGGTGATCACCGAGACGGCGTACGCGGTGAACGAGCCCCGCTCGGGGTCGTAGCGTTCCACCGCCTTGACCAGGCCGAGGCGGGCGACCTGGGTGATGTCGTCGGCCGGCTCGGAGCCGGAGCGGTAGCGGCGGGCGAGCCGGTCCGCCATCGGGAGCATCCGCTGGATCGTGGCGTCGCGCAGCCGGCGGGCGGCCCGCTCGTCGGGCGAGGCGTCGCGGTCGGCGGCATAGCTCTCGGCGACCTCGTCGAGGTCTTCCAGCGTGGCGTACGCGGACATGGCTGTACCTCCGGTGTTGTCCGCGGACACAGGGCGGAGAGTTGAACCAGCAGACGCCTTGGTGCCCGGGGGCGGGCCGCCTAAACATCAAGGGTTTCTTCCGGGTGATGCCGGGAAGCCTGGGCGCCATGCCAGTCGACCAGAACGCCCTCGCCTCCAGCCTGGAACAGCTGAGCGCGGCGGGCCTGTCCAGCGACCACCGCGCCCTGGAGGAGAACCTCGGCCGGGTGATGACCGCCGCCCGCGACATGATCCAGGTCGACGGGGTCGGCCTGATGCTGCTCGACGACACCGGCGCGTTGCGCCTGGCCGGCGCGACGATACCGGCCGGGATGGCGCTGGAGCGGGCCCAGCTGCGCCTCGACTGCGGGCCCGGCGTCGACTGTGTCCGCGGCAACGAGACCGTCACGGTCGGCGATCTGGCCGCGAGCGAGGACTATGCCGCGGTGTGGGCCGAACTCAAGGATGATGCGGCACCGGTGCGGGCGGTAGTGTCCGTCCCGGTGCTCGTCGCGGGCTACGTGGCCGGCACCTTGAACGCTCTCCGCTCGCAGCCGCGGGAGTGGGACGAGGAAAGCGTGCGCGCCGTCGTGGCGTACGCCGAACTCATCTCGGTCCTGCTTCGTCTCGGCGCCACCGCACACGAATGAGGAAGTTCGATGCCGAACATCGATCCGGAAGTCCTGGCGGGCAGTCTGCGCCGGCTCGAGAAGCTGGGCACGGGTGACGTTCCGGGCGCGGTGGCCGACGTCGTGCACGCGGCGGTCGACCTGTTCCAGGTGACCGGCAGCGGCCTGATGATCGCCGACGAGGAGAACAGCCTGCACTACGTCGCGGCCAGCAACGCCCCGAGCAAGATCATGGAGCAGGTGCAGAGTCACGCCGGCGAGGGTCCCTGCGTGTCGGCCTTCGTGCTCAACCGGGTCGTGCACACCGACAACCTGCACGAGGACGCGCGCTGGCCGCGCGTCCGCGGCCCGTTCGTCGAGCACGGTGTCGTGGCGGTGCTGGGCGCGCCGGTCCGGCTGGGCGGGGTGCCCGTCGGCACCCTCGACGTCTACCTCGACCGGCCGCACGACTGGGACGACACCGAGGCGGCGGCCCTGGAGCGCTACACCGACCTGCTCCAGGCCACGCTGAGCACGGCGCTGGCCGCGCAGCGGGCGGGCGAGCTCGCGGGCCAGTTGCAGTACGCGCTGGACTACCGCATCGTCATCGAGCGCGCCGTCGGCTACCTGATGGCCCGCCGCGAAACCGGCCCCGAGCAGGCCTTCGACCTGCTCCGCAGTGCCGCCCGCAACCAGCGGCGCAAGGTGGCCGAGGTGGCCCGGCACCTGCTCGACACCGGGGAGCTGCCCGGCTGAGCGCGGCCGGTTGAGCGGCGCCGAGCGGGGTAGTCGGGAGGCATGGGTGAGGCTACGGTTTCCGATCTTCTGGTGGAGCGCCTGACGGCGTGGGGTGTCGAGCGGGTGTTCGGCTACTCCGGCGACGGCATCGACGGCGTGCTGGGCGCCCTGCGGCGGGCCGGTAAGCCCGAATTCGTGCAGGCCCGCCACGAGGAGGCGGCGGCGTTCATGGCGGTCGCCCACGCCAAGTACACCGGTGGCGCCGGCGTCTGCCTGTCCACGCAGGGGCCGGGCGCGGTGCACCTGCTCAACGGGCTCTACGACGCGAAGCTCGACAGCCAGCCGGTCGTGGCGATCGTCGGGCAGCAGGCCGCCACGGTGCTCGGTAGTGCGTACCAGCAAGAAATTGATCTTCAGAGGCTCTTCGGCGACGTCTGCGCCCAGTTCGTGCAGACCGCCTTCACGGCCGAGCAGGTGCCGATGCTGATCGACCGGGCGTTCCGGGCGGCGCTGGCCACCCGCGGCCCCACCTGCGTCATCCTGCCCCACGACGTGCAGTCGGAGCCCGCGCCCGACCCCACCGAGCACGAACACGGCGTCCTGGTGACCAGCCCGGGCCTGCGCCCGGCGCGGCTGCTGCCGCGGGAGGAGGACCTTCGCGAGGCGGCCGAGCTGCTGAGCTCGGGGGAGCGCGTCGCGATTCTGGTCGGTCAGGGCGCGTACGGGGCGGCGGACGAGATCGCCGAACTGGCGGACCGGCTGGGCGCGGGCGTCACGGCGTCGCTGCTCGGCAAGCCCGTGCTGGACGAGGGGCTGCCGTTCCACACCGGCGTGATGGGCCACCTCGGCACCACGGCCAGCACCGAACTGATGCGCGCCTGCGACACCCTGCTGCTGATCGGCACGAACGATCCGTGGACCGAGTTCTATCCGGCGCCCGGCCAGGCCCGGGCCGTGCAGATCGACATCGACGGCCGTCGCCTCGGGGTGCGCTACCCGGTCGAGGTCCCGCTGCTGGGCGACGCCACCGCGACCCTGCGCGAGCTGCTGCCGCTGGTGGAACCGGCGGAAAACCGTGAATGGCGCGACCGGGTCGAAGGCTGGACCCGGCGCTGGCACGAGATCGCCGAATCCCGCGCCGCGGCGGCCGCCGAACCGCTGAACCCGCAGCACGTCGTCCGCTCCCTCTCCGGCCACCTGCCGTCCGGCGCCCGGGTCGCGGTCGACGTCGGCTCGGTCGTCTACTGGTACGCCCGCCACCTGCGCCTGCCGGCCGGCGTGCCCGCCCATCTGTCGAGCACCCTCGCCTCGATGGGCTGCGGCATCCCGTACGGCCTGGCGGCCAAGCTCGAAGCCCCCGGCCGGCCGGTCGTGGTCCTCTCCGGCGACGGCGGCTTCCAGATGCTCGGCCTGGCCGAACTGGCCACTGTGGCCGCCCGCTGGCGCGACTGGGCCGACCCGCGTTTCGTGGTGTGCGTGCTCGACAACGGCGACCTGGCCGAGGTCAGCTGGGAGCAGCGCGAGATGGAGGGCGAGCCCCGCTTCGCCGCCTCCCAGGACCTGCCCCGCGTCCCGTACGCCCGTTACGCCGAACTGCTGGGCCTGCGCGGCATCGAGGTCAGCACCCCCGAGGCCATGACGGCCGCCTGGCCGACGGCCCTCGCCGCCGATCGCCCCACCCTCATCCACGCGGTCGTCGACCCGGCGATCCCGCTGCTGCCGCCCCTGCAACCCCAAGAGAAAATTGACCAGATGTACGCCGCCCTGGCCGCCGAGAACACCGACCTGTCCCGCCGCGCGACCGCCCACCTGCGCCGGGAACGCGCCGACGAACAGTAGTGGCGGGCCGTTGGTACGGTCCCGCGCATGCTCGCCCCAGACGTCGCGCACCGGTATCTCGCGCTGGCCGACGACCGGCTGCCCGGCTTCGTCACCGGTCTGCACCTCGTCGGGTCGGCCGCGATCGGCGCCTGGCAGCCGGGCGTGAGCGACGTCGACGCCGTCATCCTGACCTCGCGCCCGGCGTCCACCGAGGACCTGGCCGTGATGGCCGCGATCCACACCGAGGTGGGCGAGCCCCACTTCGACGGCGTCTACCTGTCACCGGAACTGGCGTCGACGTGGCCCGACGACCGCCGCGTGGCCCCGTTCGCGGTCGGCGGCGCCCTCGTCACCGACCGGCCGTGCGGCGAGCTCACGCCCGTCGTGTGGCTGATCCTGCGCAAGTACGGCGTCGCGGTCCGCGGCCCGGCCCCGGACGTCCGCGTCGACCACGGCAACCTGCGCCGCTACCTGCTCGACAACCTGGGCGGATACTGGCTGACCCAGGCCGCGCGGATCGCCGAGGCCCTGCCCGCGATCACCGACGAGGTCATCGACCCCGATGTCGTGACCTTTCACGTGCTCGGCCCGGCCCGGCTGCACTACACCCTGGCCTACGGCGACATCATTTCGAAGTCCGCCGCCGGCGACTACCTGGCCAAGCTCTTTCCCGCGTACGCCGACCTGGCCGCCAGGGCGATCCGCCGGCGCGCGGGCGAGCCGGAGGTGTTCACCCGCGCCGACCTCGCCGCGGCCGGCCAGTCGGTCACCGCCGTCGTCGAGGACGCACAGCGCCGGTTCTGACCTCCGGTCACCCCTGACTGTTGAGGCCGTCCAGCATCAGGTTGAGGGTGAACGTGAAGCGGTCCGCGGTCGAGCCGGAGGTCAGCTCGGCCGCGTAACGCCTGGTGTTCGGGAAGGAATCGGGCAGGCCCGTCAGGCGGGCCATCAGCTCGTCGCGGCCGGCCACCCAGGCCTTGTCACCGCGGATCAGGGAGACCTCGAGGCTGTGCGCGGTGACGTACAGGTTCAGCGCGTCCACGGTCCAGGCCGCCGTCTGCGGCTCGGCGCCGCTAGCGAGCAGGATCGCGAACATCCCCTCGCCGACTCGCAGCGTGTCCGTGTTGGCCGGGGCGGACGCGAGAGCCGCCCGCGAGATGCCGGGGAAGCGCTGATACTGCTCGCGCAGCTGGGTGCAGACGCTGATGATCTGCTCCCGCCAGGCGGCCGGGTCCGGCTCGGGCAGCTCGATCTCGGAGCACAGCCGGCCGATGAGCAGCTCGTCCAGGTCCTCCTTGTTGACCACGTGGGCGTAGAGCGACGACGGCCCGGTCTCCAGCGCGGTGGCCACCCGCCGCATCGTCAGCGCCTCGAAGCCCTCCCGGGCCACGATGTCGAACGCCGTGTCGAGGATGAGGTCGACGGTGATGGGCTTCTTCGTGCCGCGGGACGGTCCGCGGCGCGGGCCGGCGCCGGACGGGACCGCGCCGAACTGGTGCCGCGCCGCGCGCCGCTGCTCCGGAGTCGGTGACATAGCAGCATCCTAGCCGACCTGACGAACAGTGTTCTGTTTCACTAAGAACAGCGTTCGTATTGACCCGAACACCGTTCTGATTCACTGTCATCGTATGCGCACATCACCGCGATCCCTGCGGGAGGCGTGGGTGGCCCTGGCCGGGCTGTCCGCGGTGTTCCTGTTCGAGATGCTCGACAACTCCATCCTCACCGTCGCCCTGCCCACCATCGGGCGCGACCTGCACGCGTCGGCGACCGGCCTGCAGTGGGTCACCGGCGCCTACGCGGTCGTGTTCGGCGGGCTGATGCTGGCCTTCGGCGCGGTCGCCGACCGCTACGGCCGGCGCCGCGTCATGCTGATCGGGCTCGCCCTGCTCGCCGCGTCCAGCCTGGCCACCGCCTTCGTCACCACGGCGGAAGAGCTGATTGCCGTACGGGTGGCGATGGGCGTCGCGGCAGCCATGACCACCCCCGGATCGGCCGCGCTGGCGTTCCGCCTGTTCGACGAGGACGGCCTGCGCGTCCGCGCCTTCAACGTCATCACCACGGTGGGCATCGTCGGGCTGGCCATCGGCCCGACGGCCGGCGGCTTCGCCCTCGCGATCGCCCCCTGGCAGGTGCTGCTGCTGGTGAACGTGCCGATCGCCGTGCTCGCCATGGCCGGCGTGTGGTCCGGCATCGCCCCGGACACGGCCGACGGCCTGAACCGCGACCCGGTCGACGTCGCCGGAGCGGCCCTGGGCACGGCCGCCATCGTGGCCGCGCTGATCGCGCCCACGCTGTTCGTCGACTCGGGCGCCGGGTCGTGGGCGCCCTGGGCCGTCACGGCCGCGGCCGTCCTCGCGGCGGTGCTCTTCGTGCTCCGCGAGCGGTCGGCCCGGCACCCGATCGTCGACCTCAAGCTGGTCGCCCACCCGCTGGTCGCCAGCGGCCTCGCCTTCAAGGCCGCGACCGGGCTGGCCCTCGCCGGAGTGGGCTACCTCATCACGCTGCAGATGCAACTCGACTGGGGCTGGTCGCCCGGCCTGGCCTCACTCGGCATGCTCCCGCAGGTGATCGTCCTGGTCGCCGGCGGCGCGCTGCTCAACCCCCTCGTCAAGCGCGTCGGCCTGGACCGGGCCGGATGGCTCAGCGCGGCCGCGGTCGTGGCCGGCCTCGCCGTCTACGCGCTGCTCGGCGACCTCGGCTACTTCTGGGTCGCGGTGGCGCTGGTGCTCATGGCGGCCGGCCTGCGCGTCGTCGGCGTCGTCGCCGGCACCAACGTGCTGCGCGGGCTGCCGGAGAGCCGCACCTCGATCGGTGTGGCCCTGACCGACACCGCCAGCCAGGTGAGCAGCGGCGCCGGCCTGGCCGCGGCCGGCACCATCGTGGCCGCGATGGTCACCGGCCCGCTCACCGCCACACCCTGGACCCCCGGCCAGACCGCCGAGTTCCACGGCGCCGTCACCGCGGCCGGCCTCACCCTCACCGTGGCCGCCGCGGTCCTGGTCGGCTGGGGAATCTTCAGAGGCGCCGGTGGCCGTGGTAGCGCGTCACCGAGCCGTCCGGCGCCGGCACACACCGGTAGTGCTTGAGGAAGTCCCAGAGCAGCGGGCACTCCTCGGCCATGGTGTTGTGCGAGCGGTAGAGGTTCTTCGTCAGCTTGACGACCGGGATGCCGCGCCGCTTCCCCACCCACGTCTGGAAGCGCCGGCGATAACCGCTACGGCCTTCCTGAACGACGTCGGCCAGGGTCAGTTGGTTGACCCGCAGGTGGTACCGGGCCCAGCTGTCCAGCTGGTTGTCGAGGCTGTCCCACAGCGTTCCCTCGAGGAAGGCCAGGTCGCCGTACCCGTAGATCTGGTAGGTGGGGATCGGGCGGTTGCTCGCGGGATGGGAGACGCCGTCGAGGGTGACGTTCCCGGCCGCGTCCGGGGCAGCGGTGAACGAGGTGGAGGCGACGGCGGCGAAGTACTCCGGGAACGCGATGGCCAGGTTCTGGGTGACCGAGCTGCCCGCTGACTGGCCGGTCGAGTAGAACCGGGTGGGGTCGACGTCGTACCGGGCGATGACGGTCTCCCGCAGCTGACGGAAGAACTGCAGCGAGTCGCGGTGGCTGACCGATACCGAGTTGACGCCGTACTGCTCGCCGACGACGACCAGGACGAAGCCCTCGCGCTGGGCGACCTTCCACCACTGGGTGGCGTCGAGGAACACTTTGTCGGTCTGGCTGTTGCCGGGCCAGACGAACAGGACCGGCGCGTTCCGGCGGGCCGACCGGGGACGGTGGACCAGATACTCACGGACGTAGCCGTTCACGGTCATGGTGTGGACCTCGATGCCCAGCCGGTCGTAGTCCGCGCGCTCGTAGAGCTGATTGCCGTACGCGAAGAAGTTCTCGTACCGGGTGTAGTACGTCAGGAAGGCCACGATCTGCCGGGTGCTCACGTGCCCGTGCCGGACGACGGTCTTGGCGATCGGGCCGGCATGCGACGTCATCCAGCGCTCGCCGCTGTTGGCCTTCCGCCAATAGGCGAGACTCGGGCCGGCCGTACGGCGGTCGGGATCGGCGTACAGCGTGGGCAGAACCGTTTCGTCGTACCGAATCAGGTCGAAGCCGGGCGGGAAGACGACCGGCGTGTAACCATCGGTCTCCCCATCGAACGTCCGCGGCGCGTACCCGTCGAGGAATTCCTTGCTCAGGCCGGACGATCCGACGTACGCCTGGGCGATGACCCGCAGAGGATGAGCGACGGCCCACGCCTCGAGCGCCGGGCCGCCGGCGCCGTATCCGACCAGGTAGTGCAGGCCGAAGATGGAGAAGTAACGGTTGCTCTGGAAGAAGGCCAGGGCGGCTTCGACGTACGCGGCCTCCTCCTCCGGCGTTCCCCAGCCGCCCGGGCCGGGTTCGAGAACGAACAGGCCCTCCTCCCGCTCGTCGGCGATCCGTCGCCACTCGCGAAGGACGGCGTCCGACTTCTCCGGAACGGCGATGACGGTGAAGTACGAGCGGATCGGGGTCTCGGGGGAGATGTAGATCCTCGCCGTTCGTGTACCGAACGACTTCGTCCACCAACCGGTCATCTCGCGGGGCAGCTTGTTGGCCCGGGAGTAGTCGTAGTCCGGAAACGGGCGCCCGTCGAGGGAACGTACGGCTTCGGCCGCCGACGCTGGAGTGGGGGACAGCGTGGCGGCCAGGGCGAGGGCGGCGCTGCCGCCTAGGAGGGTGCGTCGGTCCATCGGGCGTCCTTCCGGGGTTCGAGATGGTCGCGGGCCTTGCTGAGGGCGAGCCGGGCGTGCTCCTTGCCGCCGACCTGGGCGACCAGGGTGGCGCGGGGGATCTCCAGGGCGTACGGGAGACCGGGTGGCAGTGCGCCGAGGATGCCGGGGATGTCGATGCCGCCCTCGCCGGGGAACAGGCGCTCGAAGCGGGCGGTGTGAATCAGGCCCTCGTTGGTCGGCGGCACCGCCGGGGGCGCGTCGCAGACGTGCACGAAGTGGAACCACTCGGCCGGCAGCTGCCGCAGGTCGGCCACGCTCGACCCGGAACGGGCGAAGTGCAGCAGGTCGACGAGGATGCCGGCGTTGCGCTGGGCGGCGCCGCGCAGAACCCGTACGGCCGAATCGAGGTCGGGGGTTTCCGTCCACGAGGGAAACTCGAGGTCGACAGTGAGCCCGAGCGGACGGGCCATCTCGCACAGCAGCGCGAAGCGGTCCGTCTTGCGCGCCCGGTCCGGGTCGGGCAGCTGGCAGATGACGTGCCGCGCGCCCAGCTCGGCGCCCGCCTCCAGGAAACGCTGGAAGTCGGCCGGATTCTCGCCGGGGCCGATCCGGGCCAGCTCGATGTCGAGCACCTCGATGCCGGTGGCGGCCAGCCGCACCTTCGTGGTGCGCATGAGGGCGGGATCGGTGGCGAGCGGATAGTGCGGCTCCTGCGGGGTGACCCGGGTCAGGCGCAGGCCCACATAGCGGTAGCCGGCCTCGGCCGCCGCGTCGACCAGCTCGGGCGGCGACAGGCTGAGCGCGGTCAGATGGGCCAGCGAGAAATCGTGGCGCTGGTCCGGTTCCTTGCGTTCCCGGAGCTTGAGCAGCCGGCGCTCGCGGTGGGCGGCCATCCGGACGGGCGCGCCGGCCGGGCCGTAGCCGTCGTAGCCGCCGAGGCGCTGAACCACGGCGAAGAAGACCCGATGGCCGAGCATCTCGGTGGAGAAGTGCAGGTAGGCTCCGTGCTCGTCGCGGTCGTAGAGGATCGAGTGCGCGCGCAGCTCGGCCAGGAACCCGGGCTCCAGCTCGAAACGGGCGTCGAGGTCGGCGTAGTAGTTGCCGGGGATCCTCAGCACGTGCGCGCCCAGGGCCCGGGCGGCGGCGATCGCGTCGCCGGTGCGGAAGGCGACATGCTGCGGGTTCGGAATCACCGGGGCCCAATCGCCGCGGCGCATCGGCGCGGTGTGCAACGCGATCCGCACCCGGCGGGCCTCATCGGCGGCGGCCCGGCTCAGGATCGGCCCGAACGGGGCCGCGATCTCGGTGGTCCGCTCGGCGTGCAGGCCGAGCACGGCCCGGTAGAAGAGCGTGGACTCGTCGAAGTCGTCCACCGAGTCGGTGAGCGACAGATGGTCGATGCCGTCGATGCAGTTGCCGGCCGGGATGCCGACCGTCTCGAAGTCCTGGAGCCAGCCGTCGTCGCGTACCAGGAAAATCGAGGTGCCGTCCGGAGCTGCGATCGACGCGAGGTCGGCCTCCTCGGGCCGGCGCAGCCGGGGGAGCACCGGGGCCAGCAGCCGTTCGGCCCGTTCGGTCGCGCGGGCCGGATCGGCGGTTCCGACGGCCAGCGCGCACACCGTGGCGGTGCCCGGCGCGACGGTCCGCTGGGCGGCGAAGTTGAGCAGGATCCGCGCGGTGCCCTGCTGCCACAGCTCCACCGGCTTGGACCGGTGCCGGCCGGCGTGGACGAAGCCCAGGGCGGCGAGCGCGCCGGACACCTCCGGCCCGGAGATGTCGTCGACGGCCAGCTCGGTGAAGACGATCCCGGTCAGCTCGGGCGGCTCCCCGGCCCCCTTGAGGTCGAGAACCGAGCGCATCCCGTTGATGGCGGCGTGCCGCGGATCGGCCTGCCGGTAGACGTCGTTCGACACCTCGAGCGACAGGGGCCCGTCGTACCCGGTGCCGTCGACGTGCCGGGCGAAGGCGGCGACGTCGAGCTCACCGAGCCCGGGCAGGAGCCGGTGGTGGCGGCTCTGCTCGACGACGTCCATGGTGGCCCGCGGCGCGTCCGCGAGCTGCACGTGGAAGATCTTGTCGCCCGGGATGACCCGGACGCTGCGAGCCTCCGGGTCCTTGATCAGCACATGGAAGCTGTCCAGGCACAGCCCGAGCGCCGGATGGTCCGCCATGCGCACGATCCGCCAGGCGTGCGCGGCCGTGCTCACGAAACGTCCCCACGCCGGCGCCTCGTAGGCCAGCCGAAGCCCGCCGCGCGCGGCCACCTCGGCCAGCGCCCGCAGGTGCTCCGCGGCAAGTTCGTCGTCATCCACGGCATCGGCCGACATCGAGGAGCTGACGACCACGGTCCGCACGCCGATCTCCTCGAGCACGGCGAAGATCCGCTCGGCCCGCCTGAGGTTGGCACGAAGAACGTCCGGCGGCACCGCCTCGAAGTCGGCGAAGGCCTGGTAGGCGTCGACCGCGAGCCCTCGGCGCGCACACTCGTCCCGGATCCGCCGGGGCCCCCACGACGAGCTGACCAGGTCACTCTCGGCCAGCTCAACCCCATGGAACCGCGCCGCCGCGGCCGCCGCCAGCTTGTCCTCCAACGTCCCCGACAGACAGTGCGTGGCGATAGCCAGCCGCTTCCCGGAGGAACGTACTGGATAGTTCATTACCGGCCGACGGCTCATCCCATCGAGCGTCATCATGGCGTGACCCTAGCCCTGCTCCGCTGCGCGGTCCAGTCGGTCCGCACAGCGGTCCTTCTTATTCGCCGCCGGGATTGCTTGATGTCCTCGGCATCTCGTGAAGACGAAGCGCATTGTGCAGCTGCTGCGGGTCGTATCGATGCGCTCTGAACGCCAAGTCTTCGAGAAAATCCAGGTACGGTCCTTGCCGTAGTTGCCGCTCCGAGCGCACGAATGGCTCCATCACCATCCAGATCCGCCGAATTCGGAAGTTTATGGATGCCAGAATGAGCCGTTCCTCGACGGATCCGAAGGCGACGAGTATGCCCATCGAGTCGTAGAATGCGATGACTTGCAGCGTCGCCGACAGGAGCGGATCGGGTAAGCCCGAAACCCCGCCACTGGGGTCGGTCCGGGGCAGCTCGGCGAGCATGTATCTCTCATTTCGCTGGAATTCGGGCCTCCCGTAATCGCGGGTCAACAACTCGATTGCCACGGGCACGTGGTTTGCGCTTCGCATTGATCTGAGTTGCCTCCAGGAAATGATCGAGGATACGGCGAGCGCCGCCAGAGAGATGGCGACTGCGAGCCCGGCAAGTAAGTTCTGAGCCTCCATGCCCGCATGGTGATGCACGTTGGCAAGAGGCGGAGCGTCGGCCCGATACACCTGGTTGTCCAGGCGGGATAGACTGTCGTGATGTCTTGAAGTGGACTGACGCTCGCGCAGTGGATTCCCATCGTCATCTCCATATTCGCCCTCGCCACCTCCATCACGACCTTCGTGGCCAATTACCGCCTCACGCGACGAACGGCCGAGCGGGTCGGGCGCATCCACGAAGTCAGATTCCGGCGGCGCGGGGGCGCCGACGGAGGCGGGTGGAGTCTGATCGTCGCCAATGGCCCGTCGGCGCTCACCATCTCCGAGTTGCACTTGCAGGTCAGATTTCAGATGCCGAAAGAGAGTTTCTTCTCCTCGGTCCGGGTTCATGTCGACGTGCATCCTCGCGAATTCGCGCGTCTCGGGATCACCGGTCCGGAGATTCCTCACCGGATCGACTCGTTCGATCAGTGCGTGTGGCATCTACCCGGCACCGGCGGGCTTCCTGACCGAACCAACGTCGAGTTCCGATGGCTGGGCCGCACGGCCCAGGGGGACGCCTTCGCGTCTCCCCTCGGCCGCGCCGGGCACTTCGAGGGAGTTCATTGGTTCGGCCGGACTTACCACGTCGCCGTCGTCGATGACAGTCCGATATTGCAGGACGAAAGGTTCCGGATGGTGATGGACATGTTCGACCGCCAGAAATCTCAGCAGCTCTCGGTCGGGGACCCGGCAGCGTGACCTTCTCGCTCGGCCCACAGGCCCGTCTGTGCTCGGCCGCCGGATCGTCCGCCTGGATGCCGGGCAACAGCCGCCTCGAAGCCACCGCGTCGATGTCGCGGTCATGGGCTTCGGCGATCTCCGCTACGGTGACGGCTGCTGTACGTCCGGGTACCTGCTCGATCTGGAACAGCCGGCGTAAGGGTGTTCTGTCAGGGCCTCCCTCGGGAGTCCTCCGGGCGGTTACCTGAAAGGCATGGAACTTCAGCCCGTGCCGCCGACGGTGAAGACGACGGCATGTGGCAGCTCGTCGGCGCCTCGGGCGCGAACCCGGAGACCGGCAAGCTCGGCCACCTGCACCACGCCGTCGACGAGGACCGGACCCTGATCGGCGTGCTCGACCTGGCCCCGGGCGAAAGCATCGAACGGGACGAGCCCGGAAAGCCCTGGCGCCCGTCCCGTCACAGGCCCCGCTTGGCTACAGCAGGGTCGTCAGCGGGGTGTCCGGGCCGGCGGTGTCGAGACCGTGTTCGAGGTCCTCGCGTACGGCCTCGATGGTGTCGTCCTCGCCCAGCACCTCGGGGACGTCGTTGCTGAGCTCGAGCTGTTCGAGCATGTCGTACGCCTCGCCCAGGGTCGACGCGCCCGACGCGTACGCCCATCGCAGGGTGTTGAGGGTGCCGGCGGCCGGGGCGAACTCGTCATTCCACGGATCAGTCACACGGCGAATCTAGTAGTAGAAGGGCTGGACGGCCGCCGGGTCGGCCCGGACGACGTCGACGCGGGTGTCGGTGAGCAGGTCGGCGACGGCGGCGGCGGAGGCGCCGACGCCCGCCCAGTGAGGGTCGACGTCGGCGGTGAGGCACCAGGCGTGGTCGGCGGGCCAGACGAACGCCGGGGGCTGCAGGTCATCGCGTACGCCATCATCGCCGTAGCTCGTCAAAGGGCCCCGGAACAGGAAGAACTCGCGCTCCGGGAGGAGGACCTTCGGGGCCGGGAAAGCGTCGCCCCAGCCGTCCCACAACGCGAAGTAGCAATCCTCCGGTGTGGTCGTGTGGCGGGCCAGGGTCTCGAGGGCGAACCCCATCTTCTCCGTGTCGGTCAGGTCGCCGGCGGGACCCTCGTAGTCGGCCTCCTGCTGGCCGGGGCGCACAGGGTCGGGGATGAACCGCAACCTCGCGTACGCCGCGAAGCCGCCCGGGCCGAAGGTGAGCAGGTGGTGCCAGTCGACGTCGCTGGTGGCGATCCAGTCGGCGGCGGTCAGGTCGGAGCAGAGTCTCAGGGTCATCTCAACCGACCAGGCTACCGATGCCGTACGTCACGGCCATCGCCAGCGCGCCGCCCGCGACCAGCCGCAGGACCGCCCGGCCGGCCCGGGCGCCGCCGAGCCGGGCGCTGAGCCAGCCGGTCAGGGCGAGGGCGACGATGACCACGGCGACCGTGACGGGGACGCGCGCGGCCGGTGGTGGCAGCAGGATCGCGGCCAGCGGCAGCAGCGAACCGGTGGTGAAGGCGATCGCGGAGGCGCCCGCGGCCTGCCACGGGTTGGTGAGCTCGTCCGGGTCGAGGTGCAGTTCGACGTCGGCGTGGGCGGCGAAGGCGTCGTTCTCGGTCAGCTCGAGCGCCACCTGCCGGGCGGTGGCCGGGCTGAGACCCTTGGCCTCGTAGAGGGCGGCCAGTTCCTCGAACTCCTGCTCGGGGAAGTCGGCCAGTTCCGCCCGTTCCTTGGCCAGCAGGGCCCGCTCGGTGTCGCGCTGGCTGCTGACCGAGACGTACTCGCCGAGTGCCATCGAGACGGCGCCGGCGGCCAGACCGGCGACTCCGGCCGTGAGCAGGGGCGCGGTCGAGGTGGTGGCGCCGGCCACGCCGACGACCAGGCCGGCCGTGGAGACGATGCCGTCGTTGGCGCCGAGCACCCCGGCGCGCAGCCAATTGAGCCGTCCGGACAGCGCGGCGTCGTGGGGCTCGTTCGGATGCGTACTCACACCGAAGTTTAAAGGTCTTTCATTCTCCTGATCTCACTGCCCTGCTCGACGGCCATCTCGCCGGCGGTCTCGCGCAGGCGCTCGTCCTCGCCGCTCTTCATGACGTCACCGGCCATCCGCATGGCGCCGCGGTGATGCGCGCTCATCATGGCGATGAACCGCTCGTCGAAGGCGGCGCCCTTGAGGCCGGCCAGCGCGGTCAGGTCGGCGGCGGTCTGCATGCCGGGCATGGTCGCGTGATCGTGCGAGGGGTCGCTCTCGGGCAGCTTGCGCTGGGTGAGCCAGTTGCGCAGCCATCCGATCTCCGGTTCCTGTACGGCGAGCATGCGCCGGCTGAGAGCGAGCAGCTGACCGTTCTGACCGCGCCCGGGCACGAGTTTCGCCATCTCGACGGCCTGGCCGTGGTGGGCGATCATCATCTGGACGAACGCGACGTCGGCCCCGTTGTAGGTGACGCCGTCGGGGGCGCGCACCGTGTCGGAGTCGGTCACTGTGGACGATTCGCCGGGTTTTCCGGGCACCACGACGCGAACCGGCGGGGCGGCGCTCCCGCTGGGCTTCGGCGCGGCCGCCTGCTGGCCGGAGCCGGCGCGGGCGGCCAGAGCGATCCCGACCGCCGCGAGCACGATGACCAGCGCTATCAGCATTGACGTCCGTGAACGGCTCATCAAATCCCTTCATCGATGCCCAAAAATGTTTCCGAGGTGCGCCCCGGCCACTACTGTAGCGACAGAGTTGAATACGGTCGGTGGGGCTCCATCCTGCCTCGCCCGGCCGTCATCCGGAAGGAGCTCCATGACGCACCCACGAGGGCGCCGGGCCGCGATCGGCGCGGTGGCGCTCGCGGCCGCCCTGCTCACGGCACCCGTGAGCGGCGCGGCACAGGCCGCCGAACCGAACACCATTCCGGGCGTGGACGAGATCGTCAGCAGCCCGAACCTCAAGCAGGTCGCGCACCGGGACAAGATCGGCCCGTTCGCGAACTCGACGAACTCCGACTGGGCTTTCCAGGGCAAGTACGCCTACAGCGGCAACTACAACGGCTTCACCGTGTACGACATCAGCAACCCGAAGGCGCCGTTCGAGGCGACCCAGGTGGTCTGCCCGGGTTCGCAGAACGACGTGTCGGTCAGCGGCAACCTGCTGTTCCTGGGTACCGACTCGCAGCGTACCGACGACTCCTGCACCAGCACCGGCTCCACAACGGACAACCCGGGCGCCCGCTGGGAGGGCATCAAGGTCTTCGACATCAGCAACCCGCTGACGCCGGTCTACCTCAAGTCGGTCAAGACGGACTGCGGCTCGCACACCCAGACGCTGGTGCCCGGCAAGAAGGGCGACCCCAACGTCTACCTCTACATCTCCTCGTACAACCTGTCGACGGTGGACCTGCCGAACTGCGCCCTGCCGCACGACAAGATCTCCATCATCAAGGTGCCCAAGCGCAACCCGGCGGCGGCCGCGGTCGTCGCCACGCCGGTCCTCTTCCCGGACGGCGGCTACGAGGGTGACGGCGAGAACAAGAGCGCCACGACCGGTTGCCACGACATCACGGTCTACGCCGACAAGGACATCGCGGCCGGCGCCTGCATGGGCGACGGCGTCCTGTTCGACATCGCGAAGCGCACGGCCCCGAAGGTGATCACGACGGTCCGCGACACCGTCAACTTCTCCTTCTGGCACTCGGCCACGTTCAACAACAACGGCACCAAGATCGTCTTCACCGACGAGCTCGGCGGCGGCGGACTGGCCACCTGCAACGAGCGCTTCGGCCCGAAGCTCGGCGCCGACGCCGTCTACGACATCGTGGGCAAGCGCAAGCTGGTCTTCCGCAGCTACTTCAAGATTCCCCGGACGAACGCCGACACCGAGAACTGCGTGGCCCACAACGGCTCGCTGATCCCGGTCCCCGGCCGCGACATCATGGTCCAGGCCTGGTACCAGGGCGGCATCTCGGTCTGGGACTTCACCGACTCGCGCCGGCCCAAGGAGATCGCCTACTGGGAGCGCGGCCCGATCTCGCTGACCACCCCGGTCGGCGGCGGCTCGTGGTCCGCGTACTGGTACAACGGCTACATCTACTCGAACGACATCGCCAAGGGCATCGACGTGCTCGACCTGAAGGACCCGCGGACGAACATCGCGAAGCTCTTCCGCACCAAGGAGTTCAACGCCCAGACGCAGAACAACTTCCTGCGCTGGTAGCTCGCCGGCCGGGCCCCGCCACGCGGGGTCCGGCCGTTCGCCGCTTGACCCTCGACCAGGTTGAGGCCCCAGGCTCATGCCATCGGCCAACCGGTGACGAGGAGCGACGATGGATCTGGACAATCCGGTGCTGAAGCTGTGCCAGGAAGGCATGCTGGCCGAGGCGGAGGGACGGCTGCCGGACGCTCGGGCGTTGTTCGAGCGGGCGTGGGCGGCGCGGACCGACCACTACGACGCCTGCGTCGCGGCGCACTACCTCGCCCGGCGGCAGGACGATCCCGCTGACGTTCTCCGGTGGAACCAGGAGTCGCTACGGCATGCCGAGGCGGTCGGCGACGAGAGGGTGGCGGCCTTGTATCCGTCGCTGCTCGTGAGCGTGGCCATGGCTCACGAGCGGGTGGGCGACATCGTCGCCGCGCGCGCCGCTTTCCAACGGGCAGCCGAGCATGACGGCGCATTGCCGGCCGAGCCGTACGGCGAGCAACTGCGTGCCGCCATCACCGACGGGCTGCGCCGGCTGACCTGAGACCCGCAACGGCGCGGCGGCCGCCGTGCGTCAGGGCGCGTACGAAGACGGCGCGAGCACCTTCGACGATGCGCCAGAAGTCTGCCCGTTCCACGAGCCGTCATCTCGGCTCCGAGCTTCGAAGTCTGTGGGTGACCTGCGTCGTCGTATCGTGAACGTTGTCTTCGACTGGGCGTCATCGGGGTTCAGGGGCGCCACCCGTATGGTTCCGATGTGGCGGGTCCGGTGTTGAGTATCGAGCTTCTTGGTCCAGTGCCGGATCAGGCGCTCGCACTGCTTGGCGGGATGCTTGCGGGGATTTCCAGTCGCTTCCGCCAGGAACGACGTGGGGCATTCGACTTGAATGTTGATGCCGCGTCGCTTGGAGTCGTCGACACTGACGCCCGCGCAGACCGGCCGATCTTGGTCAGGGTGAACGGCCCGGGCTTCGGCGATGAAGACACTTTCGAAGCTGAGCATGCCGATGGGCCGGACTGGTGTGACTTGATTGGCTTCATCCCGACCCACGAGGTCGCGGTGCTCGCCATGACAAACGGTCGGCCCGAGCATCTGATGCTCGCGGAACTGACCGCGAGGATTCAGGAGCTTGTTGGCGGACTGGTCAACGCCGAGCTTCACCGGGAGCAGATCGAGACGGTGCAGGTGCTCCCCGGAGTCGTGTCCGTGGCGCCGCAACCATGGGGCGCAAGCGCTTTCGGGACGGCCGTGTTCCTCCGGGCGTGGGCGGCCGCACCGGGATTCCGGCTGGTCAAGTGATGACCAGATAGCCACCCGCCGGACATGCCCAGTCGAGCGGCGAGGAGTTGTCCGCGCTCCGCACCCTGGCCCGACCACATCGACAGATCTGCCGCTACGTCAGGTTCCTGATACTCCGGGCCGTGCACGTCCACGCAACGGCAGCCTAAAGCCCGAACAGATGCGACCTGGCCTCTCAGGGGCCATCAGCGATTGCGCCGAGGGCGGCGAACGCACACTGGCGCTGCGGCGCGATTCCGGGAGTTCGACGAAGACAGGGGTCGATACCGAAGAAGGGCTGTCCTAGGTATCGGGGACACGGGCGGCCGCGCACGTTCACAGACGTGCTCTAGCTGGGGGCCGGCGGGTCTACCTCGTCGATGACGTCGTTGCCGGTGAGGGGGTCTGGTAAGGCGCCCAGATGGTATGTGGCGGAGTGCAGCAGGGTGGGAGTGAACGGGATGTGGGTTTGGCGTTCGGTCAAGGCGAACGCCGCCTCCGTGTACGGGACGTCCACGTAGGCCGGGTCGGCTGGGTCCAGGCCCGGGGACTCGCTCATGTCCAGGCCGGCGGGGGCCATGTCGGGGAGCAGGCGGTCGGGGGTGGCGCCCTGGCGGTCGGTGGGGTCCTGGGGGTCGAAGTCGACCTGGATGGTGCCGTTCTCGACCAGGGCGAAGCGGCCGTCCCCCTCCACGTTGCGGTAGTTGGCGATGACCCGGGTGGCCCGGGAGAGGCGCTTCAGGCTGTCGTCCTCGATCGCTGTGGTGCCGTTGTCCTCCACGATCAGGGACCAGTTGCCGACCTTGGTGACGGCGGTGACCACCTCCCGGTCGCGGAGGCCGGGGGAATCGGACCAGTAGTCGTCGTTTCGCCAGCCGGACTTGCCGATGGGGCGGGCGGCCAGGCGCTTGAGCACCTCGGCCGGGGAGAGCGACTCCACCCAGATGAAGCAGAACGCCACGGTGAGCTCGTCGTTCCGCTCGAACCAGGCGTAGTCGGCGGCGGTCGGGCGGCCATCGGCGGAAGGCGAGGAGGAGGGCGTGGGGGAGGAGGAAGGGGAGGGCGGAGGGGGCGGAGAGGGGGAACGCGAAGTGCACCCGGTCACGAGCAGCGGCGCGGTGAGGGTTGCGGCCAGAAAACGGGCGAATCGCACAGGGCACAGTATCCCGGGGGTGGCCGCCGGCCGGGCTGGGGTCGGCGGCCACCCTTGCGGGGGCTCAGGCCAGGACGAACGTGTAGCCCTTGGCCTTGAGCTGCTTGATGGTGGCGTTCAGCGAGGCCACCGTCTGGCTGCGGTTGCCGCCGCCGTCGTGCATGAGGATGACGGCGCCGGGGCGGGTGCCCTTCACGGCGCGGCTCGTGATGGTGGCCGTGCCGGGGCGGGACCAGTCGCGGGTGTCGACGGTCCAGCCGAGGATGCGCAGGTGCTGGTCGCGGACCACCGTGCGGGTGCGGGCGTTGCTCGCGCCGTACGGGAATCGGAAGACCTTGGGCTTGACCTTCGTCACGGTGTAGATCTTGTTCTGGGTCCAGACGACCTGGCTGCGGGCGGCCGAAGCCGACAACTTCGTGAAGTTGGGGTGGTTGCGGCTGTGGTTGCAGAGGCGGTGGCCTTCGCGGACGACGCGGCGGGCGGTTGCCGCGTACGAGCCGACGTTGTTGCCGAGCATGCAGAACGTCGCCTTGACGTTGTTGCGCTTCAAAATGTCGAGGACCTGCGGCGTGTACTTCGACGGGCCGTCGTCGAAGGTGAGCGCGACCGTCTTCTTGGCCGCCGCCACCTGGACTATGTCAAGAGACGTGACGGGCGCCGCGGAAGCCGCGGTGGCGGGGGAGACGGCGATGCCGGACGCCAGCAGCGAGGCGAAAGCGAATCCGGTGGCCAGGTTCTTGGAGAGCTTCATACACCGACCTAGTTGAGGAGTGACTTCGTGGGCGGCAGACCGGGTTCGAACGCGACGGTGGATCCGGGCCGGTGAATGCCCGGCGAGTGGTCGCTGAGCACCCCTGAGCGAAGGGCGTCGAGAATCGCCTCCGCCAAAATGTCCAGGTCGGACTTGTCGGAGTCGTCGTCGAACTCAGGGATGTACGACATCGGTGCCCCCACCTGTGCGCACGGCCGGTTGCCGATTCGAGAATGCGCGCGGCAGGCAACTCCTGGCATCGGTCGACTGACTGCTCACCGGCCGGTCGTGTCCGACCTCACTTTCTGTTTGTGGCCGGGGTTGTGCTAATCCAGAACGCATGACGATCTTGGACGTGACGCCGCTGGACAATCCGGTGTGGGGCGCGCTGTCGGGCGCGCAGGCCGGTTTCGCGGAGGTGCACGGCCGCGCGGCGCGGTTCGCGGCGGGCATTTCGCCTTTTCACGGGCTGGCCGACGCCGCCGATCCGGCCGTCTGGGACGATCTCGCCGCGCTGAAGCCGGCCGGCCCGGTCCTCGTTCCGGCCGGCCCGGACGATCCGCCGGCGGGCTGGGCGGTCACGTCGATCAACCGGGGTGTGCAGCTGGTGGGATTCGCCGTACGGCCTGTGGAGGACCCGGAGGCGACACTGCTGACCGGCGACGACGTGCCGGAGATGCTCGACCTGGTGGAGCGCACCCGGCCCGGGCCGTTCGGGCCGCGCACCGTCGAGCTCGGCCGCTACCTGGGCCTGCGCCGTGACGGCAAGCTGGTCGCGATGGCCGGCGAGCGCATGCACCTCACCGGTTTCACCGAGGTCAGCGCCGTCTGCACCGATCCCGCGTACCGGGGCCACGGCTTCGCCGGCCGCCTGGTCGGCGCCGTCACCGCCGGCATCGTCGCTCGCGGCGAGACGCCGTTCCTGCACGCCGCGATCGGCAACGCCACGGCGATCCGGCTGTACGAGAAGCTGGGCTTCAGCGTGCGGCGACCGGTCAACTTCCACCAGTACGAACGGGTTCAGGCGTAGGCGACGTCGAATCCCCGGGCGGCGAACTCGGGCCGCACCCGGAACGGGTTGCCGCAGTTGACGAAGCGCACCCGCGGGATGTCGAGGATCGCGTCGAGGTTGACGAACGTGCGGCTGTTGAGCACGTCGAGTTCCTGGAGCCCGGCCAGGAGCGCGCAGTCGATTTCGGCCCGGACGCCGTTGAGGCGCAGCGCCCGCAGGCCGGTGGGAAGGCCGGTCATCGGGAAACGGCGCCCGGTGCCGGCGATCTCGAGCACTTCGAGGGGTGACCGGATGTCGGCGAGCACGTCGACCGGCGTCTCTCCCTCGCCGTGAATGACCAGCGTCCGCGGCACGCGGTCGCCGAGCAGCCCGGCCAGAGCGGCCGGAACGGTCAGCGATTCCAGATGCGGCAGATCGCCGAGGAACCCGGGCAGCCTGGGTCGCCGCAATTGGGCGGCGCTGGGCGCGACGTCGAGCGCCCGCACTTTCGCCGGGTCGGTGGGCGCGCCGTTCCACGGAATGCGGGCCTCGCCGTCGCATTCCCCGGCGTTGCCGACGCAGAAGTAGCCGTCGCCGTCCGGCGGGTGGACGTAGCGGTAGCGGCTCGCCTCGAAGAGTTCCACGGCGCTCGATCCTGGCCCGGTTCATGTGTGTTTTGCAACGGCGCGCGGACGGCGGCGCGCGCTAAGCTCGTCGCGTTGCCTGAAGCGAGTTGCCTGAGATCGGGAGTTGGCATGGCAGGCGAGGACGACATCTCCGGGTGAGTTCCCCGGCGGGCCGCAGGCGCGCGTGACACCACGCGCCGTCGCCGCGGCCTCTGTTGTCGTGCCTTTGTTCGCCTCCGGGACTCCGTACGAGAGCCCGCGATCTTTGGGATTCGCAAATGTCCGATGGATACATCGTTTGTTCGTCGCTGTCCTTTTCCTGGCCGGATGACACCCCCGTCTTCGACGACCTCTCCTTCTCGGTGCCGGGCGGGCGCACCGGACTCGTCGCCTCCAACGGCGCCGGCAAGTCGACGCTGCTCAAGCTCATCGCCGGAGATCTGAAACCGGCCGGCGGCGGCGTGCACGTCGACGGCGTGCTGGGCTACCTGCCCCAGGACCTGCCGTTCGCGCGGGAGCAGACCGTCGGGCAGGCGCTCGGTGTCGACCGGATCATCGCGGCGCTGCTGGCCATCGAGAGCGGCGACGCCGACGAGGAGAACTTCGCCGTCGTCGGCAACGACTGGGACGTCGAGGAGCGCACCCGCGCCGAGCTCGACCGGCTCGGACTCGGCGACGTCACGCTCGACCGGAGCCTGGCCACGCTCAGCGGCGGCCAGGTCATCTCCCTCGGGCTCGCCGCCCAGCTGCTGAAACGCCCCGACGTGCTGCTTCTCGACGAGCCGACCAACAACCTCGACCGGACCGGCCGGGACCGCCTCATCGAGGTGCTGCGCTCCTGGTCCGGGTGCCTGCTCGTGGTCAGCCACGACCGGGAACTGCTCGACGAGATGGACCGCATCGCCGCGCTCGAACCGCACGGCGAGATCCGCTGGTACGGCGGTACCTTCACCGAGTACGAACAGGCCGTACGCAACGAGCGCGAGGTCGCCGAGCGGCAGGTCCGCAACGCCGAGGCCGACCTCAAACGGCAGAAACGCGAGATGCAGCAGGCGCGCGAGCGGGCCCAGCGCCGGGCCTCGAACGCCAGCCGCAACCTGGCCGACGCCGGCCTGGCCCGGATCGTGGCCGGCAACCTGAAACGGGACGCGCAGGTCTCGGCGGCCAAGCAGGCCGAGACGCACGCCAGCCGGGTCGGTGACGCGCAGGCCCGGCTCGACCAGGCCAGCCGGGCCGCCCGGCAGGAGGATCGGATCGCCCTGGAACTGCCCGGCACCAACGTCCCGGCCGGTAAGACGGTCTTCGAGGCGGACGGCATGCGGGCCGGGTACGGCGACAAGGTGATTTTCGACGGTGCCGACCTCACGATCCGGGGGCCCGAGCGGATCGCGCTGACCGGCGACAACGGCGCCGGCAAGTCGACGCTGATGCGCGAGATCCGGCAGCACGCGGCGGTGACCACGGCCTATCTCTCCCAGCGGCTCGACCTGCTCGACGAGAACGGCACGGTCGCCGAGAACCTGGGCCGGTTCGCTCCCGCGCTGACCGACGCCGAGCGGATGAACCTGCTGGCCCGGTTCCTCTTCCGCGGCGCCCGGGCCCACCTGCCGGTCGGCGTGCTCTCCGGCGGCGAACGCCTGCGCGCCACCCTGGCCTGCGTCCTGTTCGCCGAGCCGGCGCCGCGGCTGCTGCTCCTGGACGAGCCGACGAACAACCTCGACCTGGTCAGCGTGGGCCAGCTCGAGAGCGCGCTGACCGCGTACCAGGGCGCCTTCGTGGTCGTCAGCCACGACGAGCGTTTCCTGGCCGAGATCGGCGTCAACCGCCGGCTACGCCTGGCCGGCGGCCGGCTCATCGAGGATCATGGTTAGATGCCACTTCTCTTCTCGTACGGGACCCTGCGCGACCCGGCCGTGCAGCGCTCCACGTTCGGGCGCGAGCTGAACGGCCGCGGCGCCCGCGTCACCGGCTTCCGCCTGGAGTCGGTCGAGATCACCGACCCGCATGTCCTGAAGGTCAGCGGCGAGACCCACCACCCGATCCTGGTGGCCACCGGCGATCCGGCCGACGGCGTGGACGGTGCGGTGTTCGAGGTGACCGAGGCCGAGCTGCAACGGTCCGACGACTACGAAGTGGACGACTACCAGCGCGTGGCGGCGCCGCTGGCCACGGGCGAAAGCGCGTGGGTCTATGTAGCCGCCTGAGTCACAGGGTCTCCCAGAGGGTGTGGTCGGCCCAGGCGCCGGTGATGGCGATGTCGGCGTTCTGGGCCCGCTGGCGGGCGAAGCGCAGGGCCAGCAACTGCAGGCGCACGGTCGTCGGGATCTGGGCCAGCAGCCCGTCACCGGTGGCGGGCATCAGGTGGACGCCGAGGCCGGTGACGCGGGCGGCGTGGGCCAGGGCGGCGGTGAGGTCGTCGGACGGGGCCAGGGCGAGCAGCGTGTCGGCGGGGCCGTAGGGGACGGCGGCGCCGTGCAGGAGACGGTCGGGGTCGAAGCCCTCGCAGAGCAGGCGGGCGCCTTCGCGGATCTTCAGGGCGCCCTCGCGGGCGGTCACCGACCAGTCGCCGGGGCCGACGATGGCCATGGCCCGCGCGGGGATTCCGACGGCGTCGACGCCCGGGTCGGCCAGCACCCGCTGTACGGCATCGGCCGTGTCCTGGATCTTCGGCGGGTCGAGGCCGGGAGCGCCGAGGTGGTGGGCGATGCCGGCGAGGACGGTGAGCGCGGCGGTGTAGCTGACCGTGTAGGTCTCCGACTTCTCGGCCACGGGCGTGCGTACGGCGTCCGGCCAGTCGACGTCCGGGCCGGTGATCGACACGAGGGGGAGGCCGGCGTCCAGCACGAGCCGGCGGGCGCGCCGGGCGTGAGCGGTCTGGCCGGTGTGGGTGATGACGATGGCGGCGTCGCCCGGGCGGGCTGCGGTGAAGCGGTTGGCGGCGATCGCGCGGGCGTCGATCCCGGCCGTCTCCAGGGCGGACGCGCCGAGCTCGGCGGCATGCAGGCTGGTGCCGGTGCCGATCAGCCAGACGCGCCGGGCGCCGGCCAGGCGGTCGGCCGCGGTGACGGGCTCGGCGAGGGCGGAGATGACGTCCGGCTGGGCGGCGATCATCGTCGCGAGGGCGGTGGTCATCCGACCATCCTCGTCACTCCCGGCCCGTTGTCAACGCCGTTGACTCGAGATCAGCCGTCGACGTTCTGGAGCAGCTGAACGGCCCGCGGGGCCAGCTCGGCCAGCGCGTCCAGATGGGCCGCGGTGAACGCGCCGGGCTCACCGGCCAGCACACACAGCGAGCCGACCGGCTGCCCGTCGGAGTGCAGCGGAACTCCGGCGTAGCTGCGCACTCCGGTGACCATCACGAGTGGGTTGGCGGTGTGCGCGGGATCGTCGTGCGTGTCGGCGATCAGCAGAGGCGTGTTGTGGCGTACCACCTGGGCGCACGGCGCCCATTCGGCGGGCATGCCACCGGCCTCGGCGAGCCATCCGCCGACTCCGTGGGTGGCGAGCAGGACGCCGGCGTCGTTGAGGATCAGCGAGATTCCGGCGCAGGGCGCTTGCAGCACGTGGGCGACGTGGTCGATGAACTGTTGCAGGGCGGCCGGAGAGCCCGCCGCGCCGGGCAGCAGTTCGGCCACCGCTTCGAGCCGGTCAAGGTCGGTCAGCGCGTCGTGCTCGGCGACCGTGGGGGAAACAAGCTTCATGTGACCTTCTCACCTCGGGATGTACCGAAGCTATCGACCGCGGGTTCACCGGACGGGTCGCCGGCCAGGTGTAGTTCGGTTACTGACGGAATGATCCGGGCCGGCTGGTCATATCCCGCGGCGGCGCCCTCGTTCATCGGGACACCGCGGTCAGCTCGCCGGCGAGGCGTTCGAAGCCCGGTGCCGTCGTGTCGTACTCGGCGCGGATCGCCGCCATGGTGGCCGGGCTCCGAGGCAGACGACCGGTGCGGGCGTCCGCCTCCACCCCGGCGAGCAGCCGGGCCAGGCGGGTGGCGCCGACATCGGTGGCCGAGCCGGTGAGAGCTTGCGCCTGAGACCTGACGCCGCTGACGTCACCCGCGGTGATGAGCCGGGCTAGCCGGTCGAGGCCGGCCGGGGTACGGGCGGTGAACGAGGTCAGCATCGCGCCGATCAGGGTCCGCTCCGGACCGCGCGGCTCGCCGTCGCTGATCTCGGCCATGCGGGCGCGGACGGCCGCGTCCCGGTCGCCGGCGCCGTCGCGGGCCGGCCCGCCCGGGCTGGTACGCAGCAGCGGCGTCAGAGCGCTGGTCAGCTCGGCCAGCCGGACCGGCTTGGCCAGGTAGTCGTTCATGCCGGCGGCGCGGCAGGCGGCACGGTCCTCGGCCAGGACGCCGGCGGTCATGGCGATGATGTGTGGTTGCCGGCCGGGCGGCAACTCCGACCGGATCAGCCGGGTGGCCTCGAGCCCGTCGAGCACCGGCATCCGTACGTCCATGAGCACGACGTCGTAGTCGGCCGCGCGCATCGCCTGAACAGCGTCCCGGCCGTTGGCGACGGTGTCGACGTGGTGGCCGAGCTTGCCGAGCATGAACTGAGCCACCTGCTGGTTGACCTCGTCGTCCTCGGCCAGCAGCACCCGCAGCGGCTCGTGCCAGGTGGCATCCGGTCGTTCGGAGCTCGCGGGGGCGGCCACGGCCCGCGCCCGCCGGGCCGACAGCGTGACCAGCGCGGCCGCGGCGACGACGGCGGCGACAACGAAGAACACCGCGTGCGCCGCCCGGTCGGCCACCCGCTGGCGCTGAGCGTGCAGAAGTGCCGTCTGGTCCCGGTGCAGGTCGCTGATCAGTTGCTGGGCGCGAGCCGCTGTCTCGGTGCCGACGGTGCCGTAGGCGGCGGGACGAGCGGTGGTGAAACCGTCCGTGCGCAGCAGGGTGACCGCCTGGCCGTAGTACTCGATGGTGGCGTCGGGGAGGCCTGCAGATCGTCGATCGTCCGCCGGTGTGCGGCGCCGATCAGCACACGCAGCTCACCCAGAGTCGGCGGAACCTGAGCCGCCGCCGTCGTGTACGGCTCCAGGTAGTGCTCGTCGGCGGTGAGCACGAAGGCCTGCTCCCCGCGCTGAGCGTCAGCCAGCTGACGGCGCAGATCCGACAGGGCGGCCAGCGTCTGATAGGTGCAGTCGACCGACGTACTTTCGGTCAGTACGGCACCGATGCCCACGCCGGCGGCGGTACCGGCCAGCGCCAGCACGCCGACACTCGCCACGTACCCGACGGCCGGCAGCCGCCCGGCCGTCCAGCGGCGGCCCGGGCGATAGGTGGCCTCACGCCATCTGCGAGTCATGTACCCACCTTCGGCGGACATGCCGGGCAGATGAGTCACGGCCACGCTGCGGGCGAGTTGCGAAGAACGGCACGAACTCCCGAATCGGCTAGGCGCGCCGCTCGATGCTGTCCAGCAGGGCCGTCAGCAGGCCGGTGAGGACCGTGTCGTCGTCGACCGTGGCGAAGTGCGGAGCGACGGCGGCGATGTTGGGGAAGTCGGCCGCGGGCAGGGACTGATATTCGCGGGTCCATGCCGACTCGTCGCCGCGGCGGCTCGACTCCTCCAGCGCGGCGTAGCCGCCGCACATGCCGGCGTACGACAGCAGGGTGTCGGCGAAGACCCGGTGGTGCACCGCCGCCTGCTCGCCCGACAGGCCGGCCTCGCGCAGCGCGCCCAGGATGACCTCGACCGTGCGGAACTCGCCGGGACGCCGGGTCGTGCGCACCGCCACCGTCGGGGCGATCGCCGGATGGTCGACGAAGGTGCGCACCAGCTGCCGGCCGAGCCATTCCAGGCGGGCGCGCCAGGGCAGGCCGGGCGGCAGCTCCTCGATGATCTGGCCGATCAGGCGGTCGGCGACCTCGAGCACGATCTCGTCGCGGTCGCGGAAGTGGCGGTAGACGGCCGTCGGGTCGGCGCCGAGCTCCTTGCCGAGGCGGCGCACGGTCAGCGCCTCGGCCCCGGACGTGGCGGCCAGGCGGCTGGCGGCGTCGATGATCAGCTCGGGGCTGAGGGAGGGGCGTGCGCGCACCTCACGCCTCCGGGTAGGACGGGGTCAGCGGCGCGCTCGGGTCGAGGGTGGTCAGGGCGGCGGCCAGCAGCAGCCAGACCTGGGCCGCGAGGGACGCGCTCAGGGTGTCCTGGTCGATCTCGTCGCGGTGGTCGAACCACCACAGCACGCCCGCGTCGACCAGGCCGATGATGCCGGCCACGACGTGCTCCGGCGGGCCCGTCCGGACGTAGGCGGCGAGGGCGCGGGTCAGCTGCGGTACGGCCTCGCCGGGGCTCAGGCGTACCCGGAAGCGGTAGAGATTGGGGTGGACGGCGGCCCACTGCAGCACGCGGGCGACCAGGCCGTCGATGACCTGTGGCGGGGTGCCGCGGACGGTGAGGGATGGGCGGATCCAGGCGCCGAGCATCTTGGCCGCCTGCCGGGCCACGGCCCGGTCGAGCTCGTCCTTGCCGGTGAAGTGCCGGTAGACGTGCGGGCGGGGCAGGCCCGCGAGGTCGGCGATGACGGCCAGGCCGGGGTCGCTGCCGTGTTCCTCGATGGCCTGGACGGCCGCCGCGACGATCCGCTCCCGGTGGTTGACGCCGCCGGCTCGCCGCGCGGCGACGGTGTCCTTCCTGACGGCGGCTGAGCTCATGGCCACACCCTAACTGGTACAGTCTGTACCCACGGTCGGGTACAGGGTGTACCAAGGGGGTTGGACATGGTTGAGGCTGCCGCACTGCGTGACGTGCTCGACGGGCGCTGGGCGCACATCCGCCGGGCCGCCCGGGAGAGGCTCGACGACAGCCGGTTCACGCCGGTGCCGGGCGAGAGCATCGAACAGGCCCGGTCGCGCATCACCGGCCTGCTCTCCGAGCTGCCCGGTGACCTCGGGGTGACTGCCGCGTTCCCTTCCGAGTACGGCGGCAGCTTCGATCCGGGCGCGGCCGTGGTCGCGGCCGAGATGCTCGGGCACGTCGACCTCTCGCTGATGGTCAAGGCGGGCGTGCAGTGGGGCCTGTTCGGCGGGGCCGTCTCGGCCCTCGGCACCCACCGCCACCACGAGGCCTACGTGCGCGACATCATGTCGGCCGAGCTCATGGGCTGCTTCGCGATGACCGAGACCGGGCACGGCTCCGACGTCCACCGGTTGCGCACCACGTGCACCTATGACCCCTCGTCGCAAACGTTCGACCTGCACACGCCGCACGAGGCCGCCCGTAAGGACTACATCGGCAACGCCGCCCGCGACGGCCGCATGGCCGTCGTCTTCGCCCAGCTGATCACGCAGGGCGAGTCGAAGGGCGTGCACGCGTTCCTGGTCCCGATCCGGGACGGCAACGGCGAGCCGATGCCCGGCGTCACCATCGGCGACGACCGGCACAAGGCCGGCCTGCTCGGCGTCGACAACGGCCGGCTCAGCTTCGATCACGTCAGCGTGCCCCGCGACATGCTCCTCGACCGGTACGGCCAGGTCGCCGAGGACGGCACGTACTCGAGCCCGATCGAGAACGACACCCGGCGCTTCTTCACCATGCTCGGCACCCTCGTCCGCGGCCGGGTCAGCGTCGGCGGCGCCTCCTCGGCCGCCACCAAGGTCGCGCTGACCATCGCGGTCCGCTACGGCGAGGTCCGCCGCCAGTTCAGCGCGCCCGGCCACGAGCGCGAGGTCGTCCTCAACGACTACCTGGCCCACCAGCGCAAGCTGCTGGTCGCCCTGGCCAAGTCGTACGCGCTGCACTTCGGCCAGGAGGAGCTGGTCACCAGGATGCACGCCGTGCAGGTGGCCGGGGCCGGCGCGGCCGACCACGACCAGCGCGAACTCGAGTCGCGAGCGGCCGGGCTCAAGGCCGCGCAGACCTGGCATGCCACCCACACCATCCAGATGTGCCGGGAGGCGTGTGGCGGCGCCGGCTACCTCTCGGAGAACCGGCTGCCCGGCCTCAAGGCCGACACCGACGTGTTCACCACCTTCGAGGGCGACAACACCGTCCTGCTCCAGCTGGTCGCGAAGGGCCTGCTCACCGGATATCGGGACGCCTTCGGCTCGCTCGACGGCTGGGGGCGTACGGCGTTCGTGGCCGACCAGGTGCGCGAGATGATGCTGGAGCGCACGGCGGCCCGCTCGCTCATCCAGCGGCTGGTCGACGCGGTGCCCGGCCGCGGCGACGAGGTGGCGCTGACCGACCGGGGCTGGCAGCTCAAGATGCTCGAGGACCGCGAGAAGCACGTGCTCGAGGGCGTGATCCGCCGCCTGCGCAAGGGCGCGGCCACCAAGAAGGACCGGCCGTTCGACATCTTCAACGACGTGCAGGACCACGTGCTGCAGACCGCCACCGCCCACATCGACCGGGTGGTGCTGGAGGCGTTCGTGGCCGGTATCGAGCGCACCGGCGACCCGGACGTGAAGGCGCTGCTGTCCAAGGTCTGCGACCTGTACGCGCTGACCACCATCGAGGCCGACCGCGGCTGGTTCCTGGAACACCAGCGGCTGACCCCGGCCCGCGCCAAGGCCGTGACCGGCGCCGTCAACGACCTGCTGCGCGAGCTGCGACCGCACATGCGCACCCTGGTCGACGGCTTCGGCCTGCCCGACACGTGGCTCGACGCGGCGATCCTGCGCGAGGAGCCCGACCGTCAGGAGACGATGGCCAAGCACGACGCCGAAAGCTAGCCGGTCTCGACCAGTGCGATGTCGGCGACCTCGAGGTGGAAGTCCTCGGGGTGGCCGCCGACCTGGAAGGTCAACTCGGAGTGGGCGCTGGTCTTGGCGGCCACGAAACGGTACTCGTGGCGGCAGGCGGTGGCGTCGGACGGCAGGTCGCGGGTGTACGACTCCTGGTAGGTGGGCGGGCTGTCCTGCACCCGGACCCGGATGGTGGTGGCCCGGTCGGTGATGGCGGTGAAGGCCAGGGTGTACGGGCGGCCCTGCACCAGGTCGACGTCGCTCTTCACGATGACGACGTCGCCGGGAGCCTTGGTACCGGCGGCCACGTCGGCGCGGAAGCGGTGACCCTGCTCGGTCAGCGCGGCGGTGTCGTTGTTGACCCACCACTTCGGGGCCGCGCGGCCCAGCACGTCGGAACCGGCCGGAGCCGGCCGGCCGGACGGCAGGCAGGCGTCGGCCGACTCGGCCACCGGGGTGACGGTGGGCCGCCGCCAGTCGGGCCAGGCCAGGGTGCCGGCCACGCCGGCGCCGATGCCGGCCAGGAAGACCACGGCGACCAAGGGCGGGGCCAGCCCACGGCGCGGCGGCCGGGGAGCGGGCTCGGCCGGGGTCTCCGGCTCGGACAGCGCGCACCAGGCGGCCCGCCAGCGGGTCAGCTCGGCGGCGATGGCGGGCTCGTCCTGGCCGCCCGCCCGCAGGCAGGCCGTCACGAACGACTCGACGAACTCGTACCGGGGCAGCCGCGGCAGCCGCTTGCCCGCCAGCACCTCCGAGGTCGTGCTCGGCGGCAACGGGTCGGGCCGGGCGTCGCCCTGGGCGGCCGCGATGCGCTGGTCGGCGAGACGGCTCAACTGCCGCAGCGACGGGTTGCCGGCGCGCACGCGGAGCTGGCGGAGCTCGGCCACGAAGTCGTCGGCCGTCCGCACCGCCGCCGGGTCGTCTACAGAGGAACTGGGCATCGCCGGTCACTATAACTACGCGTGTCTATCGTTCCCCCGGGGCCAGTCCGGTCCGCACCGCGTGCAGGGCGGCCTGGGTGCGGTCGGCCAGGCCGAGCTTGAGCAGGATGCTCGAGACGTGGGTCTTCACCGTCTTCTCGGCCACCACCAGGGCCCGGGCGATCTCGCGGTTGGAGCGGCCCTCGGCCAGCAGGGCCAGGACGTCGCGTTCGCGGGCGGTCAGGGCCGGTTCCTCGGGCGGGGCGCCGAGCAGGCCGGCCGCGACATCCGGTTCGAGCAGCAGATGGCCGGCCGCGACCGAGCGGACGGCGGCGACCAGGGCGTTCGGGTCGACGTCCTTGGAGAGATAGCCGCGGGCGCCGGCCCGGACCGCGGGGATCAGGCGGGCCCGGTCGGTGAAGCTGGTGACGACCAGGACGCGGGCGGTCAGCTCGCGCCGGCGCAGCTCGCGCAGCACCTCGACACCGTCCATGCCGGGCAGGACCATGTCGAGCAGCACGACCTCCGGCCCGGTCTCGGCGATCAGCTCCAGCGCGGCCGGCCCGTCGGCGGCCTCACCGACCACTTCCAGATCGGCGGCGAGTTCGAGAAAAGTGCGCAATCCCCGCCGTACGGCCGGATGGTCGTCCACTATCAGCACGCGGATGTCAGCCATGGCGGACCTCCAGACCGACCGTGGTGCCCTCGCCCGGAGCCGAATCGACGGTCAGGGTGGCCCGGACGGCGCAGGCCCGCTCGCGCATGGAACGCAGGCCCAGGCTGCGGCCGGCCTTCAGCGTCGCCGCGACGTCGAAGCCCCGGCCGTCGTCGGCGACCTCCAGGCGTACGGCATCGGGGCCGAGGGTGCGCAGGCGAACCCGGACCGTGGACGCCTTGGCGTGGCGGACCGCGTTGTGCAGGGCCTCCTGGGCCACGCGGAAGACCACTGTGCGCACCGGCATCGGCAGCTCGGGCGGGTCGTCGTCGCCGTAGGTGAGGTGCGGGGCGCCGTTGTAGGCGCGGTCGAGGACACCGACCTGTTTGCGCAGGGCCGCCGGAAGGCCGTCGGTGGCCAGGTCGGCCGGGCGCAGCTCCTGGACCGCGGCCTGCAACTCCTCGGCCGCCTCGCGGGCCAGCGTGGTCACCTCGGCCAGATGCCGGCGGGCGGCGGCCGGGTCCCGGTCGAGCAGGACATCGGCCGCCTGGGCGGTCAGGCGCAGCCCGAACAGCCGCTGGGCGACCGCGTCGTGCAGGTCGTGCGCGATGCGGGCGCGTTCCTCGGCGATGGTGAGCTCACGGTTGCGCGCGTAGAGCCGGGCGTGGGTCAGCGCGATGGCGGCATGGGTGGCCAGGACGCCGACCAGCTCCTCGTCGGCGTCGGTGAAGCCACCGGGCTTGTTGGCCAGGTAGAGCGCGCCCAGGATCTCGTCGCCGCTGATGATCGGGACGCCGAGGAACGCCTCGAGCACCGGATGGGCGTCCGGCCACCAGTGGAAGCGCGGGTCGGCCCGGATGTCGGCCACCCGCTGAGTCGCCGGGTCGTGCAGCATGACGGCCAGGAAACCGTGCTGACGGGGGAGCGGGCCGATCGCGGCCTGCACCTCGTCGCTGACCCCGGACACCACGAACTGCGCGAACGAGCCGGCGTCGTCGGGCACGCCCAGCGCCGCGTAGCGCGCGCCGGCCAGCTCGCGGGCCGTGTCGACGATGGTCTGCAGCACCTCGGGAACGGTCAGCCGGTCACTGACCGCCAGCACCGCGGCCGACAGTCGCCGCGCGACGCTCAGCTCGTCGCTCATACGGCCACCCTAGCGGCGGCCATCGACCGAGCACCTGCGCCGATGGTCCTAGGACCAAGGTCCCGTACGGAAGCCGTCCCGGGCCCGATTCGGCGGTGATCGATCGGCGGCAGGGTCGACGGCATGACCAACGACAACACGACACCGGTCGCCGTCATCACCGGCGCCTCCCGCGGTCTGGGCGCGGCACTGGCCCGCGGACTGGCCGCGGCCGGGTGGCGGCTCGTGCTCGACGCCCGTACGGCCGAGGATCTGCAGACCGTCGCGGCCGAGCTCGGCCAGCGCACCACAGTCGTCGCCCGGCCCGGCGACGTGGTCGACGACGACCACCGGGCCGTCCTGGCCGTCGCGGCCGAGCAGCTCGGCGGGGCCGACCTGCTCGTCAACAACGCGTCGGTGCTGGGCGGCTCGCCGCTGCCGGCGCTGGCCGCCTTCCCGCTGCCCGCGCTGCTGGAGACCTTCGAGGTGAACGCGCTCGCGCCGATCGCGCTCACCCAGCTCCTGCTGCCGCAGCTGCGCCGGTCCCCGGCGGGCGGCGCCATCCTCAACATCAGCTCGGACGCGGCCGTCGAGGCGTACGAAGGATGGGGCGGCTATGGGGCCGCCAAGGCGGCCCTGGACCACGCGGGCCGGGTGCTGGCGCTGGAGGAGCCCTCGGTACGGGTGTGGAGCGTCGACCCGGGCGAGATGCGCACCCGGCTCTACCAGCAGGCCGCCCCGGACGAGGACATCTCCCATCTGCCGCCGCCCGAGACCGTGGTGCCGCACCTGCTGGGCCTGCTGCGGTCGCGCCCGGCCTCCGGGCGGTACGCGGCGGCCGAGCTGCCGGCCGTCGAAGGGGCGCGATGACCACGGACACCCTCGACTTCGAGCTGCCGGCCGGCCTCGAGGCGCGGGAGCCGGCCGAGACCCGGGGACGACAGCGTGCGGACGTGCGGCTGCTGGTGAGCCGCGGTGCGAAAGTCAGCCACCACCGGTTCCCGGAACTGCCGTCGATCCTGCGGGCCGGCGACCTGCTGGTGGTGAACAACTCGGCCACCCTGCCGGCCGCCCTCGACACCGGCGGCGGGCTGGTCGTGCACGTCTCGACCGAGCACGCCGACGGGTCGTGGCTGGTCGAGCTGCGCCGGCCGGCCGGAGGCAGCACGGCCCCGTTCGCGCCGGGCACGGGGCCGGCGCGGGCGGGGCTGCGGCTGGAGGTACCCGAGGGGACGGTCACCCTGCTCCACCCGTACACCGCCCGGCTCTGGACCGCGAAAGCCGACGTGCCGGGAACGAGGGTCGACTATCTGGCGCGGCACGGGCGGCCGATCCGGTACGACTACACCGACCGGGACTGGCCGTTGGCGACCTATCAGAACGCCTACGCGACGGAGCCCGGCAGCGCCGAGATGCCGAGCGCCGGGCGGCCGCTGACCGGCGCGGTGCTGGCCGCGCTGGCCGGGCGGGGGATCCTGGTCGCGCCGGTCACCCTGCACACGGGGGTGGCGTCGGCCGAGGTGGACGAACCGCCGTACCCGGAGTGGTATGCGGTGCCGGGCCCCACGGCCGGCCTGATCAAGCACGTGCGGGGCCGGGGCGGGCGGGTGATAGCGGTCGGCACGACGGTCGTGCGGGCCCTCGAAACGGCGTGGGACGGGCCGCCGTCGGGCTGGACCGACCTGGTCATCGGCCCCGAGCGCCCGGTGCGGTCGGTGGACGGGCTGCTCACCGGGCTGCACGAGCCGCGCGCCTCACACCTGCGGATGCTGTCGGCCGTGACCGGCCTGCCCGCGCTGCGCACGGCCTACGACGAGGCGCTGCGGGAACGGTACCGATGGCACGAGTTCGGCGACGTCCACCTGCTGCTGCCGGAAAGCCGTCAGGGCAGCAGCTGATCCAGGGCGGGCGCCTTGGGCAGTATCCCGTCGCTGCGGCCCAGCTGGGCCATCCGCTCGATCGACGGGCGGTTGATCTCACCCGGCCAGCTCGGCAGGATCATCGCGATCCGGACCGTCTCGTTGATCGTGGTGTAGGTGCCGACGATGTCGCGAACCTCGTCCGGGTGGGTCGCGGCGTACGCCATCGAGTCCTTGATCGCGCCGGTGAACTGGGTGACCAGATCAGGGCTCCGGGCGATCTCGGCCTCGCTGGTGAAGTAGAGCGCGACGGTCAGGTCGGCCGCGGTGTCCACGAAATTGGAGGCGACGATCTGACCGCCCTGCGTCAGCACCTGCGACAGTTGCGGCTCGACGACCCAGGCGGCGTCGACCCGGCCACCCTGCAGGGCGGCCGGCATGTCACCGAACGGCATGGCCTCGAACTTCAGGTTCGCCGGATCGCCGCCGGCGGTGCGCACCGACTGCCGTACGGTCGTGTCGCCCAGGTTCTTCAAGGTGTTGACCGCGATCGTCTTGCCGGTCAGGTCCTTGGCCGTACGGATCGGGCTGCCGTCGTGGACCACGATGGCCGAGAAGTCACGCCCGGCCCGGCCGGTCGAGGAGACGCCGCCGGCCACACCCTTGAGCTGGGCCCCGCCCGCCTGCGCGGCCATCAGCGAGGTCACATTGCTGAAGCCGAACGGGTACTTGCCGGCGACCACGTTCTTCACGATGGCCGAACCGCCCTGCTCGGGCACGAGCGTCAGGTCGATGCCGCGGCTGGCGAAGAACCCCTTGGCCTTGCCCAGATAGATCGGCGCCACGTCGACGATGGGCACGACGCCGACGGTGACCTTGGTGCCACCGCCGGTGTCACCCTTGTCGTCCGCCGAGCAGGCGGCGGCGCCCAGCATCAGAACGACAACGGCGGCGGCGAGGATCCGGCGCATGGGTCCGCTCCAGGAGAGTTCGGGGGCGCACTTGCGCCGGGCGAACGGTACCCGATCTCCGCCCGCTTAGGGACCGGCCAGAAGGGACGAATATCCGTGCGTCAGGAGCCGGCGAGCTTGCGGAGCGCGTCGGCGGCGCCGTCGGTGAGGGGTTCGCCGTGGCCGGGAAGGATGGTCTTGACGTCGAGGGCGGCCAGCTTCTTCACCGAGGCGGCGGCCTTGTCGAGGTCGGCGGTGTACTTGGGGTCGGAGCCGGCGAGACCTTCGGTCGTACGGAGGGCGTCGCCCGCCACCAGGGTGCCCGTGGACGGGTCGAAGACCGAGATGTGGCCGAGCGTGTGGCCCGGTGTGTCGACGATCTGGAGGCCGAAGACCTCGTCGCCGTCGCCCAGGGGCTTCAGCGTCCGCTGCGCGTTGACGATCGAGCCGACATCGTTCAGGCCGGCGTAGAAGACCGCCTTCGTACGCGGTTCCACGTCCGGCACCCCGCCCACGTGGTCCTGGTGCTGGTGGGTCAGGATGACGTGCCGGACCTGGTTCCACCCGCTCCCGGCGGCGGTCAGCGCCGACCCGATCGCGTCCCCGGACCCGGGCGTGCCGAGGTCGACCACCGCCGCCTCGTCACCGCGGATCAGCAGGTAGGCCGACACGTACGACAGATTGACCCGCTCCCAGCCGCCGAACGAGGAGCCGCCGGCGGAGGTGGTGCCGGCGGCGGCGCTGGACGCGGTGGCGGCGGCCGGCGTCTCAGCGTCCGAACATCCGGTCACCGTGTTCACAATCGTCAGACCGAGCACTCCCGCGCCCGCACTGACGAGCAGCCGGCGCCGCGTGAGCAGAAAGTCAGTCATGCTCCGATGATTTCCGCCGCCGCCCCACGATCACCACCGGATCGCCCGAGTCTTGACCGATTCTTATCCAGGGACACTGGGTACTCGAGGGGCATGACGGTCTACGGAATCCATGCCTCTCATGAGCAGATCCCGCCCGCCGAGCTGCTGGCCGCCGTGGTCGCTGCGGAGCAAGCGGGGTTCGAGGCAGCCATGTGTTCTGATCACTTCTCGCCGTGGAGCGCGCGGCAGGGTCAGTCCGGGTTCGCCTGGTCGTGGCTCGGGGCGGCGCTGCAGGCGACCAACCTGTCGTTCGGTGTGGTGAACGCGCCGGGGCAGCGCTACCACCCGGCGATCATCGCGCAGGCCATGGGGACGCTCGCCTCGATGTACCCGGGGCGGTTCTGGGCGGCCCTCGGCAGCGGTGAATACAGCAACGAGCACGTCGTCGGTGGCGAGTGGCCCCGCAAGGATGTGCGGGAGGCGCGGCTGCTGGCCTGCGTCGACGTCATCCGTGACCTGCTGGCCGGCAAGGAGGTCACCCGCGACGGGATCATCACCGTGGACCGGGCGCGGCTGTGGACGCGGCCGGAGCAGGCGCCGCCGCTGATCGGGGCCGCGGTCAGCACCAAGACGGCCGCGTGGTGTGCCAAGTGGGCCGACGGGCTGGTCACCGTCAACGCGCCCGAGGAGCAGCTGCGCGCGATGATCGACGCCTACCGGGGCGCCGGCGGCACCGGGCCGGTCTGCCTTCAGGTGCACCTGAGCTGGGCGCCCACCCGGGAGGAGGCCGAGCAGATCGCCTACGACCAGTGGCGCAGCAACATCTTCCCGCCGCCGGTCTGCTGGGACGCCGAGACCGTGGAGCATTTCGACGTCATCTCCGCGAACGTCACGGTCGAGCAGGTCGCGAAGGTCGTCAACATCTCGGCCGACCTGGAGGAGCACACCGAGCTGCTGCGCCGGTACGCCGAGCTCGGCTTCGACCGGATCTACCTGCACCACGTCGGGCAGAACCTGACGCCGTTCATCGATGCCTTCGGCAGCAAGGTGTTGCCCGCGCTCCGCTGAGTTGTATACAAACCCTGGCCGCCTCTTGCGTAACACCCGCCCCCCTCGCCAAGATTGCATACATTCACGGCGAGGGGGGTTCGGTGCGGGCGGCGGCGGAGCAGGCGGCACAGACGTTGCGGCAGGAGATCCTGGCGGGGACCATCCCGTCCGGAGCGCGGCTGGGGGAGGTGGAGCTCGCCGGCCGCTTGTCGGTGAGCCGCACGCCGATCCGTGAGGCGCTGACCCGGCTGGCGGCCGAGGGCCTCGTCGAGATCCAGCCCCACCGCGGCGCCCGCGTCGTGAGCCGCTCCGACGAGGAGCTGCGCGAGATCTTCGAACTTCGACTGCGGCTTGAGCCGTACGCCGTCCAGCAGGCCGTCCCGGCGCTCAGCCCCGAGCAGCTCGACGAACTCGACGCGCTCGCCACCGAGATGATCGAGGCCGGCGACCGGGACGCGCTGGTCGAGCTGAACCGCCGCTTCCACAGCATCTTCATCGAGGCCGCCGGTTCCCGCCCGCTGGCCGACGCGCTGCGCGGCGTCACCCACGCGCCGGTCGTCCACCAGAACTTCCACAACTACACGCCCGAGGCGCTGCACCGCAGCCTGCACCACCACGTCGAGATGGTGGCCGCCGCCCGCGCCGGCGACGGCGACTGGGCCGAGGCCGTGATGCGGTCCCACCTGTACAACGCCCGGGCGACCATGGTGGGTGTGCGATGACGTTGCCGCTGGACGATCTGCGCGTCGTCGAGTTCGGTCAGTTGCTCGCCGGTCCGTTCTGCGGTCAGTTGCTCGGCGACTTCGGGGCCGAAGTGATCAAGGTGGAGGACCCGGCCAAGGGCGATCCGATGCGCGAGTGGGGCCGGGAGAAGCCGCACGGCAAGTCGCTGTGGTGGCCGGTGGTGGCCCGCAACAAGAAGTCGGTGACCTGCGACCTGCGCCGGCCCGAGGGGCAGGCCCTGATCAGGCGGCTGATCGACACCGCCGACATCGTGGTCGAGAACTTCCGGCCCGGCACCCTGGAGCGCTGGGGCCTCGCCCCCGACACGCTCTGGAAGACCAACCCGGGCCTGGTCGTCACCCGGGTCACCGGCTACGGCCAGACCGGCCCCTACGCCGGCCGGGCCGGTTTCGGCTCGATCGGCGAGGCCATGGGCGGCATCCGGTACGTCATGGGTGAGCCCGAGCGCCCGCCCGTGCGGGCCGGCATCTCGCTCGGCGACTCGCTCGCCGCCACGTACGCCTGCCTCGGGACCCTGACCGCGATCCACCACCGCACGAGGACCGGGCGCGGCCAGGTCGTCGACTCCGCCATCTACGAGGCCGTGCTGGCCATGATGGAGTCGCTGCTGCCGGAGTGGGCGATCGCCGGCTATCAGCGCGAGCGCACCGGCGCCACCCTGCCCAATGTGTCGCCCAGCAACGTCTACCCGACCGGCGACGGCGACCTCATCCTGATCGCGGCCAACCAGGACAGCGTGTTCGGCCGGCTGGTCACCGTCATGGAGCAACCCGGCCTGGCCACCGATCCGCGCTACGCGACCCACGGGGCCCGGGGCGCCGCGATGGCCGAGCTCGACACGCTCATCGCCGAGTGGACCTCCACCCGCAAGGCCGAGGAGCTGCTGACCGCCCTGCACGCGGCCGGGGTGCCGGCCGGGCGCATCTTCCGGGCCAAGGACATGTTCGCCGACCCGCACTTCGCCGCGCGCGAGGCGATCGTGACCGTGCCCCACCCCGACTTCGGCGAGCTGCCGATGCAGAACGCCACCCCGCGCCTGTCCGAGACGCCGGGCCGGGTGCGCTCGGCCGGCCCGGCGCTCGGCGAGCACAACGACGAGATCTACGGCGGCCTTCTCGGCCTCGAGGAAACGGAGCGCGCGAACCTGCGCCAAGAAAAGATCATTTAAGGAGGACCATGTCCTATCGGCTCGGCGTAGATGTGGGCGGCACCTTCACCGATGTGCTGCTGGTCGACGAGGAATCAGGTTCGACGTGGCGGGCGAAGACCGCTTCGACGCCGAGCGATCAATCAGCGGGCGTGCTGAACGGCATCGCCAAGGTCTGCGCCGAGGCGGGCGTGGACCGGGCGGTCATCCGGCACGTCCTGCACGGCACGACGGTGGCCACCAACGCGATCCTGGAGCGCAAGGGCGCCACCGTCGGGCTGGTCACCACCGAGGGCTTCCGTCAGGTTCTGCAGATCGCCCGCTCGTTCGTGCCGGGCGGACTGGCCGGCTGGATCATCTGGCCCAAGCCCGAGCCCCTCGCGGAGCTGGAGAACACGGTCGAGGTCCCGGGCCGCATCGCCAGCGATGGCACCGTCGTCACCGAACTGGACGAGCAGAAGGCCCGAATCGCCCTCCGAAAGCTGAAGGATCAGGGCATCGAGGCTCTGGCGATCGCGCTGATCAACGCCTTCGCCAACGACACGCACGAGCGCCGGCTCGCCGCATTGGCGGCTGAGGAGATCCCCGGCGTCCAAGTTTCGCTCTCCAGCGTCGTTCTGCCCGAAATGCGCGAGTACGAACGGGCGCTGACCACTGTCGCCAACGGCTACGTCCAGCCGCAGGTGGCCCGATATGTCGCGAACCTCTCATCCAAGATCAACACCGATCTGTCCATCCTGCGCAGCGACGGCGGTCTCACCGCGGCCGAGGCGGCCACGGCGGCGCCGGTGACGATGTTGCTCTCGGGCCCGGCCGGCGGCGTCACCGGAGCGGTGTGGGTGGCCGAGCAGTCCGGCCACAAGGAGCTGCTGACCTTCGACATGGGCGGCACCTCGACGGACGTGGCCCTGGTCCGCGAGGGCCAGGCGCGGATCGGGCGGGAGACGAAGGTCGGGGACCTGACGGTACGGGCGTCGGCGGTCGACGTCCGTACGGTCGGCGCCGGTGGCGGCTCGATCGCCCACGTGCCCGAGCTGACCCGCGCGCTGCGGGTCGGACCGCAGTCGGCCGGGGCGGAGCCGGGCCCCGCCGCGTACGGCAAGGGCGGAAACGCACCCACCGTGACCGACGCCAACGTGGTGCTCGGCTACCTGCCGACGGCACTGGCCGGCGGCGAGATCACGCTCGACCGCGAGGCGGCCCGCACGGCTGTGCAATCGATCGCCGACGCCATGGGCCTGCCCAGCGTGGAGGCGGCCGCGGCCGGCATCGTCGACATCGTCAACGAGAACATGCTCGGCGGCCTGCGCCTGGTCAGCGTGCAGCAGGGCTACGACCCGCGGGACTTCGCGCTGGTCGCCTTCGGCGGCGCCGGGCCACTGCACGCCAACGCGATCGGCCGGCTCACCGGGGCCTGGCCGGTGATCGTGCCGCCCTCGCCGGGCGTGCTCTGCGCGCTGGGCGACGCCACCACCTCGGCCCGCGACGAGGCCGCCCGGACCGTCCTGCGCCGCCTCGGCGACCTGACCCCTTCGGAATTCGCCGGGATCTTCGAGGAGCTGGCTCAAGCGGCTTCCCGGCGCATCACGACGACCCGGGTGACCTATTCGGCCGACGTCCGGTTCGTCGGCCAGGGCAACGAGCTGCCGGTGACCGTGGAGCTCGGCGAGGGACCGGCCGGGCTGGCCGCGCGCTTCGACGCCGAGCACGAGCGGCTGTTCTCCTTCACCCTCGACGTCGGCCACGAGCTGGTGAACGCCCGGGCGACGGTCACCGGTGAGCGCCCGCGCGTGACGCCGATCCACCTGGAGAAGGGCGACGGCGACCCGGCCGGTGCGCGGACCGGCGAGACCCGGATCTACGTCGACGGCCACTTCGTCGACGCCGCCCTCTACGACCGTCTCAAGCTCAAGGCCGGCGACGTCGTACCGGGACCGGCGATCGTCACCGAGATGGACTCGACCACCCTGATTCTTCCCGGCCACGCCGCGGTCACCGACCCCAGCGGCAGCCTGCTGATCCGTCCCACCGAGAGCCCGGAGGGCTGAATGGCACGCATCGTCGAGACCTCCACCGGGCCCCTCGCAACCACCGACGTCGACCCGGTCACCCTCGACCTGGTCGAGAACGGGCTGCGCAACGCCCGCTACGAGATGGACGAGGTCCTTTTCCGTACGGCGCTCTCGCCCGGCATCCGGGAGCAGCACGACGAGTTCCCGCTGATCGCCGACCCGGCCGGGCGGATGGTGGTCGGCCAGTTCGGGCTCTCCATCCCCGACTTCCTGGCCGGCTTCGCCGGTGACATCCGCGAGGGCGACGTCCTGCTCACGTCCGACCCGTACGCGTGCGGGGCGGCGATCAGCCACGCCAACGACTGGCTCGTCGTCCTGCCGATCTACGTCGAGGGCCGGGTCGTCGGCTGGGCGTCGATGTTCGGGCACATGTCCGACGTCGGCGGCAAGACGCCGTCCTCGATGCCGACCGACGCCCGGACGATCTACGAGGAGGGCGTGGTCATTCCGCCCTTCAAGCTGTACGACGGCGGCCGGCTCAACGAGGACGCGCTGCGCATCATCCTCAACCAGGTCCGGGTGCCGGACTGGAACCGGGCCGACCTCAACGGGCTGGTCGCGGCCTGCCGGACGGCGGCGCGGCGGGTGAGCGAGATGTGTGCCCGGTTCGGCGTGGCCACGTACCTCTCGGCCCTGGACGCCCTGCTCCAGCGCAACTACGACGCCATGAAGACGCTGCTGCACGTCGTGTTCGAGGAGGGCCGGACCCTCTCGTTCACCGACTACATCTGCGACGACGGGGTGGGCTTCGGCCCGTACGAGCTGACATTGTCCCTGACTCGCACCGGCGACCGGGTGCACCTCGATTTCCGGGGGTCGTCACCGCAGGCGATCGGCCCGGTGAACTATTACCTGAACGAGAATCTGGCTCGGATGTTCTTCGGCATCTACATGATCACGGTGGCCGATCCGCAGATCCTGTGGAACGACGGCTTCTACCCCTTGGTCGACGTGACGATTCCCGACGGGTCGTACTGGAAACCGAAGCACCCGGCCGCCCTGAACGCCCGCAACCACGGCATCGGGCGGGTGTTCGACCTGTTCGGTGGCCTGCTGGGGCAGACCAATCCGGCCCTGTTGAACGCGGCCGGATTCTCCTCGTCGCCGCATTTCATGTATTCCGGTAACTATTCCGGGGGCGACCGTAAAGGCGAGTGGTTCCAGCTCTATTCGATCGGGTTCGGCGGCATTCCGGGCCGGCCGCTGGGCGACGGGCCGGACGGGCATTCGCTGTGGCCGAGTTTCGTCAACATTCCGTGCGAGTTCCTCGAGTCGTACTATCCGCTGCGCATCGAGAAATGGGAGACGGTGGCCGACACCGGCGGTGCCGGACTGCACCGCGGCGGCAACGGCGTCGACGTCGCCTACCGCTTCCTCGAGCCGGGGACGATCGCGATCCACGACGACCGGTGGCTGACCTATCCGTGGGGTGTCAACGGTGGTGAGCCGGGCGCCCGCGGCCGCAAGTGGATCGATCGGGCCGCCGGCGGCCGCGAGGTGCTGCCCAGCAAGTGCCACGACGTGCCGGTGTCCCCGGGCGACGTGCTGCACTTCGTCACGTGGGGTGGCGGCGGCTGGGGCGACCCGCTGGCCCGCGACCCGGAGCTGGTGGCCAAGGAGGTGCGGCGCGGCCTGGTCACCCGCGAGGGCGCCCGCCGCTACGGCGTCGTGGTCGACGAGGCCGGGCGGGTGGTGGCCGCCGAGACGGCGAAGCTGCGGCAGGCGGACCGGGGTGAGCTGCCGGTCTTCGACATGGGGCCGCCGCTCGACGAGATCCTGGCCCGCTGCGAGGAGGAGACGGGCCTGCCCGCGCCCCGGAAACCCGTCTGGACATAGGAAGAGGGCCCGGCGTTCACGCCGGGCCCTCTTTTTTCTCAGGACGTGGCTGGATCGTTGATCAGCATCTCGGGGTGGCGGCCCAGGAAGGCCGGGAGCTTGTCGTCGGCGGTCGCCTTGAACAGGTCCTTGGTGGCCTGGCTGATGCCCTCGCCGCCGCTGGAGGTCGCCGGGGCGAACGTGCCGCCGTTGGTCTTGATCGGAATCAGGTCGCCGGCGGCCAGGCCCTTCATGCCGAAGATGAAGTCGGTGACCGGTACGCCGTGGGTGTCCATCCGCAGCGAGGTGCCGGCCGCGGCCAGGATCTTGGAGACCTTGTTCGGGTTGCTGATGATGCCGCCGCTGGTCGCCTTCTTCATCATGGCCCGCAGCAGTTGCTGCTGGTGACGCTGACGGTCGTAGTCACCGTTCGTCGAGTGCCGCAGGCGGGAGAACTCCAGCGCCTCCCACGGCTGCATGTTGCGGCAGCCCTTCTCGAACCACAGCGCGTTCCTCGGCGGGCTCTTGGGGTCTGCGCCCTCGGCGTACTTCACCTTGCCGTCGACGACGATGTAGTGGCTGGACCACATCCGCTTGTCGACGCACATGTGCACGCCGCCCATGGCCTCGAGGATGCCCTTGAAGCCGCCGAAGTCGATGACGACGATCCCGTCGAACTCGATGCCGGTCAGCTTGTTGACCGTCTTGGTGGCGAGTTTCGCGCCGCCCTGCCAGCCCTTGCCGTCCCTGGACCCGTACGCGTAGGCGCTGTTGATCCTCTCGGTCGAACCGCGGAAGCCGAGCTCGCTGTCGGCCGGGATGTCGACGACCGCGTCGCGCGGGATCGAGATCATGTACGCCTGGTCGTGATTCTTCGTCACGTGCAGGATGATCATCGTGTCGGAGCGGGACAGCTCGCCCTTCTCCTCCCAGCCGGTCCGCGTGTCCAGGCCCAGCATGAGGATGTTCATCGCGCCCTCGGGCATCTTGCCCGCCGCGACGGCCTGGTTGCTCAGGCCGGCCGAGCCCAGCACGGTCGACGTCGTCTGGATGTTACTGGTGAGCTGGTTGAGAAAGTACTTCACCGAGATCAGACCGCCGGCGCCGACGACCAGGAGAACCGCACCGAACGCGGTGAGCAGTTTGGTCCATAACGGCAACTTGCGGCGTTTCGGCGTCTTTTTCGGACCCTGCCCGCGTTCCCCCAACGTGGCCTTTGCCGCCATGGACGCCGAGCTCCTCACTGTTTGGCTATAGCCTCCGTGAGGCCGCGCTGATCGCCGTCAGAACAGATATATGGTCCCGAACCGTTAGTCAAGCCGAATGACGCCGCGTGATTCCGCGACGACTTTCGGATTCATAATATCGACGATTCGTAGTCTGGCCAGGGCGCAGAGCGAGCGATCGGAACGGGCGAGCCCCACCCGGGGCTCGCCCGACGGCGTTCTGATCAGACGCCGGCCGTGGACTGGATCCAGGCGCGGTTGTACGCCACGCTGCCGTAGTACTGGCGGCTCGTGCCGTCGGCGGTGGAGGCCACGCCGACCTGGGCGCCGTTGTAGACCTGCGGGCCGCCCGAGTCGCCGCGCCAGGCGTTGCCGTTGATCCGCGTGCTTGCGATGGCGCGACCGCCGTACGCGTCGGTCTGGTTGGTCGAGGTGACCTGGACCGTCGCCGTCTTGAGCGTGGTCGACGCGCTGCACCCGCTGTAGCAGGTCATGCCCCAGCCGTAGATGTTGTTCGTCGAGCCGACCGGCGGGTACGCGCCGGACAGCGGCATGTACGACGTCGTGATCGGGCTGGCCAGCCGCATCAGGGCCAGGTCGTACCGGGTGGCCGTGCTGGTCACGGCCCGGGTGGTGCCGCCGGAGGTCCGGTTGACGCTGCCGACCCGCACCGACATCGTGCCGCTGATGCAGTGCCGCGCGGTGAGTACGTAGTTGGCCGAGATGATCGTGCCGGAGCAGGTGAAGCTGCCGTTGCTGAGCACGGCGGCGGCCCACGGCGCGGACGAGACCGTCCCGCCGCCGATGATGTTGGTGGAGGGATCCTCGGCCGCGGCGGCGGCGGCGGACGGAACGGCCAGGGCACCGGTGAGGGCGGTGGCAAGCGAAGCGACGACGATGCGGATGCGCACGCCGGACTCCTTCCATCGATAGACGGCTGTCGAAGTAATGTACGTGCGCCCCGGACGCCTGTGTCACCCCTCACTTGCCACATAACGTCATGTGATGGCCGGGCGGGCACAATGATCGACATGCTGGCCGCCACCCGGGAACTGCTGACGTCGCTCGAACCTTTGCCGTACGGGGTACGGATGAAGCGCCTGGCCGCCTGGGCCCAGTCCGCTCCGGACCGGGCCGCGGTCGGCGCCGAGCTGCGCGGCGGCGACGACTACGAGCGGCGTCTCGCGCTGGTCGCGGCCATGGTCGTACGGGACGACGACGCCATCGTGGCCGCGACGCGCGACCCGCGGCCGTCGATCCGGTCCGAGGCGATCGACGCGGCGCTGCGGGCAGGGCGCCTCGACAGCGTGGTGGACCTGCCGGCGGTCGAGCGGCGGCGGGTCTACCGCACACTCCGGCAGCGGCGCCTGAGCGCCACCGCTGACGCGCTGATCGCCGAGGTGCGCCCCTACTGGGGCGACCGGGAGGTAGCGGCGATCCTGCCCGCGTGCAGTGCGTCGGTGGTCCGCGATCTGCTGCCCGAAGTGGAACACACGATCACCCTGGCCGCCCTGGCCCGGCGGCACCCCGGGCCGGCTCTGGACCGCGCGGGACAGCGGCTCGCGGCGGCCGCGCCCGAGCACCGGGACGACCTGTGGAACCACGAGGTCGCGGCGCTCGAGAGCCGGTGCGACCCGGCGGCGTTCCTCGATCTGGCCGAGCGGTACGCGCCGGCGTCCTGGACGCCGGGCTCGGGCGCGCTCGCCGTGCACGATCCCGCGCGTGTCGCCCGGCTGCTGGCCACGCCCGGCCGGCTCTCGGCTCGGGCCGGGCAGCAGCTGACCCCCCGGCTGTTCCGCGCGCTGGCCGTCCTGCCCGACGACGACCTCCTGCCCGTGGCAGTGGCCATGCGCGACAACCCGCGAGGTTTCGCCGCGCTGCTTCGCGCGCTTCCCCCGGCCCGGCGCGGCGGCCTCTTCGAGCGGTCCGGGGCCGGATCCGGGGGCCTGGTCGCCCACTCGATCATGGCGGTGCTGCCGGCCGGTCCCCGGGTCCGCGAGGCGGTCCGGGTGCTGAGCCTGCCCAAGATCCGTGACAACGAGACCCACGTGCTCACCTGGAGCGCCTACCTGAACTGGCCGGAGGCGTCGGCGGCCCTGGAGGCGGGTCTGCGCTCCGGGCTGGCCGCCGAGCGGGCCCGGGCGTACCACCTGCTCGTCTCGGCCGCGCGCCGCACGCGGGACCCGCGGGTGGTGGCCGAGCTCGTCCACCGGCTCGGGCGTCTCCGCAACGAGCAGGACCCGGTGCGGGCGGCCGCACTGAGCGCCCTGGCCGGCGTGGCCCGGCTGCTCACCCCCGCCACCGCGGCCGGACTGACCCGGCTGACCACCGACGCGGTCGAGGCGCGCGACGCTTCCCGGGAGACGACGAGCGCGCTCGCCTCACTCGCCGCGGACGTCCTCCAGCACCACGTCGGCGTACCGGAACTGCGCGACTGGGCCCTGCACGCCATCGACCAGGCCGGCCGGGTGTCGCCCGTGCCGGTGCTGCGGCGCTTCGACCAGGCGCTGCGGCGTGGTCAGGAGACGATGGTCTTCGACCGCCTCCGGAACTGGGTCGTCACGTCCATGGACCGCGGCGACTTCGGGCCGCTGTTCGGGCTCACCGCCGCCCTCGGCCGGCGCGCCCGAAACGTTCCAGGGCTGCAGGAGCTGCTGTTCCGGGCGACAGCCCCCGGCACCTCGGAGTGGGTCGCGCGACAGGCCGCCTCATCGTGGCTGGCCGACCCCAGGCACCGCGCCGCCCGGGTGCCGGCGGTGCTCGACGCCGACCCTTCGATGGTCGCGGTGCCCGTCGTGTGGGACGTCATCGCCACCTCCCGCACCGACCTGATCGACCGTGCGCTGCGCGCTCCCGTTCAAGGCCGCCTGATCGAGGCCGGGCGGCATTGGGTGCCCGCGCCGCCCCGGCACGCCGACCGGTGGCTGCCCCGTCAGCGCGCCCGCTTCACCGAGCTCCTGGAAGCCGTCATCGACGACGGCGCCGAGAACGTGCAGACCCGCGCGTACGCCGTGCGGGTCGCCGCCCGGGTCCCCGGCCCCGGCCGCGACCTGGTGCGCCGGCACACAGGCGCGTCCGAGGTGGTGGTCGCGGAGGCGGCGCTGGGCGCTCTCATCTGGACCGACCGCCCCGATGAGGCATTGTCGGAGCTGCTGGAGCACGCGAACGGCGATCGGGCCCGGGTGGCCATGTACGCCGTCGCGCGGGCCGCCGCCACCGTCGAGCCGTCCCGGTTACCGGCCCTGCTCGGCGGCGTGCTGACAGCCGAGACCAGGGTCACCAGCCGCAAGGAGGCGGCCCGGGTCCTCGCCCGGTACGGCCCGCCGAGCGTGATGGCGGCGCTTCTGGACACCTACACCCACCCCGGCACCCACCGCGACGTGCGGGCAGCCATCGTGGCCGCCGCCCGCCAGCGCCTGGAAGCCCCCGAGAGCTGGACGATCCTCACCACCGCCACCGCCACCGCCACCGCCACCGCCACCGCCACCGCCACCGCCACCGCCACCGGTTCCGCCACCTCTGCTACCGCCACCGGTTCCGCGACGCCCACCTCTGCCACCGCCGCCGGAACTGCCGAACCCAGGTTCGCTGAACCTGGGACGGACGAGCTTGGAGCCGCGGAACCTAGGACTGCGGAACCTGGGGTTGCCGAATCCAGCGTTGCGGGAGTCGGGGCTGCTGCCGCCGGGGGCGGGGTCTCGACCGAGGTCTCCGGCCGTGTGGGAGCTCTGGCGGGCGGCGGGAGCCGGGAGGAGCGCCGGGCCGTGCTGGCGGCGGATCCGGCGACGGTTGCCGAGCGGTATCGGCGTCGCTACGCAGAACTGATCGTTGCCATGTGCCGGGGCGGCGAGCGGGAGGCGTTTCTCGCGCTGCCCTCGTGGGCTCGGTGGGCCGACGGCGTACGGGACCTGGTCATGGACCGTCTCGGCGACCTTGGGCAGCGGGTCGCCGTCACGGACGCCTCCGGGTTGTTGCCGTTGCTTGATGAGCGGGCGGCCCGTGCGGTTCTGGTGAACCTGATCGGCCAGGACGCGGACGACCAGCACCCGGGCCGGCCGGGCGCGGACCGGCCCGCCCGCCGCCGCGTGCAAATGCTGGCCCAGGCGGCTGCGGGATGGTCGCGGAACGCGCCCGCCGGAGCGGACCGTGTGCCGCTGGCCGGGGTGGCCCGGTGGCTGACCGCCCAGCCGGGCTTCGCCACCGTCGGTCTCACCCTGCTGGCCGCCCTGCTGCCCTGGACCGAGCTGGACGAGCTCGCCGATCGGTGCGCCGCCCGGCCGGTGGCGGCCGTCGCCGTGGCCGAGGTGCTCAACGAGCGGGGACTGGCCGCTCCCGATCCCGAGGTGGTTCGCGCGGCGGCCGGGCACCTGGCCGGCCGGGCCGACCTGGCCGCCGGGCTGTTCGCGGTGGCGTTGGTGCGCGACCGGGTTCGCCGCTGGACCGAGCCGTGGCAGCAGGTGCTGTTCACACTCCGCGGCCACCCGTCTCCGGAGGTGCGGGAGGCGGCCTACGCTGTGGAAATGCGCTGAAGCCGGTGGCGTGTAGCCTGCCCGGGTGCTGCTCAGGATCATGCTGCTGTTCGACCGCCGGCGACGTCTGTTCATGGGGGCCACCGTCGCCGTCGGCTGTGGCTTGGTGAGTTTCGGGGACGATTTCGTATTTGCGGTTTTCCCCGTGATTCTCGCCGTGTTACTGGTGTCGGTCGTGGTCAGCGTCGTCGCCTATGCCTCGCCGCAGCCGCGAGTGCTGCTGACGCGCCCGGGGGTGCCGGCTTTCGAGACCGGTGCCGACGTCTCCGCCGTCGTCCTGCTGCCCGGCTTGATCGCTCTGGGCAGCGCCTGGGTCGGAGGTGAGGTCCACGCGCATGCCGGGGCCTGGTCGTTCGGGGTGCTCGCACTGCTGCTGTTGGCGGTGGTGGCCTGGCGGTCGCCGATGGTCCGGCTGCGGCCCGGCGGGATCGAGGCCCGCCGGCCGTTCGGGAGCCTCGTCGTGCCGTGGGACGCGCTGCCCGCCCTGGCCGAGGTGCGGCGCAGCCGGCTCACTCTCACCTTCGGCCGGCCCGAGCTGGTACGCCGGCGTGGGCTGTGGCCCCTCGGCGCGCACAGCATTCCGGTCACCGGGGTCGACGCCGCGTTCCTCGGAAGGGCGATCGAGTCCTACAGCCGGAATAGTGGCCACCGCGCCGACATCGGCCGGGAGCGGGAGTGGCGCCGCCTCCAGGAGTCCCTGGCCGGCGCTTGAGCCGGTGGCGAGGGCCCGACACACTGGCCGGGTGGACGGACTGACCAGACGCCGTCTCCTCCAGGCCGGCGCGGGCGGCGCGCTGCTGGCCGCGCTGGCCGCCTCGGAGGGCGCCGCCTTCACGCCGCCGTCGCGGACCGGCGCCGGCCGGTCGGTGGTCGTCCTCGGTGGTGGCGTGGCCGGGCTCACCAGCGCCTACGAGCTGGGCAAAGCCGGCTACCACTGCACCGTGCTGGAGGCTCGGCACAAACCCGGCGGACGGGTGCTGACCATCCGCGGCGGCGACACCGAGACCGATCTCGACGGGCACACCCAACGAGCTTCTTTCGCGTACGGCACGTACTTCAACGCCGGCGCGGCGCGCATCGCGCCCTGGATGGTCACCCTCGACTACTGCCGTGAGCTGGGCGTGCCCATCGAGGTCTTCGTCAACTCCAACGCGGACGCCTTCATCCACACCGGCGCCGGCGGCCCCGGAGTCCGCTTCCGCACGGCCCGGGCCGATCTTTTCGGGTACGTCTCGCAGCTGCTCACCCGGGTCACGCGTTCCGGCGGTCTCGACGCCGAGCTGGCCGGCGGCGGGCGCGACGAGCTGCTGGAGTTCCTCCGCGACTTCGGGCGGCTCACCGACGACGGCGAGTACCAGGGCGGACCCGACCGCGGCTTCGCCACCTATCCGGGCGTGGACGGCGGGGTCCCGCTCGACGGGCCGGCGTCGCTGTCCGACGTCCTGCGGAGCGGCGTCGGGGCGTACCTCGGCTTCGATCTCGCTTTTGACCAGGCCATGCCGATGTTCCAGCCGGTCGGCGGCATGGACCGGATCCCGATGGCGCTCGCCCGGGCGGTCGGCGCGGACCGGATCCGGCTCGGCGCCGTGGTCACCTCGGTCGCCGACCGGCCCGGCGGGGTCGAGGTCCGCTACCGGCAGGACGGCCGCGAGCGGATGATCACCGCTGACTACTGCGTGGCCACGATGCCGCCGCACCTCATGGCCCGGCTGCCGCACAACCTCGGCGACGACGTGACCACGGCGCTGAGGGCGTTCACCCCGTTCCCCGCCGGCAAGATCGGGCTGGAGTACCGCAGCCGCTGGTGGGAGTCCGATCTGGGCGTCTACGGCGGCGCCACCGACACCGATCTCGACCTGCGGCAGATCTGGTACCCGTCGTCCGGCTTCCACGCCGCGCGCGGCGTCCTGGTCGGCTACTACAACTTCGGGACGGACGCGGAGGCGTACGCCCGACTGGCCCCGCACGACCGCACCGAACGGGCGCTGTCGCTCGGTGAGCGGATTCACGGCGCCAAGTACCGTACGGAAGCGATGTCGTCTTTCTCGGTGAGCTGGAGCCGCGTCCCCCACCTGGAGGGCGCCTGGGCCGCGCCGCCGTACGGCAGCCCGGCCTTCGCCCTGCTGCGCGAGCCCGCTGGCCGAGTGCACTTCGCGGGGGACTGGCTCAGCCAGACGGTCGCGTGGCAACACGGCGCCTTCGTGTCGGCCCGGGCCGCCGTGACGGCCCTGCACGCCCGGGCCTAACCCAGCTCGGATTCGATCTCGGACGGCGCGCGCATCCGCCAAGCGTCGGTGACGAGTTCAGTGAGCCGCGCCACATCAACAATCGGTAACCGGAGCATCACCAATGGAAGGCCGTCGTAGCCCGGGGTCGTGAAGAACAGGTCGGGCTCACCCAGCAGCAGGGCCTGTTTCTCGGCCTCGTCACCCACGTAGAGGACTGCCACATCCGTGCGGATCACGCGTGACTTTCCCGGTTCCCGCTCCGGGTACGACCAGACGAAGCCCCTGTTCGCCACGCGGAAGTCGAAGCCGTCGCTGTCGATCTCGACGACGTGCGGCAGGGAGAGCGCCAGGCGGCGGATATCGTCGGCGGTCGCCACGACGGGGATTCCTTTCTCCTCCGAGATGACACAACAACGTGCCACCGCCGACAGTCTCCCAAAGTTCATGCGTAGGATTCGTCCCCGCACGGTCTTGCCGCAGGGATCCGAGGGAAACGATGCCACTCACTCCAGCCGACATTCACAACATGGCGTTCAAGAAGCCTGCGATCGGCAAGCGGGGGTACGACGAGGAGGACGTCGACGCGTTCCTCGACGAGGTCGAGCAGGAGCTCATCCGCCTCATCGAGGAGAACCGCGCCCTGTCGGACCAGGTGCAGCGCAACGGCGGCGGCCTCGGCCCCGGCCCGTCCGGCCCGCCGGCCGGCAACCGCGCCCTGGAAGCGGAGCTTCAGGCCCTGACCACCCAGCTCGGCCGCATGCAGGAGGCCCGGGCCCGCGCCGAGCAGAACGCGCGCAGCGTGCAGTCGCAGCTCGAGCGCGCCCGCACCGAGCGCCCGGCCACCCCGCCGCCGGCCGAAAAGGACGACCGGCTCTCGGCCGTGCTGATGATGGCCCAGCGCACCGCCGACGACCACATGCGCGACGCCCAGCAGGAGGCGGACTCGCTGCTCGGCAACGCCCGCACCCAGTCCGAGCAGATCACCGGCGACGCCCTGCTGGCCGCCGACAACATCGAGGCCGACGCCCGGCGCAACCACAGCGACGCCCTGGCCAGCATCGACGAGAAGCGCGACGCCCTGCTCGACGAGATCGACCGGCTGGGCCAGCTGGCCCGCACCTACCAGCAGGCCCTCGGCCAGCACGTCCAGCAGCAGCTCCAGGAGCTCGACAGCGTCTCCAACGGCGCGGGCCGCGACCTGGACTGAACGATCCGGGCCGCCGTGCCCGGGCGACATTCGCCCGGGCGGCGGGCGGCGGGGACCGGGTGTCTCTAAGGTGATCGGCATGCCTGCCAAGCTGAATGCCGACAAAGCCCGGTCCGCGCTGCGGACGAGCGCGCTGCTGTCGGCGCAGACGTTGCTCGTGCTGGCGGCGTCGTACGTCGCCCTGTGGCTGCTCGGCAAGGCCTGGTCGGTGATCTGGCCGATCGTCGTGGCGCTGCTGCTGACCACACTGACCTGGCCCGTCACCCGTCTGCTGCGCAACCGCCTCCGCTTCCCGCCGGCGCTGGCCGCGGCCGTGGTCACGGTGCTGTTCCTGGCCGTCGCGGCCGGGATCATCGTGCTGATCGCGGTGCCGGTGGCCAGCCAGTCCGGTCAGCTGGCCGACGGCGTGGTCGACGGCATCCAGCGGCTGCGCGACTGGGCCTCGGGCCCGCCGCTGAACATCGGCGACGACGACATCACCCAGGCCTTCGACGCGGCCATCGCGCAGATCCAGAGCCGGGCCGGCAGCATCGTCAACGTCACCCTGGGCACGGTCACCACTGTCGTCAACGGCGTGGTCACCACGGTGCTGGCGCTGTTCCTGATGTTCTTCTTCCTCAAGGACGGCCCGAAGTTCCTGCCGTGGCTGTCGCGTCAGCTGCCGGGCCGCCTGTCGGTGGACGTCCCGGTGGTCGCCCAGCGCGGATGGGACACGCTCGGCGCCTTCGTCCGGTCGCAGGCGTTCGTGGGCCTGCTCGACGCCGTCTTCATCGGCCTCGGCCTGTGGGCGGTCGGCGTGCCGCTGGTGCTGCCGCTGGCCGTGCTGACATTCGTGTCGGCGTTCGTGCCGATCGTCGGCGCCGTCTTCGCGGGCTTCGTCGCGGTGCTGATCGCGCTGGTGTCGAACGGGCTGACCGACGCGCTGATCGTGCTCGCCATCATCCTGGCCGTGCAGCAGCTGGAGGGCAACGTCTTCCAGCCGATCGTGCAGAGCCGGGGCCTGGGCCTGCACGCGGCGGTGATCCTGCTGGTCGTGACCCTGGGCGGCAGCCTGGCCGGCATCGTCGGCAGCCTGCTGGCGGTGCCGGTGGCGGCGGTGATCGCGGTCGTCTGGGCGTACATCCGCGAACAGCTGAGCGACCATCCACCCACGCCGTCCACGGAACCCGAACCCGAGCCCGAGCTGCCCGACGACCCCGTACAGCCGGGCGAGCCGTCGCCGGCGACCTGAGCGCCGCCGGCGACGGTGTCACCGCGGGTGGTCCGGTCGCTGACCCGCGGGGACGGGCGCGGCGCCCGTCCCCGGGTCGACGCGTCAGGTGGCGGAGCAGGTCGGCGTGGGTACGGTGTTGGAGCTCGACCAGGAGCCGAGGAAGCCGAACGTCGCGCTGCCGCCGGCGGGGAGAGCGCCGTTGTAGCTGACGTTGCGGGCGGTCACGGTCGGGCCGCTGCTGGAGACGGTGGCGTTCCAGGCCTGGGTGACGGTCTGGCCGTTGCCGTACGTCCAGGTGACGGTCCAGCTCTTCACGGCGGCGCTGCCCGCCGTCACCTTGACCTCACCTTGGAAGCCGTTCTGCCATTGACCGGTTATCGAGTACGCGGCCGAGCAGCCCACAGAGGCCGGCGGCGTCGTGGGGGGAGTGGTCGGCGGTGTGGTCGGCGGTGTGGTCGGCGGTGTGGTCGGCGGTGTGGTCGGCGTCGTGCCGCCGAAGATGGTGGCCTGCTTCGCGGTGGCCTTGAGCCCGTTCGGGCCGTTCACGATGCGCTGGCCCCAGGTGGTGAGCTGGTTCGCGTCGAAGTTCGTCGTCATGTCGAGGATCGGATCGGTGTTGCCCGACCACGACCAGCCCAGATAGCCCAGGTTGCGCTTGACCGCCTCGGCCAGCACGGTCTCGTCGCTGACCTCGCCGCCGGCGAACTGCCAGCCGAACTCGCCGATCACCAGCGGCCAGCCCTTGCTTTCGAACAGGTCGAGGTAGCTCGTGATGGACGAGGGCTGGTTGAAGACCGCGTACATGTGGATCGACAGCACGGTGTTCTTCTGCGTGTCGGCGTTGAGGACGGTCTGGGCGTTGTCCCGCATGACGTACTGCCAGTCCTGACCCCAGTTGGGCGCGTCCACCATGAGCAGATGCTGGAAGCCGTTGCTGCGCATCTTCTGCACCGCGGCCACGGTGGCGGCCGTCCACTGGCCCGGGTTGGTGTTGCCGATCGGCTCGTTGCCGATGTTGATGACGACGTAGTCCTCCTGACCCTGCAGGACGCTCTTCAGGCTGATCCAGTAGTCGACGGCCTGGTCCAGGGTGTACGCGGCGGCGTCCTCCCCGTACCCGGTGGTGTCGTGGTCCTCGAGCACACAGATCAGCTTGTTCGCCTTGCACAGCGCGATGACGCCGGCGACGTCGGCGGCCGTGTTGGCGGTCCACCGGCCGCCGCTGAGCACCACCCGTACGGTGTTGGCGCCGGCGGCCTTGATGTCGGCGATGGAGTTCGTGCGGTTGGCGTACCAGGCGTGCGCGTGGTTGACGCCCCGCATGACGAACGTCTGCCCGTTGGCCTCGACGATGTCGCGGCCCACGATGTGCAGGCCGGCCGCGGCGTACGCGGGAGCGACGAAGAACAGCACGGACACGGCGGCAGCCACCAGCGCGGCGGCGAGTCTCTTCATGACCTACCTCGGAAGGGAAGAGCGCGCCCACTCAGTGCCGTCGGCACCGCGCCTGTGCGAATACCGTAATAGCTAACCCAATCGATGGCAATCAATCGACGTGGCGCGCGGCCAGTCCCGGTGCGGCGAGGCCGCCGCGGCCACCTTGTCCGGCGTCACCACGCTGCCCGGCATGCCGCCGAGCCGCTCGATCGGCTCGGCCAGGCCGAGGTGGACGCCGGCGGCACTTCGAGCCCGCAGCCGACGGTGACGGTGCCCGGCACGTCGGCGACCAGACCGCGGCTCATTCGTCCAGCGGCAGGTCGGGCGGTCCCGAGACGGCTAGTTGCTGGATCAGCCGCAGCAGGACCCGGCTGTCGCGCAGGCGGGAGTCCTCCTTGATCCGGCCCATGAGGTCGTCGAGCAGCGCGAAGGTCACTTCGGTCCGGTCCGGCTCGTTGTTGTTCCGGCCGCGGCCCGCGTAATCGGACAACGCCCGCTCGAGCGCGGTCTGCACGGCCGGATCGGGCGTACGCGACTTGTAGTACCGGCGCTGGGCGACGAGCGGCGGGTTGTGCATCTCCTGCACGAAGTCGAAGTGGTTGGAATTGGCCACCCGGGGATCGAGCTTCTCGCGCAGCTCGTTGGGGCTCGTGAAGACCAGCACCCACCGGTTCTGCCGCAGTTGATGCAGGCGGTTGAACAGCCCGTTGCCGAGGCTGCGCCGGCTGAGCGATTCGGGTCCGGACGGCCGGCGCAGGGCGTCCTCACATTGGGCGATGTGCACGACGACGCGGCGCAGCCGCATCAGATCGCTGAAGAGCGAGTCGGTGGCCAGCACGTCGAGGTCGCGCTGGGACTGCCGGAGGAAGTCGGCCGGCGTGAGGGTCAGCAGCGGCCAGTCCAGGGTGCGGGCGACGAGCTGGACCAGGCTGGTCTTGCGCGTGCCGGGTGGCCCGGGCAGGAGCAGCGACGTGGCCGCCGGACGTTGCACCGGGTTGGCGTTGACCGGTTCGATGAAGTGCCGCCGCAGCGACCGGGCCAGGTTGCCGGCGTCGGTCGGGTCGGAGACGCGTTCCAGGATCTGCTCGTCGGGACGGGTCAGCACACCGAGCGTCAAGGCCAGATCGGGCCACGGGAAATCGGTGTGGTGACCGAACGCGACGTTGTATCGGGACAGGACGCGTTCCTGGCGCAGCCGGACAAGGGCGTCGCGGTAGCGGATCAGGAATTGGAGTACGACCGCCGTCGCCCACGACTCGAGCCGTCCCGGCGAGCGCGCCCGATCGTTGCACCAGCCGGACCGGGACCCCGACCGCATGAACGTGTTCTCCACCAGCTGCAACGCTTTGCGCAGCACTGACAACAGCACGTCGATCCCGCCGAGGTCGCCCCGGTCGAGTTTGCCGATCAGCAACTCGGCCAGGGTGAGCGCGACCTCGAAGCTGGCCACGAACAGCAGTTGCGGGCCGCCCCCGGCGGAGATCATGCGCGACGACGGCCAGGAACCGTCCTCGGTCTGCTGCCCGGCGATCACCGCCAGGCTCCGGTCCACGATCGGCCGGTAGTCGGGTGACTCGAAGCGGTGCAGGAGCGCCACGCTGAAGGCGAGCTCGGCCGGGTCGAACTGGGAGGTGATGCCCGCGGAGTGGCGGCCCAGCTGGACCAGGATGGATCGGCGGACCCGGGTGCTCAGCTCCGGCCACCACTGCTGCGGCGCGTCGCGGGCCAGTCCGACCGCGTCACCCGCGCGGACCGCGTGCAGGGTGATGAAGTCGTGCGTCGGGTCCCGCCCGGTGATCTTGCCGCCTTCCCACTCCCGGAGGCGTTCCTCGGTCTCCCGCCAGATCTCCAGCATCGGCTCCCGCAGGTCGGCGCTGGTGTGGACCGGGGGCCGCGCGTTCCCGATCAGAACGGTGGACAGCAGCACCTGGGCGTCGGTGAACATGTTGTAGCCGTTGCTCTGCGACTCGCGGACCCGGGACGGGTTGCCGGCCAGGGCCCCGAAGTGGTCGTCGGCGAGCGACCGGATCACCGGGCCGATCTCGTCACGCAGGGCCGCCGTGGCGCCGACCCCGTGCGGCGTCGGCCGCTCCTCCTCGGCCAGCAGACGGTTCAGCTCGACGAGGGCGATGAAGGCGCGGCAGGTGGACGTCTTACCGAGGACCGGAGCGTCGTCACCGTCGACGGCGACCGTGTCGCGGATGAACGCCTTCCGGGCCGGCTCGTAGAAGGTGAGAAGAGCGCGCCCCGCGGCCAGAATGCGGTCGAGGCTCTCAGCGATCTCCCGGTCGAGTTCTAGCTGGGTCACGCGACTCCTCCCGCGAGCGGTAACACTCGCGAAGTTCCCGGATCATTCCGGCCTGATCGACCTCGAGCACCATGAAGCCGTACACCACCTTGCTGGTGTCGCTCCCGTGATCGAGCACCGCCCGCCACTCCAGGTGTGCCCCGTCGAGCCGATAGGCGACGGACTCGACGGCCACGGTCACGGCCCGCCGGGAGGTGACCTCCGTCCGCCAGTATTCCCGAATCCCGGTCAAACCTTCAATCGCCGGTTGGAAGGGCTTGTCCCAGTAGAGCGCGTCCTCGGTGAAGATGGCCGCCAGACGGTCGGGATCCTGCTTGCGCCAGGCCGTCAGGTAACCGCGTACGGCGCCCTCGCATTGCGGATGGGCGCTGCGTTCCAGGGTGAGCCATCGGGTGGCCCAGCTCCGCTGATCGCCGTTGGCCGTTTCCGCCGGGACGTCGCGCCGGCCGGTCCGGCGCACCAGGACACTCTCGGCCAGATGGCCGTCCAGCATGGACCACAGCTGGTCGGTGGCGCGCTCCACCACGGTCACCGTCCCCGAAGGGCCGGCCAGGTCGACGGCCCGGTCGAGGAAGTCCGCCGTGTGCATCTGGTTCTCGGTGAGGACATGGCTGGCCAGCACCATGGCGGGCGAGACGATCGAGGGTAGCCGGTCGGTCGGCCACTCGCCGTGGGTCGGAGAGATCTTCACCTGAAAGGGGCGCTCGCCGCCGAGGCGGTCCGCCACCGCGCGCAGGAACTCCTCCGCCAGGCCGAGCTGCGGCTTCGAACGGTCGAGCAGGTGGACCTCGACCTCCGGCACCCCGGCGTCGAACAGGTAGGCCAGGGCCGCCGCGGCGGCCGCGCCGCTGCCGCATCCGATGTCGACCACGACCGGTGACACCGCGGGGCGGGCGTCATCCAGCACGGCCGCGCACTTGAAGAAGTTGACGAGAAGGAATTCCGTCGCGAACGCGGCGTGCACGTCGTCGTAGTCCGGAGCGGACAGGTCCGCGCGGTACAGCTCGCGCAGGCGGGACCGGTCGGCCCCGGACACATGCGGGAACCGGCCGTTCACCCAGGTCGAGGCCGCGCTGGCGACCAAATCCGTAGCGTGCATCGGCCACACCCTAGTCCGCGCCGCCGCGCCTGTCGTGGCAACCACGTCAACTTAAGGCTGACTTGTGACGATCAGCCGATCCACTGGCGACACCGATGTGACTCCCGTGTCGTTCACGTACTGGTGTGGTATTTGTTGGTGATCCTCGCCGAGCTCGCTGAGCACGCCGGCCAGCTGATTCCGCACCGAGGTCACCAGCAGATCGTGCGGTCCCACGATGGAGCGCCAGATGTCGGCCGCCTCGCGCAGGCTGTCCCGGGCCGGTTCCAGCTCGCTCAGCGAGGCGAGCACCGCGGCGTACGCCCGCAGTGTCTCGGCGATGTCGGGGTGCCCCGGCCGCAGCACCAGGCGCTGGACGGCGAGCGCCTCCTCGTACAGCCGGCGTGCCTCGTCCCGGTCGTCCAGTTGAAGCGCCACCCCGGCCAGCGTGCCGAGAGCCCGGCCCACCAGCGCGTCGTCCGGGTGGCCGGCCCGGTACTGCGCGAGTGTCGGCGCGAGCACCTGCCGGGCCACCCGGGGCGATCCGACGCGGTTGATGCCGGCCACATTCACCATGCCGGCCAGATCCGTACGGCCGCCCGGGCGATTCTGCAGAGTCCGCGCCGCCTTGAGGTTGCCGACCGAGATGTACGCGCGAACCAGCAGATCCCGGTCGAGGTCGAGGTTGTCCAGCAGCGGTATGGCCGCGTCCGCCCGGCCCAGCTCCATCAGGGCCTCGGCGAGAACGACCCGGCCCTCCTGGCGTTGCGCCGGGGACGCGCCCGGCCGGTCGGCGGCCGACCGGGCGACACGGCCGGCGTGCACGGGGCTGCCCAGCGCGACCAGCTGCCGGGCGGCGCCCACGAGCACGGCGTGGAGCTCGTCCCCGGGCGTCCCCAGCCGGGCCGCGTGCGTGGTCAGCGCGTGCAGATGGTCGGTCACGGTGCCCTCGTCCGGGTCCACGCCGAACTCCTCCAGCCGGCCGGCGACGGCGGTCAGGGCGGCCGAGACCAAGCCGTGGGCCCGCTCGGGCGAAAGACCGGACCGGGCGGCCGATTGGACCAGGGCGTGCACCTCGACGGTGCCGGTCCGCAGGACGGCGAGGGAGTGCTCCTGCAGCGTGCCGAGCGATTCCTCGGACAGGGCGACCAGCGAGCGGGGGAAGGGGCGCGGCGCCACGAAAGCCAGCTCGCCGATTCCCGCGGTGTCCAGCGTGAGGTTGCGGGCCAGGTCGCCGCGCTGGATGAACCACCGCTCGTCGGAGTCGAGCCGGGCCCGGAACTCGCCGACGCTCACCGAGGTGAACCGCAGGTAGTCCACCGCCGCGTCGAGAGCCGACGGCAGGTGGCCGAGCAGGGCGGCCAGCCCGGCCAGTTCGCCGGCCGGCTCGGACGGCAGCCGGGTCGCCAGGAACTCCACGGCCTCGTCCGGGGTGAGCGGTTCGACACCGACGTACGGGGCCGACCCGGACCAGCCACGACGCCGCGAGGTGACGAGCACGTCGCCGCGGCCGGAGAGCGGCAGGTACTGCCGGATCGTGTCCGGATCGGTGGCGTCGTCGATGATCAGCAACCACCGGCGGTACCGCGACAGGTGGTCGGTGATCAGCGCCACCGTGTCCGCGCCGGTCCGTGACGGCGCGCCGAGCTCGGCCGCCAGATCGCGCAGGCCCTGCTCCACGGTGGCGGCCGACGTGCCGTCGATCCACCACACGACCTGGTACTCGTCGCCGTGGCGCCGGGCGTACTCGCGGACGACCTCCGTCTTGCCGGCCCCGGGCATGCCGATCAGCGCGCACACCGTCGGCACATCCTCCCGCCGCATCTCCAGCAGGCGGTGCTCCAGCTCGGCGTGCACCTGCCCGCGCTCGACGAGGCGGCCGACAGCGGGTTGCCAGACGTTGGTGAGGCGCAGCCCGTGGCCGGGGTAGGACGGCGAGTCCCCGGTGTCGGCCCGGGCGCCGCCGGCCAGGTCGGCCGGCCGGCGATGGCGCGGCTCGAGCGCGCTCAACAGCAAGGCTCGCGCCTCCCGCTCCGCGAGGCCTTCGACAGCCACGACCCGCTGGCCGGCCAGGAGTTGCGGTACGGACAGCGGCCCCACCTTGGCCACGATCACCTGGCTGCCGCCGGCTCGGATGGTCGCCCACTCCTGGGCCGGGATGGTCTCGGCGGCCAGCCGCGACAACACCACGATGACGTATGCGGGTTCGGCGCTGGGCGGCGGCTGGCCCGGCCCGGCGAACTGGGCGGGATAGCCCGCGTCGGAGAGCTGCCGGGCGATCCACTCGGCCCAGGCGATGTCGTCCCGCACGTGCCAGATCGCGAAGCTCGGCACGCCGCTGTCGGCCTGGGTGTCGGCCGCGGGGTCGCCCGGGACGACCGCCCGGACGAACGACAGGTAGTCACCGGCCGAGACACCGGCGAACGAGTCGTCGGCGGTCAGCTCCTGCCGGAACAGGGCGGGCAGGTCCGGGTATCTCGTCTGGAACACCCGGGCCCGCTCGAGATCCAGTGCCTGCCGCGCGTCGGCCGGCGCCCCGGCGCCCGCGTCACCGGCCGCACGGTAGATCCGCTCCAACGTGGGCAGCAGCTCCGGGTCGTCGACGACCGCACCGTAGACGTCGCGGTACCGCGCCTGGATGACCACGATCTTGGCGAGCAGCGACGGCACCGGCGAGGAATCCCGCCACACGCCGGCGGCGAGGCTCTTGATCAGGGTGAAGGTCTGCACCACCCGCTTGATCCGCCGCGGGTTGTACGGCGGGCTGCCCCGCAGAATAGGCAGGCAACGGTGCACGTCCTCGTCGTTCGAGACGGCACGCACGAGGTTGTCCAGCGCCTGCGCCGTCACCGGCGGCAGGGAGAAAGGAAGCTGAACGATCTTCTCGAAGTACGTTTCCGAGACCCGGCGCAGCAATCCCTCGTACGCGGCCAGGTCCTTGTATTTGACGGAGACCGCGTTCTCGATGATGTCCCGGTCGACCGCCACCAGAAAGACGCAGCCCTCGACATCGAGAAAAAGTTTCATCGTCTCGACGATCTGCAGTGTCTGCTCCGGCAGGCACCGGTCCAGGTCGTCGATGACGACCACCAGGGGCCGATCGCGGCAGACGATCCGGATGATGTCGCGGAAGTCGGCGCTGAACTCCTCGAGGAAAGCCACCTGCTCCCGGTAGCTGCGGCGCTTCTGAAAGGCGGCCAGGTCGAAGCCGAGACGGATGTCGAACAGCTTGAACAACGACTCCGGCTTCGCCGCCAAAGTCGCGCCGACCGCGACGGCCGCCCGGGCCCAGGGCGCGCTGAGAATGTCCTGCAGCCAGGGCAGACCCTGCAAGGCTTTACTGACGGCGGGGTTGGTCGACGGCCCGAAAACGCTGGCCGCCATATAGATGCCCAGCGCGATGAGCCCGACGCGGAAGAGCAGAACCAGCAGCTTCCGGGAAAGGTCGAGCAGACCGGAGCGGACATCGAGCGAACGGAACCAGATGCGCGATTTCACCCAGACGCGGCGCGGCCACGGGCCGGTCACCCGTACGCGGTCGAGAACCGTCTGGATCAGGGCCTTCCACAGGTCCTGCTCGCGGGCGTACTTCCAGGCGTTGAACCACACCGGCTCGATACCGCGGTCGGTCAGCTCGGCGCTCACCTGTTTGAGGAAGCTCGTCTTTCCGCTGCCCCATTCCCCGTAGACACCGACGGTCCACGGCGTCTGACTGGGACGCATGCCGGCGATGTACTCGGCCAGGGGCACCGCGAACCGGGCGAACCCCAGATGGTCGTCGGCGCTGGCCGCGTCGTTGACGGCCAAAGACTCGGCCAGCGGGGGCGGAGTCACATCGCCGGAACCCCGCACCGTCATACCGCAGGAGCTTAGCGACCTTACGCACGGAGCTCGGCTCAGTCCGAGCCCGCTGCACCGCCGCCGCCCGAGTCGAAGTTGGCGGCGTCACCGTAGGTGGCGTTCTCGGCGACGGCGCCCGAGTGCCGGTCCGGGACACCCCAGCCTCGCGTGAAGACGTCGTTGCTGGAGCGCGGCGAACTCCGGCGCATCGAACGGATGGCGTTCCGCGCGGCCGCCGCCTTCTCGTCAGCGGTCTGTGGACGACGCCGCCCGCGTCGGAGAAGCAGGGCCGCGGTAACCGCGACGAGCCCCACCCCGGCCATCAACAGATACCACTGCATGCCATCAGGGTAAGGCCGCTGTCCACCTCTCATGAACGTCTTGATAACGGCCACAGTCGACCGCGGCCGGGTCGTCGAGGAGATTGATCAGGTGGGCGCGGTTCGGGAGGAGCCGGGTTCGGTCTGCCACGTCCGGTAGCGGCGGCGCCGGACGGGCGCTGGACGGCGCCAGGTACGTCCACCAGCCCAGTTCCGCCGGCCAATGACCAGCCGGGTGGACGGCGTCATGGAGGCCCAGATGCCAGATCTGGTCGCTCGACCATTCGTCGAGGACGCGGCCGGAGCGGGCGTTGAAGCGCTGGGCGACATCCAGCCACAGGCTGGTCAGGCGCCCGTGCAGGTCGCGGAAGCCGTCGGCCTCGGGACTCGGGAGGCGGTAGCAGAAGACGCTGTCCAAAGACCACGTGAGCGTTTCGTTCCGCCAGCTCAGATGGACGTCCGTCTCGTCGCAGGTCCACAACTGACCGTCCTCGTCGCCGGTCGTCAGGGCTCGGAGCATGACAGCCGGATCGCCGGCCGTAGGCGGGTCGCCGTCCCGATCGGAGAACAGGTTGATCAGGCCGTCGGGGCGCTGGGGGTGCAGATTCCGTTCGGCGGCCAGGGCGAAGAACTCGCGAAGAGAGGATTCCGTCGCGGCGGACAAGTGCAGTTCCCATGTCCAGTCCGACCCCACACCGACATCATGCCGGGACCCGTCTCCCCGGCCGCGCGGGGGGATGGGCGGCCGGGAAGACGGGAGCTCAAGCGGGCCGCGCGGAGGATGGGCGGCCCGGGGACGGGGAGCTCTACCGGGCCGCGCGGGGGATGGGCGGCTCGGGGGGACGGGGGAGCTCTATCGGGCTGGGGCGGGGGACAGGGCCGGCGCCGGACGACCCAGGGTCAGGCCGATCGCGGCCGTGACGACGGCCAGTGCGGCGGCCAGGGACCACGCCCAGCGGAAGTCGGTGACCGAGCCCGCGGTGATGCTGGAGCCGACGATGGTGACCAGCAGGGCCACGCCGATCGAGGCGGAGATCTGGCGCAGGGCGTTGACCAGGGCGGACCCCGTCGCCGCGCGGTCGGCCGGCAGGGACTGGACGCCGGCGGCGATCAGGGTGCCCAGGGCCAGGCCGATGCCGGTGCCGGTCAGTACGAGGCTGGGCAGCAGGTCCCGTACATAATCGGGCTCGGTGGAGATGAGCGCGACCCGCCACAGCATGCCGCCCGCGAAGAGCAGCGCACCCAGGACCACCAGGCGGCCGTGGCCGAAGCGGTGCACGGCCCGGGCCGTCAGGATGGTCACGATCGGAACCAGGGCCGGGCCGGGGACCAGGGCGACGCCCGTGCGCAGGGCGCTCCAGTTCCACACCTCCTGGCACCACAGCACGTTGGACAGCAGCATGATGGCGAAGGCCACGCCGAACGTGATGGTGCCCAGGCCGGACGAGCCGAAGCGCGGCAGGCGGAGCAGGTGCAGCTCCAGCAGTGGAGTGTGATGGCGTACCGACCGGATCCCGAACCACGCCCCGGTGACCAGGGCCAGCGCGGCCAGCGCGAGTGTTCCCGGCGACAGCCAGCCCCAGTCCGGGGCCTCGACCAGGGCGCCGGACAGCGACGCCACGGCCGCGGTGACCAGGACGGCGCCGAGCAGGTCGGGCAGTGGGCCGGTCTCGCGGGCGGCCGGGCGGGGCAGCACGACCAGGCCGGCGATCAGGGTGAGGGCGCCGATCGGCAGGTTCACCAGGAAGATCCAGCGCCAGTCCAGCTCGACCAGCAGCCCTCCGGCCACCGGTCCGGCCGCGGCGGCGAGTCCGCCCACGGCGGCCCAGGACCTGGTCGCGGCGGTCCGGCGATTTTCCGGTACGGCGGCCAGCAGCAACCCGAGAGAAGTGGGCAGCTGGGCGGCGGCGCCGACCGCCTGGAGCACCCGGGCCGCGACCAGCCAGCCGAGGGTCGGCGCGACGGCGCAGGCAACCGAGGCGACGGTGAAGACGACGACGCCGGCGAGGAAGACCGGCCGTTGCCCGATCCGGTCACCGAGCCGCCCGGCGACGACCAGAAGAGCGGCGAGCGTTATCGCGTACGCGTTGAGCACCCAGCTCAAATCGCTCAGTGACGCATGGAAGTCGGCGCCCATGGCGGGCAGGGCCACGTTGACGATCCACAGGTCCAGGTTCGTCATGAAGACCGCGAGCGACACCACGACGACGGCAAGGCCTCGGTTTGATTTTCCAACCACGGCGAGCACGCTAGCCGGTTTGGTTCGAAAATCAAACCGTGCAATGCTCGAGGTGTGACCGATCTCCGCCGCGACCCCAGCACCCTGCCCGGGCGCCCATGTTCCGTCGCCGCCGCCCTGGAGTTGGTGGGCGACCGCTGGGCGCTGCTGGCCGTCCGCGAGATCTCGTTCGGCAACAATCGCTTCAACCAGATCGTCCGGAACACCGGAGCCCCGCGCGACCGCCTGGCCGCCCGCCTGAAGGACCTGACCGAGGCCGGCATAGTCCAGAAGGACGACGGCTACCGCCTGACCGAGGCCGGCCGCGACCTGTTCCCGGTGATCTGGTCGCTACTGGCCTGGGGCGACCGCTGGGCCGTGACCGAACCCCCGGTCCGCGTCGACCACCACCACGACCACGAGTTCCACCCAGCCACAGTCTGCGCAACCTGCGGCGAACGCCCCACCCCAGCCGACCTCACAAGAACAATGCTGACCCCCGGCTGGACCATGACCGGCCCCAGCACCTGACCGCCTCCGCGCGTGCCGCCTCCGCGCGTGCCGCCTCCGCGCGTCCCGCCTTCGGCCATACCGCACCTTGGGCTTGCCGTACCCCGGGCTTGCCGTACCGCCGGCTTGCCGGAGCGCGGGTTGCCGGACCGCGGGTTGCCGGACCGCGGGCTTGCCTCACCTCCGGCTTGCCGCACCTTGGGCTTGCGGCTCTCCGGCTTGCCGCACCCGGGCGTGGCAAGGCGCTGAGGGCTGACACCCGCTTCAGGCTTCACTCGGCTTCGGGCTTGGCGCGGCCCTCACAGCTCGCTCGGCTCTAGGTGTAGTGACCATGAGGGTTGTTGACGCGGCGTGGCGCCTTGATCAATGAGAAGACCTCCGGCGAGGTGGAAGTTACGACGCTTCACCTAGACCGGAGGTCTTCATGGCCCACCGTAATGCCCGGCTTACCGTGCATGGCCGACGCCTGCTCATCCAGCGTGTCATCACTGACCGGCGCCCCGTCGCGCACGTGGTCAAAGACCTCGGCGTGTCCCGGGCGACCGGTTACAAGTGGCTGGCTCGCTGGCGTGCCGAGGGCGACGCCGGCCTGATCGACCGGCCCAGCACCGCCCACCGGCTGCCGGGCAAAACCAGCGCGGAACGCGAAGCGCAGATCTGTGCCCTGCGGACCCGGCTCAAATGCGGACCACGACGGCTCGCCCCGCTGCTGAACATGCCCGCCTCCACGGTGCACGCTGTGCTGACCCGTCACGGCCTGCACCGCCTGGCCTGGCTC
>NZ_JBEZGO010000012.1:0-265406 GCF_040650035.1 Actinoplanes sp. NPDC048796 | reverse complement strand
GCGTTGCAGGCGCAGTTGTTGTTGGTGTTGTCGGCTGATGGTCAGCAGGCTGAGGCGATCGCGGTGTTCCAGGCGATTCGCCGCCGGCTGGCCGAGGAACTCGGAGTCGACCCGGGCGACGAGCTCCGCGAGGCTTATCAACTGGTCCTCCACCAGGGCGCCGGGGAGCCGTCATCGGCCGGGGAGAGTGCGACGCCCGCGCAGCATGGTCAGGGCGACGGTGCATCGAGCGGCGCCGCGGTGCTGCCGGCGCAGTTGCCGGCGGATCTGCCGTGGTTCACCGGTCGGGAGGAGGTCGAGCATTGGACGTTGGGTCTGGTCAACGGTCATGTGCTGACGCAGGTGTCGACGCCGGTGCTGGCGATTGATGGTCTTCCGGGTGTCGGTAAGACGAGTTTGGCTATCCATTTGGCTCATCAGCTGGCTGACGCGTATCCGGACGGGCAGCTCTATGTTGATTTGCAGGGGTTTGATCCGGGTCAGTCGATTTTGCATCCGGCGGAGGCGTTGCAGGGGTTCTTGAACGCTTTGGGGGTGCCGGACGCGGAGATCCCGGCGAGTCATAATGCTCGTTCGGGGTTGTATCGCAGTGTGCTGGCCGGCCGGCGGATTTTGGTGGTGCTGGACAACGCGCACAGTGTGGAGCAGGTTCGTCCGTTGTTGCCGGGTGCTCCGGGGTGTCTGGTGCTGGTGACCAGCCGTAAGCGTCTGACCGGGTTGGCGACGGCGCACGGGGCGCATCTGACGACCCTCGACATGCTGTCGCCCGAAGACGCCCGGCAGTTCCTGGCGTCGCGGATCGGGCCGGGCCGGAACGTCGCCGACAGCGGGGCTCTCGAGGAGATCGTCGAGTTGTGCGGCCGGTTGCCGTTGGCGTTGTCGGTGGTCGCGTCGCGGGCGCTGACCCACCCCGATCACCGGCTGGCCGACATCGCCCGCGAGCTGCGGGAAGCGCAGGGCGGCCTCGATGGATTCTCCGACGACGACATGAGCAACGACATCCGGGCGGTGTTCTCCTGGTCGTATCGGATGCTCGGCGGCCGCGCCGCGCGTCTGTTCCGCCTGCTGTCACTTCATCCGGGCCCGGACTTCACGCTGCCCGCGATGGCCAGCCTGGCCGGCGTCCCGCTGGGCGAGGCCCGGACTCTCGTCGGTGAACTGGTGAGCACGGGTCTGCTCGCCGAGCACACGCCGGGCCGGTTCAGCACTCATGGCCTCGTCCGGGCCTACGCCCAGGAACTGGTTCGGCTGCACGAGGACGCGGAGGACCGTGAGCAGGCCTTCCGCCGACTGGTGAACCACTACCGGCAGACGGCCTACGACGCCGACACGCATCTGGTCCCCGCTGTCGTCCTGGAGCGGCCGGAGGCGATGGAGGATGTGATCGCCACCCCTCTGACTGACCAGGCCGAGGCCATGGCGTGGTTCAACGCCGATCGGCAGGTGCTCAAGGCCCTGGTGCAGCGCTTGCTCGACGACGGCCGGGTCGCCGAGGCCTGGCGCCTGTGCCTGACGATTCAGCGGTACAACCAGGGAGAGGGCTGGTGGCACGACTGGGCCGCGATGACACGCCTGTGCCTGCGGGCGGCGACCGCCGCCGGCGATGACCTGGGCCGCGCTCACATGGCGCGGAGTCTGGCCGGCGCCCAGTTTGTGCTGGGCGACAGGGACTCCGCGGCACAACTGCTGCGTCAGTCCCTCGACTTGTTCCAGCGGCTCGGGCTCGAACGGGAGCAGGCACTCGTTCACCGCAACCTCGGCCAGGTCAGCATCGAGCAGGGTCAGCATCGCGAGGGCGTCGTCTTCCTCGAGCGCGCGCTGCGCCTGTTCGAGGCCCTCGGTGACCGATCGGCGCAGCTCCCCGTGCTTTACGTGCTGGCCGAGGCGCACATCCACCTCGACCGGCCGGACATCAGTATGGAGCTGGCCGAGAAGGCGTTGCCGATCGCTGAGGCGCTGGACGACACCCATGGTCTGGGGCTCAGCTACGAGGCGCTGGCCAACAGCTTGCGGGCCGCGGGAGATCTGCCCGCGGCACTGACCTTCTGGAAACGGGCGACTGAGCTGTACCAGCGGATCGGCTGGCGGATGAACGTGGTCGAGTCCCTGCTCAATGAGGGCGACACCGCGCTTGCCCTCGACGATCGGGAGGCGGCGCGCGCCGCCTGGCAGCAGGCTCGCGAACTGTCGAAGGATTTGCACGTCCCTCAGGTCACCAAGATCGAGCAGCGCCTGACCCGTCTCGAGCAGTCCAGCGCCGCACGGTCGTACGGCAGGCGTTGAACTTGCTGGTCCGACCTCCGTCGTGTCGGGTATGAGACACGCGGCCCCGATGCCGGGAAGCCGGCTGGGACAGCTGGGGGCGCGGTTCGGGCGAAAGAGCGAGAAGCGATGATGATCGATCCGGACGTGGTCGAGGACCACCACGCGGCATGGCAGGCGCTGGCGGAGCTTCTGACCCGCAGCTTCGCCGCACCGCGGATCCTGCCCGCCGATCAGGAGACGGCCCTGGCCAGCGTGCGGCAACTGCACGTCGCGGCCAGTTCGCCGCTGGGCGCTCTCGCGCTCAACAGCGGCGGGATCCTGCTCCATGACGGATGGCTGCGGATCTTCGGTGGCTCGCCGAGCCCGGACGAGTGTCTTCCCAGCATTCTCGAGGTCAACGACTTCCCGGCGGCCGCGGATGACTTGTGGGTGCCGATCGCGGGACTGATCGTGGCGCACGACGTCCTGGGCGGGGTGTTCTTCCTCAACGGGTTGCGACCGGCGGCGGGCCGGCCGGGCGTACCGGGCGAGGTCATCTACTTCGACCCGTCGTCGTTGCAGTGGCGACGCATGAGGATGTCGCACGGAGAGTGGCTCGACTGGTGCCTCTCGGGCGACCTGCCGCACTTCTACAATCGGCGCCTGTGGCCGGGATGGCGCGACGACGTCCTCGCGCTACGGGCCGATCAGGGCATCGTCGTCTCGGCGCCGCCCGGCGGCGGACAGGAGCTTGCGGCGGCCGACTGCGTGACTCGAACGGTCGGCTCCATGGCCGATATCCTCGCCCGGCAACTCGACGCCGTCCGGCTTCGCGGACGGCGGCTCGACGGCTTCCTGGGCCGCTACCCGCCGGCCGTGCCCGCACGCTAGGCGCTTCGAGGGCCCGGACGTCGCGCCGCGGGAGGCGCCGGCAACGCCTCGCGCGGTCCGGTGGTGGACACCGGGGCGCTGCTGGCCGAGCTCGAGCGGGGCCGGCTACGCGCCGCGCCGGACGTGACCGGCCCCGAGCCGCTGCCGAGCGGGCATCCCCTCTGGTCGCGGCCGGGCGCTCCAGCCCCGGATGCTCAGCTGACCGAGGCCGGAGCGCGTCACCCCGATCAGCGAATACGGCACGCCCAACTCGGCGGCCACCGTGTCGGCCAAGAAGTCCAGCCCGATGTTCGAGGCGAAGTAGTCCAGGCGGAAGGCCGTCAGCCCGATGCCCAGGCATCGGCTGATCAGCTCGCGGAGCGTTCGGCGCGCGATCCCGCTCGTCAGCCACGCGTCGGCGATGTTGACCGTCAGCGTGGGCGACTGCGGGTCGCCCGGAGCCCCGCCGCACTCGGCCAGCGCGACCACCCGGTCACCGTGGATCGCGACCTGCCCGATCCATCGCCGTACGGGCTCGCCGGCGAGGCCGTCCCGGGCATCGAGGTACTCGGTCTGGAGCCGCCACTTGTAGGTCAACGAGGAATAAAGTGATGTCGATGCTTGCCAGGCCTCGAGGTCGTCGGATCGCCAAGGCCGCACTTCGGGGTAGCCGGTCACGTACGAACCGACGGATCTCGAACCGGGATGCTCACCCTCGACGTCGTGAGGACGCGCACAGGTCGCCGGGGCTCCGTGATCCACTTCGCCCCGGCGCCCTTTGTTCGCCGCGCGTCAGTGCGGGCTGACCTTGATCCGGGCGTCGAACCACGGCGCCTCGCTCAGCGTGGCCAGCAGTCTCGCCTGCCCGGCCTCGTCCTGCCGGTCGATGAACAGAACGCCGTCGAGGTGGTCGGTCTCGTGCTGGATGCACCGCGCGAACAGCCCGTCCCCGACCACCTGGACCGGGTCGCCCTGCTTGGTGTATCCCTTGGCGGACACGTTCATGCGGCGTTTGGTGTCGAGGAAGACGCCCGGAATCGACAGACAGCCTTCCGGGCCGTCCTGCTCTTCCTCGTCGGGGAACTCCAGAACCGGGTTGACCAGGTGATCGAGCCGTACGGTGTTGCCCGGCAGATCGGGGTTCAGGGCGAAGACCCGCCGGGCGACGCCGATCTGCGGGGCGGACAGGCCGGCGCCGCGCGACTTGGCGAGAGTCTGGTTGAGGTCACGTACGAGCGTGCGCAGCTCGGCGTCGAACTCGGTCACCGGCTCGGCGATCTGGCGCAGCACCGGGTCACCGACCTTCCGGATGGATACGACAGTCATGCGGCCTACCTGTCTGGTGATGGGGTTTCGCCGAGCGGGGAGCCCGGTCCGGTCGCCCTGGTAAACGTATCCATCAGTACGAAGTTCACCTCGCCGGCGGGCACGGTCATTTCCACAAATAAATAACAATGCGTTCACTCGGCCAGTTTTAAGATCTGCCATTCCTCGCCGGAACGCGACACATGAAAGGCAATGACGATGCCGGGTCCACAGGCCGCCGACCTCCGCCTCGAAACTCTGCGACTCTCGCAGGACGGGCATGTCCTGACGGCGCACATCGACGCGCCACCGTTCAACTACATGACCGCGCGGATGCAGCACGACCTGCTGAGCCTGGTCCGCGCGGTCGGCGACGATGACTCCGTGCGCGCGGTCGTAGTCACGGGTGGGGTCGCCGGCCGCTACATCACCCACTACGACATCGCCGATCTGCTGTCCGCGGCTGAGCGGGCCCCGTTGCTGTCTCGCCCATTGGCCCGGGTCCTGCTCGACGCGGCGCGTGCGATGACAGCGCTGGGAGGTGAACGGCTCGTCGAGCGGTCCCCGCTGGCCGGCGTGCTCGCCATCAGCCGCTTCCATGAACTCGTCACCCGCATCCTGCGATCGCGTGCCCTGTGGATCGGTGCCATCGACGGCCCCTGCGGCGGTGGTGGCCTGGAGATGTCGCTCTTCTTCGACGTACGGGTCGCCGCCGAGACCGCCCGGTTCCTGCTCCCCGAGCTGTCCATCGGCCTGACCACGACTGTCGGTGGGCAACGTCTCGTCCACCTTGTCGGCCCGGCCCGGGCGCTGGAGATGATGCTCGAGACCCGCGCCTACACCGCGGCCGAGGCGCACGCGTACGGACTGATCGGTAAGGTCGTGCCCGCCGCCGACGTAATCACCGAGGCGCAGCACATGGCGGCCCGCTACGCCCGGCGTTCACCCGCGGCGGTGGCCGAGCAGAAACGCCTTATCAACAGCGCGTACGAGATGAGCTCCCGCGCCAGCCTCACCCGGGAGGGGCTGGCACAGATCACCGGCGTACCCACCGAGGTGACGCGAACGCTGCTGCGGACCTGGCGGAGCAGGCAGGAGCCGGGCGGTGACTCGGTCTTCCTGACCGACCCCCAGCCCTGGGTCGACGGCACCGCCGGTCAGGACGGCCGGCGATGATGGCGCCGGCCGTCGCCGCCGAGCGGGTGATCGGCGTGCTCAGATCTCGTTGAGCGCGTCGCGCAGCCCGGCCCGCGAGGTGATGCCCAGTTTGGGGAACAGGCGATAGAGGTGAGCACCGACCGTGCGGTGGGACAGGAACAGGCGCTCGGCGATCTGTTTGTTGGTCAGCCCGGCCGCGGCCAGGCCGGCGATTTCGAGCTCCTGAGCGGTGAGCGTGGACGGTGACTGCTCGGCGACGGCCGGCCGGTGACCGGCGGCGCGCAGTTCCTCGGTGGTGCGGGCCAGCCACGCCTCGGCGTCCATCGCCGCGAATCCGGTGTGCGCGGCCATCAGATGCGTACGAGCGCGGTGGAATTGCTTGCGCCGGCGCAAGGTGTCGGCGAACGCGAGCCGGATACGTGACGACTCGAACAGCCAGCGGTCCATACTGGGATCGGCCAGCGTGCGTTCGAGCCGGTCGCCGGCCTCGTCGCCGAGCACGAGCGCGTCCACGCCGTGCTGGATCAATCGCATGCGGGGGGACAGGGCAGCAACGTCGGCCGCACGCATGGCCTCGGCGTGGGCTTCGGCCTGGTCCGTACGGCCCGTGCGCAGGGCGGCCTCGACCATATCGAGCATCACCCAGGTGGCGATCGGCACGTACGGCGCCAGCACTCCGGCCGGGCTGATCGCCGTCGCGTGCCGGAAGGCGGCCTCGAAGTCGCCCTCGGCCATCGCGGCCGTGGTGCGGGGTAGGTTCGCGGTGGCCAGCCAGCTGGCGACGCCGCGCGGTGCCGCCCAGCGGGTGATCTCGTCGGCGAGGTCGTACGCGTCGCCGAACCGGCCCCGGCCGGCGGCGATGAGGGCCTGGCTGACCAGGAAAGTCCACCGCAGGAGAGGCAGCCCGCTGTCGATGGCGACGCGCTCGCCCTCACCGGCCAGTTCCGCGAGCTCGTCCCAGCGTCCGATGAGGTAGTCGTCCTCGCACAGGTGCATCAGCCCGCTCAACTGCCACTGGGGTGCGCCGCCGTCGCGTCCCTGCCGGATCAGCCGCCAGGAATGCTCGCGGATGTCGCCCAGCCGGTCGAGCTGGGCCGAGGCGGTGCCCGTCCGTACGACCCGGGTCAGGTCGTTCTCGCCCGGTAGGGCGGCGATCAGCGCATCGAGGTCGGCCTGGGCCGCGGCGCCCGTGCGTACGGGGTCGGGGAAGGTGCGGCTCAGCACCGACAGGAGGTCGGACGGTGCGGGGGTGAGCCGGGCCAGGTTCCGGTGGAAGACGGCCCAGTGGTCGCCGGTGCCGGCGAACCAGGACAGCAGCAACAGCGTGTGCATGGCCTCGTCGAGCGCCGGATCGTCGGCGCGCCAGCCGTGCCCGCCGGTCTCGATCGCGCCGGCGAGCAGGCGATGGGCGGTGTGCACGTCGCCGTCACCGTTGACCATCAGGAGCGCGGTCGCGTTCGCGGCGTGCAACGCTCCTGATGGGTCCTGGCTCATGGTTCGGGCGTCCGCCAGCAGCGTCGGGGCGTCACCGGCGACTCCGGCCTCCGCCCCGATGTACGCGGCCTGCGCCAGCCGCCGCGCGGTGTCCTCGGGGGTGGTGCTCAGCTCGGCGGCGCGGACCAGCGCGGCGATGGCGGCCAGAACGTCACCGCGCCGCAACTTCAGGTGCGCCGCCTCTTCGAGCTGGACGGCGACGGCCTCGTCCGGGCCGGAGGTGGCCACGGCGAGGTGCCAAGCGCGGCGTTCCGGATCGCCCGGCAGCGCGGCGGCGATCCTCTGGTGGGCCAGCCGGCGCTCCTCATGGGTGGAGGCCGCGACGATCGCCGACTGGATCAGCGGGTGGCGGAAGACGATGCGGCCGACGGCGTCGTCGACCCGGACGAGTTGGGCTCGCTCGGCCGGGCCCAGATGGGTCAGGTCGGTCAGACCGCGCAGGAGGCTCAGATCGCCGTTTCCCTCCAGCGTGGCGAGCAGAAGCAGCAGGCGGGTGGGCTCGGCCAGGCCGGCGATACGACTGGCGAAGATGTCCTGCAACCGGTCGCTGAGGGGCACCACCTCCGCCGGCTGAGTGGAGTCGGTGAGGGTCGTCGGCAGCTCGACCAGGGCCAGCGGGTTGCCTCGGGCGAGGTCGAGCAGGCGCCGTCGCAGGCGCTGGCTCATCGTGGGGAAGCGGGTGTCCACGAGCTCGGCGGCCGCGTCCTCGCTCAGCGGCTCGATCGTGACCTCGCTCAGACCACGGCGGTCGATGAAGCCCTCCACGCCGGTGCGGGAGGCGGCGATGACGCCGATGGGCGTGCCCTGGACGCGTCGCGCGACGAAGCCGAGGACGACGGCGCTGGGCCGGTCGATCCACTGGACGTCGTCGACGACGAGCAGCACGGGTGCCGTCCTGGCGGCCCTGGTGATCAGGGAAAGGACGGCGTTGCACACCAGCAGGGCAGCCGGCGCCGGCCCGGGCCCGAAGCCCAGAGCGACGGTGAGCGCGTCCCGCAGCGCCGGCGGCAGTCGCTGTATGTCGGTATAAAGCGGCAGCAACAATTGGTTGAGCAGCGAATAGGTGACATCCGCCTCGAACTCGGAGCCGTTCGCGCGTAACACCCGCATGCCCTCGGCGTCAGCCAGATCCGCCGCCACGGTCAGTAGCGCCGACTTGCCGACGCCGGGCTCCCCGCGGACCATGCGCACGTCACCGTCGTGGCGCGCGGAATCCAGGAACCGGCGGAGGTGTGCCAGCTCCTCCTCGCGCCCGAACAGGTCCCCCGTGCTGGTTGTCCCCACACGCCATAGTGCACGCGCCCCGGATACCGGTGTCAAGGAAGATCCCGATCTATCGGTCGGGGCCCGGGAAGGCCGCAACCCGACCGTTACGTGGCGCAACCGCCTGGTGACAACTGTGGTCCGTTGGGCAGCCCCACGACCTATTGATCTCCGCCTTGTGGCGAGCTGCCGGAAGCGGTCAGATCCCGCACCTCACGAGCGTCCAGCCGGCGCGCGAGGCTCGCTGTCGCCCCCGCGCACTTGACGACACACCGCAGCGGGCGGTCCGGTCACACCTGACGACAATTCGTTGGCACTAATCAAATCCGGGAAATTAGTTAGTTACTTGGGGGTGGTTTGCCGGCGATTGATGAAAGGCGAATCCTGGTATGGCGCGGCCGATCCGAATCCGGCCGGTGTCCATACTTGTGAGGAAAAAATGGCAAGGTCCAAGACGATCCTTTGGATCGTCCTCGTCGCCCAGTTCATGGTCGTGCTGGACGCGACCATCGTGACGGTCGCGCTGCCGTCCATCGGCACGGGTCTGAACTTCGACAGTCAGCTTCAGCTGCAGTGGGTGATCAACGCCTATATTCTGCTGTTCGGCGGATTCCTGCTGTTCGGCGGCCGAGCCGGTGACCTGCTGGGCCGTCAGCGCCTCCTGGTCATCGGATTGGCGCTGTTCGGCATCTCGTCCGCGGTCAACGGGTTCGCGCAGAACCCGGAGACGCTGATCATCGGCCGGGCGATTCAGGGTCTCGGCGGCGCGCTGATCTCGCCCGCCGTCCTGTCGATCATCATCGTGACCTTCGAAGGCGTGAAGGACCGGGCCAAGGCGCTCGGCGTCTTCAGCGCGGTCACCGCATCCGGCAGCGCCGCCGGCATGCTGGCCGGTGGGGTGCTCACCGAGTGGCTCGACTGGCGGGCCATCTTCCTGGTGAACCTGCCGATCGCGGCGCTCGCCATCTTCGGCGCGCTGCGGGCCATCCCGAACAGCCGGCACGTGACCGAGGGCAAGGCCCGCCTGGACCTGCCCGGCGCGATCACCATCACGGGCGCTCTGCTCCTGCTGGTCTACGGCGTCGTCAACGCGGCCGAGTGGGGCTGGGGCTCAGGCAAGGTGTGGCTGTTCATCGGGGCCGCGGCTGTCCTGATCGCGCTGTTCCTCGTCATCGAAGGCGCGTCGAAGCAGCCCCTGGTGCGTCTGGGCATCTTCAAGGTGCGGGCCCTGACGTCGGCGAACCTGTCGATGATCCTGATGACCGGCGGCATGTTCGTGATGATGTTCTTCCCGACGCTGTACCTGGCCCAGGTCAAGGGCTACAGCCCGATCGAGGTCGGCCTGGCGTACCTGCCGTGGCCGGTCGCGATGGCTGTTGCCGGCACGGTGGCGCAGAAGCTCATCGCCAAGGCGGGACCGAAGTCGGCCCTGTGGATCGGCCTGCTGATCCTGGCGGCCGGGCTCTTCCACCTGGGCCTGCTGGACGTGGACAGCTCGTACGCCGGCGGAGTTCTGCCCGGCATGTTGCTGACCGCGGTCGGCGCGGGCTTCGCCTGGGCGGCCATGTTCCTGGTGGCGTCTGTCGGCGTGCGGCCGGAGGAGAGCGGGCTGGCGTCCGGTCTGATCAACACCTCGCAGCAGCTGGGCAGCGCGATCGGCCTGGCCGCGCTGAGCTCGGTTGCCGCGGCGTACACGGCTGACCTGGTCGCCGAGGGAACCGGGGCGGCCGAAGCCCTGGTCAAGGGCTTCGACCGCGGATTCCTGATCGCCGGTGTCATCCTGTTGGTGTCGGCCGCGGTGGTCGTCATCGGGATCCGCTCGTCCGACGGACGGCACACCGAGGCCCCGGAGCAGCAGGCGGGTGACGAGCAGGTGCCGGTCATCGGCCTGGAGCCGGCGCTGGGCGACTGATCGGGTGGTCAGGAGGCGGGAGCGTAGACATCCGCTCCCGCCTTCGCCACGTGTTGCTTGCCCCACCAGAGCAGCGGCCGCGACGCCTTCATGAGATCGACGGCGTGCTGAGTGGGCGCGTACAGCACCTGCACCGGCGAGGTGGGAACGACCGTCCGGGACAGCAGGCCGAGGTTCTCCAGTTCGCGCAGCCGCTGGACGAGCATCCGGTCAGAGATGCCGGGAACCGCGCGCCGATAATCACGGAAGCGCTGGGCCCCTTCCAGCGCGGCGCTGAGAATGTCACCGGTCCAGCGGCGGGCCAGGGTCTCGAAAACGCCTTGCACGGAATGCAAGACGCTCTGCGCTTCGAAACATTCTTCCATCAAGGTCACGGAAAAAGACTCCTGCTCATCAGTGAATTGCACAAGGTTCGCGTGACGTATGCCGCCGCACCTGGGCGAGGCCTCCTTCATCGGAGACCTCGCCCGGCATGACTTCTATCGAGTCGCCTGTCGCCACCGGAACGAATACCGGCCGAGCACGGAGCCGGCCGCGGCCATCCGGTCGTCGGCGACATTGATCTCGGCCACCGGTGTGCCGTCCTCGATCTCGACCGTCACCGCGACGTCCGGCAGCTCGTCCTGGACGACCCGGCGTACGGCGTCGGCCCGAAGGGCCAACTTGAAGTCCTTGCCCACAGCGGTGATCGGCAGTTCACTCACGACGTACACCGCCTTGGGCGCGGCGGCCGGCTCGGCGACCCGCCCGGCGGCCCAGACCACCAGCTCGTCGCCGGTGACGCCGGCGCCGGGTCGTACGGTCACGTAGCAGACGGGCACCTCGCCCGCGTGCGGGTCGGGCCGGCCGACCGCCGAGGCGCCGGTGACGGCCGGATGGCTGCGGACGGCGTCCTCCACGACGGCGGGTTCGATGTTGTGCCCGCCCCGGATGATGAGGTCCTTGAGCCGGCCGGTCAGATAGACGTACCCGTCGGCGTCGACGTACCCGAGATCCCCGGTGTCGAGCCAGCCGTCGGTCACCTTGCCCAGGGGGTCGAGCGTGCGGGCGCCGTGCGGGCCGGTGACGACATAGCCCGGGAACACGCTCGGGCCGCTGATCGTGATCACTCCGGTTCGGCCGGCCAGCAGCGGCGTGCCGTCGGCCGGGTCGACCGCGCGGATCCGCTGGTAGGGCATGCGCAGGCCGGCCGACCCGGGCCGCGGGTGGCCGGGCACGATGCGAGCCGAGGCGCAGGTGGCCTCGGTCAGCCCGTACCCCTCGCAGACCGGTACCGAGGTGTGCTTCTCGAAACCCTCGCGTACTGCCGCCGGGAGCGGGGCGGCCCCGCTGACCACGAACTTCAGCGACGAGACGTCGGCGTCGACCGGGACCCGGGCCAGCTGCTCGTAGACGGTCGGCACGGCCGACATCGTGCTGATCCGGTGCTGCTCGACCAGCTTCCAGAACATCGGGTAGAGGGCCGGGTCGCGCCAGCCCAGCGGTCCGCTCCACACGGTGTGGCCGCCCACGAACATCGGCACCAGGGTCGACAGCACCACCGCGTTGACGTGGAACATCGGCAGGCCGCCGAACAGGACCGGATCGTCGCCGACGGTCTCCGCGGCCGACCACGCGGTGAAGACCTCGTTGGCATGGGTGTGCGCGGCCAGTTTGGGGGTTCCGGTCGTGCCGCCGGTGTGGAAGTACGCCGCCGCCTCCTGCGGAAGCGGCGGCGGCGCGACGAGCCGGTCACCGGTCTCGGCCGCCGCCAGGTCTTCCAGATAGGCGACCCGTACGTCCTCGGCGACGAGCTCCGGGCGCTGATCGCGGGGGCCGTCCGGCCGCAGGGCCAGCACGGCGTCCAGCCTCAGCCGGCGGCCGAGACCGACGGCGAGCTGCCACAGCTGCGGATGGATCTCCGGCCCGGCGGCGATCAGCACCGTGGTCCCAGCCACCTGGAGCAGGCCTGCTACGGCGTCCGGGGCCAGGGCCGGGTTGATCGGCTGAGCGATGCCGACCGCCTCGGCGGCCAGCAGGCTGGTGACCATCTCGCCGTTGTTCGTGCTGAGCAGCGCCACCGCGTTGCGCCGGGTGACCCCGAGCCGGTGCAGCGCGTTCGCGGTCCGTGTGACGCTCTGCCTGAGCATTTTGTAGGTGACTGGCCGGCCGTCGGTGTATCCAGGGCCGAGGAAGGTGTGGGCGACCTGGTCGCCGTGCTGTTCGGCGGCCCGTTGCAGCAGGGCGTATGTGCTGGCCGGGAGGTCTCGCGCGGCCAGCGGCACCCGCTCGGCGGCGGCCGGATCAAGGTAAGTGGTCATCGCCTTAGCCGACGGCGGACGGCGCCGGAAGTTCGACCGTCCACCGGCGAAAGCGCCACCCCGACCGGTTGCTCACCGCGCGCTGGGCGGGCGCAGCACCTGGCCCTCTCTCCGCTGCCGCGGGCAAGCGCGCCGCGACAGTCGCTGCGACCCGCCCGGCTACGCCGGCCAGATGTCAGAAGTTCTTGATGGCATCTTTGACGAAGTCGCGATAGGTGCGCGGCGGACGTCCGAGGATCTTCGTCGTGAACGCCAGGTCGTCGGGGTTGACCGGCTGGGGCACCTTGCCGACAAGCATGTCGTGCGCAACAAGCCAGTCCTCCAACTTGCGTCCTTCGAGTCGCTCGGAGAAGATCGCCTTCCAATCATCGCCATCTTGGAGATAACGAACCGGTCGGCCGAGCTCTTCGGACCAGATCGCCGCGCATTGGGGGCCGTTCAGGGTTTCCGGGCCGGAAAGGTTGTACCAGCCGTTCGCGAGGTAGGTCTCGTCGAGCATGGCCCGGGCGGCGATCTCTCCCGAGTCGCGCAGGTCGAATCGACCGGTTCCGCCGTCGGCGATCGGGATCGGGAACAAGCCGGCGCGGATCTCGTCGAAGAACAACTCGTCGTTCTGGGCGAAGTTCGGCAGGTTGAGGATCACCGAATCGACCTGAGGATCGGCAATGCGTGCCGCTACTTCAAGCTTTCCTCCGTACATCGGAATCTGCCGTGAAATGGTGGCACGGATCTCGGGGTCGTCGACGTGGTAGCCCCCGAAAACCATACGCACGCCGGCTTCCTCGCACGCGTCCACGAAGGCATGGATGATGGCGACGTCATCATCCATGTGGGGGTGGACGAAGAAAACCGAATCCATACCCTTCAGTGCTGCCCGGACGGCGGCCCGGTCCGTCAGGTCTCCCACGACCGGCGTGACACCCTCGGGAAGGACCGTCGCCCGTGACGAGTCACGCACCAGGGCGTAAACGTCTGCACCGCGCGCCAACAGCTCGTGTGCCACCGGTTTGGCCACCGTTCCGGTCGCGCCGACAACCAATGCCTTGATCGTCATATCCATTCTCCCGTCTTCTCTGGCCCGAACTAATTCAGATGCCAAGTCTGCGCTCATCGAGCCCACTTGACCAATGCAATAAGAGTCACCTGACCGAGAGGGGAGGTCCGGTTTCCGTTTCGCTCCTTGAAGAAGCCTCTGTAACCAGCCCGCAGAACTCGCGAGGTGCAGGTCAGTGCCCCTTTCACGGTGCGTCGATACCCTCTCGGGCCGGGTGGATACGCGATTTTCGAATATCAGACGAGGCGCGTCCGGGAAAGTTCAGGTCCAAGGCCTGATGCCTTTGAACCGCGCTTCTGGAGGTCGAACGAATGGTATTGACGCCGCCACGCCCCGGCAATGTGGAACGGTTGCGGCGGTCACAGCGACGGTCCGGTCCTACCGCTTGGCAGCACGAAGGTCCCGGGCCGTCACCATGCGGCCCGGGACCTCGATCCGATGCTCTGTCGCGTCGGCGCCGGCTGGTTACGCCGGAGGCGTGAGGCCGCAGCCCGGCGCGCTCAGGTCGAGCCGCGAGCCTACGGTCAGGCAGGCAGGCAGCGTGGTGGTGCGCTGACCGTACCGACGTCCCTGCTCCACTCGGACCGTTCCGTCCGCCGCGACCTCGCACGGGTTGTTCTCGGTGCATCGCTCGCCACTGTCGTTGCCGGTGCTGTGAACACCGACGACGGTGGTGCCGTCGGCCAGGACCAGAGGCGAGCCGGAGGAGCCGTGGCCGGGGTCGCAGGCCGGATCGTAGCGGTACGCGTCGTCCTGTTGATAACCGTCCTCACGGAGGTGGGCGACGACCGTATCGACAGTGCACGAGTACCGGTTGCCCTCGCCCGCGGAGATGATCTCGATCCGGTCGCCGGCGGCCGCGGGCTTCGTGCCCAGCAGGAAAATCTTGGCCCGGAGCTGAGCGTACGACTTGTCCAGGCGGTAGAGCGCCACGTCGGTGCCGGTCATGGTGGCGTAGAGCAGCCGGGTGGTCCGAGCGCTGTCCTGCGGGTAACCCTGGTGGTCGCCGATGCGGACGATCTGATCGTCCGGTTGATCGACCACGGCGCCACCCGGAACAGGACGTTGCTCGAGGCAGTGACCATTGGTCAGCAGCAGCGCGGGGTCCGTGGGCGCGGAGGAGGCGGTCCGCACGACCGAGGCCGAGCAGCCGTTCACCGTGACCGCGCCCTCGAGGTCGGGCACCGGGCTGTCGGCGGGCACGTCGGATCCGCTGACGATCCCGGTGATCCACTTCCGGAAGTAGCTCACATCGGTGTAGACGACCGGTTGATCGTCGCCGTTGCTGCCGCTGACCGTGCCGGCGATGATCCAGCCGCGGGCGGAGCGAACGAGGGCGGGTCCACCGGAGTCCATGTTGGTCGCGGCGACCTTCCCGTCCGGACTGCCGACGCACAGCTCGCGCTCTTTCACGATGCCGCTGGGGTCACACAGCTCGGTCGCCTGGAACCGGGTGTCGGCCTCACGCAGCCGGGTGGGATAGCACTGTGGTTGCGGTTCGTCGCATGTGACACCCCAACCGATGATCCGGGCGACGGTGTGGGCGGCCGGGCGAGTGCGAGGCAGCGCCGCCGGAACGGCCGCGATGGGCCTGTCCAGTCGAAGCAGGGCGATGTCACCGTCGGCCACCGGCCGGGACGAGTAACTGTAGAACTTCTCCACCCGGGCGACCTGGCCTCCCGAGCGGACGTCGAGCGACCCGATGCGCACGGTCCAGTTCCTCGGCGTGCCGACCTGAGCGCCGCTCGGGTTGCGGGCGCAGTGCCCAGCGGTCAGCGCCCATCTCGGCGCTATCAGCGTGACCCCGCAGACGTGCCCGTCGGCGCGGGGCGACTCGGGGCGTTGCAGCGAGCCGGCGAACGAATAGGGTCGTGCCGCCTCCGTACCGCCTCGAATGGCCGACGCGGGGCCGGCCGCCGATAAGGCCAGCGCGACTCCGGCGAGGAGGGCGACAATTACCCGGGGCAATCGCATGTGGTCTTTCTCCTGTTCCGACGTCATGGGTCGCGGGCAGATTGCCACGAGAGGGTTAAATAATTCATAAGGGCGAGCGTGTGTCCACAATTCCGAACAAAGGATCATACGGATGGAGACCAGCGAAGTTCACTGAACGCTCAGGCAGCTTTGGATTACGTGGAAAGAGCCTGGTCATGGCATTCATCTGTCTACGGTTGACCGGTTCCGCCGCCGGTGCCGAGGGTGGCAGAGTCCGGAACTGCCGGGCGCCGACGGCTCGACCGTGTGCCGACGTGATCTGCGTTGGCCGTAAAGTAAAAGACCGATCTCCAAGCCCCACCCCCGAACAGCGTGCATTACCGCCTTCAACCCGCATCTCAGTCGCGAGGCAACTTCGGAACGCCGTGGTGGCCAAGCGAGTCAATATTGGCGCGACGAGTCGGTGCACAAGGCCCGGGCCGGTCTGGTTGGGCTTGGCTATCGCCATTCATCACCGCGAGTGGCATCCTCCTCGTTTCCGGGCGGGTGTGACGAGGAGGACGTCACCGGTGCGCGTTCCACCGGCACGCCCTGGCTCACGTCCGCCTCTCTTCAGTCAATCTGAACCAGGTGATCCGGCCGCACCGGTCGACCCCTACTCCAGTACGTGGGTTGTCACGCACGAACCATCCGTAGCCGAACGACGCCCCGACCGCGGAGGCGGGAAGGTTCAGCGCCGGGTCTTCGTGCATCAGGCCGTCGTCGACCGGGGTCGAACGCTACGCGACCATCGCGCCGCCGCAATCGCGGATCTTGCCGGGAACCCGGTTGAGGCCGTCGACGAGGTGGGTGCGCCCGTCGGCCCGCAGCGAGCAGCGCTCTCGGACCCCGGGACCGGGCGGCCGTCCCCGGCGCCGTCCGCCGCTGCCTCGACGACGTCGAGGAATACCTGGCTTCCGGCGATGCTCTCGACCCGGAAAGCTAGCGGGCCTCCACCGGCGTGATACGGACTCGAAATCCACGCCGGCCCACCCTTCTGATTGCCATTTCGAGCGCTCACTCAGGCGAGGCGCAGCGGCCGAACGTAGCGGACCGCTGCTCCGCCGCCTGCCTGGAGACCTGCATTCGACCGTTGCCCTTTATGCGGCTGTGCTCAATCCTGGGAGGGATAGCGGAAACCACAATCGAACACATGCCAAGAAGGAGGCATCATGAAGCGCCGCCGCCCCTTCCGTGGCCCTGATATGTCGATGGACCAGGGCGTTGAGAGCGCTGCGTAGACGTAGAATATGGCGTTGGCTGAGAACCGGAATATCCGTGCGGAGATCGAAGGCCGGCAATTTGCGATATGGTCGACCCTAGTGAGGTGGAAGGCGTTGTCGCGGCGCTTGACTGATTCGAACCTACCACCCTTGACTGATATCGACAGTCGTGCAGGGTTTGGACCGTACTTCTATGCGTCTGTTGAGTCGTAACATGTCTTTCCCGAAGCGCCGCCTGCATGGCGGGGTCATTCGAGAGCATTGACGTCAAAACCATCTGCTCGGCATTGCTGGCGTTCAGTTCCGCGAAACGCATATTGGTCAGGGCCTCGGATTCATTCTGTCGGGCCGTATCTACTGTGTGCGGCACGACGTGTGCAGGATTTGCACGCTGCAATGCCAGACTCTGGTGAAGATTTTGGCTTGCGGCGGAGATCTGCTGATTGATCGTCCTGATGCAGAAATCGATGTCAAGGACTTCCTGCGGCTGCATCAAGGGCGCCGACTGCGCCTCGATCGCGAGTCCGTTGATCTGTTCCGAACGCTGTAAAACCTGGTCCACCTCAGATATTCCTCGGTCATGGTGCCGAAATTCGTAGTAGTGTTCTCCTGTTCTGGTGTTGCTGTTGTCGAAGGTTTTGTGCACTCCGAGGAATTCGGCGGTGGGAGCGGGGGGTATCGGCCGTTTGTTCGGGCCGACGTGGCCGTACAATGCATTATCTGCGAAGTCTCCGACCGTGAGGTTATTCCGGTCGGATTCCAGAAATATGTTGGGCTGGCCGTTCGAGTCAATAATCCCCACGTCCTGCATCATTTGCCAAATTGCCTGGTCGTTCTGTCGGTCCGGGTTGCGAAGGCCTCGACTTGCTAGAGAGCGGCCGGGCGGCATCCCTGAGCCAGCGCCGAAAAACTGCCTGTTGACCTCCATTTTGATCTCTTCGCCGTGCGCCATGAGAAAATTTCTAACATTGTCTGGAAGGGCCTCGTTGGCTGCTGCATAGTCTTTGCGCATGAGTACGGGAATCAACTTCTTGGCGTAGTCGATCGATCCTCCTTGGGCCTGGTTGACGTGTTGAATCGCCGACGCGGTCCAGTGCGGGATGGCGACCCGGAGATAAGACTCCAGCAGACGTTTTTCGTAATTGGGCAGCCGTCCGTTCGATTCCGCTGCAAATCGCGAGCCGACCATTTTCGCAATGTGGTCAGCTGCCCGGTCGATTTCCTTCCATGGGCCATCGGTGAGGAACCGATCATTGACGTCCGCGATGAACTTGGCACTGGCGTACTGATCGATGGACTGCGTGAATTGAGCGCCAACGCTCATAAAGGAAGGCAGCCGAACGGACGAGACATACGCCTCCCGGAATGCGCGATTTACAGTCCATCGACCCGATTGGCGGAATGTATCTGGTACGGAACGGCCACGCCTAGGCGCGCCTGTGAGTGCTGCGGCGGCCTGGCGGACCGCCTCGTTCACGAGATCCGGATCTTTTCCGGAGTCCGAGTCGTAGGAAAATGACTTGATCGGATCGGAGACGATCTCGGCGATGAAGCTGTTAGGGAGTGCAGATCGATCGGTGACGACGGTGACCCCATTAGTCCTCGCCACGACGGCTCCCGGGTCTGGACCGTATTCTGAAGGCATCGTGATGCGAGCTGACGGAAGTTCGATCTCAATTCCGCGAGTCATTGATACTCCTCAATTCATTCATCGGGTTGTGAGGTCGGACGACGGTGATGCCCTATGGCAACCGAACTTTGTGATCTTGTCGGCGAGCGGGCTGTCACTGCAGTAAGGGGCCTTGCCGGAGTGGAGTTAATTATCGGCGCCGGTGCTGGCAGACAGCCTATCCAGGTAAATTTTTCCGATGGATGTCTGCGTCTGGTCCCCCAGCTGTCTTTCCGTACTTGGTGACACACTTGGAACGGGCGTGAGTATCCAGCGGTTCAATTCGTGAGGCAGGAAGTAGATTCGACGTGCCCCCCCGGTGGGGTCGTCTCGCAGCGACTCGGCGTGGCGTGGCGTCGATGATCAGCAGAAGTCCATGCCGGGGCCATTGCCCCATGCCGGCGCCCGCCGCGGGACCGCCAGGCCACGATGTGACGTAGACCGGTCCTCTTGAAGGGCGCTCGAACCGAGACGGTCATCCGGCTGGGCTGTCGACGACGGCGCCGCCCAGCCGCATCCTTGAGCCCAGCCGGACCTTTGAGCCCAGGAAAGACGAGATCGTCGACCACTTCGGTGAAGCCGACCGCGGATGCCGGCGAGCAGGTGGCCGGCGCGCTGAACTTCGCCGCCTCGTTCCCGTTCCTATGTAGAAGAGTGCGAGGGGTGTGTCGCTACGACGGGGATAACTCAAATATGCCTCTTCGTGCGGCACTGAGTTCGGCCCTGTCGGGCCGGACCGAGCGCGACGCTAGGAGGAAATTCGCAAGGTATCGCCTTCCCGTCGCCTGAACCTAGGCAGCGTTGCATAATGCCGAACAGAACAATGCCTTCCGGAGCGTGAAAGAATATGCCCGAACAGTTTACGAATGAGCAGAATCCGTACTCGACCAAACAGCAATCGAAGTCTACGGACGGGCGGGCGAAGCGAGCGACGGCTGCGCTGTTCGCGCAAGATGTCCGTGAATTCGCTAGGACGAAGAGATTGACGCCCAGGGAAAGGGAGGCGCTCCTGGCCTATGTCAAGAGCGTGGAGAACCACAGTAGCCTACGGAACGATCTGGCTAATGATAGGAAAAATGACCTAGCTGGAAAGGCCTGGGCAAGGCGGTTCGGGTCTCGTGTGCTGCGCTTCTTTGATCCAAAGATCAAGCGGGCGCCTGAGCAAGCTTTCGCAGATGCGGCGAACTATACCGACGATGAGAAGTCTGAAATGCGTGACTTCGCTGACAGCCTGATCAATTCGCATCCGATTATGATGAAGATGTTCTATGACCAGAAGAATCGGGAAGAGTTCACAAATCTGCGCCACATCATGACTGAATTCCCTCACCGGAGCGGCGCGCCGTTGCCGACGGCGCGCCAAAATTATGCTCAGGTGCAAGTCCCGGATCAGCGTCGAACTATGCCTGTACCTTCTTGGTCCATGCCGGCACCCCCGGCGCCGGTTGCTCGCCGTGCAGACCATGTCCAAGGCGCACAAGCCGCCCGTTATCAGAGCGGCCAACCGTCTCCCGACTTAAGCCGTCCTGGTACACCGGTAACGATCGCAGACTGGGGACAGGAAAGCATCCGCTCTGCCGCCAACGTGGATAGCGGCCGAGCCGCGACTAACATCCAACCTGAACCGAGGACAGCCGGCTATGACGATAGTCGGTCTTCGAGTCCTAGTCGACCACGCCGTCCTCAAGCGTCCGGGCAGTCGTTTACGCAATAGTTTGACGGACCGTGCCCCGCGGCTGACCGACTACGATCGCGCGCCACCCTCGAAGCCGGCGGCGAGGCCGCTGCGCGTGTTGCAGTTGCGTGGATGCGCCGGAGCGAGCAGTATCTGCCGGCCCGGTGCGCCTGCGGCAGTCCCTGCAGCCCTTCGGCCAGAACGAAGGACCTGCCTCGCCGCTCCCTTGTGCTCTTAGCAGCTTTGTCGAGGGTCCGGTGTGACTCCAAGAATCGCTGCGAAGCGCACGTAAGCGTCGATGCGGCTGCGCACGGCTTCGGGGCTGCCGCCGTTGCACTCGAGAATGCCGTTGATGCTGCGGATGGTCTCCCCGAACCCGGCCCCCTTGGTCATGCTGTCATGTGGCGTCGCGGTGCCCGCGCCCTGCTGTGTCATCCAGAACCAGAGCGCTGTCTGCCAGGCTATTGCAGGATCGTTCTTCACGAGATCGGGATTGTTGAGCAGGTCGATGTTGAGGGCTTGGCCGGCGCTGTGATAGTTGGTGTTCCAGGACAGCTGGATGGGGCCTCGCCCGTGGTAAGCGGTCTGCCCAGCGGGGCAACCGTACGGTTGACCGGCGTCGCAATAGTTGCCCCACGCGGAGCGGTTGAGTTCTTCGACGTAGATGAGGCCACCGCTCTCACGATTGACATTGGCCAGGAAAGCGGCGAGCTCACGCCTCCGTGCGGTTTCGTCGCCGGTTGTCGCGAAGGCGGGATAGTGCGCCATCGCCGTCGTCAATCCTTGATAGGTGTAAAACGGGCTCCGGGCAGGAAACATCTGCTCGAATTGAGCCGCGTTCAGATTGGCGACGTTCCCTCCTGCCGCCGGGGCGGAGCTGCTTCCGGGGGCACCTGGGCCGCCCTGCGACGAGCTGACAGCGGCGATGATCACTGCGATGAAGACTACCGCGAGGATGGCCAAGAGGATGAACGGAAGAAGAGCCACCAGTGAAACCACGATGCTGATCGTCGTTTGGGTGGGGTCCGGCGGCTTGGAACCTGACTGGCCTGAATTCTGATCTGCGCTGCCTCCGGCCACGGGCTCCTCGCGTTCATGTGTTGTCCGGGTTTGCCAGGACTGACGGAAGAAGCCGGCCTTGGTTCATTCGCATTGTCAGCCAATCTTTTGCCGCCTCGGCCCGTATTCCGCGGTCGTCGGCAGTCCACCTGAACAGAAACGTGATCAAGACCGCCGCACGCCGGTCCAGGAAATTTCAGAATCCGTGAACCGAGGTCCGGTCCGGTCCGTTCTGTAAGAGTCGCGAGGGTGCGCGTCGTTCGCCTGAAGAGCTCCGGCAGAACACATTTGAGCAGAAGCGGAGGTAGGTCATGTATGCGGCTGTCCGAGCGTGCCTTCGGCCACCACGCTATATCTCGGCTGTGGTGTCGGTGGCTGCCGTTGTCGGCCTGCTGGCGTTCGGGTTGTCGAGCACAGCGTCGGCGGCACCGCACCAGACCGGCCACTCGTCCCGGCCTGCCCGGGCTCCCGTGTCCCCTTCTCCCGCGGACTCGCCCGCAGCCTCTGCTCCGGCGGGGCTGGTGTCGGTCGACTTTCACAGCAAAGGGGCATACACCGTCGAGAGAGTGTGCCTGCGAAACAGTGCCTCCGTGTCCTGGTCGGATGGTGGCAATGAGGGTTTGCTCGACCGGGGCGGCCGCGGCGGTGCCATTCATTGCCGGAGCGGCCTTCTGGTCGGGCAAAAGGCCACGCTCAGCGTCGACCCTCCACCGGACGGCAGCTTGTACGTCGATTTCAAGATTGGTTTGGGACCGAGTAAGCAGGGTTACGACGTCACCGGAAGGACGTGGTGCACGTTTTCAGGCACGGTCCAGGGCGGAAAATTGGAATGTCAGCACATCGAGAAGAAGAACGTTGCTCCGCCGGCGCCGTCCATCGCGCCGTTCAACCCCGCAGTGGCTACGAATCGCGCCCAGCCGGGCGAAACAAAGGGTAGCAGGGCAGACCTGAATCTGCTCAATCTCCTTGCCTGGTGCGTCACGGCTGCCGGTGTCGGCGGCGTTCTCATCGTTGGATCAGATTTGGCACTTCAGCTACGCCGTGGCGAGATCGGGTTCGGTGCGGTAACCATGAAACGTGCCTTTTTGATCCTGACTGCTTGTTTCTTGTCGATGACAGCGGGGCCGATCATCCAATTCTTGAACATACCCCTGCCGTAGCGTGATCGTGGACGCGGCGGCGCCGACGAAAGAGCACTGAATGTCTCTTCAAGAACTTACAAAAATGGTCTTCCTGCTGTTTCCTCAGGTTGAAGTCCCGCAGCCACAGAAGGGTGGCAAAGCTCCGGAGCAGTTGGCCACCCTGGTGACGACGGGGTTGGGCTTGATCGCCTGGGCCGGTACGGCGGCAGGGGTCGCCGGTGTGCTCATCACAGGCGCCAAAATGGCAATTGCCCATAAGCGAGGTGACAGCTCAGAGCACATGGGCCAACTTGGCCTGGTTCTGGGCGGCTGTGTCCTGGTGGCCACCGCCGGACCGCTGGTCCAGTTCTTCTTCAGCTGAAGTAGACCCGTTTCTGCTCGATTTCATTCCGAATGGAGGCCGCTATGAGGCGCCGGTGGCGGCTCACTCGCGACGTCGACGCACGGCCGTTCTGGCAACAACGAGGATGGCAGGTCTCCGCCGCGTTTTTCGGGATGGTGCTGGTCGCCGCCGTAGTCGTGGCCTTCATAGATACGGAACCCGCGCCGACGCAATCGGTTGCGGCGCGCGGTCCGCTCAGCGAGGGCGCACCCTTGGAGGGTGCTCGGCCGGTCGGTTGCCGCAGCGACGACCGCCGGCAGGATGCGCCCGTACGGCCGCCGGAGGACATCACATGGCGGCAGTTGAACGGCGCGCCAGTGCCGTTGTCCACCTCGGCTGGACCGCGCCGCACGCATGGGTCGATGTTGTGGTGTTTCGCGCACACGCCTACCGGTGCCATCATGGCTGCCCACGTGATTCCGCGGCAACTGAGTGGCACCGATTGGCGCACCATCGTCGATCAACAGGTGGTGCCGAGCACGGGTCGCGAACTCTTCGTTGCGATGCGTTCGTCGATCGTGGATCCGCCGGTGCGCAACACCACGAGTTCCATCGCGGGGTTCTCGCTGCTGTTCTACTCGGGTGAGGCGGCAACGATTCGTCTTCTGATCCGGGCCGGTGCCATCGGTTATGCCGCCACGGACTACCGAATGGCATGGTCCGGTGGCGATTGGAAGATCGAGCCTGCTGAGACGGGTAACCTGTATTCGCCGTTGACTCCGGTTGCGGATTCCGCCGGCTTCATACTGTGGGGAAATTGACGTGCCGGATTGCAGTAACGGTGATGCCATCTACTTCGGGGCTTTCGGCGGATTTGCCGAACTGCTCGACAGCGGCATCGACGGTATCCTCCGAAAAATCGCCTCGTCCATCATGAATGCGGCCGCCAGTCTCTTCGCGCAGAAGGTTCCGACCCTGTCGCCTGACGGCGAGATGAACCACAAAATTGGTTTGCAGACCAATTGGCTGGTGGTGACCATCGCCGTTGCCTCGTTGTTGTTCGCGGCGGTTCGCATGGCTTTGGAAATGCGTAGCGAAGCCGGAATGATAGCGATCAAGGGCCTTCTGCGGCTCATGGTGACCGCCGGAGCGGGAACGTTTGTCATAGGCCAGCTTGCTCTTCTCTCCGACACGTACACCACTCATCTGTACGAGGCGGGTGTTCAGAAGCAGCTGCAAAGCATCGCGAGTTGCGACAACGGCGGCATCGCGACCTTCCTGCTGATCATCATCGGGTTGCTGTTGATCATCTCCGGCATCATCCACATCATCCTGCTCTACATCCGGCTCGGAGTGATGGTCCTGCTCGTCGGGACGCTGCCCATGGCGGCCTCCGCCTCGATGACCAACTGGGGGTCGTCGTGGTGGCGCAAGCACATCGCGTGGCTCGCCGCTTGGCTGATCTACAAACCCGCGGTCGGCCTGATCCTGTACGTCGGGACAACGATGATCGGCTACAGCGGCAACAACGCCACGCAGCAGAAGATCGCCGGCTGCGGGGTTCTTCTGCTGTCCGCTGTGGCGTTGCCCGGTCTGCTTCGTCTGGTCGTCCCCGCGGCTGCGGCGCTCGGCTCGTCCGACGGGGCCGCGTCGGCCGCCTCCTCGGCGGCCGGTGCGACCGGTTCTGTCCTGACCGCCGCCGGGCGGTCGATATCGGGCGGCGGCCGGTCGGGGAGCGCAGGCCGTTCCCGCCCGAGTGGCGCGCCGACCTCCAAAGGCGGTGCGCCGGCATCCAATGGCGGTGCGTCCGGGAAGAGCGGTATGGGTGGCCGGGCGGCAGCCGGCGCGGCCCGGGGGGTCGGCGGTGCTCTGGGCGGTGCCGCGCAGCTGCTCGCAAAAGCGGGAAACAGCACGGTCAAGCACGCCACCAACGTGGCCTCCGGCGCGGTGTCGGGCGGTCGCGGGGACGAGCACTGACGTGGCATTGACAGCAAGCCGTCGCGGCGTCGGAACGAAAGGCAACAATGTCGGGTGAGAATGTCTCGCAGAGGACCTACGGCAATTGGCGGCGTCCACGCCGGTCAGGTCTGGGGCCATTGGGCCTGATCGGCACGATTGGCGCGTTCGGCGGCATCGTCGCGGTGTTGCTGGCTTCCCTGATCTCGTTGACCGCCGCTCTGGTGGTGCTGATGCCCATCGTGGTCATGATCGGACCGTTGGCTGTGCGCACCGAGGACGGCCGGAATCTGTATCAAATCCTTACCGTCCGGCTCGGATGGCGCAGGCGCGTCGCGCACGGCGAGAACTTCTACGTCTCCGGTCCGCTGTCTCAGCGGCCGGGCGGCCGTTTCGCTCCGCCCGGGCTTCTGAGCAAGGTGACCGTGGGGGAGGGGCTCGACGCGTTCGATCGGCCGTTCGGCGTCTTGCATCACCGCAGCCGAAACCGCTTCACGGTTGTCCTCGAGTGCGTACCGGACGGTGGCGGGCTTGTCGACCAGGAACAGGTCGACGTCTGGGTGGCGATGTGGGGCGACTGGCTGGCGCGGCTCTCGCACGAGCCGAACCTGCGTGGGGCGTCGGTCGTCGTGGAAACGGCGCCGGATTCCGGTATGACGCTGGCCGCCGAGGTGCTGCCGCGCCTGTCCCCGGACGCCCCCGATGTCGCCCGCGCCGTGATGGAGGAGATCGTGAACCGCTATCCGGCCGCCTCCTCCGAGATGCACACCTACGTGACTCTCACCTACGCCGCTCCGGGCGGTACGAAGCACAAGCTGGAGGATGTCATCGCCGACCTGGCAGTCCGGATACCCGGGCTGTGCGGAGGCCTGGTCGGCGCGGGGGGAGGCTCGGCGGAGCCACTGTCGGCCGAGCGCATCGCCGAAGTCATCCGCGTGGCGTACGACCCCGCGGTGGCGGCTGAGGTCTTGGAGGCGCGGGCGGCCTACGGCGGCACGGCCTTGGCGTGGGAAGACGCCGGCCCGGCGGCGTCGGTGGAATCGGTGGAGGCATACGCCCACGACTCAGGCGTCTCGCGGACGTGGATGCTGACGATGGCACCGCGCGGAACGGTGGGTTCGGGCGTGCTGCGCACCGTTCTGGAAGCGGCTCCGGGTACGCGCCGCAAGCGGGTTGCTCTGATCTACCGGCCGATCGACCCGGCGACCTCGGCCCGGATCGTCGAGGCCGACCGCCGCAACGCTCAGTTCATGGCGACCTCGGGTCGCGGTCTGGTGCGGGCTCGAGCGGCCGCGGAAGTGTCCGCGGCCGAGCAGACTGCCGCGGAGGAGGCCGCCGGCGCCGGTCTTGTCGAGTTCTCGTTGCTGCTGACCGTCACCGTTGACACGGCGGCCGAGTTGGTGGATGCCAATGTCACGGTCCGCAACCTGATCGCGGGTTCTCGTCTGTCGATGCGGCCGGCCAACCGCGTGCAGGCCGCCGCGTTCGCCTGCTCGCTCCCGGCGGGAATTCTTCCCTGGGAGCACACGCTCATTCCGTACGAATTCCAGGAGGCATTGTGAAATCCGCGTCTTCGACCGGGCAGTTCCGGTTGGGAGCCGGGTGGCGTAGGGGTGCCTCAGGACCGCGGACAGCGCTGGACGCCATGCCGGAGCAGGTGCCCGCGACCGAGGACCTGGTCCTGAGGCAGCCCGCGGGCTCCAGGATGCAGGGCGGAGGATCGGCGGGTACGAGCAGTGGCCGTGTCGGCTACCTCGACCCGCCGACGATGTGGCGTGCGACCAGCGTTCAAGCGTGTGGGCTGTGGCCGTTCTCGGCCGGCTCCGGTGCACCGATGAGTGGTGTCCCGCTCGGGCAGCACCTGGTGACCGGAGCCACCGTCTGCGGAGACCCGCTGTCGTGGTTCATGCGAGCGCGCTACATCTCCAATCCGTCGCTGTTCATGCTCGGCATGCCCGGCCTCGGAAAGTCCACCCTGGTGAACCGGATGCTGATCGGGCTGGCTGCGCAGGGTGTGACACCGTTGGTCCTCGGCGACCTCAAACCGGACTACGCGGACACCGTTCGTGCCCTGGGCGGTCAGGTCATCTCGATCGGCCGAGGTGTGGGCGGGATCAACGTTCTCGATCCGGGCGCGATGGGTGCGGCGGCGCGCCGTATCGGCGGCCGGGCTGGCGAAGCGCTGGCCGCGGAGACACATGGCCGGGTGCTCAACATGCTGGCCGCTCTGCTCACTATTGTGCGTGGTCAGCCGATCAACGACCACGAACAGTCGGTGCTTTCCGCCTGCCTCAGGCACGTGCGTGAACGAACACCGGAGGGCCAGTCGATCGTGCTGCCCGATCTGGTCGAGGCGCTCGCCGAGGGGCCCGAGCCGGTTCGTGCGGTGACCCTGGATCGGGGACACGACGATCGCTACCGCGAGGCGGTCGACCCGCTGCACCGGACCCTGCTCGGCATCCTCGACGGTCCGCTCGGCGATACGTTCTCCTCCGAGACCTCGACGCACATCAACGCCGACGCGCCGGCGGTCTGCATCGACATTTCCCGGATCGGGGAGTCCGACACGCAACTGACGGCAGCGGCCATGCTGGCGGCCTGGTCCGACGGCTTGGGAACGGTGGCCGCGGTGCACGCTCTCGCGGATGCCGGCATCACTCCCCGGCGATGGTTCTTCACCGTTCTGGACGAGCTGTGGCGGCCTCTGCGCGCGGCATCCGGCATCGTCGACCGCATCGACGCGCTCACGCGGCTCAACCGATCGCTGGGCTTGGGCGACGCGAAGATCACGCACACCCTGAAGGACGCCGAGTCCGTCGGAACCGACGCCGACCGGGCCAAGGCCCGCGGTTTCGTCGAACGGGCCGGGATGGTGGTCTGCGCGGGCCTGCCCCGTACGGAGATGGAGGAGCTCGGCCGCATCGTGGGACTGTCACGTCGTGAGATCGACATGGTTTCGTCCTGGTCGTCTCCGCCGGGCTGGGCCAGTACCGGAGTGCACGACGAGCCCCCTGGCCGCGGTAATTTCCTGATCAAGGTCGGCGGGCGCCCAGGGATTCCGATCCGGATGGCCATCACCGACACCGAGCGGCACCTGCACGACACGAACACCCGGTGGACGCGGAGCGGACCAGCGCAGGTGCGGTCATGAGCGGCGGGTCCGGTAACGAGGCCGGCGTGACCGTTCTCGTGCTGGTCGCCGCTGGGGGCGCGGCCTGCGGCACCGTGTTTCTCGGCGGGACCGTCGGCGCCGCCGTGATCGGTGGCGGCTGGCGGCCGCCACCGATCACCATGAGTTCAGTGCAGCTGATGGTCGATGCCGGGCCCACCGCGCTGTGGCCTGGCATCAGTGCATGGGCTGTGTATGTGGGAATCGCGCTGGTAACCCTGTTCTTCGCGTTCCTGGCCGGCCTCGTCACTGCCGTGCTGCGCTCTCGGCACAAGCGCCCCAGCGGCCTGGCCACTCCGCGCGATCTCGCGGCATTCGGACGGGACGCGGTCGTCCAGCGTGCCCGTGGCCTGCGCCCGTCTCTGAAGGGCGTACGGAAGCCGACGGCCGATCAGACCGGCAATCTTCTCGGTGACCTGCACCCGTCCGGACCGGAATTGCGCTCCTCGTTCGAGGATGTCGAGCTCGATCTGATGGCGCCACGGGCCGGTAAGTCGACGGGAGTCGCTGTTCCGCGGGTGCTTCGCGCGCAAGGTTCGGTGCTGCTGACGTCGAACAAGTCGGACGTGTTCGCCGTCACCAAAGCGCAGCGGGAGAAGGTCGGCACGGTGTGGACCTTTGATCCTCAGGGCATCGCGCACACCGAACGCGCGATGTGGTGGGACATCCTGTCGTCCTGCGTGACCGTGGAAGGGGCGCGGCGGATGGCGGGTCACTTCGTCGCTTCGGTGAACGATGACAGTTCCAAGAAAGACTTCTGGATCTCGGCGGCACAGAACACGCTGACCGCGCTGTTCCTCGCCGCCGCCCGTAACGGCGTACCGGTGACCGGGATGCTCGGGTGGCTGGCGGACCCCGGCGATCGTGCCCCCATCGACCTGCTTCGCGACGTCGGGCTGGACGCCATGGCCGAACAGCTCCAAGGCACGATTCGCGGCGCGGTGCAGACCCGGGACGGAATCTACGAGACCGCGCGCCAGTGTGTGTCCTGCCTGCTCGACCCCGACATCGCGGCGTGGGTCACGCCGGATCACCGGGTACCGGAGTTCATACCCGAGCGGCACGTCCTTACCCAGGACACCCTGTATCTGCTGTCCAAGGACGGCGGTGGCTCCGCAGCCGGCGTCATCGCCGGGCTGGCCGACACCACCATGCGGGCGGGGGTCATGGCGGCCGAGGGCATGGGCGGTCGCCTCGACCCGCCGATGACCGCGGTACTCGACGAGGCGGCGAACGTCTGCCGCATCTCCGATCTGCCGGACCTTTACAGCCACCTGGGATCTCGCGGTATCAATGTCGTCACCCTGTTGCAGAGCTACAAGCAGGGCGCACGGGTCTGGGGCGAGGCCGGCATGGACGCACTCTGGGGCGCGGCCACCATCAAGCTGCTGGGCGCGGGCCTCGACGACGCCGATTTCGTCGACAAGGTCGCCCGCCTGGTCGGCCAGCACGATGTGAAGACCGTCAGTGTTTCCCGCGGACGCGATGGCAAGTCGCATTCGACGTCCTTCCGGCAGGAACAGATTCTGCCGGCCGACAAGATCCGTGCCTTGCCGAAGGGCACCGCTCTACTTCTCGCGACCGGAGTTCGGCCGGCCCTCATCCGTCTGCGCCCCTGGTACAAGGAAGCCGACGCGGGTCCCATCTCGGCCGCCGCCAAGCTGGAAGAACGCGGTATCGCCGAGCGCGCGGCCGCCGCCAACGCCGCCAAGACCGCTACTGCTTCTGCCGCCGACCAATTCGACCTCGGTCGCGGACCCTTCCCTCTCTGAGCCCACGATGGGAATGACAGTGTCTGAACCGATCAAAGAGCCAGCAACGTCCACCGAAGAGGCGAAGACCTCAAGATCCTCGGGCGACGAGCCGGCAACTCCGCCGAAACCACCCTCGCCGTTCATCTTGTTCATGGCCGGCCCCGAATTCACCGAAGAGCTTCGACGCCTCGCCGTGTGGGTCGAAGGCCTGCTCCTGCCGGTATTCGGGCGTGAGGTCACGACCACGGCGCCCTGGTGCCCGCAGTGGTGGGCGCATGCGGAGGCGGTGGCGCGGCTCGACGCGTTGTGGCTGGCCTGGCAAGATGCGAGTTCGCCGGGCCAGGGCATGCAATCGATATCCTTGTGGATGCGTGACCATCTCGACGTTGCGATGAGCTCCTTGCGTGACCCGTCCGGCCCGTTCGCCGGCTGCAAGTCCGGTAGCCACCGCGACAAACAAATCCCGGTCGTTGCGCCTCTCCCGCCAGCCCCGTCAGCATAAGGAAGGAACCGGCATGCCCCAGTTCGAACTCACGGAGCGGGAGGCCCGGACGGTCATCAGGGTTTTCGCTGCTCACGCGCCGCGGATCTACGCAGATGTCATCGACGAGATGGCCCCGTCGATCGGCGCACGGATGAAGGAATTCGAGGGGGTGAAGAGGCTCGACAGCGAGATGAGCGGGTCCTCGTCGCCGTTGACCAGGGCTCTGGAAGAGATCGCGAACAAGGACCCGCGTGGTCTGATGGCGCACGCGCGCGAGATGCTGAAGGAAGCGGTGTCCACGCACCTCGACGCGCAACAGACACCAGAAGGCAGCGTGCGGCCGCTCGAGCCGGAGGTGTTCAACGCCTTGAGCCAGAGAGCTGCCGAGATGCCGGCGCCGTCGGCACAGACGGCGCCTGGTCCGGCCAAAGCGGCTCCGGTCCGACCGCGCCGCGACCTTGGCCAGGGACGAGCGAATCATTGAGCCCTGGAGACAAACACGTCGTCGAGTCGTTGGGCGCCTACTACCTGGACTCCCTCTCGGCGGAGGAGAACCTTGACGTTCAAACTCACCTGAACGGCTGCGACCTGTGCCGAGCGGCCACCAAAGAGATCATTGAAGTGGCCGCGGCGCTGGCTCTCCCCGACGAGGAGGACCGCCGGTCGCTTATCGATGACTTCGGTCCTCTTCACCGTACGGGACCACCCAGCGCCGCCTTCGAGAAATTCAGTCCCGAGCCGGCTTTCGGCGGCTGGGATGACGACCCTTCGCCCGACCGGCGGAGCGGCGAAGGATCAGCGAAACGCACGCTGGTGCTGTCTGGTAAGCGGCGCATCGACGACATCCCGGCCCTGTCCTGGCGGCCGGCTCGCGAGAACCGCATGCGCTCGGCCGCCCCCACCGCGCTTTTGCTCCTCGCGGCGGTCACTGTCATGACACTGTCGGCGGTGACGCTTGTTCGAGGAATCCTGGACGCGGCCTCACCCGCCACGACGGCCAGCGCCACCGGCGAGGCCCATGGCATCGAGATGTCCGTCGTGGCTGTCGAGGACTCCGAGGGCCTACTCATCCAGTCCGATGTCGACGGCACGCGACCAGGGGCAAGCTACATCCTTTTCGCTGTGACAACGGACGGGCGTAGTGTTCCGGTGACGCGTTGGACGGCGACGAGCGCGCAACGGCAATCTGCCGGCCGGATCGCTCAACGCCTGTCCGCTGTGGCATCGGTCCTGGTGGTGCAGCCCGCCACCCAGGCCGAGCTATCGGTGCCACTTCACCATCAGCGACCCTCTTGAAGCCGAGCACTCATACGCCGAAGCCAATAGAGGGAGTGGCGAAGCCCAAAGTGGACTTCCGCCGATGAACTCGTTACCGAGGGCTGCGTCTCATCCTGTGTGAGTGGTCCCGATCCTCTTGGCGATGGCATCAGCGCGGCGGCACAGCGCGTGACAAAAGAATCGAAAGCCGCCGATCAGATTCCGGCAGAAAACTCTCCTGATTCTGTCAAAGACCAAGACGCTCCAGCCGAAGGCCCGGACGCGGCGATGCAGCATCTGCAACAGGTGCACCGGCCGGTGCTGCTTGCCTACGTCACGCGGCTGACCGGGGGAGACGTGCATTGGGCGGAAGATGTCGTCCAAGAGACGATGGTGCGCGCCTGGCGTAATCCTGATGCTCGCAAGGATGATGGACGCTGGAGCCGGGGATGGCTGTGCACCGTTGCCCGGCGCATTGTCATCGATCATGTCCGAGCCGTTCAGGCACGTCCCGCGGAAACGTCGAACGAGCACACCCCTGAGATCGCGACGGGACGCGACGACATCGAGCGGATGATCGACGGGCGGGAGATCCGCGACGCGATCGCCGCGCTGCCGGAGCGGCTTCGTTCCGCCCTGGTGGAGGTCTACTACGAGGAACATTCCGTCGCCGAGGCGGCCCAGGTCCTGGATGTGCCCGAAGGCACCGTGAAGTCTCGAACCTTTCACGCGCTCCGCGCCCTGCGCGGGGCGTTGACCACGCGAGGATTCTTCGGGGAAACACGTGACTGAGACAGCGCGTTGCATCCGATGAGACGATCGCTGGTAAGAACACTGCTCCTCGCGTTAGCGGCAGTGCTGGTCACGGTCGGCGCCGCACCAGCGCCGGCCGCCGCCGACGAACCGAACTCCACCAAGTACTACATCGTGCGCACCTCCTACCAGGGCAAGCCCGAGACTCTGTATGAGATCGCGGCCCAGTTCCTCGGCGACGAACGCCGTTTCGTCGAGATCCTGCGGCTCAACGCCGGCCGTAAGCAGCCGGGCGGAGGAGTGCTGAGCGACGCGCTGGGTCTGCGCCAGGGATGGGTCCTCCTCCTGCCATGGGACGCGGCCGGTGACGGTGTCGAGCACGGCGTTCCTCCACCCGTCTCTTCAACCGCACCACAGGTGGTCAAGCGGGACTGCACGGCACCGGCCGCACTGCCGAGACCGAACCCGACCGCGCCGACAGCCGGCGTCAGCGGCGGCCGCCCGCGTACCAACGGCGCCGGACAAGTCGTCGCCGTGATCGACAACGCTTGCCTCGGCACCGATACCGGCATGGCGAAAGTGATCGCCGGCCGCAAGACGAGCAACGTCAAGACCGGTGGGATCGCTCCGGACGCCACCATTCGCCTCATCCGGATGACCTCCACCGGATCCACGACGACGGCCGCGAGCCAGGTGACCGCGCTCAAGGAGGCGACAGCCGCGGGCGCGACTGTCGTAGCGCTCGGCCCGACCGTGAACCCCGCGCAGCCCGGATTCAAAGAGGCTGTGGCCGAGGCCGTCAGAAAAGGCGCTGTCGTTGTCGTCGGCGCTGGAGCGACCCGGCAGCTCGGGCTCCTCCGAGTGGCCCGGGCAGGCCTCGGCGCGAAGACCGACGCCGGCCGCGCGAAGGAGGAGTCCGACGTCATCGCCCCTGACGCCGGGGGTGCCGGTCACGTCGCGGTCGCCTATGCGGCAGGTGTAGCGGCCTTGGTGCGCGCCGCCTACCCGAATCTGACGGCTGAACAGATCTGCGATCGGATCATGGCTACCGCGGATCTCGTCGGCGACGGCTCGCCACCCGGACGCGGCCACGTCTGGGGAATGATCAACCTCAGTGCGGCTGTGGCACAAGATCCTCCAGCCGATCAGAGACCGAGGCTGCCGAGTACGAGCCGGCATGACGAGCCCGCACTTGTCAACGCGGGCGCGTTGCTGCTCTTCGGCGTCTTCGTACTCACCCTGGGCGTCGCGATTCTGCTCGCCCGGCGTCTGCGCCGCGTATGGCGGTCCGCGCATGATCCGTTCGACGGCCCGGAGACTACGGCTCTCCCGCCCATCGCGGTGGCCGTCGGTGGCGGCGGCGGCAACTCCCACTGGACCGACAGCGGGTCCGACTCATTGCCGGCTGGACCGCCACCGCAGTACGCGGACCGTCCCCGGTCGTGGATCGACTCAGCAGGGAGGTAGCACCATGAGAGAAACGCCGACCACGGCCGGCACTGTGACCGCGCGCGTCCCGGCGTTGTCGCGTACCGGCCTGAGCTGGGTCGCCGCCCATGGGGGAGCCGGAGCCAGCACCCTTGCCGCCGCCCTTGGCGGTGACGACCTCGGATGCCGGTGGCCTGATGAAAAGCGCGCGGAACCCGCCCGGATCCTGCTCGTTGCTCGTACCCACCACGGCGGACTCCAATCGGCTGCGCGAGCGCTGGGCGCTCTGCGAGAGGGTCGGCACCCGCCGGGTATGGAACTGTTTGGGCTGGTCCTGGTGGCGGACGCCCCGGGTTCGTTGCCGCGAGCGTTGACTCGCCGAATCCGGGTTCTGCGATCGGTCGCCCCGGTCTGGAGCGTGCCCTGGATCGAGTCATGGCGCATCGGCGATGAAACGCGCCAGGTGCCGAAAGCGGTGCTGCGCCTGGCCGCATTCGTCCAATCCACCATCGCTCTCTCCACGAAGGGAAGTCCCCGTTGAAGCTTCACCTGGGCAGGCAACGAGCCGCAGTGGCCATCGCGCTACTCGGTTTGAGTCTGGTCACCGGCTTCGCTGTCCTCGGGCCCTCACCGTCCACCGCCAGAGCCGAACAACAGCCGCTCTCCCTCGCGTGGGGTGACGAGTTCGACGAGCCCGCCGGCACCCTTCCGGACCGGAGCAAATGGCGGTACGACATCGGCGGTGGCGGATGGGGCAACAACGAGTTGCAGTACTACACCGACAGTGGCCGCAACGCTGCGATGGACGGCGAGGGCAATCTCGTGATCACCGCCCGACAGGAGAATCCCGTCGATCTGCAATGTCATTACGGGCGTTGTCAGTACACCTCCGCGCGACTTCTCACCGCAGGCCTGCACGAGCAGAAGTACGGCCGGTTCGAAGCACGTATGAAGTTGCCGAGCGGACAGGGTCTGTGGCCGGCGTTCTGGATGCTCGGCGGCACGACGTGGCCGGACCGAGGCGAGATCGACATCATGGAGAACATCGGCCGCGAACCACGCGATGTCCACGGCACGCTGCACGGCCCCGGTTATTCCGGCGGTAACGCCGTCAGTTCCCGCTACGTGCTCCAGAGCGGCGCCTTCACAGACGACTTCCATACCTTCGGGGTGGATTGGGCGCCGGAGGCGATCAGCTGGTACGTCGACGGAGTTAAATATGCGCAAAAGACCCTCGCCGACATCCGGGGAGGCAAATGGGTGTTCGACCATCCATTTTTCATGATCCTTAATTTGGCAGTGGGTGGCAGCTGGCCCGGCAGCCCGACCAGTAGCACGCTGTTTCCCCAGCGGCTGCTGGTCGACTACGTCCGAGTCTGGACCGTTCCGGGCAACGACGCCGCCACTGCCGCTGCTGTCGCCGGCGGCGACCCCATCGCTGGGTACGGCGACCGCTGCATCGACGGTCAGAGGGCCGTCGGCGCGGACGAGGCGCAACTGACGATGCAGCGGTGCGACGGTACCGCCGCGCAAGCATGGAGCCTTCCCGGCGACGGCACGGTTCGCGTACTCGGCCAGTGTCTGGACGTCCCCGGCGCATCCACGGTAGACGGCACTGTCGTGCGGCTCGCGACATGCAGCGGCGGCGAGGCACAGCAATTTGTCCTCAACGACAACCGCGATCTGGTCCATGCGCAGTCCGGTAAGTGCGTCGACGTCCGTGACTGGATCAAAGCCGACGGTGCGCCCCTGCAGATCTGGCAGTGCACCGGTGGGGCCAATCAGAAATGGCGACACGGCCGAAGCAACTGACCGTGCTGGGCCTTTGGGTGGGTGGCGGCCTGAACGGGGGACGGCCACCACCCACCTGATACGACGGTGCGCGTGCGGCCGCGTTCAGACGTACGCGCGTTCCTCGCATGACGCACATCATCCCGGCCCTTTCTGAACAAATGGCCGGTCTCGTCGTCAGTGGCAGTGTCCGCACCGGACGGTGCGATCCGTCAGTTCAGGAGGCGTCCTCGCATGTTCGGTGGCAGGTTCGGGCCCCGTGCTGTAATCGCGGCAGTCGCCGTGGGTGTTGTGGCCTTGGCCGCTACATTCGTAATCTCCTTACGGATGACGAGCCATGACGGCCCACGCGAGGACGGGCAAGGGGTGCCGGTTCCGGGCAGGTTGATGCAGACCATCCCGGCGGCTGCGCAGTCCTGCCCCACACTGACCCCAGCCAGACTGGCCGCGCAGGTGATGGAGGCGTCCAGGTTCGAACTGGACGGGGAGAACGAGGGCTCACTGCGCGATATAGCCGGGCTGTCGGATGAAGTGTGGCAGGCATGGCGTCCATCGGAATCGTCGGAGCGTACCGATCCCGGCGTTGCAGTCGTCGCGTTGGCTCGTCACATGTGCGACCTGTCCGGTCAGGTTCGAGCTGCCGGTCTCGACGGTGACGAATGGCAGCTGGCCCTGGCCGCCCACGAGACCGGGCTGGACAGCGTCCGCGCCGCTGGCGGTGTCCCGGAAGAGGCACGTTCGTACGTCATGCGCGTCTCGGCCTATGCCGAATGGTATGCACGGCAACCGGGACTGGCTCCCGCGCCTGACGAGTCCTCCGAATTGGGCGACGCCGGGGCGAAAGCCAAGAAGGTGCCTGCGGAGTATGTCGCCGCAGTCTCGGCGGCGGGTCGACGGTGTGGGGCGGTGACTCCCGCTCGGGTGGCCGGTCAGTTGATGGCGGCGTCGGGATTCGACCCCCGTCTCACCGGTCCGGACGGCGGCCAGGGCATCGCCCAGTTCCTGCCGTCCATCTGGAAGCAGTACGCCCCAGCCGCGCCGGGCGCCTCCCCGCAGGAACCGCAGGCGGCGATCGCTGCTCTCGGCGCTGTGATGTGCACCCTGGTCGACGAATTCAAGGATCTCGGTTCGGACCCGTACGACCTCGCGCTCGCGGCATTTCGCCGTGGCCCGGATGCCGTCAAACGAGAAGGGAAGATGCCGGACTCCGCCGACCTTCGTCAGCTCGTCGCCCAGGTCGACACCTATGCCGCGGTCTATCAGGGCGACAACCGGCTGAGCGCGAGCCCGTCAACCTCGTCCGATCCCGTCACGCGTTCGAACGGGCCTTCAGCTCGTCCGGCGCCGTCGGGCGCTTCTCCGCGAGACTCGTCGTTGCTGGCGGCCGGCCCCGCACAGCCGGTGAAGGGTCCCCAGGCTTCTCCCGCGGCCGGCGGCACCACCTCCAACGGCAAGCCGCCGGCATCCAAGCCAGGGACGAGTGACAGCACTCCCACCAAGCCCGCGGCGATCAAGCCGCCGCCGGCCCAGACCGCCACTGTGAGAGCTGTCAGCGGGGCAGGCAGCATCGTCGAGTACGCCACCGGCCGCTGCCTCGATGTCACCGACGGGGCCTATGGCAGCAATCCGCAGCTTCAGATCTGGGACTGCAACGGTGGCCCCAACCAAGCCTGGACCCTCTACTCGGACGGCACCATTCGTGCCTTCAACCGGTGCATGACCGCGCAAGGCGCAAACACCCAGAACGGAACCAAAATCATCCTCAGCACCTGCACCGGCGGCGCGGCCCAGCGTTTCACCCTCAACAGCTCCCATGACCTCGTGAACGTCTCCGCGGACAGATGCGTCGATGTGATCGACAAGAACGCTTTCAACGGTGCCAAACTTCAACTCTGGGACTGCGCCGGCACCGACAACCAGAAGTGGAGCCGATGACTCGTGCGGCGGGCGGGTATGACGCGGCTGAATGCGGTCGAAGAACGGTATTGATGCTTGATCAAGGACTTTGGATCGGTCAAGGCGACGAGCGCCGGGCACGCCGGTAGGCCAGCCGCGATCGCGTCCGTGTTCGACGTCCTCGGACATCACAACTGGGACTCCGCCTGTCTGGCCTGCCCAGGAACTCTTTTCGCGCTGCGTCGTCGTGACGTGCATCGTCCCGATGAAAAGGCTCAGTGAACCAGCGGCGTTCCCGCCACGTTCCTTTAGCGTAACAGCAGGGAAGAGGGAGGGCGGAACGTTGTTGTTGACATCCGAAGTCGGGTACTACGCGAGACTTGCACAAGCTATCAGATCGAGGCAGTCGGCGTTCGACAATGTTGTCGCTGGAGCGAGGGCTTCGAATACTCCGGTCGGGAGAGAATTGCAGCGAAGTTTGAGCGAGCTCTCGGAGCTCAAGGAAGTATACCGAGACGGCAACTATCAGAGCATCGAAGAGCCGGAGCCGCACGCTCACCGGTTCAGCGAATTGCTGGAACGTGAACCTTTCAACCGCGAGATCGTCGCCCACGGCATTTGGGGGTCCAATCTCCTGGAATCGGTAAGGTTGTTGACTGCGCAGGAGGATGAAATGGCGAAGATGCTGGAAAGAGAGGGTCGCCAGATCATCCTTGAAACACGGCAGAAGATTCATTACTCGAGCAATACCTTGAGAGGCGTTCGGCAGAGCGGTGGCAGTAGCATCCGCGATTTAAAAAACGTGGGTGCTGATGCGGCCTATAATTCATACGATGACTGGATTGAGGAAAGGAATAATGGCGGTGGGCATCAGCTCGGCGGTGCTGAAGCGGACTTTGAACGCTTGGTTGAGGCGGGGCTAAAGGCTAGCCTGGCCCAGCGGTATGGGGTCGGAAATTGCGACGAGCACGCAGATTCCGTGTTGACAAGTGCGGTGCATGCGCTCGGCAAATCCGGTATCGCTGTCAACCGCATCGACCACCATGCGGCTGATCATGCCGTCGTCGTCCTCGGTACGATGAACACGAGATATGCGCGTGTAGTCGACTCGTGGACCGACGGCGAGGCCAAGGCCCTTCCCTTGTCCGCATACGGCTTGATCAGTCTCTACCGCCAGGGGTGCCGAACGTTTTTAGCGGATGGCAAGGACTATCAAGGATTCGCTCGTAATCGATTTATCGCGCCTAATTTGCGTGATCTGCCGCCGATCCCTCCTGCGCTGGCGGCATTTACTGTTCCAGCTCAGGTTTACCAAGCCGTCGCCCAGCAGGAGGATCCAGACAACCGACACATCCACCACATTGTAAGTGCCGAAAAGGATCTAGCGGACCGCCGCTCGATCGACCACAGCGCACCAGAATGGGACGGAAGGCAATGGCCGGCTGGCCGAGCGTTGTCGACGCCCGTGATGAGAACGCCGGCCACCGCCGATCCTCTACCGTCCCCCGTTGTTCAATCGGCAGGGTTGTCCGGCGATGGGCGAAACTCGGCCTGGTCGATGGCCTCTTCTCAGCCTCAGATGGATCCCACGTACCAGCGAGGATTCGAGCAGGGGGTGTACTTCCATTACTCACAGAGCCCTCAGTATCCCAGTACTTCGTACACTGGCTTTGATTCCCGTATGAACGGCGGGTCAGTCGCGACTCCCCATCAGGGCAGTGGTGCCGGATATATCGGATGGCCACCGAGCGTTCACGTGGCTGCGGGCGTATCCAGTGCAATCGGCCGCCCCTACCCAGTTCAGCCCTCTGGTCCAGTTCAGCGGCCTGACGGCTCGCCGCGGACACCGATGCCACCGGCTGCCCCCGGCTATCGACACGGCCAGGGAGCAGGCCCCGGACGGTAGCTTCGACAGCCAGTCCCGCGGGTCAGGCCGTCCAGGTCACAGGGCAATGCCAGGCTGATGGGCCTCATCGCCGCGGCGATGATGGTCGTAACCCAGGCAGGACCGTCGGCGCGGGGAACCGATGAGCGCGAGCCGGGCCGGCTCCGGCGTACGGAAATACCGACCCGGCTTCAAATCGGCTCGACGTGCTGATCCGGCATCCCGACCGTGAAAAGCCTTCAGAGCGTGCTACTGATGGTCGCCGGTCGTCAACCGCAGCATCTGCCGGATTTCTCCATGTCTTGTCTGCCGAACTCGCTCGGCGAACTCCTTCGCCCGTGGGTTGGCGCCGGACTCGATTTCCATCTGTGCCAGTTCGATGGCGTTGTGCTGGTGAGCCAGAAACATGTTGAGAAAAGTGGCGTCGAACTGCGCCGCGTCCACTGTCTGCAATCTGGTGATGTCGGCCGGGTTGGTGCCGTGCAAGCCGCCGTGGCCGGTGTGCGCGCTCGGCGCTGCGTCCACGTCCGTGGGCTCACCCCAATCAGCGAGCCATGACAGCATGATCGTGAGCTCGTTCTGCTCGGTAGCCCGTACGGCCTTGATCAGATTTTTGAGCTCTGGTCCGGTTGCTCTCTCGGCTGCGGTACCGGCCATGTCCAAGCCCTGGCGTTGATGGAAAACCAGCATCTGCAGGAACATCACATCGGTGTCGTTGTGCTCGCCGCCTGCCTTGATCTCGGCGACAGTCGTGGTGCCTGCCGGTGTCCCCTGTGCGGCACCGCATCCGGCAATCAGCAGAGGGAAGATCAGAATGGCAGCAATGCGCCGACCCCTCACAGCGGCAGCCACAGGGCAAGGGTCCAGATCGAGGGTTCCCAGCTGTTGATGGAGACGTGAGACTGGCGGCACTGGTATCTTGCGCCGTCGTAGGTGACGACGTCGCCGGTCTGGTATGAGACATCCGCTGCCCACAAGTCCTCCGGCACGGCAGCGGTCGGCGGTTCGGCCGCGAGCACCTGCGCGTCGGGAGATTGCGCACCAGGTGTTTGAGTGGCGGCGGTCGAGGACGGGGACGGCTGCTCAGGGTCGGCGGGCGCTGGTCCGTCACCGCCGCTGACATCGAGATCAATGCAGTTGTAGAAGGCGTTGACCGTGTCGCCGATGTTCCAGACGGCAAGCACCGTTTGCCGACCCGGGAACCGGCTCAAGTCCACGGTGTGTGACACGGGGCCCGGCTCCTCGTTGTGCTCGTCATACGAGGCCACACGGGTCCCGTTGACGAAGTACTCGAAATCCGCCGTCCGGTGCTGGACGGTCAGCACCCATGTGAACGTCACGGACGTACCCACGGACTGGACGGGCCAGTTACGCGAATCGTCGGACAGCACGGACCACTGCGCCACCCCGCCGTCACACCGGTTCGACCCCTTGGGGGCCTCGACACTCTGCGGCTCATACTCGATCGGACCGCAGTCCTTCATCTCACCCGACGCGCAGAGGGCCTGCCGGCTCGGCGGGGACGCCACATAACCGTGCGCCGAGGCCGGCGCCGCGATGGCAATGGTGGATCCGGCGGTAACTCCGAGGGCCATCAGGAGGTACGCGATTTCCCGGCGCATGTCCGCTCCATGTCTTTCGATGTAACACGATCGGGCGTCGTTGTAACGCCTGATACGTGATCAAACGGACGCGTGGATGGCTGGTTCAGCAACGGAACGAATCATCGGGCCTGACAAGAAGACGGCTCTGGCGCACAACGGTGGTAGCGCTGGTGTAGTGGCGGAGCCCGGCCAGGTCACCTGCCGCAACCGGATGTCGCTCAGCTGCGGGAACCACCGCTTGACCAGCAGCGCCCAGTCCGCCCGGCTCATCGCCGGAGTTCCACCGGCTACGACGGCCGCCGCGATCGCCCGCGCGCCGCAACGCCGCATCGTTCGGCGATCAGGCCCTCCGGGCTGGCTGCGAGCATCGTTCAGCACCTACTCGGCAGGCGTCCGAGTGGAGGGCCGGAAGAGAACGTAAAGGGTGGTGGCAACGGTCCGCGAGCGAGCCGGTTTCGTCGTGACGTTCCAGGGCTCCAGCAGAAGGCCTGTTCTGAGCTGCGGTGATGGTGTGTTCTGTCCAGGAATGGCGGCGGTCAGGGCTGAGTTTTGGCGGTTCCGGTGACCTGAAGAAGGGCGGACACGGCACGAACGTGCCGGTCGGTGAGCGTCCCGGCGAGTTTCACTTGGCGGCGCCGCGGCGGGCCGCGATGAACAGCTTCGCCACTGCGGCAGTGAGATCATCCGGCTTGTCGGCGACGACGGACGTTCCCCCGGTCAGCGTCGCGACGGTGCGGAGGATGGAGGTGTCCGCCCCGGCGCCGTAGCAGACGCTGAACACGGGCACCGGGCGCTGGTCGTCGTGCAGGCTGATCAGCCGGCTGAGAAAGACGTCCTTGGCCATGGAATAACGCGAAGTATCGTCACGTCCGTCGGTCAACACCACGACCAAAGTGACGACGCCCTCTCCTCCGCGCGGTTTCATCGTGCTGACACCGTCGAGAATGGTCCGGTAGAGCGGAGTGTCCGCGCCGGACGCGGGCTGGTACGTCCGGACCCGGCCGACGAGGGCTTTCCGGCGCTGTTCGCCACCGACCTCCCCGGTGATCGGGCCGACCGGCACGGCCTCGGTGTGTGCCGAACGTGAAGCCGCGTCACTGCCGAAGAACCAGAGCCCGACATCCGTCTTGTTCCCGAAGAGCCGGGTGATGTCCAGAGCAGACCGGCGCAGCATCTCGGCGCGGGTGGTCCGCCGCCCTTGTCCGTCGACGACAGGCTGGTTCATCGACCCGGAGGCATCGACGGCGATCAGAACACGCGAGGTTATCTCCTTGTACGACGACCAGCGGGCGGCAACGGCGCGAAGCCCCGCCACGTCGGCCGGCACTGGGGCCGCAGCCGGGATCTTCTCGGGAAGCCCGTCCGGCACGCCGCCCTGAGGAGTGCGCAGGCCGCTCGCGGTGAGAAGCGCCCGGGTCGTGGTGCTGTGCAGCTGCGCGATCAGCTTCTCGGTCAGCAGGCCGCGCGGATCCTCGTCCAGCAGGTCGGATCGGACGGCGACGGGGAAGTCCGCCGCCGTCGGCCCGTCGGCGGGATAGGCGCCGCGAAGGGCGATCCGGTGCCCGCTCTTGCGGGATAGCCACAACTGCTGTTCGGTGGCGGGAAAGACGCCGATCGCAGCGGCATCGGCCGCCTTGCGCGCCGCGGCCAGCGTGGCGGTGGAGTCGGCATTCGCGTCGGCGAGCTTAGTGCGCAGCGTGAGCAGGCGTAGCTCGGCCTGACCGGCGTCGGCAGCGGATTTGGCCATCGCCGTCTGCGCGCCGAGTATCGAGAGGAGCCCGACACTGTCCCGGGTAGGGTCGGGCATGCTCAGGGCGGGGGGACGGTCGCCGGCTACGGCCCCGGCCAGAGCCGCCCAGCTCGCCGGGCGCCCGGCCCACAGCTTCGGCGCGTCGGCGTCGGGACACACGATGACGATCGGTGAGGTGGCGAGGGTCTCCTCGCTGCGGTACGAGCTCTGGCCGCCCTGATCGCCGGCCATCGCGAGCCAGGCCGAGGACGAGGGGATCCAGACGTCCGGCTTCCTCGCCGCCCGCAGGGTCTGGGCCGGATCCTCAGTCGTGACGGTGATCGGATCGCAGCCTGCGCGACCGTGCGGCACAGCCGCTGCGGCCCGCGTGACGACAGCGGCGATCTCCGGGGCCGCGGTCACCGCCAATGCTTCACTCGAGCAGGAGGGAGCGGTCCGCCGTTGCGCCCAGTCGATGATGCCTTCCCTGCCCTGATACGTTCCGTAACCACCGGCCCCTACGACGGCGAGCATGAGCAGGGCCAGAAACAGGCGAAGCCTGAGGGGTTTCCGCCGGGCATGACGGCCGGGCCGCAAAGAATGCGCTTCTGGGGATCTGGGCACAATTCCTCCGCCGTAAAGGCAGCGTTCACCGTGATTGGCGGGGCTGCGGACAACTCATAGAAACGATCCGCTTTGGACGGCCCGCGCGCAATATTCAGACGCGGTGCACAATGACACAAGAGCCAAATGAACTCGCGGCATCGATTCCCGTTGCATGCAGTAACAGGAAAAGTTTGGTCATAGAAAATATGGCCATTGTTGAATTTGCGGGTGGTCAGTTCCGGTCACCGGCATCAGCGCAGAACCACGCTGCAGCGGTTGAAGCCCATGGCGGCTCGCGGCGGCGGGTCGGTGCGGCCGGCGAGGCCGAAGGGTTCGGCGGTCGCCACTGCGGGCATCAGCTCGACGCGCCACACGCGGCCTTCGGCCCGGCGGAGGACGTAGGGGGTGACGTCATCGACCACAACAATGCCGTCGGCACCCGTGAGTTCGAGCCGCGCCGCCACCTCGCCCCATTCCGCGGGTCGGAAGATGACCGGCGATCCGCTGTCGACGGCCTCGCGGTACCAGCTGCGGACCTCGTCCGCGACGTCGTGCTCGTCCACGGGGTCGAGCCGGACGCCGGTGGGAAAGGCGCGGCCCAGGAAGCTGCCGACTCGATCGTCGGGTTCGACTTCGCCGGCCAAGCGGACCAGCGCCTCGATCTCCGGAGGCAGTGAGACAGGGGCGGTGAACACCCGCCACCGAGGGGCCACCGCGATCGCGCCGAGGGGGTCGACCGTCTCATCGAGCAGGCTGCTGGTGTGTACGGCCACGTCGCGGCCGGTCGCCGCGGCCAGCTGAGCCGGATACTGCCGGCGGAGACCGCCCGGGCGGTCGGGCAGCAGGACGATCGGGCCGTCGGCGCCGGCGCGCGCCACCCCGAGGACAGCGGCGAGCAGATCCGCGGGGAGCTCCTCGCGTCGCCGGTCGCCCGCGGCGCCGGTCACCAGCGCGTACGCCGTCCCTTCGGCGGCGTGCAGATGGACACGGGAGCCCAGCGGCGTGTCCGGCGGCGTCACCGCGGTGTCGCCTTCACGCAGCATCACATCGCCGGCCCGGTCCGGCACGTCAGCGATCCTGATTCGCGCGCCGGACGGCATCCGGAGGCCCGGCTCGTCCATCAGGTCGGGGTAGGTCTCGCGCATGCGCTGGGCCACATCGGCGGGCAGGAATGCGATCAGCCCGCCGGGGCTGTCCACATGCAGCGACCGGCCGTCCGCTCCGGTCCGCACATACCTGACGTCGAAGCGGTGGACTTCGAACTTCCCGCTCAGCATCCGGTTGTGCTCGACGTAGGCGCCGGTCGAGTGGGCGGCGCGGCGGCCGCGGCCCGTAGCCCGATCGTGCGCCAGCGTTGCCAGACCGCGATAGCGAGCGTCCGGGTTGCCCATCGCGAGATGAAAGCCGCCGTCGGTGGTGGTGCCGGACTCCGATTCGTGCTCGCCCTCGGTGTTCACCTCGGGGAAAGCCAGCGCGTCGAGGCTGACAGCGGTCAGCCACGTGCTGCGGCCGAGGACGACCTGGCCGGTGAACCTGCCGCCGGGCTCGTCGACCCGGTACGTTCCGCGCAGCAGGGAGCCGATGTTGGCTTTGATGTTGGCCCGGTTCCACAGCGTCTGCCGCGCCTGAAAGGCCGGATCTGCGAGAGCCCACCGGCCCGGCGCCGGTTCGGTCAGGTCCGCGTGTCCGGATACGTCGAGAACCTGCAACACGTCGGCGACCTCCCGGCTGAACGCCTCCTGGGCGGCGCCGACGGTGGCCGGCCGGGGCGTCATCGGCCGTTCCCGGACCGGCAGGTCGGTGCGCCGCAACGCGGCGGGCACCGTCATCTCCACCGGGGTGAGCAGCCGGGCACTGCCCGTGCTGGGCAGGACGACCGGACGCGCCGGGCCCGCCTCGGTGAACAGGTCGGTCAACCACTGCGGAAGCCGGCCGGCGGTGAGACCGATGTGCCGCGCGCCTACGGCAGCCAGATCTCTCAGGTCCCGGAGCGTCTCCACCACCTGCGAGGGCACGTCCCGCTGCTCGATGTGCACCTGGAACGTGAGTTCCACGGAGAACTCCGCTGCCCCGTTCGTCCGCGTCGCGGCTCGACGGATGTCGCGGCTCATGGTGTTCTCGACCGCCTTGGCCGAGCTCTCCCACTCGCGGCCGCCGGCAGCGCCGCCGCCCAACCGGATCGCGTGCGGGATCTGGCCGCGGCCGCTGACGTTCACCGTCAGGTGGTGCGCCGTCTTCTCGTGCGTTCCTTCGGCGGTTTTCTGGAAGGCTTGGCCGCCCGAGGTCACTTTCACCTCCGGCCGGCGCCGGACGAAGGTCATGGCGCCTTCCGAGGCGGTGACACGCACACCGGTCAGCCGCATCGCCCCGAGAGGGCGTGCCTCGGCGAGCAGCACGTACAGGCCGTCGCGGCGGAGCTGAGGATATCCGGTACGCAGTGCCTGGTTGCCCAGCGCCGATTCCAGGACGGCCGCGGTCCGCAGGTCGTTCACGGCGACACCCTCCCGTCTGAGAGCTTGCCGGATGTCGGGGAGCACCCGCCAGGAGGCCATCCGCTCGACGGTCGCGAACCCGGCCACCAGGTCGGGCAGGATCGGGACCGGCTGGTCGACGATCGCCGGCGGAGCGGGATCGGCCGCGGCCGGTACTGGCAGGCCGAGGTCGCGAGCGACGCTTTCCGGCGCCGACAGCTCCAGCCCGCGGCGGATGCCTATGCTCAGGGAACGGGGCTCGTGGTCGCCCTGGCGGAGGTGCTCCACCTTGTAGATGACGTCGGCCGAGTAGTCGTAGCTGGTGTCGGAGACGGTCGCGATCGATATGTCGAACCCGCCCGCCTGGTACGACTCCTCCCGCCCCCAGCTCCTGCCGGGCGCGTACGCGGCGTTGAGCGCGATGTGGTTGGCGGCGTACTGGTCGGCCGCCGACCCGCTGTGGTGGCTGTCCGGTTCCGGGTGCGTACCCGACCCGGGGCTGAACAGGCCGCCGAGACCGAGATGAGCGCCGCCGTGCCAGGTCGACGCCTGCTTGTGAACCACCCGATGGTCGGCCTCCAGATACTCCTCGTGCCGGACGCCGGTGCTGGTTCCTTCCCGCGTGGGGTTGAGAACCTTCATCCGGAGCCGCAGGGACTCCACGGCCGTGCCGTTCCCCGCGAGCAGCGGGAGAAGGTAGCCGTCGTGAGTGAGCATCTCCGCGGCGTGCCCCTCCAGGAAGGTGGGGCTGAGAAGGGTGTGCAGGTCCACTCGGACGCGACCACGATCGCCACCCATCAGCTCCTCGACGACCGGAGCCAGGTGACGGACGTGGTTGAGCATGACGTGGTAGTTGGTGGGGCCTTCGGCGAACCCCTCGACCACCCGGTCCGGCGTGCCGTCGCGGTTGAGCGGGCCGGAGCGGACGACGACCGGGTCCGGCGCCGCCGGTTGGGGCGGCAACGCCGGATCCGGCAGGTACGCCTCGGGAATCAGCACGTCCATGGCGAAGCCGGGACCCTCGAGCCGGTGATCCAGACGCGCCACCTGACGGCGACCGTCCAGCACTTGCACGATCACTCTCCACGAGGCGCTGTATCGCAGTGGGATCACCCCCTCGGGGGCGACGCGGCGCCGATAGGTCTTGCTGTCGCGCTGGATGGCGTGCGCCGAGGACCTCGTCCGGCTGCCGTCCGTCTCCAGCACCCGGCCCCGAATCGTCAGACGGGGGTGCACGCGTCCTCGCGCGCCGACCTCCAGCCCGCCGCCGAGCGAGGTCTCCTGGCCGCTGTCCCACTGGTAGGCGGACGCGGCCCGGTTCTGCACGTCGACGCCGGTCCGTTCCCGTTCGTCTATGCGCACCAGCTCACCCAGAGAGGCGGAGGTCTCTATCCGGTAGGTCCGCCGGCCTTCGGTGAACTCCCAGGCCACTACCCCGTCGAGAAGGGTACGGACGTGACCTCGCAGACCGGGCACGCCGAACCGGACCGTGAGACCCTGCTGGACATCGAACAGGCGCTCCGGGTCGAGAAGATCCTGCTGGCCGCGCAGCGCGGTGACGACCATCGAGTTGACCAGGCCGAGCACCTGGTGAGCGCCTGGCATCTCCTTGACCACGCCCGGACCCAGACCGGCCCGGGCCGCCAGCGTCGCCGGCTCGCGGACATCCGGCACGCGCTGCGGAACGGATGCGGGCGCGGCCGGCTTCGGTGCCAGGGCCACCGGCGCCGGCTTCACCGGCGCCTCGGCGGTCCGGCGCGCCGCCGGGTTCTCGATGACACCGACGACAGATCTGGTCCGCTCGTCGATCACCTGCGCCTGGACGATCTGCAGGGTGTCGTCCATGAGGTAGCGCAGCGGCGGAACCGGTTCCGCGTTCTGGAGGTTCGGGGGTTCGAGGGAGGGCGGCGTCTGCCTGACCACGCTGACGCCCTGCATCTGGTCCAGTGCCCTCCAGCGGAAGCCGAGATCCCCGGCGGGGACCACGACCTGCACCGCGGTACCCCGGCTGCTCGCCAACCGCCCGGTCTCCCGCAGGTCGGAGGCGGTCCGGATCCCGGACGGGGGGAAAGGCCGGAGAAAGGCGTCGCGCCTGATCATCGTCGACACCCATCCGGCCACCTCACGGCCGGTCTCGTCGAACACCCGCGCCGCGCGTTCCCACAGAGCCGGCCGGCCGGGCAGATGCTCCGCACGGGTAGCGAGGGTCCGGTGGACCGCCCTTTCGAGCTCCTTCTCGAACCGTCCCGCGCGCTGCTCCGGCACGCCCAGTTCCGCGGGGACTTGTGTCAGGCGCTCGATTCGCCCGACGTTGCTGGTGAGTTCGAGGTGCACGCCCAGGTGGGCGGCGTACCGGCGTTGCCGATCGCGATGCATGAGTGCGGTCTTGGACTGTGCCATACCGCTGTTGCCGACAGTGGTGACTCGCTTGCGGGACATCGTGATCAGGTCGGCCCGTGGGCTGATGATGATCTGCCCACCCCTCAGGTAGGCCGGCGACTCAGCGCCCAAGCTCGCCCCGGCCCGGCTGTGCCGGCTGCTCGCGTGCCGTCGCGTCGACGTTCCGGCGATGTCGTTACGAATCAGCAGAGAGTCGCTGACGCCGACTTCGCGCAGGTCGTTCAGCACGCCGACGGTTCGGATCCAGCCCTGGAAGCGCCGGTCCCGGCGGAGGCCGTGGGCGGGCAGCTCGACGTCCAGATAGGGCGACACCCAAGCGCCGTTGGTGAACCACTGACCTCGGTCCCGCGCGGTCTTCTCGTTGTAGACCTCGCGCCGTACGGCCTGGATGATGCGGGCGACGTCACCTGCGGTGAGCCCGGGCCGGGCGCGCAGCGCGTGGGCCAGGTCGGCCAGGACCGGCTCGAAGCCGACCGCGTTGATGGTGAAGTCCTCCTCCAACAGCGCCTCGGGACGGTTGACCGGCACGCTGTCCCCGGACGGCTGTTCGAGGCGGGGCGAACCGAAGGCCCGCGGCAGCCCGACGACCACCTGGGAGGGCAACGGCCAGGTCCCGATCTCGGTACCGTCGATCTCGATCCGGAGGCCGGCGGCCAGCCGGAAGTCGTCCATGTCGTTGACCAGCGGACGATTGCCGGACTGGATCTCCGCCGTGTGACGGTCGCTGAGCGTGTGGTCGGTGGCGGCCTCGAACTTCGTCAGGGGGAAGGCGATGTGGTGGAAAACCTGGGAAGAGAGGTTCTGCAGCAGCACTAGCGGCAGCGATGTGGTTCGTGGGGCCCGGCGGTCCTGTTCGCTGGTGTGCAGGGTGTCGCCGTACTTGCTCTTGTAGCGGGTCTCGCCGGCAACCGGCCGGTTGACCGCCGGTTGTGGCTGGAACCTCGGATTCACCAGCGAGATCCGGACGAACCGGCCGTCGAGGTCCCCGGCCCGGCCGATCAGCAGATTCTCGTCCCATTCCCGCGGGTCCTCATTTCCGAGCACGCCGGCGAGCCAATTGCGCAGCCCGGGAACCTGGCCCGGGCCGCGATCCACATCGTCGAGCAGTGTCGCCAACACGTCCGCGTCGATCGGCTCGACCCGGACCACGTACCCGTCGCCGAGCAGTCCCGCCTGCCGGCTGAACCACGGGGCCGGGGCGGGATATCCGAGCGCCGTGTCCATCACCACCTGAGCGACGTGAGCCCGCCCGGCCGTTGCGACCAGCGCCTCCCAGTCCGCCGGCGGCCCGGGCGGCCCGGTCGGCGTTGGACCCGCCGAGGCGATCGCGCGGGCCAGTTGCTCACTGCGCCGGGCCGCGTCCCGTGCGGCGGGCAGGCGCCGCAGCAATTCCTGCCACCCGGCCAACCGGGCCGGCCCGCCCTGTCCACCCTCGGAGGCAGCTGCCAAGTGGTCGTGCAGCGTGCGCAGGTAGGCCACCCGGCCCTGCCGGTCCACCGCGTCCACACGACCGCCGAACGGGCCGGCCGGTCCGCGTAGGTCGTCGGTGAACTGCCGGAAGGCGCGGCCGGCCTCGGTGGCGTCCGAGTCGATGTCCGGCAGCCGGCCGGCGGTCTCGGCCGGCTCGGGCAGCGCCGCCGGGACCGGCCCGGCATCGGCCGGGGACATCGGCGCCGGCGCCTCGAGAAGCAGGTGTCCACCCGGCTGCGGACGGTCGGTCGCGGGGCTCAGTCCGAGGCGGACCGGGTCGAGCGGGACAGCCGCCGGATCGGGGTCCAGGAAAGCGTCCAGCAGCCGGCCGGCGGTGATGATCTCAGCTCCGGTGCGGTGGTCGTAGAGGGGGAGCGCCCAGAGATCGACCTCGGAGCCCGGGGGAAGGTCCCGCTCCGCCGCCAGGTCCGCGTCGAACGTGGGCTGGTCCGCGCGGAAGCGGGTCTCGATCAAGCCTCGGAGCACTGTCGCGTGCTGGGCGAGGAAGTCCTGGACCGCGGAACCGGCCGTGGCCCAGCGGGTGGCCGCCGCGTCCCGCGCCCGGACCGGCGTCCCCGTTGGCCCGCCCGGCATCGCCTGAGCGGTGAGCACCGTCGCGAGGTCGGCGTAGGCGAGCGTGACCAGCTCGGCCACGGTCGCCGTGTCCGGCGACCGGCGGCCCAGCTCAGCCGCATCGGTCGTATCGAGTCCGGCGATCCCGGTCGCGTCGATGTGGTGCTGTGCCGCCGCGGCGCCGACGTCGAGGGCCGCGGCGAGCACGCCACCCGGCTCCGCCTGGCCGACGGCGTGCAGTGTGCCCAGCACATCACCGCCCAGCCGCACGGCGAACGACGGGGGCGGCGGGGCTGCCACCGGCTCGATCATGGTCGGCTGCCGGGGAGCGGCCTCAGCGTCGAAGATCAACGCCGATGCCGTACGGGATCCGCGGATCGCGTCGGGCACGTCGTCCACCGTGACCGTGGTGCCGCTGCGGGGATTGACCCACCAGATACCGGACGCGTCCGCGTACAACAGCGTCCAGTCGCCGCGATCGACCCGGATGACCGCCAGGCCGCCGTCGCGGTGCAGTTCCCGGGCCAATGCGGTGAGCGACCGTACGGCGGTCCAGTCGCCCATCTCGTCCAGCGACACCGGCGGCACGCCGCCGGCCGCGGCCGGAAGAAGCGCGGGAAGGGCGGCACGCAGCAGGCTGGTGACTGTCTCGGTGTCGGCCGGGGCCGGCGACCCGGCGGCGTTGGTGACGGCACCGAGAGCCAGCAGACCGGCATACTCCTGAGCCGCGGTCCACCCGGAGCGGCGCAGCACGTCGGCCAGCAGCCGCCGGTCCGCCTCGCCGAGCGCATGATGCACGGCCGATTCCCGGGGCCGGCCCCGGCCGGACAGCTCACTCCGGACGGCGGCGCGGAACATCGCCAGCGCCTGCCGTTCCAGAGCGCCCTGGTCGGTGGCCGGTGTGCCTTCGCGCGGGGCGGACCGGCCAAAGCCGTGCGTCTCCGGGGCCGCGACGACACGAGCGCGTGCGGGACCGGCGACGTGCGGGTCGTCGGTGCTCGGGGCGGCGATGACCTGGCGTGCGTCGTCCAGGGTTCCCCCGGCCGGCCGGATGTGCTCGGCGAGCGACTCCAGGAGGGTTTCGTTCGCCCGGTAGGTCGTGTCGCCCGCCATGGTGACGCGCGGAGCCGGCCGTGCCGCCGCGCGCGCGTCGATCCAGGCCTCGGCCAGCCAGCTGGTCGAGCCGGCCAGCTGTGGCGTGGTCCTGAGGTTGTCGCCGGTCACGGCGAAGGGTCGGCTCGTCTCCGGGGGAGCCTCGGCGGCGGCGCCGGAGAGCAACGGCAGGCCGTCCCCGAAGACGACCGGGCGCACCGCGCGGTCGCCGTCGGCGACATAGTGGTCGGTCACGGTGAACATGCGCCGGACCTCGGCCGGGATCGGCACCTCGGTCCAGCCCGACGGGCCGTGGCGCAGGTCCGCGATCTGTTCGACCTGGTTCAGTACGGACCGGGCCCGCAGGACAGCGACGACCACCCGCACCACGACCTCGGGATGCCGGTGGCGACGGGCCACGCCGTTCAGCGCCACGAAATCGAGGCGTACGGGCTGCGACTCGAGCCCACCGGCGGTCGCGGCGTACGCCTCGCCGACCAGAGCGAGCGTGGCGGTCCGATCATCCAGGGGGATCGGACCGCCCACCGGAGCGGTCGGGGCGTATCGCCAGCCTTGCTGATATGCCTCGGCCAGCTCCCGGACCACGATGTCCATCTGATGCCGGGTACGGCCCGGCGACGTCCGCCAGAAGGCGCCCGGGCCGAGCGCGAACCCGCCTGCCGGATAGGACGGGTCACTACCCGGCGTCACCAGCCGGCTGGGACCGCTGGACTGATGGACGGTGAGCGGTATGCCGTGCCCGGCCAGCGCCTCGTGCAGGTCCGGGCCGACCGGCCCGCCGATCACCACGGCCGAGGCAATCGGCAGGAAGCGGTCGGTGAGCTGGGCGCGGAACGTGTCGTCGAGGGCGAGCCGGCCGGCGAGGTCGGACGCCGCCATCCCGGTGGCCGGCACAAGCACCAGGAAGGACCGCGAATCGGCCACCCAGGGCACGGTGACGAGCCGGACGGCGTCACCGGCGGCGCTCCGGAGCTGCGCGTACGACCGGTCACAGGCGGCGAGCCACTCCACCGCCGCGGCCGCCGTGGCCGGATCGCTGCCGTCGAAGTCAAGTCCGCTCGGCCGGTCCCACTGGTTGGTCAGTGTCTCCGGGCCGGAGGGGACGCCGCTCGTCTCCGGGGCCGCGGGCGCTCGACTGCCGAAGTCCGCCGACGGAAGGATGCGTTCGGGCACGGGGCGCCGCCTCTCGGTGGGCTGTTCCTGCCCGCCGGACAGGCTCTGCACGCCGGAGTCTGGCAGCTGAGCCGCTGTACCACAGTCCCCTATAGAGGGTCCCCTTTCAGCGATCATGGTGTCGTTACACGTGGTTCCCCTTCGCGTTGGGTGATGTTCGCCTGCTTGACGTCTGCGGCGCCGGGAGGCAACGAGGGTTCGCCCCCGGGACGGGGGCCGCTTGAGTTCCGGCACCCTCGCTCGGCGAACGCCGCCTTCATGGACGCCTGGATGTCAGCCTCGGCTACAACGGCATCGTTCTCGGCAACGGCGCCGCCTGTCAGCTCGGCTTCCGCGCACGCAGCGGCGCCCCGGTCACTGTCCGGGCGAACGTGCGCCTCAACGAGGCGCCCGGTTCAGGGGCGCGGCGCCGAGCAGTTTCTTGGCGATACCCGTCTCGCGGCGACGATCCTGATAATGCCGACAGGGTAACGCCGGCGAATGGGGGCCTGAGGCGAAGAAAGACCAAAGCTCCGCCGGCCCCGCCGACCATCTGTGAAGAGCCCGGGGATATGAGTGGGCCTGAGGTCCATTCCGGCGGGGTAAGGCCACTTGACGGCACCGAGCAATCGGGTGCGAAAGCGAATTATCCGGCGGTAAATGCCAATGACTTCTTTAACTACGTTATCGAGCCTCTGAAGAGGAATGTCCCCAACTGGAGCGACTATCACACAGAGGTGGCGGCTTCGGCTGCCACGCTCGGCGGCACCCTCAAGTTGATGCCGGAAGCCCCGTCGCAGATCGTCGATATCGGGTCGAGTCTCAAGATTGCGGCAGCCTGCCTGGAGGGCTTCGCGAACGGCGTCGAGTTGGTCAATCAGTTTCGGCCCGGGAACGATAATATTAGTCCTTGGGCGACTTTGAGTGGCGCCTTAGGCCTGGTGGGCATGCCGTTGGCAGGAGTCGGCGAGGAGGGCCCGAGTACCCTGGACCCCAAGATCAATTGGGGACTCCACATCAGCGGCACCATCTGCGTCACGTTATCGCGGATCAGTAAGATCGCCGCACTGGTTCAGGCTGCTAAAAGCAGTGAACTGGCTCGGCCCGCTGAAACCGGTGAAACGCTGAATGAGAACAGGATGAGAGCGGTCGGCGACCTCGCCGCCTTGGCGGGGCGCGAAGAGCTATCCAGCGCGTCAGCGGTCAGTCGCAACCTTCGCTCGTATCGAATCGCCTCACGCCAAGCTGGTGACGGCAACGACCGTGTCGCGTGGACACAGGGCGGCTTCGCCCTCAACCAATCTTCACCGGAGCGGTTCGACTGGCCAGGTGAGGTGACTTCTCAGTGCGGGTTCGAGATGGGATCAGGTGAAGGTGCGGCTCGTTTGGCCTCCGGGAGGGGTGTCCGGGGGTGATTCGGCGGTCCATACCGGCGATCGCGGCACCGCTCGTCCTGCCCGGGTGTGCCCGTGTCGATCAGACAGGGCCGCGCTTCCTCGCTGAGACCTCGATGACGGGCAAAGGCGTCATCGCCGGGATGGCATGATCGGGCGATGACGTCGCCGCGCGAGTTCTGGTCGCTGTTCGAGCCCCTGCACGCCGTCACCTACTTCACGCCGCAGGCGGGGGCGGCGTTCGAGGCGGCCGGGCTGACCGGGTTCTGGCGGCGGTACTTCGCAGGGCGGGCGGCGGCGCTCGGCCCGGTCGGGGCGGGCCCGGTGACGGCGGCCTTCTTCGGGTTCGCGCCGCGGATGGTGGCGCGGGCGCTGCCGGACGTGTGGACGCGGATCACGCCGGCGGCCGCGGTGGCCGCGCGGACCGCGGGGGCGGCCGCGGCGCTGACCGCGCTGTTCGAGGGGCTGCCGGAGTCCACGGTCGTGGACGCGGCCGACATGCTCGAGGAGGCGGCCCGGGCGGTCGCCCTGCCGGGCCGGGTGCTGGCGGCGGCGCACGCCGATCTGCCGTGGCCGGCCGAGCCGGTGGCCCGGCTGTGGCACGCGGCGACGATCCTGCGCGAGCATCGCGGGGACGGGCATGTGGCGGCGCTGCTCACGGCCGGGGTGGACGGCTGCGAGTCGCTGGTCTGGCGGGTGGGCCTCGACGGCGGCCGGCTGCGGGCGGTCACCCAGCCGGCGCGGGGGTGGACCGACGAGGAGTGGCGGGCCGCGGCGGAGCGGCTGGCCGCGCGCGGGTGGCTCACCGCGGAGGGCGTGGCGACGGCCGCCGGGCGCGACGCGTACGCCGAAATCGAGGTTGTGACCGATCGCCTGGCCGCCGAGGCCGTGGGCGACGTGGGTCGGCTGGCGCCACTGACCGAGCGGGCGTGGAGCGTGCTGCCGGCGGACAACCCCATTCCGCTGCGTCGCTGAGGGGTTTCGGGCTGGTGGGTCAGGGCAAACCACACACGTGTTCCCTGCTGAGAATTTGCGCGACTGGCGCGGCGAGAGCGTCATCGACCCCGACGGCGCCAAGATCGGCGAGCTCGAGGCGGTCTACGTCGACACTCTGAACGACGAGCCCGCGTACGCGACCGTGCGTGTCGGGTTCATCGGCCGGCACCGTCTGGTCTTCGTGCCCCTGGCCGGTGCGACCGTGACCCCCAAGGCGGTCCGGGTCCGTTACGGCAAGAAGCAAGTGACCGACGCGCCGAGCATCGAGCTGGACGGCGAGCTGGCCGCCACCGAGGAGCCGACCGTCTTCGCCCACTACAACGTGCCGTACGAGCCCGGGGTCTCCGGCGCCCGGAGGCTGGCCCGCCGCTGACCCCTTGCACTTCCTGGCTAATCGAGTTAGCTTTTAGCTAACACCACTAGCCAGGAGTGAGTCATGACCGAATACCTGACAGTCGACGGCGGCACCATCGCGTACGACGTGACCGGAGACGGGCCGCTCGTCGTCCTGGTGCCCGGCATCGGCACCAGCCGCGACGCCTACCGGTTCGTCGCGCCGCGCCTGGTCGCCGCCGGCTACCGGGTCGCCACGGCCGACCTGCGGGGCGCCGGCGAGTCGAGCGCGGTCTGGCCCTCGTACAGCCGCACCCACATCGCCGGTGACCTGCTCGCGGTGATCAGGCACCTCGGTGGACCGGCCGTGCTCGTCGGCCACTCGATCGCCGGCGGCGCCGCCACCATCGCGGCCGCCCAGACGCCCGACCTGATCAGCGCGGTCATCGAGCTGGCTCCCTTCACCCGGGCCCAGTCGTTCAAGCTGGGCGACCTGCGCCGCAAGGCCACGCTCAAGCTGGCCGGCACCATGCTGGGCAGCCTGTCGTCCTGGAAGGGCTACCTCGACCTGGCCTACCCGGGGCGGAAGCCGGCCGACTGGACCACCCAGCTGGCGGGGATCGAGGCCATGCTGCGCGAGCCGGGCCGGATGAAGGCCCTGCAGAAGATGACCCAGACCTCGCCCGCCGACGCGGGGGAGCACCTGGGCGGCGTTCGCGTCCCCGCCCTGATCGTCGAGGGCACCCTCGACCCCGACTGGGCCGACCCGCGGGCCGAGGGCGAGGCCATCGTGGCCGCGATGCCGGCCGGCCGGGCCCGGCTTGAGATGATCGAGGGCGCGGGTCACTACCCGCACGTCCAGTACCCCGACGAGACGGTGGCCGTCATGCTCACGTTCCTGAAGGCCCACGCCCGTGCCTAGGGCCGGCCTGGCCCCGGCCGCGGTCATCGAGGCCGGCGCCGCCCTCGCCGACGAGGTGGGCCTGGACAACCTGACCATGGGCCTGCTGGCCGAGCGGGTCGGCGTCCGCACGCCGTCGCTCTACAAACATGTCGAGTCGCTGGGCGCCCTGCGCCGCGGCATCGGCATGCGGGCCAAGACCGAGTTCGCCGTCGCCCTGGCCCGGGCGGCGGTCGGCCAGTCCGGCCCGGCCGCGGTCCACGCGTTCGCCGACGCGTACCGGGCGTGGGCCCTGGAACATCCGGGCCGCTACGCCGCCACCCTCCGGGCCCCCGAGGCCGGCGACGAGGAGGACCGGAAGGTGTCCGACGAGTCCATCCGGATCCTGTTCGACGTCCTCGCCGGATTCGGCCTGCCCGAGGATCGCGCCGTCGACGCCGCCCGCGCCCTGCGCTCCAGCCTGCACGGCTTCGCCAGCCTCGAGGCGGCCGGCGCCTTCGGGCTGGACCGCGACGTGTCCGAGAGCTACCGCTTCCTGGTCGCCACCCTCATCGCGGGCTTCGAGGTACGAACCTAAACGCGAAGCGGCTGTGGGATCGGCGACAGAATTGATCGCGTCCGACGGCGAATGGCGGGAACGGAAACGGCATCGAACTCCAGGACAGCGTTGCTCCACTGTGCCGGAAGGAACTCCTGCCATGCGTGTACTGCCCCTCACCGTCGCCGCGCTTCAGATCGCCGCCCTGACCGGTTGTGACGCCGGGCCGGAGAACGTCTCGGGAGACGCGGGTCCCGCCGGCGCCCCGGCCCCCGTCTCCGCTGTTTCGGTGAGCGTCGCGCCCACCTCGGGTCCGGCCACCTCCACTCCGACTGTCCGAGCCAGTTCCACCCGGTCCTCGACCGCGCCGAAGACCGCGCCGGAGACCGCGCCGGAGACCGCGCCGGAGACCGCGCCTGCGACGACGACGAAGACCGCGCCGAGCACCGGTATCAGGGCCACCGACTGGAACAACGTGACCCTCAAAGGGTTCCCCACCCTCGGAGACCTGACCTTCAAGAACGGCAAGGCCTCCTCGGGTGCCGACAACTGCACCATGCTGCCCGGGGGCGCGCGCCCGTTCTACGCGGAATATCTCGCCGAGGAGCCGGCGAGCGCCCCGGTCACCGAGGACTCGCTCATCCTCGTCGACTGCGGCAGCGACATGCGGCAGCAGAGCCTGGTCCCGGTCAAGCTCGGCTACGACCAGAAAACGCGGGAGACCGTGGGTGCCATCAAGGCCGACGCCCCGACCGACTGGGACGAAGCGATGACCTTCACGTCCTACCGGGTGGAGAACGGCACCATCGTGACCACGGTCCGCAAGACCGACGGCACGCCGGAGACGCGCCGCTACCGCTTCAACGGAGGCACCAACTGGGAACGGTTCTAGCCGAGCCGTACGCCACGCAGGATCTCCTCGCTGTGGTCTATGTCGTCGGTCTGGCGGATCTGCACGTAGAGGCCGACGTCGCCGGTAGCGGGGGTGATGAGCGCTTCGGTGAACGAGATGGCGCCGCTGCCGCAGCCGGTCCAGCGCCGCACGACAGCGGATCCGGTGACCAGGCGTGGATGGGCGTCGGGCTGCGGGACGCAGGTCGAGTGGTCGGGCAGCGCCGGACGGCCGCCGCGCAGGGCCGGGCTGATACCGGCGAACACGCCGGGCGCCGGGTTGTCCGGGTTCGACCAGCCGGTCAGGTCGGGTCCGACGGTCAGGCCCGGGTCACGGCCCGCGCGCAGACGGATCGTCCCCGGGTCCCAGCCGGTGTCCCGGACCTGCTTGGCCCAGGCGCCCGGCACCCACACCGACAGGGCGCCGGACGCGTCGGCCACCCGGGTCCACTCCGGCTTGTCGTTCCGGGCGGCGTCCCAGGCCGTGCCGGCGAGCACCGTCACCGCCGACAGGGCGGCGGTGACGGCCAGCCGGCCCGCGATCGAGCGGCGGGCGGGCTTGTCCGTACGGGCGGCCTCCACCGCCTCGGCGAACGCCGCGGCCGACGGCCAGCGCCGTCCCGGAGCGGGGGAGAGGGCACGCAGCACCACCGCGTCGACGGCGGCCGGTATGCCCGGGCGGAGCTTGGACGGGCGTACGGCGGGCTGCGAAGCCGGTGGTTCCCCGGTCAGCATGTGATAGGCCAGCGCGCCCAGGGAGTAGACGTCGGCCCGCTCGTCCAGGCCGCCGCCGATCCGGGCCTGTTCCGGCGCCATGTAGCCGGGCGATCCGGCGACGATGGTGAAGCCGGAGCCCTGCGCCAGAGCTTTGGCCAGGCCGAGGTCGGCGACGAGGACGCGGTCGCCGTCGAAGAGCACGTTGGACGGCTTGAGGTCCCGGTGCAGGACGCCGAGCTCGTGCAGGACGGTCACGCCCCGGGCGAGCTCGGCCGACACGCGGACGGCCTCGGCGACCGGCAGTGGGCCGGACTCCAGCCGTTCCGCGAGGGTGCCGTCCGGTGCGTACGTCATGACCAGATAGGGACGGCCGTCGGGCAGTTCGCCGACGTCGAGCACGCGAACCACCCGCTCGGACTCGGCGCGGCGCATGATGCGCGCCTCCTCGGTGAAGCGGGCCCGGACGTCGAGCTGGTGTGTCCAGTTCTCGGCCAGCACCTTCACCGCCACCGAGCTGTGCAGCTCCTCGTCGTAGGCGAGCCAGACGGTGGCGAACGTGACGTGGCCCCACCCGCCGAAGCGGGTGAGGCCACTAGTGGAGATGTCGGTCAGCGCAGCGGAGGGTTCGCCAGCTGGACCAGCTCGATCGCCTGTTGGGGGAACCAGGCGCCGGCGGCCGGGTCGGCGGTGTTGCCGCGGGCCGGGTCGAGGCCGGTGCCGGTGCCGCGGTCGCACTGGCCGTCGGACTGGCCGGGGGTCTTGACCCACAGGAAGGCGTCGGCCAGCGGGTCGCCGGTCCTCGTGGTCGGGCGCAGCCCCAGGCCGCGGTCCGGCGGGTTGCACCAGACCTGCGGGTCGGGCCAGGTGACGCCGGCCGGCGCCGTCCACGGCCCCTGGCCGTTGCGGCTGGTGTCGACGACGAAGTGGGCCAGCTTGCGCGGGGAGACGGCGCCGACGTTCGCGTCGTACCAGGCGTCGCTCAGCGGCCAGGTGCTGAAGTCGCCGGGGCTGGCCGGGTAGTACTGGCTGGCGCACTGCTCGAAGTGGCCGCGCGCCTCGACCGGGCCCTTCGTGCCGTAGTAGACGCACTTCGAGATCCAGTTGCCGTACTTCAGCTGGCGCTCGGTCGTCTCGTAGTTCGACACGTTGAGGAAGAAGCCGTCGGCCTTGGCGACACCGGCCTTGACCAGCCGGTCGGCGATGTCGCCGACGCCGAGCCAGGCGCTGTGCGTGCCGTCGAGATAGACGCTGGTGTGCGGCAGGGCACCGAGGCGGCGGACCGCGTAGTTGAGCATCGCGAACCGGTCGGCGGCGGCCGTGGCCGGATCCGCCTCGGCCGGCTTGCACCACTCCTGCTCGCCGTTGATGGTGGTGTACCAGGGAATGATGCCCAGGCCGTCCGGCTCGAGCATGATGGCGGCCCGGTGACCGCCGATCCCGGCGGCGAAGGCGTCGATCCACGCCCGGTACTCGGCCACCGAGGTGGCCCCGCCCGCGGAGTACTGCGAGCAGTCCCGGAAGGGGATGTTGTAGGCGACGAAGACCGGCGTCGTCTTCTTCGCCGCGGCGCGCCGGGCCTCCGCCCGGACCGACGCGGTCAGCGAGCGGCCGGAGCCGCCGGTGACCCAGACGGCCTGCGGGGTCTCGACCATGGTGCGGATCTGGTGGGCCAGGCCGCGCTGACCGGCCGCGGTGAGCTGGGCGATCTGCTGGACGGCGCCCGGGTCGGGGCGCGGGGTGTAGAACCGGGTGCCGTCCGCGATGGGCGCGGCGCTCGCGGGAACCGGGTTCAGGGACAGGGTCACCGCGCACGCGGTGGCCGCGGCGACGATATACGACCGTAAGGACACGTCGGACTCCTGTTCGTACGGACAGGTGGGAGCGTTCCCAATTCCCCGAGCCTCGATCTTCCAGTGGCGCAAGTCAATGGGTCGTACGGACCGGCGATTGAAAATGTGATATCATATTGATAACCTCGTGACATCGAACGCGAGAGGGAGGCCCCCATGACGGAACACCTCGATCTGCCCACCCCGCAGGTGCGCGAGCGCATCGCCCGAGGCGCCTCGGGCTGGCCGGTTCTCGGCCTGTCGGTCGCGGTGCTCATCCTCAGCGCGGCCGCCTTCATCATCGGTTTGCAGCAGAAGAGTGACGCGCTGATCGGCGTTCTCGTCGGCGCTTCCGTCCTGTTCGGACTGGCTGCGGTGGTGGCCCTGGCCGGGCTGACCCCGGTCGCGCCCGGCGAGGCGCGCGTCCTGCAACTCCTGGGCCGCTACACCGGCACCGTACGCACCGACGGGCTGCGCTGGGTCAACCCGCTCACCGTGCGGCGCCGGGTCTCCACCCGCATCCGAAACCACGAGACCGACGTACTCAAGGTCAACGACGCCGACGGCAACCCCATCGAGATCGCCGCCGTCGTGGTCTGGCAGGTCGAGGACACGGCCCGCGCCGTCTTCGAGGTCGACGACTTCATCGAGTTCGTCGCCATCCAGACCGAGACGGCCGTTCGGCACATCGCCAACGGTTACTCGTACGACTCGCACGACACCACCCGGATGTCCCTGCGCGACAACGCCGACGAGATCACCGCCAAGCTGTCGGAGGAGATCGGCGCGCGCGTGGCCGCGGCCGGCGTGCAGATCATCGAGTCCCGGCTGACCCGTCTCGCGTACTCACCGGAGATCGCCCACGCCATGCTGCGCCGGCAGCAGGCGAACGCCATCGTCGCGGCCCGCGCCCGCATCGTCGAGGGCGCGGTCGGGATGGTCGAGTCGGCGCTGCTGCGCCTGGCCGAGAATCACGTCGTCGACCTCGACGAGGAGCGCAAGGCGGCGATGGTCAGCAACCTGCTGGTGGTCCTGTGCGGCGACCGGGACGCTCAGCCCGTGGTCAACGCGGGAACGCTCTACTCGTAGGCCCATGGCTACCGAACGCAAGAAACTGCTCCTGCGCCTCGATCCCGCCGTGCACGACGCGCTGGCGCGCTGGGCCGGTGACGAGCTTCGCAGCACCAACGCGCAGATCGAGTTCCTGCTGCGCCAGGCCCTGGCCGACGCCGGCCGCCTGCCGGGGAAGGTCGGCCGGATGCGCGGCCCCGGCCGGCCGGCCGGGACGCCGGAGCCGGACGAGGAGTGACACCTAGCCGTCGGCCCGGGCGAAGAGGCCGAGGTCGACGGCGCCGGCGAGCGCCTCCATGCCGGCGTTGTTGGGGTGCATGTGGTCGCCCTGGTCGTAGCGGGCGTTCCAGCGGTCCGGGTCGGCCCGATCGCGGACCGCCGCGTCGAAGTCCACGACCCCGTCGCAGCCGTTTCCCCGCGTACGGACGAAGGTGTTGAAGGTCTTGCGGCCGGCCTCGCCGGCCCGGCTCCAGCCCTCCGCGCCCGCGTACGGCGGCAGGGTTCCGCACAGGACCTTGACCTTCGCGCCGTGGCTGCGCTGGATCAGCTGCCGCAGGCCGGCCACCAGCCGGCCGCCGGTCGACTCGTCGGCGCCGCCGAGGTCGTTGACCCCCAGGTCGGCGAGGATCACCCAGGTGACGCCGGGCTGGGCGAGCACGTCCCGCTGGAGCCGGTTCAGGGCGCTCCGGCCCACCCCGTCCTGCAGAAGTGAGTTGCCGCTGATGCCGGCGTTGAGCACCCCGACCGTACGGCCGGCGCCGTTCAGCCGCCGGGCGAGCAGGTCGTGCCAGCTGCGGTTCCCGTTCCACGTCGAGTCGTAGCCGTCGGTGATCGAGGCCCCGAGCGCGACGACCGCGCCCTCGGCTCCGCCGTTCTGGACGTCGACGCCGGCCAGGAAGGAGTAGTTGTAGAACGAGCGCACGCCGGGCAGCGAGGCCTTCGTGCTCTGGTTGCCCGAGGCCATGTAGTTGTCGCGGTTCGCGGATCCGTGCTGGGTCGCCGAGGCGACGGGCTGCGGCAGGTACGCGCTGACGGCGAGCTCGCCGCCGGCCGGCAGCCGGTACGCCACCGGGTCGCTCACGGCGGTGCCGCCGGCCTTGACGGTCACCGAGTCGGCGCCGCCGAAGGTCACATGCGCGTTGGTCGCGGGGTCCACCGTGCCGGTGCCGAGATGCTTGGCCAGGTAGACGGCGCCGACCGTGAGCGGGGCCCGGCCGAACTCGTTGGAGAGCCGGACCCGGACGGTGTCCCCGCCAATGCTCGTGTGGACCACCTGCCGGAGCGTCTCGCGCTGGAAGCCGGCTCCCTTGCCGTCCTGCATGGCGGTCGCCCAGGTGGCCGTCCACGGGGTGTTCGGGTCGGCGGAGGCGGTCTCGTGCTCGGCGGCCGACGAGTCTCGCCGCACCCACACGACCGCCGCCACGGCGAGGAGCGCGACAACGGTCGCTACCAGGAGTTTTGAGCTGCCAGTCCACTTCACCGCGCCACCCTACGGCCTTGATCAACGGCTGCGGGTATGAACAAAGTCTCCCCCAACCATCGCAAAACGGTCAGGTGAGCCTTCGAGGTCGAGAAGCCGCTGCCGAAGCCGGCCCGCGATGCCGTGTCCCTGCTGACCAGCGACCCCGCCGGCCGCGCCCGGCGCCGCCCGGCCCGGCGCCACGGCCGCCTGTGACACGCGCTCATCGCTGAGCGCCGGCCAGGACGCGGTCGCGGCCCCGGTGCTTCGCCTCGTACAGGGCCTCGTCGGCGCGGGCGACGAGCTGTTCCGGAATCTCCCGGCCGTCCCAGAGCGCGACACCGGCCGAGAAGCTCTGCCCCTGCGGGGTGACCTGGCGCATCCGGTCGAGGACGGCGACCGCCGTCTCCAGTGACTGCCCGACCAGCAGTACGCCGAACTCCTCACCGCCGTAGCGGGCCAGCAGGTCGCCCGCGCGCAGCTGATCGCGCCAGGCCGCCGCCGCCTCCTTGAGCAGGCGATCCCCGGCCGGATGGCCGTGGCTGTCGTTGAACCGTTTGAAGTGGTCGATGTCCATGAGGGCCACGGCCACCGGCTCGCCGGAACGGACCGCCTTGGCCATCTCCCGGCTGAGCTCCAGGTCCCAGGCGCGCCGGTTCGGCACCCCGGTGAGCGCGTCGTTGTGGGCCAGCGCCCGCAGCTGGGCCGCCTGATCCTGCACGCGGGAGATCAGGCCGGCCATCCGGGCCAGCACGAGCAGGAACAGGATGACCGAGCTGAGCGCGATCGCCGGCCAGTCGATCGCCGACGGGTCGGTGAACCCCTGCACGATCAGGACCGCGGGCGCCAGCAGGGAGGCCACCGCGAGCAGCGTGAGCCGGCCGGCGGTGATCCGTTCCGCGCGATCGGGCGCCACCTCGGACAGGGAGCGCATCGACGGGTGCAGTGCCGCGGCGCCGAACAGCAGGTACATGGCGATCCAGCCGACGTCCAGCAGACCGTCGCTGTAGGCCGTGAACAGGCTGACGACGGCGTAACCGACGTCGCTCACCAACTCGGCGACGATCCCGGCGATCACCAGGCGGTAGCTGACGGTTCGCGCGCCCGGCGTGGTCAACAGCCGTACGACCATGATCAGCAGCAGGAGGTCGCCGGCCGGATAGGCGAGGGAGGCCAGCCGCTGCAGCAGGCCGAGGGACTCGTCGTTCGCGACCGGCCGCATGAGGAACGACCAGGACAGCAGCGACAGGCTGGTGGAGACGATGGCCGCGTCGAGCAGGCCGGCGCGGTCGCGACCGGAGATGCGGCCCTTGATGAGCTGGAACGCTCCGGCGGCGAACATCGGATAAGCCAGCAGGTACGGCACGTCGGCCGGCCCTGGAAAAGTCTCCCAGCCCCACGAGAAGTACTGCAGTTCGTAGACGACGTCGCCCACCGCCCACAGGGCCAGCGCACCGGCGAACCAGTACCAGGGCCCGGGCCGGCGGGGCCTGTTACGGCGTACCCCGGCCAGGACGGCCGCCGCCGAGGCGAAGCCGAACGCGTTGTAGAGCCCCCACGCCCACGGATCGTCCGAAGGCATCATCAGATAGACCGCGCCGGCCACGGCACCGCACATCAGCCACCACTGCCACAACGGCCGCCTACGCAAAGCATCCACGCCCGGTGCCATCGGCCGGGGAGCCTTCGGTCTGACAAATATGATGTCACGGCGAGTGAATTGGTCGTCACATTGGGTTGAGAGCCTAAATCCGGCATGACGAGGTCGACTGCCAGCTTCTCGTCTTGACGGGTAAGGGAAACGGATGGAAGGCCGAATCCGTCCGGGGACAGATTCGGCCTGGCTGTGGTCCTGGCGGTAGCCTGCTCCCCTGTTCTGCGAGGGGATCGACGGTGCCGACGGACGAGGAGTTGGCCGGCGCGCTGATCGCGGCGCGGGCCGGTGACGAGCGAGGCTTCGCCGTGCTGTGGCGTGCGCTGAACCCCGCCGTCCTGCGCTACCTGCGGGTGGTGGCCGGCGACGCGGCCGAGGACGCGGCGTCGGAGACCTGGCTGCAGGCGGCCCGTGACCTCGACCGGTTCTCCGGCGGGCCGGACGCGTTCCGGGCCTGGCTGTTCCGCATCGCCCGGCACCGCGGCATCGACGAGCGGCGCCGGGCCGGCCGCCGCCGCGAGGAACCGGCCGCGGCGGTCGACGACGGGTCGCAGTCGCGGGACGCCGCCACCGAGATGATCGAGGGCGTGGAGATCGACTGGGCCCTCGAGCGGATCGCGGCGCTCCCGGGCGATCAGGCCGAAGCCGTGATGCTGCGCGTGGTGGCCGGTCTCGACGTCGCCGGTACCGCCCGGGTGCTGGGCAAACGCCGCGGCGCGGTGCGGATCGCGACCATGCGCGGGCTACGCCGGCTGGCCGACGACCCCCAGGTCCGCGACCGTGCGGCCGGAACCGAGCGGCCCGGCGCCGCCGACTCGTCAGTCCGCGACCGTGCGGCCGGGACCCTGCGGCCCAGCGCCGCCGAGGAGGTGTGACGCCGATGCGCGGATCCGACGAGGCGGACCGGGTGGCCGCGGGCGGCCGGTCCGGCGATCCGGGGCTGGATCATCTGCTCGACGCCGTCCGGGCCCCGGCCACCACGGCCGAGACGCGCGGTGAGCGGGGGGTGGCGGCCGCCCTGGCCGTCGAACGCCGTCGGGCCATGGCCGGCCGCAGGCGCGCGGCCCGGCCGCGAGCCGTCATCGTCGGCGTCGCGGCGGCGGTGCTGGTGCTCGGCGCCGGGGGCGCGGCGGTGGCGGCGCGCACCGGCAACCTGCCGGGTGGCGTGCAGCGGCAGGCGCATCGACTGTTCTCGGGGTGGGGCGTGCCTCCCGTCGAGGCCCCCACCCCGGTTCCCGTGGCTTCCGGCCCCCGGCCGACGGCGTCTGTTTCCCCTTCTCCGGCGGCCTCCGAGTCCCCTTCGCCGGCCGCGTCTGTTTCCCCGTCGCCCCCGGCCTCCGTTTCCTCTTCGCCCGCGGCTTCCCCTTCCCCTTCCCCTTCCCCTTCCCCTTCCCCTTCGCCTTCGGTCGCCGCTTCCCCTTCGCCTTCGGTTGCGGCGGCGGACCGGGTTGCCTGGTGTACGGCCTGGAAGGTCGACGCCGCGGGCGGGCACCCGATGAACGGGCGGGACCGGCGGGACCTGATCGCCGCGGCCGGCGGTAAGGAGAACGTGACGGACTACTGCGCCGGCGTGCCCGAGCCGTCACCGAGCGCAACAGCGAAGACGAAACCGTCTCACCCGGGGAAGGACAAGTAAAAGCGCTCCGGCCGCCGTTTCCGTTACTCGAAAATCTCCTCCGGGCGATTGATATTGCTCACCGTTGATTACCGCGGTGCGTGCCCCTAGCGTTGCGGCGGCGTTCACTTCGGGAGGAGACCACGTGGCCATTGCTGTGCTGATGAGGCGGGTGTCGCCCGAGGACGTCGCCCGTGGGCTCGAGCACCTGGAGTCCGGGTTCGGCGCGACGATGGACGACGACGTGTTCGCGGCCGAGGCCGCCGCCGGTCTGCTGTGCAGCCTCGGCCGGGACTGGGCCTTCGTCGACCTCGCCCTCACCGGTGACCGGCACACCTCCGGCACCCTGGCCGACCTGGTGGTGCTGGGCGGCGACCCGCTGGGGCAGGCCGGGCCGGCCGACCGTGACATGATCATCCTGCTCGATGTGGAGAAGACCGCCGTCGCCGCCGCGTACCTGGGCGACATCGACCCGGACGCGCTGCTCGAACAGCGGCGCCCGCAACTGTCCGAGCGCGTCGGCGGTGTCCTGTCCGACGAGTTCCTGGCCGGCGTCCGGCAGCACCTGGAGAATCTGCGCGCCTTCTACACCGCCGCGGCCAAGGCCGGCCAGGCGGTCGCCAAGCGCACCTACCTCTGAGGTCAGCGCACGATCGTCGCCAGCACCTCGTTGAAGGCCTCGGTGGAGCTGGGGTGGGTCCAGATCGCGTCGCGCAGCTCGGTCGCGGTGACGCCGGCGCGGATGGCCAGGGCCACGGTGTTGATCAGCTCCTGGGAGTCGACGCTGAGCAGGGCGGCGCCCAGGACGGCGTCGGTCTCGGCGTCGATGACGAACTTCATCAGGCCGCGGGTGTCGCCGACGATCCGGGCTCGGGGCATGGCCGCGATGGCCGCGATCGGCTTGGCGGCCACCCGCACCGGCCGGCCCGCCGCCCGGGCCTCGTCCTCGGTCAGGCCGACACGGGCCAGCGGCGGGGTCATGAAGAGGACGTACGGGACGGCGGCGCGGTCGGCCGTCGAGCGCTTCCCGGCGCCGGTGAGCTGGTCGGCGACGATCCGGTAGTCGTCCAGCGAGATGTAGGTGAACTGCGGGCCGCCGTTGACGTCCCCGATCGCGAAAATGTGCGGTCGGCTGGTGCGCAGGTGCTCGTCGACCTCGATGGCGCCGGTCGCGGTGGTGCGCACGCCGGCCGCGGCGAGGTTCAATTCGCCGGTACGGGGCCGGCGGCCGGCCGCCGCGAGAACCGCGTCGGCCTCGGCCGTGGCGGTCACACCGTCCACCTCGTACCGCACGAAAGCCTTGTCCTCGTCGTCGGTGACCTCGATGACCCGGGCGCCCGTCACGAAGCGCACGCCCTCGGCGCGCAGGATCTCCTCGGCGGCCGCGGCGACGTCCGCGTCCTCGCGGGGCAGGATCCGCTCGCCCTTCTCCAGGACGGTGACCTCGGCGCCGTAACGGGCGAGCATCGCGGCGAACTCGATGCCCTGGTAGCCGCCGCCGATGACGGCCGTCCGGCGGGGCAGATCGGGGCCGGCGATGAGCTCGGTGCCGGTGACCAGGTGCTTGCTGTCGCGCAGGCCGGGCACGTCGGGGACGACCGGTTCCGCGCCCGTGTTGACGACGATCGTGTCGGCGGTGATCTCCAGCCGGTCGGCGCCGGCGGTGACCGCGACCCGCTTCTCGTCGAGGAACGCCGCGGTGCCGGTGATCACGGTGACCGAGTCGAGCGAGTCGAGCATGGCGAAGTTCTTGCCGCGCAGCAGCGTGGTCAGCGAGGCCGTCCACGCCACCGACTCCTCGTACCAGGCGCGCGGATCCGCGTCCCGCGGCCGGGCCGACGCGCGGTGGATGAGCGCCTTGGTCGGCACGCACCCGATGTTGATGCAGGTGCCTCCGTACATCTGGTCGGACTGTTCGACCATGACGACCCGGCGGCCCTGCCGGCCCATCGCCGCCGCGAGCGTCTTGCCGCCCTTGCCGAAGCCGATCACCAGGAGGTCCGCGTGCACAGTTTCCATGTGACCAGCTTCGGTCGGCGCCCCTGATCCGGCAAGACGTGATCGGCTCAAGTATTATCGCAATCGGCTCATGGATGCGATCAGCAAACTCCTCCGCATGGCACGCCTCGAGTGCGCCGTCGATGTGCGCTGCCAGCTCGCGGGCGCGCACGTGCTCGACAACCCGGCCGGCGACGTGCCCTTCCACCTGCTGCTGGCGGGTCGCTGCACGGTGGAGATCGAGGGCCGCACGGTCGACCTGCGCGCCGGCGACGTGCTCGTCCTGCCGCGAGGCTCCCGCCACCGGGTGCGGGCCGTGGCCGCCGAGCCGCCCGTGCCGGCCGAGCTGCACCGCGACGGGCCGGTCGACACGCTGCGCGGCCCGGGCCCGCCCGACATCGACCTGTTCTGTGGCCACTTCAGGTACGAGCCGGGGCCGGGCCAGCTGCTGTTCGCCGGCCTGCCCGACGTGGTGCACGCTTCCCTGGGACTGGGCTCCGGCTCGCCGCTGGAGCCGCTGGGCCGGCTGATCCGCGACGAGGCGGACGGCGACGGCCCGGGCGCCGGTGCGATGATCGCGTCCCTCTGCGAGGCGCTGCTCGCCCTGGTGCTGCGCCGCGCCGGCGGCGACCTTCCGCCGTGGACCGCCGTCACCGACCCGGGCCTGCGCCGGGTGGTCGACGCGGTGGTGAGCGACCCGCGGCGCCCGTGGACGATCGACGGGCTGGCCAGGGTGGCCGGCGTGTCGCGGGCCACCCTGGTGCGGCACTTCTCGGCGGCGACCGGCCTGGGTGTCGCCGACTTCGTGACCCGGACCCGCATGACGATCGCCGCCGACCTGCTGACCGGCACCGACCGCACCCTCGACGACATCGCCGCCGCCGTCGGCTACCGGTCGGCCTCCGCGTTCGGCAAGGCCTTCCGCACCACCACCGGCTCGACCCCGTCCGCCCTGCGCCGGGCCCACGAGAAGCCGATCCGGCGCTGACGGCGCCTACCGGCCTGATGGTGGGTGGCGCATGACGGCCTGGACACGATCGAGGAGTTCGTGCCCGGTGAACGGTTTCTCGATGATGAGAACGCCGTCGGGCAGGGTCCCGTTCTCGGCGAGCATCGGCTGGGCGTATCCCGACATGAACAGCACGGGCATGCCGGGGCGGATGTTCCCGACGCGCTCGGCCACCTCGTTGCCGAGCATCTTCGGCATGATGACGTCGGACAGCAGCAGATCGATCGTTGCGGGGTGCGTCTGGGCGATGTGGATGGCCTGTTCGCCGCCGGCCGCCGGCAGGACGGTGTAGCCGGCCCGGGTCAGGATGCGGTGTGCCACCTGCCGGAGGGCATCCTCGTCCTCGACGAGCAGGATCGTCCCGCCCCGGCTTGGGCCGGCGGGGGCCGGGGCGGCGGGGACCGCGGCCGTGCCGTCGGCGGTGCTCTCGGCGGTGGGCAGCAGGATGGTGACTGTCGTGCCGATGCCGGCTTCGGAGTAGAGGCTGACGTCGCCGCCGGTCGAGGTGACGATGCCGTAGATCGTGGCCAGCCCCAGCCCCGTACCGGAACCCCGGGGTTTGGTCGTGTAGAACGGCTCGAAGGCGTGCTCCATGACCTCGGCCGTCATGCCGGTGCCGGTGTCGGAGACCCGCAGGCGGACGTAGCTGCCCTCGGCGAGCCGGGTGGTGACCGCGTCGTCGCCGTCGAGCTCGGCGTTGCTGGTGTCGATGGTCAGCGTGCCGCCCCCGGGCATCGCGTCGCGGGCGTTGACGGCGAGGTTGACCAGTACCTGTTCGAGCTGACTGGCGTCGGCGAAGACCGGCCGCAGCGAGGGTTGGAGCTGGGTGCTCAGCTGGATGTGCTCGCCGAGGCTGCGGCGCAGCATCTGCTCGACCTCACCGATGATGTGGTTGAGGTCGAGCACCTCGGCCTGGGTGATGTCCCGCCGGCCGAAGGCCAGAAGTTGCTTGGTGAGGCGTGCGGCGCGTTCCGCGGCCCGGCTGATCTGGCCGAGGTCGTCGCGGGCGGCCGTGATGTCGGCCCGCGTCACTTCGTCGGCGGCGAGGCTGTCCTGAATCAGCTCGGAGTAGTTGCTGATGACGGCGAGGATGTTGTTGAAGTCGTGGGCCACCCCTCCGGCCAGCTCGCCGAGGCTTTCCAGCCGGCGGGCGTGCTGGGCCCGGCGTTCGGCGGCGTCGCGCTCGGCCTGGGCGATGAGGCGTTCCCGTTCGCCCTGTGCGATGAGCCGGTCGGTGACATCCCGGATGGCCGCGGAGACGATCACACCCTGATCCGTCTCCAGGGCGGAGAGGCTGATCTCGGCGGGGAATTCGGTGCCGTCCTTGCGCCGTGCGGTCAGGGCGAGCCCGGCGCCCATCGGGCGGCGTTTCGGGTGGGCGAAGTAGCGTTCGCGGTGGGCCGGGTGCGGGTCGCGGAACCGCTCCGGGACGAGAAGTTCGATCGGCTGACCGAGCAGTTCCTCGCGCCGGTAGCCGAAAAGATGTTCGGCGTGTGCGTTGATCAAGGTGATCGTTCCGTCGGCGGTGACGCCGACGAACGCGTCCGGCGCGGCGTCGATCAGGCTCATGAACATCGAATCGGCCCGCTCGGTGCGGCTCGGGCTGCGGACGGCCGGCGCCTCCGCCACCGTCGCGGCGGGACCGGACAGCAGATCGCCGAAGAGTTGGGTGGCCGCGTCCAGGCTGCGCAGATGCCGGGTGGCCCAATTCCGGGGTTGACGGGCGGCGACGGCCAGGACCGCGATCACTTTCCCGTCCGGGTCCCGTACGGGAAAACCGCAGTAGGCGTTGACGCCGTAGTCGAGAAGGGGAGCCTTCGCGGCGTGGCGGGGATCGGTGCGGACGTCCTCGACGATCAGCGGCACACCTGTCGCGACGACATCGGCGGCCAGTGAGCCCTCCAGCGGCGTCTCGTCGCCGGGCGTGAGCGCGTCGGTGCCGACCCGGCTGAGAACGACGTGTGTGGTGCCGGTGACCAGATAGGCGATCACGATCGGAATCTGGGTGGCCTGGGCGACCACCTCGACCAGCCGGTCGACCGCGGTCCCGCCGAAAGCGGCGTTCCGTGCCCGAACGCGCCTTTGTGTCCGGCTTTCGCCGCCCATCTGAACCCCCGCTGGAACGCCGCCCTCAGGAGCAGGCTGGCACCTCGGCCCGGCTCCTGAGGGTGATCGGCGAAATTCGTGGAGTCGCCGAGCGTCAGCCGGCGGCGCAGGTGGCTGTGGCGCCGCCGCCGTTGCCGGTGCCCTGCAGGCCGAAGCTCGTGCTCTGGCCGGCGGCCAGCCGGCCGTTGTAACTCTGGTTGGCCACGGTGACGGTGCCGGTGGCGCCGGTGGCGACGCCGTTCCACAGGGAGCTGATCGAGGCTCCGCTCGGCAGGCCCAGCGCGACGCGCCAGCCGTTCATCGCGGAGGCGCCGGCGGTGACGGTGACCGTGGCGACGAAGCCGCCGCTCCACTGGTCCTGCACCGCGTAGACCGCGGAGCAGGTGGAGTCGGGTGGTGGCGGCGGCGTGTCGCCGTCGAGCGTCAGGTTCTTCTGCTGGACCTGCCACTGGCCGCCGCACAGGCCGCAGCCGGCGCCCACGAAGGCCCGGCCGGCGGTGGTGTCACCCTTGAGCCGCCACTTGAGGTACAGCACCGCCACCCGGCCGAACTCGCCGCCGTTGGCCTGGTCGTAGGTGCCGCCGTGGCCGACGTTCAGGTTGCCCATGAAGGCGGGCAGCCCGGCCGGGAGCTTGCCCCAGTCGTCCATGGCGTTCGGGTAGGCGATGTCGCTGGGCCCGCCCACGAAGTACGCGATCGGCTTGGTCAGCCGGCGCAGCTGGTAGTCGTCGGCGTCGTTGAGCAGCCCGCTGCTGAAGATGGTGGTCGTGGTGACCCGCGGGTCGTTGGAGACCGCGTACGCCTCCAGGCCCCCGCAGGAGAATCCGCCGACCGCGATCTTGGTGGTGTCGATCCTGCCGTAGTACTTGCTGCCGGCCCGGGAGTTCTCGGCCAGCGCCCAGTCGATGGATTGGGTGAGCATCGAGGAGTTGGTCGAGCCGGAGGCGTTCGGGCCGCCGTTGGCGATGGCGAGGAAGCCGTGCGAGGCGATCTCGCGGAGGAAGTTGTTCTGCGACAGGCCGTTGGCCGAGCATCCGCCGTTGCCCCAGACGAACAGCGGAAGACGCTCGGCCGGCATGGTCTGCGGCCGGTAGATGGTGTGGTTGGGCAGGCCGGCCGAGGTCTCGTAGTCGGCGAGGTAGGGACCGGAGCCGCCGACGGCGGCCTGGGCCGGCGTCGCGCCGAGCACGACGGCGGCGACGGTGACCCATCCGAGAAGAGTTCGTCTCATCGTCATCTCCGGGGTCGTCAGCGCTGACGGGTGAGCAGTCCGGGCCGCCACGGCAGGTTGTTGTAGTCGCCGCCGGCGTTGGGGTTCTTGCCCTGGTAGAGCAGCTGGAGGTTGCACGGGTCGACGGTCTTGGTCTGATCCGGGTTGGTGCGGACCAGGTCGCCGTGGCTGATGTCGTTGGTCCAGGTGGCGCCGCTGTTGGCCTTGCCCGCGAACGGGTTGCTCTCACTGGCGGCCTGCGGGGTCCACGTACCGCTGAGGCTCGTGGCGGTGAACGACCGGAAGTAGCGTCCCTGGCTGCCGATCGCCTCGACGAGCATCAGGTACTGGTTCTGGCCGGCGACCTTGTAGACCTCGACGCCCTCGAACAGGTTGTTGGTGGAATCGCTCATGATCGTGGTGTAGGACGCGCCGAAGCTGCCCGGGAAGTTCCCGATCGGCATGCTGGCCCGGTAGATCCGGCCGTTGTCGCCGGCGAAGAACAGGTACATGTTCTGGCCGTCGCCGATGAGCGTCTGGTCGATGACGCCGTACGGTGCGTCGGCGATCGTTCCGGTGAACAGCGTCTGCGCGCTCGACCAGCCGTTGGCGTTGGTCGGGTCGGTCGACGTCTTGTAGCTGAACGAAGTGGGTCCCCACTGGTAGGCCAGCACCCAGATGTTCTTCGGGGCGAAGTAGAGCAGGGTCGGCGCCACGGTGCCCTGATTCATCTTGTTCTGGCTGGCCGAGGCCATGTCCGACCAGTTGGTGAAAAGGCCGAAGTTCATCGAGCCGTACGAGCCGTTGGCCACGTTCGACGCGTACACCAGGTGTTTGCCGTTGTAGACGACGTTGGTGAAGTCCTTGAGCGACGTCCAGCCGTTCTTCGGCTCGGCCAGCGGGCCGGTCGAGGTCCAGCGGTAGCTCGACGGCAGGGTGCAGGTTTCCCCCGGGTCGGGCGGCGGTGTGGTCGTCGGGGGAGTGGTCGTCGGCGGGGATGTCGGCACGGTGCCGCCGGTGCAGGTCACGCCGTTGAGGGCGAAGGCGGCCGGTACGGGGTTGCCGCTCGTCCAGGATCCGTTGAAGCCGAACGACACCGTGCCGTTCGTCGCGATCGACCCGTTGTAACTGGCGTTCGCCGCGGTCACCGCCGGCCCGCTCTGGGTCACTGTCGCGTTCCACGCCTGCGTCACGGTTTGCCCGGCGCTGTACGACCAGGTCAGCGTCCAGCTCGACACCGCGTCACCGAGGTTGGTGATGGACACGCTGGCGCCGAACCCGCCCTGCCACTGCGACGACACGGCGTAGTTCACCGAGCAGCCGGCCGCGGCGGCGCCGGCGGGGTTGGCCACGGCGACGGCGGTCGCGGCCAGCAGAGTCGCGGCGGCCGGCGCCGCGGCGAGCTTGCTCGCTCTTGAGAAATTCATGGGGATCTCCTGACCGGGGGGACGGCCTTGTTAGCGTTAACGCTATTTCGCGGATATTACGGGAGCGCTCCCAAGGCCTCAAGAGTCGATTTATTTGCATCAATATTTTGAAAAGGTGTTATGCCGTTACCGGCGAGATGGTCACGCGGCGGAAATGCGACATGGCGGAGATCTGTCGTCTTGTGATCGTGGTGAATCGGCGATGACGAGGTGATGCTCGTCGCGGCCGGGCCGAGGTCGAGGTCTCGGACGACGACGGCCGCACCTGGCACGCGGATGGCTCTGTCTAGGAGGCGGCCAGCGTCACGTCGTCGAACCAGACAGTGCCCTTGTTGTCGCCGGACTTCAGGTGCACCTGCAGGCCGGCCGCTCCGGCCGGAGCCGCCGAGCTGACCGTCAATTTGGTCCAGCCGGTGGTGCCCGTCGGCAGGGTGGCCGAGGAGGCGCCGCCGAGCCAGCGGCCGTTGACGTCGAACCAGCTCAGCGCGACCTGGGTGGCGCCGGTGGCGGCGGTGCCGCGGGCGTAGGCCTCGGCCCGCCACGTCTTGCCCGGCACCACGGGGGCGACGGGGGCGACGCGGTAGGACGGTGAGCCGGACGCGTTCTTGCCGGTGTTGGAGAGCTGGACCGACCACTTGCCGGTGCGGGCCGTGCCCTGCACCTTGGTCGCCGCGCCGAGCTCGGGCAGGTAGGTGCTCCACGGGGTCTGACCGGCCGCGTTCTCGAAGCTCGGATCGAGCACGTTCGACGGGTACGCGGTGCCGGTCCAGGCCGCCTTGACCACCGCGGCGGCCGGCTTCGCGCTGCCGTCGGTCCGGTGCAACCCGAAGGCGTACTGGGAAGCGATCTTCGCGACGGCCGAGGTGGGGATCGCGCCGGCGCGGAAGTCGTGGAGGGTCCACGGCGCCACCGAGCGCACCCCCGCCACGGCCGCCGCCTGGAAGACACGGGCGAGGTAGGCCGCCTGCTCGCCCTCGCTGGTCGACTGGGTGCTGACGCCGGTCTCGCCCAGCACCAGGGGAGCCGGCGCGACGGCGGCCTGGGCCTGCCGGATCAGGGCCAGGGCGTTCTCCGAGTTGCCGTAGAAGTGGTAGTCGTAGTAGTCCAGCGGCGTGGCGGCGAGCGCGGACTTGATCTTCGCCATGCCGGCCGAGCCCGCGGCCCCGCTCATGGCGATCGTCACCGGCAGGGCCGGCGCGGCCGAGCGCAGCACCGGGACGAGCTTCTTGGCCCAGGCCACGGCCGCCGGATCGGCCGGGTCGAGTTCGTTCTGCAGGCCGATCGAGATGACCCGCTTGTCGTCGCGGTAGGGCGAGACGATCGCCCTGGCCCAGGCGCTGCTGCCGGCGACGTCGGTGTATCCGTTCCACCAATCGAACAGGGTCAGTTTGACGGTCAGGCCGTTGTTGCCGGCCATGGTGACGAACTGGGCGAGCTTGCTCGTGTACTCGGGCTTGGGCGTGGGGTAGCCGAACACCGAGGGGAAGACGATGGCGCGGACGCTGTCGGCACCCAGAGCCCGGGCCTTGGCCAGGTCGGCGTTGATCGTGACCGGGTCGAACGACGTCCACATCCGCGTCCAGCCGTTCGCCGACGGGTAGTAGTTGATCTGCTTGGCGGTCTGCACCGACGCGAGCCGGCCGGCCAGGGTCGGCGCGGCGGTGGTGGCGGCCGAGGCCCGGTCGTCCACCAGCGGCGAGGCCGTCAGCAGAGCGGTGGTGAGTCCCAGAGCGAGCACAGCGGCCTTGCGCATCAACAGATCAGTCCTTCACGGTTCGGCGGATTGACCCCTCCTGTCGGTCGCGCCACCGCACCGGGCAAGAACCTCCGGTTGCGGGTGACGGTGCAAACGCGGAGCGCGCACGTTGACGGCCGTCCCTGACCTGGCCGTCAATTCCCCGGTCGGGGCAGCGATCCACGGTCGAGGATGGTGGCGTAGACCGCTTCCAGGGTCTCGCTCAACGACCGCACGATCTCGGGCGACAGCCCGTCGAAGAAGAGCCGCCGCACCAGCTCCACATGCCCCGGGGCCGCGGTCTCGATGGCCCGCCGCCCCTCGGCGGTCAGCGACACCTCGGTCACCCGGCGGTCGGCGGCCGCGAGACCGCTGCTGACCAGCCCGCGGCCGGCCATCCGTTTGGTGTGGTGTGACAGGCGGCTGCGCTCCCAGCCGAGCACCGCGGCCAGCGCGGTGATGGCCATGCCGCCGCCCGGCGAGTTCGACAGCGCGTTCAGCACGTCGTAGTCCGCCAGCGACAGGCCGCTGTCGGCCTGCAACTGCCGGTTCATCTCGAAGTTCAGGCGGAGCTGGACGCGCATGAAGGCCAGCCAGGCGCGCTGCTGGTCGGGCTCGAGCCAGCCGCCCGGGGGAGCGGGTTCGGGGGACATGCCGACCAGTATCGGCCAGAGGCGATCAGAGCTTGCGGATCTCCACGTCCCGGGAAGGCCACCCGGCCCTACTCGCTCGTCCGACCAGATTTTTCGCCGGCCGGGCAACCCCTGCGGCCACCGACTCCGTTTGTCAGCGGATCCGTAACCGAGGCAGGGAAGCCCACCACTCTCGTGACAACATCACCATCGCTCGGCGCCGGCCTGGTCCGGTGCGCTGTTCGCGCTGTACACCGCCGCGAAACAGGTCGGTGTCAGGGCGTTTCGCTGTACGCCGGCACGGGGGCCAGCATGCTGATCGGCGGCCTCGTGCTGACGCCCGCGATGGTCACCGGCGTACCCAAGCTGGCCGACGTACGGGTGGTCGCGGTCGTCGCCTGGCTCGGAGTGGTCACCACCGCGGCGGCGTACGTGCTGTACGGCAGGGGATTGCGCTCGGTCAGCATCAATGTGGCCGGCACTCTCAGCCTCGGCGAGCCGGTGGCCGCCGCGTTGCTGAGCATCGCCGTGCTCGGCGAGCGCCTCACCGTCACCGAAGGGGTGGCCTGTGCGACGATCCTGGCCGGCCTCGTGCTCGCCGGCCGGTCCCCGGCGCCGGAGTCGGCGCCCCTGGTGGTCGCGATCGGCATGGTTCCCATGCCGGTCCGGGTGCGGCTGCGGCCGGACCTGGTGGGCGTGCCGCACCCGCGGGCGCGAGGGGTGGCCCGCGCCGGGACGAGTTCGCCCGCGCGGGCAACCCGGTCGCACCCCCGCTCCGTTTGGTGGGGACAAGGCGAGGAGTTGGGGTGAGCGAGGACTACCGGGACTACGTCGCGGCGCGGATGACCAGTCTGCGCCGTACGGCCTATCTTCTCTGCGGTGATTGGCATCTGGCCGACGATCTGGTCTCGACGGCGCTGCTGAAGCTGCTGCGACACTGGCGGCGAGTGTCGGCCATGGAGGATCCGGACAGCTACATGCGGCGGGTGTTGCTGCGCTGCCTGCTCGACGAGCGGCGCCGGCCGTGGCGGCGTGAGGTCTCCTGGGACCGGCTGCCGGAATCACCCCGTACCGACACCGGGGTTCCCGCGGTCGAGCGCGCGGAGATCGTCGCCGCCCTGGCCAAGCTCCCGCCGCGCCGCCGGGCGGTGCTGGTGCTCCGCTATTTCTGTGACCTGTCGGTCGAGCAGACCGCCATCGAACTCGACTGCACGCCCGGCACGGTGAAGAGCCAGACCGCACGAGCGTTGCAGACTCTCCGCGACATTCTGGGCGCCTCCAGCGAAGGGATGACCAGCCATGGATGACCTGTCGGCCATGCTGCGCGGCGCGACGGACAACCCGCCCCCGACGGGCATCGACCTCGACCGGTTGATCCAGGGTGAGCGCCGCCGCCAGACCCGGCGAGCCGCCGCTGCCGGAGCCCTGCTGACCGTTGTCACCGTGGTGGCCGGCGTCGCGTGGGTGGCGCGGCCACCGGACCGGCCCGCACCCACCCCGGTGACGCCGGTCGCCTCGACGCCGGCACCCTGCCCGCATCCCACGAACGGAATGGGCGGAGCCGCCCGGACTCCCCGGCCCTTGCGCCCCCTGCCGGAGGGCCACGACACCGCGGCCCGGCGCCTGACCGCCGCGCTGACGCCGCTGCTGCCGGACGGCGCTCACCCGAGGGCCGGATCGGGCTGTGACCGCGTGGAGTTCTGGTGGAACCGGCAGGCCGCGACCTATCAGACAACGGCCTGGCTGGGCGCGGGGAAAGCCGAGGTCTCCCTGGTCATCCTGGTCAAAGCCGCCGAGTCGTCCGACGCGACACCGCACTGCCTGGCCTCCGACGGCCCGTCCTGCACGCGTACGGACCTGGGCGGTGACCGGATCGCCATGTCCGACCTCAACCCCCACACCGGCGGCACCTACCAGCGCAGCGTGACCGTCTACCGCCCCGACGACACCCTCGTCAGCGCGGTCGTGATCGGCCGCCCGGCCGCCCTGCCGACCGTGGCCCGGCTGACCGCGATCGCCGGCTCCGCCGACCTCACCCTCTACCCCTGACACCCCCATCGAGGGCCACGGCGGCTAGTCTCGCTCGTCAAGCCGAACACGGACGAGATCACCGATGTCGAGAACTGTTACCGGTCCGGCGGCCGAGGTCACCGGTGAGCTGGAGCGTCTCCTGCTGGCTGAGGGCCTGGTGTCCTCGCCCGAGGAGATCAAGGTGTGGGCGGACGCCATCGCCGGCCCCAGGCTGTTCCGGGGCTGGTGCTGGAGCGCCGCAAACTGGCCGGCGAAGGCTGGCTTGAAGTGCGGGTGGGGGCCACACCGGGCCGGCGACCGGTGGGCGTTGTCCATCGGCGTGCCCGCCGCTTGAGGTCGGCCTGCAGTTCGAAGGTCTCGATCTGGTACGCCCGTCCGTCCGGCTGGGCGGTGTCGAGGGGCGGTTCCGGAGCGGCGAGGGAGATCGGTCAGCTCCGGCCGCCCGTAGACGGCCGGGGCGAAGTCGAGCCGCCTCTCGGAACACAGTGAAGGGCTGGTGGTCAGCCGGTGGTGGTGAGGTCGGCGTGGAGGCGGTCGTACAGGGCTCGGTAGTCCGCTCGCGCCATCAGGGTTCGCTGGTCTCGGGGTCGGCCGTACGGCACTCGCACGTCGGTGCGGATGACGCCGTCGGCGAGGGTGACGACGCGGTCGGCCAGCAGCAGGGCCTCGGTGAGGTCGTGGGTCACGAACAGGACGGTTTTGCGGTGGGCCCCGTCGTCCCAGATGTCGAGCAGCATGTCCCGCAGGGATGAGCGGGTCAGGGCGTCCAGCGCGGCGAACGGCTCGTCCATCAGCAGCAGGTCGGGGTCGCCGGCGAGGGTCCGGGCCAGCGCCACCCGCTGGCGCATGCCCTGCGACAGCTGGGACGGGTACTTCTCGGCGGCGGCGGACAGGCGTACGAGATCAAGCAGTTGAAGGGCCTGCTCCTGTCTGGTCAGCGCCGGGTCGCCCCGCAGTTCCGGGCCCAGCTCGACGTTGCGGCGTGCGGTGCGCCAGGGCAGGAGCGCGTCGCGCGCGAACATGTAGCCGACGTCCGGACGTCCGGCTCGTGGCGGGCGGCCGAAGACCGTGGCGCTTCCCGACGCGACCGGGGCGAGCCCCGCGACGACGTTGAGCAGCGTCGACTTACCGACGCCGCTGGCGCCGACGATGGCGATGAATTGGCCGTCGGGAACGTCAAGGGACAGATTGTCGAGTACGGGGTGTGGCGCCGGCCCGTCGTCCGGGAACCGCACTGTGACCGAGCGCAGGCGTACCGGAGGCCGGTCCGTACGCGGTCTCTTCTCCGTAGGAATGCTTTGTCCGGTACGGACGGCCGGCCCCGCCGCCGCCGCCCGAGCAGGGTGGCTTCGAGGGTGCCGGCGAGCAGGGTGAGCAGGGACGTGAAGGCCGCCAGGACGATCAGAAGCGCGTAGACCTCGGCCATCGACAGCGTCGCCGAGTACGTCGTGATCAGCTGGCCCACGCCGGCCCGGGACGCGATGATCTCGGAGCCGACCACGCCGAGCAGCGCGAAGACGATGCCCAGCCGCAGGGCGGTGAAGATGGCCGGGAGGGCGACCGGCACATAGAGCTTGTGGAACAGCTGCCATCGGGAGGCGCCCAGGACGGCGTACACCCTGAGATGGTCCTCGTCGGCGCTGACCACGCCGATGCGCGCGTTCATCAGGAACACGAAGACGGCGATGCTGAAGCCGAGCGCGACCTTGGAGCCCTGCCCGATGCCCAGCGCGACGAAGAACACCGGGGCCAGGGCGATCCGGGGCATGCTGTTCACCGCGTTGAGGTACGGCGCCAGCACGGACCACGTGCGCGGCAGCATACCGAGCAGGATTCCCGCCGGGACGCCGGCGAGGGCCGACAGCGCGAGCGCGGCGAGGGCCGCGCTCATGGTCGACCACAGGTTCGGCCACAGGGCGGCGGAGTGGTGCAACCGCAGCCCGGCGTCCCAGACGGCGTGCGGGCTGGGCAGCAGGGCGCGGCTCGTGACGTCGAGCTGGTACACGAGCTGCCACAGCGCCACCGCGATGAGCGGCACCGCGGCGCGCCACAGCCACACCCTCAGGTCACGCCGTCGCGCACCCGTCGACCACATGTTCCGCGAAGTCGGGCGCCCGGCCGCCGGCAGTGAATTTCGCCTGATGATTCCAGTTCCCCTCGTCGAGCGGCGGGATGTCCACGACCGGTGACTTGTACCTGTCCCACAGGGTTTTCGCCCGGCCGGGGTCCGAGCCGAGGCCGAGCCAGGTGAAGGCCCGCGGCCCCGCCTCCGGCTCCCGCGCGAGCGCCTCGAGTCCCTGGTTGAGCGCGTGGCAGAACTTCATCACCGTGTCCGGATGACGGTCGGCCCAGCCGCAGTTCGCGACGGCGACCGTCTGCCAGAACGCCCCCAGCGGGCCGGCCGGGCCGGCCAGATCCACCAGCTTGTCGAAGGCGGTGCCACCGGTCGTGAGGTTCGTCTCGAGCAGCGAATAGGACATCGCCGCGTCCACCTTCCCGGACGCGAAGAGGGACGCGGCGGCCGCGCCCCCGCCGATCGCCACCCACGTGACGTCGGTGTCCGGGTTCAGGCCGGCCTCGGCCAGCAGCGACCGGAGCACGAGTTCCTGGGCGGCGCCGCGCGCGGGCACCCCGACCGTCCGGCCGCGCAGCTGGGTGAGGACGCCGGGGTAGGGCCGGGTGGTGTCGAGGTGCAGGCCCGGCTGCGCGATCACCCCGTAGCCCGCGCCCTGGGTCGGCCGGAGCACCCGGGCGCAGGCCCCGTTCCCGATGGCGTCGTAGAGCTGCGCCGGGCCGAGGTTGGCCACGTCGAAGTCCCCACTGACCAGTCCCTGCAGGAGCACCGTCCCGGACGTCGCCCACGCCGGCGAGAAGGTCAGCCCCTGCCGGGCGTAGAAGCCCTCGAGCTCGGCCACGGCGTACCCGCTGGAGCCCTGGTCCCGGACGCCTCCGTAGGAGACGGCCGTGCTGTCCCGGGAGCCGCCGCAGCCGGCGATCCCCGGCAGGGTGGCCAGGAGCACGAGAAGCACGACGACCCGGCGTACGGACGACGCGGTCGCCATCACGCGATTGCTCATATCGGCGGGGTCCGGCTCGGCAACGCCTCTTCGAGCTCGCGCCGTGAGGTGATCCCCAGCTTGACGAACACCTTGCGCAGATGCCACTCCACCGTGCGGGCGCTGATGTACAGCTCGCCCGCGATGTCGGGGTTGGTGCGGCCGTCACGGGCGGGATGCGCGATGTGCAGCTCCTGGGGTGTCAGCTCGGCGCGGTTGCCGGCCGGGGTGCGGCGTACGTACTCCCCGGTCGCGAGAAGCCCGCGGCGCGCCCGCTCGGCGAAGCCGTCGGCCGACATCGCCACGAACATGTCGTGAGCTGTCCGCAGGTGTTCCCGGGCCTCGTCGCGCCGGTTCTCACCGGCGAGCCATTCGCCGTACACGAGCCGCGCCCGGGCCTGCTCGGCGCGGACCCCGGCTCGGCCCAGTTCGTCGATCGCCTCCCGGAAGAGACCGTCCGCCACGTCCCCGTCGCTGACCAGGGCCCGCGAGCGCGCCGCGAGGCCCCGGCCCCAGCCGTGCTCACCGGGGTGGGCGGTCGACTCGAACTCGGCCACGGCCGCGAGGGCCACAGCCCGTTCCCCGCACCGGACCGCCGCCTCGACGCGCTCGGGCAGCATCCAGGTGGCCATGAGCAGTCCGGGCGCGCTCGGATCGGCGGGCCGGGCGGCGGCCATCGCCTCCCGGTACCGTCCCAGGCCGTTGTTCAAGATCGCGGTGCACCATCGTGCGTGGTCCACGCCCAGCCCCTCGCCGCGGCTGATCGCGTCCTCGGTGCTCGCCGCGATCAGCGCCGACGCGTCCTTCGGCTGTCCCCGGTAGCCGGCGAGCAGCATGGCCCCGTACGGCGCGATCCTGATCCCCGTCGCCTCCTTGACCGCGTCGTGCTCGGCGGCCAGCCGGGCCGCCGCCTCGAAGTCGCCCCGCCACGTGGCGATCATGGCCATTCCGTTCAGCGGGCTCGGCAGGACGGCCAGCGCGCCCAGCTCGCGGGCCAGCGCGACGTGCCGGCTGTGCACCGCGCTACAACTGTCCAGGTCCCAGATGGCCGTCGCCGCCGTCGCGGCCATGCCCGCGTGGTGCAGCCAGTTGTCGTCGGGAACGTCGCCGGCGAGCAGGGCGTCGAGCGCCTCGCGGAACATCGGCTCCGCGGCCCGCCGGCCGTCGGTGACCAGCACGAGCAGCCCTTCCAGCATGCGGCCGAACGGGCGCAGCGGAACGTCCGGCTGGGGACCCGACCGGGCCGCCTTGGACACCTCGAGCAGGTCGCCGCCGGCCCGGGCGAGATGACCCGCGAACAGCGCGGCCTCCCAGGCGTCGGAGTAGGTCCGGCGGGAGAGCGGGGTGTCCAGCCGTTCCAGCCGCCGGGCCGCCTCGAGAAGTTGCAGCGGGGCGTCGCCGCCGGCGTCGGACGCCGACGCCACCTGCCCGCGCAGCAGCGCAACGCGAGCCCCGCCCAGATCGTCGGGCACCTCCGACTCGGCCGCCGCCAGCAGGGCCCGCGCGGTGTCGAACGTGCCGGCGCGCAGGTGCGACCGCACGGCCGCCAGCCGGCGTTCGAACCGGACGGTGGCCTCGGGGGTCAGATCGGCCGAGCGGTCCAGCAACGCGGCGGCCGCCGCGAACCCGCCTCGCGCCTGGGCCCGGGTGGCGCTGCGCTCGAGCTCGGCCGCGACCTCCTCGTCGGGGCCCGCGCTGGCCTGGGCGCGGTGCCAGGCCCGGCGGTCCGGGTGGACAGCGGCGTCGGTGGCCTCGGCCAGCGCCCGGTGTGCGGCCCGGCGCTGTTCCACGGACGCCGACCGGTACACGGCCGACCGGACCAGGGGATGACGGAACCGGACCTCGGCGCCGATCTCGAACAGCCCGTCGGTCACCTCGGGCCAGGCGGCCTCGAACCCGATGCCGAGGACGGCCGCGGCCCGCCAGACGGTCGGCACGTCCCCGGCGCCGTCGGCGGCGGCCAGCAGCATGAGCCGGCGCGTCGGCTCGGGCAGCCGGCTCAGCCGTACGGCGTAATGGCTCTCCACATCGGCCACGGCCCCGCCGGCGGTCGGCCCGAACCCGGCGGCGAGCTCGGCCGGGCTCATGCCGCGGGGCAGCTCCAGCAGCGCGAGGGGGTTGCCGCCCGTCTCGGCCACGACGCGATCGCAGACGCCCGGGTCGAGCCTTCCCGGCACCACGGTGGCCAGCAGGGCCCGCGCGTCCTCACCGGACACGCCGCTCAGGGTCATCACCGGCAGGCCGGTGAGCCGGCCCAGATTCGCCCCGGCCGCACCGTCACGCGCGGCGAACACCATGGCCACCGACTCCGCGGCCAGCCGGCGGGCGACGAAGCCGAGGATGTCGCTCGACGCCGCGTCCAGCCATTGCACGTCGTCGATCAGGCACATCAGGGGCCGGGCGGCGGCCACCTCGGCGAGCAGGCTCAGGGTGGCCAGGCCGACCAGGAAACGATCCGGCGCGGCCCCGCCGGTGAGCCCGAACGCGACGCTCAGCGCCGACTGCTGAGGTTCGGCCAGCGCGTCGAGGTGTCCGAGCATGGGCGCGCAGAACTGGTGCAGTCCCGCGTACGGCAGTTCGGCCTCGGACTCCACACCGGCGATCCGGGCGACGCGGAAATCCGGAAGCGCGCGCTGGGCCGCGTACCGCAGAAGCGCGGTCTTGCCCATGCCGGCCTCGCCGCGGATGACCAAGGCGGCACTCTGACCGCCACGCACGCTCTCGCGGAGTCGGTCCAACTCGCGAAGCTCGTCGTCCCGGCCGTGCAGCTGTACGGTGTCGCCGAACACCTGGCCAGCATAAAGGCTCTCTTGCTAGTGGTCTGCCCACGCGACTGTGACGTGCGCCGGGGACGTCGGGAAGTCGCGACCTTGGGCCTAGGCTGCGCGCATGACGCAGAATCCGCGCCTCACCGCTTCGCTCGTCTCCCGGTGGGGCGACGACCCCTGGGCTCTCGGATCGTGGAGTCTCATCGGGCGCGGCGGGTCGCCGGCGGACCGCGTCGCCCTCGGTGTGCCGGTCGGTGATCGGCTGCGGATCGCCGGGGAGGCGACCCACCCGAGCCGGGCCGGGATGACGCACGGCGCGTACGAGCAAGGCGTCGGCGCCGCCACCTGGGCCGCCGAAGCCGGCCACCGCCGGGTCGCCGTCGTCGGGGCCGGGATGGCCGGACTCGGGGCGGCCCGGACACTCACCGGGTACGGGGTGCGGACCGAGGTCTGGGAGGCCCGGGGCCGGATCGGCGGGCGGGCGTACGGGGTCGACCTTGACGGATTCACGTTCGACCTGGGGGCCAATTGGCTGCAGCAGTACGACGGCAACGCGCTGGCCCGGATCGCGGAAGAGCTCAGCCTGCCGGTCATCGCCACCGACTTCGGCGATCCGCTCGTGCTGGGGTCGCCCTCGGCCGGCGCTCCGGGCGGGCTGGAGCGTGAATTGCGGGCCCGGCTGGAGCGGGCGTCACCACAGGACGCGATCGCCGACGTTGTGGAGCAATGGCTTCGGGATCCGGCGCCGTTCACGGCGGACGAGATCCTGCGGCTGGTGGACGCCGAGATCGTGATGGACTCGGGCGCTCCACTGGCCTGGCTGAGCGCGAGACACGGCTTCGAGCCGGGGGTGGGTGAGGGCGACCGCTGGATCGTCGGCAGTTACCGGCTGCTGGCCGACCACCTCGCCGAGCGCCTGGACGTGCGGCTGGAGCGGCCGGTGCGCTCGGTACGGATCGGCGAGCACGAGGTCACCCTCGTCGCCGACGGCTTCGAGGAGGCGTTCGACGCGGTGATCGTCACGGTGCCGCTGCCGGTCCTCAAACAGGGACGGATCGAATTCGAGCCGCCGCTTCCGCCGCCACATCGGACGGCGCTGGAACGGCTCGGCGCCGGACGGGTGGAGAAGGTGGTGCTGCGCTTCGACCACCGGTTCTGGCCGGTGCACCCGGCGGGCTACTACCGGGTCCACGGCCCGGAGGCGACGTGCGTGAGCGAGTGGCTGGACGCCACCGAGGCCGACGGCGTGCCGACGATCGTGGGCCTGTTCGCCGGCCCGTGGCTCGACCGGATCTGGTCCGGATCCGACGACGACGTGGCCGCCCGGGCCGCGGAGATCTTCCAGCGGGCTAGCCGTCGAGGAAGCACGACAGGAGTCGTCTGAACTCGTCGGGGTGCTCGATCGCCGGGACGTGGCCGCATCGGCCGAGGACGTGCAGCCGGACGTCGGCCAGGTGGCCGAGCAGGGGCAGGGCGGCCGTCCCGAGGGGGGTGAGCCGGTCCTCGGCGCCGTGGATGAGCAGTACGGGTGCGCGGATTTCGGTCAGCGTCCGCGCCGGGAGGGTCAGGTCGTCGGCCCATTGTGTCCGAGGTGGAGGGAACAGCGAGGCGAACGCCGCCGCGCCCGCTCGCATGGCGGTGGCACGGGCGTCGACAGCCGCGTCGGTGACGAGAGCCTGGTCGTGGAAGAGGCGGCTCAGCATGTCTCGCGCTCCCTCCTCGCCGGGCGGGGCGGCCCAGACCGCGTCGAGGTCGGCCGAGAGGGGCGCCCCGGGGGCGCCCATGGTCGAGACCGCCACGACACGGGTGACCTGCCGCGGGCGCGCGGCCGCCAGCGCCAGCGCGACCGCGCCGCCCATGGAGTGACCCACCACGGCGTACCTCTCGGCGCCGAGGGCGTCCATCAGGCCCGCGGCCTGTGCCGTCCACGTGCGGAGCCCTCCCCTGGAGCCCGCCGGCAGAGGCGTCCGGCCGAAGCCCGCCTGATCGGGAGCCACCAGGTGCCGGGACGGGCCGAGCGCCTGAGCCGTCGTCGCCCAGGCGCCGGATCCTGTCGTGCCGGGCCCGGAGCCGTGCAGCATCAGCACCGTGGGCCCGGTGCCGCTTTCCATGACGTGGACGGCGGATCCGTCGACGGTGACGGTCCGAAGTGCCGTCACCGGGAGTCGGCGGACTTCGCGAACAGCTCCATCATGGCCCGGCCGAACTGCGGCATGTCGGGCCATCCCCGGCAGGAGACGAGGTTGCCGTCCACCACGTCGGGGGCGTCGATGACCGTCGCGCCCGCGTTCTCCATGTCGCCGGTGATGGGCGGGAAGCACGCCGTCTTGCGGCCCTTCAACAGCCCGTACACCGCCGGCACCTGGGCGCCGTGGCACACCAGCGCGATGGGCAGGTTGCGCGCGAAGAAGTGCTCGGTTATGCGCCTGACGTCGGCGTCGACCCGGATCCACTCGGGGGCACGTCCGCCGGGGATGATCAGGGCGTCATAGCGCTCGACGTCGACCTCGGCCCAGGGCACGTCGACCGGCAGCTTCCGGCCGTTCTTCTCCACGTACGCGTCGGAGTTGGGGTCGAACTCGTGGATGACCAGCTGGATGTCGCGCATCGTCCGGGACGAGACGTCGACGTCCCAGCCGCCCTCCTGCACGCGGTAGTAGGGATACATGGTGTCGAGCTCCTCGGCGGCATCGCCGGTCAGGAGCAGTGCTCTGGGCACCTGCTTCTCCTCGCATCCGGTTACGGTGAGGTAAATCCAATCCGATCCGATCCGATGGAAGCAATATTCCCCGGCCCGGCCCGCCCGTCAAGCCTCTACCGCGGTCGCGTCGAACAGCCGCCGGAAACGCTCGCCGGACCGCAGGATGTGCCGGCGCATCGCGTAGGCGGCGGCGTCGGGGTCCCGCGCGGCGATCGCGGCCACCACCTGCTCGTGCTCGTCCATGGCCAGGTGGGTGACCTGGGTGTCGTGGTGGAGCCGGAAGAGGTGCACGTGACTGTGCAGGCGGGCGAGCGTTTCCCGGATGACCTCGTTCTCCGCGCTCAGCGCGACGAGGTCGTGAAAAGCGGCGTCCCGCAGGCCGAAGGCGCCGTAGGCCATGGGCCCGCTGCTCCCCTCCAGTTCCGCCATCTCGGCCAGCATCCGCCGCAGGACGGCCACCTGCTCCGGCGAGGCCCGCTCGGCGGATCGGCGCGCCGCGGCCGGTTCGAGCAGAAGGCGTACCTCGAGCATGTCCTCGAACCGGTGACGGGTGATCTGGGGCGGGATCCGATATCCGGCGTGGGGGACCCGGACGACCAGGCCCTCGGCCTCCATGCGGTTGAGGGCGTCGCGGATCGGCGTCTGCGAGACCCCCAGCTCGCGCGCCAGGACGTCGATCGTGACCCGGGAGCCGGGCTCGATCCGTAGCGACATCAGCTGCCCGAGCAGCGTGTCGTACACCTCGTCGGCCAGCCGGCCGCCCGATCGCCCGGGCGGCATCGCGTCCGTCATGGGCCGGCGTCCCCGCACGATCGTCGCTTCGTCGTCCATGTGACGAGAGGTCCTTTCTTGCGCCTTGACGAACCTGTTGACATCAGTCACAACGCTGCGACATGCTGACGCCCACATCGGATCGTATAGGAAAAGCGGCTGACGATCGCCATCCGACTCCGCCGCGAAACCTTCCGCGAAGCATGCCTGAACGACGTCATGCGGCGTACCCGTGACAGCTCGGCACCAATCACTCAGCGATGCGAAGCACGTAGCGAGGTTCTCCAAGTCTTCATTCAGAAAGCAGGCAGGAATATGCGGCATTCCCAGCGAATAGGACGACTGTCCGCGGCCCTGCTGCTGATGGCCACGACGGTGGCCGCTTGCGGCGGCAGCAAGGACGACGACGCGAAGGCGAGCGCCCCGAAGGCGCCGGCGACCATCCCGGAGCTCACCAAGGACCCGCTGACCCTCAGCTTCATCTGGTTCGAGTGGCCCCCCGCCCAAGCGCTGGAAGCCTTCGCCAACAAGGAATACAAGAAAGAGCGGCCGAACACGACCATCAAGGTCAACACCGTGCCGAACGCGAACTGGCACGACGCGATGTTTACCCAGTTCGCCGCGCGCAAGACCGACTTCGACGTCGCGATCCTGGACTCGCAACACATCGGCGAGGCCGTCACCAACGGCAACATCCTCGATCTCACCGACTTCGTCAAAGGCAACATCGACGTTCAGGCGTACGACCCGTACCTGCTGGCCGCCTACGGCCAGTTCCCCCAGGCCGAGACCGGCAAGCGTGACGAGAACGCCAGCCTGTACGGGCTGCCGCTGCTCGGCGACACCTGGACGATGATCTACCGCAAGGACCTGATCGGCGACAAGCCACCGCAGACCTGGGACGAGATGATCTCGGTCGCCGCGAAGTGCCAGGCCGACAACCCCGGCGTCAGCGGGCTGGCCTTCCACCAGGCCAACGGCTCCGACGCCGCGGCCGTCACCTACAACACGGTGAACGGCGTCTACGGCGGCAATCTGTGGGACGCCCCGAACCGCAAGATCGACGGTGTCCTCAACGACGCCGCCGGCCAGGAGGCGATGGACGTCCTGGTCACCAAGATGAAGCCGCTGACCGCCAAGGGCTCCGGCAACTGGTTCATCGACGAGGTGAACGCGGCGGTCGCGCAGGGCAAGGCCTGCATCGCCTTCAACTGGATCGCCGCGAGCGGCGGCCTGCTCGACCCGAAGCAGTCGACGCTCGGCACCACGCGGGAGCAGATCCTCGGCAAGCTGGGCTTCGCGACCCTGCCGAGCCAGAAGACCAACCTGGTGCCTCTCGGCGGCATGGGCATGCACGTGTCGGCGTATTCCTCCCCGGCCAACCAGGCCGAGGCCCTGAACTTCATGAAGTGGTTCGAGCAGGCCGACGTTCAGAAGAAGTGGGCCGCGGCCGGTGGCGTGCCCTCGCGTACGGACGCCCTGAGCTCGCCCGAGTTCCTCAACGCCGGGCCCTTCAACAAGGTGTACGCCGACTCCGTGCCGCGGATGCGGGACATGTGGAACGTGCCCGAGTACGCGCGTCTGGTCGACATCGAGAACACCAACGTGAACGCGGCCCTCAACGGCGCGAAGAACCCGAAGACCGCGCTCGACGACATCGCTAAGCAGCAGCAGGACGTGCTCGACTCCAGCGGCCGCAAGGGCGGCGGCGGACTGTGAGCGACCGCGTCTCGCTGATGACCGACCGTCCGGGGCAGGCGGCAACGCCGAAGCCGCCTGCCCCGGGCCGGTCCCGCCGGCTGACCGACCGGCGGCTCGCCGTGGCCTTCATCGCCCCCGCGCTGCTGCTGTTGCTCGCCATGTCGGTGTTCCCGTTGCTGTGGGCGCTGTACCTGTCCTTCACCGACTACTCGGCCACCCGTGGGGGTCCCGCCAATTTCGTCGGGTTCGGCAACTACACCGCCATCCTCACCTCGGCCCAGGTCCACCTGAGGGCCCTGACGACGTTGGTCTATGTGATCGGCGCGGTCGGCCTGCAGACCGTGCTCGGTTTCACCATCGCCTACCTGATCTCCCGGCGCACACGCGGGCGGGGACTGCTGACCACGCTCTTCCTGGTTCCGATGATGTTGTCGCCGGTCGTGGTCGGGCTGTTCTGGCGGTTCATGCTCGACGCCCAGTTCGGCGTGGTCAACAGCATGCTCGGCTCGCTCGGCCTGGAGCCGGTGGAATGGCTGACCCGGCAGCGGACGGCGTTGCTCTCGCTGATCGTCGTCGACACCTGGCAGTGGACGCCGTTCATCATGCTCATCGCCCTGGCCGGGCTCACCGCGGTGCCCAAGTACCTGTACGAGGCCGCCTCGATCGACCGGGCCTCGGAGTGGTTCCGCTTCCGCACCATCACGCTTCCGCTGGTGTGGCCGCTGCTGTTGATCGCCGTGCTGTTCCGGGCCATCGAGGCGTTCCGGCTGTTCGACCTCGTCTACATCCTCACCAGCGGAGGCCCGGGTGTCTCCACCGAGACGTTGTCGTTCCACGTCTACAAGGTCGCGTTCCTGGGCTTCAACACCGGAACCGCCTCGGCGTACGGCATCCTCATGGTCCTGGTCGTCATCGTCCTCACGCAGCTCTACCTGCGGTACCTGAACAAGCTCAAGGAGGACTGATGACCTTCTCCGTCCGGGGCCGCTCGGTGCTCGAGGGCGTGCTGCTCACCGTGCTGGCCGTCGTGATGTTGTTCCCGGTCCTGTGGATGATCGAGACGTCCGTCAAGGAGAACCGGGACGTCTACGCCGTACCGGCGAAGTTCCTCAATTTCGACGTCACGCTGGACCATTACCGGGACGTGTTCGTCGCCTCCGGATTGTCCACCGCGTTCCTCAACTCGGTCATCGTCGCCGGGGCCTCCACGGTGCTGGCCACCGTGCTGGGGGTCCCGGCGGCCTGGGCCTATTCACGATTCACCCTCAAAGCCAAGAAGGACCAGCTGTTCTTCATCCTGTCCACCCGCTTCATGCCGCCCGTGGTGGTCGTGATCCCGATCTTCCTGATGTACCGCTACATCGGTCTCATCGACAGCGCGCTCGGCCTGATCCTCATCTACACCGCGTTCAACGTCCCGTTCACGATCTGGATGATGAAGGGGTTCGTCGACGAGGTGCCGGCGGAGTACGAGGACGCCGCCATGCTCGACGGGTACACCCGCTTGCAGGCGTTCCGGAAATTCACCCTTCCCCTGCTCGTGCCCGGCATCGCCGCGACGGCCGTCTTCGCGCTCATCTTCTCGTGGAACGAGTTCGTGTTCGCCATCTTCCTCACCTCCAGCGACGAGGTGCGAACGGCTCCACCGGCCATCGCCGGCCTCATCGGCGGCACCACCGTGGACTGGGGGCTGGTGGCCGCCTCGTCCGTCGTGTTCGCCCTGCCGGTGCTCATCTTCGCCTACCTGGTGCGTAAGCATCTCGTCGCCGGCGTCACGCTCGGGGCGGTGCGGCGCTGATGGCCGGCATCGAGGTGACCGCCCTGCACAAGCGCTACCCGGACGGGACGGTGGCGGTCGAGCACGTGGACCTGTCCATCCGCGACGGCGAGCTGTTCGTGATGCTCGGCCCGTCGGGGTGCGGCAAGACGACCACGTTGCGGGCTATAGCCGGCCTGGAGAGGCAGACGACTGGCGACATCCGTATCGGCGACGCGCTGGTGAACGACCTGCCACCGGCCGAGCGCGACATCGCCATGGTGTTCCAGTTCTACGCCCTCTACCCGCACCTGCGCACTCGCGACAACCTGGCGTTCCCCCTGCGGGCCGAGGGACTGCCCAAGGCGGAGGTGCGCGACCGGGTGGCGGAGGCCGCCCGGCTGATGCGGCTCGGCCAGCTGCTGGACCGGCGGCCACGTCAGTTGTCCGGCGGGGAACAGCAGCGCGTCGCGCTCGCTCGCGCCCTGGTGCGGCGACCGCGGGCCTTCCTCATGGACGAGCCTCTCACCAACCTGGACGCGGAGCTGAGGGCGGAGATGCGTACGGAGATCAAGCACCTGCAGGGGGAACTGGGAACGACGATGGTCTATGTCACCCACGACCAGGTCGAGGCGATGTCGCTCGGGCACCGGATCGCCATCCTCAACAAGGGCCGCGTCGAGCAGATCGGCACGCCGCTGGAGGTCTACGACCGTCCGGCGAGTCTGTTCTGCGCGGCCTTCATCGGCTCCCCGCCGATGAACCTGATCGAGGTGGAGGTGGCCGACGGGAAGCTGCGCGGCCAGGGCGGTCTGGGCCTCACGCCGCCGCCCGGTGTGCCGCGCGACCGCGACCTGGTCGCGGGCGTCCGGCCGGAGGCGCTGGAGGTCACGGAGCCGGGGGCGCAACAGTCGGTGCCGGCCCGCGTGGTCTCCGCGGAGTGGCTGGGCGACGAGATCATCTACGTGGTCGACCACGGCGGCCGGCACGACGTCCGGGTCCGGATGCCGTCGACCATCCGCTTCGCCGCCGACGACAAGGTCGGGTTGCGGCACACCGGCGGGGCCCCGGCGGTCTACGACGTGCGTACGGAAGAGCTGGTGGCCTGATGGGAACCGTGGCAGCGCACGGGCTGCGCAAGTCCTTCGGCAAGGTCCAGGCCCTGGACGGGGTGACGCTGGACGTTCCGGACGGCTCCTTCTTCGTCGTCCTGGGTCCCTCCGGGGCGGGCAAGACGACGACTCTGCGAGCGATCTCCGGTCTGGAACAGCTGGACGCCGGGTCGGTACACCTCGACGGCCGGGACGCGACCGGTGACGCCCCGGCCGCCCGCGACCTGGCCATGGTCTTCCAGAGCTACGCCCTCTACCCGCGGCGCACGGCGTACGAGAACATCGCCTCGCCGCTGCGGGCGCGCCGCTGGTCCTCGGGCGAGATCGCGGCCGCCGTCGACCGGGTCGCGAGCCTGCTGCACATCGAACGTCTGCTGCAACGCCGTCCGGCGCAGTTGTCGGGCGGCGAGATGCAGCGTGTCGCCCTGGCCCGGGCGCTGGTCCGCAGCCCGCGCGCGTTCCTCATGGACGAGCCGCTGACCAACCTCGACCTCAAGCTCCGCGTCGAGATGCGCACCGAGCTGACCCGCATCCACCGCAGCCTCGGCGCCACCTTCGTCTACGTGACGAACGACCAGGTCGAGGCCCTGTCCATGGCCGACCAGGTAGCGGTCCTCAAGGAGGGCAAGGTGCAACAGGTGGGAACGCCGGCCGAGGTGTACGAGCGTCCCGCCAACCAGTGGGTCGCCGGGTTCGTCGGGAGCCCGCCGATCAGCCTGCTCGCCTGCCAGGCCCAGGGAGATCGCCTGGTCGGTGCCGAAGGCTGGACGTTGCCCCGGCCCCGCTGGGCCACGGCCGAGGAAGGCCGTCCGCTGCTGCTGGGCCTGCGCGCGGAGGACCTGTCGGTCGAGCGGCGCGGAGACGCGGCGCTGCCGGGCCGGCTCTACGGACTCGAGCCGCTCGGTGACCGGACGGTGGTCGACGTCCGGGTGGGCACCGACATCCTCAAGGTCAAGGCAAGACCGACAGTCAGCGGTACGCCGGGTGAGCCGCTGGACGTCACGGTCGACCTGGACCGGGCGCACCTGTTCGACGCCGGCACCGGGCTGTCGCTGTCCTCGGCCGGGCGGTGATCGCGTGACCGAACACCGACTGCTCCGCATCGGCGGCACCTGGCGCGCCGCCACCGGCGGCGCCACCTTCGCCGTCGAGGATCCGGCGACCGGCAAGACCATCGCCGAGGTGGCCGACGCCGGGGTCGCCGACGGACTCGCCGCTCTGGACGCGGCGAGCCAGGCCCAGCCGCGATGGGCGGCGACCCCGCCCCGCCGGCGGTCGGAGCTGCTGACCGCCACGTACCGGGCCCTGACCGAACGGACCGAGGAGGTCGCCCGGCTGATCACGCTCGAGATGGGCAAGCCGCTCGCCGAGGCGCGGGCCGAGGTGGCGTACGGCGCCGAGTTCTTCCGCTGGTTCGCCGAGGAGGCGGTACGCGTCGAGGGGCGTTACAGCACCGCTCCGCACGGCGGATATCGCATCCTCACCGTGCCCAAGCCGGTCGGGCCGTGCGTCTTCGTGACGCCCTGGAACTTCCCCTTGGCCATGGGCGCCCGCAAGATCGCTCCCGCGCTCGCGGCGGGCTGCACGACGATCACCAAGCCGGCCGCCCTGACCCCGCTCACCATGCTGCTGCTGGCCCGCATCATGGTGGAAGTGGGCGTGCCCCCGGGTGTCGTCAACGTGGTGACCACCAGACGATCCGGCGCGGTGGTCTCGGCGTTGCTGGCCGACAGCCGTACCCGCAAGCTCTCCTTCACCGGATCCACCGAGGTCGGGCGCGTGCTGCTCCGGCAGGCCGCGGACAACGTGCTGCGCAGTTCCATGGAACTCGGTGGCAACGCGGCCCTGATCGTGTGTGCCGACGCCGACCTGGACGTCGCGGTCGAGGGCGCCATGGTGGCCAAGATGCGCAACATCGGGGAGTCCTGCATCGCGGCCAATCGGATCTACGTCGAGGAGCCGGTACGGGAGGAGTTCACGGCGCGCTTCGCCGCGCGGATGGGCGCGCTCCGTCTGGGCCACGGACTCGACGAAGGCGTACAGGTGGGTGCGCTGATCGACGAGGACGCGGTCACCCGGATCGACGCGCTCGTCGCCGAAGCGGCCGATCGTGGGGCCCGGGTCCTGGTGGGTGGCGAGCGGCCGGCCGGGCCGGGTCACTTCTACCCGCCCACGGTCCTGGCCGACGTACCCGAGGACGCGCGGATCCTGCGGGAGGAGATCTTCGGCCCGGTGGCGCCGATCATCTCGTTCACCTCCGACGACGAGGTGCTGGCCAAGGCCAACGACACCGAGTACGGCCTGGTCGGATACGTCTTCACGCGTGACCTCCAGCGGGCGCTGCGGTTCACCGAAGGACTCGACACGGGGATGCTCGGCGTCAACCGTGGTCTCATATCGGACCCGTCGGCCCCGTTCGGCGGCGTGAAGCAGTCCGGGATCGGCAAGGAGGGGTCGCACGAGGGCATCCTCGAGTACCTCGAGCTCACCTACGCGGCCATCGACCTACCGTGACCGGAGGGACAGACATGCTTGAGACCGTCCGCGGACCCCGCCAGCTGATAGTGGGTGAGGGGGTCGCGCAGAACATCCCGCGCATGGTGGCCGAGTGCGGCTCGCGCGTCCTCATCGTGACCGACCGGGTGCTTCTCGGGCAGCCCGGCGTGGCCGGGATCGTCGCCGCCGTACGGGAGAGGGTCGAGGCCGTCGAGATCTTCTCCGACGCGACGTCCGACGTGCCCCTGGCCGATGTCGCCCTGGCCGTCTCCGCCGCCGCCGAGGTGGACGCCGACGTGATCCTCGCCGTCGGCGGTGGCACGGTGATCGACCTTGCCAAGATCGTCGGCGTCCTCCGCCGCCACGGGGGTGAGCCGCGCGACTTCTACGGCGAGTCGAAAGTGCCGGGGCCGACGATCCCCCTCGTCGCGGTGCCGACGACCTCGGGCACCGGCTCCGAACTCACCCCCGTCTCGGTGCTGACCGACCCGGACCGCGAGCTGAAGGTGGGGGTGTCCAGCGTCCACATCGTGCCCCACTTCGCCGTCATCGACCCCGAACTCACCTACACGTGCCCGCCGACCGTCACCGCCCACTCCGGCATCGACGCGTTCTGCCACGCGGTGGAGAGTTACACCGCGCGGCCCCGGCCGCACGGGCCGCGCGACCCGGTGGAGCAGGTCTTCCTCGGCCGCAACGCGGTCACCGACCATTACGCGCTCCGGGCCGTGGAACGCATCGCGCGCAGCCTGCGCCGAGCCGTGCGGGACGGAGGCGACAAGGAAGCGCGGGCGGACATGTCGTACGGGTCCATGCTGGCCGGGCTCGCGTTCTCCCACGCGGGCAACGCGGCCCCGCACGCCCTCCAATACCCGATCGGGGCCGCCACCCACACGCCGCACGGCCTCGGCGTCGGGCTGTTGCTGCCGTACGCGCTGGACGCGGCCCGAGAGGTCATCAGCGACCGGTTGGCCGTCCTGGCCAAGGCGTGCGGACTCGACGTCGCCGGCGCCTCCGACGCCGAGGCCGCGGGTGCGTTCCTCACCTGGCTCGACGAGCTCCTGGCCGACATCGGCCTCCCGCCCACCTTGGCCGACATCGGCGTGGCCCGCGCCGACCTTCCCCGTTTCGCGGAGATGGCCGGCGGCGTGACCCGCCTGATCCAGAACCATCCGGGCCCCACCGACACCGCCAGCCTGACCGCGATCCTCGAAGCGGCCTGGAGCGGAGACCGGGCCCGGCCCGTCGTCAGTAGTGGTATCGCCGGCGACGGGGCCGCCGACGCGCCGACGTGGTCCGCCAGGTGAAGAACGCTCCGGCCGCCAGCGCCGCCGCGAAGACGCCGATCACGAGACCCTGATTCGTGCCGCCGGCCGGGGCCGCGCCGGCCTGGTTCCCGCCGGCCTGGGTCCCGCTGGCCTGGGACAGGGCGGCCGGCTCGACCGCGGCCGAGGTGGCCGGCGCCGGCGGCGGCGCCGTGGGCAGCGCCTGGAAGTCGACGATGCCGCTGGACTCCAGCAGCGTCATGTGGGTGGCGACGAACTGGTTCGCCTGCTGCGCCAGCTTGCGAACGGTGTCGTTGCGGGTGCTGCTGCGAATCGTCGCGATCGCCGGGAAGATCTTGCCGTGGGCGGCCCGCAGCCGGTCGATGTAGATCCGGTCGAACTCCGCACCCTCGGCGTCCCGCATCTCACCGAGCCAGCCCTGCTGGTCGGCGTTCGGCTTGTCCGGCACCTTGATGCCGAGCTTGCGGGCGGCGACCCGGTCCAGCCGGTCGAGGACGACATGCTGGTCGGCGATGCTCTTGCCGATCTGCCGGATCCGGGGATTGCGCGACTTCTCCTGCGCCATCTGGCCGGCCGGGATCTCCCACAGCCCGGCCAGCCGAACCTTGACCACCAGATCCTTGTCGGCCGCGGTGATCTCACCGTCGTTGGTGTCGGTGATGAGTTCCCCCGGCGGTACGGGCACGCCGGGCTCCGCGTGGGCGGGTGAGCGCAGCGGATCGAGCAGAACCATCGCCAGAGCCATGAGCACCGGACCCCACAAGTGACGCCACCGCACGAGAACCCTCCCCACACATCGACACCTTGGCAGGCAGTACGTGCGAGAGGGCCCCGCGGATCACCCGCGTCGCCCATTCGAGCCGGCTGCCGGATACACTGGGCATCAAGCAGGTTGCTTCTTGACTAGATGTCATGCGCCGTGACAAGCTGTTCTCCACGCCGACCGGAGTCACCCGTTCGAGGATGGAGTGGCTTTCCGTGTCGGGGCGCGGTCACAAACGGGACAAGGTCCGTAAAGAGCACTCCTCATCGCAACGCTGTGTCACAGGCATCCTGCGATCGCATCTGCACGTGCATGCAACTTTGCAGATGCGATTGCCCTTCCGCTTGTCCATCCGGCACCATACGCCGCGTGCGCAGCCAAGTGCTCCCTCCCAGGCAGCCCTCGCCCAGCCGGCTGGACGGTCGCCCGAACCAGGCTCACCAGATCCTGGGGCGCCAACTCCGTCTGCTGAGAGAGTCCCGCGGCATGTCCGCCGCCGGAGCGGGACTGGGCATCGCGGCGTCGAAGTCGAAGATCAGCCGGATCGAGTGCGGCCAGATCGGAGTGGCCGAAACCGACCTGCACCGCATGCTCGAGATGTATGCCGTGACCGAGCCTCACCAGCGGGAAGCCCTGCTCCGGTTCGTTCGCGAGCTCAGCCAGCCGCAATGGTGGCACGACGACCGCACCGTCCTGGGCGGCTCCCTCTGCTCGTACCTCATCCTCGAGTCCCTGGCGCAACACATCAGGACGTACGAGGTCAGGTTCGTGCCCGGCCTGCTGCAGACGCCCGCCTACGCCGAGGCCGTCATCCGCCTCCGGTACACCGACACGACCGAGATCGACCGGCGCGTACGGGTCCGCATGCAGCGACAGAAGGAGATCCTGCGCGGCCGAACACCCCGCTTGTGGGCTCTGGTCGACAAAGCCGCCCTGTCCGAGGCATTCCCCGGAGAGAAGGTCATGCGTGAACAGATCGAGTTCCTTCGCCAGGTCAGCTGGCTGCCCAGCGTCAGTCTGCAGGTGCTGCCGTCCGGCGCGGGTGGCCGGCGGGGCATCGGCAACTCCTTCTCCATCCTCCGTCAGACGATCACCAACTTGTCGGACGTCGTCTACATCGAACACATCGGAGATCCGCTGTTCCTCGACACGACAGCCGCATCGGATCCCTACCGTCAAGCGATGGAAGAACTCGCACTCGAGGCGGGCAAGCCGGCGGACACCATGGCCGAGCTCGACGACGCCCTGGCCAGGCTCGGCAAGCCCTGAACCGGGGCCGGCCCATGACCGTCTCGCCCGCTGACGCCTGGGTGTTCCGCTGGAGGGTCACCTTCACCCTGCGCCTGGACTCCCGCAGCACCTACGAGACCCACCGCACCGTCAACACTCCCGACGAGCTCTGCGATCTCGTACTGCACAGCAGCATGGACCCCCGGATCGTGGCCTACAGCTACCACCGATACGCCGTCCTCGACACGGGCGCCGCGCCCACCGCGTGCCGATGGTGCGACGAGGCCTTCACCGACACCCCTCCCCAGCGGGAATGGCGCAACTGCTCGTGCGGCGTCCACGTCGTCGTCACCTGCGCGGTGTGCGGCTCGGGCGACATCTTCCCTCGCCCGAGTCACGCATGCACACTATGCGCCGCCTCAGCTGAACCACAGTGGCGCTAAGACGGGCGCGGGGCGCCCTGGGCCGTCCGGCGGAACGCCGCCAGTTGGGCCGAGCGCTCCGGATCTGCCGAGAAGCCGCTCCAGTTGACCGGGCAGCCGGCACTCTGCAGTCGTTCCGCGACCTTGTGGCGCCACCGGGGAGTGTCGTCGAGGCGTACGTAATTCAGGCCGGCCAGATCGGCGGTCTCTCGCATGAGGCCCGCTTGCAGGACGATTGTGCTTGACGGGTGCGTTGCCAGGGCGATGCCCAACTCCAAGAACACATTGGGCCGGGCCTGGCAGCCGGTGCGGCGTTCGGCCGCGGTGTCGCCATCGCCGACGAGCGCGGGGTGGAGGTGGACGACGTCGTCCGGGGTCAGCAGCGCCACCACCGCTCGGGCGCGGCGGGGAGCATTCCGGACCACGTCGGCGAGCGAGGGTGCGGTCGACCTCGTCGCGGCGACCAGTTCCTCCCATTCGAGCGGGTTGAGCCGCAGCGCCAGGAGGTAGTCGAAGACGACCTTACGCGCCTCGTCGTCCCGTCCGTAGATGACGAAGACGTTGCGGGAAACGTCGTCGGGGTCGGTCTTCCGATCCGAGCCGCTGGGGCCGGTTACGTAGTTGTCGTCACCGGCGCGGCTGTAGTCACCGGTCGTCATGTTGTGGGTCTGGACGCTGCCGATGCTGGTTCGGCTGCTCTCGCTCATGAGTTCCCGTCCCCGGCCCGCTGATTGGTGTCGCCGGCCTGGCTGTGGTCACCGAAGGTGACATTCTTGGCGTGCAATTCCTCGATCTTGGTCTGCTGGTTGTTGACGACGGTCTTGATGTCGTCGTCGAGCCTCGTGGCGTCGATGTCCCGGCTCTCCAGATAGTCCCGGAGACCGTTCTGCAGCAGTTGCATCAGAAACGCGATGGCTGTGTTGATGTCCTGTACGGCATCGGGATGGACGACGACCGCGCCTTCGGCGAGCTTCTCGCGGATCGAGTAGACCGCGCCGTGCTCGAGTGGCCGGCGATGCCACCCGTGATTCTGGATGGACAAGCGGCCCCAGAGCCGGCGGAGAAGACCGCATACATCCCAAAGAACCCGCACCGGGCTGACCGCCGCGACACCCCAGATCCGCGTGATCCCGAGCCGGAGCGCCCCGCTCGCGTGGGTCCATGCGTCGGTCGGGATACGAGGCCATGTCCGGCCGATGATCATAGGACCGGGCAGGATCAGAATGTCGTTGTGCACGATGAGGTGGTCGCCGGTGAGGTCGGCTCGGACGAACAGCGTCAGCATGATTTGATATGCCCAGTTCGCCAGCGGAAGCTGCACGCACAGGTAGGTCCGTTCCCCGACCATGGGCTGTCGCAGGCGGTCCAGCACGACGCTCAGCTCCTGTGTCGCCACCGGCCGCCCCGACCGCGTCGGCAGTAGCTCCTGGGAGATGCTGGCGCCATCGACGTACATCCGGAACCCACACCACAGGCCGGTGGCGTCTTGACGCGCCGCGGCGGAGGCCACGGCGTGATGCAGTTCCTCCAGGTTGACGGGGAGGGGCTCGCGTCGCCTACCGTCCGGGTCCCGGCGGCCTTTGGAAACGTCGATGTTGATCTCGAACGGGCCGAGGGACTCGCCGCTGCCGACGAAGGTGTTGTTGACGAACGTCCGGCGCCGGGTTGGTAGGTCGTACACGAGAACGCGGGCCAGAGGTCCGTCGGATCCCTTCGCGGGAGAGGCGCCGTCCTCGAGCGCGCTCAGACGACGCTCCAGCCGCACGGGGAGAGGCGGCGCCGCATCCCGCAGCGCAACCGCCGGCGGCGTTGTCGCGTGGAGATGGGGCAGGAACCGGCGCGCCCGTCCCAGCACCACGAAACCATCGACGGTGCCGATCAGGACGACCGCCGCGACGGCGATCTCCAGCACGACGGCGTCGCCGGGACGCAAGGCCCGCACGAGCCCGTGTCCTGACAGGACACTGGTGATCATCAGAGCCAGCGCCGCCAGCACCGCCGCTCGGCGTCCGAACCGGCCGCGCTTGCGCAGCCATGTGAAGGCTTCGCGGAGGCGGATTTTCCGGCGCCGCAGGGTCCGCCGAGTCAGTATCAGCAGCCCGATCAGGCCCACGGCCACGCAGGTCGGCACCAGGGCCCCGCGGTTCAGCCAACGGGTCGCGAGCACCACCAGCGCGCTCAAGACCACAAGGCCCAGCAGGATGTCCCGGTGGCGCATCCATCGCTGAGCCCGCCACGCATGTCGCACGACGGCCGTGGTGTCGAGCCCGTAGTTGGGTGGCCAGGTGCGCAGGCCGGCGTCGAGGAACTTGTTCAGGACGAACCGGCGCAGGCCCAGGTCGACATAGACGGCGCCGCACAGCCACTGCGTCGGATTCGTGTCCATCGGGGGCGACGGATCGTGACTCGCGTGCTCCGGCTCGTCGGGGGTGCTCGTACCGATGGTCATTGCCGCCTCTCCGTCGGTGGATTGAGCGGCGCCAGCTCATCGGCCTCCGGAACTCGGAGCTGCAGCCGGACCGCGCGATAAAACTCGAACATTCCGGCCAGCGCCCGCTCTCGCGGCGCGGCACCGTCGCCGGCCGGGCCGGCGCCGATCGCGACCTTCTGCACGGCCCAGGTGTGCCGAACCACCTGCCGGGCGGCCAGTTGCACCCGGGCATCGGCGAGCAGCCGGATCTCGGCCAACAAGACGTGGAGCCGGCCGCGCTCGCGGGCCATCGTGGCGACGGCCTCCTGGCGTCGGCGTGCGTCCGCCTCAGGTAGTTCCTCGGCAATGTCGATCAAGGTACGGGCGGTGACCGCGAACTGCGCGCAGGTCTGATGAAGGGCCGTATCCCATCGCGTGTCCAAGGTGGTGCGTACTCGTGAGCGCTCGATGGCAATCGCCGGCACGGCGCCTACCGCCGCGCCGACCAGGACCGGCAGAAGTACGAGGATGACCTGCGACAGGCCGGTCGTCATGGTGTACGCATCCGATAGGAATCGAACCGCGTCGTTGTCGTCATTCGATCGCCGCCCTCCCGACTGATACCGGCGGACAGGGCCGCGCCGGTATCGTCACCACCTGGCCCGACGCTCTGTCCACCTCACATGAGAGCCGACCGATGCTTCCCGAGAAAGGCTCCGACCGCTTCCCGACTGCTTCCGACCCGCTTCCGTCATTGAACGCGCTGGGGCCCATACGGCTGACGGCCCGCGGCAGTGACCGCTCGCTGCCACCCAAAGCTCTCGTCGTTCTCCTCCGGCTGGCCACGGCCGGCGAAGCCGTGCCGGTCGAGCAGCTGTACGTGGACGCATGGAACGCCCCGGGCCACGTGGTGCGTCGCGAGGAGCGCACCGCCGTTCAAAAGCGCGTCCTGGAGATCCGGCGTGCGATCGATCCGCCCGGGACGGGACCGGCCGGGTCACTGGTCGAGCAGCTCTCGGAGGGCCGGACGGCGTACCGGCTGCTCGTACCAGCCCACCGGATCGACTTCGTCCAGTTCCGCCACCTGGTCGAGCAGGCCGCGCGAGAGGACGGCGTCATCGCCATCGAGCTGCTCCGTAAGGCGTTGTCGCTCTGGCGTGGCCGGCCGTTCGCCGCCGTCGAGCAGTTGCCGTTCGCCCGGCCCCTGATCGACGACTTGTGGGCGATGCGCCGGACCGCGACTCTCGAGCTCATCGAGATCTACCGGCAGATGGGCCGACCGGGCGAGGCGCTGGCGGCGGCGGAGGCGTTGGCCGCCGACCGCCCCGGCGACGCGGTCCTGCTCGGATTGATCACCGAAATCCGGGCCGCCCTACGCCGGCAGCGGCGCGGATTGCTGCGGCTCACGGTCGGCGACCGCGCGACCAGCACCGTCGTCCTCTCGGCCGGCGACCTCTTCGCCGAGCGGGACGCGCATCTGGTGGTCGGCTTCACCGACACTTTCGACACCGACACCACCGACGACCGCGTGATCAACGGCGCGTCGATGCAGGCTCGGGCCGCGCGGGAGCTGTTCGCCGGCGATCGTGGGGCGCTCGACCGTCAGTTGCGGGCGGCACTGCGGGATGTCCGGCCGGCATCGCGGGAAACGCGGGCGGTCAAACGCCGGGGCAAGCTCGTTCGCTATCCGCTCGGCACGGTCGCCGTGCTGCGGCCGGACGACCGGTGCCTGTTCGCTGTGGCGTACAGCCGCATGGGCAACGACCTCGTCGCCCGCTCGACGCCGGCCGACCTCGCCGTCAGCCTGGACAGTCTTTGGGAGGCGATACGCCTGCACGGACAGCTGCGCCCGGTCGCCGTGCCGCTCATCGGCGGCGGATTGTCACGCATCGACGAAAGCTCACCTGATGACCTGCTGCGATTGGTGATCAAGTCGTTCGAGCGCCGCAGCCGGTCAACCCGGATATGCCCGGAGCTGCGCATCGTGCTGCGGTCCGAAGATTTGGCGCGGGTGGACTTCCGCGCGCTGCGCACGGTGACCGGCTAGACGCCTTTTGGGGTCAGGGTCGGGCCGGGGTTGGTGGGGATAGACCCGTTCCGGTGAGGTAGCCGTCGAGCCGGCCAGGGCGGTATTGCCGGCGTTTGAGGCGGTTCTTCACCGCGGCGAGCAGGTCAGCACCGGTGCGGCGGCAGTGGTTGGCCAGGCTCCGTTTCATCGTCGATCAGACCTTCTCGGCCGGGTTGAGCTCGGGTGCATAGGCCGGTAGCTGATAGATGCGAAGCCACGACCGGCGGGCGGCCGCGGCGCGCATCGCCGGGCTCTTCAGACGGCTCGGCCGCCCCGGGCGGTAGCAGCACAATCCGGCCACCGACACCCGAGCGCTGTTCTTCGCGGCACCTTCACCACCGGCGTCGCACCCCGATCTGGCGATTGGAGGAACGGCTCATGATCGACGGCGAGCCCGCCGGTTCCATTCGCCGCGAGCGCCTGGACAGCGACGTCTCCTACGTCGACCTGCCCGCGCGGCCACCGGCTCGGCAAGTGTTCGCGTTCATGGTTGTGCTCGCGGGTTGGGACGTCGCCGACGCGAATGCCGGCTGAGGACCGTCCGACGTGACGCCGCGTAACACTTTTCGTCGCCCGCCGGCGGTCGCGCTTCGCTCATGCCGAAAAGTGAGCTCGCGTCGCCGCGGCGTTGTGAAGGTTAACATTGCTGAACCTCAATGCGTGGCGAACGGCGAAGGAGTGAAGGTGCACCGATCTGGACGTGCCCGATGGCAGGGCGTTCTGCTGACAGTCCTCGCGATCACCGCCATCGCCGTGGCGTTGGGAGCCGTCGGGCCGCGGTCCGCGCAGGCGCTGGAGAACGGGGTGGCGCGGACCCCGCCGATGGGCTGGAACACCTGGAACACCTTCGGGTGCAACATCAACGAGACGCTGATCAAACAGACCGCCGACGCGCTGGTCGCCAATGGGATGCGCGACCTCGGCTACCAGTACGTGGTCGTGGACGACTGCTGGTTCGACCCCAACCGGGACGGCGCCGGCAACCTGCAGGCCAACCCGTCCCGGTTCCCCTCGGGCATGCGGGCCCTCGGCGACTATCTGCACGCCCGCGGGCTGAAGTTCGGCATCTACCAGGTGCCCGGGACCAAGACCTGCGCACAGTCCACCGGCGGCTACCCCGGCGCGACCGGCAGCCGGGGTCACGAGGTGCAGGACGCCAACCAGTTCGCGGCCTGGGGCGTCGACTACCTCAAGTACGACTACTGCGACGGCAGCGGGACGATCAACGACCAGGTCGCCACCTTCGCCAAGATGCGCGACGCGCTGCGGGCGACGGGACGGCCCATCGTGCTCAGCATCAACTCCAACAGCTTCCATTGCTGTACGGGCCCGCAGCGCAACTGGACCGACGTGGCCAACATGTGGCGCACCACCGAGGACATCACCAACCGGTGGGACACCGGCAACACCAACGGCTACCCGATGGGCGTCAAGAACATCATCGACGTCACCGTGCCGCTGGCCGGGTACGCCGGGCCGGGCGGCTTCACCGACCCCGACATGATGGTCGTCGGCCGGGGCGGCATGACCGACACCGAGATGCGCACGCACTTCGCGATGTGGGCGGTCATGGCGGCACCCCTGATCGCCGGCAACGACGTACGGTCCATGGACAGCGCGACCTCCACGATCCTCAAGAACAGCCGGCTGATCGCCATCAACCAGGACAGCCTCGGCCGCCAAGGCGCCCAGGTCGCCAACGACAGCGGCCGCCGGGTGCTGGCCAAGCCCCTCGCCAACGGTGATGTGGCGGTGGCGCTCTACAACCCCGGCTCCGGGACCGCGACCATGACCACCAGCGCCGCCGCGATCGGCAAGTCCGGTAGCTCGTTCACGCTCACCGACGCGTGGACCGGCGCGGTCACCACTACCACGGGGACCATCAGCGCCGCCGTGCCCTCCCACGGGACGGTGGTCTTCCGGGTCAGCGGCGGTGGCACGACCACCCCGACCGGGACCACCCTGGTCAGTTCGGCGTCGGGGCGGTGCCTGGACGTCCCGAACGGCACCACCACCAACGGCACCCAGCCGGTCATCTGGGACTGCGGCACCGGGGCCAACCAGCGCTGGACCGCCTCCGGTCAAACGCTGCAGGCCCTCGGCAAGTGCCTGGACGCTCCCCTCAACGCGACCGCCGGCGCGAAGGTGCAGATCTGGGACTGCAACGGCGGCGCCAACCAGCAGTGGACGACGCAGGCCAACGGCACCATCCGCGGCAACCAGTCCGGCCTGTGCCTCGACGTCGAGGGCAACCTGACCGCCAACGGCACCGCGGTGCTGCTGTGGACCTGCACCGGCGCCGCCAACCAGATCTGGACGCGCCGCTGATCCGGCACCCGCACCGAGGCCGGCGGCCCGTCTCCCACCCGGGAGGCGGGCCGCCGCCGGTCGCCGATCAGCCGAAGGTCGGGTAGCCGCTGCAGCTCTTGCCGGTGAGCTTCTTGACCGAGGAGATCTTGTCGCCGAAGTTCCACTTCTCGAGGTGCAGGTCCACCGTCTGGTTGGGGCGGATGCAGTAGTGCCGGTCCTCGAACTGGTTGTCGTCGTACAGCACCCAGGCCCGGCAGTCGTATTTGTTCCACACCCGGCTGGCCTTGTCGTTGAAGCCGAACACGCGGAAGTCGATGACGGACACGGTGGCCTGGAAGACGTCACCGCTGCCGTTGCGGTTCGCGTACAGATACAGCGCGGCCGGCTCGGGCTCGATGCAGACCGCCTGCGCCTCGGCTGGTGCGGACAGGGCGAACAGCGACGCCGTGGCCATGGCCACGACGCTCATGATGCCGGCCGCCAGCCGGCGTTTCCTCGTAGTCGTCATGGCCGGTAACGGTGCGCCCGCCGTGTGGAAGCGATGTGGAAGAAATGTCTAGGGCAGGGCGTCGAGGCTGCGGCGGATCTGTTCGGCGTCGGTGTGGCCGAGGTCGGTCAGCATGGTCAGCGCCCTCTCCCACACCTTCCGGGCCGCGCCGGTCTCGCCGAGGGCCTGGTACGTGTCGCCGAGCCGGCCGAGGGTGCCGGCCTCGTTGTAGCGGTCGGCCACCTCACGCCACGCGTCCAGCGCCGCCCGGTATTCCCGCACCGCCCGATCGTGGTCGCCCAGGTGGTGGTACGTCAGCCCCAGGCTGTCCAGGGTGTTCGCCTCGCCGTACCGGTCGCCGATCCGCCGGTGCAGCCGCAGCGCCTCCCGGCAGCGGGCCAGCGCGCGGTCGCTCTCGCCGAGCTGGGTGTGGTACCAGCCGAGGTTGTTGAGCGCCCGCGCCTGCCCGTCCTGGTCGCCCACCCGGCCGAACAGCTCGACCGCCCTCTCGGTCTCGCGCAGCGCTTCCCGGGGATCGCCCTGGTTGCCGAGGACCGAGGCGAGTGCGTTGTGGGTGTGCGCCTGCCCCTTCGCCTGGCCGAGACGCCGGTAGCCGTCGAGGGCGAGCCGCAGGTGGCGGATCGCGTCTTCCGGGCGGAGCTGGGCGAAGGCGAGACCGAGGTTGAGGTGGGCGAACGCCGCTCGGGCCGGATCACCCGAGCGGGTCGCCGACGACAGCGCGATCCGCTGGGTCGCCACCCAGTCCTGCCAGTGACCTTGGAAATCGAAGTACGTGGTCAACCCCCGCGCCAGCAGCCACGCGCCGGAGTCGAGGCCGGCCTGGTGGGCGCGCCCGACCATGCGTACCAGGATCTGGTGTTCCTCGGCGAACCAGGCGAGCGCCTCGGCGCGGTCGGCCGGCCTGGTCACGGGGCCGTCGGTGGTGAGTTCGGGAACGTCCCGGTGCGGATAGAGGATCAGGTCGGCGGCGTACGCCGAGTGCACATAGTGGTCGAGCAGCCGGCTCAACGGCTCCGCTGACTCCTCGGGCCGCAGCAGTTCGCCGGCGTACGTTCGGAGCAGATCGTGCAGCTGGTAGCGGTCCGGCCGGTGCTCGGTGATCAGATTGGCCCGGGTCAGCGCGCGCAGGTGCCGCTCGGCGGCCTCGACCGGCTCGCCGAGCAGGGCGGCGACGGCCGGCAACGCCACGTCGGGGCCCGGATGCAGGCCGAGCAGCCGGAACAGCCGGGCCGCCCCGGGGGTCAAGGCCCGATAGGACCAGGACAACACCGCTCGTACGTCGGTCGCCTCGTCGTCACCGGCAAAAGCGTCAAGGCTTTCCCGTACGGCGTACAACTGCTCCGCCAGCCGTGTCAGCGGTAGCTCGGGCTGCTGCAGGGCCCGGGCGGCGGTGACGGTCAACGCCAGCGGAAGCCGGGCGCAGGAGGCGAGGATCCGGTCCACGGCGGCCGGCTCGGCGGCGACCCGCCGGGCGCCGAGCCGGCGGCTCAGCAGCTCCCGGGCCTGCGCGGGCGGCAGAAGACCTAGCTCCACCGGCCGGGCGCACTCGGCGGCGACCAGACCGGGCAGCTGCTTGCGGCTGGTGACGACGACCAGGCAGTCCGGTGCGCCGGGCAGCAGCGGGCGCACGTCGCGTTCATGGGCCGCGTTGTCCAGCACCACCAGCACCCGGCGGTCGGCGAGAACGCTGCGATAGAGCGCGGAGCGCGCGTCCACCTCGGCCGGGATGCGGGCGGTGGGCACGCCCAGGGAGATGAGCAGGTTGCGCAACGCGTCGGCCGGGCTCAGCGTGACACCGGCCGGGTCGAAGCCGAGCAGATTGACGTAGAGCTGGCCGTCCGGGAAACGGCGGCGCACCCGATGACTCCAGTGCACGACCAGCGCGCTCTTGCCGGCCCCGGCCGTACCGGAGATGACGATCACCGCGGTGCGGGCCAGGTCGTCCAACCGCTGCAGCTCCGCCTCGCGGCCGACGAAGTCCGGCACGTCGAGGGGCAGCTGGGCCGGAACGATCTCGTCGGGTTCCGGCGTCTGGCGCAGGACGTCCCGGTGGGCCGCCCGCAGCTCGGCGCCGGGCTCGACGCCCAGCTCGTCGACCAGGCGACGGCGTACGGAAAGGAATTGATTGACGGCTTTGGCGGTACGCCCGGCGGCGGCCAGGGTACGGATGAGCGCGGCGGCCAACGGCTCGACGAGCGGATGCTGCTCGGCGAGCTCGGTGAGAGGCCCGATCGCGGCGGCCGGATGGCCGGTCCGGATCTCGGCATCGGCCCACTGGACGGTCGCCTCGATCCGCTCGTCGACCAGCAGCGTGCGCGCCCGGCCGGCCCAGTCGCCGGGCAGGCCGGCGAGGGGTTGACCTCGCCACAGCGTCAGGGCCTCGCGCAGCAGGACCACGCGTTTCGGATCGGCCCGGTCCAGGTCGGCCGCCCGGGCGACGAGCTCCCGGAAGTCGGACAGATCCAGCGACTCCTCGGGCAGCTCGAGCAGGTAGCCGCCGCCGCGGTGACGGTGCAACCGGACCGGGCCTTCCCCCGGCTCCAGCAACTGCCGGATGCGGGAGACGTACGTGTGCAGCGTGCGCGCCGCGTGGCCGGGCGCCTCGGTTCCCCAGACCCGTTCCACCAGGACCTCGGTGGTGAGCGGCCGGTTGGCGTCCAGAAGCAGGGCGGTGAGAACGACCGCCTGCTTCGGTGGCCCCATCGCCACGACCCGCCCCGGAGCGTGAATTTGCGGCTCTCCGAGCAGCTGAAACCGCATGACGCCCCCGCGCTCAACAGTTCTTCAACAAAACATCGACCGACATCGAACACGGTAGACGCAGTGCCACACCGAAGCCCGGGAGAGGAAAATTCATGACACGATCCCTTGCCGCCGTGACCGCCGCGGCCGCCATGACCACGGCCCTGCTGGCCGTGCCCACGGCCGCCCAGGCCGCACCGAGCAGAATCCAGACGCGGTACACCAGCACCACCACATCGGTGAGGTTCACCGCCGGCACCGGACTCATCCGCGCCTGGCAGGACTGCGAGTCCTCCAGCGGCCAGACCGAGTTCCGGCAGTACGGCTCCTGGAAGACCATCAACAACTGGTCCACGACGGGCTCGTGCAGCACCCGCATCATCAAGCGCGGCTGGCAGACCGCCAACGCGAGCTGATCCGAGCAGCCGGATCACCGGCGCGTCCCGATCTGCCGGGCCGCGCCGGTGCCGCTGTCGTAGGGCATGATGCGGGACTCGACCATCACGAAAGCGAGCCCGTCGATGCGCAAGCTGGTGTACTACGTCGCCACCACTCTCGACGGCTTCATCGCCGGTCCGGACGGCGCCGATCCCAGCGGTCCCGGAGGCTTCTGGCCCCTGCCCGCCGACTACATCCAGCACATCGCGGCCCACTACCCGGAGACGCTGCCGGCCGGGGCCCGTGCCGCCCTGTCCGTCACCGCCGAGGGCACCCACTTCGACACCGTTCTGGAAGGGCGCCGCAGCTACGAGCTCGGACTTCGGGCCGGGGTCACCAACGCCTTCCCGCACCTGCGCCACCTGGTCTTCTCCCGCACCCTCACCGAGAGCCCCGACGCGGGCGTCGAGCTGGTCGCCGCCGGCCCGGTCCCGACGGTGCGTGACCTCAAGCGCCGTGCCGGCAAGGACATCTGGCTGGTCGGGGGCGCCGAGCTGGCCGGCGCGCTCTACCAGGAGATCGACCGGCTGGTCCTCAAGGTGGGCGCCCTGACCATCGGCGCCGGCATCCCCCTGTTCTCCGCCAGTGCCACCTTCCACCCGCGCGCGTGGCACCTCACCGACCACGTCGTGCTGGGCAGCGGTGCCGCCTTCCTCACTTACGACCGCCTGGCCGAAGGGAGCGCCGCCGAGTGAGGCCCCGCCGAGCCTTCCCCGGCGCGGCGGGACCGGACCGATGTCGAATCGGTCATCCTCCATCGCGGTGGCGGCGGCGGGCGAGCGAGTAGGCGACTGCACCGGCCAGAAGGCCGGCCACGGCGCCCAGCAGCGCGGTGCCGACCGCTGAGTCGATCGCTTCGTAATCGCTCGCGGACCAGCCCCAGAGCCAGCCGGCGCCCGCGCCGGCGGCCAGCCCGACGAACGGCCGGCTCGCCGGCCTCAGAGAGCTCACGTCCGTCGCCGGCCGATCAAGAGCGGGAAGGCCACACCGACGAGTATGAGCTCAGCGGCGGGGGGGGGGGGGGGGGGGCCGGCCCCCGGGGGGGGGGGGGGCCACCGCGGCCGGCCCGCGGGGCGCCCCCGGGGGGGGGTGACGTGGCGGGGGGGGGGGGGGGGGGGCGGGGGCGGGGGGGCGCGGTGGGGCCGCCCCCCCCCCCCCCCCCCCCCCCGCGGCGGGGGGGGGGCCCCGCCCCCCCCCCCCCCCCGCCGGATGGCTACCGAGACTCCGTCAGCGGCCGCAGGCCGCCCCGTTGAGAGTGATCAGTTCCGGCGCCGGGTTGGGGCCGCCCGGCGTGGTGGCGTTGAAACCGAAGTACACGGTCGCCCCCGGTTGGAGGCGCCGGTTCGCGGCGACGTTGCGGGCCGTCACCGTGGCGCCGGACTGCGCCGCCTCGGCCGACCACGCCTCGCGGACGCGCTGACCGCCGAGGAAGGCGAAGCGCACCGCCCAGCCGTCCACGACCGTGCTGCCGGTGTTGGTGACCGCCAGTTGCGCGGTGAACCCTCGTCCGTCCGCCCAGTCGCCGTAGTTGCTGTACGAGACCCGGCAGGACGCCGCCGGGACCGGTTCGCCGGCGCCCTGATCGGCCAGGAACGACGCCACCCAGGCCAGGGCCGAGTTCCAGTTGATGGCGACCTCGTTGGTGGCGTACGACTCGATGTCGTCGACGTAGCAGAACATCGGCTTGCAGCCGGAGAGCAGAGCCTTCGCGTACGGGTCGTCCAGCCCCGCGTTCGCGCCACCGGCCAGCGAGCCGGCCGGCGGATGCGGCAGCGCGGCGTCCTTCTCGTGGGCGTAGATCCGGGTGTGCTGGTTCTGGGACGCCTTCTCGCCCCAGCCGGTCACGTAGGACTGGTTCAGCGCGTTCCGGCCGAGGATGTAGTCGACACCCTGCACCGCCCCGTCGCGGTACTTCCCGGCGTCGGTCAGATCGAACGCGGTCGCCAGCACCTGGACGTTGTTGAGGACGTTGCTGTTGCCGCCCCAGAAATAGCTGCCCGCGTTGCCCGGCATCGGCAGCCCGTACGCCTGGGCGCCGAGGGTGGCCAGATAGCCGTCGGCGGCGGTGACCACCGACTGGCGCACCCGCTGCCGGTCGGCGGACGGCAACGCGCTCGGCACGGTGGCCAGGTCGAGCCGGCCCAGCGCCGCGGTGTTGGCCCAGCCGAAGCCGGTCGCGGCGAAGACGTCGCCGGTGTGGTGCCTGGACGCCGTCACATCGGTCAGGAACGCCGCCTCGCCGGTGGTCAGATAGAGCTCGGCGGCGGCCCAGTAGAACTCGTCGGAGACGTCGTCGTCGCCGTACGAGCCGCCGCCCCCGCCCAGGTCCTGCGCCAGCTTGGCCGGGTTCGCCTTCGCCGCCGCGTACGCGGTGCGGGCCGAGGTCAGCAGCTTGGCCGAGAACGCCGCGTCGTACGGGGCGAACAGCCGCGCGCCCTGGGCCGCGGTGGCCGCCAGGTTCAGCGTGGCCGCCGTCGACGGCGGCTGCAGCTCCCGTTGCTCGGGGTCGTCCTCGGGCTGCATCGGCAGGCCGGTCCAGTTGGCGTCGTGGATCTTGTGGTGGGCCATGCCGGCGAACGGCCGGCCGGCCGGCACCTGCATGCGCATCAGGAATTCCAGCTCCCAGCGGGCCTCGTCGAGGATGTCGGGAACCTTGTTGCCGCGTTCGGGCACCCGCAGGGTGCTGTCGGCCAGGCCGGCGCCGCCGTCGGCGGTGACGGCGGTCTTGGTGCGTTCGAAACTGCTCAACAACTGCTGTACGGCGATACCGCCGTTCACCACGTACTTCCCATGATCTCCGGCGTCGTACCAGCCGCCGCGCACGTCGAGCCGGTAGTCGCAGGAACCGGCCCGGCACGGCACGCTGGTGTCGCCCTTGTTGGGGGCCACGCCGAGGTGACCGGCCGGCCGGGCGTACTGCTCGCCGACCAGGCCGCCGTCGATCGCGATGCCGCTGCGCTGAATGTAGAAGAACTGCAGGGCGTCCGAGCGCAGCCGCTGGTAGACGGTGCCGGAGATGTCGAACGGGTGGCTGGTCTGCCCGTCGGCGACGAGCGTGTAGCCGGTTCCGGCCGTGGTGTAGGCGGAGAAGTCGATGGTGTGGACGTTCTGGCCGGAGGCGGCGTCCACCCCGCGCGGCGTGCTGCGGCCCGACGCGGCCACGGCGCCGGCCGCGGTCTTGAGCTGCCAGTCCAGCGCCGCGGTGGCCTCGGTGACCAGCGTGGCGTTCTTCGGACCGGCCGGCAGGTAGCCGACCTGGTTGACCCGCACCCGTGGCCCGGTGTCCGGCACGTACGGCGGCTCTTCCTCACCGCCGATCAACGACACGTTGTCCAGGCACAGCCGGTACTCCGCGGCGGCGCCGCCGACCTGGAAGGCGACCTGGCCCGCGGCGGTGTCCTCGGTGGCGGTGAACGTGTATTCCAGGTGCTGGCGCTCGGCGGTCAGCGCGACGTCACGGCTGAAGTACGACGTGTACGGGTCGGCGCCGAGCTGGACGGTGGCCCGGACGCCGGCGGCGGGCGTGGCCGAGGCGTCGAACGACAGCGTGTACGACGATCCGGCCTTCAGCGCGACGTTGTTCTGCCCGATCCCGGCGTCCCAGGGGTTGGCCAGCCCGGCCGGCACGGTGGCGCACAGCTGCCCGTCCTCGACCCCGGTGGCCGTGGTGCCGTAGGAGTACCAGCCCGCGGTGCCGTCGGCGAAGTCGCCGTTCTCCAGCTGCTCGGGGCCGGCCGGCGGGACGGCGGCGTCACTGGTCAGCGACACGTCGTCGAGGCAGAAGGTGAAACCCTCGGAACGGCCGCCGAGCTGGAACGTCAGGGTGCCGCCGGGGGAGTCCAGGGTGGAGGTGAACGCGTACTCGAAGCTCTGGTCCTCGGTCGTCAGCGCCACGTCCCGCGACAGGGCAGCGGTGTAGGGCGCCTCATTGAGCTGGACATTCGCCCGTACGGTGGCCGGCGCGCTGGCGTGCGCGCGGAAGCTCAGCCGATAGGCGGCGCCATCGATCAGCGGGATGTCGTTGTGGCCGAGGCTGACATCCCACGGGTTGGCGGTGCCACCGGGAACGTCGGCGCAGAGCTGTCCACCGGCGCCGGACAGCGGGGCGTTGTCGGTGGACCACCAGCCGGTTGTCCCGGCGCTGAAGTCGCCGTTGGGGATGTGCTGCGTCGGTTCGGCCGACGCCGGCTGCCCGGACAGGCCCGTCAGCGCCACGGTGGCCACGACGGCGGCCGCGGTCAGCGCGGTGACCCGCTTACGCAGGTTTGAAGTCACGAAGGTTCCCTTCAGGCTTCGCGGAGCGGCGGGGGAGTGGGAGCGCTCCCAGAGGCGTCCATTGTCTCCAGCCTGTTACGGCCCGTCAATCGATCCGCGTGAATCGAGTGTGCCGGTGCCCGACCTGGACAGCCGTCGCGTGAGCCAGACCGTGAGAACGGCGCTGAGGATCATGTCGTAGCGACCGAGCAGCGCGACGAGCAGGTCAAGGAGGACGAAGAACGTGAGCAGGCCGGCCACCACGCGGATGCCGTCGGTTCCGTACGGCCCGGTGACGGCCAGGCGCGGTATCAGGAAGAGACCGATGGCCACGGGGAGCAGTGACAGCGCCACGCCGAGAGGCCAGGACAGCCCGGTCGACGGGACCGTGTAGGTCAGGACCCAGTGGGCGCCGGCGCCGGTGAAGGCGAGCAGTCCGAGCCCTCGGCGCGGTCGGCACGGTGGGGAGAGGGCCGGATGTCGCCGGCGGCCCACGAGGAAGGCCGCCGTCACGAGCGCGACGAGCAGAGCCGCCGCGGCCGCGAGGACGAGGGCCGGCGGGCGCTGGTCGAACTCGCCGTAGACCACCGGTGTCACGGCGAGCACCAGGCCGGCGGCGACAAGCCCCGGGCGGCCGGTCCACGGCCGGTCTCGCGCCCGGGGAACGAGCCACTCGACGACGAGAACCGGCGAGCAGATGCTGATCGCCGTGTGGAACACCGTGAGGTGACCGGCGAGCAGCACGTTGGTGTGCCACACGACGCTGTAGGCGCCGATGCCGGAGTCCTGCCAGAACTGGGGGAGGAACCAGTACCGGTCGACGAGCGCCTCCTCCCACACGCCGTACGCGGCGCCGAGCAGGACCAGCCCGGCGAACCCCAGCCCGAACCGGTGGGCGACCTCCCGGCAGATGAGCGCGCCGCATCCGTACAGGGCCACCATGAAAGCGAGGTTCCAGGGCAGCAGAAGCTCGAAGGGCGGACTGGAACCGGACAGGCCCTCACCGAAGAACGGCGCTGTGAAAAGGACGAGCAGGACCGGGCTGGTGACCGCTCGCCGCACCAGCCCGGGCCTGCTCCTGTCGACTGTCATGACGTCAACGTGCCCGACCCGTCACGGCGGCGCAGCCGTCCAAAGTCGTCCCGGCCGAAACCAAAGTCGACCCGACCGGTCCGCCCTCGGCGGTCTCGTACTGATCGCGGTGGACCTCGAGGGTGCGGCATTGCGTGATCCGGCTCACCGTCGCTGAACCACATAGACCTCTTCCCGTAGGGCCCTGCAACCAACCGACCGACGGCAAGCTACGGGGGTTCCCACATGCACAACGCATCAGCGCCGGACGTGAAACAGGCGGCAAACCGAACCGCGTCATGGGCCGGCGTCGTCTCGCTCGGTCTGGGTGTCTTCGCTCTGGTGATGGCCGAGTTCCTGCCGGCCAGCCTGCTCCCGGCCATCGCCGCCGACCTGGGCGTCAGCGAGGGCACCGCCGGTCAGGCGGTCACCATGACGGCCATCGGCGCGGGCCTGTCGGGCCTCTTCCTGCCGGCTCTGCTGCCCCGCACGGACAGGCGGCTGGTGCTGGTCGGGCTCACGACGGCGGCCATCGTCTCCGACGTGCTGGTGGCCATCGCCCCCAACCTGGCCGTCCTGTTGCCCGCGCGCCTGCTGATGGGCGTGAGTCTCGGCGGCTTCTGGGCCGTCGCGATCGCCATGTCGGCCCGCCTCGTGCCCAGTGACTACCTGGGCCGCGCCGTGACCGTGATCAATGCCGGCGTCTCGGTCGCCACGATCGCGGCCGTCCCGCTCGGCACCTGGCTCGGCGCGCTCTGGGGATGGCGCGGGGTGTTCCTGCTGGCCGCCGGGGTGGCCCTGGTCGCGCTGATCGTGCAGGCGGTGACCCTGCCCCGCTTCGTCCCGGACGCGGCGGGCAGCCTCCGGGTCCTGGTCGTGACGTTGCGGTCACGGCCGGTCCTGTTCGGACTGGGGTCGATCCTGGTGGTTGTCGCCGGTCACTTCACCGGCTTCACCTACATCCGCCCGGCCGCGGAGAGCGTGTCCGGTATCGACGCCGCCGGGCTGGCGGTGCTGCTGTTCGTCTACGGGATCGCCAACGTGGCGGGCACGGCAGCCAGCGGCGTGCTGGCCGACCGCGTCCTGCGTGCCGCCGCGCTGCTGTTTCCCGCGATGGTCGGCCTGGGCATGCTGACCATGATCCTCACTGGAGGCGGCCGGGCCGGCCTGTTCGTCGCCGCCGCGTTGTGGGGCTTCGGCTTCGGCGGCGTCCCGACCACGGCCCAGACCTGGGCCGCCCGGACCGACCCGGCACATCTCGAGCAACTGGGCGGGGTGACCGTGACAGTGTTCCAGGTCGCCATCGCCCTGGCCGCGGTCGGCGGCGGTCTGCTGGTGGACCACATCGGGGCGGGTGCCCCACTGGTCGCCGGCAGCATCGCCGCCATCGCCGGTGGGGCCCTTCTCACCAGCGCCCTACGGCCGACCGCCCGTTGAACGGCGGCCCGGGCGCCGGGCTCCCGAGAAAGGAAGCAGCGATGACAGAGGTCGACACCGTTGTGGTCGGAGGTGGCACAGCCGGCCTTGCCGCCGCCTGGCACCTGCGTGCGGCCGGTAAACGGTTCGTGGTGCTGGAGCGTGACGACCGTCCCGGCGACGTCTGGCGGCGGCGCTACGACTCACTCCGGTTGTTCACTCCGGCGCGGTTCTGCCGGCTGCCGGGACTGCCGTTCCCCCTCGATCCGCGGGCCCATCCCAGCCGCACCGAGATGGCGGACTATCTGAGCGAGTACGCGGAGCACTTCGCCATGCCCTTGCACACGGGCGTCAGGGTGCGCTCGCATACCGTCGACGACGGAAAGCACCGCATCACCGCTGACAATGGGACCGTCTTCGAGGCGGACTCGGTGATAGCGGCCACCGGGGCCTTCGGCGTTCCCATGATTCCGGCCTTCGCCGGTGATCTGAGTCCCGGCCTTCCGCAGATGCACTCCGCCGACTACCGGAACCCGGCGAACGTGCCGCCCGGGCCGGTGCTGATCGTGGGCGCGGGAACATCAGCCGGCGACATAGCCGTGGAGCTCGCCCGTGAGCACGAGGTGTGGATGGCCGGGCCCAGCACCGGCTCGGTGCCCGTCGCCCTTTCCCGCAGCCGGGTGTTGCAGCGTCTGGTGTTCAGCCGTCGGGTGCCGTCGGGTGCGCTGGGTGGGTTGGTGCGGGCCAAGGTCCGGCGGGCGGCGCCCTTGGTCTGGCAGTCGCCGGCGAGTCTGCGAGCCGCCGGCGTCCGCCGGGTACCCCGAGTCGCCGGCACCCGGGACGGCCGGCCCCGCCTTGCCGACGGCCGCGTTCTCGATGTGGCCAGCGTCGTCTGGTGCACCGGGTACCGGCCCGGCTTCGGCTGGCTGACCCCGCGCGCTTTCGGTCCGGACGGCTGGCCCGCGCATCGGCGGGGAATCTCGGCGACCGTCCCCGGCCTGGGGTTCGTCGGACTGCCGTTCCAGAACACCTTCTCTTCGGGCCTCGTGTCCGGCATACCCACCGACGCCGCCGTGGTGGTGAACCGTCTCGCGCGGCACCGTAGCCGCTGACCGGCGGGCCCCGCCCTGGTACAGCTCGAGCTGCCCATGCCAGTCAAGCCCGGCGCGGCCGCTGAGGTCAGCGGCCGCGCCGGGCGTTGTCGTGTCCTGGTGTTGTCGGCCGGTGTCAGTCGCCGAGCAGCATGGCCGGGTCGCCGTCGAACCAGGCGTTGGCGATGTCGAGGTGCTGGATGCGCCACTGGGCGCCGTCGCGGCGCATGGTCGCGGTGTAGCGGTTCATCATCAGCGCGTGCCGGGTCACTGCCGGATCCGAGCCGACGCCGGGCTTGAAGTGCTGGGCCTGCGCGTAGGCGTACACCGTCGCGGTGTCCCCGTCGACGGCGGCCCGAACGTTGCTGATGGCGTGGCTGCTGTCCAGCGGCCCGACCGCCCCGATCAGGCTGGTGACCACGGTGTCGCGGGGCGTGAGCGGAGGGAAGTCGTAGCCGATGCGGCGCATCGCCGGGCCGAGGTCGACCGTGGCGTCCTCGGTGAGCGAGGACGCCAGCAGGTCGGCGTCGTTGAGGTCGAGTCCAGCGGTGTAGCGGTGCAGGGTGTCGATGATGGCGGCCTGGTCGGTCAGGGCGGCCAGGGCGGTGCGATCGGTGTCGGTCATGGTCTCAGTCCACCGGCCGGGCGCAGACGCGACGCCTACGAAACGTTGACGACCGGCCCCGCACCTGTGTCGGCACCGACGAGGGCTAGGGTCGTCGCGGACGGTCCACGCCACCGTCCGCGACGGGTACCTCGCCGCGTGCAGACCTCAGGCGGCGCTGAGGGCCACCGCGTCCCGCACGGCGTTCAGGCCGTCCGCGTGCGCGACGATCGCCCGGTAGCCGAGGTCGTCGACGGCCTTGTCGGTGCGCAGCGTGCAGGTCTGCTCCAGGAACCAGCGCGCGGGAACGGGAACCACCTGGGCGGCGGTACCGGCGTCGATCTCCGGGATGGTGGCGTCGACTCCGTACATCGCGAAGATCGTCTCAAGGAACTCGCGGAGGGAGACGCGGTGCTGATCGGTGATGAAGTACGCGTGACCCGGCCGGCCGTGCAGCCATCCGCGGACGAGACCCTCGACCGCGTTGTCGACGAACGTGACGTCGGTGGTGTGCCGGCCGCCCTCGATCCAGGCGAACTCGCCGTTGCGGGCCGCCTGCACCAGACCTTCGACGAGGGAGCTCTCGGGCCCCCACACGAACCGGGGCCGGATCGAGACGGTGGCGAATCCCGGCGCGTTCGCGGCCAGGACCAGCGTTTCGGCTTCCGCTTTGGTCGCGCAGTACGCGGCTTCGGAGTCCGGCCGCAGTGGCGCGTTCTCGTCGACGTCGACGAGCGGCTCGCCGGCCAGAAGCGCGGACTCGCTGCCGCAGTGCACGAAACGGGTCACCCCGGCCTGCCGGGCCGCCTGCAGCGCGGCTCGAGTGCCGCCCACCGTCACCAGCTCCTGCTGGTCCCGGTCGGTCGTGATGTCGGTCTCCGCGGCCAGGTGGAACAGCACCTCGCTGCCCTCGACGCCGGCTCGCCAGGTTTCGGGGTCGGTCAGCTCGCCGCGTACCGGCTCCGCGCCCAGCGCGGCCACGACGTCGGCTGACGCTTTGCTGCGGACCAGAACCTTGACGGTGTGACCGTCGGCCAGCAGACGGGTGACCAGTCGCCGGCCGATGAAGCCGGAACCGCCCGTGATGAAGGTCTGTGCCATGTCGTTCTCCTCGGTGGTGGTGATCTCCGTACGGTTTCAGCACTCGCCGGCCGGAATCGCTTCCCTCCGGAAAATCCGAACTTCGACGGTCTGCGATAAGATTTCTGAATGGCTTCGTTGCGGGCGCTGGAGTGTCTGGTCGCGGTGGCGGACACCGGATCGATCACGGAGGCGGCCCGGTTGCTGCACTCGTCGCAGCCGGCGGTGTCCCAGCAGATCGCCGCGCTGGAACGCGAGACCCGCACGCCCCTGCTGCACCGCGAGTCACGTGGGGTGTCGCTCACGCCGGCCGGGCGCGCCGCCGTCACGGACGCTCGGCGGGCGATCGACGCGGCCGCGTCGGCGGTGCGCTCGGCCCGGGCCACGGGTGAGGCCAAGGGCGGAACGTTGCGCCTGGTCTGCGCGCAGAGCCTGACCGTGCCGCTGCTCGCCCCGGTGATTCGCGCGTGGCACCGGCATCACCCGCGGGTGGCCATCGGTCTCAAGGAGGCGGTCGTACCGGACGGCCTGTTCAGCCTTCTCGAAGGTGGGGAGGCCGACCTTCTGGTGCTGCCCGGCCCGGTGGACGGCCGTTACACCTCCACGGTCCTCGCCGAGGAGGAGATCGTGCTGACGGCGCCGAGAGACCATCGGCTGGCCGAGCGGCCATCGGTGGAACTCCCCGAGCTCGACGGCGAGGACCTGGTGCACTTCGCACCGGACAACGGCTTGAGCGCCTGGCTCGACCGGTCACTCGGCGCCGCCGGGGTCAGCCTGACGACGGTGCTGAGAACGGCGGTCACCTCGGCGGCGCCCCAGCTCGCGGCGGCCGGCCTCGGCATCGCGATAGGCCCGGTCAGTGCGGTCAGCGCGGGCTTCCCCGGCGTCGTCCGCTCCTTCTCGCCCCGGTGGGTTCGGCCGCTGGTCGCGGTGACGCCGGGCGAACCCGACCCGCTCGCCGCCCGCTTCATCGCCGATCTGCGTACTCGCGGTGTGCGGGTGCCCCGCGACGTGAGGAACCAACTCGAGGGCGGTTGACGACCTCGCGTGAGGCAGCGAGGCCTGGTTCGAGGCACTTACCCCTCAGCACTGAACGTCTCGGCGCCGGGGCCGTCGACCCGAACATGACAAACTTGCAGAACCAGTCCTCGGTCCGCACGCTGGTGCTCGACAAGGTCCGTTTCACGTACGTCGTCGACGGCGCCATGGCCTTCCCCACAGCCGGTTTCTTCCCGTCCGTACCACCCGGCGAGTGGACACCCGATCTGCTGGACGAACGGGGCATGGTGCCGATGTCGGCCGGCGGTCTACTGGTCGAAACCGGTGAGCGGCGACTGCTGATCGACGCCGGGCTGGGCCCGGTGCGGGGCGAGGCGGGTGGCGGCGTGGTCAATGGCGGATCGCTGCTCGACACACTGAAGGATCTCGGCCACGACCCGTCGGCGATCGACCTGCTGGCGCTGACCCACCTGCACCCCGACCACGTGGGCTGGGCCGATTCCTTTCCTCGCCACGCGATCGCCGCGGCGGAGTGGCGGGCGGCGCCGGAAAAGGCGGTGCTGGCCGGCGCCGCCATGCTGGCGGACGGCGACGAGGTGATTCCTGGCGTACGCGCGATCGTCACTCCCGGCCACAGCCCGGGTCACACGTCCTATCTGATCACGGCCGGTGCCGACCGGCTGCTGTGCTTCGGTGACGCCTTCCACCACCCGTTGCAGTTGAACCATGTGGAGTGGGGCTCCGGCCCGGATTGGCAGGGCGGGAGTGTGCCGGCCGCCCGGCGGCGCCTGCTCGACGAGTTGCTGGTGCCGGGGACGGTTGGTTTCGCCTTCCACTTCGGCGACCAGCCCTTCGGCCGGGTCGCCCGGGCGGCCGACGGGACGATCACCTGGAATCCGCTGCCGAGCACCGTCCTCGCCGCCCCGCCGCGGCTGTTGGCCTGAGCCCCGCGGAGCGACGGCGCGCCGGCCCGAGACGCTCGCCGAGGTCGGGTTGCCTCCGAGACCGGAGGCAACCCTTTCACTATGCCGTCAGCTCGAGCATCGCCGCCCGTGTCGGCTCATCAGCGGGAACGTAGGTGAGGATGCGGCAGCCCGGCATCTCCGTCACCTCGAGACTCAGCGTGGTGAAGGCCAGGCGCCCCGCCGACGGATGCCGGAAGACACGGTGGCTCGTGGCCGGGGCAGCGACCTCGTGCCGGTCCCAGAGATGTGCGAACTCATCGCTGTGCGCGCGCAGATCGGTCACGAAAGCACGCCACCGCGGGTCGTGCAGATGCTCGACGTACGCGGCGCGGAACATGGCGACCAGATGCGGGCCTTCGAATTCCCAATTCTCGACCCCCGCTCTGACCTGCGGATCGGTGAAGCTGCACCACATCAGGTTGCGGTGTCCGCACGGAACGTCGTACAGCGTTTCGATCAGGGTCTGCCAGGGCTGATTCCACACCAGCAGATCGAAGCGCTCGTTGATCAGGGTGGCCGGGATCGGATGCATGGCCGCCACCACCTCACGCACCGGGGCGGGGATCTCGGCGTGGGAGGCCCGGTCCGGCGGCAGCGCGGCCCGGGCGCCGGCGAGCCGGTAGAGGTGCTGATGTTCGGCCGGGTCGAGATGGAGCACCCGCGCCACCGCGTCGAGCACCTGGGTGCTCGCGTTGATCGGGCGGCCCTGTTCGAGCCAGGTGTACCAGGTCACGCCGACCCCGGCGAGCTGGGCGACCTCCTCGCGGCGCAATCCCGGCGTACGGCGGCGGCCGCCGACGGCGAGACCGACCTCGCCCGGAGTCACCCGCTCCCGGCGTACCCGCAGGAAGTCGGCCAGTTCGGCGCGCCGTGCCGTTCGCGGATCCGCGGTCGTCGACGTCATGACGCAACCTTCGCAGGGGGCCGCCGCCGGTGCCTGGTGCCGGTGATACCCGGATAACCAGGCTCCTGTCGCGCGGGCGGGCGCCGCCGGATGGTCGAAGCATGGACATTCACCATGCGACAACCCTACGACCGGCCCCGGGCGCGGCCCCGGCTCCGGAGCGCTCGCGCTGGGCGGCTCTGGCGCTCCTGGTGACCGGACTGTTCATGGTCTCGGCGGACGTGACCATCGTGAACGTCGCCCTGGGCGCGGTCCGGACGGATCTGCACGCCTCCGGCGCGGTGCTCGAACTCGTCGTCTCGGGGTACACCATCGCGTACGCCGTGTTGCTGATCACCGGTGCCCGCCTGGGCAACCTGCTCGGCGCCTCCCGGATGTTCGCCGGGGGCCTGGCACTGTTCGTGGCCGGCTCGCTCGTCTGCGGTCTGGCTCCCACCACCGTGGTGCTCGTCATCGGGCGCTTCGTGCAGGGCATCGGCGCCGCCGCGACCGTTCCGCAGATTCTCAGCGTCGTTCAACAGCGGTTCCACGGCGCCGACCGGGCGCGGGCGCTCAGCGTGTACGGCGCCACCATGGCGTCCGGGATCATCGCCGGGCAGGTCCTCGGCGGTCTCATCGTCACGGCCGACATCGGCGGCCTGTCCTGGCGGCCCGCTTTCCTGCTCAATGTGCCGGTGGGCCTGGTCGTCCTGGCCCTGATCCCGCGTCACCTGCGGGGCGGCGGCACCTCCCGGGGGCGCCGGCTCGACGTGCCCGGTCTGGTCACCGGGTCGGCGGGACTCCTGTTGATCGTGCTGCCGCTCGTACTCGGCCGTGAGCAGGGCTGGCCGGCCTGGAGCTTCGCCGCGATCCTGGCCGGTGCGCTGGTGCTGGGCGGGTTCGTCGTCATCGAGCTCCGCGTCGCCGCGGGTGGCGGTGACCCGCTGCTCGATCTCCAGGTGCTCCGCTCCCCGGGGATGGCGGCCGGCGTGGCCGCGCTGGCCGCCGGGATGATCGCGTACGGCGGCTTCCTGTTCACCGTCTCGCTGCACCTGCAGTCGGCGCTGGGGGACAGCGCCCTGCATGTCGGCTTGTTCTTCGCGCCCATGGCGGTCGCGTTCGGCGCGCTGGGCTATGCGTGGCGGCTGTTCCCGCCGACCTGGCACGCGTGGGTTCCGGTGGTGGGTGCGCCGACCGCCGGAGCCGGCTACCTGCTGACCGCGTGGGCCCTGCGCGGCGGCGGCCAGAGTCCGCTCGCTCTGGTGCCCGTCATGGTGCTGACCGGTGCGGCCACCGGGGTGAGCTTCAGTCCGCTGCTGACACAGAGCCTCGTTCAGGTTCCCGTCGACCGCGCCGCGGACGCCGGCGGGATCCTCGCCACGACACAGCAGCTCGCGCAGGTCATCGGCGTGACCGTGCTCGGTGGCTTCTACCTCGGCCGGGTGCAGGCCGGGCATCTGCCCGGTCCCGCGGTGGCCGGTGTGCTGGGCGGGTGTGCCCTGGTCGCCGCCCTCGGCGTCGGCGGCGGCGTGGCGCTCAGCCGGGTGGTGCGGCGGGCCGGCTGAGGCGACCGTCTCATTTTCCGGCGCGGTGAACAACCGCGTGGCCGTGCCGTCGTCCGCGCTGATGGCCCACAAGACGAGGGGAGACGAGAAGACATGGATCTTTCCGATGCGGTGGCGGACGCGTATTTCGCCGGGTTGCGCCGCTTGTCCGAGGCGGTTGCGCCGCCCGTCAGCCGGCAGGGTGACCGTGGCGTGGAGCTGTTGCTCAGTGGCGTTCCCCTGTCGAGGCTCAACGGTGTCTTCCACCGCCGCCGCGAGACGGACCCGGGCGAGGTCGACCGGTTCGCGGCGACGGCGGCGCGGGCCGCGGTTCCCTGGACGATCCAGACCCGCGTCGAGCCGAGCCGGGCGACCCGTGAGATCGCCGCGAAGTGGGGGCGCACCGAACAGGAGCGCACCCCGACGATGGTGTGCCGTCCGGCGGATCTGACTTCGGCCGGCGACGAGGCCGCCGGCCTGACGGTCCGGGTGGTGGGGTCGGCCGGGCATGACGACTTCCTGACCGCGATGGCCGCCGGTTTCGAGATGCCGATGGAGGTCACCGCGGACATCATGCCGCCGCAGTTGCTGGATCTTTCGGGAGCGACGGCGTACGTCGGCTACGTCGCGGGCCGTCCGGTCGCCACCGCGTACGGCATCCGCGGCGGCGATCTCGTCGGCGTCATGAACGTCGCCACGGAGCCCGCCGCCCGGCGCCGTGGATACGGGCGCGCCCTCACCGAGCGGGTCGTCCGGGACGCGTTCGCCGACGGAGCCGTCGCGGCGTATCTGCACGCGTCGGACGAGGGCCTGTCGCTCTACCGCGCGATGGGCTTTCGCACCGTGGAGACCTGGACCTACTTCGTCTGAGCCGAGCGTGGCCCCGAAGCCGGCCGGCCCGTCAACGTTTCGTCTGCGCCACGTCGGCGCGACGCCGATCAACTGGAGTCATGGTGAATTCAATCGACAACGAATCGACCGCGGTCGGCGCCGCCGACGTCGCCGAACTGGCCCGGCGTGTCACGGGCCCGGTCCTGCTGCCCGGCCAGGAGGGCTACGCGGAGGAGTGCGCGATGTACAACGTGATCGTGCCCAACAATCCCGCTGTGGTCGTGGGCGCCACCGGACCGTCCGACATCCGGGCCGCGCTGGCGTTCGCGGAGGCCCACGAGCTCGCGGTGGCGGTCATGAACACCGGCCACAGCAGCGCCGTCGGCGGTGACCGCGTCCTGATGATCACGACGCGCCGGATGGACGAGGTCACCGTCGACCCGGCGGCGCGCCGGGCCCGGGCCGGCGGCGGCGCCCGCTGGCAGCAGGTCGTCGAGGCGGCGGCGCCGTACGGGCTCGCGCCGCTCAACGGCTCCTCGCCGCTCGTCGGCGTCGTCGGTTACACCCTCGGCGGCGGCCTGAGCGCCACCATGGGGCGTAGGTACGGCTGGGCCTCCGATCACGTCACCGCGCTGGACGTCGTCACCGCCGACGGAGAGGAGCGGCATGTGGACGCCGAGAACGAGCCGGACCTGTTCTGGGCGTTCCGCGGTTCGAAGAGCAACCTCGGCGTCGTCACGGCCATCGAGTTCGACCTCTTTCCCGTCACCCGGCTGCACGGCGGGGCGATCATCTTCCCGGGGGAGCACGCCGAGGCTGTGCTGCGGGCCTACGCGGATCTGACGGCTCAGGCCCCGAACGAGCTGACCACGTCCATCGCCTTCATGCGGATGCCCGACCTGCCGGTCTTCCCGGAGCCGCTGCGCGGCACCTTCACCGTGCACGTGCGAATCTCGTTCCTCGGATCGGCGGCCGACGGCGAGGCGCTGCTGAAGCCCTTGCGGGCCGCCGCGCCGGTCATGGTCGACACCGTCGCCGACATGCCCTATTCCGGCTTCGCCGCCATCTACTCCGACCCGGACAGCCCGGCCCCGTTCGCCGAGGGCACGCTGAGCCTGCCACCCCTGACCGCCGACCTGGTGACCCGGCTCATCGAGGAGATCGGGCCGAAGGCCGACGTGCCGGCGAACATCGTCGAGCTGCGTCATCTCGGTGGTGCGCTGCGGGACACCCCGGCCGGTGCCGGCGCGGCCGGGCTGCGGGAGGCGGAGTTCGTCCTCTGGATCGCCACGGCCGGTGGCCCCGAGCAGACCGAGCCCGCCGTGCGCTGGACGAGCGAGCTGTTCGCCGGCCTCGAACCCTGGGCGCTGGCCGGCAAGCACCTCAACTTCCTGGGTGAGGAAGGTCTCGACACCGAGGCCCTACGGGCGGCCTACCCGGCCCCGGTCTACCGCCGTCTGGCCCGGATCAAGGCGAACTACGACCCGTCCAACGTCTTCCGTCTCAACCACAACATCCTGCCGTCGGCCGGAGACATCGAACAGCAGTGAACTTCGCTGGTCGGCGTCCGATATTCTTCTCATGGTGCGCTTTACCCTCTTGGGGCCCGTGGGTCTCGTCACGGACGCCGGCGATGTTCCGCTGGGATCTCCGCAGCAGCGCGGGCTGCTGAGTCTGCTGCTGCTGCGGAAGACCCCGGTGCCGATCGACGACATCGTCGACGCACTCTGGGGTGACGACCCGCCGCCGTCGGCGCACGCCACCGTACGCACGTATGCCGCCCGTCTTCGGCAGTTGCTCGCCGCCGGTGGAGTGGAACTGCTCAGGTCGGCGAGCGGGTATCACCTCGTGCGGCACGGCGCCGGCCTCGACGTCGACGAATTCGACCGGTTCGCCGGCGAGGCGCGTGACGCCCGGCGTGCCGGTGACATCGCCGGAACGGCGGCGGCCCTGCGCCGGGCAGTGGCGCTGTGGTCCGGCCCGGCGCTCGGTGGGGTGAAGGCGGAGTTCGCCGCCGACCAGCGCACCCGGCTGGAGGAGTCGCGCCGTACCGCCTACGAGCAGTTGTTCGACGCGGAACTCACGCTCGGCCGGCATGAGGAGATCTGCACCGACCTGGGCGCGGCGGTCGCCGATCGGCCGCTGGACGAGCGCCTGACGGAATTGTGGATGACGGCGCTGTACCGCTCCGGCCGGACGGCCGAGGCACTTGGGGCCTTCCGGCGGTTGCGCACCGATCTCGCCGAGCAGTTGGGCATCGAGCCGGGTTCCGGCCCGCAGCGGCTGCATCAGCGGTTGCTGCGAGGTGAGGAGCCCGCCGGCGTTCCGAACGTGTCACTGGAGCCGCGGGCTGTTCGCCCGGATCAAATTCCTCCGGATGTACGGGACTTCACCGGCCGCCGCGCCGAGGTGGACCGGCTGCGCCGCATCCTCACCGAGGACAGTGTCCCGGTCGCCGGCATCACCGGTCTCGGCGGCTCCGGCAAGTCGACGCTGGCCGTGCACTTGGCGCATCTGCTGGCCGACCGTTTCCCCGACGGGCGGATGTACGTGGATCTGGGCACGCGCCTCGGCCGGACGGTCAGCGCCCACGACGCCCTCGCGACGTTGCTGCGGACGATCCAGCCCGGCATCTCGCTGCCCGAGACCACCGCGGAGCGCTCGGCACTGTGGCGCACGGTGACCTCGGGACGCCAGATGCTGGTGATCCTCGACGACGCGGGCGACAGCGCCCAGGTCGAGCCCCTGCTCCCGGGATGCGCTCTCATCGTCACGGCGGCCCGCCGGTTGCTGGAGTTGCCGGCCGTCGCCTGGCAGCGGCTGGGACCCCTCACCGAACTCGAATCTCTCCACCTGCTCGGCGAGATCGCCGGGCATCAACGGATCGCCGCCGAGCCGGACGTGGCCCGCGACCTGGTGGCGGCCTGCTCCGGTCACCCGTTGTCGGTCCGGGTCGCCGCGGCCCGCCTGCTCGACCGGCCGGCCTGGTCGGTCGCGCAGATCATGAGCCAACTGGCGGACGACCTGCGGCAGCCGGTCGTCATGCATGAGGACTGCAAGATCGTCGATGAGCCGATCCGCCGGGCGGAGGCCCGCCTGGACGGGGTCTCAGCCGGCGTCTTCCGCCTCGCGGCGCTGGCCGCTCCGCCCGTTCGCAGCGTCGACGAGGTGTGCGCCATGACGGGGCTGCCCCGGGCCCAGGCCCGGGCCGCCCTGGAAGACCTGGTCGATGCCCATCTGGTGGAGGCGGTCGATGTCGACACCTACCGCTACCCCGTGCTGATCCAGGCCTTTGCCCGCCGCCGCGCCGAGCAGGTCGAGGGCTCGGAACGCTGCCGCGAAGCGCTGGCCGGCCTCGCGCGCCCCCTCCTGCGAGTCGCGTGAGCGTCAGGTGGCGAAGGCCGCGCTGAGCTTTCCGGTACGGCTGCGGCGCAGCGCGAGCGGGCTCATGCCGTACCAGCGGCGGACCGCCCGGCTGAGCGAGGACTGATCGGTCAGCCCGACCATCGGCGCCACCCGGCCGAGTGGTGCGGTGGTGGCGGTGATCAAGTGGTAGGCGGTGTCCTTGCGGACCTCGTCCCGGAGTTCGCCGAAGGTCGTTCCCGCCTCGGACAGCCGCCGCTCCACGGTCCGGGGATGCGTTCGCAACTGGCGGGCGACGTCCAGCAGGGTGGCCTGGCCGCCGCCTATCGACTTTCCCAGCAGGCGTACCACCTGGTCCTCGATGGGTGGCTCGGGAAGGGGCACATGCTGACCCAGGTACTCGCGCAGCGCCTCCCGGACGAACGGATCGGCTCCGGCGACCGGCAGGCCGCCGCTGGTCCGCGTGAGGCGCAGGGCGCTGCCCGGACGGCCGAAATGGGTCTCCACCCCGTAGAACTCGCGGTACCGGTTCGGTGCGGCCGGCGGCTGATGGGCCAGGTGGACGGCGACCAGGCCGTACTCGCCTCCCGACAGCAACTGCAGAACGCGGTGCAGCAAGCCCAGCGACAGATCGGCCACCTGCGGCAGCAACGGCCCGATCAAGCAGTCGAAGCGGAGGGCCCGGAGCTCCGCCCGCTCGGCCACCGACTCATCGGTCACCGCGAGGGACGGGCTGTGCATGAACAGGAAACGGGTGATGGAGTCGATGGCGTCGCCGAGCGTCAGCGAATGCTGAATGACCGGAGCGAGCCGGCCGAGCACCGCGAGATCCTGCCGGGCCGCGAGCCGCAGCCCCAGGTCCGGGCAATGAAGGTCGGCCGCGAACGTTTCCAGCAACTCGCCGGTCACCCGCGCGCTCACCAGCTCGTCGGTCGTGTTCAGCACGGCGGGCGCCATGTCGAAACGGCCGAACATGGCACTCGCGTCACCGCCGATCTCCCGCACGAGTTCCGGCAGACCACGAAGGGCCGCGGCACGAACCATCACGCTCATGTCGTCCTCGGTCAAATTCTTGTCGCCCACGGTCAAGGCCGGGGCCGCTCCTGAACAGCACGCTTGTCGCATGCTGCTGCACTCCGACGGTCCGGCTTCGAACGATACGCCGCCGGCTCCGCCTTCTGACGATCGCGCCGCCGCGGTCGTGCCTGAGCGGCGACGCCCCGCCCCGGACCGATCGGCGCCCGCCTCCGACCTCATGCGCTGCCCGATCGGTTCACCGGCCTGGTGAAAGGACCGCTTCGGCTCCTTGACACGCGTCGTGGCGGTGCGAATGACGCTCTCAGCAACTTTCGAAGCGCACGCCGGCCCCGCCGCGGGGCCGGCATGAACCAGGCGAACAGAACCGCTCGGAGCAGCCGGCCGAGTCGGCCGGTCACCGGAACGCCGTAGAGGCGCCCACCCGGCTCCGGCGTGACCGGCGTCGACGTCGTCCTGCCGGACGGCCGGTCGGTCCAGGCGACTGTCGGCAACGGCTGGTGGGCGGCGTGGTGGCCGGGGGAGGAGACCGCCGATGTCCGGATCGTCGCACGGTGAGACACCAATCACCCGGCATGCGCTCGAACGGAGATGACAAGCCGCCGTCGTCCGGCGGAAGGCGCCAGTACGGCGCTGACCGCGGAAGGGGCTGTCATGGAACACGTAGTCGGGAAACGTCGAGGCCGAGCAGTCGTCATCGGCGGTTCGCTGGCCGGCCTGTTGGCCGCCCGGGTGCTGAGTGACACGTACGAGAAAGTCCTGGTGTTCGACCGGGACGAACTTCCGGCCTCTGCCGTGCCGCGCCGCGGCGTGCCGCAGGGCCGTCAGGCGCACGGGATGCTGGCCGGCGGGGCACTGGCGATCGGCGCGCTGATCGACGGCTTCACGCCGGACTTGGTCTCGGCCGGCGCCGTGGTGGGGGATGCCGCCGCCGACATCCAGTGGTACCTGGACGGTCATCCGATCCTGGCGCACCGGTCGGGTCTGCCGACGGTCATGGGCAGTCGCGCTCTGGTCGAGCACGTCGTGCGGCGGCGGGTGGCCGCCATCGCCAACGTCGAGGTCATCGGTTCGACCGAGGTGACCGGACTGCGTACCGCCGCCGACGGGTCGGGGGTGACCGGTGTGTGGCTGGCCCAGCCGGACCGGCTGGTGGACGCCGACCTGGTGGTCGACGCGGGCGGTCGTGGTTCCCGCAGCCCGGTGTGGCTCGGGCGGCTGGGCCTGCCCACTGTTCGCGACGAGACGGTGGAGCTCGGCCTGAGCTCGGTCTCGCGCCATTTCCGGAGCCGTGGCCGCCATCTGGGCGGCCGCCTCGGCGGAAACTCACCGGCTCACCCCGGGCAACCGCACAGCGGTCTGGTGCTGGCCGAGGAGAACGACACCTGGGTCGTCTCGATGAACGGGTGGTTCGGCGAGACGCCGCCGACCGATCTGGCCGGGATGCTGGCCTACGCCGGGACTCTCGACAATCCCGACATCGCGGAGATCATCCGGGACGCGGAGCCGATCGGGGAGCCGGCGCTGATCCGGTTCCCCCATGCGGTGCGACGCCATTACACGGAACTGGCCGGGATGCCCGAGGGCTACCTGGTGATGGGAGACGCGTTGTGTTCCCTGAGCTACGTCTACGGCCAGGGGATGACCGTGGCGGCGCTGCAGGCGCGAGCGCTCGCCGACGTTCTCGGCGCCGGCCCGGACCTGGTCGCCGCCCGGTTCTTCGCCGCGGCCGACGCCGTGCTGGACGGGCCCTGGGCCGCGGCGACGTCGAACGATCTTCGTTTTCCGCAGGCGGTGGGCGCTCGCCCGCCGATCGACCCGGCGCGGGCCGCCTATCTCGCTGAGGTTCGTGCGGCCACGGCCACCGACGTGGAGGTCGCGCGAGCGTTCATCCGGGTGTTCCACCTCGTCGACCCGGGGTCCGCTCTGGCCGCTCCGGAGATCGCGGCCCGGCTCCGGCCGCAGGTGGGTGCGGAGCTGTGAACGACGCCGCCGGCATGCCGAGAGTGAGCGAGATCTTCGTCGCCGTATCGGACGGTCGCCGCCGGGCGGCGCTGCTGGATCTGGCGAGCCGGGGCCCGGTGAACCGGGTGATCCTGCCTGGAGGCCGGCCGGCCTGGCTCGTCACCGGCAACGCCGAGGCCCGCAGCGCGCTGACCGACACCCGGGCGCGTGACCTTGGAGCGAGGCGGTGTCGTCGATGTCGCGTCGGAATACGCGTATCCGTTGCCGTTCCGCGTCATCTGCGCGCTGCTCGGTGTCTCCTGGCACGCCGAGGAGCGCCTCGGTGACTGGTTCACCGTTCTGGCCGCCGGCTCGGTGAACTCGGTCGCGGTGTTCGCCGAGGCCTCCGGCACCATGCTGAGCTTCCTCCGGGAGACGATCGGGGCCAAGCGGCGGGAGCCCGGGGACGACCTCATCACCGCCTTGATCCAGGCCCGTGACGGAGACGACCGGCTGACCGAGGACGAGCTCGTCTCCATGATGTACGTCCTGTTCATAGCCGGGCACGAGACCACGGCCAGCCTGATCACCAACAGCGTTCTCGCACTGCTCCGCAATCCGGGTCAGCTGGCGCTGGTCCACGATCGTCGCGACCTCATCGATGCCACGGTCGAGGGGACCTTGCGGTACGACGGCGTCGTGCAGGCCACCATGCCGGCCGTCGCCACCGAGACGTTCACTCTCGGCGGTCAGCTCGTCCAGCAGGGCGACGTGGTGGCCGTCTCGCCCCTGACCGCGAGCTTCGCCACCGGGGCCGAGCCGGACCGTTTCGACGTCACCCGCGAGGCACCCCACCTGGGGTTCGGGCATGGCATCCACTACTGCATAGGTGCACCCCTGGCCCGGCTGGAGGCGCGCATCGCGCTACGGCATCTGATCGAGTGGCTCCCCGCCGTCCAGCTCGAGGACGACAACCTGGAACGCCTGCCGTCGATCATGTTCAACCGGCTCGCCGCCCTGCGGATCCATATGCGGGAGCGTTCGTGACAGGCGCGACCTCCCGGGCGACCGGCTCGGCCGCGGCGGTGTGATGCGAAGTTCACCGGTGACGGGGCTGAACCCGGGTGCGCCGCGGGCGTCGTCCCGCCTGACAGCGGAAACGACGGAGGGAGCCGGAAGTGGATGAGCTGAAGGGAAAGGTGGCTGTCGTCACCGGCGCGGCCACCGGCATCGGACTGGACGTGGCGCGCGCTTTCGTGCGCGAAGGGGCGTACGTGGTGCTGGCCGGCCGCCGCCGGCCGGAGGGAGAGGCGGCGGCGGCCGAGTTCGGGGCGTCCGCCTCCTTCATGGCGGCCGACGTCTCGGTCGAGGGCGAAGTGGCCGATCTGCTGAATCACACGGTCGCCCGGCACGGCCGCCTGGACGTGCTGGTCAACAACGCCGGGTCGCCGTCGCACCTCGGCAGCATCGAGCATGTCGATGCCGGACACTTCCGGTCCACCATGGAGGTCAACGTCATGGGGGCGCTGTACGGCATCAAGCACGCCGCCGGTCACCTGCGCCGGCAGGAATCGGGCGGCAGCATCATCAACATCGCCAGCATCGCCGGTGAGCGGGTCGTGTACGCCGGGGTGGCCTACTCCGTCTCCAAGGCAGCCCTCATCCACCTCACGAAGTGGGCGGCCGCCGAGCTCGGCCGGCACGGCATCCGGGTGAACAGCATCTCTCCCGGGTTCATCGCGACCACACGTTTCGGCAAGGCGGCCGGCGCGACCGAGGAACAGGCCCGGGACCGCCTGATCGCGCTCGGGGCCTATGCGCGTGAGCAGGCCGAGTCGATGCAGGCCCTCCCGCGTCCAGGTCTCGGCACCGACGTCACCGGTGCGGCCGTCTACCTCGCCGGCGAGACCAGCTCGTACATGACGGGTCAGGACCTGGTGGTCGACGGAGGACTGTCGCTCGGGCAGCCGTGGGACGCCATGGTGTCGATTCGCGACGCCATGGCTCGTATCAACCTCGGGTAGGGGCCGAGCCGGCTCGGGGATGTCGCGGGGCGACCCGTGACATCCCCGAGCCGGCAGAGAACCTAGAGGGCCGAACGGCGAGACTCGTTCAGAGGCTGAAGAGCTGGTATTCGCTGACGTTCGTGAAACCCAGACGCCGGTACACCAGGGCGCCCCGGGCGCTGGCGGTCAGAGTGGCCACCTTCAGGCCGCGCCCTCGCGCCTCGCGAAGCAGCCGTACGGCCAGCGCGGTCGCGATGCCGCGGCTCTCGTACTCGGCGCGGGTGGCCATGTTGTAGACGCCGGCGACGCCATGGCTGATCGACAGGGCGCCGCAGGCGACCGGCTCGTCGCCGATCCAGGCGAGGTAACGGTGCTGATCGTCGAAGCGGTCGTCGCGGGCACGCTCCACCTCGGCCGCGGCGTCCGCCTCGTCCATGGTCAAGCCGTTCGGCACCAGATAGGTCCGGGCGAACGCGGCGAGTTCCCCGTCGGTGCGCGCCGGTTCGATGCGCACGCCGGCCGGTGCCGCGATGTCGGGCACGTCAGCCAGTCGCGCCGCCATCAGCGGTACGGCGCCGGCGAGGGTGGCGCCGCGGGCGACAAGCAGATCGGCCACGTCGGCGTCGCTGTCGACCGGGTGATACCACCACAGCCAACCGGTGCCCTTCAGGGCCTGACGAGCGCGGCCCACGGCGGCGTCGATGTCGACTCCACGGGCCCGGAGCACGCCGTTCAGCATCGCGTGCGGAAGGTCGCTGCGGTAGATCGGCAACTCGTCGTCGACGTCCGAGGAGCTGCCCCAGCCGAGCCAGTAAGCACGGTTGTTGGCCAGCTGCGGCGCCAGGTCGTCGACCGAGTCGACGATGGGAGGTGGTGTGTTCATGATGCGGACGACGCTCGGACCCGACGAAAGTTCAGAAGGCCGGGCGGTAGCCGTGAGCACTGTGTGCCGAGCCTCAAAGCTGTGGTCGGTCGAACGATGACGCCGGCCTCCCGTCCTCGTTCCAGACGCCGCCGACTGGTAGCGCATGAGTTTTCGCAGGAGGCCGTACATGTCCGTCTTCACCACCCCGGACGATCAGCCGGTCTACCGGCTGCTGGATTCCCGCGCCCGCATGTTGCTCACCGCGGATCAGAGTCAGGGCGAGCTGACCGTGGTCGAGAGCACCGGCAGTCGCGGGCATTCGACGCCGCGGCACCGTCACCTGCTCGCCACCGAGACCTTCATCCTGCTCGAGGGCGAGATGGTCATCGAGGTCGGCGACGAGCGCCGCGAAGCGGCCGCGGGTCACGTCGCGGTGCTGCCGCGCGGCATACCGCACAGCTTCGCGGTGATCAGCCCGTCGGTCCGGTACCTGACCCTGCACGTACCCGCCGGCTTCGACCGTTTCGTCAGCGAGCTGAGCGAGGCCACCGCGAACGGGCCCACGGACCCGGCCACGCTGTCGGCCGTGGCGGCTCGGCACCACATCGAGATGCTGGGCCCGGGCGTCGCGATCCCCGAGAACCGATGAGGGGATCGGCGCCCGTCGCCTTCCGGTCTACTTCGTGAACACCGGCAGGGCGGTGGTGGTCGTCTTCTTGGTGGCGAGATCGGTGACCTGGGCCCGGGTGAAGACACGACGCCCGTCCGACACCTTCACGTTGGTGAAGTGGAGCTTGACGCGGGTGTGCTGGTAGTGGCCGGCGGCGCAGGCGGGTACGCAGGTGTTGATGTTGCGGATGGCGGTGGCATCGCCGGTCGTGGAGGTGAGTGCCGTCCACTTCACGCTGGTGTAATTGACGTCCTTGTACGGCTGGAAGGAAGCCGGCCTGACCTTGACGGTGTGCGCGGCGTAGTCGACGACCACTCCAGGGCCGGCCGGCGCGGCCTGGGCGGTACCGGCGGTGGCGAGACCGGCGACACCGAGCGCGGCGGTGGTCACGACGAGGGCGATGCGACGCTTGTTCATTTTTCTGTGGCCTTTCCTGGTGGATCATGTGTTGTCACCGAGTGTCACCGTGGCTCCCGACCCGGGAAAGGGCGATCGCCGAGCGTGGCACGAAGCCGGGATCTCGCGCTGAACTGCGTAAACAGGCCGGTCCTGGCCCACCGCTCGACCGGGATCGATGTCCGGTACAGCAAGGCCCGGGATCCTCGGGCATCGACACCCGGGCGATTCCTGTGGGTCGGCTGGGACGGGCCTGTGGGTTGCCCGTGCCGGTGAACCGCGCCGGCCAACGACCGTCGCCCCGCACGAGGGCCGAACAGACTGCGGTCCCAAGGTGAGGAGATGCGGCATGGGCAACGTCAAACAATCGATGGCGATCGTCGCCGGGCTGGCCGGGCTCGTCCTGTCGGCGGCGGGTTGCGCCGGTCCGGCGCCGTCAGCGCCGAGCACGCCGGGCCCCTCCACCGCGGCTTCGGCGCCCAGCGGCGACGGTGCGACCGGTCAACCCGATGCGGGGAGCGGTACCGGAGCCGCGAACACCGATTCGGGCAGCAGTGGTTCGGGGGCTGGGAGGGCCTCCTCGCGGCCTGCCGGCGCTGCGGGCGGTAGGGCCGGCACGCCCGAGTGCCGAACCTCCGACCTCCAGGTCGCCGACGAGGCGGGTACCGGCCAGAACGCCGGCACACACACCGAAAAGCTCCTGTTCCGGAACACCGCGACCCGCACGTGCTTCCTCGAGGGCTACCCCGGCGTCTCGTTCGTCACCGCGGGCGGCGGCAAGCAGCTCGGACGAGGCTTCATCCGAGACGGCGGAGCGACCCCACGCGTCCTCCTGAAGCCGGGCGGGCAGGCCCACGCGATCATCGAGGTCACCTACGCGCCCAACGCGTGCGCGCCGGCCAAGGCGGGCGGCTACCACGTCATCCCGCCGGACCAGTACTCGTCGCTGTTCGTCAGCAAGCCGCAATACGCCTGCACCGAGACAGGCCAGGCCGACGGCCACGTCGAGCCCATCGGGGCCGGCGCCTAGCGAAGCGCGGGAAGGCCGGCGACGAAAAGGTCGCCGGCCTTTCTGCTGTTTGGGCTGTTTGCGCCTTGGAGTTTCCTGGATTTCTGAGCGCTGGATGTGAACCGGGGCCCGCCGGCGCCGTTCTTCATGATGTGAGCCGGCCGACATCGGCCGATGGCACTTTCCTTGCACTTCCGTTCATAAAAGTTGCACGCGGCGCTTCTTACGCTCCAGATCGAGATCAGATCGATTTTGGGGGTTGTCGTGACTGCGGCTTCTATCAGTTCGCCGGAATGGGCCAGTGGTCCGCGTCGCCGCGAGGCGGAGTCGCGCATGGAATTCATCATGGCCAATTACTCCCGCCCGCTGATGCGGTTCCTGCTCAGCCTGACCCGCCACGAGCGTCCCGCCGCCGAGGACCTGCTGCAGGAGACCATGCTGCGGACCTGGCGCAATCTGGCGTCGTTGCCCAGCGGCGAGGAGAACGCCCGGCGGTGGTTGTTCACCGTGGCCCGCCGAGTCGCCATCGACGCCGCGCGGATGCGCCAGGTTCGGCCGGCCGAGGTCAGCATCCGGGAAGCCGCCGAGATGGCGATCCAGGACACCTCGGACAGCACGCTCGCGCTGCAGAGCGTGGTCGAGGCCTTCCACGGGCTCAGCGCCGACCACCGCAACGTCCTGACCGAGCTGTACATTCGCGGGGCGTCGGTCGAGCAGGCCGCCGAGCGGCTGGGCATACCACGCGGCACAGTGAAATCGCGCGCCCACTACGCGATGCATGCGCTCAAGACCACGATCGGCGGCGGCGCCGAAGCGGCCTGACGGCCCACACAGGAGGTTCGCATGAGTATGCGTGTGGCACCCGGGTGCGGCCAGGGTTCGTACAGCCGGCAGGCATGAGTGCCGAACTGGTCCGCGCCGCCCTCGACGGCGACGACGCCGCGTTCGCCGCACCGATCGAGCGGCACCCGGGACTGGGTACGCCAGGCCGACGCCCGTGCGGACTTCCCCGCGAGTTGGAATGCCGCCACGGCCGCCATCGAAGCCGCGCACTCCGGCGACCTCTGGCGGATGTTGCCGTTGCCGCCCGGGTCATGATCAGGAATCCGTCGACCATCGCTCGTTGCGGAAGTCCAGCCGGCTCAGGGCCGTCCGCAGACTCCGGCGCTGTTGTTCGGTCGGCACCGCGGTGGCCAGAACGTGACGCATCAGCTCGCTTGTCTCGCGCGGGTGGTGACGAGACACCTCGGCGTGGTGGCCGGCCAGCCAGCTCACCACCCATTCGGTGACCTCGGGCGCGGTGGCCACCAGTTGTTCCAGGACCCGGGTGTCCGCCCGGCCCAGGCGGGCGAGCACCTCGGCCGTGCGCCGGTGCGAGGCCGCCCGGATCTCGTCCGGAATGCTCTCGTAGACGGCCCGGTGGAGGAAGGTGTCGCGGAACGCGAGCTCGGTCCCGGTATCGACCACGACGTCGGCGGCCATCGCCTCCGCCAAGTCGGCCATGAGGCCGAGTGGCGTACGCCCGGTCAGGGCGACCAGGTCGTCCACCGCGAAGCTCATGCCCAGCAGCGACGCCACCCGCAGCGTCTCCCGCGTGCTGTCGCCGAGGTGGTCGACCGCGGCACGCGCCGCCGTGCGGACCGACTGTGGCATCCGTACGGGTGCGGCCGGGTCGATGTCGGCCCGGCCGTCGATGATCCGCATCGCGTTTCGGCGGATCAGGGAGTTGATGACCTGCTGGACGACGTACGGGTTACCGCCTGCCGAACGGGCCACCTCGGCCACATTCGGGCCGGGAGGCGCCCCGGCCGCGACCGTGATCATGTCCGCCACGGCTTCCGCGGGCAAGGGGCCCAGGGACAGCACGTGCCCGTGGCGGGCCCGCACAGCGCGGCGCAGCGGGGTCAGTTCACGGCCACGCGGTTGCCGGCGGGAGGCTATGACCACCAGGAGCGGCAGTCGCCGGGTAGCGGCGATCAGCCTTTCGCACATGAGCACGTCGGTTTCGCCGACCCACTGGAAACCGTCGACGACGAGCACGAGCGGGGCGCTCGCGCAGGCGTCGCGGACGTACGCCAGAATTCGCCAGGCCTCCGAAGGGTGCGCCTCGACGCCGGTCAGGCCGAGGGCCCGCGCCACGACCGGCGTTCGAGCACTCTGATCGCTTTCGTCCGCGACGGCCCAGGCCACGTGGCATCCGAGCTCGCCGGCCCCGGCCAGAGCGGCGTTCAGCAGCGCCGACTTGCCGATGCCGGGCTCGCCCTCGACGAGCACGGCCGCGCCCCGGCCCCCGGCGGTCTTCGTGAGCAGCGCCCGTAGCCGGCCGGCCTCGGCTTCACGGCCGGCCAGGCTCGTCACCAGGCCGTCGTCGCCGAGAGCCGCCGCGGCCCGGGCCCGCCGGTCACCAGTTGACTGCGGTGTCATGCCCGGTGGTCACCGATCGGGGGAGGGAGGGCCGGGCGGTGGACGGCAGGTGCGGGCTCATCCGGTCGAGCAGGGACCGGAAGCCGTTCTGCCGCGACGCGGGAGCGCCGCCGTCACGCAACTCGGCCCAGGCGATGCCGGCGGCGCGCAGGTGGTTGCCGTTCCGCTCGTGGGCGAGCGCGGCCAGCCAGCGCATCTCACCCCTGAGGAGCGGATCGTCCGTGTGCGCGGCCACCCAGTCGGCCTCGGCCACGCAATCGCGGTTCTGCCGCTGCCGCAGCCGGGCCAGCCAGGCGGTGATGACCAGGCGGTCGGCGAAGGCGATGCCGTCCTGAGAGCGTGCTTGTTCGAGGGTCGACAGCGCCAGGTGGGGCGTGCGCTCGAACAGCGACTCGACGTGGTCGGTCAGCCAGCCCACAATCGGGCCTCGCATCGGCACCGGCCCGGCCAGCAGTTGCCCGACGACGCGTTCCGGTGGCCGGTTCGCGTCCGCCAGGCGCGAGGCGAACGAGCGGTGCACCATCACACGCAGCGGGGCGGAGCCCTCCTCGTGCAGGACGCGCGCGACGATCCGGCAGCGAAACTCGATGCGTTCACCGGACACGGTCAGCACACCGCCGCGAACCGCCGGCGCCAGGTCGCGAAGCAGGTCCTCACTGCCGCGGCCGGTGACGACGGCCAGGTCGCCGCGTTCACAACCGGCGACGTCGACGCTTTCGTCCCCGGCCACCAGGTGCGCGACGGCGTTCAGCGCCCGCCGGGTGGCGCCGGCGTAATGCTCCAGGTGCCCGGCGATGGCGAAGGTGAGTTCCGGAGTGATCCGGACGGAGCCTTTCGCGGCCAGAAGTCGCAGATAGCACGGGTTACCGGCGGCCTCGACGACGATCTCGCGGATGAGCCGGCGATCCGGCTCCCGGCCCATCACGGTCCGGACGAGTTGGCTCGCGTGGGCTGCCGGCAGCGGTGTCAGTTCGATCACCTCATCGGCGCCCGGCGGCTGGGCCTCGCCCGGGCGGGTCGCCCCGATCAACAGCAAGGGCATCTCGCGCGTGCTGTCCCGGAGGAGATCCCATACCCGCACGGTGCCGGCGTCGGCCCATTGCAGGTCGTCGGCGACCAGGATCAGTGGCCCATCGGCGGCAGCACCGCGGATCAGGCCGGCCGCCCGGCCGGCGGCCCCGGCCAGAGTCGCGCCGTCGGTCACTTCGTCGGAGAGCCGCCGGAGCGCTTCGCAGCGGTTGTCGTCGGGCAATGCCGTCTCGAGGCATTCGAGCAGGACGCGAAACGGTATTCGCTGGGCGAGTTCGCTCCCCGCGGCCCAGCCGACCCGGCCACCGGCCGGGACCACATCGCGCAGCGCCGCGCTCAGGAACGCGGATTTGCCCATACCGGCGGTGCCCTGGACGCGAATGCTGCGACCGGTGTGGCCGGCCAGCGCGGCAGCCGCGTCGCGCAGCCGCCGGCACTCCTTCTCGCGGCCGACGAGTGTGGCGAAGACGGCCGGAGCGGGGGCCGTCGCGGCGATACCACCGGATCCGGCCACCGGGTTCAGCAGGGGAGGGCGTATCTCCTTCGGGTCCACCGTCATTTCCCCCTACTGATGTGCTCATACGTGCAAGGCGGATGGTTGGTTGTCCGGCGGGGCGAGAGAGGCGATCAAAGCTCAGGACAGGGTCTGGGTGATGCGGCCGACGCCGCCGGCGACAACGGCAGTGGCCTTCGCCCCGTTGACGAACGGCATGGTGGGTGGGACGTGCCCACACTCGACGTCCGCGACGATCGGTACGCCCAACGCTCCGAGCGCGTCCAGCACGGCCTCGTCCTGGGTCAAGGTGGGGATCGACGGGGCGGCGGTTCGCCCGATGAGGATGCCGGTGGCGCGCTCGAAGAAGCCGGCCAGCCGCATGCCGTGCAGGGTCCGGCAAGCCTCGTCGGCCTCGGCGCCGGCCACCTCGACGTAGATCAGCAGGCCTTCGGGGGCGTAGCGGCCGGCGAAGGCGCTGGTGTCCCCGTATGCGGTTCCGGCCAGATTGCCCAGTGTCTCGACGCAGCCCCCGATGAGCCGGCCGGCCAGGCGGATGTCGTCGGCGTGGCCGTTGAGGAGCCGCCAGGAACCGGCCGATTCGTAACCGATCGTCGTGGCTTCGGGGCGCGCCGACCACTCGGCCGGTCCGCCGCCGTTGTGGTAGCGGCCGGGCGAGGTTTGGGTGAAGGTGGCCCCGGCCGGAAGCTCGGCGACGTCCAGCCAGCTCCGGAGACCGGGTGCGGGTTCGTACGGGGTGTCCAGCAGGTTCGAGCCGTGGACCGTGGCGATGCCGGTGAGCAGGGTGAGCGGAAGCAGGATCGTCGAGATGTCGGAGTATCCGCACAGCCAGGTGGGCTCCGCGCCCCGTACGGCGTCCCAGTCGATCGTGTCGAGGAGGTCGATGGCGACGCTGCCGCCTCTGGGCGGAACGACGGCCCGGATCCGCGGTTCGAGCAGCATCCGGGTCAACTCCGCGCTTCGTTCGGCGCGCGGAGCGCTGACGTGACCGTCGCCGTTCACGCGATCGCCGACGATGACGTCGTAGCCACGCTTCTCCAGCGTCGCCACGGCGAAGTCCATCCGGGGCCGTAGGGCCGCGTTGACGCCGCCGGACGGCGCTGTCACGCCGATACGGTCACCAGGTCGCAGGGACGCGGGAAAGCGGAGAGCGGACATGTCGTAACCAGATTTCTCAAGAGTCGGCGCAGCGGAAAGTGACGGCACCAAGGGGACGGCCCCGGCAGGTGCGGGTTCAATGTCCGCGACGTGAATCTTGTGTCGCCGCCGTCAGGCCGGCTCCTGATCCGGCGTCACCTGCCGTAACCGCTCCTGCAGGGCGATCGCGTAGCGAACCCGGCGATCGTCGAAGTGCGTCAGAGCCTCGCGCCAAGCCTCGCGGGCGGCGTCGGTTCGTCCCATGCTGACGAGGATGTCTCCCCGGGTGGTGAGCGCCTCGGAACGCACGAGCCGGAAATGGGTGCCCGTCAGTCGCTTGATGCCACGGTCGGAATACTCCAGCGCCTCGACCGGCCGGCCTTGGGCCAACGCGCATCGCGCGAGTAATTCGTCGCAGATGGCCAGGCCCTGCGTGTCGTTCATCGCGGCGCACAGATCGGCCGCCCTCCGGGCCAGGGATTCCGCCACGCGGGGCCGCTCGGCGGCCAAGTGGTTACCCATCACCTGCAGGGCGGCCGCCTCGGCCTGGGGCAGACTATGAGTGCGCAGAATCAGAAGCGCCTGGCGGTGGTGTCGCAGCGCCTCGGCATATCGTCCCTCGCTGAGCAGCACTCGGGTGATGTTCGTCAGCACCCGTGCACGCTCGGAATCCTCTCCCGCCTGTTCGAACAGCCGCTGGGCCACTCGCAAGCGGGTCAACGATTCCTCGTAGTAATTCTGCAAGTACAGGGCACCGGCCAGGGACCGCTCCATCCGGGCCTGACCGAGCGGATCACCGGCCCGTTCGGCCGCCTCCACGGCCAGCTGAGCCACGTCGCGCCACTCGTTCCACCAGCCGTACCGGTGATAGAAGAACTGAGACGAGACCACCATTCGCCCGGCCGTGGCGGAATCGCCCCGGCCGGCGGCGTCCTCGACGATGGAGCGCACCACCTCGTGTTCGGTGATGAACCATTCCATGGCTTGGGCGACTTCGGCGTCCGAGCCGCCCGGCCCCTCGGCGGTGCGGTTCGCCGCCTCGGCGGCGCGGACGTAGAAGTCGTGCAGACGGTGGGCCGCCGTCGTCTGTTCCGCTCGGCTGTCCGTCGCCGCCGCCAACTCGGTGGCGTACGTGCGGACCAGCACATGAAGCCGGTACCGGTGGAGCCGATGCTGGATGACCAACCGGGTTCGAATCAGTTCGCCCAGCAACGTGCGGGCCTCGGCCGGGCCGAGATCTGCCAGGGCGGCCACCGACTCGGCGGTGATGTCCGGACCGGGGTGTACCGCGAGCAGCCGGAACAAGTGCGCAGCGGCGGGACTGAGCCGGTGATAGGACCACGAAAAGATGGCGCGCAGATCGTTGTCCAGGTTCTCGTCGTCGAACGCGTCCAGACTGCGGCGCGCCGAGCGCAGGTCCGCCGCGATCGCCGGAAGTTGCTGGTCGCCGGCGCGTGCGGCGACGAGAGCCAAGGCCAGGGGCAGGCGCCCGCTGCGTTCGATGATCTCGTCGAGCGCGGACGCCTCGGCCTCGGCCCGGTCGGGCCCGATCCGGCTGACCAGACTCGCCCGCGCCTCCTCGGGTCCGGGCACGTCCAAGGTCATCAGATGCGCGCCCATCGTCCTGTCCAGCCGCGCCAGGCGGGTGCGGCTGGTGACGATGACCAGGCTTTCGGCGTTGCCGGGCAGAAGCGGCAGGACCTGGTCGGCGTCGTACGCGTTGTCCAGCAGCACCAGCGCGCGGCGACCGGCCAGGACGCTGCGGTACAGCGCCGCGCGTACCTCCAGGTCGTCGCCGTCGGACACCCCGATCACGCCCATGCCGGACAACAGCCCCTGCAGCGCCTCGGCCGGGTCCAGTGGCTGACGGAAGGCGTCGAAGCCCCGGAGGTCGGCGTACAGCTGCCCGTCGGGAAAGTCCGCGGCCAGGAGGTGAGCCAGATGGACGGCCAGAGTCGTCTTGCCGATGCCCGGAATGCCGTCTATGACGAAGATGCGAAGAGAGCCTGTCTGACGCCGAGCGCGGCCGAGAAGGTCGTCGAGCGCCTCCTGCCGGCCGGCGAAATAGGGATGGTCAGAGGGCAGCTGCGCCGGGACCGGTCCGGCGGCGCCCGCTGAGCCGTCCGGCGCGGCGGATCCCACGGGCTCCGCCGCTACCGTGACCTCGTCGCCGCTGTGCAGAACTGACTGCAATGCCGCGCGCAGTTCCGGGCCCGCGCTCACGCCGAGCTGGTCGTCCAGCGTTTTCGTCACCTGCTGGTACAACGTGAGCGCTTCCGCCGGTTGGCTGTCGGCGGCGAGCAGCAGCATGGTGTCAGCCTGCAACGTCTCATCGAACGGGTTACGGGCCGCCGACCGGCGCAGAGCCGGCAGGACCGCGGCCGGCCGCCCCCATCGCAGGGCGAGCCGGGCCGCCTCGCGGGCGACGCCGGTGCACTCGTTCTCGAGGGCGACGAACCAGGGATGATCGGACAGGGCGGCGTCCAGGCCGGCCGCACACCGGTCACGCCACAGCTCCAGCGCCCCCGAGATCTGCTCAAGCGCCTCCTCGAAGCGTCCCAACTCGGCCGACGCCCGGCTCTTCTCGACGTCGCGCCGGAACGCCAGCAGATCGAACGAATCGGCGGTGACCCGCATCCGGTAGCTGCCCCCGGACCCGATGAGCCACTGCCCTTCGGCCCGCCGGGGCAGCCCGGGCTCGAGCAGGCGGCGCAGGGCACCGACGTACCGATGAACCACGTTGAGGGCGCTGCCGGGCGGCTGGTCGGCCCAGAGCGCCTCGACCAGATCGGTCAGGCTGACCGAGTCGCCGGCCCGGGACAGGAGGAGGGCAAGGATGATCCGCTGCTGTTTGGCGCCGAGAGGAAGCTCTTCGTCTCCTCGCCAGGCATGCATCGGACCTAGCAGAGTGAATCGAATAGGTTCCAAGTTCTCCGCGCTCCGGCCGTCCAGATCTTGGACGCAACGTTACGCCGGGAGACCAAGGACGGCGCGGAGCGCCGCATCGCCGGCCGGTGTCCGGGCGGTTGGGTTCTCGGACCGTCACGGAATACCGGTTGTTCTCGGGCGGCGTGGGTAGGAGGGTGCCAGCGGCGCCTGCCGTACGACCGGAGGCAGGCGCTGACCACCAGGGCAGGAGAACGAAATGGCAGCAGGGAAACTGACGCAGGACGGCCGGGCGCGGGTGCTCGCCGACGGCACGGAGATTCCGCTGCTCGCGCTGGGCGTGTGGCAGGTGCCCGACGGACCCGAATGTGAGAACGCGGTGCGGTGGGCGCTCGAGGCCGGCTACCGACACATCGACACCGCGCAGGCCTACGGCAACGAGGCCAGTGTGGGCCGCGCGCTGCGCGACAGCGGCGTCGCCCGCGAGGACGTCTTCATCACGACCAAGTTCTATCCCGGCTCCAGCGACCCGGAGGCCGAGGCCCGGGGCAGCCTGGAGCGCCTCGGTGTCGACTCGGTGGACCTGTACATCGTCCACTGGCCGCAGGGTGGCCCGACCTGGGCCTGGGACGGTATGCAGCGTGCTCATGAGCGCGGCTACGCCCGCTCGATCGGCGTCTCCAACTTCAGCGCGGCCGAGGTCGACGCCCTGCTGAAGGTCGCGGAGGTGAAGCCGGTCGTCAACCAGGTGCAGTTCAGCCCGTTCGAATTCCGCCGCGGACTGCTGGAAGCGTGCGAACACCGTGACGTGGCGCTGGAGGCGTACAGCCCGCTGGGAACCGGCCGTCACCTGCGCGACCGGCAGGTGGCCGAGATCGCCGAGCGGGTGGGCCGCACCCCGGCTCAGGTGCTGATCCGCTGGGCGGTGCAGCGCGGGCTGATCGTGCTGCCCAAGTCGACCCACCGGGAGCGGATCGAGCAGAACGGTCAGGTCTTCGACTTCGAGCTCGCCCCGGCCGACGTCGACGTCCTGGACGGCCTGGACCACACCGGCGGGACCGACCAGGCCCTCGAACGACCCTGGTGGTGAGTGGCAAGTGAGGACGCCGGGCCGGGGCTGAGGAGCCCCCGCCCGGTCACGGGCTGGTGCACGAGGCGACGCCTGGTGCCGTCCCGCTGCTTCCGTTGGCCAGGAAGCCGAACGTGGTCGAGGCGTTCGCACCCAGCGAGCCGTTGTACGACGCGTTGCGGACGCTGACCGTTCCGGCGGTGCCGGTGTTGACGCCGTTCCAGACGTTGGCGATGCTCTGGCCGCCGGCGAGCGTCAGCTGGACGGTCCAGCCGCTGAGCGGGGCCGAGCCGTTGTTGGTCACGGTGACCTCGCCCTGGAATCCGCCGTCCCAGGTGCCGGCCGTGCGGTACGTCGCCGTGCAGGCGCCCGGCTGCCCGGTGACCGGCGGCGTGCTGCCTGGGGTGCTGGGGGGCGTGCTCGTCCCGGGCACGGTGGTGGTGGCGGCGTTCAGGGCGTTCAGGACGCCGGTGTACGCGGCCTTGGGGTTGCTGTTGCGGTCGAACAGCAGCGGATTCTCGTTGCCGCGCCACGAGTCGCTGTCGCGGATGCCCCAGGTCGTGATGCCGACGCAGCGGGGAACGTTCACGCACGCCTGGGTCAGCCCGGCGTACTGGGTGGCCGAGGCGTTGGTGACGTCGGCCTCGGTCAGCGCGACGTCCAGCCCCAGGGCGCCGAAGCTCGACAGTGTCTGCTGGAAGTTGCCCGGCAGCGAACTGCCCCCGGTGAAGTGGGTCTGCAGGCCCACGCAGTCGACCGGCACACCCCGCGCCTTGAAGTCCCGCAGCATGCTGTAGACGCCCTGCGTCTTGGCGTACGTCCAGTTCTCGATGTTGTAGTCGTTGTAGCAGAGCTTGACCGACGGGTCGGCGGCGCGCGCGGTGCGGAACGCCACCTCGATCCAGTCGTTGCCGGTGGACTGGAGGTTCGACGAGCGGCGGCCGCCGTTCTCGGCGAAGGCCTCGTTGACCACGTCCCAGTACGCGAGCTTGCCCCGGTAGTGGCTCATGACGCCGTTGATGTGGTCGATCATCGCGGTGCGCAGGCCGCCGCCGCTGAGGCTGCCCCAGAATCGTGGCTGCTGCGCGTGCCACGCCAGGGTGTGGCCACGCACCCGCATGCCGTGCTGGGTGGCCCAGTTGTAGATCGCGTCACCGGCTCGGAAGTCGAACTGGCCGCGGTTGGGCTCGGTCGCGTCGGGCTTCATCTCGTTGACGGCCGTCATCATGTCGAACTCGCGGTTCGCGATGGCGAGGAAGCCGGAGTCGTTGAGGCGGTCTCCTCCCATGGCCGCGCCGAAGTACCGGCCACTGCGCTCGGCCGCCGCCTTCAGCGTGGTCCCGGGCGGGTCGTTGAGGCCGGCGTGCGCGAGGGTGGCCACGGCCACCGAGGCCACGGCGGTCACCACGGCGACGGCACCGCCGACGAGCAGCCGGGCACGGCCGCGGGTACGGCGCCGCGAGTGGGCGGGGGCTTCGTTCATCGCTGTTTCCCCTCTTCCGCGGCGACGATCTTCCACCGCTGATTGGTGCTGGCGGAATCGCTGTACTGACCGGCGCTCGCCCCGTTCGCCGTCCGTCCCATACCGTCGAGATACAGGCCGGTGGCCCGGTTGCGCAGCCGCACGTTGTTGGCGTCGGTGACCACCGTCCACTGCTGGTTGGCCGACGTTCCGCCGGTGTACTGGCCGGCGGCGCTGCCGTTGACGGTGCGCCCCATGCCGTCGAAGTACAGCCCGGTGCGCAGGTTCCGGATTCGCACATAGGTGCCGGCGTTCTCGACCACCCACCGCTGGTCGAGGCTGGTCGTGGCGGAGCTCTGGCCGACGTCGGACCCGGACGCGGTACGGCCCAGGCCGTCGGCGTACCGGCCGGTGGCGGCGTTGACGATGCGGACCGTCGTGCTGCCCCCGGTGCCGAGCCCCCACGAATACCGCAGACGGTTGAGCCCGGAGGGGTTGGTCAGTGTCAGGTTCAGGTTCGGGCCGCTGCCGGTACGCCGGGTCAGGCTGTACCAGTCGCCGTCGCGCAGGCCGGGCCAGTAGACCCCACCCACACCGAGTTCGCGCAGCTTGCCGCTGACGCCTCGGATGTAGTCGGCGAAGAACGATCCGCTGGGTATGTCGTAGTCGATGGTGTCGTACGAGACGCCGTTCTTGCTGCCCGGGCCCATCGGGCCGCCCCACTCGGTGGCCACGGTGCGAGAGGCGTACCCGCCGATGGAGCTCGCGATGTGGTTCGCCCACGAGGTCTCGTCCTCGAAGCCGGCGAAGAACGAGTAATCGTGTACGGCGAGAAGGGTGTTGCCCAGCCGGCCGTCCTGGCCGACCGCGGCGACGTTCTGGGCGAGCCCGGCGCCGTCGAGGATGACCCGGCCGCGTGGTACATCGGCGTGCCGGCTGAGCCACGCGTTGTAGAGGTTGTTCAGATCGGCCGTGGAGTAGCCGTGCGGCTCGTTGATGACTTCGAAGTAGGCGTTGCTGTTGCCGGCGTACCTGGCTACGACGGTGTCCCACATCCGGTCGTAGGCCGCGGCGTCGGCGGGCCGGCCGCCGCTGTGCGCCCAGTACGCCAGAATGACCTTGCCCTTGGTGAGCGCCTGGTCGATCGCGCCGGTGTAGGTGTTCCAGTAGCTTGCGACGGTCGGCTCGTTGATCGGCATGCGGACGGTGTTGGCCCCGGTGATCGAGTAGAGCTGCCCGACCACCCGGTCGGCGACGACCGACGCCGTGGCGTACGTGTCGGCCGAGCCCAGACCCGACACGTACAGCACCCCGTCGACGAAGTTGTCCCGCTGGTCGGCCCAGTTCACCCCGCGGAACTCCAGGGTGCCGGCGTGCGCGGGCTCCTGGATCACCATGGCGCCGGCGACGGCCAGCGCCGCGGCGAGCAGGACCCGGCCCGCACGTGTCGTCACCATCTCGGTTCCTTCCCGACCAGGGCCGTTCGGCGCGACCCGATGCTTGCGTGGCCGTGAAGTTAGCGTTAACCGATACGCCGGTCAAGTGATAAACATCGATGTCTAGCGCGTTCGCCTGGGCTGGGAAATTACCGGATGTATCCGTTTCCAGCGTATTTTTTAGCGCGTCGCGACCTGACCGGCCGGGTCTAGGTAACACCTTTCTGGCGATGATGCGCCCCATCTATTCGCCGATTATGACAACTCCGCTATCGCGAATTGTGAAGGTTAACAGCGACCTCCGCGGCTCAATCTGTCGGCGGCAGTCGTACTTGGGCCGATGCTGGGTAAGCACCACTCAACAAGATCGTTCCATCAGCCGGGAGAGCCCCATGCCTCATGCCACCACCCGCTCCCTGGACGGCACCGTCGTCGCGATCACCGGCGCCAGCGCCGGTATCGGCGCGGCCTCCGCCTACTCGCTGGTCGACGCCGGCGCGCGGGTCGCCGTGTCGGCTCGCCGCGAGGACCGTCTCGCCAAGATCGTCAGTGACCTCGGCGAGGACAAGGTCGTGCCGGTCGTCGGCGACGTCCGTGACCCCGCTCTGAGCGACGCCCTGGTCAAGGCGGCCGTCGACAAGTGGGGCCGGCTCGACACCATGGTCGCCAACGCGGGCATCGGCGCGTACGGCGGCATCCTCGACCTCGACGACGACACCCTGACCGAAATGGTGCAGACCAACTACCTGGGCACGGTCTGGAGCGCGCGGTCAGCCGTCAAACAGTTCCGATCGCAGGACGGCGGCGGCGACATCATCATCGTCTCCTCGGTGGCGGGCTTCCGCGGCGGCGCCGACGAGGCCGTGTACGCCGGCACCAAGCACGCCCAGGTCGGGCTGGCCGGCTCCCTCGACCGCGAGCTGCGCGCCGAGGGCACCCGCGTCACCCTGATCTGCCCGGCCGGAACGGCCACCGAGTTCGCCATCGGCGCCGGCCGTACCGAGGGCTCCCCGGACCTCGACGCCTACCTGCGCCCCGAGGACGTGGCACACACGATCCGCGTCGTACTCGAACAGCCCCGTTCGGTGCGCACGACGGTGTGGCAGCTGTGGAGCACCGAACAGCAGAGCTGAGGCAGTGATGTCACCGCGACGTCGGCTTCTGCTCGCTGGTGTGGCCGGCGTCCTGGTCGTCGTGGCGTCGGTGGTGATCGGCGCGCGCGTGCTCCGCGGCGGCGGCGATGACGGTGTCCGCCCGGATCAGACCCGGCCGGGCATCGTGCTGCTGGTTCCGGGGTACGGCGGTGGCCGCGCCGCACTGAGCGTTCTCGCCGGTCGCCTCGGCGAGGACGGGCGTACCGCCCGGGTGGTGACCCTGCCCGGGGAGGGCACCGGAGACCTTTACGAACAGGCCGGCGCGCTCGACGGCGCGGTGCGCCAGGCCCTTCGGGAGGCCGGCGGCTCCGTCGATGTCGTCGGCTACTCGGCGGGCGGGGTGGTGACCAGGCTGTGGGTGGACCGGTACGACGGCGCCCGGGTGGCCCGCCGCGTCGTGACGCTCGGCTCGCCCCTGCACGGGACGCGGATCGCGGGGGAGGGTGCGGCGCTCGCTCCGGACGCCTGCCCGGCGGCCTGTCGTCAGCTGGTCCCGGGCAGCGCGTTGTTGCGGGAGATCGACGAGTCGCTGCCGGACGGCCTGCCGTGGCTGTCGATCTGGACCGAGGACGACGAGACCGTGCAGCCGCCCGACTCGGCGCGGCTGGCCGGGGCGGTGAACGTGCCGTTGCAGAGCGTCTGCCCCCGGGCTCGCGTGTCGCACGGCGATCTGCCGACCGATCCGCGGGTGTCGGCCCTGGTCGTCGCCGCACTCGGCGTCGAGCCGCTGGCCGCCCCCACGGCCTGTCCCGGCGGCGGTTAGCGGTTCAGTCCGCCACGTCCTTGGTGACGAAGTTGGCCCACGCCGCGCCGAGCAGGACGACCAGATAGACGAGCTGGATGGCGGCGCCGCGCTCGATGTCGCGCCACAGCACCGGCTCGCGGAAGAAGTCGACCCAGGCCAGCCAGTATCGGGTCGGCAGGTACGGCCGGACGGCCGCCGCCGCGTCCAGGGTGACCAGGACCTGGCTCGTGACCAGGACGGCCAGCGCGCCCATGGCGGCACCGAGCGCGGAGTCGGTCACCGTCGACAGGAACAGCGCGATGGCCGCGACCCCCACCATCGACACGACGATGTACGCCACGGTGGCGACCAGCCGCAGGGCCAGGCCGGCCGGGCTGATGGTGACACCGGACAGCGAGGTCACGTCGGGTGGCAGCGCGATCCCGGCCGAGCTGGTCTCCGCGCCGAACAGGGTCACCCCGGTGACGTACGAGGTGACCAGCACCGCGCCGATGGCGAACAGCACGAAGGCGACCAGCGAGATCAGCTTGGCGACCAGCAGGCGGGTCCGGCCGACCGGACGGATCAGCAGGTAGCGCAGGGTGCCGGCGGCCGCCTCGCCGGCCACCGCGTCACCGGCCAGGACCGCCACCGACACCGGCAGGAACACGGGCAGCACCAGCGCCATCGCGGCGGCCGGATAGAGGGCGCCGTTGCTGAGCACAGCCGACAGGAACGCGCCACCCTGACCCGGCGGCGGGGGAATCTCGGTGGTGGCCAGGAACACCGCGACGATGAACGGCAGGGCACAGAGCAAGGCGGCGATCACGTACGTACGGGGGCGGCGGAACAGCTTGGCGAGCTCCACCCGGATCATCGGTCGCCCTCCATCCGGTCGGCGCTCCCGGTCGTCGCCTCGAGCACCACCTGTTCCAGCGTGCGCCGTTCGGGGACGACCGCGGTGACCGTGACGCCGGCCGCCACGAGTTCGGCGGTGAGCGCGCCGGAATCGGCGCCGCGGACGATCAGCGACTCCCCGTCGCGTCGCTCGACCCGGCCGTCGAGCAGTGCCGCGGCCCGCTCCGGGGTAGGGGTGCTGATCAGGGTCCGGCCGGTGGGCTCGTGCATCCGGGCCAGTTCGTCCTGCACCACCAGGCGGCCGCGGTCCATCACGCCGACCCGGGTGCAGAAGGCGTCGATCTCGGCCAGCAGGTGGCTGGAGAGCAACACCGTCGTTCCCTCCGCGTTCAGCTCGCCGAGCAGGTCGCGGACCTCGCGGATGCCGCGCGGGTCGAGCCCGTTCGTGGGTTCGTCCAAAATCAGCAGGCGCGGCCGGCGCAGGAGGGCACCGGCCAGCCCGAGCCGCTGTTTCATCCCGAGTGAGTAGGCCCGGACCGGGCGACGGTCGATGCCGGCCAGCCCGACGCGTTCCAGGGCTTCGCCGACCCGGTGGCGGCGGCCGCGCCGGCCGGGACCCGGACCGCTGGCGTCGAACAGCTCCAGGTTGGTGCGCCCGGACAGGTGCGGATAGGCGCCCGGACCCTCGACGAGCGCGCCGATCGACGGCAGCACCTCGTGCACGCGCCGGGGCACCGGCCGGCCCAGCACCTCGATCTCGCCGCGGGTGGCGAACACCAGCCCGAGCAGCATCCGGACGAGGGTGGTCTTGCCGGACCCGTTCGGGCCGAGCAGGCCGTACCGGTCACCCTCGCGAACGTCGAGATCGACTCCGTCGACGGCGACCGTACGGCCGTACCGCTTGGTCAGATCGCGCGTTGTGATCAACAGCTGGCCTCCCGGGCCAGATCGCCGGCCGCCCGCTCCAGCAGGGCGGCGTCGACCGTGCCGGTCACCAGGCAGTTTCCGCTCGCGGTGCGCACCACGAGCGCGGTGAGCAACCCGGTCGCGATGAGAGCCGCCGTCCCGGCCGGGACGGTCACGACGCGGCCGTACGCCGCGAGCTGCTCGAAGACCCGCGACCCGAACCGGCTCGGCAGCGCCACCACGACGAAGGCGCTCAGCCCGGCGCCGTACGCGCCCGCCGCGGTGAGGCCCGGCACGGTGTCGCGGCGCTGCATGCCGGCCAGCCGTTGCGGCATGGCCGCCGGCTGCCGGTCCGCGAGCACACCGAGGATGTCGGGGGCCTCGGTGACGGTGAATCCGATGCCGGGCCGTTCCGCCGGCGGCGTCAGAACGCTCGGGTCGGGCACCCGGAACTGGACCTCGAGGAAGCGGGTGACGAACACCGGGCGGGTGCCGCCCTTCGCGGTGATCTCGGCCTGCAGCGGCACGCCGGTCCCGGGGTCGGCCCAGATGTCGACGTGGGCGACGGTCGTGCCGGGTTCGGCCGGCACCAGCCGCAACCCGGCCGCGTCCACCCCGGCGACCCGTCTGGCGGCCAGCGGATCGACGCGGTCGCCGGCGGCCAGGCGCAGCACCCGGCGGACCAGCTCGGGCGGGGTCAGGTCGGCCGCCCGAGGCAGCCGCAACGGCTGCTCACCGACGATCCGGGTGAGCTGGCTTTCGCCGTAGTCCCAGCGAACCTGCCCCTCGGCGGTCTGGTAGAGGTCCTGTTCGGTGCCCGGGCCCAGCACGTCCACCCGCCAGCGGTCCGCCCCGGCGTACCAGGTGCGCATCTCGGTGGTGCCGCTGAGCAGAGCGGTCACCTGGGACAGATTCGGCAGCGCGGGCAGGCCGAGCCGGCCGGTGCTCTGCACGTACCCCTGAAAGCTCTGTGTTCCGGAGGCGGCGATGCGGTCGCGCAGCGACGCGAGGTCCCCGCCGGTGGCCCGCACGGGCCAGGCGTTGAGGACCACCGGGATCGCCGCGAGCACCAGCGCGACGGTGAGCACCACCGACCACCGGCGCGCCCTCTGCGCGCTGACGACGGTGCGGCCGCTGAACATAGACCAGCAACGGTACCCCGCGCGGTCAGTCGGTGCCGCCGGCTGCTGGCGAACGGCGACTTCGGCGAGGCGGTGCGGTCGGCCTGGCGGGCTCAGCCTTCGTGGTGATCCGGCAGGAGTTGGCCGGCCAAGGATCGGGCGGTGGCGGTGAGTGCGGCCGCGTCCAGGCCGGTCCGGCTCATGAAGAGCAGTCCTTGTTGCGCGGCCAACAGGGCCCGTGCGAGCGCGATCGGATCCGCGTCGGCGGGTAGGTCGCCCTCGCGTTGCGCGCGGGCGACGCCGTCAGCGATCAGCGCGGTGGACGTCTCGTAGGTGCGGTGGGCGTGATCGAGGACTTCGGGATCGGCGTTGCCGAGTTCCAGGGTGCTGTTGGCCATCAGGCAGCCACGCCGCGGGCCGTCACCGATCGGTGGCTCGAGGATCTTGCGGAGCGCGTCCAGGGCCCGGGGTGCCTCGGCGAGGGCTTGGCGGAGGTGGTCGTGCTGCTCGTGGGTGTAGCCGCGCAGCGCCCGGAGGAAGAGCTGATGCTTGTCCCCGAACGCCGCGTACAGGCTGCCCTTGCCGAGCCCGCTGACCCGCATCAGATCCTCCAGGGAGGTCGCCGCGTACCCGGCGTCCCAGAACTGATCACGGACGGCGTCGAGTACCTGCTTTTCGTCGAACCCTCGCGGACGTGCCATGCGATCGAGGATACCGGTTCTTGACCGCGCGGTCCATTACCCTTAATCTGGACCGGACAGTCAAGAACTCGAGGGAGTGGGGACGTCATGGGGAAGCTGGACAACAAGGTGGCGATCGTGACCGGCGGATCGCGCGGGATCGGGACCGCGATCGCCCGGGCGCTGGCCGACGAGGGAGCCGACGTCGCGATCAGCTACGTGGCCGCGGAGGACCGGGCCAAGGCCGTGGTCGCCGACCTGGAGGCGAAAGGGGTACGGGCGGCGGCGTTCCGGGCCGACCAGGCGGACGTGACGCAGGCGGTGGGCCTGATCCACCAGGTGGCCGATCATTTCGGAAAGCTCGACATTCTGGTCAACAACGTCGGGATCGGTGGCGGCGGCCGCATCGACGAGGCCGATCCCGACGAGGCCGCCATCGAGCGGCAGCTCACCGCCAACTACCGGAGCCCGGCGGCGGCGATCCGGGAGGCGTTGCCGCTGCTGCCCGATGACGGGCGGATCATCAGCATCAGCTCGGGCGTGGGAACACGGGCCGGGTTCCCCGGGATGGCGTATTACACGGCGACGAAGTCGGCTCTCGAGGGCTTCAGCCGGGGCGTGGCCCGCGACCTGGCCGGCCGGGGCGTCACGGTCAACGTCATCCAGTCCGGATTCGTGGACACCGACGCCAACCCCGCCGACGGCCCGGCCGCGGCCGTGTTCCTTCCGACGACGTCGATGGGGCGCTACGGCCGGGGAGAGGAGATCGCCGCGGGTGTCGTCTTCCTGGCCGGCCCGGAGGCCTCGTACGTCACCGGCGCCGTACTGAGGATCGACGGCGGATACGGCGCTTAGCGGGACGACGAGTTGCCTGTTGACAACGCGGCGTTGCCGGTACGGTGGTCGGCATCACCGTCCACAGGGGTTGGCAAACGGAGGTAAGGCGTGCCGGTCACAGGCCAACGCGTCGTGCGGCGGGCGTTGGGGCGGCGATTGACGCGGCTGCGCACCGCGTCGGGGATGAGCCGGCGTGATGTGGTGCAGGCGCGGCTGGGCATCTCGGAGCCGACGCTGCACCGCATCGAGACGGGCAAAGTGCCGGTCACCGGGGCCAACGTACGCGCGCTGTGCTGGCTCTACGGTGCCGACCAGAGCATCACCGACGCGCTGGCCGACCTGGCGCTGGGCACGTCACAGCAGGAGTGGTGGGACGCCAGCCCGGTGATCCCCGAGTGGTTCAAGCTGTACGTCGGGCTGGAGGCGTCCGCGTCCCGGATGTTCGGGTACGACGGCGAGATCGTTCCCGGCGAGCTTCAGACCCCGGAGTACGCGCGAGCCGTCTTCGGCGCCGAGCAGCCGGCCGACTCGGAGATCGCCGAGCGCCATATCAACCTGCGCCTGCAACGGCAGAAGACACTCTTCGCCCGCAGGCCGCCGATCCGCCTCGTGACAGTGCTCGGTGAGGGGGCGCTGACCCGGCCGGTCGGCGGCGAGCAGGTGATGAAAGGGCAGATCGAGCATCTCCGGCGGTTGTCCGAACAGGACACGGCCGACATCCGGGTGCTGCCGTTCTCGGTGGGGGCGCACGCGGCGATGGCCGGCGCCTTCCGGATTCTGGAGTTCGACGATCCGGACGACCCGGACGTGGTCTACCTCGAATCCCACGTCGGCGCGCTCTACCTGGAAGAGCAGGTCGAGATCGACGAATACCGGCGGGTGTTCGATCTCATCCTCAAAGTCTCCGTACCGGTCGGAGAGTTCCAGTGACGAGCTAGTCGGTGAGGAGCCGGTCGAACTCGCCGCGCTTGGCGCCGAACAGGAACGAGTCCCACTCGTCGGTCGTGAACACCACGGTGCCGGCCTCGCGGGCCTTGCTGTTACGGACCTCGATGAGGCCGTCCTGGCGGCGGGCCTCGACGCAACTGCCACCGTTGCCCGTCGACCTGCTGGAAATAATCCAGCCGGTTTCGCTGCTCATCAGTGCCCCCGCCCCTGGCGTTGCTCGCTGTATGTAATCGACATGACACCGCTCCGACGTCCGCCTGAAGTGCGGAATCAGACGGCCGAAACTTTCACCACGAAAGCGGCGGCACTTACCGTAGCCGAAACCCGCCGAGGATGCATCCTGTCATCGTGAGACCCGTCCTCGTGAAATCTTGCACGGGCCTGGACCCGCTGTCATGATTCCACTGTGGCGCCTGGCGATCCCTCGCTTCCCTCTGGTCCGCCGCAGTTCTGAGAGGACGGCCGATGCGGATCCTCGATCCGGTAGCCGCCGAGACGGGCGGTGTGCCCGACGTCGCCCGCCTCCAGGCCCGCATCGATCAGCTCGCGGCCCACGTCCAGCAGTTGGAGCAGGAGCGCGCCTCGCTGCGATGGATGGCCGGCCACGACGAGCTCACCGGGCTCGCCAACCGCCGCCTCTTCCACGCGCTCGCGCCGGACCTGTTGCGCGGTGGCGACTGCTCGCCGGCCGTCGTGATCCTCGACCTCAACGGCTTCAAGCCGATCAACGACACGTACGGGCACGATGCCGGCGACGAGGTCCTCCGCGTGATCGCCCAGCGCATGGCCACGTGCCTCGGCGAGCATCTGGTGGCCCGGCTCGGCGGTGACGAGTTCGCCGCCCTGCCGCGCGCCCCGCACGCCGACGTCCCGGAGACGTGGTGGCACGACGTGGCCGGCGCGCTGAGCGCGGCGATCGCACCCCCGATGGACGTCCGGGGACAGGCGCTGTCCGTCACCGCCTCGATCGGCGTCGTCCCGGCCGGCCGCTCGACCGACCTCACCGACCTGCTGCGCCGCGCCGACCGGGCGATGTTCAGCGCCAAGCGCCACATGAAAGCCGCCGGCAGGACCGGCATCACCTGGGTCGTGGCCGGCGAGAACGGCGACCACACCGAGACGTACGGGCCGGCCGCCCCGGAACCCGCGGTGGCGTGCCGGCCGGGCGACCCGGTTTGGGTGCACCGCAGTGGCGCCCGGCGGGCGGGAGTCGTCGAGAGCGCCTGCGAATGGGCGGCCCTGGTTCGCTACCGATGCCCGAACGGCGCCGGCACGATGGTCGACACGATCCCCACGAGTTGTCTGACGATCCGGGCCGACACCGATCCGTACCTGGACCAGAATTCGCCCCTCTACCGGTGATCGGGCGTCAGCCCACCGTCAGCACGAGCTTTCCGCGCAGTCCGCCGGCCAGCACCCGCCGGTGAGCCTCGGCCGCCTCGGTCAACGGCATCGTGTCCGCGACCCGCGTGCGCAGCTGTCCCGCCGCCACCTGCCCCACGAGCGCGGCCAGCAGCTCGCGGTCGAGCCGGATGAGTTGCAGCTCCTGGCGCACACCGCGGGCCGGAACGAAGCCCGGCGTGGGCCGGGTCACGACCACGACCCCCCTGTCCTCGACGGCGGCGGCCGCCACCTCGCCGAGGGGGACCGCGTCGAACACCGCGGCCACCGGCCCCACCGCGGACAGCTCGACGGAACGGGGAACGACCTCGTGCGCGCCGAGCTCGCGCACCCACTGCTCATCGTCGTGACTGGCCTGCGCGAAGACACGGTAGCCGCGCTGCACGGCGAGCTGGGTGGCGAAGCCGCCGACACCGCCGCTCGCCCCGGTGACCAGAATGCTGCTGCCGGCCGGGAGCATCGCCAATGACACCAGGGAGAGCCCCTGGTGTGCGGTCTGGGCGTTGAGCGGCACGGTGGCCGCGGACACGAAGTCCAGCCCGTCCGGCAACCGCACCAGCCAGTCCGTGTCGGCGGCCACGAACTCGGCATAGCCGCCCGGCACACCCCGGGTCGTGTACCACGGGATCATCCCGGCGACCCGATCACCGACCTCGAGGTCCGCCGGGCCGGGGCCGACCGACACCACCTCACCGGCGATGTCCCACCCGGGCGAGAACGGCGGCACATCCGGCCCGAGAGGGATCTCTCCGGTGGTGGCGGCGACGTCAGCCGGGTGGACGCAGACCGCGCGGATCCGGACCACCACCTGCGCCGGCCCCGCCTCGGGCTCGGGCAACTCGGTCACCTGCAACACCTCAGGCCCGCCAAGCGCGGCCGCGACGACTCCCAGCACGCGTCCACTCTAGACCGTCAGCGCACGGGACGACATCACGCTCTGTTGCGAATCGGGAGCGGAACTCTTGACCGCCTGAGGAGGCACGCATAGATTCCAGTAATTACTTCCGGAATGTTTCCGGAAGTTTCGGACCCTGATCGTCCTCGTCGCAAGGAGTTCCGGTGCGTCTTCGACTTGTCCTTTCTGTTGTCAGCGCCGCGGTGGTGCTGGGCGGACAGCTGACTTTGGCCGGCTCGTCGCCGGCCGGTGCCGTGCCGCCGACCGCGAAACCATCGCCACCTCCGTCGTACCCGGCCGATTCGCTCCGCGCGCTCGCCGCCGGCGTGGGCCTGCGCGTCGGCACGGCCGTGAACCCGGATCTGCTGGGCACCGACGCGAAATACACGCGGATCGCCGCGGAGCAGTTCTCCTCGATCACCCCGGAGAACGCGATGAAGTGGGCCGAGGTGGAAGCCGTCCGCGGGACCTACACGTGGGAGAAGGCCGACCAGGTCGTCGCCTTCGCGAAGAAGAACAAGCAGTTGGTACGCGGCCACACGCTCGTCTGGCACAACCAGCTGCCGGCGTGGCTGTCCTCCGACGGCTACACGACCACCTTGTCGAACGACGAGGTGAAGGCCGCACTGAAGAAGCACATCTTCGACCAGGCGCGCCACTTCAGGGGCGACATCTGGCAGTGGGACGTGGTCAACGAGGCGTTCGACGACAACGGCCAGCCCCGCCAGACGATCTGGTACAAGGCGTGGGGCGGCACCGGCTACATCGCCGACGCGTTCCGTTGGGCGCATCAGGCCGACCCCAAGGCCCTGCTGTTCTACAACGACTACAACCTCGAGTTCACCGGAGTGAAGAGCGACGCCGTGTACGCGATGGTGCGCTCGCTCCAGGCGCAGCGCGTGCCGATCCATGGCGTCGGATTCCAGGGTCACCTCTCCACCCAGTACGGCTACCCCGACCTCACGAACAACCTTGAGCGCTTCGCCGACCTCAAGCTGAAGGTCGCCCTGACCGAGGTGGACGTCCGTACGCAGACCAAGCCCGACGCCGTCAACGAGCCGGTGGACGCGCTCGCCCCGTACGCGCAGGAAAGCTACTGGTCCCGCACGCTCAAGGCGTGCCTGGCCGTTCGCGCCTGCATCTCGTTCACGCCGTGGGGATTCGGCGACGCCTACTCGTGGGTGCCCGGCTGGTTCACCGACCCGCAGGAGGGCGCCGCCCTGATCTACGACGAGCAGCTGAACCCGAAGGGCCAGTACGACGTCTTGCAGCAGGACCTGGCACTCGCCTCCGGCGCCCCGCGCCGCTGAGCACCCGACCGCTGCCGCCGGCGCGCAGCCGGCGGCGGCGGCCGATGCTCCGCTGGTCGCGCGCGGTCGGCTCGTCGCGCTGGAAGTCGGTGAACCGCTTATCTCCACTTACTTTTTTGTAAGTTACTAATGGCCATGTTGGCGAAACGCGGACCATCGAAGACTGTTGTCGACATGCCAAAGAACCCTCTCCGCTTCGGGTTGAGTCTCGACCCGGACGTGGCGCATGCCAACGACTCGGCACGGCTGGCCTCGGCCGCTGAAGAGGCCGGACTCGACTACCTGGCCGTGCAGGATCATCCCTACCAGGCCGGTCACCTCGACAGCTGGACCTGGCTGACCCATCTGGCCGGGCAGACCCGGCGGATCGGGTTCATGACCGACGTCGCCGATATGCAGCTGCGGCCTCCGGCCATGCTCGCCAAGGCTGCGCTCACCTTCAACAGGCTGCATCACGGTCGGCTGGCCTTGGGCGTCGGCGGCGGCGCGTTCGCCGACGGCATCGCGGCCATGGGCGGCACCCGCCGGGGCAACCGCGACATGGTGACCTACACCGAAGAGGCCTTGCAGGTGCTGCAACCGGCGCTGGCCGGCGACTTCGTGCGCCTGCACGGTGCGCAGCACCGGATCGAGGGCTATCAGGCCGGGCCCGCCGCGGCCGTGCCGGTGCCGGTGTGGCTCGGCGCTCAAGGTCCGCGGATGCTGGCCGTGACCGGCGGATACGCCGACGGCTGGATCTCGCCGCTGAACATCTACGTGAAGCCGGACGAGGTGCCGGCCAAGCAGAAGATCATCGATGAGGCGGCCCGGGCGGCGGGCCGCGACCCCGCGACGATCAGGCGCGTCTACAACGTGATCGGCATGATCGGGCCGGCCCGGGGTGTACCGGGCCTGTCCGGCGGTGTCGAGCAGTGGGCCGACACGCTGGCCGACTGGTCCACCCGCCTGGGTTTCGACACGTTCATCTTTTGGCCGGTCGCGGAATCACAGTCTCAGCTCGAGCTGTTCGCCGGCGAGGTCGTCCCGGCCGTGCGGGAGCGGGTGGCCCGATGACGCCGGCGACTCTTCCGAAGGAGCTGGACGGCAAGGTCGTGCTGCCGTCCGACCCGCGCTACCGGCTCCTGCGCTCCACCTACACCAAAGTGTCACGACCCGCGATGGTGGTGCTGCCGCAGAGTACCGCCGATGTGGTTGTCGCGTTGCGGTACGCCCGCGACAGCGGCCTGCCGATCGCTGTGCGCAGTGGGGGACACGGCCTGTCGGGGCGCTCCTCGAACGACGGCGGCGTGGTCATCGACCTGTCCGGGCTCAACCAGGTACGCGTCCTCGACCGCCGGGCCCGGCTGGTGCGCGTCGGCGCCGGAGCGCGGTGGGCCGAGGTGGCCCAGGCCCTCAGTCCGGCCGGGCTGGCGATCAGCTCCGGCGACCACGGCAACGTGGGCGTCGGTGGCCTCGCCACCGCGGGCGGCGTGGGCTGGCTGGTCCGCGACTACGGTCTGACGATCGACCACATCCGGGCGGCCGAGGTGGTGCTCGCTGACGGACGCGTCGTGCGCACCGACGCCGAGCACGAGCCCGACCTGTTCTGGGCCGTACGCGGCGCCGGCGCCGGCGTGGGCATCGTCACCGCGTTCGAGATCGAGGCCACCGAGCTGAGCGACATCACGGTCGCCCAGCTGACCCTGGCGGTCGCCCGGGACGGGAGCACGCTGACCCGATGGGCGGAGCACCTGGCCCGGGCGCCCCGTCAACTCAGTACGGCGGCCATGCTCATGTCCCACGGCCGGCAGGCGATCCTGTCGCTGACCGCCGTGTACGCCGGGACGGACGCCGGGCGTATGCGCCGGGCCGTCACGCCACTGCTGAAGATCGGCTCGTTGCTCGATGAGAGCACTCAACGTGCTCCGTACGCGGCCCTGGTGTCACCCGCCCACCTGCATCCGAACCTCGGCCAGCAGCCGGCCAACACCACCAACGGCCTGCTGCCCACCATGACCCCGAACGCCGCCCAGGCCGTCACCGCGGCCGTGACCGGACCGCATCCGGCGTTGATGCAGTTGCGATCGGTCGGCGGCGCCGTCAACGACGTGGCCGCGGACGCCACCGCTTACGCCCACCGGGACGCGACCGTGCTGGTGGTCGGCACGGTCTTCGCACCCGGCGACCGGACGGCACTCGACCGCATCTGGCGTCCGGTCGGCGCACATACGCGGGGCGCGTACGCGAATTTCGAGAGCCGCCTCGACGCGGCGGCCTTCCGCCGCTTCTACCCCGGCGCCACCGGCGACCGCGTCCTGGCGCTATGGCGGCGCTACGACCCGGACGGCATCTTCCGTTCAGCCTTGTACCCGGCCGAGTTGTCGTAGAGGAGTACTCACCCCGGTTTCCGTCCGATCTCGCGGCCTGACGGACGGTGCCGGCTGACCGGCCCGCCGATGGCTCGCCGGCGGCACTCGTCGAGATGGGGGACGAACCCCGCGACGGCGAGCAGTCTCCCGCCTGGAGGCCGGAGAAATACGCGAAGGCAATGGACAATCTCGTCCGCTACAACGTGACGCTGATGCCGGAGGATTTTCCGCAATACGCCGCTGGAGGCAACCAGCGGTCACCGCACGCGAATAGGCGATGTCACCTATCGGCGCTGGTCCGAGGCCCTGCCGATGAATTCGCGCCGGTGCGGCTGAACTCAACCGGGCCGCTTTCGTCGTACGAGGTCGAAGGCGTGTCTTCACTCGCCTCTTTCCGGGCCGACCATCGGAGAACTGATGACAAATGCCGACGGTAATGCAATCAACCGCCGACTTCTGCTGAAGAGCGGATTAGGGCTGGCGGCGGCCGGTATGGGCGTGGCCGCGACCGCCGCCGCCGCGCAGCCGGCCCTCGCCGGCGGAAGCGGCTCCCGGCCGCTCGAACCGGGGGAGCGGATGATCGCTGTCCCCGGTGGCAAGGTGTGGGTCAACGTCGTCGGCACCGGTCGCGGAGTGCCACTGTTGACGCTGCACGGCGGGCCGGGAGCGGGTCACGACTATCTGGAGCCGCTGGCTTCCCTGGGCGACGACCGGCAGGTGATCTTCTACGACCATCTGGGCTGCGGACGGTCGGACAAACCGAACGATCCGGCGCTGTGGACACTCGAGCGATCCGTCGCGGAGGTTGCCGCCGTACGCTCCGCCCTGGGGCTGGGGAAGGTGCACCTGTTCGGGCATTCGTTCGGCGGCTGGCTGGCCATCGAGTACCTTCTGCGCCGTCCGCGTGGTGTGGTCAGCGGGGTGCTGGCCAGCACGTCCGGCAGCACGGCGGAATTCGTCGCCGGGACCAAGCGGCTGCGGGCGACGCTTCCGCGGGAAACTCAGCGGACGCTGGACTATTACGAAGCTCGTGGCGATTACACCGCACCTGAGTATCTGGCCGCGGTGCAGGTCTTCTACGACAACTTCCTGTACCGGGGCAAGGAGTTGCCGGACGCCCTGTTGCGGACCATTGCCAATCTTGACGGCAACCAGGTCTACGCGACCATGAACGGGCCCAACGAATTCGTGGTCACCGGCAACCTGGCTCCGTGGAACCGCACGTCCCGGCTGCGCGAGCTGAAGCTGCCGTTCCTGTTGACCCGTGGCCGTTTCGACGAGTTCGAAGTGCGATGCCTCGACGGCCTCGAGAACAGGCTGCCCCATACCGAGCGGGCCGAGTTCGCCAACACCGCCCACTTCGCCTGGCTCGAAGACGAGCGCGCCTACATCGCAACCCTACGTTCTTATCTGCGTCGCCAGGACAAACACTGCTGATTCGCGACCACGTGACGGGCTTGATCGAGGTGGTCAAGGCGGGCGCGGTGCAATACACGTAGCACAACGTGAGCGGTGGCTGGGGGTCAAAGGGCGGCGGCGGTTCGCCCTTCGGCCCACTGGCTTGGCGGTGGACGTCTCGATCGGCCAGCCACGTGGCTCGGGCGCGGGCGGGCGGCCGTTTTCGGGATCCCCGGCCGCCCGACCTGAGGCAGCGCCGGCCTCACCCCAGGGAACAAGAATGCCGATTGATGGGAATGCGGGTTCAACGGCGAGGTCATCAGGAGCGTCCTAGAGGAGAGCACGCTCTACTGAGGAGAGAAGTTTGAGGATCGTATCCCGCACCGCGTCCGCGCTCGCGGCGGCGACAGTGTGTGTCCTGGGGGTGTCGTCACCCGCGTCGGCGGTGCCGGCCGGCCCGAGCCGGCCGGCCGCCGACGATGAACCGATCGTCGAGGATGTCTGGGTCGAGGCGCCGCTGGACAGCGACAACGACCACCGGCCCGACCGGGTGCACTTGAACATCATCCGCCCCGTCGAGACGGATCGGGCCGGTCAGAAGGTCGCCTCGATCATCGACGCGTCGCCGTACTACGGCGGCTTTCTGGACGTGCCCTACCACAACGTCGACGTCGGCAGGCTGCCGCAGCAGAGCTCCGCCTCGGGCACCGAACGCCGGCGGCATGACGACCGCGTCAGCATCAGAAGCCATCTCGTTGCCCGAAGCTACGCTTCGATCATCATGGACAGTCTCGGCACTGCGGGGTCGACCGGGTGCCCCGATGCCGGAGGCAAGGACGAGACCGCCGCCACCATGGCGGTGATCGACTGGCTCGACGGCAAGGGACGGGCCTACGACGCCGCCGGCAAGATCGTTCGAGCTACCTGGTCGGCTCGGTCGGTCGCCATGTGGGGCGCATCGTACGACGGCACCCTGCCCATCGCCGCTGCGGTCACCGGGCGGTCGGCGCTGAAGGCGATCATCCCGATGTCGGCGGTCACGAGCTGGTACGACTACTACCGCGCCAACGGACTGGTCGTCGCGCCGGGCAACTACCAGGGCGAGGACCTGGACATCATGGCCAGGGCGGTGCTGACCCGCGAGCACCCCGAGGCCTGCGCGGCAGCCATGGATCGGCTCGAAGCTGAGCAGGACCGCGTCTCCGGCGACTATTCCCCGGTGTGGGCGGAACGCGACTATGCGGCGCGGGCCGGTCAGATCAAGGCTGCTGTCCTCGTTGTCCAAGGATTACGTGACTGGAACGTCAAAACTCAACAGGGCATCCGCTTCTGGGAGGCGCTCGGCCGCGCCGGCGTCGATCGGAAGCTTTGGCTCTACGACGGCGGTCACGGCGTCGCCAGGTCTTCGGACTTCTGGGAAACCGTGGACCGCTGGCATGAGCACTACCTCTACGGCGTCGACAATGGTGTGGACCGCGAGCCGCCGGTGACCTTCGAAGACGCGAACGCCACCGTGACCGAGCGGGCGACCAGCTGGCCGGTGCCCGGGTCGAAGCCGGTCACCGTCCCACTGGCCACCGGCCCGAACCGCGTCGACACCTTCACCGACAACGGCCGCACCGTGACGGCGGAGGCACTGATCGCCGATCCGTCGGCGGCGCATCGGCTCATCTATCGCCGTCCGCCCCTGACCAAGCCCGCACGGCTCAGTGGTACCCCGTATGTGACGCTGACCGCGAGCATCGACAACCGCACCGCCGCCAACCTGACCGCGCTGCTGGTCGATTTCGGACCCGGCGGATCCGCGCCCGTGGTGGTATCGCGCGGCTGGATGGACCCGCGGAACCGGATTTCGGCACAGATCTCCCAGCCCGTGGTCGCCGGGCAACGCTACCGTCTGCGATGGAACCTGCAGCCGAAGGATTACGTGTTCCAGGCCGGTCATCAGATCGGTCTGGTGGTCATCTCCACTGATCATGACTACACGCTGCGGCCGCTGCCCGGCACCCGCATTTCCGTAGTGCCGACGGCCAGCCGCGTGGAGCTGCCCCTGGTCGGAGGTCGCTCGGCTCTTTGATCGCCCGTCGACACATCACTGTCCGTCACCCGCTTGACGAAACCAGCCCGTGAGCGAGGCGGATACTCAAGGGAATCTCCGCTGGCCGGGAACGAACCTCGGACCCGGCGAACCGTCTGATCAGACGTGCCCACGTCATGGAAAGACCGCGTCCGCGACCGGCCCTGGGTCCAGTTGATGGTTCTGGCCATCGCCCAGTTCATGGTTCTGCTCGACGTCACGATCGTGAACATCGCCCTGCCCGGCATCGAGGAGCTCGGGTTCTCGTCGACTGCGGCGCTCCAGTGGGTCGTCAGCGCCTATGCCCTCGTCTTCGGAGGCTTCCTGCTGCTCGGCGGTCGTTTGGCCGATCTACTAGGGCGGCGCCGGATCTTCCTGGCCGGTCTGCTGCTGTTCGGGCTCGCCTCGCTGCTCGCCGGGCTGGCCTCCACTCCCGCGCAGCTCATCGCGCTGCGCGGGGTGCAGGCCCTCGGTGGCGCGCTGCTGTCGCCGGCGGCGTTCGGCATGGTGACTCTGCTGTTCCCCCACGGCCGGCGGCGAGCCCTCGCCCTGAGCATCTGGGGCGCCCTGGCCGGGCTGGGCGGGACCTTCGGTGCCATCCTCGGCGGAGTCCTGGTCGACCAGTGGTCGTGGCGCTGGATCTTTCTGGTCAACGTGCCGATCATCGCGATCGTCATGGCTGCGACGGTCCTGCTGCTGGCCGAAAGCCGGGCAGCGAGCGAGGCGAAGCGGAGCTTCGACATCGCCGGGGCGTTGTTGAGCACGGCGGGGTTGCTCCTCGTCGTGCTCGGTGTCATCCGGTCGGACGCGTCGGGATGGCTGTCGGTCGAGGTGATCGGCCTGCTGGGCGGGGGAGCCCTGTTGCTCGCTCTGTTCGCCTGGGTCGAGCAGCGCTCGGCCGGGCCGCTGGTGCCTCTCTCCCTGTTCCGTACCCGGACGATGAGCGGCTCGACGATCGCGCTGACCCTCAACGGCGGCGCGTTCCTGATCCTCTTCTTCCTGGCGTCGATCTTCTTCCAACAGGTACGGCACTATTCAGCGCTCGGAGCCGGGCTGCGGCTGTTGCCGATGGGCATCACCGGCATCGTGGGTGCCATCCTCGCCGCCCGCCTGGTGAGCCGCTTCGGAACCAAGCCGGTCCAGGTGGGGACCTCGGTCCTGGCCGCGGCCGGGCTGGTGCTGCTGTCACGCGCGGACGCTGACAGCAGCTACACCCTCACCATGATGCCGGGCCTGGCCCTGTTCGGGGTGGGTGTCGTGGGCACCCTGACCGTCGGCCAGATCGCCGCCGTCGCTGACGTCTCGTCCGACCTGGCCGCGACAGCCTCCGGGGTGATCAACACCGGTCGTCAGGTCGGCGGCGCCGTGGGCGTCGCCGTGGTGACGACCGTGTCCTCCGGGCACGTCACCGCCCTGCTCGGCGACGGGGCCACCACTACCGAGGCGCTGGTCGGCGGGTTCCAGTGGGGCCTGCTGGTAGCCGCGGCATTCGCCGTCGCCAGCGCGATCGCCTCGGCCCTGACCCCTCAGGTCCATGTCCGGTCAGCGGCACCCCACACGCCTCTGGCATTGACCAGCGCATGATATGACGCCCAGCACCCGCGGTGCCGATGAACTGCCGGACGGCCGCCGCGTCTGCAACAACATGGGGCCACACATCTACGCGAGACCTTGGGCCGAGGGCGATCTGCAGCGTCTCCAAGAGGCCGAGTCCTCCTTTTCCGTGAGCACGCTGACCAGTCGGTTCCTGACCGGCAACACCCGGCTGCCGCCGGTCTACCTCGCCCGGCTGCGCCGCCCGGTGTCTTCCAGCCGGAGCTGGCTGGGTCACGTGGCCTTCGTCGACGGCAAGCTGATCGGGATGGCCGAGTGCGCGTGGCCGGCCGACTCTTCGCAGCCGGGCGATCTCGCCGTCCTGGTGGCGGACCGCTGGCAGCGGCGTGGCGTCGGCCGGTTGGTCGTCAACGGCCTGCTGGACCAGGTCGAGGCGGCGGGGATCACTCACCTCGAGGCAGTGGCCGACGCTGTGAACGTGGGTTGTCACGCCTTGGTTCGCTCGGTCGGCCGGGAAGGGAACCGATCGGGCGATTGGTCGGTACGTTCGTGGGTTACCAGCGGTCAACGGCACTTCGAACTTCGACGCCGGCGCGTGCCGGAGACAGCGGACCACGGGCAGTGGCTGCCTTCTCCCAGAGTCACCGTGGACAGTCACAGGTCGCGCCCGCCCGCGTTGCTGCGGACATGGAGGTCGGCCGGGCTGTTCACAAGGCGGTCGGCCTGACCAAGGTGCGTGTCGCCGGTCATGTCGAAGCGAACCGATGAGAACACCGTACAGTCGAACAGGCTTTGCCTCTTAAACCAAGGCGCCGGGTACGGCGAGGCGCCACTCGAGCATTCCGGCAAGGCCGAGGCGGCCCCGCCGAGAGACGCTGGGGACCCGGTGGCGGCCGCCGGACTGTCTCCAGCGGTCGCCACCGTGGGTCGCGTGCGGACCGACGTGAAGCTCGAGGTCATCCGGAGTCGAGCTTCACGTGATGGATCAGCGGCTCAGGCGGCCAGCTGCTGCAGGAAGTGCGAGATTCCGACCTCGGCCCAGTGCTCGACGATGCGCCCGTCACGGACGACGTCGACGGTGGTGCCGGTCATCGTGGCCGTCCTGCCGGTGGACGGAACACCGAAGAATTCGGCCTTCTGGGTGCCGGTGACGGCGAATCGGGTCGCCACCTTGTCCCCCTCGCGGACCTGGTCGAGGACCTGCACTCGGATGTTGTCGAAGGAGTTGAACAACCCCTTCTCGGCGGCCAGCCACGTCGTACGGGTGAGTTCGAACCCGGAGGACGGGTGGATGATCAGGTCGGGGGAGACGTAGGTGTCCCAGGTGCGGTCCAGGTCGCCTTCCTCGAAGTCGGCCCAGAACTGCTGCAGAACGGTCTTCGGATCCATGGTGTACCGCCTTCTTAGGAGATTCGCTACCTGGGCACGGACCTGGATCAGGCCCGGCTTCGGCGCTTCCGTTCCTATTGACGGGAGTGTTGCCGGTTCGTTCAAACCGGGTGTGTGGGGTCACCGAGCATGAAGAATGCCGTGGTATCACGGCCATGGGCTGCCTTCGACGGGCGTAGCGCGCCACATCCGGGCGACCTCTGCGATGCTGACCGGTATCCCGCCGTGGGCCAGGTGATCCGAGAGTAGCCGCGCCCCGAACGCCTCGGGCGCGGGTCCAGCGTCGAGATGATCAGCTCGGATTCGTCGATGATCGCCTGGCCGGCCCGAACGAGGCAGATCGGCGAGCGCGTTGATCCCTCCGGTCTCGTATCGAGCTCGCTAGGCGATCACCGGCTGCTTGCTCCTCCCGACCTGCCGTCCGATCTCGGCGTTGGGCGAGCCTTGCGCCGTCGGCGACACCATCCGGGTCCGCTGGATATGACCAGCCAGCGACATCGACGAGCGCGTCAAATCCGCAGACGCGCACCATCACCAGACGCGGAACCGACGGCGCAGCAACTGACATGCCGCATTGAGCCTTTTTCACCGTGACGGTGCAGGCCACGGCAGGGGCGGGTGCACTGCAGTCGACATAGGACGGGGCTGCCGGCAAGACAGCAGTCGGCCAAGATTCGATGCCCCAACCCCGGAACGTCGCTGTGCTGTTCAAAAGGCACCGCTACCGGCTATTTACCAACAGTTACCTCGGGTGGCGTAGGAGATCTTGTCGTTGATGTAGGCGGGGACCTGAGGCACGTCCCAGCCCGGGTATACCTGGTACTTATTGCCCGTGGCGTTCACGTTCTCCCAGAAGCACCATGAGACAGAATCGTGATTTCGGATGGAGGAGATCTTGTCGTTCAGATAGCCGGCGGGGCGCCATTGCCAGCCATCGAAATAAGGTCCCAGGTTGACTATGTCGGCCGAGCTGTGTTGTCCGGATGCGCCCTCATAGCCAGCGTTTTCGTCGTAACACAGCCGATTGTTGCACGGGGTCACGGCTTGGGCTGGTGAGGCAACGACAGCGCCTACTCCGAGGGCGCCTAGGGCTACGGCTCCGAGTACTGCCGTTCGCCGCCTGATTCGGTTCATGACTGGAACAGTCCTTTCCTGCTTGCCAAGATAATTAGCCGCTGATCTCGTAGGTGTCGTCGGCGCCGTAGACCGCCCACTTCAGCGGCGGATCAAGGTCAAGGTTTCCCGCGCGCAGAAAGACCCGCTGCTCGGTGTCGATGCGGCCGGTCTCGGCGTGGGCTTCTTCCTGCCGCATGACCTTCTTGCGGGCGTCCAGGAAAGCATTGAGGTAGGCGACCTCGTCGCCGCCCTGCGCCGGCGATTGAGCCTGCTTGAGAGCCGCTTTGCGAATTCCCCCGAAGCTCGATCCGTCGTCGCCCGGACCGTGCATGACGATGGCGTCGTAGTAGATGAACTGGCCGAGCGCTCGGAGCCCGTCGGCCTTGGCCTGCGCGACCGAAGGGTCGAAGTAAACGGCGTCCCTTTCCTCGTTCTGCGCTTGCTGGAAGACCGGATCCTTGGCCGCCGTCCGCCACGCGTTGACGAACTTGCTCCCTAGACCCGCATGAGAAGCGGTGCCATCGACCTTCTCAAGGGCGGGCAGGAATGGCGACAGCACGTTACCCGGCTTTCGAAGCTCGTACAGTCGGACGACCTCGAGCATGTCGCCGGTGCCGGAGCAGAAGCCGATGATACCCGCGGTGTAGCCGCGGCCGTCGCCGATGTCCTCGATGTAGGCATACTGCGCCTTCCAGTTGAGCGACGAGTTTTCCGCGCTGGAAACAATTTCCATCGCGATTTCCTTCTTCGCCGGATCGTCCAGGCCGACGCTTCCCGTGACCTGAACGGCCCGAGCCCGAGACGGGCTCGTGGCGGCCTCGGCCGTGAAGCGGACTGTTACGGGGAGGCCGATGGCGACGGTAGCCACGGCGATTACGCTGATCACCTTGCGGGGGGCGCGCATTGCTGAAGAAGCCTCCGAAACTGCCGGGACGGGTGTCCGGCAGATCGAAGCACTGATGACTATGAAAGAGAAAGCAACTTAAGACGTTCTTGAGAATATTTCGCGGGCGGGAAATTTCACATCCTTATCTTCGATATGCAATGAACTTTGCCGCGCCTTCTCCGTTTCGGTCCATTATCGATGCGCCGGCGAGGGCGCGTGATTTCTTGGGTGGCCGTGTTGCTGGTACTTTCGGCTGCGGCAGGCTTTGCCGAGAGTGACCCACCGCGGCCCTCCGTGCGGACGAACCACATCTGCTTGTGCCGCCAGCAGCGCGGTCGGCTCCTACCCGGCGGCCCTCCTGCCTGTGGTGGCACTGTGCTGATTCGCCGTGGTAGCGGTGTTGACTGTTGAACCGAGCCCAGAGGCGGACGCAGCCAAGAAAGTTGGTCGAGCGTGTGCACAACCGCCGTGCGGCAGGAGTCATAGAGACGTAGCGCTCGGAAGTCGATCCGCTGAGGGCTGGACGACAGTTCGGGCGTACCCGTCCACCATTTTGAGACGGATGGATGACTCTCAAGGAGCAACAGTGGAACACGACCACCGGCTCAGCGACGCAATGGCCGCGTACGAGCACACCAACTATGACGTCTTGGCATTAACGGCAAAGGTCGAGTCCTTGGCCGGCAGGTACCGGCGCCGTCAGGTGTTCCTGCGGTCAACGGCCGGTGTGGTGATCGGCGCCAGCCTGTTCGCCGGTGCCTCGTACCTCCATGGTCACAACGATCAACCGATGTCGGCGGCTGGTGCGGTCACGGTGGCCGCGCAGGCTGAGCCGAGTCCGGATAAGGGGTTTCCGGATTGGTTGAGCGAGTCCGACCGGGTTGCGATCACCCGGTTCTCTGCCGCCGGATACGACTATGCCGATGCCGCCAGGCTGGCAGTACTCTGGAAGACGGAGAACATCACCGCAACCAAAATCGAGGCGGGCGAGCAGCTTCTTGACAAGCGCCCCCTCCCGTTCCCTCCGACCTCGCAGGTTTATGACGGTCAAACACCTGAAGAAGCGGCCATGGTCGACGCGTTCTTCGCGCGCGGCTATGACTTCGGCGATGCCCGGCAACTGGCCAAGTTGTGGAAGAAGGCGTCGGCCTACGAAGCCAAGGTCGAGGCGGGAAAGAAGCTCCTCAATGGTGAAACTCTTCCTCTCCGGCCGTAACACGTTCGTACGACGGCCCAACGATTTCTGCCGATGGGGCGGACGGTGCCATGAGAGGCACTGGTGCTCTTTCAGTGGTGGCGGTGGGTGAGGTCAGTTGAGAATACTGCGGTGGCGGAGTAGGGTGAACCCGGCTCCGCCGTGCATCTGGCGCATGATGCGTTTGGTCTTGGCGTTCACGCCTTCGGGTCCAAGCTGCGAGTGTCAAGAGCTACCGGGAAGTTGCCGCTACATCGCGCGAGGTGAGTTCGGCACTGTCAGCCGAGCATCTGTGCCGAAGCCGTCGAGGTGGCCGACCTGACCGATTTGACCGACCTGACTGGCTGTGAGTCCTTGCTGTTCAGGGCTCCGCCGGTCGAAGCCCCGGCGGCCTTGCCGGTGACCGGGGCCAGCCCGTCCGGAAGCTCGAACTGCAGGCGCCGGGCGCCGGTGTCACGCGCCGACGTGGATGCCGGGGCGGCGGTCCGGGTCGGCTTCGTGTTCGCGGATGATCTCGCGGGCGACGGGGGCGGTGTCGCCGCGGCCGAGCAGGAAGTAGCGGATCATATGCACGAGTGGGCTGCCTTCGGCCCAGGCGAGGTAACAGTGCGGGCGTACGCCGGTGGTATCGCGCAGGGCGAGCAGAATCGCGGCGATGGCGTTGGGTGCGGCGTGCCTCACCTGCCGCTTCTTCGTCCCACGAGTGCACCCGGACCAGCCCGACCGGCCCCACCACTGCAACTACGTCGACGTCCCGTTCGGCGACGCCGAACTGTGAGTCACCTGCTCCTACCACGAACCGCCCACCGACGCCTGAACCCGATCCGGCAGAACCGGCGCCGTTCGCCGCTGTTCCGCCGTCCCGTGAGTCGTTCGCAGACGGTGCTGCCCCCGTCGCGGTCGTGATGTCGTTGGCCTTCCGGAGCGCGTTTCCTCGGTCCGCCGCCGCTTCTCCCTCTGCCGCCGCTGCCCCATCACGTCGTACCAGGGCAACGAGGGAGCTGGAGCGCGGCGGCGGAAGCGGCGTCCGCAAAGGCCGGAGGAAATAGTCCACGGGTTCGCGGCCACCATCTTTGCGAGGCACCCGCGCAGGCTGCCGGAGATGAACAACGACCCGCGATGGCCGAACGGCCCTCCGAGGTCAGCTGGTCAGGTGGCTAACAGGTGGCTCCGTGCAGTGGTCACTGGAGTGTGAACTGCTGGTTGGGCCGTCCGTTGCAGTCGTAGATCTGAACCTGCTGCCCGTTGCCGGTTCCCCACACGTCGAGGCAGCGGCCGGACTGGGCGCCGGTGACGGTGCCGTTGGTGTTGACGTTCCACTGCTGGTTGCTCTGGCCGTTGCAGGCGTAGATCTGCACCGCCGAGGCGTTGCCGGAACCGGCCGCGTCCAGGCACATGCTGCCGTACACCTGAAGCTGCTTGCTCACCGTGTAGGTCCACTGCTGGTTGGCCTGGCTGTTGCAGTCGTAGAGCTGCACCCTCGTCCCGTTGGTGCGCGCCGCGTTCGGCACGTCAAGGCACCGGCCGGACTGGGTTCCGACGATCTTGTTCGCGCCGCCCGAGGGCGGCGGGGTCGTCGTCGGCGGCGGGGTCGATGTCGGCGGGGTGGACGGCTGGTCGAGTCCGAGGAAGGAGATGGCGTACGCGATCTGGCCGCTCATCGGAAGCTGGTGGCCGACGCCGGAGATGCTGATCCCCTCGACGGTCGCCCGGGTACCGGTGTCACCGTAGCGGGTCCGGGTCCACGAGGACTGCGGGCGATCGGTGTACGCCGGCGTCTGCGACAGGCCGTGCAGGTTCGTCCACTGCTTGATCTCCTCGCCGAAGTTGGGGTAGGCGAGCGTGGTGTCGGTGGTGCCGTGCCACAACTGCATGCGCGGATAGGCGCCGGTGTAGCCCGGGTACATGGCTCGGGCGGTGTCGCCCCACTGCTGGGCCGTTCGGCTGATGTTGCCGCCGGAGCACTGGCTGTTCCACATCGACCCGTCGCTGGTGGCGAAACAGCCGGCCGGTACGCCCGAGAAGGCCGACCCGGCGCTGAACACGTCCGGGTATTCGGCGGCCAGGACGTTGGTCATCATGGCGCCGGAGGAGAACCCCGACACCACGATGCGGGAGGAGTCGATGCTCGGGTATTGCGAGCGGGCGTAGTCGACCATCGACTTGATGCCGGTGGAGTCGCTGCCGCCGTTGCGCCGGAGCCCGGCGGCGGTCGACACGTCGAAGCAGCTGCCACTGCGGGTGGCCTCGGGCAGCACCATGATGTAGCCGTAGCGGTCGGCCGCGGTCACGTAGTCGTGGCCGTTGCCGTTGAAGACGGCGCTCGCCGAACCGCTGCAGTAGTGCACCAGCACCAGCAGCGCCGGCCGGGGCGCGAGGTTCGCCGGCACGTAGATGTACATGTTGAGGTTGGTCGGGTTGGTGCCGAAGTTGGTCACCCGGGTCAGGCTCGCCGCCATCGCCGGGGAACCGGACACCAGGATCGCGGCGAGACCGGCGACCAGCGCCATGCCGGCCGCCAGCAGGACACTCAAGAGGCGCTTCATCAGACCTTCTTTCGACGACGGGATGCCGGCTCGGTCAGTTCAGGCTGAATCTCTGGTTGGCCTGGCCGTTGCAGTCCCAGAGCTGGATCTGCTGGCCGTTGCCGGTGCCCCACACGTCCAGGCAGCGTCCGGATTGGACGCCGGTGATGGTGCCGTTGGAGTTGACGTTCCACTGTTGGTTGGCCTGGCCGTTGCAGCTGTAGATCTGTACGGCCGAGCCGTTGCCGGAGCCGGCGGCGTCGAGGCAGCGGGATCCGTACACGGTCAGTTGTTTGCTCGAGGTGAGCGTCCAGGTCTGGTTGGCCTGGCCGTTGCAGTCGTAGAGCTGTACCCGGGTGCCGTTGTTCTGCGAGGAGCCCGGCACGTCGAGGCATCGGCCCGACTGCGCGCCGACGATCCGGTTGGACCCGGTGGGCGGAGGCGTCGTGGTGGGCGGAGGCGTCGAACCGTCGCCCGGGATGGTCGAACACTTGACGTTCGACCGGACGATGCCGGTGGTGTCCTTGACACTCGGGCAGAGGAACTGGCTGTAGCGGGTGTCGTTGTCGACGAAGATCTTCAGCCACTCGATCTGGCTGCGCAGCTCGATGTCGTTGGGCCGGGTGAAATAGAGATGGTCGGCGTTGGCGAGCTGGAGGTACGCGCCGGGCGTCGCCGCCGGAAGGGTCGGGTAGAGGCCGTCGAGGTAGGACGGCGTGACAGTGGTGTCGTTGATCCCGCCGATGATCATCGTCGGCACGGTGTCCGAGGCCAGGTTGCCGGACGGCTTGAACGGCGCGAGGCCGATGGCGGCCTTCAGTGACGGGCGCTGGGTGGCCGCGTACAGGGCGCCGCCGCCGCCCATCGAGTGGCCGATGACCGCCAGCCGGTTGCGGTCGACCCGGTCGCGTACCGCGCTGGAGTTGGTCAAGTAGTCCAGGGCGGCGAGCAGTTGGGTACCGCGGGCGGCGTCGTAGTCGTTGCGGCTGTTGGTCTCGACGCCGATGACGACGAACCCGAAGGACGCCAGCCGCGGGCCCATCCAGGCTTCCTCGTTGGCGAACAGGGCGGTGTATCCGGGCACGATGGCGACCGCGCCGTACGTGTGGCTGGTGTCGGTGGGGTAGTAGATGAAGCCGCCGTTGAAACCGTTGCCGGGCGGCACCGTGATCTGGGCGGTGGCGAAGGACCCGTACTGGGCGGCGACGCTGGCCACGGTGGGATCCGGTCCCCGCTGGTAGGGGTTGTCGGCCGCCGCGCTCGCCTGCGGAATCGTCGCGATCATGCCCACCGCGACGGCGGCCGCCGTGACGATGGCCCCGACCGCGGTCCGCATTCTCGACGACCGTCCACGACGTGTACTCGTCTCCACGGCCTCTCCCTTCTCGAGCAGGGCATGGATGCATCTCAATGTGTGAGCGATGCTAGGCGCAGCGATCACCGGTGAACAATAAGTTTCGGAGATGTTTCGTAACTTTCTCTCGGCAAAGCGGACAAGCGCGCAGCTCAGCTGCCGAAAGTTTGGGCCGAGGCCGAGATTGGTCGTGTCGCAGCTTTTGAAATCTTCCGGAAGTTTTCCGGAGAAAAGATGTTATGGCCGAGAGCGGTTCGAGTCGGGAGGCTGAGGCGAGTTTCACGGGACGGCGGCATCCGTGACGCCATACGTTTGGGGCCATGAACGCCCTGGAGCTCACCGACTATCGCGCCGCCGTCGCCCGGATGTATCTGGCCGACACCGACCTGAAGGAGTTCCGCGCCCAGCGCGACGAGCTCTTCGGTACGCACCCCCAGTCGGCCATCCCGCCGGAAGCTCGCGCCCAGTTCCGCGGACTGCGCTACCTGCCGCCGAACGACGGCGCCATCGTCGAAGCCACGCTGCGCCCGGCCGACGGCGAGATCGACATCGACACCGGCGGGGAGGACGGCGTCGTTCACTACAACCGGGTCGGCATCCTCGAGACGCCACTCGGCGAGCTGTCCCTCTGGTGGATCAAGGCCTACGGCGGCGGCCTCTTCCTTCCGGTTCGCGACGGCCTGTGCGGCCACGGCGCCTACGGCGGCGGCCGCTACCTCACCGACACGGTCAAGGGCACCTTCGGCCGGGGCCTTCAGATCATTTCCGGTACGCGGGTCAAGCTCGACTTCAACTACCTCTACAACCCGTCCTGTGCCTACGACGACGCCTGGCAGTGCCCGCTGGCCCCGATGGAGAACCGCATCGACGCCACCATCGAGGCGGGCGAACTGACGTACCACTGAGGCGCCACTGGGGTGGTCAGCGTTGGATGGTGCGGATCGACTCGGCGTCGTCGCGGCCGCCGCCGGTAGCCGTGGGACGTGCCCATCGCGCCGGTCCGATTCGGCCGACTTCCAGGCCGCCGAGTTTCGCCGTACGTATGTCAAGCGTCCTGGTTCTCACCCTTCGCGCGGTTCACGCGGCGACCCGGCCCAGGAACGCGGTGAGGTTGGTGGCCAGGCGCTCGACCTTGTCCTCGAGGGAGATCGTCTCGGGCAGGCGGCCGCCGGGGCCCGGATCACGCTTGCCGCGAAGGTAGAGCGAGCAGCCGAAGTCGTTGCAGAAGTAGCTTCCGACCGAGTCGCCGCGCTTGCCGGCCGCGCCGGCCCGCGGCGCCACCATCAACGAGACGCCGGCCAGTGGGCTGACCGTGCACATCGAGCACATGCTGCGCCGCATCCGCTCGGCGCCGGCGCTCGGGGTCCGCAGAACCAGCGCCTGGTCACCGGCGACGAGGTAGGCCCGCTGCGGGGCGCGGGGATCTCGCCAGCCCAGATAGTCGAGTTCTTCCCAGGGCTGGTCACTCAGGTCACGTGGCACGTACAGGCGCGTGGCCTCGCCTTTGCTGCAGTTCACGAACGCGGCACGGATTTCCTGCTCGGTCAGCGGCTTCACGCGCTCCACGGTACGTCTGCCTAAACGCTTTAGGCAAAAGAAAAAATATCATAGGCTGTCGGCGGCGCCGAGCCTCGCCCGCGACCGCCGCAGGCAGACCGCGCCGGCGCTGTGCGCCGCTCCGGGACGCCTGAGGCGCGCGTCGTCCTCGCTGACCCGTGCGCCCTGCTGGTGGATCTCGCCGGCGACTCCGTCTATCGGATAAAAAATCCGCTCCTGCTATCTTGGGATCGGATAGTTAATCCCCTTCAGGAGGCGGTCATGCTCGACGGCATCACTGTGAACGGCACCCGGCGGACGTACGAAATCATCGGTCCCTCGGCCGGCCGGCCCGGACGGAGTCTCCTGCTCGTCTTCCACGGCTCGAAGCAGACCGGGGCCAAGCACCGCGAGTTCATCGGCCGCGCCTACGACGCCCTGGCCGAGAGCGGCGCCGCGGTGGTCGTCTACGCGGACGGCCACAAGGGCAACTGGAACGACGCCCGGCGGGAGAGCGCCTTCCCGGCCCGCATCGACGACAGTGACGACGTCGGTTTCGCCCGGGCGCTGGTGGAGAAGCTCGCTGTCAGCCACGGCATCGACCCGGCGAGGGTGTACGCGGTCGGCTACTCCAACGGCGGTCAGATGGTGATACGCCTGGCCCACGAGGCCCCGCAGCTGATCGCGGGGGCGACCGTGATCGCCGCGACCATGCCGGCGCCCGAGAGCTTCCTGATCGCCGACGCGCCGCCGGCGCCGATGCCGGTCCTGCTCATCCACGGCACGAAGGACCCGATCGTCAAGTACGAGGGCGGGCAGTTCAGCTGGTGGGCGCGCAAGGTGTTCAAAATCGGCGGCCGCAGCCTGTCCGCGCCCCAGACCGCGGCCTACTTCGCCGCCCGCAACGGCATCACCGCCGCGCCCACCACCACGAAACTGCCGGCGGCCGACGCCAAGACCTTCGTCGAGCGCACCGAATACCGCGAGCCCGGGCACCCGCCGGTAGCGCTTTACACCGTGCACGGCGGCGGCCATACGATCCCGGGACCGGCCCAGGCCCCCGCCGTGATGGGCCGGACCAACCAGGACGTGCGGACGGCCCAGCTCATCGACGACTTCTTCACCATTTCCGAGCCCGCACGCCAGTGAGAGGACCATGGAGTTGCGCTGCCTGATGATCGAGCAGAACTGGCCGCGCTGAGCCCACCACATCCCGAACCCGACGGTGCGCCGGGCCGGCCGTTGTCCATTCCAGACCCGGACCTCGCCTCTTAGATGAACGGCCAGCCCACCGGCTGGCTCAGAGCCAGCCGGCCGGGGATCGTCCACTGGGTGGTGGAGAGGTTGGCGGCCTGGGCGGCGGCCATGCCGTCACGGTAGATGCGGCCCAGCCGGCTCGTCCGGTAGAGCGGGTCGGAACTGCCGGCCTCGTACATGGCGGTCAGGACCGTCCGGGCGGTCTCCGTCACGTGGGCGATGGCGCCGCGCACGGCGGCCCGGTCGAGCTCGGTCGAGGCGGCGCCCGCCCGGTCCAGGTCGCGCTGTGTGGCCAGCAGCAGGCCCCGGGCCGCCGCCACCTGCGACAGCGAGCGGCCGACGGCGATCGCCACGTGGTCCTTCTCGGCCAGGGTGATGCCGTCGAAGCCCTTCTTCACGGCGGCCAGGGCGATCAGCTCGTCGATCGCCGCCTCGGCCATGCCGATCAGCACGGCCGCGCAGCCGGGGAACAGCAGGTTGATCACGGGCAGCCCGGTGGCGTGGTGCGGGGCGAACAACGCCTGGGTCATGTGCGCCGGGACGAAGACGTTCTCGGCGGTGACGGAGTTGCTGTCGGACGCCCGCATGCCCACCACATCCCACGTGTCCTGAATGGACACCTCGGAGCGTGGCACGGCACACAAGCGCAACGCGTCGAAGCCGGCTCCGGCCGTCGGGTCGGCCCCGGCCAGCAGGTACCACTCGGCCACGTGGGCGCCGCTGACGATCTTCCAGGTGCCGTTCAGCTGGTAGCCACCGTCGACCGGGGTGAGCAGGCCCGGCGAGCCCGAGTTGGCGATCAGCGGGGCCGTGCCGCCGCCCCAGATCCGCTCGGTGGCCTCCTCCGGCAGCCAGCCCGCCGCGAAGCCGAGGTTGAAGTTCCACAGCAACCAGGCGGTCGGGCCGTCGATGCGGGCGACGCGGGCGTAGAAGTCCAGCGCCTCGGCCACCGGCACCCCGAACCCGCCCCGCTCGCGCGGGGTGAGTACGCCGAACGCGCCCCGCTCCCGCAGCTCGGTCACCAGCTCGCCGGCCGGTCGTCCGCGTTCCTCGGCCTCGTCGCGGTACTTCTCGATCGCCGGGCGCAGCAGTTCGGGCAGTTCGTCGATCGGCATGACCGATCCCTTCCGTCGGGGACCCGCGGTTCGGGCCCGTCCGGACGAGATGCGCCGGATCCGCGGAAACTGCGCCCGGATCGCTATGACGCCGGTCTCACCTCGTGGCGTACGCGACGCCCATCCGCGCCACCCGGCCCTCACGCAGGCGGATCAGCCAGGCCGAGCCCGGGGGACAGTGCTCGGGATCCGAGTGCGGGTTGATGTAGTCGGTGTCCCACACCAGCACCTCCCCGCTGGCGGTGGCGTCCCGCAGCCGGACGCCCACACCCGCGCCGAAGGTGTAGTCCATCATCGCGCGCAGCGCCGACCGGTCGCCGACCAGACCGCCCAGCGCGAAGACCGAAAGGTCGGGCCGGTACCAGTCGTCGAGGACCCGGTCGTACGTGCCGCTCTGCATCGCCGTCAGATGGTCCCGCGCCTGCCGGCGGTGGGCCTCGTGATCCGCCGCGTGATGGGCGTCGTCCGCGGTCTCGCGAAGCGTGTGCGCCAAGGTCCGCCGGGCGTCGCGCAGCCGGCTGGCCACGGTGTCCTCGCCGATCCCGCAAAGTTCGGCGATTTGGTGGTACGACGTGTAGTCGCTGAAGTAGCGCAGCAGGACGACCTCACGCAGGGGCAGCGACAGCCGGCCGACCGCGTCCCGGACCCAGTCCCGGGCGTACGACTGGCCCAGCACCTCGTCCGGCCGCGGATCCCCGGCGGGCGGCATCAGCGGTTCCGGTTCGGCGACCGGCACCGGCTGACGACGGCGTAAAAGCATCTTGCAGGTGTTGCGAACGATCTGGCGCAGCCACGGCCCGGCCGCTTCGGGGTCGCGCAGCTCGGGCAGCCTGCGCATGGCCGTGAGCATGGTGTCCTGCACGGCGTCCTCGGCCTCGTCGGTGTATCCGAGCACCGCGATCGCGGTGGCCCGCAACCCGGCCCGGTGCCGCTCGGTGAGCACGGCGAACGCCGCCATGTCCCCGGTGCGCGCCGCCCTGACTAGTTCCGCGTCCGATCTGAGCACTCACCCATTAAAGCTCGGCCCCAGAACGTCGCGAGCGCCCTGGCGCAGCAGGGCGGCGGCCACCGACGTGCCCAGGGTGACCGGGTCGGTGGCCCACTCGTGCGCGTCCAGGACCGTCTTGCCGTCCAGGCTGACGACGCGGGCGCGCAGGCTGATCCGCCCGTCCGGTTCGGTCCGGGCGTAGCCGCCGATGGGGGAGTGGCAGGAGCCCTGCAGGACGTGCAGCATCGTGCGCTCGGCCACGGTCTCCTGCCACGTGCGCGGATCGCCCAGCGCGGCGGCGAGCTCGACCGTGTCCCGGTCGTCCTCGCGGCATTGCAGCACCAGCGTGCCCGAGCCGACCGCGGGCACCATGGTGTCGACGTCGAGGTACTGGGTGATGCGGTTCACCTGGCCGATGCGCTCGAGCCCGGACGCACTCAGGAGCAGCGCGTCGTAGTCGCCGGCCGCCAGCTTGGCCAGGCGGCTGTTGGCGTTGCCCCGGATCGGGACCGGCGTCAGGTGCGGCCAGTGCAGGGCGAGCTGGGCCACCCGGCGTACGGCCGAGGTGCCGATCCGGGCGCCGGGCGGCAGGTCCTCGAGGCGGGTCCCGGCCGGGTGCACGAGGCAGTCGCGGACGTCGTCGCGGGCCAGGTACGAGGCCAGGACCGTGCCGGCCGGGGCCGGGCGGTCGCCGGGCACATCCTTGACGCAGTGCACGGCCAGGTCGACCTCGCCGGCCAGCAGCGCGCCGTCGACCTCCTTGGTGAACGCGCCCTTGCCGCCCAGCAGGGCCAGGTCGCCCTGCCACCGGTCACCGCTGGTGGTCATCGAGACAACCTGGACCTCGACGTGCGGATACCGCTCGGCCAGCATGCGGCGCACCCGCTCGACCTGGGCCAGGGCCATGGGCGAGTTCCGGGTGCCGATACGGAGCGTACGCATGACCGCCAGGTTAGACCGATCAGCCGGCCGGGTTGCGCCGCCCACGCTGAGGTCGGTAGCCGCCCGCGCTGAACCCTCACCCGGATGACGTCCCTGCGCGTCCAGCAGCCCGTTTCCTCCCCGCGGGAACCTTTCGCCGACCCGGCTGGCGCCGATCAGGCGGCCGGCCAGCACGGCGAAGCACCGGGCGGCCGTGTCAGCCGGTGTTGCGCGTACCCGGGTCAGCAGGCCGGTGACGCTGTCCAGGAATCACCGACCGGCCCTTGTTCGCGCCGAACTCCTTGTGACGAACGTGTCGGATAGAACGTTCCGTCTTGACATTCATTCGAGGAGTCCTCATGGTTGGCCACAACAGAACGTTCGTTCTTTCACGTGGTGGTCGGTCCCCGGCGCCTCGCCGGACGTCCGTTCGCTCACGAAACACCGAGAGGATGACTATGACCACCGTTGCCGCTCCCGGCATCTCGACGACGGCGGCCGCCCTGCGGCGGTTGTATTTCGCCCGGGCCGCCTTCGCCCTGGTCTGGGCCGGGGTGACCTTCGCGGTCGCCGACGAGCTCACCGGGCTCAGCGCCACCCTCCTGGTGATCTACCCGCTGGTCGACGTGGCCGCCGCCGTCATCGACGCCCGCTCGTCGCGCTCCACCGGCTCGCCGGCCCTGCTGTACGTCAACATCGCGGTCAGCCTGATCGCCGCGGTCGGCCTGGCCATCGCCGGTTCCTCCGGCATCCCGGCGGTGCTGCGCGTCTGGGGCGCCTGGGCCGTCGTGGCCGGTCTGGTCCAGCTGTTCGTCGGCGTCACCCGCCGGAAGATGGGCGGCCAGTGGCCGATGATCATCAGCGGTGGCCTCTCCGTGCTCGCCGGTTCGTCGTTCTTCGCCGCCGCCTCCGCGACCGATCCCGCCATGACCAACGCGGTCGGCTACGCGATCCCGGGCGCCATCTTCTTCCTCATCGCCGCCGTCCGGCTCGGCCGTACCGCAAAGGGAAACTGACATGAGCGACACCACGTACGACGTCGTTGTGATCGGTGCCGGCCCTGTCGGCGAGAACGTCGCCGACCGGGCGGTGCAGGGCGGTCTGTCGGTCGCCATCGTGGAGCGGGAGCTGGTCGGTGGTGAGTGCTCGTACTGGGCGTGTATGCCCACCAAGGCGCTGCTGCGCAGCACCGCCGCGCTGCGAGCGGCCCGCCAGGTACCCGGCGCCCGCGAAGCGGTCACCGGACAGCTGGACGCGGCGGCCGTTCTGGCCCGCCGTGACTCGTTCGCGTCGAACTGGAAGGACGACGGCCAGGTTTCCTGGCTCGACTCGGCCGGCATCAGGCTGTACCGCGGCCAGGGCCGGATCAGCGGCGAGCGGATCGTCGAGGTGTACAGCGCCGACGAAGCCGTGACCACGCTGACCGCCCGGCACGCGGTGGTCGTCGCGACCGGGACCAGCGCTCTGGTTCCCGACATCGAGGGCCTGCGTGAGGCTAAGCCGTGGACCAGCCGCGAGGCGGCCTCGGCCAAGGCGGTTCCCGGCCGGCTCATCGTCATCGGCGGCGGCGTCGTGGCCTCGGAGATGGCCACCGCCTACACGAGCCTCGGCGCCAAGGTGACGATGCTCGCCCGGGACGGCGTGCTCCACCTGGCCGAGCCGTTCGCCGGCGAGCGGGTCACCCAGGCGCTGCGCGAGTCCGGTGTCGACGTGCGGCTCGGGGCCGAGGCGGTTTCCGTCCGCCGCGACGAGTCCGGCACGGTGCACGTCACGCTCACCGACGGCGAGCAGATCGCCGCCGACGAACTGCTGGTCGCCATCGGCCGGGTTCCGAACACCCAGCAGCTCGGGCTCGACACCATCGGTCTCGAGCCCGGCTCCTGGCTCACGGTCGACGACGCCCTGCGCGTCGCCGGCGCGGGGGAGTGGCTGTTCGCCGCCGGCGACGTGAACCGGCGTTCGCTGCTGACGCACCAGGGCAAGTATCAGGCGCGGGTGCTGGGCGACGCGATCGCGGCCCGGGCCAAGGGCGAGCCGGCCGACACCGGTACGTACGCCCGGTACGCGGCCACCGCCGACGAGCGGGCGGTGCCGCAGGTCGTGTTCACCGAGCCCGAGGTGGCCTCGGTCGGCCTGACCGCCGCCGCGGCGGAGAAGGCCGGCCTGAACATCCGGGTCATCGACTACGACCTGGGCGCGGTTTCGGGTTCGGTGCTGCACGCCGAGGGCTATGCGGGTCAGGCCCGGATGGTCGTCGACGAGGACCGCCAGGTGATCGTCGGTTTCACCCTGGTCGGCCCGGACGTGGCCGAACTCATCCACGCCGCCACCATCGCGGTCGTCGGCGAGGTGCCGATCGACCGGCTCTGGCACGCCGTCCCGGCGTTCCCGACCGTCAGCGAGGTCTGGCTGCGCCTCCTGGAGACCTACGGCCGCTGAGCGGCCGTCCAACCAATCGAAAGGTTCGATCTGAAATGCGTATCCGTCTCTCCCGCCGTGCCGCCGTCGTCGGCGCCACCACCCTCGCCCTGCTCGGTGCGGCCGCTGTTCCGGCCGCCGCCATGGCCTCCGGCAAGAACACCAAGCCGGCCAAGCCGACCATCGTGCTCGTGCACGGCGCCTGGGCCGACTCGTCCAGCTGGAACCCCGTCATCGAGCGGCTGCGCCACGACGGCTACCCGGTCAAGGCCATCGCCAACCCGATCCAGGGACTGACCAGCGACAGCGCGTACGTGACCAGCTACCTCGCCACCATCAAGGGCCCGAAGGTCCTGGTCGGCCACTCGTACGGTGGGGCGGTCATCACCAACGCCGCCACCGCCGTACCCGATGTGAAGTCGCTGGTCTACATCGCCGGCTTCATCCCGGTCCAGGGCGAGACCATCGGCGAGCTCGCCGCGCAGTCCACCCCGGCCCTGCCGCTGATCACCACCCCGGTGCCCGCGGGCGCCGAGGTCATCATCGACCCGGCGAAGTTCCGCGAGGCGTTCGCCGGCGACCTGAGCAAGGACGACGCGGCCAACCTGGCCACCGTTCAGCGCCCGGCCAACACCAAGGCGGTCACCGACGCCAGCGCGACCGAGGGCTTCCGCAAGATCCCGTCGTACGCCCTGCTGACCCGTCAGGACAAGGCCATCAACCCGGCCCTGCAGCGCAAGATGGACGTCCGCGCCGGCGCCAAGATCACCGAGGTGAACGCGTCGCACGCGGTCATGCTCAGCCGGCCCGACGCCGTCACGAAGATCATCGAGCAGGCCTCGCGATGACTTTCGCGCTCGGACGTGCGTGAGCCCCGCGCCGCTTTTGGCCGGGGGAGCAGCGCGGCTATCGCATTCCTGACCGGTGACGACGCGTTCTGATGGCGCCTGGACCACGCCGATCACCCGTCGGCTGCACCGGTCTGCCGAGCGGTGTCACCGAGTTCAGCCCGCCGGTCAGCGCTCGGCCGGCTGACGCTGGCCGTGGATGCGGACCAGGCCCTCGACGCCGCGCTGGAAGGTGTCGACGATCAGGTCGGGGTTGAACAGGCAGCCGGCCGCCATGGCACCGTCGCGCAGCATGACGAAGTGGCGGGCGGCGGCGTCGGACGAGTCCTCGGCGACCTGAGCCATCAGCGTCGTGAGGGTGTCCAGGAACCACTGGCGGTGGGCGATGATCTGCTGGTGCACCGGGTGGTCGACGTCGGGGAACTCCGCGGCGGCGTTGAGGAAAGCGCAGCCGCGGAACCCCGGGCGCTTGATGCCGGCGGCGATGGTGTCCGCGATGGCCAGCAGGGCGTCGGCCGCCGTCGCGTTGGCGGCGATGGCCGCGGTGATGGCGCCGCGGTCCATCTGGTGCACTTCCCGCAGATAGGTGACCACGAGGTCGTCCTTACTGGGAAAGTGCCGGTAGAAGGTCGCCCGGGTAACTTTGGCCTCGGCGATGATCCGGTCGACGCCGACCGCGTGGATGCCGTCGGCGTAGAAGATCTGACTCGCCGTGCTGAGAAGTCGCTGCCGAGCCTCGGAGGGTCGCGATTCCGAGGCTCGAGTATCGGTTGTGCCGCGCGTCATGCCACCAGCTTAGCGGGTAGAACGTTCGGTCTGAAGCCTGCGTACCTGACGAACGCGGGTCACGCCCGGTGCGCGTGTCAGGAGCCGTGAGCTGAGGGCGCCCGCGGCGCGGCGGCGAGACCGCCGGGACGGGACTCGAAGACGATCGCCAGTGGTGCGGCGAGGAACACCGAGGAGTAGGTGCCGACGACGATGCCGATCAGCAGGGCCAGCGCGAAGTCGACGAGGGAGTCGCCGCCGAGCACGGCGAGCGCGGTGAGGATGAAGACCGCGCCGAGGCCGGTGTTCACGGTGCGGGGCACGGTCTGCAGGCTGCCGGTGTTGACCAGCCTCGAGAACGGGGTGCCGCGCCGGTCCTTCGGCCGGACCAGCTCGCGGATCCGGTCGAAGTTGACGACCGAGTCGTTGACCGAGTACCCGATGACGGTCAGCACGGCGGCCAGGAACACCCCGTCGATGGGCCGTCCCAGCCAGGCGAACACGCCCACGACCAGCAGCACGTCGTGGAGCATGGCCAGCACGGTTGCCGCTCCCCACTGCCAGCGGAACCGGACGGCCAGATAGATCAGTTGTGCGGTGAGCGCGACTCCGAGCGCGATCAGGGCGTTGCGGCGCAACTCCTCACCGAGGGTCGGCCCGATCTTCTCGTCGCGCAGCCGCTGGATGTCGCCGCCGCCCGCTCGGGCCAGCGCGGACCGTACCTTCGTTTCGGTTTCCTCGCCGAAGGCGCCGGCCCGGACGCTGATGTTGCCGTCACCGGAGGTGTTGACGACCGCCCGTTCCAGTCCCGCCGAGGCGACCGCGTCTCGCGCCGCGTCGGCCGAAAGCGGGGCGGTGGCGGCGTATTCGACGAGGCGGCCGCCGGTGAACTCCACTCCGAGGTTCAGCCCGCGGATCCCGATGCCGGCGACCGCGAGCACCACCGCCGCGGCGGACACCCCCAGCCATAGCCGTCGGCGTCCCATCAGGTCGGGATCGCGGGATTCCAGCCTGCTCCGGACCCAGCCGATGCCGGCGAGGCCGCTCCAGGCCGGCCGCCGGTTCAGCCAGCGGGCATCGGCCAGCGGACCGGCCAGCGCCCGAGTCAGGACAAGAGCGGTGAACATGGATACCGCAACACCGATGGACAGCGTGACGCCGAAGCCGCGCACCGGGCCGGAGGCGAGGAAGAACAGCAGCCCGGCGGCGAGCAGTGTGGTGATGTTGGAGTCGATGATCGCGGTCCAGGCGTTGCTGAACCCGCCTCGCAGGGCGGTTCGCAGGCTGCGGCGGGCGCCGCGGGCCGCGTACTCCTCCCGGGCTCTTTCGAAGACCAGCACGTTCGCGTCCAGGGCCATGCCGATGGCGAGAACGAAACCGGCCAGTCCCGGCAGGGTGAGGGTGGACCCGATGGCCAGCAGCGCGGCGTAGGAGATGAGGCCGTAGCAGACGAGGGCGATCGCGGCGATCCCGCCGATGAGCCGGTACACGGCGATGATGAACAGGATGGTCGCGATCATGCCGAGGATCGCGGCTGTCGCGGACGCCTCGATCGCCGCCGCGCCGAGGCTCGGGCCGACCGTACGCTGTTCGATGACCTCGACCGGGACCGGGAGCCCGCCCGCGCGGATCAGCAGGGCGAGATCCTTCGCCTCGCTCTCGGTGTAGTCGCCGGTGATCTGGGTGCGGCCGCCGGCGATACCGGCGTCGCAGGCGACGTCCTCGTTGACCTGCGGCGAGGAGATCACCTCCCGATCCAGGACGATGGCGACCCGCCGTGCGGGATCACCGGGTGCGGCGCAGGCGGCGTCGGCGGTCAGCTTGCGCCAGGTCTCTCCGCCGGCACCGCGGAAGTCGAGGCCGACCTGCCAGCCGGTGAACTGGTCCAGGGCGGCGGTGGCGCTGTCGACCTGCTGGCCGGACAGGGCGGCGGGTCCCAGCCGTAACCGTTCGCCGCTCTCCGCCGCAAGGACGAGCTCCCCGCTGGGCGCGCCACTCGGGCCGGGGGAAGGTTCTGCGGCGACGACGCCGAGAACGGGATGGAACGTCAGTTGGGCGGTACGGCCGATGACCCCTACCGCCTCGGCCGGATCGGTGACGCCGGGCAGTTCCACGATGATCCGGCGATCACCGGAGCGGGCCAGCGCCGGCTCGGCGACGCCGAGTTCGTCGACGCGGCGGCGCAGCACTTCGAGCGCCTCGTCGGTGGTGGCGGTGGTGGCCCGGGCGAACTCGCCGTCCCGGGTTTCGAGAACGATCTGCGCTGCTCAGCCCGCACGCCGTACTCCCCTCGCCGGAGGACCGATGATACCTGGCCTCGTCCGGACCAGGCGGCTCGTTCCACGTTGGCCGGCTCCGGGCCGCGAGGCCTCAGATCTCGTCCGGTTCCGCCGTCTCGGTCTCGAGGTGGGCGCGCAGCCAGCTCTCGGTCGTGGCGACGTGCAGGAGCGCGGCCGCGTGCGCCAGCGGGCCGTCGTGGGCGGCCAGGGCCGCGTAGATCGCTTCGTGTTCGGCCAGGGTTCGTCCCGCGGCGTTGTCGTCGACGAGGCCGCGCCAGACCCGGGCCCGCAGAGTCCGGCTCGACACGCCGTCCAGCAGCGTCGACAAGGTCCGGTTGCCGGTGGCGGCGAAAACGGCGCGGTGGAAAGCGGCGTCGTGCTCGTTGAGCAGCTCCACGTCGTCGCGGGCGCCGCGCATGGCCTCGAGATGTCCGCGTACGGCGTCGAGCTGGTCGCCGGAGATGCGCTCGGCGGCCAGGCCGGTTGCCACCGGCTCGAACAGCCGGCGTACCTCGGTCAGCTCCAGCAGGGTATGACCCTGTAGCAGCTCGACCGCCACGCCCACGCCCTCGAGCAGCAGCTCGGGTTCGAGGCTGGTGACGTAGGTGCCGGTGCCCCGGCGTACCTCCAGGACATTGGCGACCACCAGCGCTTTGACCGCTTCTCGCATGAGGTTGCGGCCCAGGCCGAGGTCGGCGGCGAGCTGCTGTTCGGGCGGCAGCCGGGAGCCCGGGCGCAGCTCCCCGGTGAGGATGAGCTCGCGGATGCGGGCGATGGCCTTGTCCGTCAACGACACTGTCGATCCTCCCTGCCGGGAGCCCAACGTAGCAGAGACATCCCATGTCAGCCGAGTACTTCAGCACGGCGGAGCCAGCCCGGCTTTCGGTTAACTCGGCATTACGCGGCAATTTCGGCCGGATCTATGGACAGGGCTGCGTCTACGGGTCTACAAAGACATCCCATGTCCGGTTCCATCGACGGCGATAGATCGGAGCACCGATGAGACTTCGAACCGGCACCGCGGGAGCCGCGCTTCTGCTGGCCGCCGCGCTCACCGCGGCGTGCGGCGACGACGGCGGCAGCGCCGGCGCCTCCGCCGACGGCAAGCCCCTGGTCGGGGTGGACTACCCGCGTTCCGACACCGACTTCTGGAACTCGTACATCAAATACACACCGCAGTTCGCCGGCGAGCTCGGCGTCGATCTGAAGACGACCAACTCGCAGAACGACGTGGCGAAGCTGACCGCCAACGTGCAGACCTTCATCAGTCAGGGCGTCAAGGGCGTCGCGATGGCCCCGCAGGACACCGCCGCCATCGCGCCGACGCTGCAGCAGCTCGAGGCGAAGAAGATTCCGGTGGTCACCGTCGACACCCGGCCCGACACCGGCAACGTCTTCATGGTGGTGCGGGCCGACAACCGGGCGTACGGCGAGAAGGCCTGTCAGTTCCTCGGGGCCAAGCTCAACGGCGCCGGCAAGGTCGTGATGCTGCAGGGCGGTCTGGACTCGATCAACGGCCGGGACCGCACCGAGGCGTTCAACGACTGCATGAAGAAGAACTACCCGAACATCACGGTCTTCGGCGAGGCGACCAACTGGGACGGCGCCGTCGCCTCGCAGAAACTGCAGACCCGGCTCACCGAGCACCCCGACATCAAGGGCGTCTACATGCAGTCCAGCTTCGCCCTGGCCGGCACGCTGCAGCTGCTCAAACAGCGCGGCCTGCTGGTGCCGCCGACCGATCCGAAACACGTCTTCGTGGTCAGCAACGACGGCATCCCGCAGGAGCTGAAGGGCATCGCCGCCGGCGAGATCGACGCCACGGTGTCGCAGCCCGCCGACCTCTATGCCAAGTACGCCCTGTCGTACGTGAAGGACGCCATCGACGGCAAGACCTTCCAGCCGGGACCGACCGACCACGACAGCACGATCATCCAGGTCCGGCCGGGACTTCTCGAGGACCAGCTGCAGGCCCCGCTGGTCACGGCGGACGGCGCCACCTACGGCGGCGTGCCGAGCGTGAAGTCCGACGACAAATCGCTCTGGGGCAACAACCTCAGCTGAGGCGACCCGGCGAGCGGAGGCAGCACGACATGAGTGACAACCAGGCCGCCCTGCCCGTGGTGGAGGCGACGAAGATCAGTAAGCGGTTCGGATCGACAGTGGCCCTCCACGACGCCGATCTGGTCGTGCAGCCGGGGCAGACGCACGCTCTGGTGGGCCGCAACGGGGCCGGGAAGTCCACGCTGGTCTCGATCCTGACCGGACTGCAGCAACCGGACGCCGGCCGGCTGCGGTTCGGCGGGCGGCCGGCGCCGAGGATCAGCGACCGGGACGCATGGCGCCGCGAGGTGGCCTGCGTCTATCAGAAGTCGACCATCATCGGCTCGCTGTCGGTGGCCGAGAACCTCTTCCTCAACCGGCAGGACCGCGGCCGCGCCGGTCTCCTGGACTGGCCGGGGGTGCGGCGGCGGGCGCGGGAGCTGCTGGCCACGTACGGGGTGGAGGTCGACGCCCGCACGCTGGCCGGCGACCTCTCGGTGGAGCAGCGGCAGTTCGTCGAGATCGCCCGCGCGCTTTCCTTCGGGGCACGGTTCATCATCCTCGACGAGCCCACCGCCCAGCTGGACGCCGCCGCGATCGCCCGCCTGTTCAGCAAGATCCGCGAGCTGCAGGCGCAGCGGGTCACCTTCCTGTTCATCAGCCACCACCTGCAAGAGGTCTACGACATCTGTGACACGGTGACGGTCTTCCGGGACGCCCGCTGGATCGTCACCGCACCGGTCGCCGAGTTGCCGCGCGCCGATCTCGTCGCCGCGATGACCGGCGACGCGGGCGGCTTGACGGCGACCCGGGAACGGCCGGCGGTCAGCGCCGCCGGGACGCCCATGCTGCGGGTCAGTGATCTGAGCGGGGACAATTTCGCCGAGCTGAGCCTCGACATCCGGCCGGGCGAGATCGTCGGCGTGGCGGGAGCCGGCGGTAGCGGGCGGACCGAGCTGGCCGAGACCATCGTCGGGTTGCGGCGACCCGCGTCCGGCACCATCACCGTCGGCGGCACGCCGGTCAAACCCGGCGACGTCGGCGCCGGCCTCGCCGCGGGCATCGGGTTCGTCCCGCAGGACCGGCACCGCCAGGGCTTCGTCGCCGACATGTCGATCGCCGACAACGCCACCATGACGATCGCCGGGCGCCTGGGGCGGGCCGGCCTGATCAGCCGGCGCCGGACCGACGCCGAGGCGCGCGCCATGATCGAGAGCTTGGCGATCAAGACCACCGGTCCGGAGCTTGCCGTACGCGCTCTGTCCGGGGGCAACCAGCAGAAGGTGGTCATGGCGCGCGCTCTGGCCAGTCAGCCGCGCCTGCTGGTGCTGATCAACCCGACCGCCGGCGTCGACGTCCGGTCGAAGGAGTTCCTGCTGAGCAAGGTCGACGAGGCCGCCGACAGCGGCACCGCCGTGCTCGTCGCCTCGGACGAACTGGACGACCTGCGCCCCTGCGATCGGGTCCTGGTGCTGTTTCAAGGGCGCCTCGTCACCGAACTGCCACGGGGCTGGCATGACCACGAACTGGTGGCCGCGATGGAGGGATTGAACCGGCATGTCTGACACCGCAACCGCGCAGGCGTCCCAGCGCGACGCACCCGACCCGCCGCCGCGATCCGGCCGTCGTACGGCCCGGATCCGTTTCGCCCGGCTGCGCGATCTGGTGCTGGTGCCGGCGATCGTGGCCATCGCCGTCATCGGGCAACTGGTCAGCCCGGTGTTCCTCAACCGCGACAACCTGATCAACATCCTGCAGACGATGTCGGAGATCGCTCTGCTGGTGCTGGCACAGACACTCGTTCTGATCGCGGGCAAGATGGACCTGTCCCTGGAGTCGACCTTCGGCCTCGCGCCCGGCATCGCGGCGTGGCTGACCGTGGCCGCCGGCGCCGGGCACGGCCTCGGCGCGCTCTCCGGCGTCTGGGCGGTGCCGATCACGTTGCTGGTCGGCGTTCTGGTCGGCGCCGCCAACGCGGTTCTGATCGTGCGGTTCGGGCTCAACGGATTCATCGTGACCCTGGGCATGCTGATCGTGCTCCGCGGCCTGCTCACCGGCATCTCCGGCGGCCAGACCTTCTTCGGGCTGCCCTCGTCGATGATGTACCTCGGCACGGCCGTGTGGCTCGGGCTGCCGGCCTCGGTGTGGCTGTGCCTGGTGCTGTTCGCGGCCGGCATCGTGGTGCTCGGCTACACCCGGTTCGGCCGCGCTCTCTACGCCATCGGCGGCAACGCCGACGCCGCCCGGGCCGCGGGCATCCGCGTCGAGCGGGTTCTGACCATCGTGCTGATCGTGGCCAGCGTCCTCGCCGCCCTCGGTGGCCTGCTCCTGTCCGGGCGGCTGGCATCGGTCGCCGCGGCCCAGGGAAACGGCTACATCTTCACCGTCTTCGCCGCGGCGGTGATCGGTGGCGTCAGCCTCAACGGCGGCAAGGGCACCGTGTTCGGGGCCTTCACCGGCATCCTGTTGCTCTATCTGATCCAGAACGTGCTGACCCTGGCGTCCGTACCGGCGCAATGGATCGGCGCCCTGAACGGCGCGATCATCCTGATCGCCCTCGTGCTCTCCCGGATCACCTCAGGCAAGGCCCAGGACTGAACGACCGGAGTGACCCCATGACTGCTGTTCGCGCTGCTTCGATCATCGGCCTTGACGTGCTCGACGTGCGCTTCCCGACGTCGGAGCATCTCGACGGATCCGACGCCATGAATCCCGAACCGGACTATTCCGCGGCCTACGTCATCCTCCGGACCGATGCCCCGGACGGTCTGGAGGGTCACGCGCTGGCCTTCACCACGGGGCGGGGCAACGACGTGCAGGCGGCTGCCATCGCCGCGCTGGCACCGTACGTGGTCGGCCGGGATGTGCACGACATCTGCTCGGACCTGGGCGGCTTCGCTCGCGCCCTGACCCACGACCCGCAGTTGCGCTGGCTCGGGCCGGAGAAGGGCGTCATCCACATGGCCACCGGGGCGGTGGTGAACGCGGCGTGGGATCTGGCCGCGAAACGGGCCGGCCTGCCGGTGTGGCGCTTCCTCAGCCAGATGTCACCCGGCGAACTCGTGTCGCAGGTGGACTTCCGCTGGCTCGGCGACGCGCTCACCCCGCAGGACGCGCTCGAGTTGCTGCGCCGGGCCGAACCGGGCCGGCCGGAACGCACGGCCCGGCTCATCGAGACCGGCTACCCGGCGTACACCACCACACCGGGCTGGCTCGGTTACTCCGACGAGAAGCTGACCAGGCTCGCGCGGGAGGCGGTGGCCGACGGTTTCACCCAGATCAAGCTGAAGGTCGGCGCGTCGCTCGAGGACGACATCCGCCGGATGCGGGCCGCTCGGGCCGCGGTCGGCCCGGACGTGCGGATCGCCGTCGACGCCAACCAGCGGTGGGATGTCGCGCCCGCGATCGAGTGGATGCGGGCCCTCGCCCCCGACCGGCCGTACTGGATCGAGGAGCCCACCTCGCCCGACGACATCCTCGGGCACGCCGCCGTACGAGCCGGAGTCCAGCCGATCAAGGTGGCCACCGGCGAGCACGTCGCCAACCGGGTGGTCTTCAAGCAGTTGTTGCAGGCCGGCGCCGTGGACATCGTGCAGATCGACGCCGCGCGGGTCGGCGGCGTCAACGAGAACATCGCGATCCTGCTGCTGGCCGCGAAGTTCGGCGTCCCGGTGTGCCCCCACGCGGGCGGTGTCGGCCTGTGCGAGATGGTGCAGCATCTGGCAATGTTCGACTACGTCGCCGTCTCGGGCACGGTCGAGGACCGGGTGATCGAGTACGTCGACCATCTGCACGAGCATTTCGTCGACCCGGTACGCCTGCGCGACGGCCGCTATCAGGCCCCGGCCCGGCCCGGGCTCAGCGCGCAGATGCTGCCGCGGGCGCTCAAGGAGTACGCGTACCCCGACGGTCCGGTCTGGTCCTCCCGTGTCTGACCCCGGCCTGGTCGACGCCCATCACCATCTGTGGGATCTGGACCGGCGCCCGCAGCCCTGGCTGGACGAACCGGCCCACCAGCCGATCCGCCGGGCGTTCGGCACCGCGGACCTGGCCGCGGCGGCCACCCGTCCGATCGCCGGCCGGCGGTTGCGGACCACGGTGCTGGTGCACTGCCTGGCTTCCGTCGGCGAGACGAGGGAGCTTCTGGCCCTGGCCGCCGAGGATCCGCTGGTCGGAGCCGTGGTCGGCTGGGTGGATCTGACATCGCCGGCGGTCGGCGACGTTCTCGACGAGTTGAGCGCCGGGCCGGGCGGCGCGTACCTGCGGGGTCTGCGTCATCTCGTCCAGGGCGAGGACGATCCCGGCTGGTTGCAGCGCCCGGACGTCGAGCGCGGGTTGCGGGCGGCCCGGCAACGTGGTCTCGGGTACGACCTTCTCGTCCGCAGCCACCAGTTCCCCCAGGCCATCCGCCTCGCCGAGCGTCTGCCGGAGCTGCCGATGGTCCTCGACCACGCGGGCAAGCCACCGATCGCCGGTGGCGACCTCACGGACTGGGAACGGCAGCTGCGCCGCCTGGCCGAGCACGAGCAGGTGATGTGCAAGGTCTCCGGGCTGATCACCGAGGCCGACCATGCGCTCTGGAGCCCGGCCGACATCCGGCCGGTCGTCGAGGTGCTGCTGTCCGCGTTCGGCCCGCGGCGGCTGATGTTCGGGTCCGACTGGCCGGTCTGCACGCTGGCCGGCGGCTGGAACCGCTGGGCCGCGACGGTCGACGGTCTGCTGTCCGGCTGTTCACCCGAGGAGGCCGGCGCCGTGCTGTCCGGCACCGCCCGCTCCTTCTACGGATGTTGACCGCCTGTGAGGCCGACGGTTGCCGTTTTCCGTTCACCGACGTCGATGCCCGTGCCAGAATCTCGGCCATGCTGCACCGAGACGAGGCCGCCCTGGCCGCCTATGTGGCCGACCGCCCCGGTCAAGCCGTGCTGGTGATCCGCGAATCTCCCGACGACGAGATGGCCATGGCCGCGCTACGAGCCGCGGCGGACGCCGTCCGAGCCATCCCCCACCCCGACGAGCCCACCGCGCCCTTACCCAATGCGGCAGACGCCTTTCTCAGCGACGACGGCCCGACCCTCCACCTGGATCTGCAGGACCACGCCGGCCAGGCCCCGCGGGTGGTCGCGGCGGCGTTGGCCGCGCTCGACGCCGGCGGGGTGTCCGGCCGCCTGGAGCCGCTTCGCCCACCGGCGCCGCCTTACGAATACGACGCGAACGCCCACATCCTCACCGGCGTGACATTCCTGGAATCGCTCGACGAACGCGGTCTTCCACCCGCTTTCCCCCACGCTTTTCCCATTCCCGCCGAAGCTGTTCTGGTGCTGGCCCAGCAGTCCAAGTCAGACACTTGGCAGCACGCGGCCTGGCGCCGCTCACACCCATTCGCCGAATACCCCGAAGCGCTGCGCGCTTTCGGTTGCGACTTGGAGCCGGTGACAGCCCGGGACGCCCTCATGAAGGCCACAGGCATGACCCGGGACCTGATCCGCCACCCCGCCGGCTCAGGCAGCGTCTCCTCCTACCACGAATACGGGGCAGGCGACGACCCCCGCCTCTTCTACGTCAGCGTGGTCTGGCGCCCATCTGTTTGAAGTCCGCCGCCGGTCATACGTTCATGGTGCGCAGCCGTACAGCCTCGAGGTAGTCCCACAGGGCGCGTTCGCGGTCGGCGTCGTAGGACTCGCTCGACGAGGGTGTCACGCGGGTGCGGTCGACGTACGAGCCGGACGGCGCGGCCGTGCGCCCGGTGATGGTGGCGGCGAGCCGGCGGCCGGCCGTCGCGGCGTCGTCGATGGCCGGCGTCACCGTGAGCAACGGGACGACCCGGTCGTTGAGGAAGCGGGCGAAGGGCTTGGCGTGCCGGCCGTGCCCGGTGGCGGGGACCAGGCCGGGGCTGTGCGCGACGATGTCCACGCCAGGAGGCAGGCGCCTCGCCCACTCGTGCACCAGGTACATCGCCGCGAGCCTGCTGGTCGCATACGCGGTGTACCCCGCGGCGGCGCTCGCCGGCGACGGGAAGGCGCCCGGCCGGGCCAGGACGCTCGGGTCGGCCCAGCGTGGTGCCGGGGTCAGTCCGTACGTGTGCCGTAGATCCCCGAAGTGTGTGCCGCTGTTCGTGAGCACGATCCGGGCCGGGCCGGCCAGCCGGGATTCGAGTGCACGCAGAAGCAGATGGTTGGCCAGCACGTTCACGGCGAACGTGGTCTCCAGGCCATCCGGTGTGGTGTGCAGGGCATCGGTGAACTGGACGCCCGCGTTGCCGGCGAACCCGCGCAGCGGCGGCAGCTCTCCCGCGTCGAGCAGAGCGCCCACGGTTCGGCCGGCCGACTCGACACTGTCGATACTCGCCAGTTCGGTGTTCACGACCGTGACCCGGTCGTCGGCCCGTAGCTCACGCATCGCCTGGGCGCTGGTGGACTCACGGGCGAGGACGACAAGCCGGAGCTCCGGGTCGTCGTGCAGCAGGGCGGCCGCTGCGAAGCGCCCGATTCCCCGGGTCGCGCCAGTCATGACCAGCGTGTGCATATTTTTCTCCGTTCCCCTCGGCTGGCAACACCGATGACGCTAGAGCGATCAGTTCGCCGAAAGCGTCACCACGGAGTGGACAGTTCGCTGTCGCTCGCATGGGGGACCGGTTTTTCGGGCCCCGGTCACCTTTTGGTGACCGGGGCACTAAAAAGTGCGTTCTTCCGCGATCGGTATCGGCCTCCTACGGTTTTCCAGTAACCGAAAGAAAGTACGGAGGCAATTGACATGGCCGTAGCCCTGGTGAACCCGAGCGGGCTGCCCGAGATCCCGATCTACCGACACGTGTCGGTGGCCACCGGGTCGAAGCTCATCCACGTCGCGGGCCAGGTCTCCTGGGACGAGTCGGGCGCGCTGGTCGGCGACGGCGATCTCGCCGCCCAGGTCGAGCAGTGCTACCTGAACGTGGGAACCGCTCTGGCCGGCGTCGGCGCGACCTTCGCCGACGTGGTGAAGCTGACCATGCACGTCGTCGCCTGGAAGCCCGAGCAGATGCCGCTGGTGCTGGACGGGATCAGCCGCGCGGCGGCGAAGCTGGGCGTCACCCCGGCGGCACCGGCGTCGCTGTTCGGCATCGTGGCGCTCGACGTGCCGGAGCACCTCGTGGAGCTGGAGGCCGTCGCCGTGCTGGACTAGCCGGCGGCCGGGTCGCGGAATCGGCTACGGGACGCCTCGATGTGACCGAGGTACCGCTGGGTCCAACCGCACATCCCGTCGGCCACCTGACGCAACCCCTCGCCGGCCTCGGTGAGGGTGTAATCCACACGCGGCGGGATGGTGGGGTAGACGGTTCGCTCCACCAGCCCGTTGCGTTCCAGCATCCGCAGATTCTGGGTGAGCATCTTGTGGCTGATGCCGCCGATCTTGGTACGGAGCTCACCGAAGCGCAGGGCGCCGTCGCCCAGGAACTCGATGATCAGCAGAGCCCACTTGTTGGCGACATCCGAGAAGATCTCGCGCGCCAGCGAGTCCGCCCGGGCCAGATCGGCTTCCGGCGGCAGCCCACTGATCTCTTCCCGAGTTCCCATCCAACACTCTCCTTCGGTTCCTGAGTAACTGACAGAGAGTATCGCGGGGCGCGGGGTCAGCGCTGATTCCCCGCGCGCAGCCAGGCGATGTAGTCCGCGGCGGCGGCGGCGGTGTCGTACCGGGGTTCGAAACCGGTGTCCTCGCGCAGGCGTGTGATGTCGAGCCAGCTCACCGGGCGGTTTCCGCCCGAGGGAAGGTCGCACCGGAACTCCGGCTCGACGGAGCGGATCGCGGTGATGACGTCGGCGTTGCTCGTGGCGCGACCGGAGGCGACGTTGTACGTGGAATGGCTCAGCTTCGGCGCGAGCTGCAGCAGCGCGAGCGCGCGACCGGTGTCCTTGACGTACAGCAGGTCGAGGGCGTCCTCCGCGTGCGGCGGCGCGATGAGCCCCGACAGGTCGGGCTCGGCGCGCCGGGCTGCGGCGTCGGCCAGGGAAGGGGCGGCGAAGAACGGGTCGGGCAGGTGTCCGCCGGGGCCCCAGGTTCCCGAGATGCGTGCGTTGACGATCTCCACGTCCGTCACGTCCGAGAGGTGGCCGGCGAGGAGTTCGGTGATCTTTTTGAACGTGGGGATGGGGTGGGAGTGCTCGAAGGAGATCGGCACGTCCTCGGTCAGCCCACCTTCGGCGGCGAAGCCGTAGACGCCGATGGTGCTCGCGGTCACGACACGGCGCACACCCCAGGCCTGCGCGGCGCGGGCGATGTTGAGGAACGCCTCCAGGGCCGCCCCGGTGGCCTCGATCGGGTCGTCGTCGGTCACCGGCCAGGGCAGGGCGACGGCGAGGTGCACGATCCCGGTGATCGGGTACTGCCGGCCGACGGCGAGCAGGGCGTCGAGGTCGGCGACGTCGGCCTGGACGAGGTGAAGGGGCAGGTCGGTGAGGTGCGGGGGAGCCTGCGGAGTGCGGCGCTGGAGCAGGACGCACTCCTCACCGGCCTCGGTGAGGGCGCGGACGGTGTGGGAGCCGATGAAGCCGGCTCCTCCGGTGACGAGAATCATGGTGATGCCTTTCGAAGTGACTCTGATTGTCAGGAACTCAAACGATCAGTAGTGCTGACGATCAGAGTACGCCTAAGATGGTGGTCATGTCCACAAGCGCTGACCCGCACGAGGTCCTGGGGTACCTCCTCAAGCACGCGACCCAGAAGCTCACGGCGTTGACGGACGCGGCGCTCGAACCGCTGGGGATCGACAGCAAGGAATTCGGGGCGCTTCGGGTCCTGGCCAACCGAGAACCGGCGTCGCAGCTGCAGGTGGCGCAGACGCTCGGCGTCGACCGCACCACGATGGTGGCGTTGCTGGACGTGCTCGAACGCAAGGGCGTCGTCACGCGACGACCCGACCCCGCGGACCGGCGCAAGAATGTCGTCGAGCTCACCGAGCAGGGGTTGCAGATCTACGACGCGGCTCAGGTCGCGTACCGAAAGGCCGAGAGCACGTTCCTGGCCGGGACCAGCCCCAGTGCGTCGGATCAGTTCCGCCGGACGCTGCGAACCCTCGTGGAGAACTGAGCGGACCCCGGGCTCAGCGGGCGTTGCAGAGGGCGTGGTCGACCAGGTCGGTGGTGATGTCCGCCTTGGGCATCCGCACGCCGGGGTCCGGCTTGAGCGAGTCGGTGTTGATCGACACGGTGACGCTGCGGGAACCGTTCGGGGTGACGCCGTTACGGGTCATGAAGCCGGGGATGTCGCCGCCGTGGCTCCAGTAGCCGCCGCACGAGTTGTCCGCCCACACGATGCCCAGGCCGTACCGGGCGCCGGGCCACCTGGCCCGCAGATTGTCGTCGGTCGCCACGGTGCGTTGCATCTCGGCGAGCTGGGCGCGCTTGAGCACCTTGCCGGTCACCAGCGCCCGCAGGAAGGTGTTGGCGTCGTCCGCGGTGCTGATCATCTCACCGGCCGGGCCGGCCAGGGACGGGTTCAACAGTGTGGCGTCGATCGGCTCGCCGTAGCGGGGGTCCTCCGGCGTCGCGCCCAGGCCGGGGAACCGCTGGTAGCCCACCGCGTGCGGGCGCGGGATCGTCGGCGTGGTCCCCGGCAGGTAGGTGTCGCGCAGGCCGAGCGGCCGCACGATCCGGTCGCGGACCTCCTGCTGCCAGGTGTGGCCGGTGACCTTCTCGATGATCATCGAGGCCACGACGTAGCCGGTGTTGGAGTAACTCCACCGCGTGCCCGGCGCGAAGTCGGCCGGGAACCGCGTGGCCAGGCCGACGAGTTCGGCGTTCGTCCAGGTACGCAGGCGCGACTCCTGGAATCCCTCCTCGGTGCCCATGGCGGTCATGGCGTTGGTGTACTCGGGCAGGCCGCTGGTGTGTTGCAGAAGCTGCCGGACGGTGATCTTCCGGCCGTCGTTGCCGTTGCTGCGGATGAGGCCGGGCAGGAACCGTTCGACCTTGTCGTCCAGCGACAGCTTGCGTTCGCCGGCGAGCTGCAGCACCGTCGCCGCCACGAACGGCTTGGTGTAACTGCCGATCCGGAACTTCGCGTCCCACGCGATCGGGGTGCGCCTCGCGACGTTGCCGTGACCACTACGCACCCGGATGTCACCGCGCGGCGTGTCCAGTTCGACCAGCACGCCGGGTGCCCCGTACCTCTGTAGGGCGTCAGCGTCGGACTGCAGCGTGGCGCCCAGGCCCGAGCCGTTGGTTGTGGCTTGTGCGGCTCCGACACCGACCACGGTGGCTCCCGCCACCGTCGCCGCGAGCATGACGGCCGCAAATGATTTCCTCATGCCGACGACGCTAGAAAGATCGATGAGAGAAAACGTCACCACACGGTGGACACTCCGTCGTCCCCCGCCCGAGGGACACCTGGCCCGGGGCAGATCCTTGTCCCCCGAGCGAGCTACCCGCAGGTGTCCACTGTGCGGTGACGATTTCCGGGCCGTTGATCCATAGCCTTCCTCTCAGTGCGGCGCCCCGGGCCGCGGGCCTGGTGAAGGAGTCGTCATGCGTTTCGTCAAAAAGTTCCTGGCCGTGCTGGTGGTCATGGTGGTGGGCGGTCAAGCGACCGCCGCGGTGCGGGACAACCCGTGGCTGACCCTCGCCGTCGGCCTGCTGTCGGCGGTCCTGACCATCCTCACCTACCGCTGGGTGGTGCGGCGCACCGAGCATCGCGAGGTCACCGAACTGGCCGGCGGCGTTTCCCGATTCGCCGCGGGGGCGCTGATCGGCGGTGCGATGTTCGCGTCGGTCGCGGTGAACCTGGCCTTCAACGGCGGTTTCCACGTCGGCGGCATCGGCTCGGTGCCGAACACGGCCGGCATCCTCGGGTTCATGGCGGCCGCCGCCGTGACCGAGGAGGTGCTGTTCCGGGGGGTGCTGTTCCGGATCGTCGAGGAGCGGATCGGCACGTACCCGTCGCTGATCCTGACCGGTGTGGCGTTCGGCGCCATGCACCTGCTCAACGAGAAGGCCACCCTCTGGGGGGCGCTCGCCATCGCCGTCGAAGCCGGGTTCATGCTGGCCGCCTGCTTCGCCGCCTTCCGCAACCTGTGGGTGCCGATCGGCCTGCACTTCGCCTGGAACTTCCTGCTCGCCGGCATCTTCAGCCTCACGTCGTCCGGCAACGGCCTCGGTCAGGGCCTGCTCGACGTCACGATCACCGGTCCGAAGCTGTTCACCGGCGGGGAGTTCGGTCCCGAGGGCGGCGTGGCGGCGGTCGGCGCGGGCACCCTGCTGACCATCGTCTTCCTCATCGTGGCCCACCGCCGCGGTCACATCGTCCGGCCGGGTGGCCGGAGCGCCGGCGTCACCGAGGCCACCACGGTTGCCCGGTGATCGATGTCCCCGGAACGCCTGTCAACGCCAGACGCTTGTGTGTGCTCCGTATCGGGCCCATGGCAGCTGGATCGTTCGGGGGTCGACGTCGTAGCTGGTGCCGGTGCTGGTGTGAATGGTGAGGGTGTCCACGCGGGCGGTGGTGGCCTGGCCGGGCCACCAGGCGGCCCAGAAGTCGTCGTGGATGGTGGCGGTGACGGTGGTGCCGTCGGCGAGGTTGATGTCGACGCCGTTCACTTGGGGGCCCAGGGAGCCGTTGAGGGAGTAGTTCGCGGTCGTGGGGTCCTCGTCCGGGGTGGCGTACGGCGTACCGCCGAGGACCTGGACGTCGGTGCCGGCCGGCCAGGTGTAGGGGTGGTCCCACACCGTGGACGACCCGCCTTGGAAGTCGTCGCCGCCTTTCAGGCCGCTGATGACGATGAGGGGGTCGCGGGCGGTGCCGGAGCCTTTGGTGATGTCCACGCAGTAGGTCCAGTCACCGCGGCGGTCGATCAGGATGCTGCGCCGGGCGGCCGCCTGTGGGCGGGCGGGGACGCCTTGGATGCCGACGCCGATGCCGGTGAGGTCGGTGCACTTGGACGCCTGGGTGGCGATGTCCTCGTCGCCGGCTTGCCGGCTCGCCTCGGCGGCGGTGGTCGCGCTGGTGGGGACGGCGCTCCAGCTGGCGTAGCCGGCCGGGGCGGTGGGGTCGGCGGTGAGGATGACCGTGGAGGTGACGGCGACGGCGGCCACCGCCGTGAGGGCCAGGCCGATGCGGCGCGGTGCGGGCCGCGCCCAGACCGGCCGGCGGTCGGTCGCCGCTTCCCGCACCAGCAGGGCGCGTACGGCGGCGTGCCGCTCACGGTCCATGCCGCCGAGGGTGGAAGTCATGACAGCTCCGGTTCCGTGACAGTGGAGGTGTTCGGGACGGGATCGTCGGCGTGCAGCCGGGCTCGTGCTCGCGACAGCCGGGAGCGGACGGTGCCGATGGGCACGCCCAGGGCGAGTGCGGCTGAGGCGTAGTCCAGGCCCTGCCAGACGCACAGGGTCAGGACTTCCTGTTCGGCTGGACGGAGCCGGGCGAAGGCCGCCTGTAGCCGAGCCAGTTGACGTTGATCGTCCAGCCGGGCGGCGACACCGTCGGCGTGGTCGGGCTCGTTAGCGATGGCGGGCAGGCGGTCCAGGGCGGCGCGGTGGCGCCGGGTGGTGCGCCAGCGGCGCTGGATGGTGCGCCGGGCTATGCCGTACAGCCAGGGGAGTGCCTTGCCGTCGATGAGCTCGACGTCGTGGCGGCGGCGCCACGCTTCGAGGAAGACGATGGACACCAGGTCGTCGGCGGTGTCCAGGGAGCCGGTGCGGCGAGCGCAGTAGCTGTGGATCGCGTCGCCATGGCGGTCGAACAGCACGCCGAAGCTGTCCGGGTCTCCGGCGATCGCGCGGCGCCACAGCTCGCCGTCGCCGAGCTGACTCTCCGGGGCGTCCGGTGGTCTGCTACGGGCGGAGTGGGGCTTCGGCGGCATCCCCGGCATTGTGCTCACACCTGTTCATGCCCCCAGCGCCCGTCGAGTTCCCGTACGGCGAGTGTCCTGTGTTTCTGGCCATAACCGGGAGGTCTTGCGCCAGGACTCCTCTGCCGCAATAGTTGGCACTGCCAAACAAACTGATCGCCAGAAAGAAGGAACGACATGCCTCGCATCGCCACCGTCGACCCCGCCACCGCCGAGGGTCAGGCCCGCACGCTGCTCGGCCGGGTCGAGAAGGCCCTGGGCGTCACCCCGAACATGATGCGGGCGATGGCCAACTCGCCGGCCGTGCTCGACGCCTACCTCCAGTTCTCCGGCGCGCTGTCCAAGGGCCGGCTCCCGGGCCGGGTGCAGGAGCAGATCGCCCTGGTCGCGGCCGTGGAGAACGAGTGCGGCTACTGCCTGGCCGCGCACACCGTGCTGGGCGCCCGGGCCGGTCTCTCCGAGGACGACCTGGTCGCCGGCCGCGGCGCGCGGGCTTCCGACCCGAAGGTCGAGGCGGCGCTGACCTTCGCCAAGGCGATCATCGCCAGTAAGGGCTTCGTCACCGACGAAGACCTGGCCAAGGTTCGCGCGGCCGACTACGACGACGGCGAGATCGGCGAGATCGTGGCCGCCGTCGCGCTCAACACGTTCACCAACTACTTCAACTCGGTCGGCCAGACCACCCTCGACTTCCCGGCCGTCGAGGGCGTCGCGCTGCGCGACTGACATCGACAGCCCTTCCGGCCAGACCACTGAGGAGCCGACCATGTCCCACCATCTCGATTCGCCGCTCGCCCGGCAGGATCCCCGCCTCAACATCACCGACCAGTACGTGTTCGACAGCCCCGGCGCGACAGTCCTGATCATGAACGTCCGCACCTCGCTGGCCGGCGACGCGACCCCGGCCGGCTTCCACGACGAGGGCCGATACGAGTTCAAAATCGATGCCTTGGGTACGGGCGTCGAGGCGCTCACCCTTCGCCTGGTCTTCGACGCCGGACAGAATTACCGCGTCTACCGGCTCACCGGAGCCGAAGCGGCCGACGACGCGGCCACCGGAGCCGAGATTGCCCGGGGCCGCAGCGGCGTGGTCACCTCCGGCGAAGGTGGCATCCGGATCTGGGCCGGGCGCGCGGCCGATCCGTTCTTCCTCGACCTGCGGCAGCTCGGCCTGATCGACCAGATCGTGCAGCACGGGCAGCCGGCCGATCCGCGCCCGCCGGCCGACGTGGCCAGCACGTTCGCCGGGGCAACGGTTTCGAGCATCGTCCTCGAGATTCCGCACTCCGACCCCGTGCTTTCGCCGGGTCGTGAGATCCGGGTCTGGAGCGTGGCCAAGCTCGCCACCGACGTCGGCGGCTGGCGGCAGATCAACCGGGCCGGTCTGCCGATGATCTGGCCGATCTTCCGCGACCACGACTCCGAGGTGTCCAGCCACGCCAACGAGACCCGGCCGGCCGAGGACCGGGACCGCTACGGCAAGGCAACCGAGGAGCTGATCCGCGACACTGTGCGGCGGCTCGGCACCACCAGCCGGCCCGAGGCGTACGCGGCCACCGTGGTCCAGCGCCTCTTCCCGGACACCCTCCCGTACGTCGTCGGCACCGCGGCCGCCTTCTCGTTCGCCGGGTTCAACGGCCGCCGCCTCGGCGACAACGCTCCCGAGGTGATGTTCTCGCTGGTCACCAACTCCGCGGTCAGCACCGGCCTGACGCCGGCCGGCACTTCGGACGAGTTCCCCTTCGTGATCCCGGCCGAGGTCGGCTGAGCCCGCCCGCCGCGCGACGGCACCGGTGCCGCACCTGGCCGCCGGTGCCGTCGCGCGGCAGTACGATGGCGGCCGTACGCAGGGAAAGGACCGTTGCGCATGCCAGAGGTTCCGGGGCCACCATCGACCAGCCAGCTGCTGATCGGTCTCGCCCGGCTCGGTCAGGCCGTGCGCATGGAGGCCTGGCGCAACGCCGGCCCGCACAACCTGTCGCCGTTGCAGGCCGACATCGTCACGCTGCTGCTCAACAAGCCCGGCCCGATCCGGCAGGGCGAGATCGTGACCGCGCTGGCCTCGACGCCGCCCACGGTGTCCGACGCGGTGAAGGTGCTGCGCAAGAAGGAACTGCTCGAGGCCGCCCGCGATCCGGGCGATGCCCGCGCGACGCTGCTCGGTCTGAGCCCGCTCGGCCGCACGGAGGCCGACCGTCTGCGCAGCCAGTCGGAAACGCTGACGGGTGCGCTGAAGGCGCTCTCGCACGACGACTTCGCGGCCATGCTCCGCGGCATCACCACGCTCATGCGCGAGCTTCAGGACCGGCAGGCGATCCCGGTCTCGCAAATGTGCCTCACCTGCCGCTTCTTCGTTCCCCGAGCCCACCCGGACCAGCCCGACCGGCCCCACCACTGCAACTACGTCGACGCCCCGTTCGGTGACGCCGAGCTGCGGGTCACCTGCCCCGACCACGAGCCGCCCACCGATTCTTGACAGCGATCCGGCTGCGGTCTCAGGAGCGGAGGAAAGCCAGAAGGTCGGCATTGATCGTCTCGGCCTGGGTGGTCGGCATGCCGTGCGGGAAGCCCGCGTAGGTCTTGAGCGTGCCGTTCTTCACCAGCTCGGCGGTGCGGGGCGCCGTCGCGCCGTACGGGACGATCTGGTCGTCGTCGCCGTGCATCACCAGCACCGGCACCGTGATCTTTCGCAGCTCCTCGGTGTGGTCGTCTCGGGCGAAGGCGTAGACGCAGTCGAAGTGCGCGTTCGCCGCCCCGGTCATGCCCTGGCGCCACCAGTTCTCGATGATCGCTTCGGAAGGCTCGGCGCCGTCGCGGTTGAAGCCGTAGAACGGCCCGGCCGCGACCTCCCGGAAGAACTCCGACCGGTTGCCGGCCACGCCGCTCTGCAGGCCGGCGAACGCCTCCGGCGGCAGGCCGTGCGGGTTGGCCGGGCTCAGCCGCATGTCGGGCACGACGGAGCTGATCAGTACGACCTTCGCCACCCGGCCCTCGCCGTGCCGGCCGAGATAGCGCACCACCTCACCGCCGCCGGTCGAATGCCCGATGAGCACGGCGTCGTGGAGGTCGAGCTGCTCGATCAGCGCCGCGAGGTCGTCGGCGTAGTGGTCCATGTCGTGCCCCTCCGGGACCTGCGCGGAGCGGCCGTGCCCACGACGGTCGTGGGCGATCACGCGGAACCCCTGGTGCTTGAAGAAGAGCATCTGGTTGTCCCAGTCGTCGGACGTCAACGGCCAGCCGTGGCTGAAGACGAGCGGCTGACCGCTGCCCCAGTCCTTGTAGAAGATCTCGGTTCCGTCAGTGGTGGTGATCGTTGGCATATCCGTACTCCATAGTCGTTCGGCGCGATGTTCCGCGGCTGAAGCTATGGGGTGGTACTGAATGACTTGTGAATTAGCTGACGCGGCTGGTCCCGTACCGGTCAGGCGTGGGTTTTTCCGAGTTCCGCCAAGAGATCGCCGGCTCGGCGGGCGAACAGGTGCGCGCCACGCTCGGCGGACAGCGCCCGGGCGCGTTCGGCCGCGGCCTTCACCGCCTCCGCCGGTTCCCCCGAGGCGGCCAGCATCCGCGCCCGCAGCAGCAGGAGAAGGCCTTCGGCGTAGCGCTGACCGAACAAGTTCTGGTAGTGCTCGGCCTGGTCGAGCGCGGCCGTGGCCTCGGCCGGGCGGCCGGCCATCAACCACATCTCGCCGATGAGCGCGTAATGAAAGGAGACGCCCCACTGTGGAGGGTCGAGCAGCGACGTCACGGTCTTCAGCGCCGCCGCCGCCGCGCCGGCCGGATCATCGCCGGCGCGGGCGCGTGCCCAATGCCGCGTGAGCCGCAGGTAATGGTCGACGTGGGCGTAGTCCTGCGGATCGCCGGCGATCCACCTCGCGACCGATCGCGCCGCCCAGCCCGGGTCGTCGATCATCGTGGCGACCATGCCGCTGTAGTGCGACGAGATGGTGACGGCGTACGGCAGGTCGCCCGCGTCCGCCTCGACCTGGTCCAGCAGGGCACGGGCCCGGCCGACGTCGCCGTGCAGGGCGGTCACCACCCCCTGCATCATCGGCCAGGCGATCTGCAGGTCGTGCCGCAGCGGGTTCTCACCGAGCGCCGTGTCCCGGGCGGTCAGCGTCTGGTGCGCCCGGTCCAGATAGAGGTGCGCCTCGTCGATGTTGCCGAGGTCCCACTGGTGCAGTCCCCAGGCCTGCTGGCCGCACGCCCGTACCGCCGGGTCGGCCGACGTCTCGCTCCAGTCGAGCAACCGGCGGGCCAGCCGTCCGCGGTCCGGCTGGGTGAACTGCGTGACCCGGATGACGCGGGTGAAGAGGATGTCGGCCGCCTCGTTGTCGCGGCCGAGAGCCCGGGCCAGGTGTTCGGCCCGGTCCAGCACCTCGTCGGCCGCCGGTTGGCCCAGCCGCATCCTGGCCATGGTGAGCCGGGTCAGCGCGGACAGCTCCACCTCGCCGAGGTTCGCCGACCGGGAGACCTGCGCGGCCGACGTCAGATGGCGTACCGCCGATTCCAGCGCGGTCTTGCGGACGGCGGACTCGGAGGCGCGCAGCAGCGCCGCCGCGGCCCGCTTGGGGTCGGCGAGCGGGCCGGCCGACCACAGGTGGTGGGCCAGCCGCTCGGCCGTCGAGTCACCGTCCGGGTCGAGGGGTTCCAGGGCGTCCGCGATGCCGAGGTGCAGCCGGGCGGCCTGGCGCGGCGGGATCGACGCGATCACCGACTCCCGGACCAGGTCATGGGCGAAGCGAAAGGTGAACGGGTTCTCCGGCGTGGTCTCCAGCAGGCCCATCGTCAGCAGCGGATCGACGCGGTCGAGGCAGAGCTGCACGTCGACGGACAGCGCGCCGGCGAGCAGGCGCAGGTCGACGTCGCGCCCGAGGAGGGCAGCCGTGTGGAGCGCGGGGACGGACTCCGGTTCCACCCGCGCCATCCGGTCGCGGACGACGTCACGGATGGTCGACGGCACCGCCGGCCGCGGGCCCGTCCCGTCGCCCGGCGATTCCGGGCCGCCCGGCAGGCGGGACAGTTCCCGCACGAAGAACGGATTGCCGGCGGTACGCGCGTGCAGGCGCCGGGCCTCGTCGCCGGCCGGCCGGCGGCCGGTCTCCCGGCGGACGAGCTCGGCCACGTCGGCCGGGCGCAGCGGGCCGAGCTGAATCCGGCGGTGGTGGGGAACGCGGCTCGCGGCGGCGAGCGTGTGCAGCAGTTCGGGCCCGGGCACCGGCGCCCGGTCGCGCAGCGCCCCGATGACCAGGGTGCCGCCGCTCAACCGGGCCACCAGATGATCGAACAACTGGAGTGAGGTCACGTCGGCCCACTGCAGATCGTCGAGGATCACCACCACCGGCCAGTCGGCGGCAACCGCCGCGACCAGTGCCACGGCCTGCTCGAAGAGACGAAACCGGGCGCGGTTGTCCGGGTCGAGGCTGCCGCGGAAGCCGTCGTCGCGGAACTCGACCAGGCGACCGAGGTCGCGGTCGAGCCATTCGCGGCGCCGTGCGGCCGGCTGGGCGTCCAGGAGCTCCCGCACCACCTGCGTCCACGGCCACATCGCCGGCGTGCCGTCGCCTTCCAGGCAGCGGCCCCAGACGACCAGAGCGCCCCGGCGGCCGGCCTCGGCGGCGGTCTCCTCCAGCAGGCGGGTCTTGCCCAAGCCCGGTTCGCCCTGTACCACTACGAGCGCGGTGCTTCCGCCGGCCGCCGCCGCGACGGCTTCCCGGCACAGCCGGACCTCCTCGGCCCGGCCGACGAGCTCGGTGGGCGCCGGCGCGGCCGGGGCCGGCGCGGGCGGTGGGGACGTCACTGCCTGTCGCAGCACCCGCAGCTTGGCCTCCATCAATTCCGCGCCGGGGGTGACGCCGAGCTCCTCGGCGAGCCGGGCCCGCGTGGCGGCGAAGACCGACAACGCCTTCGCCTGCTGCCCGGCGGCTCCGAGGGACAGGACCAGAGCGGCCTGGACCGGTTCGTGCAGCGGCTCCATCGCCGCCGCCAGCTCCAGCGCCGGCACCAGTTCACCGCCGCGGCCCAGTGGCACCGCCAGCTCGGCCGCGGCCGTGCAGGCGGCGAAGAACTCGCCGTTCAGCCCGGTGAAGAGGGAAATCGCCTCCGGTCCCACGGGCAGTCCGTCGCCGGCCGGGCCGTGCCAGAGCCGCAACGCCTGGAGGTACCGGTCGAGGGCGGCGCCGGGGCTGGGCACGCCCCGGGCCGTCTCGACGAGTTGCCGGAAGGCGAGCAGGTCGAGCGTTCCGGCGTCGGCCATGAAGACGTAGCCGTTGCCCCGGCGAAGCAGGTAGGAGCCGCTGGCCCGGGCGGCCAGCGTGGGCTGCAGGACGCGGCGGACGCCACCGACGTACTTGTGGATGACGTTGAGCGCGGTGACGGGCGCGTCCTCGCCCCAGATCATGTCGACCAGCTCGCCGTTGCGGACCGGCCGTCCGACCCGTGCCACCAACAGGGCCAGCAGGTACGCCCGCTGGCGTGGGCCCACGTCGATCTCGTCGGGACCGCGCCACACTCGCATCGGACCCAGGATCTGCACGCGCAGGGCGTGGCCGTCGCTCTGCGAATCCCCTGGCACGCTCACGCCCGTCAACCGCCCCCCGGCCTGCGCATCGTGTGCGCGCCGAGTCTACGTCCGGCACCGGATCAACGGAATCGTCACACGGTGGTGGCCTGCCGGGCCAGTTGGTCCCGCAACCAGTGGTAGCTGGCCCGCGGTGTGCGGTTTCCGGTCGGATAGTCCACATGGGCCAGGCCGAAGCGGGGACCGTATCCCCGGGCCCACTCGAAGTTGTCGATGAGCGACCAGTAGAAGTAGCCGCGCAGGTCCACGCCGGCCTCGGCGGCGGCGGCCACGTGGGCGGCGATGAATCGGATGCGGTCCGGGTCCGCGCCGGGATCCTCGCGTACCTCGGCGACACCGTTCTCGGTGACGTAGATCGGGGGCAGGCCCGGGAAGCGGCCGGCGAGATCGGCCAGCGTGTCGGTCAGCCCCGCGGGCTCGATCGGCCAGCCCAGGTCGGTGACCGGTACCCCCTCGCGCGGCACGGAGCGTACGCCGATGTCGCAGGCGGTGCGCAGCGCCGGATCGGTCTGCTCGTACGGCGCGGCGGCGGCGTGGATGCGGTAGTAGTAGTTCACGCCGAGGAAGTCCAGCGGGGCGCCGATGAGCTCGAGATCGCCGGCGCGCCGGAACGACAGGTCGCTCACCCCGGCGTACAACCGGTCGAATCCGTCCGGGTAGGAGCCACCCAGCACCGGATCGGTGAACTGCCGGTTGACCAGCAGGTCCATTCGCCGTGCGGCTTCGGAGTCCGCCTCGGTGTCCGTCGCCGGCACGGCGGGGGAGAGGTTGAGCGTGATGCCCACCCGGGCGCCCGGGCAGGCGGCCCGGACCGCGGCCACCGCCAGCCCGTGCCCGACCAGCAGGTGGTGGGCGGCCGCGAGCGCGCCGTGGCCCTCGGTGGCGCCCGGGGCGTGCCGGCCCTCGGCGTAGCCGACGATCGACGAGCAGTACGGCTCGTTCAGCGTGATCCAGTCGCCCACCCGGTCGCCGAGCCGCCCGGCGACCACGGAGGCGTACTCGGCGAAGCGCTCCGCCGTGTCCCGTACCCGCCAGCCGCCCCTCTCCTCAAGCGCTTGCGGCAGATCCCAGTGGTAGAGCGTGACGAACGGCCGGATGCCCCGCTCGCACAGGGCGTCGACGAGCCGGTCGTAGTAGTCCAGGCCCGGCTTGTTCACCTCGTCGGCGCCCGACGGCACGATCCGCGGCCAGGCGACCGAGAACCGGTAGGCGCCCGCGCCGAGGCCGTCGAGCAGGTCCACGTCGTCGCGCCAGCGGTGGTAGCTGTCGCAGGCCACCGCTCCGGAACTCCCGTCGGCGACGGCGCCCGGGCGCCGGCTGAAGGTGTCCCAGATCGAGTCGGCGCGGCCGTCATCGGCCACCGCCCCCTCGATCTGGTACGCCGCCGTGGCGGCGCCCCAGAGGAATCCGGCCGGCATCCGCGGCAGTTCCGAGTCCGTCATCCTTTGATCGCTCCTTGCATGATGCCGCCGACGATCTGCCGGCCGAGCACCATGAAGATCACCAAGATCGGCAGGGTGGCCAGCAGCGTGCCGGTCAGGGTGAGGGTGTAGTCGGTGGTGTAGCCGCTGGCCAGCGAGGAGAGCGCGACCTGCACCGTGGCGTTCTCCTGCAGCACGACCAGCGGCCAGAAGAAGTCGTTCCACGCCTGCATGAAGGTGAACAGGCCGAGCACCGCCGCCGCGGGGCGCGCGGCCGGCAGCACGACGTGCCAGAAGAGGCCGAACGTGCTGCACCCGTCGATCCGCCCGGCCTCCAGCAGCTCGTCGGGCACCGCCCGCCCGAGGTACTGGGTCATGAAGAAGACGCCGAACGCGGTGACCAGGCCGGGGACGATCACGGCGGCGAGCCGGTCGGTCCAGCCGATATCGGCCATCAGCAGGTAGAGCGGGATGATGCCGAGCTGTTGCGGCACCACCGACGTGCCGATGGCGACGACGAGCAGCACCTTGCGGCCGCGGAAGCGCAGCTTGGCGAACGCGAAGCCGGCCAGCGTCGAGAAGAAGACCACGGAGATCGTCACCGAGCCGCTGACGATGAACGAGTTGAGCAGCGCCTTGGCGAAGTCGGTGGAGTCGAAGACCCGGGCGATGTTGTCGAACAGGTGCCCGCCCGGGATCAGGACCGGCGGCACCTTGGCGACGGCGTCGCTGGTCTGCGACGACACGACCAGCGACCAGTAGAGCGGGAAGACCGATCCGGCCACGACCGCGAGCAGGGCGGCGTAGGTCCAGACCGAGGCCTTGCGTGGATAGCCGAAGCTGCGGCGGCGCGCCCGGCGTGGCTCGGCCGGCGTCTCGGCGCGGGTGGACGGTGGGTCGGCGAGAACGGTCACGACTACTCCTCGTCGTTGGCGATGCGCCGGGTGATCAGGTAGTTGGCGATCGCGAAGAGGGCGATGACGAGGCACAGCGTCCAGGCGATCGCGGAGGCGTAGCCGAACCGGAACTCCCGGAAGCCCTGCTCGTACATGAACAGCGCGGCCGTCTGGAACTGCCGGTCGGAGCCGCCCGTGGGCGTCGAGCTGCCGGCGAACAGCAGCGGCTCGGCGATGATCTGCAGGCCGCCGATCGTCGAGATCACCGCGGTGAAGATGATCGTCGGACGCAGCATCGGCACCGTGATCTTCCAGAACTGCTGCGCCGACGACGCGCCGTCGAGCTCCGCGGCTTCGTACAGGTCGTGGGGAACGGCCTGCATGGAGGCGAGGTAGATCAGGGCGTTGTAGCCGGTCCAGCGCCAGGCCACGATGATGGAGATGGCCAGGTGGGAGCTCCACGTGTCGGCCTGCCAGTCGACCGGGCCGACGCCGGCGATGCCGAGCAGCCAATTCACCATGCCGAAGTCGCGGCCGAAGAGCTGGGTGAAGACGATCGTCACCGCGACGATGGACGTGATGTTCGGCAGCAGCACACCCATGCGCAGGCTGGTGCGGGCCCGTAGCTTGTGGTTGAGCAGATGCGCGATCCAGAGCGCGGCGAGCAGCTGCGGCACCGTGGACAGCACCCAGATGCTCAGCGTGTTGCCGAGCGCGTTCCAGAAGTACGGATCCTGCAGCAGCTCGCGGTAGTTGGCGAGGCCGACCCATTCGTGCGCGCCGGCGTCGAGAAGGTTCCAATCGTTGAACGAGACGTATCCGGTGTAGATCAGCGGGAAGAGCCCGAACGCGCCGAAGAGCAGGAAGAACGGGAGTACGTACAGGTAGGGCGAACCCTTGGTGTCGAGCCGGTTCAGTCTCGCCCGGCGGGCGGTCAGCGCGGGGATGGCCATGATCGATCCTTCGTCGCCGGGGCGGCCGGCGATCCTGCGACCGCCGGCCGTGCGGGTGGGCTACTTGGCGAGACGCTCGACGTCGCTGACCGTCTGCTGCCAGGACTCGTCGGAGCTCTGCTTGCCCTGCTCGATACGCACCAGGCCGTCGCGGATGGTGGTCTGGATGTCACCGGTGCGCGGGCCCTGGTACTGCGGCTTCAACTGCTTCGCGGCCGTCGTAAAGATCTTGCCGACCGGCGCGTCGTTGAAGAACGGGTCCTTGTACTGCGCGATCTCCGGCTTGTCGTACAGCGCCGGGATGGAGGGCAGCAGCCCCTTGGAGGTGAAGACCTTGGCCTGCTGCTCGGGCGCGGTGAGCCAGGCGGCGAGCTTCTTCGCCTCCTCGACGTGCTTGCCCTGCTTGGGCACGGTCAGGTACGAGCCGCCCCAGTTGCCGCCGCCGCCGGGCACGGCCGCTACGTCCCACTTGCCGGCCGCGTTCTTGGACTGGTCCTTGATCTTGGCCATCATCCAGGCCGGGCAGGCGATGGTCGCGAACTGGCCCTTGGCGAAGCCGTTGTTCCACTCCGGGGAGCTTTCGATCAGCTTGGCCGACAGCTTGCTCTGCACCGCCTGGACGACCAGATTCCAGGCGTTGCGCACCTCGGGGTTGCTGCCGACGACGACGGTGTTGTCCTCGTTGTAGAAGCCGACCGGTGCCTGGCCGATGACGGCGTTGTACAGCGCCCCCGCGCCGTCGAAGAACGCGGTGCCGGCCGGCGCCTTGTCGGTGTACTTCTTCCCTTGCTCGATGTACTTGTCCCAGCCGCTCGCCCACGACGCGGAGACCTGGTCGCGGTCGGTGGGCAGGCCGGCCTTCTGGAACAGGTCGCGCCGGTAGCAGATGGCCAGGCCGCCGACGTCGGTGCCGTACCCGATCTGCTGGCCGTCCTTGGTCAGCGATGCCTGCCATTTCCAGGGCAGGTACTCGGACTGGCGCTCGGTGCCGAGGTCGGTGAACTGCTTGCCGACCTCGCGCATCTGGGCGATGAAGCCGGTGTCGACAGCCTCGATGTCGCCGGCGCCCGAATTGGTGGCGAGGTGTGTGGCCAGGTTGCGGTGGTGATCGTTGTAGGCGGCCGTGCTCTCTTTGATCTTGACGTTGGGGTTCGCCTTCTCGTACTCCTCGTACAGCTCCTGGTAGCCGAAGTTGCCGAACAGGTTGACGTTCAGCGTGACGTCGCCGCCGCCGCTGCCCCCGCTGTCGTCGCCACCGGAGCCGCACGCGGTCAGCATCACCGCGGCGACCGTCGCCGCGGCCACGGCTCGCACGGATCGAGACAAAAGCATGACAGTTCTCCCCTTTTCACCTGATGTAATCGGTTACATGAAACCGGTTACATGCTGCAGAACTGGAGTTTCGAACGAGCTGAGCCCATGGAGAGGCCGGCATGGATGCGGCCGGAGAATCGCTTCGGAGGGGTGCGTGTGGCCCCTCGAGCCAAGAGTCTGCATCGATCGGTGCCTCTCCCGTCAAGTCACGAAAAGGTAACGCGATCCACTGTGTTGACCCGTCCGACACGGCGCTGTTACGGTCTTGAAACCGGTTACATTAGGGTGTACGCCGTGTCCAGCATCAGAGAATTGGCACGTCGGTGCGGCGTCTCCGTCGCCACCGTGTCCCGCGTCTTCAACACCCCGGAGGTGGTCAGCCAGCAGACGCGCCAGCTCGTCCTCGGCATGGCCGCCGAGATCGGGTACCTGCCGAACGAGTCGGCCCGCACCCTCGCGACCAAGAAGTCGCACATGGTGGGCCTCGTGTGGGACACCGATCATCGCCGTCCCGGCTGGCGGCATCCGTTCCTGCAGGACATCCTGGTCGCGCTGAAGAGCGCACTCAGCGCGCACGGCCTGCACCTGCTCATGCTCGCCCCCGACCCGGGCGCCGGCCCGGCCGACCCGAGACGTTTCCTGCGCGCCGTCCAGCGCCACAACGTCGACGGCGTGGTCATCATCGACAACGGCAGCCGCGACCCGGCCGTGTTGGCCCTGGCCGACGCGGAGGTGCCCTGTGTCGCCCTCGACCTGCGCTTCACCGGGCCGACCTGCACCTACGTCACCTCCGACAACGCCGGCGGAGGTCGGCTGGCCGCGACCCACCTGATCGAACGCGGCCACCGGCGCATCGCCACCATCACCGGCCCGGCCGGTAACTGGCCGGCCGCGCAACGACTGGCCGGCTTCCGGGAGGCACTCGCCGGGGCCGGGATTCCGCTGGCCGGCGACGACGTCGTGGCCGGCGACTTCTACCTGGACAGCGGGCACGCCGCCATGACCAGGCTGCTGGCCCGCGACCCCCGCCCGACCGCCGTGTTCGCCGCCGGCGACGAGATGGCGGTCGGTGCGATCAAGGCGATCCGCGAGGCCGGCCTGCGCGTCCCCCACGACGTCGCCGTCATCGGCTTCGACGACATCGAGGTGGCGGCCCTGATCCCGCCCGGCCTGACCACCATCACGCAGGACAAGACCGGTTTCGGCACGGCAGCCGCGGAGTCCCTCATGGCCATGCTCGCCGACCCGGCGACCCCACCGGAACCGACGATGCTGCCCACCACGCTGATCCTCCGCGGCTCGACCTGAGCAATCGGCGCGCCGGCCCGGGCTGACGCCGGCAATCGCGCAAATTCTGGCCACTGAAAAACTGTTACGCCGTCCGCTGGTGAATGTCTTCAAAGCGGCCTCTTGAGTGGTGGGAAACAAGCTGGCAATATTGGCGGTCATAAATGGGAGCGCTCCCATTCGCGACCCGGACTTCTCACCGTGAGGACCGCCCATGAACCAGAACCACGACGAGCCGACGGCGACGCCGTCCCGGCCGCTGCGCCGCCGAACCGTCTTGACGACGCTGGGAGCTCTGCCGGTCGTCGCGGTCGCCGGATCGGTCCTCACGGCCACCGAAGCCTCGGCCGCGGCGGCGAACGTTAACCCGTCGGCGTCGCGGCAGACGATCCGCGGCTTCGGCGCCATGTGTCACGCGGCCTGGATCGGCGACCTGACGGCGGCGCAGCGGGACACCGCGTTCGGCGCCGGCGACGGCCAACTCGGGTTCTCGATACTGCGGATCCCGGTGAACGAGAATCAGTCGGACTGGGGCCGTGATCTGGCCACGGCGCAACGGGCCGTAGCGCTCGGCGTGACCGTCTTCGCCTCGCCGTGGAACCCTCCCGCCGGCATGACCGAGACCTTCACCCGCGGAAGCCAGACCAACGCGAAGCGCCTGAAATACAGTTCGTACGCCGCCTACGCCCGGCATCTGAACGACTTCACCACCTACATGCGCAACAACGGCGTCGACCTGTACGCCATCTCGGTGCAGAACGAGCCCGACTACGCGGAGACCTGGACGTGGTGGACCGCCGCCGAAATCGTCCAGTTCCTGCGGGCCAACGCCGGCTCGATCGGCACCCGGGTCATCGCGCCCGAGTCCTTCCAGTACATCAAGTCGATGTCGGACCCGATCCTCAACGACCCCACGGCTCTGGCCAACGTCGACATCATCGGCGCGCACCTTTACGGCACGCCGTACGCCAATTTCCCGTACCCGCTGTTCCAGCAGAAGGGAGCGGGCAAGGAACTGTGGATGACGGAGGTGTACTACCCCAACAGCAGCGACTCGGCGGACGCCTGGCCCGGGGCGCTGGACGTGGGGGAGCACATGCACCACGCCATGGTGGACGCCGGCTTCCAGGCGTACGTCTGGTGGTATCTGCGGCGCAGTTACGGCCCCATGCGCGAGGACGGGCGGATCAGCAAGCGGGGCGCCGTCATGGCCCAGTTCTCCCGTTTCGTGCGGCCCGGCTATGTGCGGGTCGACGCGACCGCGAACCCGGCGTCCAACGTCTTCGTCTCGGCGTACCGGGGCGGGGACACCGTCGTCATCGTCGCGGTCAACAAGAACACCTCGGCGGTGAGCCAGCAGTTCACCCTGGCCGGAACCACCGCGTCCGGAACCGTCACCACCTGGCTGACCGACGCCGGCAACAACGTCGCGCGGCAGAGTGCGCTGAGCATGGCGAACGGCGCGGTCACCGCCACGCTGCCCGCCCGCAGCGTGACGACCCTGGTGACCAGCGTGACCGGCACGACCTCTCCTCCTCCGACGACTCCCTCCACCGGTGCCGGGCCGAGGGTCGCGTACACGATGAGCACCTGGAGTTCGGGCTTCACGGCGACGGTCAGCATCACCAACACCGGCACCTCGGCCATCAACGGCTGGACGCTGAGCTTCACCCTGCCCTCGGGGCAGTCCATCACCTCCGGCTGGAACGCGACCTACTCGCCCTCCAGCGGGCCGGTGAACGCCCGCAACGTCGACTACAACGCCACACTGGCTCCCGGCGCCACCGTCGAGATCGGCTTCCAGGGCGCCCATACCGGCAACACCGCCGAACCAACTGCCTTCACCCTCAACGGCGTTGCCTGCACTGTGGTCTGAGCTCCTCGAACTCGAGGCGGCGCTGGGGTGCCAACGATCGGACACGGGAGGTAAGGATGCGGTACAGATTGAGCGCCATGGCCGGCGGGGCGGCCCTCGCCCTGACGATCGTGGTCGCCGGGGCGGCCGGCGCCTCGGCCGCCGGCTCACCGGCGACGGGCGGCGCGCTGCTCGCGGCCACGCCCGGGCCGACGGTGACCTGCCCGCCGGCGATACCGCTCACCGGCGCGGTGACCGGGGTGACCACCACGAGCCTGACGATCAGCTACTCGATCTTCCAGAGGCCGCCCTGCGGCTACGACCCGCCGGTCACCGTGACGCTCTTCGCCAGCTCCGAGGATGCCCGGCAGTGGCTGAACCCGGTGGCCGAGGCGGTGTCCGGGCCGGAGCGCAGCGGGAAGGTGACGATCGACGGGCTGACACCCGACACCGCGTACTGGTATCGGTTCAGCGCCAGCGGCCAGCACGATCCGTACTGGACCGGGTCCGGGCGGACCGCGGCGGAGCAACCCTGCGCCGCCACAGTCGCGATCGACAGCGCGTGGGGCGGCGGCTTCGTGGCGCGGGTCACCGTGCGCAACGCCGGCGCCGAGACGCTCGGCACGTGGCACGTCTCGTGGCGGTGGCCCGGTGACGAGCGGATCGTGTCGCTATGGAACGGGGTGGCGGCGGACGCCGGTGACGGCGTCACGATCGGCAACGCCTCCTACAACGGCACGCTGGCCCCGGGCGCATCGACGACCTTCGGCATGCTCGTGGCGGCCACCGCGCCACCCGTCGGCCTCGACCCGGCCTGTACGCGCTGAATCGTGGCGCTGGGAGCGCTTCCGAATTCGAGACGGAGGAGACCAATGCGCAAGGTCATCGCCGCTACCGCCACCGCCCTGATCCTCGGCGCGGTGGCGGGCAGCGTTCCGGCGGACGCGGCCGGCCCCGCCCACCGCGGCGGCTGCACACGCGCGCCGCTGTTCTGCGAGGACTTCGAACGACTGCCGCCTGGCGGGGCGAGCACGCTGAACTGGGGTGTCGACACCCGCCACGGTACGCTCACCATCGAGCGGGCCGGCCGGCACAATCAGGTGCTGCACCTCCACACCGTCGACAACGGACGCGCGTTCCTGCGCGTCGACGACTTCACCGCGCCGGGCAACCGCTTCTACGGGCGGATGCGGCTGCGCGTCGACGCCTTCCCGACCGCCCCGGACTGGGCGCACTTCACGCTCGTCGAGGCGACCGGCGCCGGCAGCACGGAGATCGTCAGGCCGATCGGCGGCCAGTACGCGCCCACCGCCCCCGGCGTCTTCTGGGGCGTGGGCGCCGACGGCGGTCCGACCGGCGACTGGACGAACTGGCGGGAATCGGCACCGGTCGTCGAGGACACCTGGCAGTGCTTCGAATGGGTGCTGGACCCGGCGGACAACCGCGTCGCCGTGTGGATCGACGGCCGGGCGCGCCCGGAGCTGACCGCCTCCACCACCGAGCACGGCGGCAACGACGTACCGTTCATCCTCCCGGCCGTGGACACCGTCAAGATCGGCTGGCAGCTCTACCAGAGCGGCACCACACCGGGTGAGTTCGACCTCTGGATGGACGACATCGCCCTGTCCACCCAGCGGCTCGGCTGCTGACCGCGCCCACGGCCGACGCCGCCCGATCCCGCCTCGGCTCCGGCCGGACTGATCATGTGGCACCGCGGCCCGCGACGACCCGTCGCCTGTAATCCCCGGCCCGATGCAACCTGCGGCGGGCTTGTCCGCGACAGAGAGGATGACGGCGGCCGACGAGGGGAGCGGGATGCGGCCCGAGCTGGAACGGGACTACGTGGAGTACGTGCGCGCGGCTGCGGCGGCTGCACCGCACGGCGTACCTGCTCTGCGGCGACGGTCACCGGGCGGACGACATCGTCCAGGCCACGCTGACCGCGCTCTACGTGAACTGGAAGCGCGCGGCGGCGGCGGACAACATCGACGCGTATGTGCACCGCATCCTGCTGCGCCGCTATTTCGACGATCGCCGGACCCGGTGGTCGCGGGTGCGGCTGGGCGATGTGCCGGCCGCGGTCACCGCGGTGGCCGCCGCTGACGAGCGGGTCGAGGACCGCGACGAGCTGGTCACCGCCCTGCGGTCGTTGCCCAAGGGGCAGCGGGCGGTATTGGTGCTGCGCTTCCTGGACGACCTGTCGGTCGAGGACACCGCGCGGGCTCTCGGCTGCTCGGCCGGCAATGTCAAGAGCCAGAGCGCGCGTGGGCTGGCCGCCCTGCGAGCCCACTTTCCCGTGAGAGGGTGATCATGGACGAACAGGATCTGCTGGAGCGCTTCCATCGCCTGGAGGCGCCCGCCTCCCGGCTCACGGTCGAGGCTGTGGTGAGGGCCGGGCGTCGCCGTACGCGACTCCGCCGCACCGCGCAGGCCGGATGCGCAGCGGCCCTGGTGGCCGGGGCGCTGATCGGCGTGCCGCAGCTGCCGGGCTTCGACCGGGCCGCGCCAGGCGTCGCGGGGCGTGCGGGGAGCTGCGAGGCGACCCGGCTGCCGGTTCCGGCCGGAGCGGCGAACGTCTGGGCCGTCACGGTGGATCCCACCGGCCGCTACATCGCCGGCTATGCCATCAGCGGCCCGTTCGACGTCGATCCCGCTACGAACAAGAGAACCGGAACGGTGCCGTCGCGTCCGGTGTTGTGGATCGACGGCCGGGCCCAAGAGCTGCCGGCGCCGCAGCGGGCAGTCCAGCCGGCCGCCGTCAACGCGGCCGGCGTCGTGGTCGCGGTGGCAGGTGACCGGAAACGCTTCGACTCCGTCCTGCGCTACGTCGGCGGCGAACCGCAGCAGGCGCTGCTGCCGGCCGGTTCGTGGGAGGTTGGCCCGGACGCCCGGATCAACGCCGAAGGCGACATCCTCTTCAACGCAACCTTGGCCGGGCAGCCGGACACCAAGAACGCGGTGATGCTCTGGAAGGCCGGCGCGAGCCGGGCGACGCGACTGCCGTTGCCGCCCGGCGCGGACGGCAAGGCGCTCACCGAGGACGGCGCCGTGGTCGGAGAGCTGCCGTCGGATGCCTCGCAGCTCACGTCGTACGTATGGGACCAGGCCGGCAACGGCCGCAAGCTGACGGCCCCGCGCGGCCAGCAGGCCACCGTCAACGCCGGGCGCGGTGACTGGGCGACCGGCAACGCATGGCCGTCCGGCGGGGCGATCCGCTGGAACCTCAAGACTGGCGAACTGACCACCTACGACGGCGTGCACGCACCGGCTCAGGCAATCAACAGCCGGGGCTGGCTGCTCACCGACGACACCCTGCGTCGCGACGATGGAGCCACCGAGGTCGTGCCACTCGTCGAGGGCGAGGCGAGAAGCTTCTCCAGCGACCTGTCCGACGACGGCACCGTGGTCGGCTCCCTCGTCAGCGTCGACGCGACAGGCGCCACCACCAGCCTCGGACCGCTCACGTGGCGCTGCGGCGGCTGATCAGCGCGTATTGACGCGGCTCGGGGTGAGGGCCGGGACGGCGGGCCCGCACCCCGAGTTCACCGTGCCGCCTACGCCCTTCTGGCTACAGGAACTCGCTGCGGTACGCCGAGGCCAGTTCGGCGGCGCGGTGGCGGCGCTCGGTGAGCTCGTCCGGGGAGAGCCGCGGGGCTGGTGCGTCCGGGCCGCTGACGACGTCGCCGATCCGGGTGAAGTACTCGTCCTGGCCGGCGGGGGTGCACATGCAGAGCATGCGGGCCGGGGCGCCGGAGACGTTGCGGAAGTTGTGCGGGGCGTTGGCCGGGATGTTGATGGTCGTCCCAGCCTTGACGGTGTGCTTCTCGCCGCGGAAATAGAACTCGACTTCGCCGTCGAGGACGGTGAACATCTCTTCGAAGTCGTGGCGGTGCGGCGGCGGGCCGCCGCCGTCGGGAACGCGCATGTCGATCAGGCAGTAGCGGCCGTTGGTCTGCTCACCGGTGATCAGCATGGCGTAGGTGTTGCCGACCAGCGAGATGTAGGTGATGGCGGGGTCGTCCGGGTTCGCCACGGTGAGCGAGCGGGACGGGTCGTCGTCGGGAATCATGTCAGGCCTCGAGTTCGGTGCGGTGGGCGGCAGGGAAGTCACCGAGACTGAGCGGCTCGGGATTGTCGGGACGAGGGTTCAGGCGACGATGACGGTCTTGCCGGACAGCTCACCGGCGGCGGCGCGGGCGTGCACGGTGGCCAATTCGGCCAGCGGCACCCGTTCGGCCACGTCGACCCGCAGTTCGCCGGAGTCGACCAGCGACACCAGGTGTGCGAGCTGGCCGGCGTCGCTGCGGACGAAAAGGTCGATGCCGCGTACGCCGCGGGCCTCGTCGGACGGCGCGGGCATCCAGACCGTCGTGTTGACCAGGACGCCGCCGTCGCGGATCAGGCCGGCCAGCGCGGTCAGCCGGTCCGGCTCGACCGGGGCCAGGTTGAGTGCCACGTCGACCGGCTCGGTCACCTCGTCGAGGGTGCGCAGGCCGTCCCGGCTGCGGGGGCCGCTGACGGCGACGACCTCGGCGCCGGCGTTCTGGGCCAGCTGGACGGCGTACGAGCCGACCGCCCCGCGGGCGCCGTTGATCAGCACCCGCTGTCCGGCGGTGAGCTTGGCGTGGTCGAACAGGGCCTGCCAGGCGGTCAGGCCCACGGTGGGCAGCGCGGCCGCGTCGGCCAGGGGGATGCTCGCGGGCGCCGGGGCCAGGATGTCGGCCGGAGCCAGGACGTACTCGGCGGCGGCGCCGTCATCGGTCATCGGCAGGAAGCCGACCACCCGGTCCCCGGCCTGGACGGCGGTCACATCCTCGCCCAGCTCTTCGACCGTTCCGGAGACGTCGATGCCGGGCGTGTGCGGCAGCGTCACCGGAATCGGGCCCCGCATGAAACCACCGCGGATGTTGCCGTCGACGCCGTTGAACGACGTCCCGGCGACCCGGATGAGGACCTGGCCGGCGGCCGGGGTGGGGCGCTCGGTGTCCTCGTAACGCAGGACGGACGGGTCACCGTACTCGTGGAATCGCACTACCTTCATCGGAAGCCTTCTCTCTCGCTGAGTGCTTCGTGTTCGAAGCACTTTCTGACCATACTTCGATTCGAATTCGAAGCAAGTGGCCGGTGGTGTGACGCGGCCTACATCAGCCGGCGCAGCTTCTCCTCGCTCGCCGAGCCGGGGACGGTGGTGAACAGGAGCAGCACCTGGTGCTCGTCGGGATCGACCAGGATCTGGCGGTACATTTCCAGCTCGCCCAGGTGGGCGTGCCGGTAGCGCCGGAGGCCGGAGCCGGGCGTGACGCCCACCTCGACCAAACAGCGGTCGCTCAGCAGGATCACCGCGGGACGGGTCCGCAGCAGCACCTCGCCGCACCTCGATAACACGATCGCCGGATGATCCGACAGCCGCTCGACGAGGTGCGCCAGAAGAGGCCCGACGCGTTTGCGTTCCACTCGTCCAGAGTGATGTGAACCGGGGAGAAGGTGAATGGCACGGTTATCCACGGATCATTTGTCCGTGGATAACCGTCACATGGCGCTCAGGCGCCGGAGCTTCTCCTCGCTCGGCGAACCGGGCTCGGCCAGATAGACCAGCAGCTCCTGACCCTCGTCCGGGTCGATCAGCCGCCGGGCGTGCAGCCACAGCTCGCCCTGCTCCGGATGCCGGTAACGCTTGAGATCGTTGTGATGGACGATGCCCACCTCGTGCCGTCGCCAGACCTCGGCGAACTCGGGGCTGACCGACAGCAGCGCCTCGACGATCTCGCCGGCCGTTCCGGTGGGGTCGGCCGTGTACGCCGCACGGATCTCCGCGGTGAAGACCCGGCCCCGGATGTCCTGGTCCTCCGGCGGGAAGAGCGCGCGCTGCGCCGGATCGGTGAACCAGCGGTAGACCAGGTAGCGGGCCATGCCGCTGTAGCCGGTGTAGTCGCCGAGCAAAGCGATGGCCGGCCGGGTCTGCAGCAGCGCCTCGCCGAACCGGGAGAGCACGATCGCCGGGGTGTCCGACATGCGCTCGAGGATCCGCCGCATGGCCGGGCTGGCCTGTTCGTCCCGCAGCGCGCGCCGCGGCGCCGAGTGCCCGCCGAGCTGGAACAGGTGGTCGCGCTCGCTCGGGCTGAGCTTGAGGCCGCGGGCCAGCGCGGCCAGCATCTGCTCGGACGGCATCGGGCCGCGCTGCTGCTCGAGGCGGCTGTAGTAGTCGGCCGACATGCCGGCCAGCACCGCCACCTCCTCCCGCCGCAGCCCTCCGGTCCGCCGCCGGGAGCCCGCGGGAAGCCCGACGTCCTCCGGCCGCAGCGCCGTGCGCCGGGCACGGAGAAAGTCAGCCAGTAGCGCCCGATCCATCGTGTCGCTCCTACTCGGCCCGGTTGCGGCCGGCGCGAGGCTTGGCCGAGCGCGGCGGGGTGGCCCGCATGTGCGTACGCACCCGGCCCAGCACGCTGCTCAGGGTGGCGAGGTCGCGGCCCTTCATCGGGTCGAACAACAGCTGCCGTACGCGTTCCACGTGCCCCGGCAGCACGTGAGCGATGAGAGCCCGGCCGGTGTCGGTGACTGTGACCATGACACTGCGCTCATCGTCCGGCGACGGGGCGCGGGTGACCAGGCCGCGCTTCTCCAGCAGCCCGGCCTGATAGGTCAGGCCGCTGCGGCTGTACACCACACCGTCGGCCAAGTCGGTCATCCGCAGCCGGCCCTCGGGGGAGTCGACCAGCCGGGCCAGGATCTGAAACTGGACGTAGCTGAGGTCGCCGTCGGCGCGCAGATGCTCGTCCACCGCGTACTGAAGAAGGCTGCTCACCTCCATCAACGCGAAATAGGCCCCAAGTTGCTCCGAGTTCAGGCCAGGGGACGGGTCGCTCACCGGGCGAGTTTACTTGCTTAGAATTCGAACGACCAAATCGTCGGCGGCAGTCGTGCCACGCGGCACCTCGCACAGGGATGTCGTCCTCGCCGGGCCCCGTTCGCCGCTGGGAGCGGCGCCGGCGAGGACGACAGCATTACCGGCGGTGACGGGTCAGGTTCCGTTGATGGAACCGGAGCCCGCGCTCTGGTAGGCGCCGGTGCAAGCGAGGAAGTACTCGCCGTACAGTCCGCCGATGTACTTGGTGTCCGGAATATAGGGCGATGTTCCGACGATCGAGCCCACCTCGACGCCGTTCGCCGCGTCGAAGACTCGGCAGGTGACCGGGTAGGCGCGGTAGGTCGCTGCGGCGGCGAGCAGGATCTGGTGCCGGTAGTTCGGTGTCACCTTGTCGCTGCGGCTGCAGCCATACTGGCCTTTTGTCCACGAGCAGTAGACGGAACCGCTCGCCAGCGCGGACGTGGCGGGCACCGCGACCATCGCACCCGCGGCGACCACCATGACGACCGCGCAGCGACGTGCCGGCCTCAAAACACTCATCGGGCCCTCCTATGTCTCGATTTTCTTGGCGTTGTCGTCGAGTGTCGGGCGTCGATCCCTGGGCCTGGTGTGGTTCGGACGAATTCGGACGCTGAGTTCGGCGGCGGCGCCGGCGGATCCGTTATGGGGCAGATGGCGTGAAGTGTCTGATGAACGACCACTGTCTTCGGTAAAGCCGATTAGTCTCATGGCGCTGAGACATCGAACCCGATCATGGGAGTGGGCGATGCCGGTGTCGGGGGAAACGGCGAGCACGGGGGACGCGTCAGCGGGACTGCCCGATCCCGCGCGGGCGGGCAGCCTCGGCGATCTTGGCGAGCAGCTGCGCCGATTGAAGGTCTGGGCCGGCAACCCCTCGTACGCGACGATCGTGAACCGGGTCAACGCGGCCTGGACCGCTGCCGGCCTGCCGGCCAGTGAGCTGGTGTGCAAGTCCACGGTCGCGTATTGCTTCCGGCGCGGACGGCAACGCCTGGACAGCGACTTGGTGATCGCGGTCGTTGAGGCGCTGTACCCCGATGCCGGGTACGTCACGCAGTGGCGCCAGGCCCTCCGTGTCGTCGGCGGGGAGATGGAGGCGGTGTCCCAGGTTCGAGTCCAGGACAGCCTGCCGCGGGGCCTGACCGGATTCACCGGCCGTACCGGCGAACTCGACCGGCTCCGCCGCGCGGCCCGGGCCGGGCAGGCGGTGGTGATCTCCGCGATCGAGGGGATGGCCGGGGTCGGCAAGACTCAACTCGCCGTGCACGCCGGACACCTGCTGGCGCGGGAGGAGCCGTTCGAGCGGGTGTTGTTCGTCAACCTGCGCGGCTTCGATCCGGCGCAGCCGCCGGCCGACCCGGCCGCCGTCCTGGAGGGATTCCTGCGCCTGCTCGGAATGCCCGCCCAGCAGATCCCCCACACCCTCGAGGCGCGCGTCGCCGCGTACCGTCACCAGCTCGCCGGGATCCGGGCGCTGGTGGTGTTGGACAACGCCGCCACCGCCGAGCAGGTCCGTCCGCTGTTGCCGGTCACGCCGGGCTGCCTCACCGTGGTCACCAGCCGGCGCAGCCTGGCCGACCTGCGCTCCGCGATCCATCTCACCGTGGACGTGTTCACCCCCGACGAGGCTCTGGCCTTCCTCGCCCGGGCCGTACCCGAGGTTCCCGTCGGCGCGGATCCGTGCGCCGCGGCACGGATCGCCCGGCGCTGCGGCCACCTGCCCCTGGCCCTCAGCCTGGTCGCCGGACATATCCGCAACACATCGGGCTGGACCCTGACCGACCACGCCGACCGACTCGACGAACGCCACCACGACCGGCGCCTGGACACCGGCGTCGAACTCGCCGTCGGCCTGTCCTACCAGCACCAGCCCACGCCGCAGCGGCGACTGCTCCGACTGGCGGCGCTCCATCCCGGTCAGGACATCGACGCCTACGCCGCCGCGGCTCTGGCCGACACCGACCTGTCCACCGCCCAAGATCTTCTGCACCGCTTGCACCGCGACCACCTGATGCAGCAGAGCACTTCCGGCCGGTACACCTTCCACGACCTGGTTCGCGTCTACGCCACCATCCGGGCCGCCGACGAGGATCGCCCACCCGAGCGCCGCGCCGCCCTGACCCGCCTGTTCGACTACTACCTCGCCACCAGCGCCACCGCCATGAACACTCTGCACCCCCACCGCCGGCCCGCGATCCCCCCGGTCGCCACCCCCATTCCGGACCTGACCGATCCGGGCACCGCCCGACAGTGGTTGGACACCGAACGGCCCACACTGATCGCGGTCGCCGCCCACACCGCCGACCACGGCTGGCCCACCCACACCACCCGACTCGCCCGCACCCTGTACCGATACCTCGACGGCGGCCACCACACCGACGCCCTGACCATGCACGGCCATGCCTACCGCGCCGCCCGCCACAACGGCGACCCGGCCGGACAGGCCCACGCCCTGGCCGATCTCGGCGGCGCCGACTATCGGCTGGGCCGGTACCGGCCGGCCGCCGACCACTTCCACCACGCCCTGGACCTGTTCCGGCAGGTCGGCGACCCGGCCGGCCAGGCCCGGGCCCTGCACAACCTCAGCGTCATCGAGATGCGGTCGGACCGGTACGGCCCGGCCGGCGACCACCTCGAGCAGGCGCTGACCCTGTACCGGCAGACCGGCGACCGGCCCGGCGAAGCCAGCGTGCTGGCCTACCTCGGCGACCTCGACGCGCTGCTTGGCCGCCGCGGGCCGGCCGTCGAGCACTACGCGCAGGCCCTGACCCTGTGCCGGCAGACCGGCGACCGGGTCGGCGAAGCCGACACGCTGAACAGCCTCGGTGAAGTCGAGATACGGTCGGGCCGGTACGGTCCGGCCGGCGACCACCTCGAGCAGGCCCTGGCCCTGCACCGGCAACTCGGTAACCATGCCGGCGAAGCCTGGGTGCTGGACAACCTCGGCACCCTCCACACCCGCCTCGGCCAGCCCGTCCAGGCCATCGAACACCATCAGCAGGCTCTGACCATCTTCCGTGAGACCGGCGAACGGCGCGGCGAATCCTGGGCGCTCAACGGCCTCGGCGAAGCCGCCCGCACCGCGGGCCGCGCCGCCGACGCCCTCACCTACCACACCGCCGCCCACACCACCGCCGCCGACCACCGCGATCAGCAGGCCCGCGCCCACACCGGCCTCGGCCACGCCCACCAGGTCCTCGGCAATCACGCCGTCGCCCGCGAGTACTACCAGCACGCCCTGACCCTCTACACCGACCTCGACCTGCCCGAGGCCGACCAGCTCCGCGCAGACCTCGCCGCCCTCGACAACAGCGGCGCCGGACATCGGTGACAGGTGCGGGTGGCCGCGCGGGGCACCGTGCGAGTCGATGGCGGCGGCTCGCACGGTGCCCCGGCGTCAGGAGTGGTGAGCCGGCGCGACCCCCCGTTGATCAGCCACGCAGGCTCCGCCACCCCTTCGGAAGTTGGTCGCCGCGGCGCTGCGGCGCCCGGTCACGAGCACATCGGCGGGCTCGGTCGCCGATCGGGAATCGCTGTGTCGATGTCAGCGCATCGGCCGGGACGCCGGGCGGAATCCAAACGATTCCATACGCGCCGGGATCGATTGGTATCGTCGGCGCTCACAGGAGGTGCCATGACTGCTGCCGACGCGGACGGCCCGGCGTCCGAGCTGCCCGATCCCGGATCGGCGCGCACCCTCGACGAGCTGGTCGGCTGTCTACGGGCGCTCAAGCTGTACGCCGGCGACCCCTCGTACGAGACGATCACACGACGGATCGGCGAGCACTGGCAGGCCGCCGGCCGGCCCGCCGGCGAGCTCGCCCGCCGCGGCACGGTCGTGGACTGCTTCAAGACCGGGCGGCGCCGGATCAACGGCGAGCTGATGCTGGCCGTGGTTCGGGCGCTGCACGACGAGACCGGCTACCTGGCCCACTGGCGGCAGGCGTTACGCGTCATCCTGGCCGAGACCGCCGCGGCCGCGCAGGTCCGCGTGCTCGACCGGCTCCCGGACGACATCGCCACCTTCACCGGTCGCGACGCCGAGATGGCGGCCCTGCGCCGGCTCCCCGGCCGGCCCGGCCCGGTGGTGTGTGTGCTCGCCGGGATGGCCGGGATCGGCAAGAGCCAGCTGGCGATCCATGCCGGCCGTCTGCTCGCCGCCGACGCCGCCTTCGACCCGATCCTCTTCGTCAACCTGCGCGGATTCCACCCCGACGCGGGGCAGCCGCCGGCCGAGCCGGCAGCGGTCCTGGACGGCTTCCTGCGCGTGCTCGGCGTCTCCGGCCACAAGATCCCACACGGTCTCGCCGCCCGGACCGCGCTGTTCCGCGAGCGGCTGGCCGGCCGGCGGGCGCTGGTGATCCTCGACAACGCGGCCGGCGAGGACCAGGTGCAACCGCTGCTCGCTGACGCCCCCGGCGGCCTGACGCTGATCACGTCGCGCCGCCGGCTCGACGGTCTGAACCCGAAGGTCCACCTCGACGTCGAGCTGTTCAGCGCGCACGAGGCCGAGCAGCTGCTGGCGCGGTCGGTGCCCGGGGTGGAGCTCGGCGCGGACGACGCCGCGTACGGCCGGGTCGCCCTGCGCTGCGGGCATCTGCCGCTGGCGCTCAGCGTGGTGGCCGGCCAGATGGCCGCCCGGCCCGGATGGACGGTCACCGACCACGCCGACCGGCTGGACGAGCGGCACCGGCACCGCCGGCTCGACGGCGGCGTGGAACTGGCGCTGCACGTGTCCTACCGGCACCTTGCCGAACGCCGGCGGACACTGCTGCGCCGCATGGCCGCACACCCCGGGCCGGACCTCGACGTGTACGCCGCCGCCGCGCTGCTCGGCACCGACCCGGGCACCGCCGCGGCGGACCTGCGCCAGCTCGCCGGCGACCACCTCGCGCAGCAACCGGTGGACGGCCGGTACGTGCTGCACGATCTGGTCCGCGCGTACGCGGCGGAGCGCGCGCACGACGAGGATCGGCCGACGGATCGCCGGGACGCGCTCACCCGCCTGTTCGACCACTACGTGCACGGCGCGGCCGCCGCCATGGACGCGCTCTATCCGGCGGAGCGGCACCGCCGCCCGACGCTGCCCCCGCGGCCGTCGGCCGGCCCGCCGCTGAACGAACCCAGGGCCGCGCTGCACTGGCTGGACGCGGAACGCGCCACGCTGGTGGCGGTGTGCCTGCAGGCGGCGCGCGACGGCTGGCCGCAACACGCCGTATGGCTGGCCGGACTGCTCTACTCCTACCTGGACAACGGCGGGCACCCGGCCGACGCCTTCGCCGTGCACACCGAGGCGCAGCACGCCGCCCGGCTGCTGGGCGACGGCATCGCCGAGGCCACCGCGCTCACCAACTTGGGCGTGGTGTGCTGGCAGTTGGGCCGGCACCCCGAGGCGGTCGGGCATCTGTCCCGGGCGCTGGCTCTGTTCCAGCAGTTCGGCGACGCCCGCGGGGAGGCGCGCACGCTGGGCAACCTGGGCGTGGTGCACAGCACGACGGGGCAATGCGAGATCTCCGCGACGTATCAGTTGCAGGCGCTGGACCGCTTCGTGCGGCTCGGCGACCGGGTCGGCGAAGCCAACACACTGACAAATCTCGGCAGCGTGTACGTCCGGCTGGGCCGCCCCGCGCCGGCGGTCGAGCAGAACGGCCGGGCGCTGCACATCTTCCGCGAACTGGAACACCGCGGCGGCGAGGCGACCGCACTGAACAACCTGGGTGACGCCCACACCCTGCTCGGCACGTTCGCGGATGCCGTGGGGCACTACGAACAGGCCCTCACGATCTTCCAGGACCTCGGCGAACGCTACGGCCGAACATGCGTGCTCAACGGACTCGGGCAGGCCCTGGCCGGCCTGGGCCGACGGTCGGACGCTGTGGCCCGGCACGAGGAGGCGCTGGCGCTGGCCACCGAGATCGACAAGCCGGAGGAGCAGGCGCGCGCCCGCGCCGCGCTGGCCCGGCTCGCCACCGAAAGCTGACCGCCGGCGCCGCGCCGAGTCTTCGTGCCCTTCGGATCTGAGTCGCCCACCTCGTCGATCCGGCATGCGCGGAAGTCATGCGGCCGGCGGTCGCGGTGAAACCGGTCCGCTGTCCGGAGGAGTGATCATCAGCTGCGTGGCATCCGGTGTCACCGACCTTGATTGCGTTCCTGCAGCGCACTCTGCTACGCAGCAGAATCGCACGCGGGTGTCCTTGTCCCCGTAACTGATGGATGCTGGGTGCCGACATCAGCTCGTCTTTCCGGGCACTGTCTGTCCGCAGCCGGGTGTGGGCTGTCCGATGACGGATTGGCGCAGGTCGGCAATATGGCGCGCGGCCAGTCTTACGCGCTGACCTTGCTCCGGCCGACGGGGAACGGTGGCGGCCGTAGGCGAGCGTGCCGACGGCGGCGAACAGGCCGACTCACGGAACCGAGGCCCAGTTCCTGCGGCAGGTCTTACCAGCAGACCCGCTGTGCAGCACGAACATGATGCCTTGCGGGCAGGACCGGTCCGGGATCGGCTTCGGGCCCGGCGCTTTCTCCGGCCACGGCGGTACAACTGGCTCGATCAACGCCCACAACTGGTCGTCCACACCCCACGGCCTGGCCACGCCCCGCGAACGAGACGGATCTTCCTGTCGTGCGCTGATCAACATCGATTCAGCAGATCGTGGTTAAGAGTTCTTAGCCGCACAGCACGTCGACGCCGTGCTGTGCGCGACAGGCGATATGACACCGCTGCGGGGCCGATCGTGTAGCCCACCTTGTGCGCGATTGAAGGAACGTCCGGTCGCTGAGTTCGAGGCGAGCGCCGTCTTGGGATCCGTTCGAATCCAAGCCGTTCCTCGCGCAGCTGCATCACCTTGTAGGTGCCTTCCGTGAAGGACGATTCTCGCTCTGGAAAAGTCACATAACGTCAGCTAAGAAGAATTCTTGTGCGTTCCGGGAACTGCAGCCGGGGTGTCTGTCGAAGGGCCGAGACTGGCTGCTCACTAAAGGGTAGTGAACAACTAAGACACGTATGGAACCGGCAAGGGTTCATGATGAACGTGCGTCCTTCGTCACGACAGCGACTGGTTGACAGTGCTGAATATCCTGATTGTATTGACCGCAAGTTCGGCGTCCTTCTTGTCGGTCAGAGTCGACCGTAATGACGTCTGATGCTCGAGATTTGGAGATCACGAATGATCCGTAATGGCACTGGTGCGCGGCTACTGGCCTCCGCAGCGGCCGTAATGGCCGGCATGATCGCGTTGGCGGTGCCGTCGACTTCGGCATCTGCGAGTTCAACATCTGCCAATTCGGAGTCGGCCAGGGAAGAGCCCCGTTACGAGGTCAAGAACCGAGCGACCTCACGCTGCCTCGACAGCAACTCTCAGGGGACCGTATATACGCTGGCCTGCAATGGCGGCAACTATCAGCGCTGGTTGCGCACGCGCCCGCCGTTCAACAGTAGTGTTAATTGGGGTCAAGTCTGGCTGAAAAATGTTGCGACCGGCAGGTGCCTCGCCACTAATTCCAACGGAGATGCCTATACTGTCACTTGCCCCACAAAAGACAACAATAGTCTTGAATGGGAAGTAGGTTCAGCAACGACGTACATTATGTCTCACCCGCTGAAGACCTGCTTGGATAGCGATTCCACTGGGTGGACTCATGTGGCCACTTGCAATAAGGGCGACTTCCAGACCTGGTATTTGAGGTAAGTTCAATTTAATCCTCAAGCCGATGTCCGGAGCGCGGCACTCCAAATATGTTATTTCGGTTCCCGAAGGGCAGTACTGGGAGTGCCAGCGAGATAGTCGGCCCCACCCTAGCACTCGAATCAGTCTGGTGGCATTTGAGGGCTCTCGCTAATCCTGGCTTGAAGACGCCGGGCCGCCCCGGTATCGACGAAACTTGCGGCTCGACGTCTTCAAAGTCAGGACCGGGGTGCCGACCTATCGGGAATTGCGCCCTCAATCATCGCCTCAACACTGCAACCTCGTATCCCGCCGAGGCGGGGATCCCGCATGCGGTCACGTCGTTCCCCTGCCGGGAGGTAGAGGTGTCCAGCTCGGTTGGGTCAGGGCAGCGTCCGCTTCGCCGAGAGCGCCGCGGAGCGCCATCAACCTTTCGTCGATAGAAGCGACCCGGCCGAACCAGTAGCCGTCACCGGCGAATCATTCGGCTATCAGTGCTCAATACCGAAATTCGGGAACTCCGGAGTACCACCGATCACGATGTTGATACTTCCTTTGCTGCTGCTCCAATACACTGCCCCCATCCACCGCTCGCCGCCGTCCGGCCTCAGGGCGACTACGTCGATCTGAGCGACCTGGTTGCGGGTGTCCATCTGGGTTGCCCAGCAGTTGCCTTTCAAAAGAACGCGGCTCTGAGTGTGTCCATACCCAGCCACCGGCAATATGTGCACGAACCCGACCGATGTCCCTCTAGGGCAGAATCGGACGACGGCAGACGCTGCAGAGGCGGGTGATCCGGCAAGTCCCACCGCGATTCCGCCGACCGCGACACCCGTCATCGCGTACACGCTCAGCTTCTTTAAAGATGTCTGCACAAGCACCCTCGATTCCTTCAGCGGTGGGCTTCGCCCGACCGGCCCTTCCTATGTCATCTGACGTATGCGAGCCGTGTATGTTCAGCGGCGGCTGGACGACGGCTCTGCACGATGACGTAGTGCCCGGCCGCGATATCGCCCTTCCGGCGCAGCCGTTCGGCGATCGGTATCGAGAGCCCGGCGGACGGCCGCCACACGGCTCCCGGCTCGCCGGCGCCGGGCCGCACCCGAATTCCGGCTAGGCGGCCGCGGAACCCACTTCGCCGGCTCGAACCTGAGCCGGCGACGGCAACGGTCGTGGCGAGGATTGTGACGAGTACGTGGCGTGCCGAGGCAATAACTTGATCGCGCACGGCCTCACTTTGGCTCACCGAGGCGCCGCCCCAGCGGATGGGCAGCGATCAGCTCGACGACGTCGCGGACGCTATCACCGACCTGTTGCCGCTGCCCCGCGACGCCGACCCCACGCGACCGCGACCGCTCGACGAGATGGGCATCAGGCTGGTTTTGGGCAGCCCGCTACGGGCCCTGCCGAAAGCCGCGCCCGGTGAATTGACGGCGGTCGAGGTGACCACGGAAGCGGGGGAGACGGTCACCGCCGATATCTGGTTCCGTGCCTTCGGTGTACGGCCGGCCACCGACTATGCGCACGGCGCGCTGGCCGATGCCCGGGACGCTCGAGGATATCTCGCGGTCGACGAGCAGTTGCAGGTCAAGGGGCTCGACGGTGTGTTCGCGCTGGGTGACATCAGCGACGCGGACCGCGATACCGCCGGCGCCGCGAGTCAGCAGGCGGAGGTGGTCGCCGCCGACACTCGCGCCGCAATCACCGGCGAGGGCAAGCCGCAGACGTACGATCCCGGTCCCACAGTGATCGTGGTTCCGCTCGGCCCCCAGGGCGGAGCAAGTCAGCTGCCCGGCGGCGTCACGGGCTCTGCGGCGACGACCTCCCTCAAAGGTGCGTCGATGCTCGTCGAGAAGTATTCGGCGCGGTTCGACGCATCCGAGCGCTAGACCGACGCCGCTTTTCCGATTCGGTAGGAATCAGGACTCGCTCCGGGGCAGAGCTGACAGGTGCTTCTCGCCCCATTGGAAGAGGGGCTGCAGGAACTGCAGCAGCTCTACGCCGCGGGCGGTCGGCTCGTACAGGATCTGCACCGGGGTGGTGGGCACCACAGTACGGCTCAACAGGCCGAGATTTTCCAGCTCCTTGAGCCGTTGCGAGAGCATGCGGTCCGAGATGCCCGGGATGGCCCGCCGGAAGTCGGTGAACCGCCGGGCGCCGCGACTGGCCGCCACCATGATGTTGCCTGACCAGCGTCGACCGACCGTGTCGAGCACCGACTGGACCTGCTTGCATTCAGCGGCGGCCGCTTCGGGTGGAGAGCTGATCGGAAGCTGTGACATGACCCTGATTGTATGCGCTTACTTTTTGTAAGTGGCTAACCAGGCATTTGCAGAAGGCCGGGTAGCCGAAGACCGTTGATGACAACTGGCCAAAACCACCACCCACGGCCTGCCCGCCACCATGACCGCGAAACGCCGTCCACGCCATCGCCTGGCGCGTACACGAACCTCGAGAGCCGTCTCGACGCACCGGCCTTCCTCACATCCGCTGATCACCATCCTGAACACCGAAGGCGAGCCCATGAGTTTTCCGGTACCAGTCCCCGACAAAAGTGACCCGAGATGGACCAACCGTGGGGGCATCCACGTACGACGTGGCGAGGGCATCAGCAGGTGGGTCGTCGGCGACACCTACACCATCAAGGCAACGGCCGCGGACACCAACGGTTCGCTGGGATTCGCTGAAGCCCTCGTACCGCCGGGAGTGGGGCCGGTGGCTCACGCGCACGGCAGCGAGGACGAGGCCTTCTACGTGCTGTCGGGGGAGTTCGAGTTCCTGAACGGCGACGAGACTTTCGTCGCCGGACCCGGTGACTTCGTTTTCATTCCCCGGGGAAACCGCCACCGGTTCCGGAACATCGGTCAAGAACCGGCGAAGATGCTCTTCCTGTTCACGCCGGGTGGGCACGAGGGCACGTTCATCGAGATCGGGGACGAGCCCCGCCAGGGCGAGCAGGCTCCCGAGTGGGGACCGGAACAGTACGCGAAGGCGCTGGACAGTCTTATTCGCTACAACGTGACCCTCCTGCCGGAGGACGCGCAGTAACTCGCGGAAGTTGCCGCAAGCGTCGACCTCAATCACACCTGGGACGCTTATGTCTCCCCGGATCTGATCATTCACCCGTCTTCCGGCTACGAACTCACCCGTGCGACGTGGCAGGCCGCCGAGGAGGCGCCCAGAAAGGCGAGTTCTTCGGGACTCCAGCCACCGTCGACGTCGTCCGCGACGGGCGCATCATCGAGCACTGGGCCGAGGTGGGGATCTCACAGTTCCCGCAGAAGCTGGCCGCCTGATCCGTTGGTCCTTCACGTACAGCTCGACTCCGGACGGGGTCGAGCTGTACGTCTGTACGCGGACGGCATTCACAGGCGGGAACAGATCGAGCAGGTCGACGGCACGGCTGATGACGGGGTTTCAGTTACGGTCGCCGTTCAACGAGTTCATAAGGATCATCGGTAAACCGTGTGAAGAGGCGCACCTTGCACTCTGAGCACGATTGTTCTCTAATTATTTCTGAGCAAGGTCCTAAGTAGACGGACGTGGCGCCGGACAATTTTGCCGCCCCACTCGCTGGGGCATTTGAACGGCGTACATTTCTGTCACCGTCTGGGGAGAACAATGATGACGACACCATCCGGACGTGACTCTCTGAAGGGCCGCCGAGCTTTGGTGACCGGCGGCTCGAAGGGCACCGGAAAAGCGATCGTCGCACGACTGCGCGACATGGGCGCCGACGTCTGGCTCTGCGCCCGCAACAAGCCGGACCACGAGGGCGCCGACCGATTCATCGCCGCCGACACGTCGACCGCCGAGGGCACCGACCTGGTGGCCCAGAGCGTCCACGACATCGGCGGGGTCGACATTCTGGTGCACGCCGCCGGTGGCGCCCAGTCCACGCAGGAAAACTTCGCTGCGTTCACCGACCAGGACTGGATCAACGATCTGAACATCAACTTGTTCAGCGCGGTCCGCCTCGACCGTTATCTCGTCCCCGGCATGATCGCCAAAGGCGCTGGAGCAGTCGTGCACATCTCGTCGATCCAGCGTATGAAGCCACTCGGGTCCAACGCGCCCTACGCCGCGGCCAAAGCCGCGCTGACCGCATACAGCAAGAGCCTGTCCAACGAAGTGGCTCCACACGGCGTCCGAGTCAACAGCATCGCCCCCGGCATGATCCAGACCGAGACCCTGGAGTCGTGGCTCGACCAGAGCGCAGCCGAGCAGGGCGTCGACCGGCAGACGATCACCGCCCAGCTGATCGCGATGCTCGGCGGGATCCCGCTCGGGCGCGGCGCCCAGCCGGCCGAGGTAGCCGACCTGGTGGGCTTCCTGGTGTCCGACCGAGCCTCGTCCATCGTCGGTACCGAGCACATCATCGACGGAGGAACCATCTCCGTCATCTGAGACACGCCTCGGAACTCCGGTCGAGTTGCTTCTCGCGGAGATCCATGAGCGGCGCCACGCACCCGACCTCGGCACGCGCACCGATGTCCTCTCGCGTCTGCTGAGCGTCACGACCGAGGATTCTCAGCACTTCGACAGTCCCGGAGAGTCCCGTCCGGAACGCTTCCTCGAGGGCGGTGGACCCGCATCGGGCACATGGTTTTCGTTCGGGGGCGGCGTGCGTCGCCGCGTCGGTGCCGGCTTCTCTCTGGTCGAGGCGACCGTTGTGCTTCGTGCCGTGTTGTCGCGCTTGCAGATCGCCCCCGCTCGGGCGCGCCGGGAACGCGTCCGGCCGAGCGAGACATGTGTGCCGGGCCGTGGCGCCCGGGATCATCGCCCCTGCAGATGACCCTGGATGATCCGAATCGCCGTTGCTACGGTGCGGGGATCGGCCGGTGGAACGGGAAGGCGAGGGTGGCCCGGATCGGTGTGCCGGTCAGGAGCATCACGATGCGGTCGACGCCCAGGCCGAGGCCTCCGGTGGGGGGCATCGCGAATTCCAGGGCGCTCAGGAAGGCCTCGTCGATCTGCATCGCCTCGGGGTCGCCGGCGGCGGCCTTCAGTGACTGTGCGGTGAGCCGTTCCCGCTGATCGATCGGGTCGATCAGCTCGGAATAGGCGGTGCCGAGTTCCATGCCGAAGGCGACCAGGTCCCATCGTTCGGCCAGGCGTGGGTCGCCGCGGTGGGTGCGGGTGAGCGGGGACGTCTCGAGGGGGAAGTCGGTGTAGAAGGTCGGATAGGTGGTCTGCTTCTCGACCAGTGCGTCGTAGAGCTCGACCACCAGCTCGCCGGCGGTCGCGTCGGCCGGTGCGTGCACGCCCCGGCTCTCACAGACGGCACGTACCCGCTCCACCGCGGTTTCGGAGTCGATTGCGGTCTCGGTGGCCCGGCTTACGGCCTCGTGCACGGTGATCACTGGCCATGGCGCGGTGAGGTCGACCGGGCCCTCCGGGCGCATCGCGACGGGCCGGCTGTGTACGGCGGTGGCCACCTCGAGGATGAGCTCGCGGGTCAGCTCCCGCATGGTGGTGTAGTCCGCGTACGCCTCGTACGCCTCCAGCGAGGTGAACTCCGGGTTGTGGGTGGCGTCGACCCCCTCGTTGCGGAAATTGCGGTTGAGCTCGAACACTTTCTCCATGCCGGCCACGCACAGGCGCTTGAGGTAGAGCTCAGGCGCGATCCGCAGGAAGAGCTCCATGTCGTACGCGTTGATGTGTGTCCGGAACGGCCGTGCCGCCGCGCCGCCGTGCACCGCCTGCAGCATCGGGGTCTCGACCTCGGCGTACCCCCGTCGAGCGAAGGCGTCACGCAACGCCTTGACCGCGGCACTGCGGTGCCGCAGGACCTGCATCGCGTCGGGGTTGACCAGCAGATCGAGGTGGCGTTGGGCGACGCGGGCCTCGGGGTCGGTGAAGCCGGCGTGGGCGTCGGGCATCGGGCGCAGGCACTTGGCGGCCATCGTCCAGTCCTCGACCAGGATCGACAGTTCCCCGCGCCGGGAGGTGACGACTTCGCCGGTGACGCTGACATGGTCGCCGAGGTCGACGGTCCGGCGCCACCGCTGCCGCAGCGGCGCCGCGGTGGCTTCGGCGGTAAGGATCGCCTGCAGCGTGGCATTGCCCTCGCGCAGCGTGGCGAACGTGACTCCGCCCAGGTCGCGGAGCGCGTGGACGCGGCCCGTGACAGCCACCTGCCGCCCGGTGCGGGTGTCTGCCGCCAGGCCGGGGTGCGCGAGGCGGACTTCGGCCAGCGTGCTGGTCCGGGGGACCGATACGGGGTAGGGCTCGACACCGTCCTTGATCAGCCGGTCGTGCTTTTCCAGCCGGACCCGTTGCTGTTGACTGAGCCACCGTTGCGGGCGCGCCGGGCGCAGCAGCCGTTCCTCCTGCGCCCGTACCACCTCGGCGAAGGGAACTCCGTCGATGAGCTCGGTGCTCGGGTCCGGTGCCGGCGGGGCGATCGCGGGCAGGAAGCCCTCGGCCTGACCGGCGGCGAGGACGGTACGGCTGAGCGTCAGCGACGAGTCGAAGCAGAGGAACCGGGGAACCCAGGTCGGAAGGTATTTGGCGTTTGCCCGATACAGCGACTCCAGTTGCCAGAACCGCGAAGCCACCGACAGCACCGCGTCGGTGACGCGGGTGACCGGGCCCGCGCCGACGCTGTCGGCCGAGCTGAAGACGGATCGGAACATCGCGAAGTTCATCGAGATCCGGTGGATGCCCAGATCGGGACAGGCCTGTACGACGCCGGCGACCATGAATTCGGTGAGGCCGTTCTCCGCCTTGCGGTCGGCGCGCATGAGGTCCAGCGACAGACCGCGGATTCCCCACGGTGCGAAGGTGAGCAGACCCCGGATCCGACCCTGCGGGTCGTGGGCGGTCACCACGACACATCGTTCGTCGGCCGGGTCGCCGAGCCGGCCCAGCGCCATCGAGAAGCCGCGCTCCGACTCGTCGCCACGCCACGCGGCGGCAAGCCGATCCAGTTCCTCCAGCTCGCCGGTGCCGATCGAGGCTTGTCGGCGGACCTGGCAGGAATAGCCCGCGCTCTGCACGCGGGTGACCGCCCGGCGGACCGGGGCCATCGCCTTACCCAGCACCGTGAAGCCGGCCACCTCTATGATGGCCTCATCGCCGATGGACAGTGCTTTCAACCCCGCTTCGACGTACGCCGTAGCGCCGGCCTCGCTGGCGGACAGGACCGCCGGGAACCAGCCGTGCCGTCGGGCCTCGGCCTGCCACGCGTCGATGGCGGCCCGCCAGGCGCCGGGGTGCCCGATCGGGTCCCCGCTGGCCAAGCTCACCGAGGTGATGACGCGGTAGGTGACCGCGGCCCGGCCATCGGGGGAGAAGACCACCGACTTGTCGCGCCGGGTGGCGAAGTAGCCGAGGGAGTCGCGTTCGCCCTCGGTCAGGATCAGCTGACGCAGATGCACCTCGGCGTCGGCGCTGAGGTACTGCTTGGCCCGAGCCGAGCGCAGGAAGACACTCACCGCGGCGAGCAGGACCAGCGCCGAGAGCGTCGATGCGGCCACGGACACCCAGTGGTGTCCTTGGTGGCCGTGAAGTCCTGAGTTGTTGCCGACGATGTTGAGACCCAGTGCCGAGCGGTTCGCCCAGATGACGCGTTCGCCGATGCCACGCAGCGTGTCCGGGAACAGAAGCGTCAGACTGAACGCGAAGGACCAGGACACGGCGAGACCGCCGATGAGGACCGCGCCCGCCGTGCGACGCGAGCCGTGCGCCAGCCGTGCCGGGAAGGCGTCCCGGGCTCGCCACAACTGGACGATCAGCACCAGGCCGATCGGCGTCGCGGCGGCGCTGAGGACGATCTCGACCTGGGACATGCCCAGATCGACCTCGTCCGGCCGGCTCCAGAACGTGAAGCCGACGGCGGCCAGCACCGCGTTGATCAGGGTGGAACTGACCTGATAGATGAGCAGGAGCACGTAGGCGGGCCGCAACCGCCGTCGCAGCGCGCTGCCCATGAGCAGCAGGACGGCGGCGATGAACAGGTTCGGCTCGGTCGGCATGTTGATCAAGCTGAACGCGTAGTCCACCCACCACGTCCAGTGGAACATGCGCAGCGGAAAGCTGAGGAGGACCCATATGCCGGCGACAGTGACGATCCGGCCCCACCATGCCGCGACATAATCGTGCCGGCCATGCCGAGTGCTGTCCGAGCTTGCCACGAAGATCACCTTATGCAGCGTTCTAAGCCATCTGTCAGTAATGAGGCACACCCGATGCCGTCGGCAAGGTAGCGATCCGGGCCTGAAGGCCAGCTGAAAGTCTTTCAGGAAATTTTCAAGCGCCGTCGGCAACGATCGCCGCCTCATGATCGAAGCCGTGATCACTGCCGCCGTCGCCGTCGCGGGTGCCCATGCCGGCCCTTCCCTGGCCGCCTTCGGGCAGCTGAGCCGTCGCTTGCTGCCGCCACGACTGTCCGGCATCGGCAGGCCCGGCCACGTTGCTCTCACCTTCAACGGCGGACCCGACCCGCGGGCAACCCCACAACTGTTACGGGTGCTCGACCGGCATGACGTACGAGCGACGTTCTTCCTCCCGGGCGAGAAGGTCGAGCGGCATGTCAAGGAAACCCGTGACATCGTGGCCGCAGGTCACGAAGTCGGTGTGCTCGGCTATCAGCATCGCCTGCTGCTCAGTCGCCTCCCGCGGGACGTCGTACGGGATCTGTCCCGCGCGACGGCGGCGATCACCTCGGTCACCGGACAGGAGCCCCGCTGGTGGCGGCCGCCGTACGGCCTGGCCAGCAGCACCGCGCTGCTGACCGCGCGCTGTCTCGGCCTGACCCCGGTCCTGTGGACCTGCTCCGATCGGCGCTGGGGACGGCCGGCCGGCCCCGAAGCGGTGTACCGCTCGGTTCGCCGGCGCCTTCGCGGTGGCGGCACCGTTCTGATGCACCACAGCGACCGCGCCGCCGACGGCGACTCCTGGAACGCGGTACTCGGAGCGCTGCCCGAGATCCTCGAGATCTGTCAGGTCCGGGGTTACGAGGTGGGACGGCTGCGTGACCACGGCCTGCCTGCTGTCCCGTCGACGCTGTGAGATCTGCAGAAGGCACGATCCGGGAGGTGGCCGCCCCATGAGCAAGCAGATGGCACCGTAGCAATCATGGCATTGACCGGGCGGCCGCTGATCCTGCTGATGGCCCTCATGACGCTCACGACCCTCGGGGCCACTGTGTTCTGGTGGAGGCGCTCCGGCCGTCTGCGCTTCGTCGTACGCCCGCTCGGCCTGCTGCTCACCGAGATTCTGCTCCTGGTGACCGCCGGCGTCTGGTTCAACCGGACTCAGCAGTTCTATCCCACCTGGTCGGCTCTGCTCGACGACACCGAATCGGTGAGCTCTGCTCCCGAAGCCACTGCGGGGAACCTCGACTCATGGTTGGCCGGCCAAAGCGCTGCCGGTACCGGCCAGGCCTGGTCGTTCGAGTGGCATCCGACCGAGCCGGCTCAACCGGGCCCGCTGGTGGTCGGCCTTCCGGACGGCTACCTCGCCCACCCGACGAGGCGCTACCCCGTCGTGATGATCGTGGGTGCGCCGGACGCGACCATAGCGCGGGGACTCCCCGAGGTGGTGTCGGTCAGCGTGCCGGTGACCAGTGTGACCGCCGAGACGGCGACATCGCTGCCTCGTGCTCTCGAGCGTGATGTGCGAGTGACCGGTCAACGCTGGGCCATGGTCGCGCCGATCGCCCTGGCGCCGGCGCTCAATTCGGCGATCACGGTTGCTCCCGGCCGCTTTCCCGCATGGGCGTTCGTCGGATCCGGCACGGCCCCGAAACTGCCCGCCGGCGTGGAAGTCCATCGTGCCGGCACCTGGGCCGCCGCCGTGCGATGGGCGGTCGCGCAGACCCCCATGCCGCTGTAGGCGTACGCCTGCCCGATTCCATCCGCCCTGAAGGAGGTCACATGTCTCCGGACAGCTTCGCCCTGGAAGTGCTCGCCGCGGGACTCGCCGTCGCGGCCGCCGTTCTCCTCGGGCTCGTGTGGGACGCGAGCAACCGTCGACGCCGCTTCCTGTACCGTCCGGCACTGCTCGCGCTGTGCCTCATCAGCGCGGCGACCGCCGGCCTGGTGTGGCTGAACCGGCAGGTCGCCACGTATCCGACCTGGGCCAGCCTGATCAGCCCCAAGTCCACCGCCGTCGAAACAGTCCCCGTCGCCGACCGGCCCGGCGGCGGCCGCATCCTCACCTTCACCGTCAACGGCACGGCCAGCGGGCTCAGCATGCCGATGTACGCGTATCTGCCGGCCGACTATGCGCGGGACAACACTCGCCGCTATCCGGTGATCGAAGCGCTGCACGGCTATCCGGGATCGCCGCTGCAATGGCTGAACAAGCTTGGAGCGGCGGAGATCCTCGACCACGAGATCTCGTCCGGCCGGATGTCGCCCACCGTGGTGCTGTTCCCGTACCAGACGCCTCGGCCATCGCTGGACACCGAATGCACGAACCTGGCCGGTGGCCCCCAGACTGAAACGTTCCTCACTGCGGACGTCCCGGCATTCGCAAAGGCGAGGCTTCCCGTACGGACCGGACCGGGCAGTTGGGGACTCATCGGCTACTCGGCGGGCGGCTACTGCGCAGCAAGTCTTCTGCTACGCCATCCCGGGCAGTACGCCGCCGCGGCCAGCCTGTCCGGCTACTCCAGCCCGGGCATCACGATCGGCGACGGAACCGAGAACACCACGTACAACAATGCCTGGCGACTGCAGCACCTTCCGATACCCGCCGTGTCCCTGTACCTCGCCTCGGCGAAGACCGATCAAGCCGCGCTGCGGGGCACCCGCGAGATGGCCGAGCTGGCCAAGGCGCCGATGTCGGTGACAACGGCCTACGTCGGCAACGGCGGCCACAACGCGAAAACCTGGCGGGCGATGGAACCGGCCGCCTTCGACTGGCTTTCGAGACGCCTCGCCCGGCCACTACCGTGAGGCCGGATTTCCCTTATATGCGCAGCTGCGCTCGGGGCATATGGCCGCCGCCCGCACCTGGTGATGCGAGCGGCGGCTTCCCAGAGCTCAGCCGACGGCGGCAGTCGACAGCAGGGCGACGGTGAGGGCCGCGATGGCGGCGGCGGTGCGCATCCCGGAAGGATAGAAACATGATCGTCGGACCTGCCAGCGGACAGGTGTTCATCCGTTCGGCGGCTGCACGCCCGGGAGTCACGTTAAAGAAACTTTAAGGAACGCTTGCTCAGCGTCATGAACTGCTGCCGCATCATTGCTCGTATATCTCGGCACAAGCAGTACCGAGACGAAGAGGAGCCGTGCATGTATCGACGCGGAGTCAGCAGCCGGACGCGCAAGCTGCTGATTGGAGGTGCCGCCGCAGCGCTGCTCGGCTCGGCTCTCGCGGTCGGCACGGGGATGAGCCAGGCCGCCGAGCAGGGCAACCCCGGAGCCGGCTCCGGTGGCATCAACGTTTTGGTGCCGGCGCTGGGTTTCAGCCCGGGCGACCCGAACGCGACGGCCGACCGTGTGGGTCCCACCGGGGTGAATGTTCCCGGTCGCTGTCCGCCCACTCAAGCCCAGGTGAACGCGCAGGTTGCGCTCAAGGATGCGAACCTTCCGAGTGGTACGGACCTGGAAAGCCGCATCCAACGTTTCGAAAAGACCTTGTCGGCGATTCAAGACCTGAAATGCCCCGCGTCTTCCACGACTTTGCTGGGCCGCTTGAAGTCCTTGACCGCGCTGCGCGGAAACGCGAACCGCGATAACGTCCTGCGTGGTTTGGGTTTGAACGAAACGCCAGCGGATAGGGGAGCCGCCGCAGGATCCGGTGACCCGGCCGCGACGGGGAGCGCCGGGGCCGGCTCCGGCAACATCAACGCTTTGGTGCCGGCGCTGGGTTTCAGTCCGGGCGATCCGAACGCGACAGCCGACCGCGTAGGCCCCACCGGGGTGAATGTTCCCGGTCGCTGCCCGCCCACTCAAGCCCAAGTGAACGCGCAGGTAGCGCTCAAGAACGCGAACCTTCCGAGTGGAACGGACCTGGAAAGTCGCATCCAACGTTTCGAAAAGACCTTGTCGGCGATTCAAGACCTGAAATGTCCCGCATCTTCCACGACTTTGCTGGGCCGCTTGAACTCCTTGACCGCGCTGCGCGGAAACGCGAACCGCGATAACGTTCTGCGTAGTTTGGGCTTGAACGAAACGCCAGCCGGATAAAGCCGCAGCGCCGCAAAACGCGCCAGCGAAACAAAGCGGCTCGCAGAGCGGCGTCCCGGACCACGGCAACCTCATCCTTCGCGGATCCTGATCCACCGCACGCAACCGCCTCGCCGGAGGCCCACGCACCACGGGGTCTCCGGCGCGTCCGTGTGTGGGCCATGCGCGCTCGCGAGCCCCTTGCGCACCGCATCGGCGGCTGCCGGCCACGGTCATCGCTTTGACCGAAGTGCTCAGCGTCGTGGCGGGGAGCGGACCCGAAGGCTCGCTTGTATTCGCGGCTGAACTGTGCGGGACTCGCATATCCAATTGCCTCTGCGACGGAGGCCATGGTGCGCGAGCGCAAGGCGACCGGTCTTCTAGCCTCGTGCAGGCGCAGCATCTTGTGGTACTGCGTCGGGGTCGTGCCGGTGGCGTCCTTGAGGTTCGCTTTCGGCGAGGATTCGGGCGTCAGTGGGGTCCTTCATCAGCTGGACCAGCCGGAGTGTTGCCGCCAGCGCCGAATCGGGCAACGGGTAGACGCCCACGGGCGAGCCGTGGGTCTGCGACCGCGGCGGCATATGCGTTACGAGGTCGCTCAGCACGTGACGGTCGATGGCTAACTCGATGGCGAGGTAGGGAGCTGCTTCGGTGGCCTGGGTGATCTCAACCAGTGCGACCATCGTGATCAGCGGCTCGTGGGCTGCGGCGGACCCGCCGAACACGGTGATCATGATCGCGGCGGCGGCGACGACTTTGGAGCTGTGTTCGTAGCTGGTGAGGATGGCGTCGCGGGCGGGACTGCCGTGTACGTGTGCCTCACGCATCCGCGAGACCAGGAAGACCTGATAGTCCATAGCCAGGCCGAACACGATGCCCACCAGCAGGATCGGCATCAGGCTCATGACCGGCCCGGTCTGTTCGACGCCGAGCAGGCCGGCGGCCCAGCCCCATGGGAACACCGCGACGATCACGCCGAGCGCGGCGAACAGCGACAGCAAGAATCCGAGTGCCGCCTTGACCGGAACCCAGACCGACCGGAACCCAGACCGGCCGGAACACCACCAGGAGGAGCAGCACGGCCAGACCAATCACGATCGCCACGTACGGCACGAGCGCCGACTTCGTCTTACGGGCCATGTCGATGTCCAGCGCGGTGGTACCGGTGATCTCATAGGTCACGTCACCGGCGGCCTCCACGCTCGGGCGCGCCGCCCGCAACGTCTCCACCAGGTTCTCGGTGCGTTCGTCAGTCGGCGCGGTCGACGGCACGGCGGTAAGGATCGCCGTGTCGCCCTGCTGATTGAAGGTTGCCTTCGACACCGACACCACGCCGCTCGTCGACCTGATGCTGTCGGCCACGCTCCCCACCGCGGCTTCCCGCGCGTCGATCACCACCGTCAGCGGACCGTTGAATCCGGGACCAAAGGCCTCGGCCCGCAGGTCGTACGCGCGTCGTTTGGTCTCGGTGACCGGCAGCGACGCATCCCCGGTGTGCCGAGCTGCAGTGACAGGGAGGGAACGGCGATTGCGGCCAGTAGCGCCACGCCGGCCAGCGCGATCATGAGCGGGCGGCGCAGCACCAGCCGCATCCAGGCGCATGCGGTGGAACGACGGGGGAGGTCGGGACACCGCCACGCCGCTGGGCGCGGGTGAGGGTCCGGTTCGGGGCGAAGCCGAGCAGCGCGGGGACCAGGGTCAGCGCCACCAGGACGGCCATCACCACGGCACCCGCGGCGGCCAGCCCCATCTTGGCCAGCGACGGGATCCCCACCACCGACAGGGCGGCGAGAGCGATGACCACGGTCGTGCCGGCGAAAACCACCGCCGAGCCGGCCGTACCCGCAGCCCGACCGGCCGCCTGCTCGCCGTCGTGGCGGTGGCGTTCCTCCCGGAACCGTGAGACGACGAACATCGCGTAATCGATGCCGACCGCCAGCCCCAGCATCAGAGCGAGCATGCCGCTGGTGATCGCCATCCCCAGCGGCCCGGCCGGGCTCGGCCGCACACCGGCCGGTGCCACCGGTGGATCGCAACCCGGCCCTGCGACGCGACCTATGCGCGGCTGCCGCCGAAGTCCCGGCCGGTCGAAGGTTGCCCCTCAGCGGTGAAGACGTGATCTGCGCCGTCCTGTTCGGTGGTCCTGCCGATGGCCTGCATCCAGGGCTCGACCGTTACCTGCCCTATCGGACCGCCGTGCAGGCCGATCCACGAGCCGCCTACGTGTTCCGCTCCGACGATTCCCGTAATACCGTCCTGGCCCGCTCGGATTGCCAGTGGGTGAAGCACCGGCGCGTGGCCGGATACGACGTGTGGCAGCCGGCAGATCGTTGCCTCCCGTCGGGTCGGCAGACTCCGTAATCCACGCCATGCGGGTGACGCTCCAGCCGCGAACCACCGGCTCATATCGCGTCGGACGGTAGCGGGTTTCGGGGATCTTGACCGATCGGTCCTACATGGACTTTGATGGGCTAGGAAATCAACGGGGAAAGGGATTGGTCTTGACTACACGAAGAGCTCTCACCGGCTGGCTGGCGCTGTTCACGGCGCTGATCGCAACCTTCGCGATGGGCGCGGCGCCCGCTCAGGCCGCACCGGCATCGTTCTGGTTGAAGAGCATGAAGAACGGCATGTGCCTGGACGCCAGCTCCTCGCAGGGCGTGCGGCTGAACTCGTGCAACGACGGCATCTACCAGCGCTGGCACTCGGACCCCACGACCGACGAGATCTGGAACGGTACCGGTAAGTGCCTGGACGGCAGCACCTCCCAGGGTGTCCGGCTGCTCGATTGCAACGCCGGCGTCTACCAGAAGTGGGTCTCCCACCCCGCTGATGACAGCATTCGCCGGGCTACGGCCACCACCCTGTGCCTCGACGGGAGCGTCTCGCAAGGTGTGCGACTGCTGAAGTGCAACAGCGGTGACTACCAGGCCTGGTCGCTCGTCAGCCAGTAGTGGCGTCAACCTCGGCGGCCCCTGTTTCCAGGGGTCGCCGAGGTCTTTGCGGCAACGGTTCCGACGCCGACGACGGGCAGGTTCGCGGCTTGCAGTCGTACCCGGGCTGGTCGAGGACCTGTTCCTCGCTTCTCCAACGTGAGCGCCACCTCGGCGGCGTCGGCGGACCTGTCCACGCCGTACGAGGTGGTGTCGAACGTCGTCATCCACCGCGCCTGACCCGGCGATCCGCCCTGGGGGCGCCGAGAAGGCCGTTCGCGATGATGATCGAGCCGCCTCATCCGAACACGGCGGATGGCTTCGGAGACCGGGCTTCCTATCTATGCGCACGCCACGCTGGCCCGGGTAACGCTCGAGTCGGCCGCGTGGCTCGGGTACATCCTCGACCGTGAGCGCCCATTCGAGGTTCGATTCGCCCGCGGGATCGCACATCCGCTTGCCAATGTCGACGCCGGTCGCCGAGGAGCCAGCAAGATCCCCGGCAATCCGTACATGATGCCGCCCGCCGCAGAAGCCGTCCCGCACCGGAAGAGCCGATCGCTGCGAAGGCAACCGACCTCGTCCAAGCGCAATTCGGCGGGCTGCCCGGGATCTACCAGCTGTTGTCAGGCATAACTCATGGGATGCCGTGGCGGCTCGGCGACAGCGTCACGACCAGCGATCGAACCGCAATTTGGGCCCCCGACCCGGTGAATATCGGCGGTTCGGTCCTGGCAGCGTCAACAGCCGGTCATCGGGCCGCGGTCGCCGTAGCATGGCACCGCGGGTTCGACGACGATCCGGCGCTGACCGTCATGCGCGAGCGGTTCGTGGCCGCGAACACGACAGGATCGCCGACTACCGCCCGGGGCGGTGAGGCTCTGTCCCCGCCGGCCTTGACGAGAAGGGGCCCACCTGCAACGACGGGCCGTGCCCTGGAAACGATTAAGGGCGCCGACCGAATAATCGCTGGTCAGCGGCCACAAAAATCGATGAACTGCTCTGTGTTCGGAGCCCGACATTCGCGATAGACACACGGTACTTGTCGCCCGAGATTTCGCCTACACAACATAGCGACACGTCGCGGCGGACCGCCGGAGCATGCAGACGAACCGGGAGCCGTGAGTGCGGTCAACGGCAACCATCACTCGAAACCGCTGGCCGGCCAGAGGCGCCGGTGGTGCGGAAACCGGCCGCTGCGGCTTTTCTGGGATACCGTGAGCGCATATGGCTACTTACCGAAGCGCCTCAGTACTCCTCTCCGCCGACGGCACCCGTACCCCCGGCACCGCTGCCCTCTTCGCCGAACCTTCCCGCAAGGGCGGTGTTCCGCCGTGGGCCGGTGACTTCCGGCCCGCCAACAGCGCCGGCCGCGGTCCCAAGAACGCGGTCGGGAAGACCTTCACTCTGGAGATGCCCGACGGCAGCACCGGCAAGGTCGTCGTCCAGGGACTCAAGAGCGGAAAAGGCGGCGTCGTGCTCGCGCTGATGGGCGAGGACGCACCGCCCTTCTGACCCGCCCAGCCGGTCGTGAAAGGATCGGCGGATGGGAAATCAGGGCCTGAACAGCGACATCGACGTACGACTCGCCCTGGCGCAAGATCGTTCGACCGGCCCGGACGAGCTGTACGAGCTGGCTTCGGATCCGTCCGAGCGGGTTCGTGCGGCGGTCGCGGCCAACCCGGGGGCCCCGGCACAGGCTCTGCGGGGCCTCACCCGAGATCGTGAGCGCACCGTCCGTCAAGAGGTCGCGAAAAATCCCGCGACCTCTTCCGGGAACCTTCAGCGCCTCGTCCGGGACGCCGACCGGTGGGTTCGCTGGGCGGTCGCAACCAACCCGGCCTGCGACACCCCGGTCCGCGAGTTGATGGCGAAGGCGCAGGACAAGGAGCTCCGCGGCCTGCTGGCCGAGATGCCGGATCTCGAGCCCGACCTGGCCGCGATCCTCATCGACGACGTTTCCCCCGAGGTCCGGGAAAGGCTGGCCAGCCGGACCCGCGATCCCGAGGTTATCGCGGCGATGCTGCGCGACCGCACCGTCCGGGTCCGCAAGGGTCTGGCCACCAACGACGGCACCACGGCCGAGCAGCGCAGCACCCTGGCCCACGATTCGTCGCCCGACGTCCGGGCGGTGCTGGTACGGGCCCTGCCGCTGGCCGAGGCCGATCTTCGAGCCCTGCTGGACGACCGGTCGGCCGAGGTCCGGCACTCGATGGCCACCTCCGATCTCACCCCGGAACACATCCGGCACGAGCTGGAGAACGACGCCGACGAGACGGTGGCCGAGGCTGCCCGCCACTACCGCCCGAAACCACCCGCGGGTGAACCACACCGCCGTACGCTCGGTAAGCGCTTCCCCGGCAAGCCCAGGCGCTAGGGTCTTCTCCTCAGCGCCGGAAGGGCAGCTCGCATGCACCCACACTTCACCGAATTGGACTGGGCGCCCACCCGCATCGGCGAGATCAGCCTGCGCCGGCGCCTCGATCCGACGACCCGGACCGAGGTGTACGAGGTCAAGCTCGGTGACGAGTATCTGATGTCGAGCCTGTTCACCGTGGCCGAAGAGGAACTGGCCCGGCTCGGCCTGGCCGCCGCCGCGTCGGACGCGCCGCTGGACGTCGTGGTGGGCGGTCTGGGCCTCGGCTACACCGCCCGGGCGGCGCTGGCCGATGACCGGGTCGCGTCGCTGATCGTGGTCGAGGCGCTGGCCCCGGTGATCGACTGGCATCGCCGTGACCTGCTCCCGGGTGCCCACTCGCTGACCGCCGACCCCCGCACCACACTGCTCGAGGGCGACTTCTTCGCGCTGGTGCGCGAGGGCGCCGGGTTCGACCCGGCCGACCCCGATCGTCGCTTCGACGCCGTTCTGGTCGACATCGACCACTCCCCGGTCAACGTCCTCAACCCCGCGCACGCCGACCTCTACACCCCGGCCGGGCTGCGCCGGCTCGGCCGCTTTCTGCGCCCGGGCGGGGTGTTCGGGCTCTGGTCCGACGACCCACCGGACAAGGCGTTCCTGGGCTCTCTGCGGGAGAGTTTCGCCGCGGCGACGGCCGAGGTTGTGCCGTTCCCGAACCCACTGACCGGGGGCACGTCCGCCAACACCGTGTACGTCGCGACCGTCGCCGATTGATGCGAAGCCACGCCGCTGGGGGTGCCTGCCTCGGGAGCCGCATCCCGGGTGTCGCGGCGGGTCGTCCAGCTCGTGGAGACCTTGCAGATCACGACCGCCTCGGGCGGGCGTCCAGGTGGCAGCCGACGATCTTCGCAGCCGGGTTGTAGACCGCTAACGGGTCGAGGCGTTGAGCCCGGCTCTCTCCAGACTTCCTGCGCCAGAACCGAGGTTCGAGCTCGCTTGCCATCGGGGCTCACCGCCACCCGCTTCGTGTCGCGACAGCGTCGGCTTCAACGCCACACGGTATCCGTGGTGGCGAGTTCACCCGCGGAGACTCGGCGAAGCGGGATGCACCATAGAAGCCGCCGACCGGTGTCATGAGCATCTGAAGGCAGCTCATTCGGGGAGCGGAGCGCTGATCGTCCAGGATCCGCTGAAATCGTCCATGCTCCAGACCTGCTCGCCCGGTTTGACCTTGAGGGTGATCTGCTTGCTGAACGGACGGCGGTAGGTCACCCCGGCCCGCGCCATGCGAAGGTCTGCGCTGTACGACAGATTGATCGCCAGCAGGTTCGTCTCCTCGTCGACGTATAGGACGGGAGACCCGATCTGCTCGTTGACCAGCTGCGGTCCGTTTGTCGCGAACTTGTAGCCGCCCCAGTAGGCGTTGAAGTACGTCAACACCTGGACCTCGCCGGCCTCATTTTCGTCGCCGGCGAGCGCCTTCTTCAGCGTCTTGCGCCACTCTTTGAGCAGGCCCGGATGCATGTGCAGCTCAGCCGACCGGAAGTCCGCGACAGCGTACTTGGCCTTGGGCTTGAGACGATCCATCTTGAACGTTTCGGCACGCAGGAACTTCACGACATCGCCGTACGTCCTCTGGACGTTGGCGGCGCCGAACTTCTGCGCCACGCCCTTGCCGATCACCGGCTCGGCGATGAGCGCCGTGGTGCTGTACGCCCCGACGGCCTTGGACATTGTGGCCAGCGGGCGGGGCGACGACGACGTCTTCGAAGAGGTCGGGGACGCGGTCACGGCCGTGGAAGCGGAGATCGTGGGGGAGGCGGTGGCCGTATCGCCGTCCGCGCAGCCGGTCAGTCCGGCGGTGAGCAGTGTGGCGACCAGCGAGCCCAGCACCAGCCGGCCACGAAAGGAGAACATGGCCAGAGATAATCATCGAAGGAAGATCTCGCGTCAATGTGAGCAGATCGCGCCGTTGCAGCACCGCCGACGTCCGGTCACATCGACTAGAAGCCAGCCGCAACCGCCCAGACCGGCGCGTGCGACTCCCCGTTCCGGCCGACGATCGGCCCTCATATGCTCCCTGTGCGAGATGCCCGTGCACAACCATGTTGACGACACGCCCGCACCGTCAGCGACGGTGAGATGAGTTGGCGAAGCTCAGCTTCGTCCGGCCATCACTGGAGTTCGCGCCCTTCTTGAAGGCGACGGTCATCAACGACTCGGAATTCGTCACGGCGGCGAAGTCGACGTACTTGCTCTTCATGTCGGCATGTCGGTTGTTCAAACGACGTCACCGCGAACCGGGACGGAGCTAGACGCCGCCTCGTATCGCGTCTAAAACTTTGTGATACAGCGGCGGGAATGCTGGATCGCGTAGCTGAAAAAGGTGGCACGCTAGTCGACTCTTGCGTCGCCGCGACTGGCCACAGAACGGAAGGTACTTGAGCGAGGCCCGCCCAAGTACCTTCCGTTGTCAGCTGTACGTCAAGATCCAGCCCGAGTCCCGGAGACTAGCCGTACTCGGAGGGGGTCGTCAGCGGAGCTGACCGTCACGGTGCCGGTCGGCCGAGGTGGTGACCTGCGGCTTTCCTGCGCGGGCGTACGCGGTCATCAACGTGGTCGCGCCCACGTCTTGCGGCCAAGCGGTGGTCAACGGATCTGCTTCAGTTGCACAGTGCGAAGTCGACGAACTGGACGACGTGGTCGGCCGCGGTCTGCGGGTCCGGTACCGCGCCGGGCAGGGCGGTGACCGCCACCGACGCGGCCCGGCCGTCTTCGGTGACGCCGTCGCGGGTCTCGTACCCGTAGATGTCTCCGCCATGGCCCCACATGAGCCCGCCGCAGCTGAGCGGTGTGCTGATCAAGCCGAGTCCGTATCGGGCGCCGGGCCACATCCCTGTGGCCGGGACGGTCTTGCGCATCTCGGCGAGCTGAGCCGGCCGGAGCAGCCGCCCACCGACCAGGGCGGAGAAGAACGTGTTGAGGTCGGCGGTGGTGCCGATGAGGCCACCGGCCGCCCAGGCCCACGACGGGTCGAGGATCGTCACGTCCCGCAGCGCGCCGCCCGGCGTGGCCGCGTGGTAGCCCCGCGGATGCGGCTCGCGGATGCCTTGGTCGCCGATGGCGGGGAGGTAGGTGTGCCGCAGGCCGAGCGGGCGGATGATGCGGCGGGTGACCTCCTCACCGTAGGGGCGGCCGGTGACCCGTTCGATGAGTAGCCCGGCCAGCAGATAGTTGGTGTTGCTGTAAGCCCAGCTCTGGCCGGGCGCGAAGTCGGCCTTGGCGCTCAGGGCCAGATCGAGCAGGTCACGCGGCGGGACGTACCGGTGCTGAACCGGGAAGATGTCCTTCGCCAGATAGGTCGTCGCGTAGTCGGGCAGCCCGCTGGTGTGCTGGAGAAGCTGCCGTAGGGTGATCCGGCGCCCGTCGATGCCGTCGCCGAGTACCAAGCCGGGCAGATAGGTTTCGATGGGTTCGTCGAGCCGTACGCGACCCTCGCCGACCAGTTGCAGCACGACCACCGCGGTGAAGGTCTTGGTGTTGCTGCCGATGCGGACCTGCCCACCGGGTCTGACCGGCTTGCCGGTACGGACGTCGCCCACGCCGGCCGTGTAGTCACGACCTCGCACGGTTGCCGACGCGCCGGGGAAACCGTCCTCGGCAACTAATCCCTTGAGGTGCGAACGGACGGCATCGCGGTTCGCGGCGACGGCTGGTGTGCTGCCTGCGATCACGGCACCCGCCGTCAGCAGCGCGGTCATAGCCACGCTGATGCGGCGTTCGGGGTGGTGGTGGAACACGGGAAACTCCTTGATCGTTCGGACTGATCGAGCATTGCGGGAATCGTTTCCGGCGGCCATGAGGCCATCTGGCGGGTCTCTGGGGGTGATAGCCCTACCTTCGGCGCGCTCAGTCGTCGCCCAGTCGTGCGTGCAGATGCATGTCGTGCCAGCCGTCGATGTGGCGGGCCTCGCGCCGCATGGTGCCCTCGTAACGGAAGCCGGTGGTCTCGGCGACCCGGCAGGACGCGGGGTTGGCAGTGGAGTGGGTCAGCGCGATCCGGTGCAGGCCCAGCGTGCCGAACGCCCAATCGGTCAAGGCGGACAGAGCACGGGACGCGAGACGTCGCCCGCGGGCAGCACCCAGTAGGAGATCTCCGCGAAGCCGTCCGCCAGACGCAGCCGCCGGAAGCTGATCTGACCGGTCACCGCGGCGCCTTCGGTCACGGCCCAGCCTGCGCCCGTCTCGTCGTGCCAGCGGCCCGGCCAGTGGTCGATCCACGCCGAGGCTTGTTCCTCATCCATGGCGCGGAAATGCCACTGCCGGATAGCCGGGTCGGCATCCTCGTCCTGCAGGTGAGGGACAATGGTGTGGGCGGCGCGGACGCCTCCGCCGGGACCGGGCTGACCGGCCTCGCGGATCGGCTTGCCGTGCTGAACGGGCGCATGCGGATGTCCAGCCCACCCGGCGGCCCGACTCTCGTACTGATGGAGATCCCATGCCCCTTCGGGTGACCCTGGCCGAGGACTCCGCCCTCCTGCGCGAGGGTCTGGTGAGCATCCTCGGCCGGTTCGGGCACGACGTCATCGACGCGGTGGCGGACGCCGACGCGCTCACCGCAGCCGTCCATGCCCAGCGTCCGGACATCATCATCACTGATGTCCGGATGCCGACGGGCAACGCCAACGACGGGCTCCGGGCCGCCGTACGGCTGCGCCAGTCCTTCCCCGGCCTGCCCGTACTTGTCCTCAGCCAGTACGTCGACCAGTCATATGCGGCGCAGCTGCTGGACTCCGACGACGGCGATTGCGTCGGCTACCTCCTGAAGGACCGGGTCGGCGCGGTCGTAGAGTTCAATACCGCAGTGGAACAGGTCTCGGCCGGGCAGACGATCGTCGATCCGGAGGTGGTCCGCCAGCTGATCAGCAGGCGGCCGGATCCCAGGCAGCGGCTCACGGCCCGCGAACTTGAAGTTCTGGCGCTGATGGCACAGGTCCGGTCCAACGACACGATCGGCAAGCGCCTGCACGTCACGGACGCGGCGGTCAACAAGCACATCGGCAACATCTTCAGCAAGCTCGACCTACCGACCACAACCGACGGCCACCGGCGAGTGCTTGCAGTGCTGGCCTACCTGCGGAGCTGACCCGCCCTGTCACCAGGCACTCCGCTGTGGGAGCCGAGGCATGGTCGAATCCACGGCTGGGACATGCAGGCCGCTTCCGCCGTCGTCCGCCTCCTACGGGCGCTGGACCTGAGACCGTTCGCGGGCGGCGTTCGCCTCGGCTCGATCGGTTACTGCGCCGGCAGGCTGTCGAGGTGGTGCCGTAATTCCGCGACGGCCCAGCCGGGGCCGAGTGCCGGGTCGTGGACCAGGTGGAAGGCCAGGCCGTCGAGCAGGGCGTGCAGGCGGCGCGCGTGCTCGGTGAGCCGGGGCCGTGGCATGTCCATCAGCATCCCGAGCAGCGATTCGCAGGCCGTGGCGATGAGGGCGTGCGAGGCGGCGAAGGCCGTCCGTACGGCCGGGTTGGTGAAAGCCAGCGCGCCGACGGTGAGGAAGACCTCCGTCTCGGCCCGCCGCTCGGCGTCGAGGGGAAGAAGCTGCTGGAGGCACTGCTCGACGTAGTCGTGCACCTCGCCACCGGTCGGCAGCGCGTCGAGGCGGCCCTGCACCCGGTCGCCGACCACCTGGAGGCAGTAGGCCCGCAGGGCGTCCTGGGTCGGGAAGACGCGGCGGAGCGACGCGGTGGCCAGGCCGGCCTCGTCGGCGACGTTGCGCACCGACAGGGCGAGGAGGCCGTCGCGGGCCAGAACCCGCCAGGCGGCGTCGGCGATGTCTTGTTCGCGCTGGCTGTGGTCGATGAGCCGGGGCATGCGACGAATGTACACGACCGTGTTAGCATAATTTTTGTGAACACACTCGTGTTAAAAAAGCGTCGTTGGCTTCTCCTGCTCCTCACCCTCCTCGTGCTGGCGCCGATCGTGGCGGTGGCGGTGGAACGGATCCAGGTCGCCGTCGGCCGGGCGGCCCATCCCATGCCGGGCCAGCTGGTGGACGTGGGCGGACACCGGCTGCACCTGATCCGGCAGGGCAGCGGCGGCCCCACCGTCGTCCTGGAAGCCGGCAGCGGCGAGGCCGCCTCCTCCTGGCAGACGGTGGCGGACAGCCTGGCCCCACAGACCACCGTCGTGCGGTACGACCGCGCCGGCTACGCCTGGAGCGAAGCCGCCGACACCGCGCGCACCGGCGAGCACGTCACTGCCGAACTGCACGCCGCCCTGGCCGCCGTCAACGCCCCGAAGCCGTATGTGCTCGTCGGCCACAGTCTCGGCGGTCTCTACGCCCGCGAGTTCGCCCAGCGGTACCCGGCCGACGTCGAGGGCCTGGTCCTCGTCGACGCCCGCCCCGAAGACGACGCCCGGCGGACCGCGCCGCTGCTGTCGGGCGGCACCCCGGCCACCGCGCTACCGCCCTGGATCCTGGCCAGCCTCAAGGCCGTGGGCGCGTTGCGCGCCGGCGGCGGAGCCCTGCTGGACGGCCTGGTGCCACCCGACCAGCGCCGCGAGTTCCTCGACGTGACGGCGGCGCCGTGGAGCTACTTCGCCACCAAACAGCGCGAGGCCGACCTCATCCACCTCACCGAGGACGCGGTGCGAGGCCAGAACCTGCAAGACCTTCCGGTACGGGTCATCGCGCGCGGCCGGCCCCAGGACTACGAGGCGGCCGGCATCGACGCCGCCACCGGGGCCGAGCTCGAGCGGATCTGGCAGGACGGCCAGCGCCGGCAGCTCACGATCTCCCGGCGCGCGAAGCTGATGGTGGCCGAGCGCAGCGGTCACCTCGTCCCGCTCGAACAACCCGGCATCATCGTCGAGGCCGCCCGCGAGGTCATCGCCGAGGCGTCGGCTTCACGGTAGGCATCGGCCTCGTGCAACCTTGAGCCGCGCGAAGGGGCCAGGGTGGGTGTGAAACAGGACAGCAGTTCGGACGGGTCCGAGCGCGACGAGCAGTTCCACGAGCTCGTGGCCGATCGGCGTAAGTGGCTGCTGCAGACCGCACGGCTGCTGACGGTCGGTGATCCGCACCTGGCAGAGGATCTCGTGCAGACGGCGCTGACCAAACTCTATGTCTCCTGGGCCGCGTACCGGCGGGCGGACAACCCGCCTGCGGCGCTTGGCCGGTCCCGCCGACGACACACCGGCCGGCGTCATCGAGGACGACCTGGCTCGCAGACGCCGCGCCGTCCGGCGCAACCGGTTCTTCCGGGTAGCCGCCGGGTCGGCGTTCAGTGTCGCGGCCGTCCCGGCCGCCCTGTCGCTGGGGCCCGGGCTGGTCGGCGGCCCGCCGAAGACCCACCCACCGTGGCGCGGAGCGCTGACGGCGTGGCCGCGGGTATCAAGCTGGTCAGTTACACCGGGGAGCAGCCCCGCCTGTTCACCATCGACACGGTGCCGCAGGGGTTCTTCATCCAAGCCCAGAACGAGTACGAGCTGGTCATCGCGCCGGAGCAAGCCCGGACCCCCGACCCGGCCAAGCCGCAGCTGTCCGATCCCAAGGTCTATACCGACAAGATCGCGGTCTACCTGCAGAGCAAGGACTTCACGGTGGAGCCCACCGGTGACGAACAGTTCACGATCGGGAACAAGCCGGCCGCGCTGCGTTCCATCCATACCGACGACGGGACCCCGGACGAGGGAACCATCCCATCTCACTGGACCTGATCCGGTCGCCTTCGTCGCGGACCGATTCAGCGTCGGGCTCGGACCACCTCGTATGGTCTGCTCGCCGCTGCGCCGGGACCGGGCCAGGACTACCGCAGCACCCAACCCCGCCGGCCCACCCCGACGATCACCACGTCGTATCCTTCGCCGGCTTGCTTCACCATGGTTCTGCCTCTCGTCCCCGTGCGCTGATACGCAGTGCTCTCGAGCGACGATGCAGCGACTTCTCCAGGCTGACAACAAAACTTGCGGGGTTGGCAAACTGGTTCCACACGGACGGACCTCAACGAGCTGCCAGCTGCCTCCAGCAACAGTTTCGCGCCGGTCAGCTATCGAAAGCTCTAGGTCTTGGGTGGAACCTCACGAGACTTCGGACAGAAGTCAGCCCGGCATCGATAACCGGTTTTCGACCCACTGCTCCGTGGACTCCGCTGGCAAGGCGAACGCCGTCCGGGGAGAACTCAGACGCTGGCTTCGACGAGCTTATGGCGAACTAAGGAAGCGTACGATTTAGGGCTTGAGCCGTGCTAAAACTAAAGGCTGTCAGGCTCGACGCCATCTGGCGCGGGTGTCACCCGACTTGGAGCTGCACTTCATTAAGGTGCCAGCCGGGGTGTGGCCGTGGGCACCTTCGGGAGAGCAGAATGCGCCGGGGTGCACGTTTTTCACGGAGTCGCTGTCCGCCGGACCGTCGGCGCCCTTCATGGCTTCGCGCCACGCGCCGGCGTGGGGGTGCGACGGGCAGAGCAAGAGGACGCCGCTGTACAGGGCGATCTGGTCGTCGGCCATGCCGAAAGTGCCGGAGAGGTAGACGTCAGTGGAGCTGGCCGAGGCGCACTCCTGGACCAGTGCCGTGATGTCGGACTCGCCGTTGTCGGCCTTCTTCAGGGCTTGCTTCTGAAGAGGCGTGGTGGCTTTCACGACCGTCTCCGGACTGCCGCTTACCGCCGAGATGTCACAGGCGTACTCTTCAAGTTTCCAGACGGCACGGAAGTCGTAGATGCCTTTGGCGTCGGACGTCACGGTGAACGTCTGAGTGCTGGTCTGGAGTTGGTCTGTCGAGCAGGTCAGTTCGATGCTGTTTTTCGGCGGCGCCGAAACGGACGGGGTCGATGACGGCGAGGCGCTGGCCGACAGTGAAGCGCTGGCCGACGGCGCGGCGCTGACTTTACTAGGCGTGGCAGCGGCGGCCGTGGACTGCGGTTCAGGGGTCGACCCACTCGCACAGCCGGTGACGAACAACGTCACGGTTGCCATCCCGGGAATCAGTAGCCGGCTGATGGCGTGAGGCAGGCGGGGCATAGTTTGGGCTCGCTCCTCGTTCGCGGCTGGCGACTCGGCGGCCATCTTGTCGCACCGTTCAAGGTTCAAGTATCGACTCGGCGCCCGAAGTTGATCACCGATGGTTCACAATCGTCTATCTGATCGGGGGATGCTCTGCAACGACGGTCTGTCAATGAGCGGAGTCGGGTGGTGGCCAGGCCGGCTTCCAGCCGGTGCAGTTGATTGCCCACTGGGCGTGGATCCGGTTTGGATTCGGCCCCGCGTCGACAAGGCGGTAGCCATATGGGACCGCTGCCGAGGTGACGACCCTGCTCACGCAGCTGAACAGCCATCGCCTGAGTGGTCCACCGCCACGTCCGCAGCACGCCTAGCCCGAGTTGAGACTTGCTCGTCTAGCGGGCGTGGGCGTGCCTAGGGTGGGGTCTGTCAGCGCTCGTAGGGCGACTTGTAGTTCGCTAGGTCGGCTTTCCCGGCGCAGTTCGCCATGATCGGCGTGACAGCCTCTTTGCCGGCTTGAAACTGGATTTCGCCGCTATCGCCAGCCGTCAGCCTGCGGTGGATCGCGTCGAGCGGATAGACCAGTTCGCCCGCCAGTGCGGCCGTCTCGGTGTCCAGGTACGGCATCGCGGCGCTGATCTTGCCGGAAAGAGCCTGGAACTCGTCAGCCGTGGTGGGCTTGCCCTGGCTGTAGGCGCTGACCAGGTTGATCCAGTCGACGGAGCCTTCAACTGCCTGCTGGCATGCCTGGTTGATCGTCATCGCCTGGACCGTCGGGGACGGTGACGTTGTCGTCGGGGCTGCGAAGGTTGCCGGGGCGGTCGAGGCGGCTTCGGCCGGAGCCGTCGGAGTGTCGGAGCCGCCGCAGCCGCCGACGGTGAAGGCGATCAGGGCGGCCGCGGTGAGGGCGGTCATGCGGGGCGGGGTCACGCTGTTCTCCGGTTGAAGGTGCTGGGCAAGGCGACGGTACGAGCCCGCGTCGACTGTAGTTGATCTTGGAACGCGGCAGATCGTCCGTTCAGACATGGGCGTCAACAAAGCCGACTGGAACATGGAGTAACGGCCGGACGCCGCCAGCCGGGACGCCGAAAACCGTCTAATCTCCTCGCGCGGGTGACGGTGTGTCGCTCGCACTGGGGATCGAGGCGCATTTACGCGTCATCGTCGACGGCATGCTGTGTCTCTTCGGCATCGACGTTGTCTTCCTCGGATCGAGGTGACGTCCATGCCGGAATCCTCGACCGACTCCGATCGGCCGGACGATCTGTTCACAGCGTGGCTCGATCAGACACCAGGCCGGACCCGTGGCCGCGGGCATCAGAAGCGGGAGGATCCGGGTCCGATTCGGTTTGCTTTCTACGGTCGGATGTCGACGACGGGCTATCAGGATCCGGTGTCGTCTCGGCAGTGGCAGTGCGACAACGCGGTCAGGCTGATCGCCGGCTCCGGCGTGATCGTGGCCGAGTTCTTCGACGCGGGCTACTCGCGCAGTCTGCCCTAGCATCAGCGTCCCGCCGCTGCGAAAGTGCTGGCGGAGGCGGTGCGGGGTGATCGCAGGTTCGACGCGGTGGTGGTGGGGGAGTACGAGCGGGCCTTCACGGCAGGGCAGGCCTACCAGGTGATCCCTTATTTGCAGGGGTATGGGGTGGCGGTGTGGCTGCCGGAGGCGGACGGGCCGATCGATTTGGACGAGCCGGCTCATCAGGCGTTGCTGACGTTGCTGGGTCATCAGTCGGAGCGGGAGGTCCTGCGGTTTCGGATGCGGACGACGACGGCGATGCGGGCGCAGGCTCGTGATCAGGATCGGCATCTTGGTGGCGGCCGCCGTACGGGTATCGGCTGATTGACGCCGGGCCGCATCCGAACAAGACGCATGCGGCGTGGGGGAGAAGAATGCATCGCCTCGACGTTGATCCGCCGGCCGCGGCCCATGTGCGGTGGATCTTCGCGCGGCGGCTGGCCGGAGTCAGCACCGCGGGGATCGCCCGCGAGTTGAACGAGCGTCGGATCCCCTCACCGGCGGCTCACGATCCGATCCGTAATCCCCACCGGGTGGGCACGGTGTGGACGTTGCGGACGGTCGCTGCGATCCTAGGCAATCCGCGGTACACCGGACGGCAGGTATGGAACCGGTAGCGTACGAACCATCACGAGAGCGTGCCTGGCGACAAGCGCTCGAGCCTTGGCATCACCCGAGACTGGAATCGGCGCTCGGACTGGATCATCTCCGCCCGGCTGACCCATCCGGCGCTGATCAACGACGCCGACTTTCTGGCCGCCCAGCAGGTCAGTGCGGTCAGCGTGCCGGCGATAACCGTGTCCGTCGTTATCGGCTGACGGGGTTGCTGGTTTGCGGGATGTGTGGTCGGCGGTTGGAGGCGCATTGGGTGCATGGCCGGGCGGGATATCGCTGCCGCCACGGTCACAGCAGCGCTCGCCGCCAGGGGGAACGGCTGCGAGCGATCTACTGGCCCGAGCAGCGCATCCTGACCGAATCCTTGCACCAACTTGTCGCCGTCGGCGTGCTGACGCCCTCGACAGGTGCCACGGAACTCGTTGCTCATCTCCGCGCAGCCGACGCCGTGATCATCTGCGCGGCAGGTCAGCTCCGCATCGCGGCGCACAACGGCGAGACCGGATCATCGCAAGCGGCCGCTCCGCGGATCCCCGCTCAGAGGAAGGATGCAGAAAACCCCCACCACATCCATCCCCGAAAGGAATGAATCTGGTGGGGGTTAACGTGTCCGGAGGGGGAGTTGACCACATGAATTCCGCATCCGCGCCGACGGCGCGTGCTCATGTGGTGATTCTACCTTGTCATGTGGATGGAAGTCCAACTGTCATGAGACATCATACTCCCGGCTGATTTCGTTCATACTTGCTTTATGGATCGGCGCTCATTCCGCATTGTGGAGGCTCTCGAGAAGGTGAGGCGGACGGAGGCGTTACGGGTCAACGTGCAGTTCGGCCGCGGATAGCTGCAGTCTTGGCATGGCCTGGCGCCCGCCGTCTCAAACGAGGACTCGGCTGGGTGGAGTCGCACCTGAGCAACTCTTGTCTGTCGCAAGTATCCGAGCGGTGGCGGGTTTGTTAGCCCAGAACAAGGCCGGCGCCTGTCGCGCTCTGGTGTCAGGAGAATGGGCGCCAGAGCAGTAGATGTACGTCGTCGTCGTTGTTGGCCATCCCCGCCATCATGCCTACGTCGTTCATCGCCCGGATGTAGTGGTGGTGAAACTCCAGCGCCGGTAGGAGTTGGGGCGAACCGAGGGCTGTGGTTCGGAATGGAGTGAAGTAGCCGTCGACCTTGACGCGGCCGGTGATTTCTAGGCGATCGTTGGCGGCCGTAGGAGAAAAGCCGAGGTTTGTGCTGACGCGTCGCCAGGTCCGCATGTCGGTTGAATGAAGAGGGAACTGCTCCGTTCCCTCTTGGCCGACGCCGACCAGGTGGCCGGTGGATGTGATGAACAGCGGGATGACGGCGTCGTCTGTCGGCTGGATCTCGCCGGACGAGAGGTTCCAGATGAGTGTGGCCCGTCCCCAAAACCCGGTGCGGGCCCAGACCAGTGCCAAGCCATCCGAGTTGGCGTGAACAGTCCTGCCGCTCTCGGCGCCAGCAAGGTCCATCAAGATCGAGATGTCGCCGGAGGCGCTCCAGGTAGCCGGTCTGAATCGGGTGCCATCGGTGTGGTCCTGGTTGATGGCGATTGTGCCGCATGTGGTTCCGTTTGTGGTGACCGCAGCGACCTCGACTTCTCCCATACTGTGGGGGACATCGAGGCGGACGGTTTCGGCTTCTCGGATCAACAATGGGGTTCGCTGGTTGCGATGTTCGGACAGGAGCACGATGTCGCCGGCGGGGCTCATCGCGGCGTAGGGGTCGGGTGAGGAATAGCCGAGGTATCGTTTGCCCTGCTCTTCGTGCCACGTCCAGTACTGGTAGGGCGGTTGTCCGTCAGGGTCGCCTGTTGCGCAAAGCACGGAGCCGTTTTGATCGATCCCGAACGCGCGGGCGCCTGGTCTGCCAGCTTCGATTTCGATGAGTTCATATTCAACCGACTGGACATTGACGATTTTGCGGGTGCACTCGTAGGGCGTCGGTGCGGCGGGCTTGTTAGTGCCGAAACTGCTATTGACGATGACGGGAGAGCCGCTGAGTCCGAGTGACTCAAGTGCCGACGACAAGTCGATGCGGTGCCCATTCATGATGTGGTGCGACTCGACGCCTTGGTCGTTGTAACTCTGGAAACCTCTCCCGCTAGCGTCCATAGAGATAACGGTGCAGGGTTCGCTTATCGGACCGTCAGGGCCGGCGGACCGGGCGGCCGCGCGGTTGACGTCGGCGATGCCGAGCCGGACTCTGGCCGCATCACCGCCATGGTCGCGCAAGAGCTGCTTCAGCGTGGCACGGTTGGGCATTGATACAGCTGAAGGGCTGCCGGTGAAGAATATAATCGAGGTTTTCGGGGACCTGAGCGCCGCCCAGCTTGTAACCATTTCTGGCATATCTTTCGGGAGCGCCTTGCTGTCGATGCGCTGGAAATTTGAGATTGCGGCTACGGTGGGTTTGCCCTTAACGAACGCGGCCGCGATGAAGGTCAAGCGATACCGCTTTCCGTGCCGACGCTCTAAATCCTTGAGATAGGCAGTCCCGCGGGACCGCAGGCGTTCGACTACTTCATAGAAGTTGAGGTTGGGCGAGCCTTCGAGCCAGGCCATGACGAGATGAGCTGTGGTCGTGGGGCTTCCTGGCTCTTCAGAAGCGATACCGGTGTAGGAGACGAACCCATCGAAGCTGCGGTATTGCAGTTTGATTAACTTCATGGTCGAGTTGCTGATGGGCTGGCGGTCACGGGAGAGACGATAATCCGAGGATTGGTAGATGCGCGACGCCGTGATCACCGTGATGTTCAAAGTCATCGCTTTATGTCCGGTCGTACTGGGGTTCGCTTTCGGTGGTGGGCAGTGCTGAGGCCTTGCTTTCGCTGTCGGCGTTCGTGGTTTCGGTTGTTCGGTATGCGTGTGCATATTTGGGTAGTACCCTGCTGGCAAGGCGCTCCGTAGCTTCGCGGGTGGCTTGCCGGACGACGAACCTTGCGATCGATGTCCGGGCGAGGCCGGCGGGGCGCTCGGAGAATACAAAGACTCCCTCGTTGAAGCCTTCGTCCTGCTTGATCGTGATCAGTTCGGTGCGAACGCTGATGTACAGCATTCGATTCGACTTCTTGATCAGAGATTCGCCGGTGCCGTGCAAGACAACTCCGATGAGGATCGCGCCGCCGCACAGCCAGTAGAACGGCGTCATGGACTTGTCGGCGTGAAACACGAGATGCCATTTGTAGGCTGCGATGGCGAGTAGGGCGGCTACGGGTAGGCCGACCGCGGCTCGGAGTTCCCCTTCGGCGCGAACCCGGTCGTAGTCCATGAACACGTCGGGTTTCTCGCTGCGTAGTACCAGCTCGGCCCGTTCGAGGCGGCGCCGTAGAATTCCGCGTAGCTCTGAGTAGTCGAGGGCGGAACGTGCGAAGGCGCGGCGGGCGTCGGCGCTGTTCGACAGGTGCTCACGAAGGACTTGTCTCAAGTCGTCGTCGGCGTGGTCAGCGCTCTTGCGGCGTGACAGATGAAGATCATCAAGGTTCCTGAGGGCCTGGAAGCGTTGCCGTTGGTGCGGGTCGGCAATTGCGTGTACGTCGGCGAGGGTCACGCCGACGGCGTTGGCCGTCTGATACAAGGCTTTACGGCTGAGCTTGGCGACCGCGTCCGGCAGAAACTCGGGGTTGCGGTCGAAGTACAGCTCGAGCTCTTGGTCGACCAACTCGTCGAAGATAGGCGAGTCGGCCTCGTACGCGTGGCGCATGTGAGCGTACGCCTGATCCGCCTTGCCCGCGATGACCCTGAACACTGTGCCAAGACAGTCTTCCAGGGAGGACCAATAGGTTCCCGTGGCGAGTCGTTTCCAACGGAGCAGCGCCCAGAGGGCCACGATCATGAGGGCGCAGAAGACGTAGACGAGGAAGAACCGCGCGACGGCGAGCATGACCACAAGGACGATGACCACCCCGGCCAGGCCCGCGGCGAACATGACCAGCGCGCGGATCGCTCCCAGCGCAGCGTTGAGCAGGATGCCGGCGACGTACACGAAAAAGACCGCAACCGAGATGATCACCTCGGTGGGAAGCTTGGCGATCTGCGTGGAGGCGTCAGCGAAGATCGTTTTGTCCCACACGGCGGATGGCAGGAGCGAAGCGGCCAGCCAGCCGGTGATCGCCCAGATGAGCCCGACCGAAAATGGTGTCCGCGCGTCCCGCAGGCCGGGCACGATCTGGCTGAGGATATTCACTCTCGCCACGATAGGGGAGCGCAGTCTGTGCTCTTGTCGAGCGCACGACACTGCCGCCTCGCGGCTTCGATGCGAAGACGTCGATGCGGGTCCCAGGCGTGGCTGCCGCCGGGATCCCGCTTCTGTGTGCTCGGCAATTGAGACTTAGTAGTTTCCATCGTCTCTGGACGGGCCGTTGACATACGGTCGATGGCCAGCCGGGATGTTGCGCCACTTGTCGTCGGCGCTTGGCCAGTACCGCACCCCGCGCTGGTCGGTGTGAGCGGACGCCCCGGTGCTCTGGTCGGTACCGAGATTGAGCCGTCACGTAGTGCCTTGCGGTAAGGATCTCGCTACTATCCGAGTTGATGGTGGACGTGGGCTCCTTTCTGGATGTCGGCGACAAAGTCGCGTCCATCGTTGGGGGAACCGCGGGCGTCCTCGCCGTCTTGATCGCTCTTCGCGCAGGCGCGAAGTGGCGCCGTGGCTCCCGTAAAGGTCCGATCGCTACGTTGCTGGTAGCACAGCGTGCCGATGCGGCGCGCCATCGATACCGGTTCTTCGGGGAGCATGTACCCGCCCTCAACGAACTGTACGTGCAGCCGAGGGCGCAGTTCGGCGATCCAGGCGACGTACAGCGGACCCGGACGATCCAAGCCGCGCAGATCCTCAGTATCCATCGACATGCGGTACTGCTCGGCGGTGCCGGGGCGGGAAAGTCGACCTTTCTCGCCACCGTCGCAGGTCAGTTAGCAGGTCAGGCTCTGTCCAGGCGATCACATCCTACGGCCGCGATCATTATCCAGGCTACTGACCTGCTCAGGCGCTCGCTGCCCGAGGCCCTTAGCCATGCGGTGCGACGCGATTTCTCCATAGAGATCAGCCCGGAGACCTTCGACAAAGCCGTAAGATGGCGGATCCTGGTCGACGGGCTCGATGAGATCGTCGATGCGCAGGAGCGTTCGGAGGCCCTGTGGCAGCTACGGGACTTGATGTCGGCCCCGAGCAGCCATCGTTTCCTGATCTCCTGTCGTCCTCTGACCGAGCCGGAGCTCGCCACCCTGCGAGGGCCGGACATTGGCACGTACGACCTGCGTCCCTTCGACCGCCGGCAGCTCGACGAATTCGCCAGGCGGTGGTTCGCGGCGCGTCATCCGGGCGACCGGAGGCACGCCGACGAGATCGCCGGTCGTTTCCTCGCCAGGGTGGCGGGCGCCCGCCTGGGGCCGGTGGCACGCGTTCCGCTGCTGGCGACCATTGCCGCCCTCGTTCACGAATCGGATGACAGCGGCACTCTGCCGACCAGCCGGTCGAAGTTGTACGACCGATTCGTCGACCACCTGCTCGACGGCAGACAATCACTGGAGAGGTTTCGTGACGCGGTCGATCCGGACCTGCTCAAGAAGGGTATCGGTGGTAAGAAGTTCGCGGAATGGTTGTGGCCAGATCTTCGGAATCACGCGACCGAGCTCCTGAACGTCTGCGGGGCCGCTTGGGTCGCCGATCCCGAGGTACGGCTGATCAGGGTGGCCGCGGACTGGCTTCGCGAGCATGGGCCTCTAGATCCGATGGCCGTCACACCGGACGGCGAGCGCCTCGTCCGCCAGCTTCTGCTCGCCACCGGCGTCTGCGTGCTTCGCGGCGAGCGGGTGGAATTCGCCCATCAAAGCTTCGGAGAGTACTTCGCGGCCCGTGCCGGCGCGGCGGATATCGAACTCGGCGCCTGGATGGAGCTGGCACGCGATCCCACGACCCGGAGCTTGGCCACGTTCGTCGCCGCCCGCCGTCTGGACGCGGACGCTTTGGCAACGGGCCTACTTGAGGTCGGCGCCACGGCGGCCGCTGGCGACCTGCTGGTGGACGGCATATCCCTGCCGGCGGAGACTCGGACCCGGATCCTCGATGAGCTGCTAACCCACGTCATCGGTGAGACGGACCAGGCGCCCGAGGCGCTGCGTCTGCTCGCTGAGCTGAGCCTCGACAGCGAGGTGCTGAACCGCCTGGCGGAGACCGCGCGGGAATCCAGCCTGTCGATCTGGCCCCGTGCGTTGATCGCCGATCAGGTGGCCAGCCTGGACTCAGAACTGGGTGACACACTGCTGCGACAGGTCGCTGAGCAGGGTGACGGCGTGGTGCGATCCTGGATCGCCGATGCCCTGATGGAGCACGGCGGCAGGGTGGATGTGCTGATGCGTACTCCGTTGGACGATGAGGGACCGTCCGATGAGTCCCGACCGCTCGGGGTCCTGGCCAGACAGGCACTTGCGCGGCGTCTTACTGATGTGCGCGCCACCGAGTCCGAGCGCCTGGCTGCCGCGCGCCAGCTTGCCCTTGGCGGGGACCTCGCGCCGTTGCAGGCCATGGTTGAGGCGGTCGACATTGACCCTGTCGATCGAGTACGGGCTGCCTCTGCCCTTGCGGATGCGGGCCAGCCCGAGCCGCTGCGGTCCGCATCCGGTTCCGATTCACCCAGTGCCGCCTATGCGGCTGCAGTAGCCCTTTTTGAACGTCAGGATTTGACGGCAGAAAGGGCGTTGCACGATGTCGTGCACCGGTTTGCTTCCTACCCGGTCGCGTTTGGTGCCGCTTCTCGCGCCGCCGACCTAGGAGATCGCATACCGCTGCGGTGGCTGGTCCGCAACGCTGGCCAGCCGCAAATCCAGCTCGCCGCGGCGCGCCGGCTGGCGGCTCTCGGTGAGACCGCCGCCCTTGGTTGGTTGCTCGAGGAGGAAAACCTCGAACCTGCCGTGGAAGCGGTTGCTCTCGCTGAGCAGCTTTCGGCGGGTGATCGGGCGGCTTTGCCCCGCCTGTCGGCCGTGATGAGCCGCTGGGGCCTGGCCAGCAGACGGCAGATCGACGTGCGGATGCTGTTGGCCGTGTCCGGTGACGAGGCGGCGCGTGCAGCGCTCTATCGGATCCTGCGACGGCCGTCAGACTCGTACAGCACGGTTCAGATCGCCACTTCCCTGGCACGATCGGGAGACCCACGAGCGTTCGCCTGGCTTCGGTCGGTTGCCTACGACCCCAAATGGCCCGATGTCGCACGAGTACGAGCTGCCGCAGCTCTTACCGCCCCCATGCCTGGGCAATACAGAACTCCTGGGGCACACAGGGACGTGGTGGACTATCTCGTCGGCACGGCGTCCAAGCCGAATCTCCGAGTACGTGCCGCGACGATTGCGCTTCGCCAGTGGGATGATTCTCGTCCACTGTTTGCGCTCGCGAGTGACCAGACCTTACCTCCGGATGCTCGCGCAGACGCTGTGCAAATCCTCGCCGATCTCGCGCTCGGCTCGGACGTCCCCGAAGCGCATGAGTTCTACCTCATCGACGCCGCGCGTCCTGCTCACCGCCGGACGGACCGGGCAACCGAGAAGGAACACGTACCGCCGGCGCAGCGGCGATACCTGGCATCTCTCGCCGAAGACGACCCGACACCGGACGTCGTCCGTATAGCGGCGGCACCGCTCTTGCCCGACGCAGATAGCCAGCGAGTGCTGACCGCTATCGCCGACACGGCGAGAACGGCAGAGCGAAGGCTTGCGGCCATCCGGCGGCTCGATGCCGTCAACTCGGCAGCGGCGACCGAGGCGTTCCGGCGCCTCGTCTTAGATCGCGGTCTGCTCCGCCCCTATCGGTGGTGGCTAATCGCTACTAACATTGATCTTCTGCCAGTCGACGACGCGGACTTCCTAGAGGTATTGCTGGACAGCCCCGGGGACCGTTGGCTGGTCTTCCGCATCGCTCGGCTCTCCGTCAGTGCACCCGAGCGAGTCCTCCCATCGCTGCGCCGGGCGTAGCTCGTAGTAAGAGAGCCAGCTCCGAGCATGCTTGTTGGGGTCTGCTGCACCGGCAGGTGACAGATCAAGTCACGCGGCCTGACTGGCCGGTGGGGTCATGATGGTCTCGTAGTCGATAGGGGTCAACCGGGC